>NZ_CP045798.1:482500-1682500 GCF_000746025.2 Thermanaerosceptrum fracticalcis
ACTGGTACTAATAGGCCGAGGGCTTGACCTACACCGCCGTAGGCGGTGAGTTGCTGGTTACTGGTTAATAGTTGCTGGTGAAATCGGTGTGCAAAACCTCTGTGCAGTTTTGAGAGAATTAATGTATTAAAGATAAAATAACTAATAACTAATAACTAGTAACTAATAACTGAAAACGAAGTTTTCCTGGTGACAATAGCGAAGGGGTCACACCCGTTCCCATCCCGAACACGGCAGTTAAGCCCTTCAGCGCAGATGGTACTTGGCCACGAGGCCTGGGAGAGTATGTCGTTGCCAGGATTATTTATTTAAAAGAGAGACTCAACCGAGTCTCTTCTTTCTTTTAATGAAAGGGGACACACTTGCTGAAGATTGGGAGGTTCTTTGGTGATAGAAATATCCCCAATTCGGTATATGTTTGTTTCATTATATATAGAGAGCAACCTTTATAAAAAGAAATAATTAAGATATAATTTAAAAATGGAATATAGTAGCGTAATAAATCCTCCTCGTTCCCGTAAATTTATTGAGGAAAGAAGGGGTAATTTGAGTGCTCAAAAAAACAATAACATTTATAAGATAGAACAATATAGTTTTATTGTTGAATGTATATTTCTAGCCTTTTTAAGTATCATTTTAATTCGCAGGTTAGACCCTCCTACCATCTTAGAATGGCAATTTTTTGCCTCTATAGTCATCATTATTATTGCCGTTATTATTTATATGGGTACTCTGTATAAGTTTAAATACAGCAATGTACCCAGTAAATTGGAATTATTTTTAAGGGTCGTATTTCTTTTAATTTCCGGATGGCTGCTAGCCCAAACCAACGATTCCTCGGTACGGGTAATTATTGTTTTACCTACAGTTCTAGTGGCTTTACGTTATGCAATTAAATATACTATATTAATTGCGGGAGTTACATCTCTTGTAGTGATTGTTTCTGACACAATAAATCAAAGAAATAATATTGATTATGAGTTTATCTTTATCTGTTTCATCTGGTTTTTGGGGATTCTCATCAGCAAGACTATGGAAAACGAACGACAATTATACAGGGAAAAACAGAAATTACTGGAGAATGAGAAATATGCAGCTATGGGACAGATGGCAGCCGGTATTGTGCATGAGGTAAAAAATCCCCTGACAACCATTAAAGGCTTTATTCAGTTGCTGGAGAGAAATATAACGAAGAAAGACCCTGAAGAGGTAAAGTATTATCTTAAAGTAATTAATAAAGAAATTGACCGGGTCAATAATTTATTGAAAGGTTTTTTGCAATATGCTAAACCAAGCACACCAAAGTTTACCATTTGCAATTTTAATCAAATTATATTAGATATGAGTATATTACTGGAATCACAGTGTACGGCCAAGGGTATACAATTAGAGACTGATTTAGAAGCTGATCCTCCCGAAGGATACTGTGATTCTAACCAAATTACACAGGTTATTTTAAATATTTGTTTAAATGCTATTGATTCCATGGTTCATAGCCCCCAAAAAATCTTAACTATTAACACGTTCGCAGATGCCGAATATATTTATGTAGTCATCAAAGATACGGGCTGTGGTATGACAAAAGAGCAAATGGAGAAAATTTTTAATCCTTTCTATACTACTAAACAGTAGTTATGCAGTTTCAGGATAATTTTTCCAATTCCATAACCTAAGTTCCAAAGAATGTGGCCAGAATTTATCAATAAGCCTTGAAAAACGCTGGGTTGCCGTGTCAAAATAGACTTGGATCAACTGCTCGCAACAGCGGATCCGACAACCGGCGTTGAAGAAGTACCTTATCACTTCGCAGAGGGAGGGGGCTTGTTCGGCGCCTTCTTTATTGCACTCCCAAGAGGCATAACAAAGAAGGGTCTTCGCTGTAAACAAGAGCTCCACATGTGCGAAATGAGCTGTTTCAGACTGAGCATAGCAAGATGTTAAACCAAGATTCTGTTTAGCGGTGCGGTAAAAAACTTCTATTCTCCATCGTTTAGCATAGGCAGTTGCAGCTTCTTCCGGCGTATCTACGCGATTGCTTATCAGGAGATACGCATCCTTGAAGGTTGCCGGGCATTCTTCCTCCGGAAGAACTATGCTGCCCTCGACAGCCTGCTTCTCATAAGTGGCTGCAATGGCAGCTATGGGTAAAAAACGTTGTCTAGTAATGGGTTTTCCCTTGCGTGTTAAGGTCTCATAGGGCATTTTGATGTAAATGTCCGGAATACTGAGAACCGATTCTTTGCCAAGGACCCGAAGCTGGGAATAAACTTCTCGCAGCAGTTGCTTCGGATTAAGTTTAATGTAGCGTTCCTTTCCTAGTACCGGGTCGTAGATTTTCCTGAATAGCGCCGTGTTACGTTTGGCTTTGGTAACCCAGTCAAAATTTTGACCCATCAGCCAGTTCAGGAACTTTTTACACAAAAACCAGCGATCCATGGCTACCCAGAGTCTGGCCTTGTTCAACTGACGCACCTCTGCGAGCATCTGTTTAGCAAGATCAAGCTTGGTTTGTTTTTCATTCTCCTGGCCATTTTTAACCCAGAAGCGCCACAGCATAGGATATTCGAGCCCATTCTTTAAGACAGCCAGGGTCGACACAAGATTAATGCACCATACATGGCACTTATCCGAACTGTCAAAGAGCCAACAGAGAAAGGGGATTTTTTTACCGTGAGGATGCTCAATTTTAGTATCGTCTAAGGCAATGATATCGCCGTCGGTCAGCCTGCTATCCGTGTTTTCTTGTAACCTGGCAAATCTGCCCAAAGAGAACCGGAGCCACTGAAAGGGCTTGGAGAGAAACCGGCTGAAGGCACTTTGAGAGATGATTTGCCCGGAAAGCAGTTGTTGTAAAAATGGAGCTTCCGTTGAAAACTTAGCATTTTGATTTGCAGAACTTGAATGATTAGCAAGGCCGCAGATGTAGGCAAAAGCCAGGAGCCACGCTGGAATTCCGGAGTGTTTGCGTATTCCGGACTGGGAAAACAGCAGAGACAGGTCAAACAAATCCCAAATTGTCTTGAGTACCGGGATTCCGGCACCTTGACCGTGATCCTTTTTTTCGAAAGTTGGTTTACACAGTTTCTTCATCAACATCACCCATATCGCTAGAGTGATGGTAAAAAATACCATCCAAAGCGATTATGGGGGCTTTTCGAAAAAGTCAAGACCTTTTTTGTCGAAAATTAGGATCTTTTTTAAAATATTTTTTGAGTTATTATTTTCTATTTATTTCCACCAACTGCATAACTCCTGTACTAAAGAACACGGAACTGGCCTGGGCCTTAGCGTATGCTATAAAATAGTAGAAAACCATTCGGGGAAAATTAGTGTTGAATCCGAAGTTAATCAAGGAACCAGGGTTTCCATTGTTTTACCCAAAAATTTATGTCTTAATTAAGCAGCTCATCATATAATAAAATGTAGGCAAAAATTTCCCCGGGACATATTCTTAAGCAGGAAAATATGCTTTTATGTAGAATTACATAAATTACGCCTTTCTTATCGTAAAGAGTAGTGCTATAAATAATTGCGGACAAAGAGAATGCTCTATAAAACAGGGATTAAAGGAGATGTCGCCATGCGTAAAATCACAAAGGTATTTTTACTCTTATTCCTGTTCTCCTTTGCTTTTGTAGGTTGTGACAGTCAAGTCCTTGAAAAGCCGGATCTCATGGAAAAGCTTATTAACAAAACTGTAGAGACCACAGAAAAAGCAATTAAAGATAAAGACATTAAACTTGCGAGGGAAATTTGGGGTCAGGTATCAGATTATGGCCTTAAGGCCAATGAGACAGGTAAAAAGGAATTATCCGAGTCTTTAGGCAAACTGGCTTCTACTTATCTTTATTTGGTGAAATACCTGGAAACCGGCGATGCTGCCCAATTAAATCAATTTAGGACTGATTTCGAAACCGCTATCCAAAATCTAAAATCCATAACAATAGAAAATAAGAAAGTGTAAGAAATAAGGAAAGGGCACACACCTGCTGAAGCTTAGGTATTTCTTAAAAGGCAGGAATGTCCCCAAATAAGTAAAGGGCAGAGATTTCTGCCCTTTATGATTATTATTAGTTTTCAGCTCTTACCGCCGTTCCGGAAACTGTCACCATTAACATTCCTTCCCGTACAACCTCATAGTCTATATCCACGCCCACTATGGCATTTGCTCCTAATTTTCTGGCTCTTTGTTTCATTTCCTCCATAGCAATTGTCCGGGCTTCAATAAGTTTTTCCTCATAAGCACCGGAACGACCGCCTACAATATCCGTAATACTGGCAAAAATATCTCTCACCACGTTGGCCCCCATAATAGCCTCACCGGCGACAATCCCGTAGTATTCTTTGATTCTGTACCCCTCTATATTAGGGGTTGTGGTAACAATCATTGTGGCTTACCTCCTTAATATTTTTAGAAATCCTATTGAAATTATGATATATGGTTCTCTCTATTATCCTCATAATCCTTTTTGTTTAAATAAAATTAATGTCTTTTGCTTCATGATGACATACCATTCTAAGATCTGGTTTGCTCTAGACGGGTGACGGGTATTTTATTGAAGAAGGGATTTGTGTCTACATGTCGAATATAATAAGTTGGAGGTGACCTATGAAGCTTACACGCAACATTGTGATTATGATCTTGCTTCTACTGCTGTTGTTTATGGGAAGCAAGATTACCCTGGGCAAGCATGAAATAAACCTTATTGAACAGGGTAAAAGTGTTGCCATTAAAACCGGAGCCAAAACTGTAAAAGAATTAATCGAGGAAAGAAAAATTATTATCAATGAAAATGATCAGGTTATACCAGGTATAGAAGCGGCCCTGACAGACGGTATGTCTATTGAAATCAAGCGGGCTAAATCCGTGGGAATTATAGCAGATGGAAAAAATATATCCCTTAACACCACTGCCCAACTGGTAAAAGAAGTATTGGATGAAGCAGGAGTAGCCTTAGGCCCACATGATAAGGTAATCCCAGGATTACAGGAAGCGGCGGACAGCCAGATTAAAGTTATTCGCGTGACCAATAAGAATCTGACCGAACAGAAGGATATTCCCTATGAAGTTGAGCGCAAACCTGAAGAGAGTCTTTATAAAGGGGAACAGCGTGTTTTACAGAAAGGAAAACCCGGCTTAGAAAAATACGTTTACGAAGTGGTGCTGGAAGATGGTAAAGAGGTAGCCAGGAAACTGATACAAAAAATAGTGGTAAGGGAGCCGGTGAAAGAGGTTGTAGCCATGGGAAACCGCCAGACAGTTTCCAGGGGTGGTAAAACCCTGGAATTTGAGCGTGTCTTAAACATGGTGGCCACAGGTTATACCCATACTGGAAATAGAACATATACAGACATTTGGCCCTCTGTGGGTGTTGTGGCTGTTGATCCCGACGTTATTCCTTTGGGTACCAGGTTATACATAGAGGGATATGGCTATGCCACAGCCTTAGATATCGGCAACGCTATTAAAGGTAACAGGATTGACCTATTTTTTGAAACAAAAGCACAAGCCTTGAAGTGGGGAAGACGCACTGTTCAAGTGTTTGTACTTCACAAAGGATAATACGAAATTGTTTTCAAACCGAGTTTATGCTAAAATATAATAGCGAGCAAAAAGGCACAGGTGTTTCCTGTGCCTTTCATATGACTATCTAGCAATAATGGATGGGGGGAGTAATTCAAATGTCAGGCCATTCTAAATGGGCTAATATAAAACACAGAAAAGGAAAACAAGATGCTCTCAAGGGTAAACTTTTTACTAAGCTAGGACGTGAACTGATAGTTGCGGCTAAAATGGGAGGAGCTAATCCCGAAGCAAATTTCCGCTTGAAGATTGCCATTCAAAAGGCCAAAGCCGCTAACATGCCCAATGATAATATCAACAGGGCTATCCAGAGAGGAGCAGGCGGCCAGGATAGCAATAACTACGAAGAGCTGGTTTATGAGGGATACGGACCTGGCGGTGTAGCCGTTATGATCAATGTCCTCACGGATAACAGAAACAGGACAGCCGGGGAAATCAGGCACATTTTTTCGAAAAACGGCGGAAATATGGGTGAGACCGGCTGCGTTGGCTGGATGTTCGAAAAAAAAGGGGTATTGGTGTTAGAGCCCGCTAAAACAAATCTCAGTGAAGATGATTTAATATTGCTTGTTGTGGATAAAGGCGCAGAAGATATTAAGTTTGAAGAGGAAGAAGTACAAATCATCACCGCGCCGGAGGAATTCCAGGCTGTCAAAGAGGCTCTGGAGAAAGAAGGTTTGTCCTTTACCCGGGCGGAACTGGCTATGATCCCGCAGAATACCGTGGAAATAAAAGACCTGGACCAGGCAAAATTACTGCTGCGCATGATGGATTACCTAGAAGAGCATGATGATGTCCAGGACGTATACGCCAATTTTGATATTCCTGACGATATTATGGAACAACTACAATAAAAACCGCGAAAGCGGTTTTTATTTTGCGAACAGAGAACCTTTCTTACCAGAATATGTATAATTTTTTGGCATTTGGGAAACCATAATAATAAGGAAAGGGGACACACCTGCTGAAGTTCGGGGCTGTCTCTGGGGGCAGGAATGTCCCCAATCTGGTAAAGAAGGGGAAATATGCGAATCAGTAAATATAGGTACCTTTATTTATCATTATTCCTGGTGTCCTTAGTAAGTGCCCTGGTTGCTTACTATTATACAACCTTATTGCCCGGGTCCGGGGAGAAGCCCGAAGAAGCTGTGGTGATTCCCCCCGTTAAACAGCAGGTAATTCATGCTGGTACATCCGTATATTTACGAGAACAATATGCTCTTTGTTCAAAATATAATTTAGGGTGTGATACGGAAAAACTTATAGACGGGACCGCCAGGAATGAATTTAATAATATGACATATACGGAGTTGGAGGCTAAGTATCCTGAATCTGCCAACTGGAAAATTAAGTGGGAACAAAATAAGGTAGTTATTGAAAAGATCCAGCCAGGGCTATGTCCCGAGCATAAAGAGAGATGGCATTTAGAACCTGATGAGACAGGAGAAAAAGTAGCAGCCTATGTAGGCCCCGTGGAAGTTGGCAAAGAAGGAGGCCTTGTTCATAATACCGATATCATGCTCAGCAGTTTACCTGTCGAGATTCAGGAGAAAATTAGATCAGGCAGGCTGGGATTTATCGATTGGGAAGAGCTTATTGCCACTTTAGACAGTTTAGATGAATATAATGAGTGATCATAAACCCCTTGTTCTTTAATAGGACAGGGGTTTAATCTTGTTAGGACAGTTTTTAAAAGGAGATAGACACCTACCGTCGAATACTATAAATAATAAGGTGTTTAGATATGAGGTGAGTAAAATTATTATTTTAGGTGTTGATCCCGGAACGGTCATAACGGGTTACGGGCTTTTAGAACATTCGGGAAATAAATTTAAACTCCTGGAATATGGTACAATTTGTAGTATGAAAACAGATGAAGGCGCCGTACGGCTCAATCAAATTTATACCGGTATGATCAATCTTATTGAAAAATTCAAACCGGATCATATAGCCATTGAGGAATTGTTTTTCAATAAAAATGTGAAGACAGCCCTGGAAGTAGGACAGGCCAGGGGGGTATTGATGCTGGCCGCTTATCAAAAGGGAGTACAGATCCATGAATATACACCGCTGCAAGTAAAACAGGCCGTGGTAGGTTATGGGCGGGCGGAAAAAAAGCAGGTGCAGTTTATGGTAAAGGCCATATTAAATATACCGGAAATACCACGTCCCGATGATGCAGCTGATGCCCTGGCTTTGGCTATCTGTCACGGACATTCTTTTTACTCTCAGTTGGCCAGGAGGGATTTTTTATGATTGAATTTCTACAAGGAGAGTTAATCACAACTGGTGTAAACTATGTTGTGCTTAAAGTAGGAGGGATTGGTTATCGTTTACACGTACCCGCCAGTTGTTTACATAAACTGCCAGACTTACAGCAAGAAGTGATCATGTATACTTATCTCCATATCCGGGAGGACGAACTCAGTCTTTACGGGTTTTTAGATATAACGGAGAGAGAATTTTTTATCACTTTACTGCAGGTTTCCGGCATTGGACCCAAATTAGCTTTAAATATTCTATCCAAATTAAATGTCAATGAACTGAGAAGAACCATCGTGATGGGCGATGCAGGGCCGCTCACCGGGATTTCCGGTGTAGGAAAGAAAACTGCACAAAGAATAATCTTAGAACTAAAAGATAAGTTGGGTAAGGAGCAAATTGTAGAGCAAGCCTTCTCCCCAAGTGTCAACGATAATGTACGCAGTCAAACTGTGTCCGCCCTTGTGGCCTTAGGCTACAGTCTGGCGGAAGCACAAAGCGCAGTGCCCAGTTTGGATTCACTTTCCCAGAAAAACCCTTCTGTGGAAGACTTGTTGCGCATTGCGTTAAAGACCCTGGCTAAATATTAGAAGTGGAGGAAACCATGTCAGTTGAGAGAATAGTGTCTCCGGACTTAATCCAGGAGGAAAATGAGGAAATAACCTTAAGACCCAACCGCTTGCAGGATTATATAGGACAGGATAAAGTAAAAGAAAACCTGGCAGTTTTTATCAAAGCTGCCAGGCAAAGAAACGAAGCCTTGGACCATGTATTGTTATATGGGCCCCCGGGTTTAGGAAAGACCACCCTGGCTAATATTATAGCTGTGGAGATGGGAGCCCAAATCAGGGCTACCTCAGGGCCTGCCATTGAAAGGCCTGGGGACCTGGCTGCTATTCTTACCAATCTGCAGCCTAAGGACGTCCTGTTTATCGATGAAATTCATCGTTTAAACAGGGCCGTGGAGGAAGTACTTTATCCGGCCATGGAAGATTTTTGCCTCGATATTATAATAGGGAAGGGGCCCAGTGCCCGTTCCATCCGCCTGGATTTACCACCCTTTACCCTGGTGGGAGCTACAACACGCATTGGCAATCTTACGGCTCCTCTGAGGGATCGCTTTGGGGTAATCAGCCGTTTGGAATATTATGGCGAAGAAAGCCTGGTAGCCATCGTGGAGAGGGCGGCTAAAATTCTGAATATCGATATTGATAAAGACGGAGCCAGAGAAATTGGCCGAAGAGCCAGAGGAACGCCGCGTATTGCCAATCGTCTTCTCAAAAGAGTAAGGGATTATGCCCAGGTACAGGGGCAGCGCATTATTACGAAAGATTTAGCCGACCATGCCCTCAATCTTTTGGAAGTGGATCACTTAGGTTTGGATGCTACCGACCGGCGTCTCCTCCTTTCCATTATTGAAAAATTTGGCGGAGGGCCTGTAGGGCTGGATACCCTGGCTGCTTCTATCAGCGAAGAGACTACCACCATTGATGATGTTTATGAGCCGTATCTTTTACAATTGGGATTTCTGCAACGCACCCCCAGGGGGAGAGTTGCAACAATCTTTGCGTACCAGCATCTTGGTATTGGCTATAACAAGAAAGAGGATGTTGAACCCACCCTTTGGTAGGAGGAATGAAATTGAAAATTTTGTTACATTCTTGCTGTGGCCCCTGTAGTATTTTTCCGACCCGGAAACTTTTAGAAGAAGGGCATGAGGTAAGGGGATATTTTTATAATCCCAATATCCACCCATACACCGAATTTCAAAAGAGGCTGGAGACATATCAGGAGTTTGCGGAAAAAACAGGATTACCGGTCATTATCGATGATAATTATGAAATTGACGAATTTTTACGGCAGGTAGCCTTTCGGGAAGGGGAACGCTGCCGTATCTGTTATAGCCTGCGCCTGAAAAAAGCCGCCCAGGTTGCCAGGAAGGGGCAATTTGATGCCTTTACTACCACTTTATTGGTAAGCCCTTTTCAAAAACATGAACTGATCAAAGAGATAGGCACTGCCATCGGGGAGGAATTGGGGATACCTTTCTATTATTGTGATTTCCGCCCGGGCTTTAAGGAGATTGTAACCGTCTCCAAGGAACAAAATATGTACCGCCAGCAGTACTGTGGCTGTATCTACAGTGAAAAAGATCGTTATATGCCAAAAAGAAAACCAAAGAGTTAGGAAAGGAGGACCATTGATGGGAGACTTTTCATCATTCGGCAAAATTTTGCTTGGTATCGGTGCTTTTCTTTTTTTCATGGGTTTACTTTTTCTTTTATTGGGTAAATTTACCGGATTAGGCCGCTTACCGGGTGATATTTATTACAATAAAGGTAACTTTACCTTTTATTTCCCCCTGGCCACTTCCCTTCTTTTAAGCTTAATTTTAACGGTGTTATTGAATCTCTTTTTTCGGCGTTAACCCCCGTAAACTCATGATGAATTACGAAAAATTTAACTGAGAGGTGATAGTGTTGGACTTAGATATTCGCCAAGCTATCATCCAAGTCCAACAAGGCCGGAATGAGGTAAGGGAAATGCTCATTCAGCAGTACCTGCCCTTTATTCTGAAAGTAACATCTCAGTCTTGTAATCGGTATGTACATTTAGGACAGGATGATGAAGTAAGTGTTGCCTTGATTGCTTTTAATGAAGCTCTCGATAAATATGATACAGAAAAAGACACCTCGTTCTTTACTTTTGCGGAAACCGTCATCAAACGACGGATTATAGACAATTTCCGTAAAAATAACAAGGATGGTAAATCTTTACCCTGGTCATCCCTTGTCCAGGATGGGGATAAAGAAGTCATCCACAAATTAGATAAATTAACGTGGCAGGAGTCCCAGGACCGTCACAAGGAAGAGGAAATCGCCCGCCACCGCCGGGAAGAAATCATGGAATATCAGAAAAAATTGCGAGATTTTGGCATTACCCTCCAGGACTTGGTAGCAGCGTCTCCCAAACACCAGGATGCCAGGGCAACGGCCTTTCAGGTGGCAAGAATTATTTGTGAAAACCGAAAATACCGAAAATACCTGGAAGAGAAAAAAGCCTTACCATTAAAGGAATTGGAATCTGAAGTGAGTATCAGCAGAAAAACCCTGGAGCGCCAGCGTAAATACATTATAGCTTTGTCTATCGTCTTGATGGGGGACTTCACTTATTTGGGCGATTATATTGAGGGGTTAAAGGGGTGAGGATGATGGCGGAGAAGAAAAAAGGAATAGTGATGGAAACTTCTGCAGAAAGTGTCATTGTCTTAACACCCCAGGGAGAATTTTTACAAGTACCGTGGTCCCAAAGAGAACTTCCTCTCCTCAGCAGTGAAATTGAGTTTACGGTTCCCTTGAAAAAGACTTATCTGCCCAAAGCAAATTACCTTATTTATATGGCGGCAAGTATTCTTCTCCTGGTCTTCGTTTCTATACAGTTCTTAGGAGGAGTCTTGCCGGGAGCTAACCAGGTAGTAGCCTACGTTACCATTGATATCAATCCCAGTATTGAATTGGGGATAAACCATCAAGGTAAAGTTATCGAAGTAAAAGGGTTAAATGATGACGGAGCCAAAATTCTAGAGAAAATTAATGTAGTGGAACTTGATGTATCCCAAGCTGTTACTGTTATCACGGAAGAAGCTGTCAAGAAACAATACCTTTCACCTTCTAATGAAAATAATATTGTTATTACTATTAGTGGTAAGGATAAGGAGTTGACAAAAACAAAAGACCTCAATGCCCTGGCTTCCAGAGTTCTAGAGGAACACAAGTTATCCGGTAAAGCAGATATAGTGGAAATACCTATGGAAATCCATGATAAGGCCAAAGAATTGGGAGTGTCGCCGGGTAAATATGTAATTCTTTTGGAAGCTCTAGAACAAGGATTGGACGTATCCCTGGATGACATTAAGGGTAACAGTATAGTTAAGGCTATTAAAAAAGCGGGTGGTGTCCCCGGTGAATTAATTGCTAAAGCTCAGAAAGATAAACATGTTTTTAAAGAACTGGATTTACGCCATAACCAAACGGTGATGAATAAGCCTAAAGCTCCTGACGTAAAGGAGCAGGAAAAACCTGATCACAACAAAGATAAAAAAGAACAAAAAGACAAAAAGAAAGATGAGGAAAAAAAGGACAAAAGGAAAACTGTTGAGGAAATCAAGAAAATAAACCCCAAAGAAGAAAAAGAAGTGGAAAGTAAGCACATGGAAAAAAAAGATAGTGAGAGCGTGCCCTCACAAGATACTGGCCCTCTACAAGATGTTAAAAATGAGATAAATACTGGAACTGATGAAACAAAAAAAAACGACGTGAATGAGAACAGGAATAACAATAGTAATTCAGTCAAAGGAGGTTCCAACAACTCCGGAGGTAAAAAAAAGTAAAATCCTGCGCCGGCAGGATTTCTTTATTGTCAAAGAAATTATTAAATTTCTTTGACGGGGTTATTGGGGACGGAATTTTTACAATTAAGGAGGAAAGAGTTTCTGTTTTGTCGAAGAAAGAATAGGATTGTAGAATTGGAGGTTGAACAATGGGGTTGTGGAAATTACTGAAACGGCCAATGTACATAATTTTTATTCTCGGTATAACAATTTTAATGCCTCCTTCTGGAGTTCAGGGTGCTTATATTATAGCACCTCCCACCTCCTTAAGAGTGGCGCTGGCTTTGGATATGGCTTCTGCAGAATTTGCCGTTTCGGAAGGTAATTATGAGTTAGTTGATTACATGACGCAGCGTGTGATCAGCCCAGTACCCGGCTCTGGAAGCTGGGTGGTAGCCCCGGCGGGAAACGCTGGTATTCAGATCTCTAACAACGGACAGCCGGTTGGGGGCTTGGCCAGTTCTTTAGTTGTTTTACGGCAGAAGAATCCTGCAGAGCAGAATATTTTCCGTTTCAAAAATAAGCGGTATCGTGGGGATTTGCTCATTGAAAACTTGAATGGAAAATTACAGATGATTAATCTTATTGATGTTGAACAATATCTTTACGGGGTGGTAGGCGCAGAAATTGGCATGACCGCTCCGGATGAGGCCCTCAAAGCGCAGGCCATCGTTTCCCGCACCTATGCTCTGTACTATAAGGAACGTCCCCAGTTACATTATGATCTTGGGACCACTACGCTCTGGCAGGTCTATGGCGGTTATGATATGGAAGTGCTGAGCGGAGAGCGGGTGAAGAAAGCGGTCGATGAGACCAGGGGTATCGTAATCTATTATGATAACAGTCTAATTCAAGCCTTTTTTCATGCCAATTCGGGTGGTTACACAGAAAGTGCTGAAAATGTCTGGTACGCAAATATTCCCTATATTAAACCCGTAGCTGCGCCTGAGGATGCCCATGCCCTTCAGGTTCCGCAGCAAGCCGGTTGGCCTGCTGTCACCTATCAATGGGAAAAAACGTTTACCCGGCAGGAACTTTTAGACCAGATAAAAAAATGGAATAGTGAACACCCCGATAACCAGGTAAATGTGGGGGAGATTCTGGATTTTTCGGCTTCCCGCCAGGCCATTAATCCGGTAACCCGGGAGTATTTACCCTATGAAACCGCCTCCAAACGTGTCACCCAGTTTGATATTATTGGACAAAAGGGGGTAAAGAGTTTCTTCAGGGATCAAATTCGTTCCGTCCTTGGTTTAAAGAGTACGCTGTTTACCATATCTCTTGATTCAACGGTCAATATCTGGACAGCCTTTGGCACTCTGGATACTTTTAACATGACCAAGGATTTATTGGCCACCAATGTTGATGGCATGGTGAGTAAATTTAATGGCAATAATGGGAATTACTATGTAATAAGTGCCGAGGGTGTAAAAACTGTTCCTAAAGTCTTTACCAATGTAAAGATCAGCGGCAAAGGCCACGGCCATGGTTTAGGCATGAGCCAGTGGGGGGCCAGGGGGATGGCCGCTGCCGGCGATAACCATAAAAAAATTCTTGAGCATTATTACAACCAGGATAGAAATGACGGGCGGTTGACCCTAAAAATCTACCAGCCGGTTTTAAAGTAGTTTAAAGGGAGAACGATGATGCGGTTATCTGATTTTGATTATTATTTGCCACCGGAACTTATTGCCCAGGAGCCTGTGGAGCCCCGGGACCAGTCAAGGCTCCTGGTTCTTCACCGGGACACAGGTTGCCTTGAGCACCACAAATTTATTGATCTGGTGAAGTTTTTAAAACCGGGCGATGTGCTGGTCTCTAACAATACGAAAGTGATTCCCGCACGCTTATTCGGCCTTAAAGAGAACACAGGGGCCAACATCGAGGTTGTCCTTTTAAAACGTTTAGGTAACAGGCGCTGGGAGTGCCTGGTCAAACCGGGCAAGCGAATCAAAGTAGGAACAAAGATTATTTTCGGCCAGGGTGAACTGGTGGCTGAAGCCATCGATGTTACCAGCACCGGAGAAAGAATTCTGGAGTTTTCCTATGAAGGAGTATTCGAGGAAGTATTAGAGCGGCTAGGGAAGATTCCCTTACCTCCCTATATCACCAGGGAACTGGCGGAACCGGGCCGCTACCAGACAGTGTACGCACGGAATCCCGGTTCCGCTGCCGCCCCGACTGCCGGTCTGCACTTTACGGACAGGCTTTTAAAACAGCTGGAGGATAAGGGAATCCAGTGGATAGAAATTCTCTTGCATGTGGGGTTGGGCACTTTCCGGCCTGTGAAAAGTGAGGATATTACCCGGCATAAAATGCACGAGGAATACTTTGAAATCCCGGAAAAGTCTGCAGAGGAGCTGAACAAGGCTTTAGAAGCGGGGCAAAGAATCATTTCGGTGGGAACAACCTCAACAAGGGCCCTGGAAAGCGCTTTTCAAGCAGGAAAAATAAAAGCGGGGGCAGGAACCACGGGAATTTTTATCTATCCCGGCTATGAGTTTAAAGTTATTTCCGGACTGATCACCAACTTTCACCTGCCCAAGTCTACCTTGCTTATGTTAGTGAGTGCTTTGGCAGGCAGGGAGAATATTCTCAAGGCTTATCAGGAAGCTGTAAAAGAAAGATACCGTTTTTTCAGTTTTGGCGATGCCATGCTCATCATCTAACTTAGGAGGGAAACTGTTGCCTGCTGTTACCTTTGAGTTGTTAAAAGAAAGTACAGAATCAAAAGCCCGTTTGGGAAAGCTTCATACACCCCACGGAACTGTGGATACTCCTGTTTTTATGCCGGTAGGTACCCAGGCTACCGTAAAGGCCATGTCTCCCCGGGAACTGGAAGAGATAGGCGCGAGAATTATCCTGAGTAATACTTATCATCTCTATTTACGCCCCGGACACACCTTAATTCAGGAAGCGGGAGGTCTCCATAAATTTATGGCCTGGTCAGGACCTATTCTTACGGACAGTGGAGGATTTCAGGTATTTAGTTTAGGAGATTTACGTAAGATTACGGAAGAGGGCGTAGAATTCCGTTCCCACATTGATGGGTCTAAACACCTGTTTACCCCGGAAAAAGTGATGGAAATTGAGATGGCTTTAGGGCCGGATATTGCCATGGTATTTGATGAATGTGTCTCTTACCCCACCACCTATGAATACGCCAAAGAAGCTATGGAAAGGACCACCAGGTGGGCAGAACGTTGTTTAAAGGCCCACCACAAAGAAGACCAGGCCTTGTTTGCTATTGTGCAGGGGAGTTCCTTCCGGGAATTGCGCGAAAAAAGTGCGCGGGACCTGGTAAGTCTTGATTTCCCGGGTTATGCCGTGGGGGGGCTGAGCGTGGGGGAACCCAAACCCCTGATGTATGAAGTGTTAGATTATACAGTGCCCCTGCTGCCTCTTCATAAACCACGCTACTTAATGGGGGTGGGCTCGCCTGATTGTGTCATTGAGGGTGTTTTACGGGGTATTGATATGTTCGATTGTGTCTTGCCTACGAGGATTGCCAGGAATGGTACTGTATTCACCAAGTTGGGTAAGCTGGTGATCAGAAATGCCAAATACAAAAACGATTTTACACCTTTGGACCATCATTGTGACTGCTATACCTGCCGGACTTTTACCCGGGCCTACATCAGACACCTCTTCAACGTCAATGAAATTCTGGGGCTTCGTCTCACAACCATTCATAATTTACATTTCTTACTTGAACTGATGCGGAATATCCGGAAGGCTATTGCTGCTGACAGCTTGTCTGAATTTAGAGAAGAATTTTACCGTTATTATGAGCCTGAGCAGTTTGGCCAGAACAAAAATTAAATGTTTTTTCTTTATTTAAAAGGAGATACCCGGTTGTTGTCGAAATACTAAATGGTGAAATAAAACAAAGGAGGAAAATGAATGCAAGGTGGCAGTAGTTTAATCTGGTTGATTGTCTTCTTCGGGATCATGTATTTCTTGATGATCCGACCCCAGCAAAAGCAGCAGAAAAAGCGTCAGGAGATCCTTAACAGTCTGGAAAAAGGGGACAAGGTTGTTACCATCGGAGGTATCCATGGTACAATTATTTCTCTCAATGATAAAGATTTAGTTCTTGAAATAGCCCCTAATGTGAGAATTACTATCCAGCGTACTGCGGTAGGCTTTGTCAAAGTGGATGACGAGCCTGCTTCGAAAGAAGAGAAAAAAAGTTGATTATTTTAAAGCGCCGGTGGCGCTTTTTATTTTAAGGAAATTTTCTTGATGTAATGAAATAGCCAGGTTTAGTTAATTCTATTTGTTGGGACATAGTAGAATTTGCTGTGGAGGGTTCAGCGTGGTTTCACTGGCTCAGGTAAAAAACGACCCGGAAGTGATTTGTTATATAGAAATGGCCAACTGTCATCTGGGGGAAATGGGTTATACCGACCATAGTTTTCGTCACGTGGAAATAGTCTCCTGTAAAGCCCGGGAGATTCTGGACGGACTTCATTATCCGCCGCGCCTGGGGGAATTGGCAGCCATAGCCGGGTATCTCCATGATATCGGGAACGTGGTAAGCCGTTATGACCACAGCCAGTCGGGGGCCTTGATTGCTTTTCATATTTTAAGGAGAATGGGTATGGACTGCCGGGAGATCGCCATGATTATGGGAGCCATAGGCAACCATGATGAAGGGGAAGGACAGATTGTCAATATTCTTACGGCAGCCCTGGTTTTGGCGGATAAGACTGATGTCCACCGTTCCCGGGTTCGGAATAAAGATTTTGCCAAGTTTGATATTCATGACAGGGTTAATTATGCCGTAGAAAGTTCTGACCTCATTATTGATCCAGAATCCCGAACCATTTTATTGAAATTGGGCATCGATACTAAAATTGTCCCTGTAATAGAGTACTTTGAAATTTTTATGGTGAGGATGATGATGTGCCGCCGGGCTGCGGCGTACTTAAACTGCCAGTTTTCCATTGTGATTAATGAGGCCAAACTTCTTTAGGCAAACATTATTTTACAGCTTGTCTTGTTTGACAAGCTATCAGGATGAGGACTATAATTATTTAGTATGATATGCGCTAATAGCCAGAATAGTCAGCAGGGAGGAGAAGTTTGTATGAAGTGGGGGAAAGTAGTTGCTATTTTCTTAATCGTTGCCCTCATCGCAGGAGCAGCGTTCTACGCTGTAGAACCTCTAAAGAACAATCTTAAGCTGGGTTTGGATTTGAAGGGCGGAGTTCAGGTAAGGTTAGAGGCCAAAGGACCCGCCACAGATAGAGATATGGATCAGATTATTGCTGTTATGGATAAAAGGGTCAATGCCCTTGGGGTAACAGAACCTATTATCCAAAAAGAAGGGAAGAACCGGATTATCATTGAACTGCCGGGTGTCAAAGACCCCGAAGAAGCGGTAAGAATTATCGGTAAAACTGCTCACCTGGAATTTAGAACTTATGATGGGACAACTGTGCTGGAGGGCAAGGACCTGCAAGAGGCCGTAGAAGCCAAAGATCCTCAGGATGGTAAGGCTTATGTGGCTCTAAAGTTCAAACCTGAAGGTACTAGGAAATTTGCCGAGATTACAAAGCAGTTAGTGGAGCAGTATCCTGAGAAAGACGGTAATAAGGATCCACGTCGCGTTATTGGGATCTTTTTAGATAACGAGATGTTGCAGATCCCTTACGTTACCGAACCTATTCCCAATGGTGAAGCCAGAATCACCGGTTATGCAGATTTGAAAGAGGCCCATGAAATAGCCCTGCTCTTACGTTCCGGTGCTCTTCCCGTGCCCGTGGAAATGGTAGAAAAAAGGACTGTAGGTCCCACCCTGGGTGCCGATTCCATTATAAAAAGTAAAAACGCCGGGATTTACGGTATTATAGCCATCATGCTTTTTATGCTGTTCTATTATCGTGTGCCGGGCCTTATTGCCAATATCTCCCTGGTGCTCTATTCTTTACTGGTTTTGGGTATCCTGGCAGGTATCAATGCCACTTTGACTTTGCCGGGGATTGCAGGCTTCCTTCTCTCTATCGGTATGTGTGTTGATGCCAACATCATCATTTATGAAAGATTAAAAGAGGAACTGCGTAATGGTAAAAGCCTCAGGGCGGCCATTGATGCAGGCTTTTCCAGGGCTTTTTGGACCATCTTCGATGCCAACGTAACAACTTTAATTGCGGCAGGTGTGCTTTTCTACCTGGGAACCGGTACCATTAAAGGCTTTGCCGTAACCCTCAGTATTGGTATCCTCTGCAGTATGTTTACCGCAATTACCTTTACCCGGTTTATGCTTAAACACCTGGCCGATTCTCGCTTAGTGACCAATAGTAAATTTTATGGGGCATAGGAGGGAGCAAAAATGAACTTTATAGAAAAAAGAAAGCTGTGGTATGCCCTCTCTCTTATAGTGATTATTGCCGGCCTTATTTCCCTACTTGTCCAGGGTTTCAACTTTGGTATTGACTTTACGGGAGGATCTTTAATCCACCTGAAGTTCGTAGAAAAAAAGGTGGAGACCGAACAATTACGTTCTACTTTGGCTGATTTTAAATTAGAGCAAAGCTATATTCAGGAGAGCAGTGACGGTGGTTTCATTATCAAAACGGTGGAACTGGACCAGGCCAAACAGGACGAGGTATTGAAGGGGATAGAAAGCAAGCTGGGCAAATACGAACTGCTGCGCAGTGAAAAGGTTGGCCCTGTGGTGGGCCGGGAGCTAAGAATAAACGGTCTATTGGCCCTTGGTATTGCTTCAGTGTTAATGGTTGTCTACATCACTGTGCGTTTTGAATTCAAGTTTGCCATTGCCGCTATTCTGGCGCTGCTCCATGACGTAGCCGTTACAGTGGGTATTTTCTCCATCTTTCAAATCGAAGTGGACAGTGCCTTTATTGCCGCTATCCTCACCATCATCGGTTATTCTATTAATGACACCATTGTTATCTTTGACCGGATCAGGGAAAACTTGAAGAACAGGCGTAAGGAAACCCTGGAAGAGATTATCAACAACAGTATAACCCAAACCCTGACTCGTTCCATCAATACTGTACTCACAGTTATTTTTGTGCTGGTAGCCCTCTTAGTCCTGGGCGGTGAGACCACAAAGGTCTTCTCTCTGGCCATGCTGGTGGGCATTATCAGCGGTGCCTATTCCTCCATCTTTGTGGCAAGTCCCTTGTGGTTCGAGTTCAGGACTAAAGGCAGGAAAAGTGCCGGTCAAGTGAAAGCCTGATTAGTCTAGACATTAGCCTCGTGGAAACACGGGGCCTTTTTGTACCAGTCGGAAAGTATAAATTTGGAGAGATAGTTTATACTTTACCAGGAAAGAGGAAGGAGTAAGCTGAAAAAAGGCGAATATAAAGGATAAAAACAGGTGAGGTGAGAGAAATGCAAGTTTATCTTATCAGCGCTTTGCTATTTTCCCTCCTGGTAGCTGTTTTTGCTATTCAGAATACGGAACAGGTTATAATAAAGTTTTTAACTTTCCAGTTCCCCATCTCCTTGGTTTTGGTCATTTTAGGTTCTGCTGTTGTGGGAGCCTTGGCTTTATATTTTTTAGGCTTGTTTAAGCAGGTGGGTTCATGGATTAAACTCAGGCAACTCCAGCACCAGAAAGAAGATTTAGAAAATCAGGTAAAGAAACTCCAGGAAAAATTAGCGTCTCTAGAAGCAGCCAAAAATCTCTGTGAAGAAAAATTAAACCAACCCCAGGAGAGCACTGGTGAGCACAAAGAGGAACCTAAAAGTGCAGGAGAGAGCACCGTCAGGACGGAAGCTTAAGACTAGTTTCGGAAAAGGAGACTAAATGTCTCTTTTTTCTTGTGGACTATAGCAGGTATTAGTAGTTAGCGGCATTATGGGAGGAACAGCATGAGAGGAAGACGAATTTGGCGTCTAAAAAAACATAATAGTGATGCCGTACAAACCTTAACGAAGGGGTTAGGCGTTTCCCCAACTCTGGCCAAAATTTTGGTCAACAGGGGAATTACTTCTTTAGCAGAGGCGGAAGGGTTTCTACGAGATGATGTGAGAAAACTTAAAAGCCCTTTTGAAATGAAAGGAATCAAAGAAGGAGCCGAACGTGTACATAAAGCCATTACAAGCGGAGAAAAAATCCTGGTTTATGGTGATTACGATGTGGACGGTATTACCAGCACCGCTTTATTAACCGGTTTACTCCGTCGTTTGGGGGCCCAGGTTGATTATTATATACCGGCAAGAATGGAAGAAGGATATGGCTTAAACAACCAGGCCATTCTCCAGGCTAAAGAAGAGGGTATTGATTTACTTATTTCTGTTGATTGCGGTATTTCCTCGGTACAGGAGGCCGAATATGCTGCCAGTCTGGGATTAGACATTATTATTACCGATCATCATCAGCCTCCGGCCCGGCTGCCGCAAGCCTGCGCCGTGATTAACCCCAAACTTACGGAGTGTCAAGTTTCCTGGCTGGATTTGGCCGGTGTGGGTGTGGCTTATAAACTGGGACAGTCGGTAGCCCAGATGCAAGGAAAGGGAGAATATGCCTATCATTATTTGGATTTAGTGGCTTTGGGGACTATTGCCGATATTGTACCGCTGACTGGAGAAAACAGGATTTTAGTAAAGGAAGGGCTTAAATTGCTGGCTAAAGCCGAACGTCCGGGTATTAAAGCCCTTTTAGAGGTTACCGGTTTATACGGTAAAGAGATTTCTACCGGCCAGGTGGGTTTTAGTCTGGCCCCCCGTCTTAATGCCTGCGGTCGTTTAAGTGACGCCAATTTGGGTGTGGAACTCCTCTTAACAGATAGTTATGAGCGGGCCAGGGAAGTAGCATTATTCCTGGATAAAGAGAATCAGATGCGCCAGGCCATTGAAGCGGAGATCTTGCAAGATGCAGTGATGCGGATTGAAAAAGAACTGGACCTGGCCCAAGAAAAAATTATAGTTCTGGCCTCGGCAGAGTGGCATCCCGGGGTCATTGGCATTGTGGCTTCGCGGTTAACGGAAAAGTATTATCGTCCAACCGTTTTAATTTCCCTGGATAAAGGCTTAGGAAAAGGGTCAGCCCGCAGTATTCCCGGGTTTAATCTTTACCAGGCTTTGGTTTTTGTGAAAGAACATCTTCTTAAATACGGTGGTCATGAAATGGCCGCAGGCTTAACGATCGCGGAGGAAGCCCTTCCTTCCTTTCGCAGGGCGATCAACGAATATGCAGTCCAAACCCTTACTGAGAAAGATATGATTCCCTTCATCCAGGTCGATGCGGAAATAGCCTGGGAAGAGATTAACGAAGACCTTATCCAGGAGATAACCTGGCTTGCCCCCTTTGGTTTACATAACCCTTCTCCCGTATTGGCTTTACGCAGAGGACAGATGTGCGAATGTAAAGAAGTGGGCACAGAAGGGGCTCATTTAAAGGTAAGGGTTTTAGGTGAAAATAGAAGATTAGACGGCATTGGCTTTCAATTGGGAGCGTTAGCTCCCCAGGCTGCTGCCTGGGATAGATGTGATTTAGCTTTTGTTCCCGAAATCAATGTTTGGAACGGTCGTTCCCAGGTGCAGTTGAACATTAAAGATATTAAGCCTTCCCACGAGCCTGATGACCCTTTCCAGCCCATATCCTTTTTAGACCAGCTTTACCTGGAAGGTGAAGTGTGGCTGGAAGATGATTATTACCGGGATATCACGAACCGGGAAGAATTTTATACAAAAGTTGTGGGCGTTACCTTTAACGGCAGGCAGGAAATAATCAGGCAAATCAATGAAGGGGAAACGGTAATTTTACAGCGGGAACCCCACAATATCTTCGATCCCTGGGCTATTGCCGTGTATTATAACGATGCGCAAATTGGTTATCTCAATGCGCGCCTGTCCAGGAACCTGGCTCAGGCTCTCGATAAGGGAGCCCGTTACCAGGCTTATGTGACCCAGGTGACAGGACGCCTGAAGGAAATTTTGGGGGTTAATCTCTGTATCCGCAGAGTTTACGAAGAAGAAACGACTAAAGACCTAGGGAAAATCAAAGAAAAATTTAGGGCTTTGCCCGCGGAAGAGATGTGGCAGGAGATAAGAAAGGCCATCCTCGGTGAGTTTGACTATCATCCCAAACAGAAGGAAGCATTGCAGGCCCTGCGTGATGGCAGGAATTCCCTTGTGATTTTTGGAACGGGAAGGGGTAAGTCAGCGGTTTTTCAGACCATGGCTGCTTACCTGGCCCTGGCCAAGGGGAAGGCAACCGTGATTGTCTATCCTTTACGTTCTTTAGTAAATGACCAGTATCATCGTTTAAAAGATAAACTGGAGCCTTTAGGAATCACAGTGGCTGCCATCAACGGGTCCCTAAATTTAGAAGAGAGAAAAGAATTTTTTAAAGGTGTTCACCAGGGAAACATTGACGTTATTCTTACCACTCCTGAATTTTTGGCATATCATTTGGAAAAATTCCACATAATGGTAGACAGAATAGGTCTTTTTGTGGTCGATGAAGCCCATCACCTCCAGGGAAAACGTTATGGTTACCGCCAGTTAGGTAAAGTGTGGCGTGAGTTAGGGGCTCCGTTAGCTTTAGCTGTGACAGCAACGGCCAATGATGAAACGGCCCAGCATATTGTAGACACCCTGGCCTGCCGGTCCTTGATTATTGATACTCACGAGCGTGCCAATCTTCAGGTTTTAGACAGGCGGGGAGAAAAAGACAAACTCAGATACCTGCTTAACCTCATCGCCTGCGGAGAACGGGTAGTGATCTATGTAAACAGCCGTAAACAGGCTTACCAGCTGGCAAAAGAATTGCGCCAGTACTATCCTTCCCTCAGGGATGAGATAGGATTTTATCACGGCGGGCTGAACAGCGAATACCGCCTGACCCTGGAAAATATGTTTCGAGAGGGCGCCTTGCGGGTAATGGTTACGACCAGTGCTTTTGGGGAAGGTGTGGATTTCCCTGACATTCGACATGTGGTATTATATCATTTGAGCTTCTCCCGTACCGAATTCAATCAACTGTCCGGGAGAGCAGGACGCGATAACGGAAAAGCCCAGATTCACCTCTTGTTTGGTGAAGGAGACAGGAAACTCAATGAACTTATCTTAGAAGGCAGTACCCCCTCCCGTGAGGTGCTGGGGAAATTATATTTGTATCTCCGTGACAAATCCCGTACCCTAAATCCCCTGCAGATCACAAACAGTGAACTGGCTGAGTATATGCAGCAAGCTGGTCATAAAAATTTCCGTGAACAAACGGCTTCTGCCTCTTTGGCCATCCTGGAGGAATTAGGCCTTTTATTGCGGGAAATCGAAGGGAACCAGCGTTATCTTCACCTGGTCCCGCCACCGCCGGGTAAACTGGACTTGAACGACTCCGTGCGTTACCTGGAAGGATTGGAAGAGTGGGAAGAATTTAAGGAATTTGCCGAATATGTTTTAAAAGAAGATGCAGCCTGTATTTTAGGCACAGTAAATAAACCCATCTTTCCACAGATGCCCCTGAACTTGAAGGAGGATTAATTATGGATATTAAAGAATTCATCAGAAATGTTCCGGATTTTCCCAGAAAAGGAATCCAATTTAAAGATATTACTCCCCTTTTGGCCAACGGGCAGGCTCTGCGCTTCGTGATCAAGTCTCTGGCCGACGAATTTCGTGATAAAGATATTGAGCTGGTGGTGGGGCCGGAAGCGCGAGGTTTTTTAATCGGTGCTCCCCTGGCCTATGAATTGGGAGCTGGTTTTGTTCCGGTACGTAAGGAAGGGAAATTACCCTATCATACGTTAAAAGGTGAGTATACCCTGGAATACGGTGAGGATAAACTGGAAATTCATACTGACAGCATTAAAAAGGGACAAAAGGTCTTAATAGTAGATGACCTTTTAGCAACGGGGGGTACCATTAAAACGGTAGTAGATTTAGTGGAAAAACTGGAAGGTAATATTGTTGGATTAGCCTTCCTCATTGAGCTTGGCTTTTTAGAAGGCAGGAAGGTCCTAGCCCGGTATGATGTGCGGTCTTTGCTGGAATTTTAGAGGGCGACAAAATTGATGGTGGTGAAGTAAGTGTCTTTAGAAGACTTATTAGAACAGGTGCAGAGATACCAGCCTCAAGGTGACCTCAGTATTATCGAAAAAGCATACAACTTTGCCGAAAAAGCCCATGAAGGACAAAGCCGCATTTCGGGGGAGCCTTATTTTATTCATCCTGTTGCTGTGGCCAGTATCCTGGCCCGTCTGGAACTGGATATCCCTACTATTGCCGGCGGTTTACTCCATGATGTGGTGGAAGATACAAAGATAACGCTGGTTGAACTGGAAAAGGAATTTGGTGTGGAAATTGCGCAACTGGTGGACGGAGTTACCAAGTTAAGCAGGATTGAGTTTCGTTCCAAGGAAGAACAACAGGTAGAAAACCTGCGCAAGATGTTTCTGGCTATGGCCAAGGATATTCGCGTAGTGTTAATTAAACTGGCTGACAGGCTCCATAACATGCGGACCCTCAAACACCAATCTGCCTGGAAGCAAAGAGAGATTGCCGAAGAGACTCTGGAAATTTTCGCGCCTTTAGCCCATCGTTTAGGAATTTTTGCTATAAAGTGGGAGCTGGAAGATCTAGCCTTTCGTTACCTGGAACCGGAGCAATACTATCACCTGGTGGAAGGCATTTCCATGAAACGGCGTGAACGGGAGGCCTACATTGATCAGGTGATGAATATCTTAAAGGAACGGCTGGTGGAGGTAGGTATTAAAGCCGACATTCAAGGGCGCCCCAAACATTTCTACAGTATCTATAAAAAAATGAAAGAACAGGGTAAAGAACTCAGTGAAATCTATGACCTCATCGCTGTGCGGGTTATAGTGGAGTCAATCAAAGACTGTTATGGTGCTCTGGGTATAGTGCATACGTTATGGAAACCTATTCCAGGGCGTTTCAAAGACTATATTGCCATGCCCAAACCCAATATGTATCAATCCCTGCATACTACGGTCATGGGTCCCCAGGGGGAACCCTTTGAAATACAGATTAGGACTTTTGAGATGCATCGTACGGCGGAGTTTGGTATTGCTGCCCACTGGAAGTATAAAGAAGGAGGAAAAGGGGGCAGTAAAGATTTTGACCAGAGACTGGCCTGGCTACGGCAGATCCTGGAATGGCAGACTGAGCTGCGGGACGCCAGGGAGTTTATGGAAACCCTGAAAATAGATGTCTTTTCTGATGTGGTTTTCGTCTTTACGCCCAAAGGCGATGTCTTTGAACTCCCGGCGGGTTCGGTGCCCATAGATTTTGCTTACCGGATTCACTCCGATGTGGGTCATCGCTGTATTGGCAGTAAAGTGAACGGCAGGATAGTACCCCTGGATTATACCCTGAAAAACGGGGATATCGTAGAAATCCTTACCTCAAAACAGGCCAATGGTCCCAGTCGCGACTGGTTAAAACTGGTAAAAACCTCCCAGGCTAAGAACCGCATTCGCCAATGGTTTAGAAAAGAAAAACGGGAAGAAAATATTGCCCGTGGTAAAGAAATTCTAGAAAAAGAATTGAAAAAGCAAGGGCTAGAGCCGGGAGAACTATTCAAGAGCGACCGGATTCTTGAAGTTAGCAAAAGGTTTAATTTTAATAACCCCGATGAATTCTTTGCTACGTTGGGTGACGGGGCCTTAAGTCCTATCCAGGTCATTGCCAGAGTAAAAGATGATATTTATAAAGGCAAAAAATTGCCCGATGAAAGCATCTTAACAGAGCTGCCTGCCGAAAAGAAAAGCACCGGGTACGGCAAAGCCTCCCAGGGTATTCGAGTACGCGGCGTCGATGATGTCTTGATTCGTTTATCACGCTGCTGCAATCCCCTGCCGGGAGACCCCATTGTAGGGTATGTGACGCGGGGACGTGGTGTTTCTGTACACCGGGCCGATTGTCCCAATGTGACTTACCACTATTAATGAGGAAAAAGGGCGGATTGTTGATGTCACCTGGGACCAGGACTCTGGAGCAGCTTATCAAGTGGAAATTGAAGTCATTGCCTTAGACCGGCCCCGCCTGGCCACAGATATCATGATGACCATCACAGATATGAAGGTGCAGATTAATGCCATTCATGCCAGGGCCGTCCGGCAGAACCTGGCTACTGTCAACCTTAAAATCGAAATTCGTAATTTAAGCCATCTCAATAATATTATGGAAAAGATTAAAAAGATTAAGGATGTCATAGAAGTTCACAGGGTCATACCTAATAAGTAGGAGGGAACATAGTGCGGGCTGTTGTCCAGAGAGTAGCCAAAAGCTCAGTCACGGTAGAAAACAGGATTACCGGCAGCACAGGACGTGGTTTGGTTGTATTATTAGGTGTTGCTCAGGGAGACCAGGAAGCTGATGCCCGTTATCTGGCGGAAAAAATAGTCAATCTGCGCATTTTTGAGGATAAAGAGGGGAAAATGAATTTATCCCTCAAGGATATACAAGGGGAGATCCTGGTAGTTTCCCAGTTTACCCTTTTGGGCGACTGCCGCCAGGGGCGCAGGCCCAGTTTTACGGAGGCGGCGCCTCCGGTCGATGCGGAAAGACTGTATAATTATTTCGTAGAATTAGTAAATCAGCAGGGAATCCCTGTGGCCACAGGTGTTTTTCAGGCTCATATGCAGGTGGAAATCATCAATGACGGGCCTGTGACCATGCTCTTAGATAGCCGCAAATTATTTTAAAGGAGGAAAAAGTATGGAGATTTTAATTTTGCCGGTAGGTCCTATTGAGGCTAATTGTTATATTGTTTTTGACGAAAGCAAGGAAGCTATGGTCATTGACCCCGGCGCTGAAGGTCAGAGAATCTTTCAGGAAATTGAAAAACACGGCCTTAAAGTAAAATACATTGTGAATACCCACGGTCATGGTGACCACATCGGGGCCAATCAAAAGTTAAAAGAATTAACGGGGGCAAGTATTCTCATTCACGAACTGGATGGTCCCATGCTTACCGATGGCGCCAAAAATTTGTCCGTATACATGGGAAAGAATATCAGTCAACCTGCCGCCGATCAATTGTTGAAGGACGGGGATGTTTTAGAAGTGGGCAAGATACGTTTCACTGTGCTGCATACTCCCGGTCACACCAGAGGCGGTATTTGTTTACTGGCGGGCGATGTTTGCTTTACGGGCGATACCCTTTTCGACGGGTCCATCGGCCGCACAGACTTGCCGGGCGGGTCTTACCCTGAACTAATCAACTCCGTAAAAACCAAACTTTTCACCTTAGACGATAAAATCGTGGTTTATCCGGGCCATGGCCCTGATACCACCATAGGCCGGGAGAAGGCCTACAATCCCTTTTTCCGTTGATGATGAAAAGAATAACTGTTATCTCACAAGACCCGGAGGATCACCGGGTTTTAACGGACCTTTTAAGGATCTATTTTCCCCGTGTTATGGTGGGAGGTGGGGGTTTAGAGGAACCCGATGCTTTCCTTTATATAGAAAGGGATAAGGATGAAAAATTTTTTTTGGTTACCCTTTCATATGAGGGCAACGTTTGTTCCCACACAGAAAAAATAAGCTCCCCCAGCTTAACGGGAGAAGACCCCCTTAATCATAGGAAACGTACTTTACGCCTGGCTGTACATAAATTATTAACCCGGAACCTGGATTTGACGCCAAGCCCGTGGGGGATTTTGACGGGAGTCCGTCCCACGAAAATTGTCCATCGCCTAATGGACCAGGATTTTGCCGCGGGAACGATTAGGGAAATCCTTATAACCGAATATGGGTTGAGCAGTAATAAAGCGCAACTGGTGACAGGCATTGCCAGACTGCAGCGGGATTTTTTGCTGACTAAGGAAGAAGCGAAAAGGTTCATTAGCATCTATGTGGGGATACCCTTTTGCCCCACCCGCTGTCATTATTGTTCATTCCCCGCCTTTTCCCTGAAACGCTGGGGTCATCTTTTAGATCCTTATTTGGCAGGGCTTGAGAGGGAAATAGCGGGAATGGGCGCATTTCTTAAGGAACATGGTTTTTTGGTACAGACGGTATACATCGGCGGGGGTACGCCCACGCTCCTTACGGCGGAGCAGTTGGACCAGCTGCTAACATGTATTACTGAGAATTTTAACCTGATTCCGGCCAGGGAATTTACGGTTGAGGGCGGCAGGCCTGACACAATTGACGATGAAAAGCTAGGTATTCTAAAAAAACACCGGATAACGCGATTAAGTATCAATCCCCAGACCATGCACCCGGAAACCCTGGAACTCATTGGACGAAAGCATACGACCCGGCAAATAGCCGATGCTTTCTACCTGGCGAAAGAGTCAGGTATTCCCGTAATCAATATGGATTTGATTATTGGTCTACCGGGGGAGAACCTGGACATTCTTCGAGAAACACTGGCACAAGTGATGGCCCTAAAGCCTGAAAATATTACCCTCCATGCCCTGGCGGTAAAGAGAGCTGCTTATTACAGCCAGGAAGGCATTGAATTGCCTCATCATCATGAGGATAGGGAAATGATGGAGTTAGCCCAAAAGACCCTAAGTGAGGCCGGTTATATCCCTTATTATCTCTACAGGCAAAAAGAAATCTTTGCTCAGGGGGAAAATGTTGGTTATGCCCTTCCCGGCCAGGTGTGTCTCTATAACATCCAAATGATGGAGGAAAGGCAAACTATCCTGGGTTTCGGTGTGGGTTCGGGCAGCAAGCTGGTTAAGGTACAAGACTGGACCTTAGAAAATATCTATAATCCCAAGGATATAGAAGTATATCTAAACCGATTGGAGGCCATTATTGCACAGAAAGTTGACAAGCTAACGTCTTTTGTATACAATAATTGTCATGTATAAGGTTCAATTACTATGACGGAGAGAGTAATTAGCCTCCTTCATCCAGGGAGGTGAGGACATGACTGGAATCCTCACTATGAAGCGCTAGTGAAAAACACTCCTGAGTTGACTTGCTGAAAGCAGTAGGCAAGTCCGGGCACACCGTTACCGTGGGAAGAGAGGAACATTTATTGTTCAATGTGGGTGGTACCGCGGGTTGAACTCGTCCCAAATATAGGGGCGGGTTTTTTTGTATTTAAGGAAAGGGGACATGCCTGCTGAAGTTTGGGTCATTCTCTGGAGACAGGAATGTCCCCAATAATACTAGTTACTAGTGATTTTTGTTGGACTTCGGAAATCGGAAAACGGACAGGAATGTCCTTGGAATAAAAGTCTTGGAGTAAGGAGGGTTAAAAACTAATGCTGACTACACGGCCGCGAGGCACAAACGATATCTTACCTTCAGAAGCAGGCAAGTGGCATTATCTTGAAGAACTGCTGCGTCTTGTCAGTAAACAATATGGCTATCAGGAAATCCGTACGCCTGTTTTTGAGCATACCGAGTTGTTCCAGAGGGGTGTGGGTGAAACCACGGATATTGTGGAGAAAGAAATGTATACCTTCACCGACAGGGGTGAGCGCAGCCTTACCCTGCGGCCTGAGGGCACAGCGCCTACAGTCCGCGCTTTTCTGGAACATAAAATGTATGCCAATCCTCAACCGACCAAGCTATATTATATAGGACCTATGTTCCGTTACGACAGGCCTCAGGCGGGGCGTTACCGGCAGTTTCACCAGTACGGGGTAGAGGTCTTTGGTTCCAATGACCCCAGTGTCGATGCAGAAGTTATCGCCATGGCTATGGATATTTATGAACGCCTGGGGCTAACGGGCTTAACGGTAGAACTAAACAGTGTGGGTTGTCCTGTTTGCCGCCCCCGGCACAGGGAAGAGCTGCAAAAGTTTTTGGAAAAAAATAAAGCAAAATTATGTCCCACCTGCCAGGGCAGGTATGAAAAGAACCCCATGCGCATACTGGATTGCAAGAATCCCGGCTGCCAGGAGTTAACCCAGGGAGCACCTACCACCAGTGAGACTTTGTGTAAAGACTGCAGTACTCACCTGGAAAAGGTCCAAAGTTACTTACAGGCTTTAGGTGTACCCTATGTTTTAAATCCCAGACTGGTAAGGGGTTTAGACTACTATACGGGGACGGCCTTTGAAATCACTGCCCAGGGTATTGGCGCCCAAAGTTCCATCGGGGGAGGGGGCAGATACAATGGTCTCATTAGCCAGTGCGGAGGACCTGATACACCCGGTATCGGTTTTGCCCTGGGAATGGAGCGCATTCTTCTGACATTAGAGCAGCAAGGTCTTATTCTCCCAACAAAAGAGATGATCCATGTCTTTATTGCCGCCTTGGGTAAAGAAGCCCAGACAAAAGCCTTTACCTTAGCGCAGTCCCTACGGCAGAAAGGTGTGATCGTGGAGCGGGATTACCTGGGACGCAGCTTAAAGGCCCAGTTGAAAGCTGCCGACCGCCTGGAGGCCGTCCTAACGGTCATACTGGGTGACGAGGAAATCAAAAAGAATACAGGTATTGTAAGGAAGATGGCTAACAGCGAACAGGTCGAAATACCACTGGATGATATTACGGCATATCTCATAGAGGAATTGCAGAAGGAGGGTGTACGATGAGCGAATCGATTCAAAGTTTAAAACGCAGTCATTACTGCGGTCATCTCAATAAAACCCATATCGGCCAGAAAGTGACCCTCATGGGCTGGGTTAACAAACGGCGGGATCATGGGGGAGTTATTTTTATTGATTTAAGGGACAGGGAAGGTATCGTTCAGGTAGTTTTTAACCCTGAAATAGGCGTGGAATTATTTGGTAAGGCGGAGAGTGTCCGTAACGAATATGTTCTGGCCGTGGTAGGAAACGTCGTTCCCCGCCCGGAAGGAACTGTCAACCCCAGTCTTGCCACAGGTGAAATTGATGTGCTGGTCAAGGATTTCCGCATCCTGAACCCTGCCAAAACGCCACCTTTCTATATTGCCGATGAGGTTCTTGTTGATGAGACTATCCGCCTCAAGTACCGCTATTTGGACCTGCGCCGTCCAGAAATGCAGCAAGCCTTAATTTTACGGCATAAGACAGTAAAAGCCATCCGTGATTATTTTTCCGACCACGGTTTCATTGAGGTAGAAACACCCATGTTAACCAAAAGCACCCCGGAGGGTGCCCGGGACTATTTAGTGCCCAGCCGTATCCATAAGGGTGAATTTTATGCTTTACCCCAGTCTCCCCAAATTTTTAAGCAGCTTTTGATGGTCTCCGGTTTGGATAAATATTTCCAGGTTGTCCGTTGTTTCCGTGACGAAGATTTGCGGGCAGACAGGCAGCCTGAATTTACCCAGCTTGACGTGGAAATGTCCTTTGTCCAGCGGGATGATGTGCTGACCATCATGGAGGAAATGATTGCCTTCATATTCCAAAAAACCCTGGGAATGGAAATAAAAACACCTTTACCGCGGCTTACTTACGCGGAAGCCATGGACCGTTTCGGCGTAGACAAGCCCGATATGCGGTTTGGCCTGGAACTGGTCAATGTGGGAGAAGAAGTGAAGAATGTGGAATTTAAAGTATTCTCCCAGGTTTTACAAAACGGTGGTCAGGTGAAAGGCATTAATGCCAAAGGGTGTGCCCATTATTCCCGCAAAGATCTTGACGACTTGACGAAATTTGTCGGCATCTACGGAGCCAAAGGACTTGCCTATATCTTATTAACTGAGGAAGGGGTTAAATCTCCTATTGCCAAGTTCTTTAAGGAGGAGGAATTGGCTGCCATTATTAATAAAATGCAGGGTGAACCAGGGGATTTGCTGCTCTTTGTTGCCGATGAACCGGCAGTTGTTGCTGCTTCCCTGGGGCATCTCAGATTAGAACTGGCTAGAAGATTAAATCTCATCAATCCAGACGAGTATAATTTCCTGTGGGTGGTAGATTTCCCCCTCTTAGAGTACGACAAAGAGGAAGGCCGTTATGTGGCCATGCACCATCCCTTTACTTCTCCGGTAGAGGAGGATATTCCCCTCATGGAAACAGACCCGGGGAAAGTCAGGGCCCAAGCCTATGATATGGTCTTAAACGGTATTGAAATAGGCGGCGGCAGTATCCGGATCCACCGCAGGGCAATCCAGGAACTGATGTTTAAAACACTAGGTTTTTCCAAGGAGGAAGCCCAGGATAAATTCGGTTTCCTTTTAGACGCTTTTGAATACGGTGTACCTCCTCATGGCGGTATAGCTTTTGGCATTGACCGCCTGATCATGTTGATGGCCAAAAAGAATACTATTCGTGATGTGATTGCTTTCCCAAAAACCCAGAGTGCCATGGATTTAATGACACAGGCTCCGTCACCGGTGTCACCCAAACAGTTAAAAGAGCTGCATATTAAAGTGAATATCCCGGAAAAAAACAGTCTTAACCAGGGATAAGACAAGTGGGTAAGGGATTATAATAATATTGCTGCAGGTCCTGATAAGGACCCAAAACTTGAAATGTAAGAATTCTTATGTTACCATTAAACTAAAGAAATAATAATACCCTGCGGTGCCCGTGAATGTGCCGTATAGTTTTGAGCCAACACCATCACATAGGGAACCTGGACTCTGGTGGTGGCTTGCAAGCCCGCCATGACGGGACGCAAAAAGCCATCAGGAGGGTACCCACCTGCTTTAGAGCAGGTTCAAAACAACGGCCCCACGGCATGTGTGGGGTTTTATTTTTTCGTGCCAGATTAATAAATGGTAACAATAAATATTAAGGCTTGTTGCGTGGAGGTAGTAAGCTTGCTGCATAAATTTTCCCGTACAGAAATTTTGATTGGCAAAGAGGCCCTACAGAAATTAAATCAAAGCAAAGTAGAAGTTTTTGGCGTGGGCGGGGTCGGTTCTTACACCGTTGAGGCCCTGGCCCGTGCGGGTATTGGGCATTTAGTGCTGGTGGATTTTGATGATATCTGCCTGACCAATGTGAACAGGCAGCTGCCAGCCCTTCACTCTACGGTGGGGAGGGCCAAGGTTGAAGTGTTGCGGGAACGTATTTTGGATATTAATCCAGAAGCAAAAGTCACTGTGCATCGGGAATTTGTGTCTCCGGGAAGTGTAGACAGGCTTGTGGAAAAGGATTGTGATTATCTGGTTGACGCTATCGATACAGTAACAGGGAAAATTGTGATCCTTGAGAAAGCCTTTAGTTTAGGCATTCCCGTTGTCTCGGCCATGGGCGCCGGCAATAAGCTTGACCCTACGAAACTAAAGGTAGCGGATATCAGTGAAACCCACACTTGCCCCCTGGCCCGGGTGATGCGCAAGGAGTTAAAAAAGAGGGGTATCACCACGGGACTTAAGGTCGTCTATTCTCCGGAAGCTCCCCGTAAACCTAACCAGGAAAAAGCCGGCTGCAGCCAGTACTGTATCTGTCCGGGGGGAGAGGCTCACTGTGCCGCAAAAAGGCAAATTCCCGGGAGCATTTCCTTTGTTCCTTCGGTAGCGGGATTGTTCCTTGCTGCCCAGGTTGTCAATGATCTCATCAAGGATTTTATATAGGGATAGACATTTTTCAAAGAAAATTTTCGGATAAAGTCTTGACTTTTTTAAAACAATAATCATATAATGTACACAGATGATACCCATCGGGGGTATATTGGGGGCGGTGCTGTGGAGGACCATAAGGCTCAAATAGAAAATATAAAAAGAAGGCTTAACCGCATTGAAGGACAGCTTAAGGGAATCCAGCGCATGATTGACAATGATGCCTGCTGTGTCGACATTCTCGTACAAATCTCTGCTGTGAGAGCAGCTATATCCAAAGTTGGTGTTTTAATCATGGAAAGTCACGTGAAAAAATGTTTACATCAAGCCATTCAGGAAGAAAACAGCGAAGAAACCCTGGATGAATTGATGACCATAATGAGCAATTTTATTAAATAGGAGGAAGAAAAATGGCCAGTGATAAAGTTATTCAACTGACTGATAGCAATTTTAAGAATGAGGTCCTGGATTCCACACAACCTGTGTTAGTGGATTTCTGGGCAGCCTGGTGTGGACCCTGTAAGATGATTGCCCCTATAATCGATGAGGTAGCCGCCGATTATCAGGGAAAAGTTAAAATAGGGAAGCTTAATGTAGATGAAAACAGCAAGACTGCTTCGGAATACGGGATTATGAGTATTCCCACCATGGTCATCTTTAAAAACGGTAAAGAAGTCAATCGCTTAGTTGGGTTTATGCCTAAAGCCCAGTTGGCCAAGGTATTGGACCAGGCTTTATAAGCTTTAGGCTTAGTATTCTTATGAGGGACTATATCCCTCTTTTTTTTTGATTTAGACAAGCAGGAGTTTATTCTTATAACGAGAATTTTAAATAAAAGTTTGCAGCAGTATGGAGGTAAAGGATATGAGAACAGTTGATTTAAGAAGTGATACAGTAACTGTTCCTACTCCGGAAATGAGAGAGGCCATGTACCAGGCCGAAGTAGGCGACGATGTCTACGGTGAGGACCCTACTGTAAACAGGTTAGAGGAACTGGCGGCGGCCAAACTGGGCTTTGCAGCGGGGCTTTTTGTAGCCAGCGGTACCATGGGTAACCTGGTTGCTCTTTTGACCCATACCCAGAAAGGGGATGAGGTCCTGCTGGAAGCTGAGAGCCATATATACTACTATGAAGTGGGGGGTATGGCGGCTTTAGCCGGTGTCCAGCCCTGTACCATCCGCGGTGTGAGGGGTAAATTAACAGCGGAGCTGATTAAGAATCACCTGCGCCCTGCCAATATTCATTTCCCCAATCCCAGCCTGCTGTGCCTGGAAAATACCCACAACCGGGGCGGCGGCAGTGTCACGACACCCCAGGAAATGGAGAAAATTGTACAATTTGCTCGCGAAAGTGGCCTTCATATCCATGTGGACGGGGCCAGAATTTTCAACGCAGCCGTGGCCTGCGGATGTGATGTCAAAGAACTGGTAAAAGGGGTAGACTCTGTCCAGTTTTGCCTGTCTAAAGGGCTGGGCGCTCCCATGGGTTCCGTCCTGGTGGGTTCCCGGGAATTTATTGCTAAAGCCCGTAAATGGCGGAAAATGGTAGGGGGCGGTTTCCGGCAAATCGGGCTTATGGCCGCCGCCGGCATTGTTGCCCTGGAAAAAATGGTGGACCGCCTGGCAGAAGATCACGAAAAGGCCCAAAAATTAGCAGCAGGGATAGCGGAGATACCCTACCTCAACATCAATGCAGAGGACGTGGAAACCAATATTGTAGTAGCTCATCTTAAGCCGGGTGTAATGACGGTAAGCGAATTTATCGGCAGATTAAATGAAAATGGTGTGAAAGCCAACGGCTATGGGGCTGAGAGAATTCGTTTTGTTACCCATAAAGATGTCAATAATGATGATATAGACTACGCCTTGCGTGTGATGTCTAAACTAGCCCAAAGGGTGATGTTTTGATGGATCTCTTTTCACAAGTCCAGGAAAAAACGCTGAAAGGGAAGGCCCCCTTAGCTGCCCGCTTGCGGCCCGTTTCTTTGGATGAAGTGGTGGGGCAGGAAGAGATCTTGGGTAAAGGAAAGCTCTTACGTAGAGCCATTGAGGCGGACCAGTTGGGTTCCCTCATTTTTTATGGCCCCCCCGGTACGGGTAAGACCAGCCTGGCCTATGTCATTGCGCAAAGTACCAGGTCCCATTTTGTTAAATTAAATGCAGTAACCTCCGGTGTCAATGACCTCAGGCAGGTGGTAAAAGAAGGGGAAGAACGTTTGGGCTTTTATGGCCAGGGAACCATTCTTTTTATAGATGAAATCCACCGTTTTAACAAAGCCCAGCAGGATGCCCTCCTTCCGGCTGTTGAGGAAGGAAAAATTGTCTTAATTGGGGCGACTACGGAGAATCCTTACTTTAGTCTGAACTCGGCGCTGCTTTCCCGTTCCCGGATTTTCCGTTTACAGCCTTTAACCAAAGAAAATATCATCACCCTTTTACGAAGGGCATTACGGGATGAGGAGAGAGGACTCGGCACTTACCGGGTGGAAATCACGCCTGAAGCTTTAAATCACCTGGCAGAATCGGCCCGGGGGGACGCCAGATTAGCCCTGAATGGACTGGAACTGGCCGTACTCTCAACCCCTCCCAACGAAAAAGGTATAAGGGTCATCGACTTGGCGGTGACCGAAGAATCTATTCAGGAAAAGGCAGTGGTGTATGATAAATTTGGTGACCAGCATTATGATGTGATTTCTGCCTTTATTAAGAGCATGCGCGGGTCCGACCCCGATGCCACCCTCCATTATTTGGCTCGTATGCTCCATGCCGGCGAGGATCCCCGTTTTATCGCGCGCAGGATCTTAATTCATGCCGCCGAAGATGTGGGCCTGGCTGACCCGCAAGCCCTGGTTGTAGCCCAGGCCGCTGCCCAGGGTTTAGAATATGTGGGTTTACCGGAAGGGAGACTTATCCTGGCTGAGGCCGCCCTCTATATTGCCTGTGCCCCTAAAAGCAATTCCGTGCTCATTGGTATTGATAAGGCTATGGAGGATGTGAAAAAAGGACAATACGGGCAGGTTCCTTTACATTTAAGGGATGCTCACTATCCTGGGGCGGAAAGCCTGGGACATGGGAAAGGCTACAAATATCCCCATGATTATCCGGGGCATTATGTAAAACAGCAGCATTTGCCGGAGGAAATGAAGACAGTTCGCTACTACCGGCCAGCTATGACTGGGCAGGACAGGGGCGTAATACATAAAGAGGAAGCGGAGGGAAAATAATGAGTAAAAATAGAAAACGCAGCAAAGCTGCGTTTTCTTTCTACCAAGACTTGACACAGGGGATGTTGTCATGCTACACTAACAACAAAACCGATAAAAATACTCGGGTATAATTGAGGTGACGATAGTGAAGCTATCCACCAAAGGACGTTACGGTGTCAAAGCTATGTTTGACCTTGCTGAACATTTTGGAGACGGTCCTATTGCCTTAAAAGGGATAGCGGAGAGACAGGGGATTTCCGAACATTACCTGGAACAGCTGATGGCAGTCTTAAGAAAAGCGGGTCTGGTTAAAAGTGTACGCGGCGCACAGGGGGGATACATACTGGCCCGCGAACCCGAGAATATTACGGTTGGTGAAATTATCCGGGTTCTGGAAGGGCCTCTGGCTCCCACCGAATGTGTCAGCGAAGAAGACCCGGAGATGTGTAAGAATGCTCCCACCTGTATCACCCGTACGATTTGGCAGAAGATGCGCGAAAGCCTGGCGGAGGTAGTGGATTCTATTACCCTGGCTGACATGGTGCGAGACGCCGAAAAGCTGAAAGGGCAGGAAAATTTAATGTATTATATCTAAATTAAAAGGAGATGGGTCGCTTGCGTAGAGTTTACCTGGACCACAGTGCAACTACTCCTGTAAGACCGGAAGTTGCGCAAATTGTACTGGAATATATGACCAATAAGTTTGGCAATCCTTCCAGCGTCCATGTTTATGGCCGTGAGGCCAAACAAGGTTTGGAAAAAGCCAGAGAGCAGGTAGCGAAACTGATTAATGCCAAGCCGGAGGAAATTATTTTTACCAGTGGTGGTACGGAAGCCGATAATTTAGCCATTACCGGTATTGCCCAAACCTATGCCAACAAAGGAAAGCATATTATCACCTCGGCGGTGGAACATCATGCCGTACTGGATACATGTAAGAATTTAGAGAAACTGGGCTATACCGTTACCGTACTTCCTGTTGATGAGTATGGGATTATTAAACTGGAAGATTTAAAAAAGGCCATAACCAAAGAAACTATTCTCATTACCATTATGCATGCCAACAATGAAGTAGGTTCCATCCAACCCGTTGCAGAAATCGGAAAAATAGCCAAAGAAAATGGAGTTATCTTCCATACCGATGCCGTACAGTCTCTGGGCAAGATTCCGGTGGATGTGGATAAGATGAATATTGACCTCCTTTCGGGATCCGGGCATAAAATCTATGCGCCCAAAGGTATTGGTTTCCTCTACATTCGCCGGGGGGTTGGGCTTAAACCATTGACCTTTGGTGGTGGACAGGAGAGAAGACGGCGCCCCGGTACGGAGAATTTGCCAGGTATTGTGGGTCTGGGCCTGGCGGCCGAACTTGCCGGTAAAGAAATGGAAACGGAAATGCCCAGGATCGCCAAGTTACGTGACCGTTTGATTGCAGGAATTATGGAAAGAATCCCCCATGTCCGTCTGAATGGTCACCCCCAGGAGAGGGTTCCCAACAATGTGAATGTGAGTTTTGAATTCGTAGAGGGTGAGTCACTGCTTTTGTCCCTGGACATGAAGGGTATTGCGGCATCCAGTGGTTCTGCCTGTACCTCCGGGTCCTTAGACCCCTCTCACGTCTTGATGGCCATGGGCATCTGCCATGAAATTGCCCACGGGTCTGTCCGCATGACTTTGGGTAAGGCCAATACCGAGGAGGACATTGATTATGTCCTGGAGGTACTGCCGCCCATTGTAGAGCGTTTGCGTTTAATGTCTCCTCTTTACCAGCAGCAGCGAAAGGAGTGTCAAGCATGTACTCTGAAAAAGTAATGGAACATTTCACTAATCCCCGCAACGTTGGGGAAATCGAAAACGCCAGCGGTGTCGGTGAACTGGGTAATGCCGCCTGTGGCGATATTATGAGAATTTCCATCTTAGTAGAAGATGATATTATTAAAGACGTAAAATTTAAAACCTTTGGCTGTGGTGCTGCCATTGCCACCAGCAGCATGGTTACGGAAATGGTAAAGGGTAAAACCATCGACGAGGCCCTGTCCATCACCAACAAAGCTGTGGCAGAGGCCCTGGGAGGACTGCCCCCAGCCAAAATGCACTGTTCAAACCTGGCCGCCGATGCCCTTCATAGAGCCATCGAAGATTACAGGGCTAAACACGCAGGATGATAATGAGTAAAACGCAGCTTACCTGCGTTTTATTCTACAAATTAAGAAATGGGTGATTCCGATGCCAGGGAAGAAACGGGTAATTGTAGCTATGAGCGGTGGTGTTGACAGCTCCGTGGCGGCTGCTTTGTTAAAAGAGCAGGGCTATGAGGTTATCGGTGTGACCATGCAGATCTGGCAGGCAGGTAAAGAAGATGAGAAGGCAGGAGGGTGTTGTTCCCTTTCGGCTGTCAACGACGCCAGGCGGGTGGCCGATAAACTGGGGATTCCATACTATGTCATGAATTTTCGTAGTCTCTTTGAAGAAAAAGTGATCAATTATTTTACCGATGAATACATGAAGGGTCGTACCCCCAATCCCTGTATCGCCTGCAACCGTTATGTAAAGTTTGAGGCTTTCCTGCACAAGGCCAAAGGACTGGAAGCTGACTTTATCGCTACCGGTCATTATGCCAGGATAAATTATGATGAAGAGCGGAGGCGTTATCTTTTAAGAAAAGCCGTAGATGACCATAAAGATCAGACTTATGCCTTGTACAGCATGACCCAGGACCAGCTGGCCCAAACACTATTCCCCCTGGGTGAATACACCAAACCCCAAATCAGGCAAAAAGCAGCAGAAATAGGCTTGCTGGTGGCCAATAAGCCTGACAGCCAGGAAATATGCTTTGTCAGTGATAATAATTATAAAAACTTTCTCATGGAAAGGGTTGCACCGGAGGAGATTAAACCCGGGCCTTTTCTCAATACTAAAGGTGAGAGGATAGGAACGCACCAGGGTTTACCTTTTTATACCGTAGGACAGCGCAAGGGCCTGGGACTGGCCCTGGGCTATCCTGCTTATGTTCTGGCCCTGGACACCAAAAGAAATGCAGTAATTATCGGGACTGACGAAGATGTTTATCAGAAGGCCCTTTTAGCCAGGGATAACAACTTTATTGCCATAGGTGAACTAAAGAATCCCCTGGAAGTTGAGGCTAAGATCCGGTATGGGGCGGAGCCGGCCCCCGCTGTCATCTCTCTACAGCCTGACGGAAGAGTGCTGGTAGAGTTTAAGGAAGCACAGAGGGCCATTACCCCGGGTCAGGCCGTTGTTTATTACCAGGGTGATCTGGTTGTGGGCGGGGGAACAATCGATGAGGTGGTCTTCGCTGCAAGCTAAAAGCCGTGCCAACGGCTTTTTTCTTTGTTCTTTTGGTTTTTTTAACACAGTGAATCCTTATAGGGTTTAGTGGTAATAATAGAGATAATGCCATTGTTTATATGTGTAAGGTAGCAGGAGATGAAAAAGGGACGTGAACTGAAAAATCTTCCCGTGATCGAGATCAGTTCGGGACAGTTACTGGGTTATGTAAGGGAAATAGAGGTTAAGGAAAACAGCAGGCTCTCCGGGCTTTATGTTACATCATTAAGTAATGAGATATGTTACGTCCCGTGGGAAAACATTGTCAGCATAGGGAGAGATGCTATTTTTATCAAAAGTAAAGAAGACAACCAGAAGGTAGAAAGCGTCCCCGTGGAAAAAACTGCTTACTGCGGTTCCTGGGTCATGACCATCAGCGGAAAGAACCTGGGAACTATAGAAGACATTGTCATCGAAGAATGTAACGGTAGTGTGGTCGGTTATGAAATATCTGACGGTTACCTGAAAGATTTCTTAATGGGAAGGTCTGTCATAGCCCAGGCCGATGTAGTAACCTATGGCGACGATGTTTTTATTGTGGCAGATTAAGAGAACGTAAGGGAGAGGGAAGACATTGAGATGTCCGGTTTGTAACGGTAAGTCTGTGGGTAAGGTGGGTGTAGACCAGTTTTACTGCTGGGATTGTTTTGTGGAATATCAAAAACAGGGTGATAACATTAAAATCTACTCAGTGGCCGAAGACGGCAGTTTGATTGATTTTCATGAACCCGCAAGCATTCTGTAAAGTCAGGAGGTGATGGTGTGCGGCGGGGCTTTATCAATGGTCTTCTAGTCGGAGGAATACTTGGAACCTTAGTCGGACTCTTTACTAGCCCCCAAATGAAACCAACCCCGGAAAAATATCTCATGGGGAGAACTAAGAAAATAGGCCGCCGGGCTGGGAAAATTATCTCTGAGATGACGCATGATTTCAGACGTATCATGAAAAAATAGTGTGGAAAAGTAAAAAGCAAGCTTAAGCTTGCTTTCTTTGTCAATTTATTAACTAAACAACACAGGTGAGGCATTATAACTAAAGTGGCGGGAAGCAATGAATTATAAAATTTTACGTATTCCTGGTACATTACTGGTCTTATTACTGCTCTTTTGGTTTCTTTGGTCTGTAAGGGCCATTTTAACGCCTTTTTTTATCGGATTTATCATTGCTTATATTTTGGACCCCTTTGTGGATATTTTAGAACAAAGCAGAATACCCCGTGCTTGGGCCATCATTTTCATTTATTTTTTCTTTATGGGCGCTTTCCTCCTGATAATTTTTTATGCCTTGCCCATTATCCTGGTTGACCTTAATAAACTCATCGAGGTTGTCCCCGAGTATACCCGGTTTATACAGGATACAATAAGGGAAATACAAAAAGAGTACAGTCGTGTTCCTATCCCGGACAGCATCAGACAGGTGACCGATGAAACCATTGTCCGTGGGGAAAGCCTGGTTATCTCCCTGATACAGGGGCTGGTCCAGGGGATTATCCATTTTTTTTCCCAGAGTTTTAATTTTATCCTTGCACCCATTCTTAGTTTTTACATTCTCAAAGAATTTAACAATTTAGGTAAATATGCTTTGATGTTCATTCCCGTGCGTTTCCGGGCGGAAGCAGCCCAGATTGCCAGCGAAATTAACCTGGTCTTACGTAAATTTATCCGAGGGAACCTTCTGGTGGCCTTCCTGGTGGCCATCCTCACCACTCTGGGCATGTATTTGATCGGTATGGATTTTCCCGTACTTTTGGGTATTGTGGTGGGAGTAACGAATTTCATCCCTTATTTCGGGGCTATTATCGGCACCATACCTGCCTTCTTACTGGCCCTCATCAAATCCAAATGGCTGGCTCTTTATGTCCTGGGTGTGATGTTTTTAGTTCAGCAGATTGAGGGGAATATTATCTCGCCGAAAGTACTGGGTGATTGCGTAGGACTGCACCCCCTTGTCATTATTTTTGCCTTGCTGGCAGGCGGACAATTATGGGGATTGGCTGGTTTAGTGGTGGCCATACCCCTGGCCGCCATAAGCAAGATTCTTCTTAAACATATCTTTGTTCGTCTTTTTTGAGTTTCGTTGACAAGGATATGCCCTTTTCGTATAATTAACATGTTGAGTAATATTGGAAAAACCGTGAAGGGATCAGTAAACTACACCGCCTGTCCAGAGAGGAAACCCTGGGGCTGTAAGGTTTCTCAGGAGGTCTGGTTGAAAGCCATCCCGGAGTTGCTGAAGGATGACTTCAGCGGGGGCATACCCTTACATGCCATGGTCATGTACCAATAAAGAGACCGCTTCGGCGGTAAGCAGGGTGGTACCGCGAGACGAACTCTCGTCCCTGACACGAAAGTGTTAGTGATGGGGTTTTTTTATTATTAAAAGATACTAAAGGGAGGTTTTACATATGCTTAGTGGTAATGAAATCCGGGAAATGTTTCTTAAATATTTTGAGAGCAAAGGACATACGCGTATAGCTAGTTCTTCCCTTGTACCCCATAATGACCCCACCCTTTTATTTACGAATGCAGGGATGAACCAGTTCAAGGATGTGTTCTTAGGTTTGGAAAAGCGCCCCTACTCCCGGGCCACCACGTCGCAAAAATGTGTAAGAGCCGGCGGAAAACATAATGATTTGGACACTGTGGGAAGAACAGCCCGCCATCATACTTTTTTTGAAATGCTGGGGAATTTCTCCTTCGGTGATTATTTCAAAAGGGATGCTATTATCTATGCCTGGGAATTCCTCACCAAGGTGGTGGGACTCCCGGAAGATAAATTATATGCCACCATTTATCAGGATGATGACGAAGCTTTCCAACTGTGGCAAGAGTTAACGCCTATACCCGCCGAAAGGATTATTAGACTCGGTGAAAAAGACAATTTCTGGGCTATGGGCGATACCGGACCCTGCGGGCCCTGCAGCGAAATCTTGATTGACCGGGGAGAAAAATATACCTGTGGTCCCAACTGCGGAATCGGTAAGTGTGATTGTGACCGTTACCTGGAAATCTGGAATCTGGTATTTATGCAGTACAACCGTGATGCAGACGGAACCATGACACCCCTGCCACGCCCAAGTATCGATACAGGTATGGGTTTAGAGAGAATCACCTCTGTGGTGCAGGGGGTAGACAGTAACTACGATACAGACTTGCTGAAACGTATTATCCAGAGTGTGGAGGAACTCTGCGGCAAATCTTATCATGGTGACCACAGGGGCTTCCCCTTCAGGGTTATTGCCGACCATATCCGTTCCTGTACTTTCCTGGTAAGTGATGGTGTACTGCCCGGAAACGAGGGCAGGGGTTATGTGCTGCGGCGTATCTTAAGGAGAGCTGTTCGTTTCGGTAAAGTCCTGGGTATAGATGAACCCTTTATGTATAAGCTCGTTCCTGTGGTAGTCGACCTGATGAAAGGGGCTTACCCGGAAATACAGGATAATATGGATTATGTGGCGAAAATTATCCGTATTGAAGAAGAAAGATTCCATGAGACCCTTAATGACGGGCTGCGCCTGGTACAGGACATTGTGAAGAGATTAAAGGAAGAAGGCCGGGATACCATACCGGGAGAGGAAATATTCCGTTTGTACGATACCTTTGGCTTCCCGCTGGATTTAACCCAGGATATTGCCGAAGAAACGGGTCTAAGGGTAGATTTGGCAGGTTTTAACCAGGCCATGGAAGAACAAAGGAAAAGAGCCAGAGCGGCCCGCCAGGAAGCAAGGGCCTGGGATTTGGCCTTAACGGTAACAAACCTTATAGGTGATGCACCGGCTACAAATTTTAGCGGTTACGGCAGTTTAACCGGTAAGGTCAATATTTTGGCCCTGATTAAAGATGGTGAACTGGTAAGTGCAGCCCATGAAGGTGATGAAGTGTACGTTGTAGTTCCTGACACACCTTTCTATCCCGAAGGTGGCGGACAGGTTGGTGACCAGGGAGAAATCCTGGCGCCCCATGGGAAAATAAGAATTACTACAACGAAAAAAATGCCTGACGGTAAAATTGTCCATACCGGCTTCGTTTCCGGGGAAGTAAAAAGTACAGATACAGTCACCATGGTCGTAGAGGCCAGCCTCCGACATGCTACCGCCCGTAACCATACGGCTACCCACCTGCTCCATAAAGCCCTGCAGCAGGTTTTGGGCGAACACGTTCACCAGGCCGGTTCGGCTGTAGAACCCCAACGGCTGCGCTTTGATTTTACTCACTTTGCGTCCGTAACCTCCGAAGAGTTGGAACGTATCGAGGACATTGTGAATGAACAGATTTTACGAGCCCTGGATGTAGAGGCTTTGGAAACCTCTTTAAGTGAGGCTAGGGAAATGGGAGCTATGGCCCTTTTCGGAGAAAAATACGGTGACACAGTGCGTGTCATTACCATTGGAGAATTCAGCAAGGAACTGTGCGGCGGCACCCATGTAAAAAATACCAGTCAAATCGGGTTGTTCAAGATTATCAGTGAAGCTGCCATAGGTGCTGGTTTACGTCGGATTGAGGCGGTCACAGGCGCTGAAGTCCTTAATTATCTGCGGGGGTGTGAGAATCACATTAAGGAAATATCAGCGAGCTTAAAGACGCCTGCCCACGAAATACAGCGCCGTATTCAGATTTTACAGGAAGACCTAAAACAGAAAGAAAAAACCATAGAACAGTTGGAAATTCAACTGGCCAGGCAGCAAGTCAATGAGCTCATGGATAGGGTTATCACCGTGAAAGACGTCCAGGTTCTGGTGAGCCGTGTTCAGGCCGGAGATATGGATAGTTTGCGTAATATGGCCGATATGTTTAGAGACAAACTCTCTTCGGGAATAGTAGTACTGGGTGCAGTTACCGACGGTAAAGTGAATTTGGTGGCTACTGCGACCAAAGATGTGATTCCCAGGGGCGCCCATTCCGGTAACATCATTAAGGAAGTGGCCAAAATTACCGGGGGTGGCGGCGGCGGAAGGCCGGATATGGCTCAGGCCGGAGGTAAAGACGTGGATAAATTGGACGAGGCTTTAGCCCAGGCTCCTCGAATTATAGAAAATCTCTTGAAGTAATTTCTTAAATAAAGAGGATTATGGGTGACTCGCACAGAATATTTACCATAAAGAATGGATTTAATTTGGTGGGGTGATGTTATGCCGAATGACAGATTGGAAGAAACCATGATGTTCCGGGTAAAAACTGAAGATGACGTCCGGGCTCAAGATGTGCTAGTACATGTCTACGAGGCACTGAAGGAAAAAGGTTACAATCCCATAAATCAGATGGTAGGATACCTGTTGTCAGGTGATCCAGCTTACATCACCAGCCATAAAAATGCTCGCTCCTTGATTAGAAAACTTGAACGAGATGAGTTATTGGAAGAACTTCTACGCAAATATTTAGGGAAATAAAATGATAAGCCTCACACTTGGTGTGAGGCTTATCATTCATTGTATAGGAAAGTCTTTTAAGAGTTTGTGGGAAAAGAAAGGGTAAACTATTTTTTATGGAGTATCAACTTTTAGGGCATACAGGTTTAAAAGTTTCCCGGCTCTGTTTTGGATCTTTAACCATGGGACCCTTACAGGCCAATTTAAGCATTAAGCAGGGGGCCGCTCTTCTTCGTTATGCTTTTGAACTGGGAGTCAATTTTATTGATACTGCCAAGCTTTACCGTACCTATCCCTATATCAAAGAGGCCTTGCGAGGTTGGGATGCCCCTGTCATCATTGCCAGTAAATCATATGATTATACCTGGGAAGGCATGCAGCGGAGTGTAGAAGAAGCCCGGTTAGCCATTGACCGTGATTATCTTGATATTTTTCTCCTCCATGAACAGGAATCAGAATTAACTTTAGAGGGACATCGTCCTGCTTTAGAGTATTTATGGGAAGCCAAAGCCAAGGGGTTAATTAAGGCTGTGGGCGTTTCTACCCATACCGTGGAAGTGGTAAAGGTTGCTGCGGCGCTTTCGGATATTGAGGTTATTCACCCTCTTGTCAATTATAAAGGGCTTGGGATTCTTGATGGTACTCTCCCGGAACTAATTGAAGCCCTTAAGTCAGCCTATGATGCGGGCAAGGGTATTTACGGGATGAAACCCCTGGGGGGAGGTAATTTGATCCTGGATGTAGATATGGCTTTACGCTATGCTTTCAATCTTCCCTATTTGCATAGTGTGGCTGTTGGTTGCAAAACCCCCGAGGAACTGGTGTATAATATCTCCGTTATGGAAGGAAAAGATCCCCCTGCAGACCTTAAAGACAAAATCCGGAAGATACCCCGTAAATTACATATTGAGGAATGGTGTTTAGGCTGCGGGGAATGTGTAAAAAAATGTCCTTCGGCACTTCTGGAGATTCGTGAAGGTAAGGCTATCTTAGCGGGCAAAGACTGCTTGTTTTGCGGGTACTGCGGGGCGGCCTGTCCCCAGTTTGCCATTAAGGTGCTTTGAAGGGAAAGGAAGAGATTATGCAGCGCGTTTTAGGTTTAGACATTGGGGATAGACGTATTGGTGTCTCCATCAGCGATGCTTTGGGTATTACTGCCCAGGGCCTGGATACGATAGAAAGAAGTGAGCCGGAAAAGGATATTCAAAGCATCGTGGACATTATTAAGAAATGGGAAATTGGCAAAATAGTGGTGGGTTTGCCGAAAAATATGAACGGTACATTAGGTCCACAGGCTGAAAAGGTCAAAGAATTTATAGAGCGCCTGCAGCAGAAAGTCGCCATCGAGGTCGTGTTCTGGGATGAACGACTGACCACGGTGGCCGCGGAGCGAACTTTGCTGGAAGGTAATGTGTCCCGGAAAAAGAGGAAAGGCGTTATTGATAAAGTTGCTGCCAACATGATTTTGCAAAGTTATCTGGACAGTTGTGGTCATGTGAAATAGTATTTTACAAACCGAAATGGGGGAAATGCGAGCCCCCTTTGTTTAATTATGGTATAATATGGCGGTAAGCCTATGGTTGTGGAGGAGAATATGGTACAACGCCTTACAGAATTTGATAGAATACGTGGAATAGCCATTTTGGCGGTCATAACCATACACGTCACCGCTAATGCCACTATTAGTTACTCCTCCGGCAGTCTACGATTTATCGTTTATAATGTCATCAATAGTTTAGCTCAGTTTGCGGTACCCCTTTTTATTTTTATTAGTTCAATTGTGTTAAGTTATAAATTTTCTCAAGAGAGAATTTATTTGACGCAATTCTATGTGAAGAGAATAAAAAGTGCGATAATTCCTTACATACTTTGGTCGGTTTTTTACATATTTTACGTTAAAATGCTTTACGGATATGGGGATATACTATCCTGGCGAAATTGGATCAAATGGCTTTTCTATGGGACATCCTTCTACCATCTTTATTTTTTGCTTATTATCGTGCAATTGTACCTTGTAATACCACTGTTATATTTTCTTTTTCGGAGAATATCATTAAGTGTCATTGTAGTTACCGTTATAGTTGTACAAAGTGTCTTTTATTTTATTAATAAAACTTTTATATATCAATATTATCCTTATCCCGCATGTCTCCTGGGCAGTTATATTTCCGTATGTTTTGTTGGTACATGGATTGGTTCCCGTTACCGCCAGGTGTTCAATCTATTGAAATCCTACAAAAAAGGTATTTACACCTTGAGTGCTGTATCTGTGATGGTATTTATTTTCGTTAATATCACAATGCGAATGGAAAAACCTATTAATTGGATAGTTTATTATGGGATATCACAGCTTTGTTCTCATGGCTTCTATAGCTATTTGGCTCATCATGACAAAAAGATACTTCTCATTTCTTAATGATCTGGGCAACCAATCTTTTGCCATTTACCTGATTCATCCATTTTTTCTTGATTTATGGGATTCATATGGAAAAAAATTCGGATTACTGCCGCAAGATCTGCATATCTGGTTAGGCTTCACAATTATTTGTTGTCTATCTTATTTTTTCGGAAAAATTGTCTCTCAACAACGTGTATTAAGCAAAGTGTTATTAAGCCGTTAAAAACATAGAAATGCTGATTATTTTTTTGGCGAAAGTTGACAACCTATATAAGAGAAAGGTACAATTTCTGTAACGAGAAAAGGAAAGAGGTGGAAACAATGACAAACATCAACGAGGAAAACATTGTGCTAGTGGACGAGGACGGTGAAGAACACGAATTCGCTTTAATTGATGTGATCGAGGTCGACGGGGAAGAGTATGCTATCTTGGAGCCTTTAGATGGTGACGAGGATATAAGTGAAGCCATTATCTTAAAAATCGGTAAAGATGAAAACGGCGAAGATATCCTATATGATATTGAAGATGATGAAGAATGGGAAAAAGTTGCCGATAGATGGCAGGAAATGATTGAAGAGGATGAAGAAGAATAGCTTGTAATCGATAGGCCCTTTGTCTAATGGACATAGGGCTTTTTTCTTTGTGTATTTGGGTAAAGTGAATAAATCCCGGTGGTTAAGGACATGGTGTAAATGAGTAAAACAAGGGTGTAAAGGAGGAATAGTGTGGCAAAACAATTTTTAATTAGCTTTGTTTTATTGATCACTATGGGAACATGCCCGCTATTCGCCTTACCAACTAAGCAGGAATTAATCATTGAGGGAGTCAAAGTGAATGGTATACCTGTAGGAGGCAAATCATATGCCGAGTTGTTAAAAATCCTGGACCATCAGGAGAAAAAAATCATAAACAAAAAAATCACGGTGCATATTCCGGAGGTTACAAAGACGGAATTTATAAGTTATGAAAAAGCGGGCATTGAAATTGATAAGGAGAGAATCTGGTCTGCCGCCAGTTCCATCGGTAAAGGAGGAAACTGGTGGAGCAGAGCCTGGTTAAGGTGGCAGGTACAAAGAAGGGGTTATGATATACCTTTATATCTTAAATTAGATAAGGGTAAAGCTTTTCACACCCTGCACACACTGGCCAAGCCCTGGCGAAAGGAGCCCCAGGATGCGAGGTTAATGGTTACCCGTAATGATAAGGTGGTTATCCTCCCGGAGATAGAGGGTAGAAGCATTCCTGTACCGGTAGTCTTGGAAGAGTTAGAGAACAAAGTAAAAATATCGGGCTCCGAACCAATCGCTTTAACCCTTACTTTCCAACGGGAAAAACCGTCCCGCACGGCCAAGGACCTGCAGGATTATAAAATAACGGGGTTGATTGCCAAATTCTCGACCCAATTTAACCCTGCCAACATCAACCGCAGCGACAATATACGTTTAGCGGCTTTAGCCTTAGACAATTTTTTTCTCAAACCCGGCCAGCAGTTTTCCTTTAATGAAATTGTGGGTCCCCGGACCAAGGAAGCGGGCTACAATGAAGCCACCATCATTCAAAATAATGAGTTTGTCTCAGGTGTGGGCGGGGGTGTTTGCCAGGTATCTACTACCTTATACAATACGGTGCTGCGGGCTAATTTAAAGATCATTGAGCGTTCACCCCATTCCCTGATTATTCCCTATGTGGAACCTGGCCTCGATGCTACTGTGGTTTACGGCTACAGAGATTTTAAGTTCCTGAATAATACGGAAGGATGTCTCATTATCAAAACGGTCGTTTACCAAAACACCATAACATGTAAGATTTACGGGCTGGAAAGGCCGGAACAGAAAGTGGTAATCAAAAGTTTTCAAGAAAAAGTCATTGAGCCTAAGACGATATACCGGGAAGACCCTACGGTGCCTAAAGGGCAGTATATTGTAGAAAAAAAAGGCAGCCGGGGTTGGGTCATTCGGGTGGAAAGACATATTTACCGGAATGGTCAGCTGGTATACTCGGAGGTAATTTCTCGGGACCTTTACCCTCCCGTTCATCGTATCATTAAGACCTTTTCCGCGGAGGATCTGGAAATATCCCAACCAACTGAAACACCTTCGTCAGGAGTGCCAGCTTCCCTTTATTGTCCACAAGTCGCCCCTGTAGTATAATAGACAATCATGGACAAAAAAGGAGATAAGGTGATGAATCCCCCCTTGATGCCTACTAAGAAAAGAACAGCGGGACCGGTCATCGGCTTTGTGGCCTTGCTCCTAGCTGTGGTTATGACTATGGGCGCAATTTTTTACGGCCAATTGGGGCCGGCAGTTCCCGGCAGCAGTGAGGAAAAACTCTTTATTATTGAACACGGTGCTGCTCCGGGCAAAATTGCTGCAGACCTGCAGAAAGAGGGTCTTATCAAAAATGCCCAGACCTTTTTATTGTACAGCCGTTTGACGGGCAAGATCGACAAATTCAAATCAGGTCAGTATTTAATCAGCCCCTCCTTTAATGTTCCCCAGATTGTTGATCTTCTCGTAAAAGGGAAAGTTGCCACCATCACTTTTACCATTCCCGAGGGTTATCATCTGAGGCAGATAGCCGATGTTTTTGTGAAGGCAGGTATATCTACGGAGGAAGAGTTTTGGCGGGTTGTTAAGGATGGAAACTTTAACTACCCGTTTCTCAAAGACTTACCTCGCAATGAGCGGAGGCTGGAAGGCTACCTGTTTCCAGAAACCTATATTATCCCTAAAGGTATGAAAACTGAACAGGTTATTGATTTGATGCTCAGGCAGTTTGACCAGGTTTACAAAAAACTACCCTCCAACAAGTCTAATCTTACCATGCATGAGGTAGTTACCCTGGCTTCCATTGTGGAAGGGGAGTCCAGGCTCGATGCGGAAAGGCCGCTGATTGCTTCTGTTTTTCTTAACCGCCTTAAGATCAATATGAAACTTGATTCAGATGCTACCGTCCAGTATCTCTTTGATAAAAGAAAAGAGCGGGTTTTATACAAGGATTTGGAAATCGATTCACCCTACAATACCTACCGTAACCGGGGGCTGCCCCCCGGGCCCATAGGCAGCCCGGGCGAGGCTTCTTTACGTGCCGTACTGGTCCCGGCTCAATCCAATTACCTGTATTTTGTGGCCAAGAAAGACGGCAGTGGGCAGCATGTTTTTGCTGCCACTCATGATGAGCATATCCGTAATAAACAGCGTCTGGGTTATTAGCGAGGTGTCAAAGTGTCTGAGATTGTGTGGCCCAATCTGGTTAAATTTATTCAGGATATGGTTCCGGAAAGGTCAGGCTTACTGAAAGAGCTGGAAATGGAATGCCAGGCGGAGCATATCCCCATGATTCAGCCTCAGGTTGGGCAGTTTCTTTTGCTCCTATTATCTATCCACAAGCCGGTGCGCATTTTAGAGATTGGCACAGCTATCGGCTATTCTACACTATGGTTTACCCAGGCCCTGCAAGATACAAGGGGTCACATCACCACCATTGAATTGGATAAGGATAGGTATGAGCGAGCCTGTGCCAATTTCCTGAGGGCGGGAGTCGCCGGCAGAATTACTCCGCTCTTGGGAGATGCCAATGAACTATTACCAACTTTAAAGGGGCCCTATGATTTTATCTTCATCGATGCGGCCAAGGGGCAGTATGGGGAGTTTTTCGCCAAAGCCTGGGCTCTTCTCGCACCCGCTGGAGTAATTGTCATGGACAATATCTTTTTAAATGGCTGGGTTATCGACATGACCTGGCCCCATCGCCGGAAAAAAACCATGGTGGTAAGAGTCAGGGACCTTTTAGAGAACATTACCTCCCATCCGGATTTGTTAACCTCCCTGATCCCCTTGGGGGATGGGCTTTCTGTATCCATAAGGAGAAATGCACATGAAAAAAGTTGAGCTTCTCGCTCCTGCCGGTAATTTGGAAAAATTAAAGATGGCCGTCCATTACGGCGCAGATGCTGTATATTTGGGTGGCAAAAAATTTGGCCTCCGGGCGGCGGCGGGAAATTTTACAACAGAAGAAATGATAGAGGGGGTAAAGTTTGCCCACGAGCGACATGCAAAAGTTTACGTTACAGTGAATATCTTTGCCCATAATGATGATTTGCACGGGCTAAAGGAGTATTTGCAAGAACTGGAGAGTTTGGGGGCAGACGGCATTATCCTCTCTGATCCCGGAATCTTTTCTATTACCCAGGAAATAATTACCAAAATGGAGATTCATCTTAGCACCCAGGCCAATACTACCAACTGGGCAAGTTGCAAGTTCTGGGAGAAACAAGGTATTAAACGCATTGTTTTGGCCCGGGAACTTTCCTTGAAGGAAATAAAAGAAATCAGGGAGAGGACAGATGCCGAATTAGAAGTTTTTGTCCACGGGGCTATGTGCATGTCTTATTCGGGCCGCTGTCTTCTCAGTAATTACATGGCCGACCGGGATGCCAACCGGGGAGAGTGTGCCCAGCCCTGCCGTTGGAACTATGCTCTGGTAGAAGAAAAACGCCCCGGCATTTACTACCCTATTGAAGAGGATGAGCGGGGTTCTTATATTTTTAATTCCCAGGACCTTTGCCTTATCCAGTACCTGCCCGAATTAATTGAAGCCGGGGTGGACAGCCTTAAAATCGAAGGCCGGATGAAAAGCAGTCATTATGTGGCAACAGTGGTTTATGCCTACCGTAAGGCCCTTGACAACTATTATCAAGACCCGGTGAATCACACTTTTAACCCTAAATGGTATGAGGAAATCTTAAAGGTAAGCCACAGGGATTATACGACAGGGTTTTTGTTTGGTAAACCCACGGCCCAGGCTCATAATTACGGGACCTCTTCCTATCTTCGTTATTATGATTTTGTAGGACTGGTCTTAGATTACGATCCCGTGAGCCGTTGGGCTACGGTAGAGCAGCGCAATAATTTCCGGGTAGGAGACAAACTGGAGTTTATCGGCCCCAAAACGGATTTGTTCCAGGAAGTACTGACTGCCATGACCGATGAGACAGGAACACCCATTGAGGTGGCGCCTCATCCCCAGCAAATCGTGAAAATCCCTGTTTCCCAAAGGGTTAAACCCTGGGATTTAATAAGGCGGGCAAAGCATGAGGAACAGAATTTGCTTAAAGATTCCTAAAAAAGAGATAACCTACTTAACGAAAATCATGGAAGGATATGATAACCTGGGGGTAGTGTCTACCATTGACCCCAAAGAGGGGTTGGTCATGATCCATATTACACCGGATACCAGGGATACGGTCAGGGAAATCCTGCACCATCTCCCCTTTGTCACGGATATCAATGAAGATTAGCTTGCTTAAGCTAATCTTTTATTTTTTTCTTGTCTAAAAACATCACGCCCTGGCAAGGCTAAGTGCTGGGAGGATGTATATGCGAAAAAGGATTATCAGCATCTTAGGTTTATTTACTGTCTTACTTTTTTTACTGGCAGCGCGCACTGCATATTTACAGCTCTGGGACGGGCCCAACAGCGGGCAAACTCTGGCCCAGAAAGCCGTTAAATACCGCTCTCAAGCCATTCCCGGTGAGGAATATTACCGGGGAGAAATTCTGGACCGAAACCTGCAGTCTTTAACGGACAGTGGTATCAGACCCACATTAGTCGCCTTTCCCGCCAGTATTAAAAATGTAAAAGAAACTGCCGCGGAACTGGAAAGGCTCATTGGCCTGGAGGCTGAATATACGGAAACAACCCTAAAAAAAGGACAAGAATCCCAGGGAAACCGGACGCCCCTGATCCTAAAGGCTAATTTGGATACGGTCCAGGTTGAAATTTTGACAACCAGGAAACTTCCGGGGATTGCCGTTCTTCCCATCAAAACAAGGTATGGGCCTAAGGCTGTGGCCAACCACCTGATAGGTCACCTGAACAGTATCAGTGAAAAACAGTGGAAAAAATTTTCGGAGCAAAAAAGGACGGCGGAAACCAATCCCCGGGTCCCCACTGCTTACAAGATTACGGACAAGATGGGCGTGGCCGGACTGGAAGCCAAGTTTGAAGATGTCTTAAAGGGTTCCCGTCCGGAAAGCAGGATTATCGGTATTGCCGACGCCAATGGCCAGCTTTTGCAGGGCTTGGGTTATAAAATACAACATGACCGGGCCGACGCCTGGCGCAATCATCTGGTCTTAACCCTGGACCGCAGGTATCAGGAAATAGTGGAAAAGGTTATGGACGAGCACATTGGGAGAGGTGCCGTAGTTGTTCTGGATATACCCACGGGAGACGTGTTGGCCGTAGCCAGTCGTCCTAACTTTAATCAAAACGAGGTAGGTAAATACCTCACGGGATTTGATGAATTGATTGACCGTACCCAAAGGGTTGCTTTTTTCCCCGGGTCAGTCTTTAAGATGGTAGTCGCTGCCGGAGTTCTGGAAGAACATTTACTTCAACCGGAAGAAACCTTTACCTGTACCGGTACGTATACTTTTCCTGATGGTACGGAAATTAAATGTTTGCGGGAACATGGCCAGGTTACTTTTTACGATGCCGTCAGCAAATCTTGTAATACGACTTTTGTGCAACTGGGCCTTAGACTGGGCAACAGTAAATTAACCGAATATGCTGTAAAACTGGGTTTTACGGTAAATATCAACAGTAAATCTCCACCGGCCAAACTGGGCAATACATCCATTGGGCAGCAGGGGGTTTTGGTAAGCCCGCTGCAAATCGCCAATCTCTATGCTACACTTGCCCGTAACGGTGCTTACATAACACCCCGCATTGTAGCCGAGATTAGAAATCATCAGGGTGATTTGATCCAGGAATTTCCTAATAAACCACCTGTTCAGGTTATAAGTAACGATACTTGCAATATCCTGAAAAAGGCCCTTGTTTTGACGGCGCAATCAGGTTCAGGCAAACAGGCCTGGGTAGAAGAAAAGGGAACGGGGGGAAAAACCGGTACGGCCCAAGCCAATGATAAGGATAAGGTAATCGCCTGGTTTGCCGGTTTTACGCCCGTGGAAAATCCTCGCCTGGCTATTGCCGTCATGATTGAAGAAAACGAGGGAGGACACAATTCAGGTTTAAGGGGGGGCGATAATGCTGCACCCGTGTTTAAGAAAATAGCGGAAGAGATTTTTAAAATTGATAATTAATTTCAGCCAGGCTGCGGCCTGGCTTTTCTGCCAATAATTCATTAAATCGAAGCTGGGGAGGATAAGCATGAGTTGACATAAAATTAAAAAATAGTGTACAGTTTTATTGTTGTTTTATTTATAACAGGAGATGAAGTTGAGACGTGTTTAAGAATACCCATTTAGCCACGTATATGTTTTTAATGCTAACGGTAGCCATCTGGGGTGGTACCTTTGTGGCCGTAAAAATTATTGTTGCCGATGTAGCTCCTCTGGTTGGCGCTTTTCTTCGTTTTTTGCTAGCATCTTTGTGCTTAATTCCGGTATTAATCTATAAGGAAAAAAGCACTGCCCTTGTTTCCAAAAGAGATATACCACTGCTCATCCTCCTGGGCTTATCGGGCATTACTTTTTATAACTTCTTTTTCTTCAACGGGTTGGCTATGACAAGTTCTATTAATGGTGGGTTAATCATCGCTTTTTCCCCTGTTTTAACCACTGTATTATCACCCTTTATCCTGGGAGAAAACTTAAGGCTTCGTCAGGTCCTGGGTTTTGTCATCTCCTTAAGCGGGGTAATATTTATTATTTCCAAAGGTTCACTGTCCCTGTTGGCATCTTTGCAGGTGAATAAGGGAGATATTTATATCAGTGCCGGAGCATTCTGCTGGTCTGTATACTCCATGGGCGGTAAGATTGCTACCAGAAAATACAGTCCTCTGCTTAGTACAACCTATGCCTGTACGCTGGGGACCTTTTTCTTATTGATAGCGGCGTTCCCTCAGTTACAGAGTTTTTCCCTGCAGCAGTTGACTTATAAAAGTATGACAGCCCTCATTTTTATGGGTGTGGTTGCTTCCGCCCTGAGTTTCGTCTGGTGGTATGACGGCATCAAAAAAATCGGTGCCAGTAAAGCTGCCATCTTTCAAAACTTTATCCCGGTTTTTTCTGCCCTCTTTTCTGTGCTGATTCTGGGGGAAAAGTTCAAAATCTATCACTTTTCGGGTGCTGTACTGGTAATTCTGGGTGTGCTCATCAGTAATCAAAAGAGAAACTGCTTCTCCCGCCTCAGTTCTGTTGTTAAAAATCCCGATCACCTTTGACACCATTATAAACCTCCTTGGTAGTTTTCCCGGTTTATTATGCTGCAGGTGAAAGGGAATAAACTTAAAAGTTATTTTCGTTTTTCCGGAATGATAAGGGTGAGAAATTTAGTAAAGGGGCGAAGAAAGGGCAGCATGAGCAGGGAGGAAATGACATTAAAAAAGGTATGGGTATTGGCGATTTGGTGGGTCAAGGTTGAACTGATGGCCACCATGGCTTGGGCAAAAGGGGAAATAAAGGGGTAAAAAAGGATAACACCGAAAAGATTGATAAAAACGTGGGCCCAGGCTACTCTTTTGGCCGTGGTATTGGCAGATAAGCTGGCCAATAAGGTGGTGACGCAGGTACCTACATTAGAACCAAGGATTAATCCTGTTGCCGTAAGAAGAGAAATCTGGCCATTTTTGGCCAGGACCATGATTAAACCGGAAAATACACTGCTTGACTGGATTATCCCTGTGACAACCATCCCATAAATAATAGCTGTTAAAGGATGAGACGCGGTACGCAGGATATCCTGGATAACGGAAAAGGCCTCCGGGGACAGAAAAGATGTACTAATTGTTTTCATTCCACCAAAAATTAAAGCTAGGCCTAAGATAAGTTTCCCAAGGTTTCTCCAGCGGTAAAACGGTATAAGACAACAACCTAACACCCCGAGGGGCAGGGCCAGGTTTTCCACAGGGAAAGCCAGTATTTGGGCGGTAATTGTGGTGCCAATATTGGCGCCCAGGACGATACCCAAAGCCTGGGACAATTCCAGGATACCGCTGTGCACCAAACCTACTGTGACAACAGACACCGCACTGCTGGATTGTAAAACAGCGGTCACCACGGTTCCCCAAAATAAGCCTTGCAGGGGGGAAGAGGTATAGCGGCGCAAGGCACTAGCCATTGGACCATTGGCCATTTTGCTTAGGGAAGTGTTTAAAAGGAGGATACCACAGGCAAAAAGCGTTAAACCACTTACAAAGTAAAAAGCTATCAGCATGTTAACCTCAATTCTGTTTAACTAAAAAGAAAGTATTAGTAGTTTTTATTACCAATGGGAACGTATTATTCTTTTCTTTCGAGAGTAAGCAGAAATCCAAAACATATAAAATATTTATATGAAAAATGAACAAAAAATTTGGGAAGGAAATTGTTTGTTCGAGGAGAAAATATAAGGTATAATAAGTGAAAATTGTTACATTTATGAGTTGACTCAATGTTAAAAAACCTGGAGGAAGTGAGGGTGTTTATGGAGCGGATTAATCTGACACCGGGTTTGGCCCAGGCAAAACCAATCAGAGATTCTCTGAAAGAACACTATGGTACTGATGTGGGCCGCTGTTATCAATGTGGCAAATGTACCGCTGGATGCCCAGTGGCTTTTGCCATGGATTATACGCCCCGGGAAATTGTACGGCTGTTACAATTAGGTTTGAAGGAGGAGGCCCTTAAGTCCAAAACCATCTGGCTGTGCGCCACTTGTGACACATGTTCTACCAGGTGCCCCAGAGAAGTGGAACCTGCCAAGCTTATGGAAGGATTGCGCCAGGAGGCCAAAGCCAAAGGTCTTGTGGCTGACAAAAGGCTTGACCTTTTTAATGACCTTTTCCTGCAACTTGTAGAAAAATACGGGCGTGTCCATGAAATGGGGTTGATTTTGAAGTTTAATCTCCTTTCGGCCCAACCCCTGAAAGATGCCGGACACGGACCCGGTATGTTCCTTAAAGGGAAAATCAATCCATTGCCGCACACCATTAAAGATAACGGCGAGGTCAAACAAATCTTTGCCAGGGTGCGTGACCTAGGAGGTGAGGGTAAGTGAAATTAGCCTATTATCCCGGCTGTTCCTTAAGTACCACAGGAATTGAATATAATATGTCCACCCTTGCAGTAGCCAGGACCCTGGGGCTGGATTTATGGGAAATACCCGAGTGGAACTGTTGTGGAGCCTCTTCTGCCCATTTGACCAATCATCTTTTGGCCCTGGCCCTGCCTGCCAGGAATCTGGCCATTGCGGAGGAGGCAGGACTCGATGTGGCTGTTCCCTGTGCAGCCTGTTTTGCTCGTTTTAAAGCAACGGAGGCTGCGGTAAAGGATTCCGCGGAGACCCGTGCTACCATTGAGGAAGTGATCGGGAGAAAGTATGAAGCCAAATACACTGTAAAATCTCTCCTTGATGTCTTTGTTAATACCGTAGGTCTTTCCCAAATTAAAACCCTGGTCAATAGACCTTTGGAAGGTTTGAAAGTGGCTCCCTATTACGGCTGTTTACTGGTCCGTCCCCATAAGATCACCCAGTTTGATGACCCGGAAGATCCTGTCACCATTGACCAAATAATGTCGGCTATTGGCGCAGAGCCGGTCTACTGGGGCTTTAAGACAGAGTGCTGCGGCGCTGCCCATCCTACAGTTGTACCGGAAGTGGGCTTGAAAATGCTGAAGAGTATCTACCAGGGGGCCAGGGATGCCGGCGCCGACTGTATTGTTACTGCTTGTCCCCTCTGTCTCACCAACTTGGACATGAGACAGAAAGAAGTAGGGGAGCAGAACAATACCCAGTACAATCTGCCTGTCTTTTACTTTACCGAACTGGTAGGCCTGGCCTTAGGCCATGATCCCCATACCCTGGGTATTGATAAACATTTTGTGGATGCCTTGGCTTTCTTAAAGAATAAGGGGTTTTTGAATCCTGTTCAAAACAGGAGGGATAGTGAATGAAGCGCGTTGGCGTATTTATTTGTCACTGTGGTACCAATATTGCCCATACAGTGGACTGTGAAAAGGTAGCCAAAACAGCTGCCGAGTTTCCCCATGTCGTTTTTAGCACTGACTACAAGTATATGTGTTCCGAACCGGGCCAGATGGTGATTAAAAATGCCATCAAGGAACATAAACTGGACAGGATCGTGGTAGCTTCCTGTTCTCCCCGCATGCATGAACCAACCTTCAGAAAGTGTATGGAAAGTGCGGGGCTCAATCCCTATCTCCTGGAAATGGCCAACATCAGGGAACACTGTTCCTGGGTTCACCCGGACAAGGAGAAGGGAACGGAGAAAGCCATTGACCTGGTTAAGATGGCCGTGGCTAAGGTAGTAAAAAACACCCCCCTGACCCGGTCCAGTATTCCTATTCATAAAAGAGCACTGGTGATCGGAGGAGGTATTGCCGGTATTCAGGCGGCCCTGGATATCGCCGATGCCGGTTATGTCGTCGATATTGTAGAGAAAGAACCCAGTATCGGCGGGCGTATGGCCCAGGTGGATAAAACTTTCCCCACTTTGGACTGTTCTGCCTGTATTCTCACCCCGAAAATGGTGGATGCCGCCCAGCATCCCAATATCAACCTGGTTACCTACAGTGAGATTGAAAAAGTGGAAGGCTATGTGGGTAATTTTGAGGTGACGATTCGCCATAAAGCACGTTCTGTTGATGTGAGCAAGTGTACCGGCTGCGGCACCTGCTGGGAAAAATGCCCCACCAAGGTGGCAAGCGAGTTTGAACTGGGCCTGGGAACGAGAAAAGCCATCTATACCCCCTTCCCCCAGGCAGTCCCTAATAAACCCGTTATCGACCGGGACAACTGCCGCTATTTTAAGACCGGCAAGTGTATGGTCTGCCAGAAGCTGTGTCCCACGGGAGCTGTAGATTATACCCAGGAGGATCAACTGGAAACCATCCGCTATGGCGCTATCGTCGTGGCCACCGGTTTTGACCTTTTTGACCACAGCGTCTATGGTGAGTACGGGTATGGTAAATATCCCGATGTCATTACCGGATTACAGTTTGAACGCTTAATCAATGCCTCGGGTCCCACCGCCGGCAAAATCAAAAGACCATCTGACCATAAGGAACCTAAAACCATTGTTTTCATCAAATGTGTAGGTTCCCGGGATGAAGCCAAAGGTAAACCTTACTGTTCCAAGACTTGCTGCATGTATACGGCCAAGCACGCTACGCTGGTTAAAGAAAAGATTAAAGACTCTCAGGCCATCGTTTTCTATATGGATGTGCGGACCCCCGGTAAAAATTATGAGGAATTCTACCAGAGAGCAGTAGACGAATATGGTGTCCAGTATGTCCGGGGACGCGTTTCTAAAATATACCAGAAAGGTGATAAGCTCATCGTGAAAGGTGAGGACACCCTTCTGGGTAAACAAGTGGAAGTGGAAGCAGATATGGTAGTCCTGGCTACAGCCATGGTAGCCCGCAGTGATGCCGGGGACCTGGCCCGCAAGGTCGGTTTCTCTTATGACCAGCATGATTTCTTTACCGAAGCCCATCCCAAATTGAGGCCTGTGGAAACTCATACGGCCGGGGTATACCTGGCTGGCGCCTGCCAGGGTCCCAAGGATATTCCCGATTCCGTATCCCAGGCCAGCGCTGCCGCTGCCAAAGTCTGCGGCTTGTTGAGCAAGAATGAGATGGCCACAGAACCTATTATTTCTGCCGTTAATGAAAGCATTTGTTCCGGCTGTGGTCTCTGTATTTCCATCTGTCCCTATAAAGCCATTGACCTGAAAACCATCACAGAGAGGGTACATGGTAAAATCCATGAACGTCAGGTAGCAACTGTGAATAACGGTCTCTGCCAGGGCTGTGGAGCCTGCACCGTAGCCTGTCGTTCAAGCGCCTTAAATCTCAGAGGCTTTACCAATGAACAAATCCTTGCGGAGGTGGATGCTTTATGTCTATAGAAGCTGTCAAAGCCGATAAAGCAGCTTCCCAGGAAAACTGGGAACCAAAGATCCTGGTTTTTGCCTGTAACTGGTGTACCTATGCTGGAGCTGACTTAGCCGGCTTAAGCAGGCTCCAGTATCCACCCAATGTGCGTATTTTACGGGTTCCCTGTTCCGGGCGGGTTAACCCCCAGTTCGTCATCCGTGCTTTCCAAAAAGGTATTGACGGGGTTCTGGTGGCAGGATGCCATCCCGGTGACTGTCATTATGCCACAGGCAATTACTTCACCCGCCGCCGTTATCTAGTCATGCAGCGCCTATTGGAATTTATGGGCATGGACCCGGCGCGTTTTCAGGCCCGCTGGATTTCAGGTTCGGAGGGACCCAAATTCCAGCAGGTTGTGACACAGCTAACCCAAGATATTAAGGCCCTGGGGCCGAACAGGAAGTTGAGGGATATGGAATGAACCAGCACACTGTAAAGATGCGTGAACTCGCCCGTGAACTTCTGTCCAGCGGTCAGGTGTCCCTGGTGCTAGGCTGGGAAAAAGGAAACCTGTGGTACAAATCACCCCCTGTTTTCATCTCGCGGGTGGAGGATGTGGAAAAGCTTATCTTTGATGAATTCTGTCATAACAACTTGGCCAAATACCTTATGGACCTGGTGCATCATTCCGGTAAAATTGCTGTCTTTGTCAAAGGCTGTGACAGCAGGGCCATCAACCGGCTGCTCCAAGACAACCAGATCAAACGGGAGAAGCTTTATATCGTTGGCGTTCCCTGCCCCGGCTTAAAAGACCCCGATGACGCCGTAGGCAAAAAACAGGGGGCCGAAGTTAAAAACTCGGCTAAATGTGCGACTTGTAGTTATCCCAATCCCGTAGTGTATGATGCTCTCCTATGGGAAACGGTACCTGTAAATACAACTAAAGCTCCCGTGGAGGAGTTAATCGCCAAACTGGATAGTATGACTCCCGATGAAAGATATGCTTACTGGACAGAACAATTCAGCCGCTGTATTCGCTGTTTTGCCTGCCGTAACGTCTGTCCTGCCTGCAACTGCCGGGAGTGCTGCTTCGACCAGGCCGAACCCGACTGGCTGGGCAAGGCCAATAACCTGTCGGAAAACCAGTTCATGCAGATGACACGGGCTATGCACGTGGCAGGGCGCTGTATCGAATGCGGCGAGTGTGAGCGGGTCTGTCCCATGAATATACCCCTTATGGCCATTAACAAGAAAGTGGCCCGGGATATCGCCGAGCTATTTGGTGAGTGTGCCGCCGGCTTAGACTTGGAGAAAAGACCACCTCTGGGACATTTCGACTTAAATGACCCTGAAAAGTTTATGTAGGAGGTGGAGCGAATGAAAACCATTGTAAAATCACGACTTGCTGAGTTGTTACAAACAATGGCCCAGGACTTCAGGGTTTTGGTGCCCGTTAAATCAGAGGCTATCAGCCAATTTGTACCATGGCAGGAAGGTTTGACGGTGAACCTGGAAGGGAATACGGTTTTGCCGCCCAAAGACATTTTCTTCCCCCAAACGGAGAAAATGTACAAATTCAAAGTTAAGGGGAGTTCCGTAGATATAGAGGAATTTGCAGAAGATGTACAGAAACAGGTTATCTTCGGTATACGTTCCTGTGATATGCAGAGCATCGATTGCCTTGATAAGGTATTTTTAACCAAAGGTTATGAAGACCAGTTTTACAAAACCAAGCGGGAGAAGACCCTGCTTGTTGCCTTATCCTGTACTAAGCCTCAGGATACCTGTTTTTGCGAATCTATGGGTTTAAATCCCCAGGAAGCTCCGGGAGCAGATGTCCAGGGCTATGATCTGGGGGATGCTTTAGGGTTTGTGGCCAAAACACCGGAGGGTGAGGAATTGCTGGCTAAGTACGGCAGCCTCTTTACAGAGGTTAATGCCGTTCCCCAAAAGGTAGAGGGCTTTAATCTCAAAGCTGATGTGGCAGGAATACCTGAGAAACTGGCTAAAATGTTCGACCATCCCATATGGGGTGAGGTAAGCCAAAAGTGTTTGGGCTGCGGGGCATGCGCTTATCTGTGCCCAACCTGTCATTGCTTTGATATTTCCGGAACTGTTAAAGGAGACCAGGGCTATAAGTTCCGCTGCTGGGACTGCTGTATGTTTTCCGAATATACCCGGATGGCAGGGGGACATAATCCCCGGCCCAGCAAAAAAGAACGGGTACGGAACAGGTTCTTGCACAAACTTTACTACTTTAAGGACCGCTATGGGCAGCTTTTATGTACGGGCTGTGGTCGCTGCATTGCCAAGTGCCCTGTAGGTATGGATATCACCGCCATTATTGAAAAAATAAAGGAGGCGGAGGTCTAAATGTCTGTTAGTACTGCTGATATCAAAAGAATCAACCCCCTGATTCCCATACGGGGCAAGATAACGAAAATTGTCCAGGAAACGCCTGATGTTAAAACCTTTCATATAACTACCCTGGACGGACAAAAACCCTTTACTCCGCTGCCCGGGCAACTGGCCATGTTTTCTATACCCCAGGTGGGTGAAGCCATGTTCTCCATCACTTCCCAAGGGCCTAATCATCTGGAAATGTCTATAAAAGAGGTGGGCCAGCTCACCAGGTTCCTCCATGAAGTGGAGGAGGGGCAGGAATGCGGTATCAGGGGTCCTTATGGCAACGGTTTTCCCATAGACTACTGCAGAGGAAAAGACCTGCTCTTTATTGGCGGCGGCATCGGTCTGGCGCCTGTCAGAAGCTTAATTAATTATTGTGTGGAAAACAGGAAGGATTTTGGAAAACTTATTGTCGTGTATGGGGCCCGTTCTTATGCCGATTTGGTTTTCAAAGAAGACCTCTTTGAAAACTGGCCCAAAGTGGAAAACATGGAAGTGTTCGTTACCATTGACAGGGCAGAAGAAGGATGGAACGGTCATGTAGGCTTTGTCCCTGCCTATGTGGAAGAATTGAACATCAGCCCCATGGTGACCATCACCTGTGGTCCACCCATCATGATCAAGTTTGTACTTCAGTCCCTGGCGAAAATGGGCTTCAACGACAAGGATGTGATCACCACCTTAGAGATGCGCATGAAATGCGGCATTGGTAAATGCGGCCGCTGCAATATTGGCAGCTGCTATGTCTGCCTGGATGGGCCGGTCTTTACCCTGGAACAATTAAAGCTCTTGCCGCCGGAATATTGATGTAAATGTAAAAACCTGCTGAGAAAATCAGCAGGTTTAATTATTCAGGTAAAAGGAGAAGGATAATGTACTGCCGAACTTATTTAATTAAACTATGTTAATAACAGGGGGGGTTACTATTTTCAATCTTCTGATAGAAGTTATGAAAAATTCGGCCCTTATTGCTATCGTCGCTTATTTGCTGATTCATACCAGATCCTTACGCCGCGCTTTGGAAGGAACGGCCAAAGGAAAAGATAAGCTGCTTTTGGCCATGGTCTTTAGCCTGTTATCAGTGGCGGGGAATTATCTTGGTATTCCCGTAATGGGAGGGGCCCTGGCCAATAACCGCATTGTAGCTCCCGTGGTTGGAGGATTATTGGTAGGACCGGAAGTAGGTATTGTGGCCGGTTTGATCGGCGGGATACACCGCCTGTTTTTAGGAGGCTTTACCGCTGAAGCCTGTGCAGTGGGTAACATTGCTGTGGGTATACTTGGGAGTTTGATTTATCTGAAACGGGGGCCTACGAAGATTAATGGCAAAGTGGCCCTGGTTACCGGCTTTATTGCAGAATTGATTGTAAAAGCAATAGTGCTCATAATGGTTAAGCCTTTTTCCAGTGCACTGGCTCTGGAAAAGATGATCGCCGTACCCACCATTTTGGCCAATACCCTGGGAATTGCCATTTTTGTGACCATGGTCCAGAGTGTACGTTTCGAACATTTGAAGGTTGGGGCATCATATGCTGAACAAGCCCTTAATATAGCCAGCCAAACCTTACCCATTCTGCGTCAGGGGCTGACTTCCCAAGCTGCTTTTAAGGTAGCAAGTCTGATTTTACAAGAAACAAAAGTAGCAGCAGTCGCCATTACAGACCGGGAGCATATCCTGGCTTTTGTGGGCAGTGGTTCGGAGCACCATAAGACAGGTTCTCCTATTCTTACCCCTGTAACTCATCAGGTGATAGGAACTGGCTTGACCCAGGTGGTTTTGGATAAAGAAACACTGGCTTGCCCCCATCCCGGGTGTTCCTTACACAGTGCTGTTATTGTGCCCCTTTATATCCGGGATGAGATCATAGGGTCTTTCTGTATGTTTAAAGCCAACGGGGAAGAGATATCCCCTGCCGAGCGTAAACTAGCCGAAGGAATCAGTAATCTTTTGAGTTTACAATTGGAAGTGGCCCAGCTCAATGAACAAAGCAAATTGCTGGCCCGTGCCGAGTTTGCCGCTCTAAAAGCCCAGGTCAATCCCCATTTTCTTTTTAACACATTGAGTGTAATCATGTCTTGCTGCCGTTCTAACCCAGAAGAAGCGCGAGAACTGTTAGTGCATTTATCTCACCTTTTACGGCGCAGGTTGAGAGAAAATGATGATTTTGTTCCCCTGCGGGAGGAGCTGGAGGCAATCAATGAATACCTGGCCATTATCAAAGTGCGTTTTGGGGATAGACTCCGGATAAAAATAGCTATCCAGGAAGAAACCATGGATTTTCTTATTCCCGTCTTTTCGGTGCAACCCTTAGTAGAAAATGCTATCAGACATGGGCTTTTAGCGAAAGAAGACAACTGTTATCTGGAATTAAAGGCCTTTCTGAAAACAGATCATACGCTCCAGGTAGAAGTTTATGACAATGGGGTCGGTATTACACCGGAAGTGCTGGAGCGAATTAAGCTGGGAATTAAGTCTTCCAACGGCGGGGTAGGACTCACCAACATTATGCAGCGACTGAAACTGCTTTACGGAGAACGGGGAAGTTGTACCCTCAAAACCGCTGTAGGTGAGGGTACCAGAGCGATCCTTGTGCTTCCCAGAATATGAAGTAAGGAGTGGTACAGTTGGTCTATCGTGTCTTCTTTGCTGATGATGAACCACTTATTTGTAATGAACTTAGGTACATCCTGGAACAGGAACCTGATATAGAAATTGTGGGAGAATGTTATGCAGGAAGTAAGGTTGTTGGAGAAATCAAAAAGTATAAACCCCATGTAGTTTTTTTAGATATCAATATGCCTGGCAGTTCCGGGATAGAAATAGCCAGCCAGCTGGTACAAGAACCATTTCCGCCTCTGGTCATATTTGTAACCGCTTATGAAGAATATGCCATTGCTGCTTTTAAAGTAAATGCTATTGGTTATGTTCTTAAACCCTTTACAGGAGAAGATATTCAAAAGGTATTAAGACAGGTAAGAATCCTCCTGGGGCGTCAGGTTCAGTATACGGACAGATTACAGAAAACTCTAGACATTCTGCAAAATAATAAATTAAAAAGGATACCTGCTGAGAAGGACGGAAAGATTTTTCTCATTGATCCAGAAGAAATTCACGTAATATTAGTTAAAAATAAAATAACCTATATCCAAACACAGCATCATGAATATATATCAAATCAACCCCTGTTGCATCTGGAGGAAAAACTTATCGGGAGTCACTTTTTTCGCTGTCATAGAAACTTCCTGGTGAATCTAAAAAAGGTTAAAGAAATTATTCCCTGGTTTCATGGTACCTATCTTTTAGTTGTTTATGCCAAAGATAAAATGGAGATACCGGTCAGCAGGTACAGGGTAAAAGATTTCAAAGAACTAGTGGATTTATAAAAATGTCCTGCTACTTAGACTAAAATAAGGACTAATCAGCCGTGAAAAATGACCAATCAGGGCAAAATCCTTCATGTTTTCTAAAATATATCTTTTAATAATATTTAGAAAACTATTTTTTAGTGGGGAGGATAATTCATGAAAAAAATAATTGCCCTGATTTTGGTTCTAAGCCTGATCCTTACATTAGCGGTAGGCTGCGGTAGCAGCAGTAATGGGGGTAAGCCGGCAGAGCCTAAGAAAGAACCTGTCTACATTACCATTGCCACAGGTGGCAGTTCCGGACCTTACTTTGCCCTGGGTGGCGCGGTTGCAAAACTGTTTAATGAGAAAATCCCTGGCGCCAATGCTTCGGTACAGTCTACAGGTGCTTCAGCCGTTAATGCTACTCTCCTGGGTGAGAAAAAGGCTGAACTGGCTTTTGCCATGAACGATGTGGTGTCCTATGCTTATACCGGAACCGAAGTATTCAAAGATAAAGGTGCTGTGAAAAATTTACGGGGTTTGGCCGCACTTTATCCTAACTATGTTCAGGTGGTTACTTTAGCAAAAACGGGTATCAAGTCCATTTATGACTTGAAAGGAAAAAGAGTTGGCGTGGGGGCTCCGGGCAGCGGTACGGAAGTCAATGCCCGCCAGATCCTGGAAGCTCACGGTATCACCTATAAGGATATCAAACCTGATTATCTCTCCTATGCTGAGGCCATTGAACAGATGAAAAACGGAGCGGTAGATGCAGCCTTCTTAACCTCAGGCTTGCCAAACTCCAACATTTTGGACCTGTGTACTACCCAGGATGTGAAGATCGTACCTATTGATCCCAAGGCAGTAGAAAAGCTGGCAGAAAAATATCCTTTCTATACCTCTGTACTTATCCCTGGCGGTACTTATGACGATAAAGAAGACGTGCCTACCGCTGCGGTAACTACTATTTTGGTAGTCCGGGAAGATATGAAAGAAGACCTGGTGTACAATATGACCAAAGTCATCTTTGAAAACCTTGATGTTTTAGTAAGTACCCATTCAGCCGCTAAGGATATCAAACTGGAAAAAATTAAGAAAGGGATGCCCATTCCTTTCCACCCAGGCGCGGAAAAATACTTTAAAGAAAAGGGCATCAACTAATTAGAGGCTGTACATCGCTATGCCATTACGAGGAGGGGTATCCATGATACCCCCTCTCCTCATATTCCCAGCATAAACTATAAGATGAGGAGGTTCGGTTGATGAGTAACGTCACTGGCGAAAGGACGCAGACCGAAGCCCAGGTAGAACAAGTCTTAAAAAACTATGATACTGAATCACGTTTTCGTAAATTTACCAGTCATCATGTTACCCGGACAGTAGCTTTTATGGCTATTGCTTTATCCTTATTCCATCTGTACACAGCATGGACAGGACCCTTAGTTACTCTGAAGCATCGAGCTCTCCATACTTCGGTAGTGATGGCCCTGGTTTTCCTTTTATACCCCTTTTCTAAGAAGAGTGCCGGGGATAAGCTGACAGTAGTGGATATTCTGCTGGCTATTCTTTCCCTGGCTACAGGAGCATATATTTTAATAGACTATAATGGAATTGTTTTAAGGGCAGGAATGCCCAATAACACGGATCTCATCTTTGCCTTTATTACGCTGCTCCTGGTTTTGGAGGCTGGACGGCGCATCACGGGAAAAGAATTGGCTATTCTAGCTGTGATCTTTTTAGCTTATGCTTATTTTGGACGTTCCCTTCCGGGAAATCTCCTGTCCCATCGCGGTTATGGAATTAAAGATATTTTGGACTATATGTATCTGACCACGGAAGGTATCTTTGGTATACCCATTGGTGTATCCTCCACCTATATTATTTTATTTATACTCTTCGGCTCGTTCCTGGATAAGTCCGGTATGGGACAATTCTTCAATGATTTGGCCATGGCCCTGGCCGGTACCAGCCGCGGCGGCCCGGCTAAAGTAGCGGTAGTATCCAGCGGTTTTATGGGTTCTATCAACGGCAGCGCTGTGGCTAACGTGGTCACTACCGGGTGTTTTACCATTCCTTTAATGAAAAAGGTAGGCTACAGGCCGGAGTTTGCGGGGGCAGTAGAAGCCGCCGCTTCCGTGGGCGGGCAGATTTTGCCGCCCGTCATGGGGGCTGCCGCCTTTATTATGGCCGAAACCCTGGGCGTGCCATATCTAAAGATAGCCATTGCCGCTGCAGTACCGGCCGTTCTTTATTATCTTGGTATTATTATGATGGTGCATTTACAGGCTTGCAAAAGGGGCCTGCAAGGTATCCCCAAAGAGGAGGTTCCCCGGGTCTGGGATGTTCTAAAATCCCGCGGCCATTTGCTTCTTCCTCTGGTGGGCCTGGTTTATCTTTTAGTTAAGGGTTATACGCCTATTTATGCCGCCTTTTACTCCATCGTCCTCACCGTATTGGTGAGTGCCCTGAAAAAGGAAACACGGATGTCCTTCCGGGATATATTAAAAGCCTTGGAAGATGGTACCCGTACTGCACTGGGTGTAGCCATGTCCTGTGCCATTGTGGGTATCATTGTGGGTGTGGCTACTCTTACCGGTTTCGGACTGAAATTGGCTTCGGCCATTCTCCTTGTGGGGCAGGGGAATCTCTTTATCACCCTGGTTTTAACCATGATCGCTTGTCTGATTCTGGGAATGGGGTTACCATCCATACCGGCTTATATTATTACGGCTACTATGGCCGCTCCGGCCCTGGCCAAGATGGGTGTACCACCTCTAGTGTCCCATATGTTTGTCTTCTATTTTGGTATGCTGGCCAATTTAACGCCGCCTGTAGCTCTGGCAGCCTTCGCTGGGGCAGGCATTGCCGGCGCCAATCCCACCAGTACAGGTATCCAATCTATGAAGCTGGCCCTGGCCGGATTCATTGTTCCTTTTGTCTTTGTATATTCGCCTTCGCTGATGCTGATCAATACTACCTGGCTTGATGCTGTGATGGTGACGATTACTGCTACCATCGGGGTCATTGCCCTGGCTGGAGCGGTGGAAGGCTATTTATTGACTCATGCCAATGCCTTAACCCGGGTACTTTTACTTGTGGGTGCCCTTTGTATGATAAAACCTGGTGTGATCACAGATGTCGTAGGGATAGTGGTTATTGCTGCGGCAGTTCTCCTCCAAAGGATGGAAATAAAAAAGAAACGAGAGATAACAGCCTAGAAAAGAAAGAACCCGGTTATACACAACCGGGTTCTTTTTATGCCAACATTTTTTTCCAATACAATTTTAGAGCTGACCAAAAATATGCTCCCCGGGATAGCTTCTGCAAAGAAAGGCTCACTTTGGTGTTATCGGGAACGAGAAGGGAAAGGTTATAATCTTGGTTCCCGATTTTTAAATGATAAAGGGCATAATGAGAAAGGTAGAAAGGGAGTGAGGTATAGGGTTGGTTGAGGTTTTTATAGACGATAAAGCCGTTCTCCAGGGCATACCTGCCTGGTGAAACATTGGGAACACCTGCCCCGTATGCACGAAATCGTGTCTCTACTAAAACAAATTCCTGGTTCTTCAGGTTGACCCGGAATGTTTCCTCCCAGGGCTGCAGTTCTACGGAGTGACGCCAGGCCAGGCTAAATTCTTCTTTGTCTTTCACCAGTGCAAGAAAATAGCCTTCTGATGTAAGCTGATCACTCAGGACAAGGCAAGTTTGGGGTACAGACAATGACCATATGATTAAGGCACAGGTGAGAAAAAAATAGAACTTATTCTTCATAGTACCCTCCCTTTATCCTTTAATATTACTAAATTTATACTTCGCGGGGGATTTTCCTGCTGATCTATCCCATAAACAAAGAACATAATGTTGGAAAGAAATAAAAGCAGGAGTTTTAAAAGAACTGTCTAATATTGTAGACAGTTCTAAAAACCCTGTTAAGGAAGTGTGTCCAGTGAAACTGCATGATTTGTTAATAGCGGAACCTGTGACCTGTAGAGAAGATGTGACATTAGGAGACGTGGCCCAACTGTTGAACAACGGTAAAGTAAAGACCATACCCATTGTCAAGGAAGATGGTAAAGTCCTGGGCATGGTAACGGGAAAGAGCATTGCCCAGGCTCTTTTAAAAGAAGTCCCCCTGTATACGCCTGCGGTAGGTTTCATTGAAGAAGTGATACAGTTTTCTGGTGAAACCATGCTGGGCAGTGTCTTGGATTATCCTTTGGACCGTTTGGTGGTAGTTGACCAGGACCAGCGATTTCTGGGGGTAATCTCAGAAGAACAGCTCTTTTCCAACCTTTTACGCCAGCGGGACCGTATCATCAGTGAATTAAACGCCATTCTGGACGGCAGCAACAACAGTATTATTGCCATCAATAAAGAAGGCCGGGTTATTGTTTATAATAAGTCGGCAGAGAAGGTTTTAAAAGTACCCACCGGTGAAGCCATCGGTAGGCCTATTGAAGAACTGATACCGTACACCCGTTTACCGGAGATTGTGGTAACAGGGAAACCCCAGATCGGCCAGCGCTTCGTATTTGGTAACTCCACCTTTATCACCAATCGTACGCCCATTGTCAGAAACGGAGAGGTCATAGGCGCTGTAGCCATCTTCCAGGATATTACGGAACTGCAGAATATCATGGAGGAATTGACTCAGGTCAAAGAATACCAAAAAATACTGGAGACCATTCTGGATAATGCTTACGACGGCATCGTGGTGGTGGATGCCAACGGTATTATTACCATGTTTAATAAGGCTTACGCTGAGTTCCTGAAAATTCCCCGGGAAAAAGCCTTAGGAAAGCACGTAACCCAGGTGATAGAGAATACACGGATGCACATTGTGGCCCAGACCGGTAAGGCCGAAATCGGGGATGTCCAGAGAATCCACGGTCACGACATGGTGGCTATGCGCCTGCCTATTGAAAAAGATGGCAAGATTATCGGGGCGGTGGGAAAGGTAATGTTTAAAGATATTAAAGAACTAATAGCCCTGGCCCATAAAGTCAGCAAACTGCAGACAGAATTAGAATACTATAAGGATGTTGTGAAACAATACCAAGGTGCCCGCTTTACTTTTCAGAATATTGTGGGTAACAGTCCCCAGATGCAGGAAATTAAAACCATGGCCATGCGGGTGGCCCGGAACAATTCTACTGTCTTAATCCGGGGGGAAAGCGGAACGGGCAAGGAACTTTTTGCCCATGCCATTCACTATGAAAGCAGCCGCAAAAACGGACCTTTTGTCAAAGTGAACTGTGCCGCCATACCGGAAAACCTTTTGGAGTCTGAATTATTTGGCTACGAGGAAGGCGCTTTTACCGGCGCCAAAAAAGGCGGTAAGATTGGCAAATTTGAACTAGCCAATAAAGGGACGATTTTTCTGGATGAAATCGGCGATATGTCTCTTTCCATGCAGGTTAAACTGCTGCGTGTCCTGCAAGAAAAAGAAATAGAAAGGGTAGGGGGAATTAAACCCATACCTGTAGATGTACGGATCCTAGCGGCCACAAACCGTAACCTGGAAGAATTGATGGAGAAAAATCTCTTCCGTAGTGATCTTTACTACCGGTTAAATGTCGTAGAATTAAAAATACCTCCTTTACGTCACAGGAAGGAAGATATACCTGATCTTATACATTACCTGTTGGAGAAACTTTGTACCAGTATGGGGCACCTGGTTTTACCAATTGATGAAGAAGCTGTGCAGTGTCTGGTGAATTATCACTGGCCGGGCAACATCCGGGAACTGGAGAACGTCTTAGAACGCTGCCTGAACCTGGTAGAAGGCGGTGCCATTAACGTTGTTCACCTGCCTTTCCATATCAGGCGTCCGGAAATTGAGGGAGACGATTCTTCCCTCTTATTAAAAAATCTTTTGGAAGAAACAGAGCGCATGGCCATTATCAAAGCTTTAGAAGTTTGCAAGGGCAATAAAATTAAGGCCGCAAAAATGTTGGGTATCTGCCGTGCGAATATTTATCAAAAAATTGAAAAGTATGGAATTATATAAAAAGTACAATATTATAGATGAATGTCTACAATTATGGACTCATTCACTGAATCCTTTTTCATCAAGGGTTCCGTTGAAAGAATCCTGAACAATCTAAAAAAATAGACACCAACAAGCCTTCCTCCTATCAGAACAAGCCATGATGCGGCTTGCCCGTTTCTAGAGATATTGGCATGATACTTGCATTAGTATTAAGTGTACTTGTTTTAGAAAAATCATCGTGGAGAAAGGAGGATAGCGACAAAGGCACCCTTACATTACCCTGAGAGATAATATAAGGAGGTTGGTGTAAACTATGGTACTTGGCATTATTTTATCACTTATTCTCTTAACAATTATTGCTTATCGTGGCTTTTCAGTTATTTTGTTTGCTCCCGTTTGTGCTCTCGTGGCTGCAGCTACGGCAGGACTCCCACTGCTACCTACTTATACTGAAGTTTTTATGGTTAAAGCAGTGGGATATGTTAAAAACTTCTTTCCCATATTCCTGTTAGGTGCTGTTTTTGGAAAGGTTATGGAGGAAACAGGCGCAGCCAAAGCTATAGCCCACTGGATTACTTTAAAACTGGGACCAGCTAAGGCGGTGACTGCCGTTGTCCTGGCCTGTGCCGTGCTGACCTACGGTGGAGTAAGCCTTTTCGTGGTAGCTTTTGCTGTTTATCCTTTTGCTGCTGCTCTCTTTAAAGAGGGTAATATCCCCAAGAGATTAATCCCCGCCTGTATTGCCCTTGGTTCTTTCACCTTTACCATGACTGCCTTCCCAGGTACCCCGCAGATCCAAAACCTGATACCAGGTAAATATTTTGGCACGGATGCGTACGCAGCGCCCACTGTTGGTATTATTGCCGGTTTAATGATGGCCATTGGTGGCATTGCCTGGCTGGAATGGCGCAAGCGAAAACTTATGGCTGCCGGTGAAGGTTACGGAACGGGGCACATCAACGAGCCCGAGGAAAAGAATCATGAAAATCTTATGAATCCTATTGTGGCCATGTTGCCTCTCTTTACCGTTTTAGTGTTGAACTATGTTCTAACCACGGTGATCAAAGGCTGGGATCCTGCGTTCCTTAAGCCTTATGGTGTTACCCTAGCCAGTGTGACGGCGACCTGGGCCCTTATCATTGCCTTAGTTGTTGGTATAGTTTTGGCCCTAATTATCGGATGGAACAATGTTAAGGGTGAAGCCAGGCTGCATAAAGCCCTGAACACAGGAGCTATCGGTTCCCTTCTTGCTATTATGAATACGGCTTCCGAGGTGGGTTACGGTAACGTTGTATCCAGCCTGCCCGGATTTAAACAAGTTGCCGATTTTATGATGAGTATTGACCCCGGAACTCCCCTTGTTTCTGAGGCAATTACCGTAAACGTCCTGGCAGGTATTACAGGTTCTGCTTCCGGCGGTATGAGTATTGCTCTGGAAGCCATGGGTAAACAATATTTGGATTGGGCCAATGCAGTCGGATTGAATCCCCAGTTGCTCCATAAGATTGCTTCCCTTTCCTCCGGCGGTTTTGACTCTTTGCCCCACAACGGTGCCGTTATTACCTTGCTGGCCATTTGTGGGATGAACCACAGGGCCTCTTATCCCGATATCGGTATGGTATCCGTTGTAATCCCCTTCGTATCAACCTTCTTTGTCATTATCCTGGCCACACTTTTCGGAATTGTGTAATCCTGGCCTGACCTAAGTGAAAAGTAAAATAAACAGCTTCCGGGCCAACTCCGGAAGCTGTTTAGTCGAAAAGCAGTTTTTCTTGTGTTCACGAAATATATTATAAACTAAAACAGGGAGGGCTAGATTATGTCACCTAAATTTCTCACTGCCCGTGAAGCGGTTGAACTGATTAAAGACAATGATATGGTGGCAACCGGAGGTTTTGTGGGCAACTGTCATCCCGAAGAGCTTACTATAGCCCTGGAAGCCAGATTCTTGGAAACGGGAACCCCTAAAGGCATTAGTCTTATTTATGCTGCCGGTCAAGGTGACGGTAAAGACCGTGGCTTAAACCACCTGGGTCATGAGGGCCTGATTAAAAGGGTTATCGGGGGCCACTGGAACTTAGCCCCCAAACTTGGCAAACTGGCTGCGGAAAATAAGATAGAGGCCTACAACCTGCCCCAGGGGGTTATCTCTCACCTTTTCCGGGATATAGCCGCTGGTAAGCTTGGTACCATCACCCATGTGGGTTTAAAGACCTTTGTCGATCCCCGGGTAGAAGGCGGTAAGATCAACAGTGTTACTAAAGAAGATATTGTAGAAGTTATTACCATCGCCGGCAAGGAGAGATTGTTCTATAAGGCTTTCCCCATTGACGTAGCCTTGATCCGTGGCACCACCGCAGATGAAAAAGGGAATGTCTCCATGGAAAAAGAAGCTGTATCTTTAGAGGCCACAGCCATGGCTCAGGCTGTAAAAAATTCCGGCGGTACAGTGATCGTGCAAGTAGAAAGGGTAGTTAAAGCAGGGACCATTGATCCAAAACTAGTAAAGATTCCAGGTATCTATGTAGATGCCGTCGTCGTGGCCGAGCCGAAGAACCACATGCAGACCTTTGGCGAACAATACAATCCATCTTATACAGGGGAGATCAGGGTACCTGTAACCCAGGTGAAGAGTATCCCCCTTGATGAAAGAAAAATTATTGGACGCAGGGCAGCTATGGAACTCAAACCCGACACCATTGTCAACCTGGGTATCGGTATCCCCGAAGCCGTAGCTATGGTAGCTAATGAAGAGGGTACTGGCGAATACATGACCTTAACCGTAGAGGCCGGTCCGGTGGGAGGTATTCCTGCAGGAGGCTTGAGTTTTGGCGCCGCCATTAACCCGGAAGCCATCCTGGATCAGCCTTACCAGTTCGATTTTTATGACGGAGGCGGCATAGATTTGGCCTTTTTGGGGATGGCTGAGACTGATGAGGCCGGTAACGTCAATGTCAGCAAACTCGGTTCAAGGGTAGTAGGCTGTGGAGGATTTATCAACATTACCCAGAATGCCAAGAAGGTCTTTTTCTGCGGTACATTCACCGCCGGCGGCCTGGAAATTGCCGTGGATGACGGGAAACTGGTCATCAAGCAAGAGGGTAAGGTTAATAAATTCATCAAAAAAGTTGGCCAGATTACTTTCAGCGGTGCTTATGCCCAGGAAATCCGGCAGCCCGTCATGTACATTACAGAAAGGGCTGTGTTTGAACTGAAAAAAGACGGGTTATATCTTACTGAAGTGGCTCCCGGCATTGATATTGAAAAGGACATCTTAGCCCATATGGATTTTGTGCCCAAAATGGAAGGTACACCTAAACTTATGGATGAAAGAATCTTCAAACCGGAACCAATGGGTATAAAATAAGGGAGGAGGGTCTCTTCATGAGAACCTATGATGACATTAAGGTAGGAGACAAAGATTTTGTAAAAAAAGTGGTAACAGAGGCTGATGTAGCGGACTTTGCCCGCATTAGTACAGACAATAATCCTGTACACCTGGACGAGGAGTATGCCAAAACGACGCCTTTCAAATCACGGATAGCCCATGGTATGTTTAGTGCCGGGCTTATCTCGGCTGTCCTGGGGACTAAACTGCCGGGTTACGGAACCATTTATCTTTCCCAGGATTTAAAGTTCCGGGCTCCCGTTTACCTGGGTGATGAATTGACCGCCTATGTAGAAGTGGTAGAGAAAATTGATGCCAAGAAACGCCTGAGAATGCGTACCTGGGTAGAAAACCAGAAAGGTAACGTCGTTACTGAAGGCGAAGCCATGGTCATGTTTAATGTTTAGTCAAATGAACAAAGAGTTTTGCCTTAAATAAATCATTGCTAAAAAATAGCAGGATTATAAGTTATCTAGCAGAATATTAATCAGGGGAGGTTACTTTGGTAATCCCCCTTGGTCACTTTATTTAAAATTTATGGAGGAGGTAATTGAGAGTATGAGGGAAGTTGTGATAGCAAGTGCTGTTCGTACACCCATCGGCAGTTTTGGGGGCTCTCTTGCGGAAGTAAGCGCTGTTGATTTAGGTGCCCTTGTAATCAAAGAAGCATTAAAAAGAGCCAGTGTTGCTCCGGAGAATGTGGATGAAGTAATTATGGGGTGTGTTTTACAGGCTGGCCTGGGACAAAATGTCACCCGCCAGGCAGCGCTGAAAGCCGGTTTGCCTATATCCACACCGGCATTAACCATCAATAAGGTTTGTGGTTCGGGTCTCAAAGCGGTAATTATGGCAGCCCAGGCTATTATGGTGGGAGATGCAGATATTATAGTGGCCGGAGGAACGGAGAATATGTCCCAGTCTCCTTATCTCTTACCTAAAGCCCGTTTTGGCTACCGCATGGGTCCGGGGAAATTGGAAGACTCTATGATTAAAGATGGCCTCTGGTGCGCCATGTCTGATTATCATATGGGCATTACCGCAGAAAACATTGCCGAGCAGTGGGGAATTACCAGGGAAGAACAGGATAAGTTTGCAACCATCAGCCAAAACCGGGCAGAAAAAGCCATCAAAGAGAATAGGTTTGCTGCAGAAATTGTTCCTGTGCAAGTTCCTGTCAAAGGCGGCTTTAAAGAATTTGCGGTGGATGAATTTCCCCGGACCGGAGTTACCGAGGAACAACTGGCTAAATTAAAACCTGCTTTTAAAAAAGATGGAACAGTCACCGCAGGAAATGCTTCAGGAATCAATGATGGGGCAGCCGCACTGGTCTTAATGACGGCAGAAAAAGCCAAGGAGCTGGGCATTAAGCCATTGGCCCGTTTCGTGGCTGGTGCTTCAGCCGGCGTTGATCCCAGCATCATGGGTATCGGTCCTGTTAATGCTACTAAGAAAGCCCTGGCTAAAGCAAACTGGCAAATCGCCGACCTGGATTTGATAGAAGCTAACGAAGCTTTTGCCGCTCAATCCCTGGCTGTCGTTAAAGACTTGGGACTGAATCCTGAATTTGTCAATGTTAACGGCGGGGCCATTGCCCTGGGTCATCCCATTGGTGCCAGCGGGGCCAGAATTCTTGTAACCCTTCTCCATGAAATGATCAAACGTGATGCCAAAAAAGGCTTAGCCACCCTCTGCATTGGCGGTGGCCAAGGTGTTTCTGCCCTGGTGGAGAGATAAGGGGAATTTAGCGGCTCAAAGATCAAGGATAAGCTGCTAAAAATAGAATGGAGGAGGCTTCACTATGGAGTACAAAAACATTCTCTTAACTGAGGAAGGACGGGTGGCAGTGGTAACTGTGAATCGTCCACAGGCTTTAAATGCTTTAAACGAAGAGACGATGACGGAACTAAAAGACTGTTTCACCAAGCTTGGACAGAAAGAGACGGTTCGCGCTATTGTCCTTACAGGTGCGGGAGAAAAGGCTTTTGTAGCTGGCGCCGACATTTCCTACATGGCCAAAATGAATCCCATTGAAGCGAGACAATGGGCTAAATACGGGCATGAAGTATTTAACCTGATAGCTAATCTCCCCAAACCTGTAATTGCTGCCGTTAACGGTTTTGCTCTGGGGGGCGGCTGTGAAATTGCTATGGCTTGTGATATTCGCATAGCTGCAGATAATGCTAAGTTCGGTCAGCCCGAAATAAATCTGGGTATTATTCCCGGATTTGCAGGTACCCAGCGGCTAACCCGCCTGGTAGGTAAAGGGATGGCTAAACTTCTCATCTACACCGGTGATATGATTGATGCTAATCAAGCTTTGGCTATCGGTTTGGTGGAAAAGGTAGTATCCAAAGAAGAATTGATGGCTGCGGCCATAGAGTTGGCGAACAAAATTGCCGGCAAACCTGTTGCACCTATCGTCTTGGCAAAAGAGCTGATCAATGCCTGTGACGAGGTAGGGCAAAAAGCCGGTGAGGTCCTGGAAGGCGAGTGCTTCGGTATGTGCTTCTCCACGGAAGACCAAAAAGAGGGTATGGACGCATTCCTCAACAAGCGGAAGCCTAATTTTAAATAAGTAAAACAAAGAGGCGGCAACTGCCGCCTCTTTTCATGAGTAATCCTATTCTTTTTTGACTATAGAGTCTTTGGGAGCACCGCACTCCGGACATTTGCCCGGGCGGCAGCGGGATTCTTTTTCATAACCGCAAACACTACATTTCCAAACAGCCATATTTAATCCTCCTTAATTTTATTAATAGTAATGATTATTAACAATATTCGATATCCGTAGGCGAAATCCTTTCACAAACCGAAAATTTTATTGCCTTTTTTATGCTATAATACATGATGTGCAAAATAATAGCATTTTATTGCAGATGGGAAGCAGGGTCTAAGGGTTACGGACCTTGACAGTTGGCCCCAGGGCTACTAAAATTTTTTGTGGAGATAGGACTTACAAGCAGGAGGTGAACAATATGCCCAGTTATGATTATCGCTGCCCCCGGTGCGGCAAATTTACTATTACCCAGGGAATAAAGGAAGCTCCTTTACAAAAATGTCCTACATGCCAATCTCCCGTGAATCGCCTTATCGGCAAGAATGTAAATATCATATATAAATGCTCAGGTTTCTATACTACCGACTCAAAAAGTTCTCCAAGTTCCCAGGGTTCTAACAATGAAACCAAGGCTGTTAATGAATAAACGCAAGCTTAACCTTGCGTTTATTTTTTCATTGCAAAAAATATTTCCTGATCTAATTTACCAAAGAGGAATTTTTCTTTTCATAGAGAATAATTATTAACAAAATACGAAACGTTGTTTCATAATGCGCGACAAAATAGGGGAGAGACGGCATTGAAAATCGAAAAAGACAATAGTGTTCAGGCTGTGAAAAGGGCTTTGAAAATAATTGAGTTATTGGGCCGAAGCCGTGAGGAATGGGGAGTTACCGACATTGGCCGGGAATTAGGCTTACACAAAAGTACCATTTACCGGCTCCTTTCCACTATGAGTGAGGAAGGTTTTGTTGAGCAGAGTGACACGGGCAAATACCAGTTGGGAACTAAAATCTTAGAAATAGGTGGTCGCATGCTCAATAATATTGAAATAAGAAAGGTAGCCATGCCTTTTCTCCTGGAACTATCAAAATATGTGGGGGAAACCGTGCATTTGGTTGTACTCCACGAAGGGGAGGGCATCTATGTCGACAAAGTTGAAGCGGAAAATGTTATCCGTATGCATTCCACCATCGGCGCCCGTGTGAAACTCCATTGTTCGGGCGTTGGCAAAAGTATCCTGGCCCATTTACCGCCCCAGGAAGTACAGGAAATCATCAGAAAACACGGTTTAACCAAAATCACCGATAATACCATAATCACCTATGAAGCGTTGATGGCCGATTTGGCTAAGGTAAGAAAACTTGGCTATGCTCTTGACAATGAAGAAAATGAGTATGGCATCCGTTGTGTGGCGGGCCCCATATTAGATTACCGGCAGAGGCCTGTAGCAGCCCTTTCTGTCTCTGGGCCAACTATGCGGATGACCTTGGAAAAAGTAGAGGAGATTGGCGCTCAGGTGGTAAAAACAGCCTTATTAATTTCTAGGAGAATGGGGTACACTGCCGACAAATTCTAAAAGGAGAGAGGGATTCAGTTGTTAAAGTCACAGAGATTAAAAGGAGCTGCCCCGGAAATCGAATCACTGCGCTTGGGTATGAATTATACCGAAAATGATTTAGAAAAACCACAAATCATGGTGAATAGCACCCAGGGAGAAAGTCACCCCGGCAGTTATGGGCTAAACCAGCTGGTAGAAGAAGCCGTAATAGGCGTCTGGAGTAAAGGGGGCAAACCTTCCCGCTATACCGTTACGGATATCTGTGATGGCATCGCCCAGGGACATGAAGGTATGAATTACTCTTTAGCCTCACGGGAAATCATCGCTGCTATGATTGAAATCCAGGGGCAGGCCAGTCCTTTTGACGGGATCATCCTCTGCGCTTCCTGTGATAAATCCATTCCCGCCCACCTAATAGCTGCCGCCCGTTTAAATATTCCTGCTATTTTTATTCCAGGCGGAACTGCCCTAACCGGGCCGGGCAATCTTAGTTTGGAACAGATAGGGACATATAGTGTGCAATACCATCTTGGTAAGATTACAAAAGAAGAATTTACCCATCTCCAGCGGGAGGCTTGCCCAAGCTGCGGCGCCTGTCAGATGATGGGGACAGCCAGTACGATGCAGGTCATGGCAGAAGCCTTGGGTCTGGCTTTACCGGGTACTGCCCTCATTCCTTTTCCCTTAAAGAAAATAAGGGATATGGCAAGACAGGCGGGAGAACAAATCTTATATCTAGTGGGAAAAGATATCAAACCCTCTGATATCCTAACAAAGGAAGCCTTTAACAACGCCCTGATGGTTCATGCAGCAATCTCCGGTTCTACCAATGCCATCTTACATTTACCTGCAATTGCCAGGGAAGTTGGTATTAAACTGGAACCGTCTGAGATCGATGAGATACACCGCAGGATACCTTACCTGGTGGACGTCAGACCAACGGGTTATTATGCTACAGAGTTCTTCTGGTATGCCGGTGGAGTACCTGCCGTCATGTGGGAAATCAAAGAACATTTACACCTGGATCAGCTGACAGTGACCGGAAAGACTTTAGGAGAAAACTTGGAAGAACTTGAGAAATCAGGCTGGTTCCAGAGAGTAAACCGTTACCTGGAAAACTACCGTATGCAAAAAGAAGCTGTGATCAGGCCCAAACATAACCCCATCCAGGCTCAAGGTTCACTGGCTGTTCTCAAAGGAAACATTGCCCCTGAAGGCGCTGTGGTGAAACATGCTGCCGTGCCCCGAGAAATGCAGGATCACATTGGTCCTGCCCGGGTCTTTGATCATGAGGAAGCAGCCCGGGAAGCAGTTTTGCATAACAGGATACAGCCGGGGGATGTCATTGTGGTCCGCTATGCAGGACCGAAAGGTTCGGGCATGCCTGAAATGTTCTATACTACGGAGGCTATTGCCGCCAACCCCCTTTTAAGCAGTACTACGGCTCTAATTACAGATGGCCGGTTTTCGGGGGCTACCCGCGGTCCGGCTATCGGCCATGTTTCTCCCGAAGCCATTGAAGGTGGTCCTATCGCCCTGGTGCAGGACGGTGATTTAATCCACATTGATATAGCAGGGAGAGGTCTGAACATGATCGGCTGGGACGGCAGTCAAAAAACACCTGCGGAAGTGGCGGAGGAACTGTCCAGGAGGAAGGCGAAGTGGCAGGCTCCGGCAAGTCGATTACAAAAAGGAATTCTTAAGGTCTTCGGTCGCCTGGCAAGTTCTGCCATGTCCGGGGGCTTTATGGAATAACAATTTAAGTGATTAAAGGAGGAATTATTGTGTTACCCAACAGAATTAAAATCTTACAAAAACTCATCGAGTGTGGTGTAGTTGCCGTTGTACGGGCAGAATCGGCACAACAGGCCAAGGTTATTGCCGATGCAGTGAAAGCCGGGGGTGTAACAGCTGTAGAAATTACCATGACAGTTCCCGGAGCTCTGGATGTCATGAAGGAACTGGCTGCTTATTACTCTCCTGAAGAAATGTTATTGGGGGCCGGAACAGTGTTAGATGCAGAAACTGCCCGTATGGCTATTTTGGCCGGGGCCCAGTACGTGGTTTCACCTCATCTGAACTTGGAAGTAGTTAAACTTTGTAACCGCTACCAGGTGCCGGTCATGCCAGGCGCCATGACGATTAAAGAGGTTGTGGAAGCCATGGAAGCAGGAGCAGATGTGGTAAAAATCTTTCCGGGGGAAGTTTTAGGCGTAGGCGTGATCAAGGCTATCAAAGGTCCCCTGCCCCAAGCCCCTCTCATGCCTACGGGCGGTGTATCCCTGGATAACGTGGACCAGTGGATCCAAGCTGGCTGTGTAGCTGTTGGGGTAGGCAGTGCTTTAACCAAAGGGGCAGCCAAAGGAGATTACGCAGAAGTAACAGAAACAGCCAGGGCTTTTGTGGAAAAAGTGAAACTGGCCAGAAGCAAGAAATAAGTAAGAAGTAAGGTAGGTCTTTAACATGAAAAAGGTAGTGACTTTCGGAGAAATCATGCTGAGGCTCTCGACGCCTAATTATCAGCGCTTTGTCCAGGCCGAAAGCTTTGATGTAACTTATGGCGGGGGAGAGGCCAATGTGGCGGCTTCTTTAGCCAACTACGGGCTTGATGCTTATTTTGTCACGAAGGTTCCTGATAACCCTATGGGTCAAGCTGCCATTAATCATTTGAGAAGGTATGGTGTACATACCGACCATATTTTAAAAGGCGGCCCCCGCCTGGGTATTTACTTCCTGGAATATGGTGCATCCCAGCGTCCCTCCAAGGTTGTCTATGACAGAGCCAATTCCTCCATTTCCCAGGTAAAAGCGGGCGAATTTGACTGGGAAAAAATCTTCCAGGGCGCAGACCTCTTCCATTTCACCGGGATTACACCTGCCCTGGGTGATGCTGCGGCAGCTGCAACCCTGGAAGCCTGCCAGGCTGCCAAGAAAATGGGTGTTACGGTTAGCTGTGACTATAACTACCGGAAAAATCTCTGGAGTCCTCAAAAAGCCAATGAGATCATGAGTCGTTTAATGGAGTATGTAGATATCGGTATCGGCAATGAAGAAGATGCCGAAAAAGTTTTCGGTATTCATGCCACAGGTACCGATGTGACCTCCGGTCAATTAAGCCTGGAGGGCTATAAGTCCGTAGCAAGACAGTTAGTCGAAAGGTTCGGGTTTAAGAAAACCGCCATTACCTTACGGGAGAGTTATTCCGCTTTTGACAACGGCTGGTCTGCGCTGCTTTATGATGGTAAAGAATTCTATCATTCCAAAAAATATAACATTCATATCGTGGACAGAGTGGGCGGCGGCGACTCCTTTGTGGGAGGCCTGCTTTACGGTTTGTTATCCGGCATGAGTAATCAGGAGGCCTTAGAGTTTGGCGTAGCTGCTTCCTGTTTGAAACATACCATTCACGGAGACTTTAACCACGTTACAGTTTCCGAGGTGAAAAGCCTGATGGAAGGCGATGCTTCGGGAAGGGTACAGCGGTAAGATAACGTGAATCGTTAACCGTGAACGGTGAAGACCGTATAACAAAATTCAACCTTGAATATGTTAAAAAACAAAAACCAGCAGGATAACCTGACTGGTTTTTGTTTTTTAAAAATTATCCGGTAATCGGTAGGCAGATATCGGAAGTCGAAAAGATTGACTAGATTTGGCCGCCGTTCTTTAAGTGTTCTTCGGCAAATTGCACCATTTTTCTGGTCATATAACCACCGATATAACCGTTTTGACGGGAGGTCAAACTGCCTTTATCGACGGCTTCATAGTTGCCTAACCCCAGTTCTCCAGCCATTTCAAATTTCAAACTGTTTAAGAAAGACTTGGCTCCTTGTACAGCAGGTTTATTTGTGTTTCTTGGCATTTTTGTTTCCTCCTTTAGCAAATTAGTATTTATTGTGGTTTCGTTTATAGGATGTGCAGTGGGGAAAAAGATATGATGCAAATCTTTTGGCAATTCTACCAACATTGTTAAGTGGTTTTTTAAAAAAAGGACAGACACATTATCCCAATAACCTCCATACAATTTACAGCGAATTTAAATGGAGGGGGAGTTTAGATGGGATTCGGAACAGTAGTGGTTGCTACTGTCACTCTGGCAAAAAGTATCTTATTGCTTTTTTATTATTTGAATAACAATGCTTTTCCCCGACCTCTTTCCGATGAAGAAGAGACCTATTATCTTGAAGAATTTAAAAAAGGAAACATGAATGCCAGGAATATCCTTATTGAACATAACCTACGACTGGTAGCACATATAGGGAAAAAATTTGACAGCACAGGCGAGGATAAGGATGATATCATTTCTATCGGTACTATCGGTCTGATTAAGGCTATCAATACATTTGACAGTGACAAAGGCACCAAGTTAGCCACATATGCCGCTCGCTGCATTGAAAACGAGATCTTGATGCATCTCAGGGCCACGAAAAAAAATAAAGGTGAAGTATCATTATATGATCCCATCGGTATTGATAAGGAGGGCAATGAGATAACACTAACGGTTTATCTGTATTGACTAGATAACTTAGGATAAAGCACTAGAGTAAACTCATCTCCTTTTTGATGTTTTTCTTTGCGATAAGTGCCGTATTCCAATATTGATTTCAAGAGGTTGTTTTTTTCCGCAGGACTTTTAAGTTCTGAATAAATATCCAAGGCGTTTTGCACCATAGGTATTATTTCTACCTGTGCTTTTACTCTTTGCATTTCATCATTCAGTGCTTTTTCCGCATTATTAATGGCTGTTTTGGTTGCATCAATTCGTTCGGTAATAGTACGTGATCTTTCTAAAAAAGTTTCTTCATCATAGATGCCCCGCTCAAGAAGATCGTGTAGTCGTCCTTTTTGCTTTTCCAATTCGGAGAGTTCCTTTTCTAAATTTTGCAGGGCTTTTCTACGAATATCTATAACGTTATCAGTTTTTAATTGTGGTTTGGATAGATTCCATTTTGCCTGATATTCCCGAAGCCAATTTCTTAGCCCTTCAATAACCCGGTTTTCCACAAATTCAAACCGACTGCTTTTATTGGGACAACGAGTATTGTAACAGATGAAATGCGGCCTTTGATTTGTGTAAACCCTTAAAACCATAGCTGACCCGCAAATATCACACTTAATAAGACCAGCAAGCGGGTTAACGATCCCATTTTGCAGTTGATAGGGAACATGATATTTGTTTTTTAATATTTCTTGAGCTTTAGTAAACTGTTCTTCTCTCACAAGGGGTTGGTGCTTGCCTTTAGAATATATCCATTCTTCTTTAGGTCTTGTTCGCACATCTTTTCTTTTTCCAGATACAACTGATTTTTTATATTCTTTTTTTTTCCATGTGATTATGCCTATATAAACAGGGTTTTTAAGAATACAGGAGTTATGCAGTTGGTGGAAATAAATAGAAAATAATAACTCAAAAAATATTTTAAAAAAGATCCTAATTTTCGACAAAAAAGGTCTTGACTTTTTCGAAAAGCCCCCATAATCGCTTTGGATGGTATTTTTTACCATCACTCTAGCGATATGGGTGATGTTGATGAAGAAACTGTGTAAACCAACTTTCGAAAAAAAGGATCACGGTCAAGGTGCCGGAATCCCGGTACTCAAGACAATTTGGGATTTGTTTGACCTGTCTCTGCTGTTTTCCCAGTCCGGAATACGCAAACACTCCGGAATTCCAGCGTGGCTCCTGGCTTTTGCCTACATCTGCGGCCTTGCTAATCATTCAAGTTCTGCAAATCAAAATGCTAAGTTTTCAACGGAAGCTCCATTTTTACAACAACTGCTTTCCGGGCAAATCATCTCTCAAAGTGCCTTCAGCCGGTTTCTCTCCAAGCCCTTTCAGTGGCTCCGGTTCTCTTTGGGCAGATTTGCCAGGTTACAAGAAAACACGGATAGCAGGCTGACCGACGGCGATATCATTGCCTTAGACGATACTAAAATTGAGCATCCTCACGGTAAAAAAATCCCCTTTCTCTGTTGGCTCTTTGACAGTTCGGATAAGTGCCATGTATGGTGCATTAATCTTGTGTCGACCCTGGCTGTCTTAAAGAATGGGCTCGAATATCCTATGCTGTGGCGCTTCTGGGTTAAAAATGGCCAGGAGAATGAAAAACAAACCAAGCTTGATCTTGCTAAACAGATGCTCGCAGAGGTGCGTCAGTTGAACAAGGCCAGACTCTGGGTAGCCATGGATCGCTGGTTTTTGTGTAAAAAGTTCCTGAACTGGCTGATGGGTCAAAATTTTGACTGGGTTACCAAAGCCAAACGTAACACGGCGCTATTCAGGAAAATCTACGACCCGGTACTAGGAAAGGAACGCTACATTAAACTTAATCCGAAGCAACTGCTGCGAGAAGTTTATTCCCAGCTTCGGGTCCTTGGCAAAGAATCGGTTCTCAGTATTCCGGACATTTACATCAAAATGCCCTATGAGACCTTAACACGCAAGGGAAAACCCATTACTAGACAACGTTTTTTACCCATAGCTGCCATTGCAGCCACTTATGAGAAGCAGGCTGTCGAGGGCAGCATAGTTCTTCCGGAGGAAGAATGCCCGGCAACCTTCAAGGATGCGTATCTCCTGATAAGCAATCGCGTAGATACGCCGGAAGAAGCTGCAACTGCCTATGCTAAACGATGGAGAATAGAAGTTTTTTACCGCACCGCTAAACAGAATCTTGGTTTAACATCTTGCTATGCTCAGTCTGAAACAGCTCATTTCGCACATGTGGAGCTCTTGTTTACAGCGAAGACCCTTCTTTGTTATGCCTCTTGGGAGTGCAATAAAGAAGGCGCCGAACAAGCCCCCTCCCTCTGCGAAGTGATAAGGTACTTCTTCAACGCCGGTTGTCGGATCCGCTGTTGCGAGCAGTTGATCCAAGTCTATTTTGACACGGCAACCCAGCGTTTTTCAAGGCTTATTGATAAATTCTGGCCACATTCTTTGGAACTTAGGTTATGGAATTGGAAAAATTATCCTGAAACTGCATAACTACTGTAAGAATAGATAAAACAGAAGAAGATTTCCATTCAATTCCTGTATATGAACGATACCCTAGACGGTTGAGTTCGTTTGCTATTTTATTAGCTCCCATTCGTAGAGAGGGGTCCTCGTGAGTGTACCAGTCAAAAATCATTTTAACGACAGGTGCCTGTTCCGGGTGAGGGACCAGGTATCTATTTTTGTCTTTTTCTTCGATAAGATAACCATAAGGCGGTCTTGTGCCAATATAGTTTCCTTCCTGCACGGAGCGGACACGGCCTCCTTGAAGCCTTCTGGTTATGATTTTGAGTTCCTTTCGGGCCATAAATGCTTCAAATTCGCTGTATTCTTCATCAAATTCATTTTGCAAGTCATATATCTTACGAGGGGTGATAATCTTAGTATTGGCCTTTTTAAACGTTTCTAGGATAAGTCCCTGCTCTTGCATATTGCCTCGGCCAAGACGATCCATGTCCATACACAGGACAGATTTCCATTTGCCTTCTTCTACATCTTTTAAAAGTTCCAGCATCTCAGGTCGATGTATCAGGCTTTCACCTGAGACAATTTCTTCGTAAACTTTTGTTACATTTATTTGCAGTTCTTTTGCCAGTCTAAATAATGCTTTTTTATGTTTTGCCAGCGTTTCGCCTTCGCCACGAGCTTCTGCTTCCCGGTCCTCACGAGACTTGCGAAGATAAATGCAAGCTGGCTCCAGGTCTATATTGTAAGTTTTGCTAATCATGTTTTATCCCACTATCCTTGTCTTAGTTTTTGTCAACATAGCAACATCCGGCAGTTTCAGTCTAAAATCAACCATCTCTTCGGTTACATTGAACCACTCGGCAAACTCCCATTTTTCGGCCATTCCGTTTTTTATCACACGTAAAAGTTTGCCTCGAGGCATAAGGTATTGTGCAGCCCATTTTAAGGCTCTATACTCAGCCTTGCTTATTTCCAACCTATCCTGATAATGAAAAAAAGTCCGGGGAACAGAATTGCCTGTAGTTGTAAAATGATGCCCGATCTCTTCCGCCAGAACACAACGAAGATAAGCACTGGAGCTTTGTTTTAATGAGTTGCTTAACCCAATAATAGGCGGCAAACCAGATTTTGCCCAATAAACTGCTTCCAAAGGCGGTTTGAAATCCCACCATTGTATATCGATACCTTGTCTTTCAGCTAGTTTAAATAATTTAACAGGCATGTCCATCACCCTGCAAATTTTGTCGTTGTTTGTCAAAATATCCATATATGACAGAACCTGCCACATGACTTATCAGTAGCAGGTTCTTATTTTTTGCCATATTTTTTTAGAATATATTCCTTGAACTCTTCGAGGCTTCGGCGGGCTTCTTCGGGCAAATCCGCCATTGGGTCATCTGTTCTGTGGGCGGCTTCAGTCTCGTATCCATAGCTAGAAGGGGATTCAGCAACCAAGCAAATATCACCTGTAGTATCACTTTCGTTATTATTGTTTTTATTGCTGTTTTCATCTGATTCTACACGACCCAGGAGCCAGTCAACGGAAACGTTAAACAAATCTGCTATCTTCTTAAGAGTTGATGGGTCCGGTGTGCGTTGATCTATTTCCCACATTGAAATTGCGCCTCGGCTCACAGATAAAATTTTTGCAAAGTCATTTTGAGTCATTTTATGTTTTTTTCGCAGATAGACTAAACGTTCTCCGAATGTCATAACACTATCCACCTTTTTTTAAATTATTTTACCACATAATGTGGCATAAACAATTACTGCAACAAGAAGTTGCAAAATATATTGACTGCAACTTTTCGTTGCTATATACTAAAAACAAAGCAACGGACCGTGTCATTGGAGGTGAAATCATGGCAAGAACAAAGCTTATAAATTTACGTAGAATGCATGGATTAACACAACAGGAGATTGCCGATAAATTAAAAGTCACACGAAGTTTTTATGGAATGATAGAAACCGGTGATCGTAACCCAACATTAGATTTAGCTAAGAAAATTGCCGAGATGTTTAATGCAAATATTGAGGACATTTTTTTTGAAGAAAAATGCCACGAACTGTTGCAATATCCGTCACATGTTAACGATGAGGCAATCACCACCGAGGCAGCAAACCAATAAATTTTATCCCTTATATCAAGATTGTAAAATTCATACGCTTATTTCTTTAGCTGTAGGAGGATGTAAGAAACGGAGAAAGGGGGAAAGAGTGCTTTATTTTCACCCGAAAATGGCGTAAGTAAAGCACACCAGTCATGCAAAAAACTAGTGTTGTCCATCGTCATCACGGTCATAAGATTTACCGGGGTGATGCTAAGGTGGTTAAAAGTATCGATATTTCGGTCACATATAAAATTGGCAATACAATTATACATATTGTCGGGCCGCAAAACCTGTCGGAAGAAGAAGCCCACAAGAGACAGCGTGAATTTGATTTAGCAGGATGGTTAGCATGGAACACCTTGCCGGTTGAAGAACGCATCAAAATTAACCAGGAGTATTCCGAAAACAAAAAAAGCCTGTAAGATACAGGCTTTTAGAAGAAATAACGGACAAGGGAGGAGGGGCATAAGTGGGGTTTACATATGCAGTATATGTTGGTGTCGGGAAAGAAATTGAAGTATTAGAAAAAATCAAAGCAAAAATACAATTATTCGGCAATCCCGGCATTGTTGAAATTACAGCACTTGAGACCTTTGTTCAGTTCGTCGATAAGAAAATCAGAAAAAAAAGCATCAAAGCAATGCATGAGGGTTATCTATACGTGACTGTAGAAAAAACCGAGAACGGGCTTTTGGAGATGGACCGTTCATGCTACCATTTCCTGCGTTACATACCTTTTGTGAAAAAAATATTGAATTGTTTTATACCCCAAGAAATATGGGAGAACATAAAAGCAAACATTGATACTGAACCCGAGATCGGAATTTTGGATTCCTCCAAAAACTTTATGCTTGTAAAAAAGGCTAGAGAAATACTTGCAGTTCTCAAGGCAAAGAAAGAAGAGAATTCAAGGAATTTTATCAAAATACTTTCCAAAATATACAAAACTGAAAAAAGAAAGGCTCATGGAAAAGAAAAATTTTATATGATTCCCCTCAGTTTGATAAATGTTGTTTCAGGTCCGGAGGACTGGCCACACAAATCGCCACCGGACGGACTTGAGCAAACGCTCGCTCAAACGCTGCTCCACAAACTGAACAACTTTTTTGACCACATCGCTGCACAATATGGCAAATAACGAAACAAAACTGAGAGGGACAATCAAAAAAATCCTTTTTCCACGAGCCAAAACCACAGACATCGACTTCGTAATTGCTGTCTTTGGCAACGACGACTTTGACGTTGTTATCAAAGGCAACATTTACGGTGCTGTTGAGAAAGAAGAAATCATCGTTGAAGGAGAATGGGTTGAGGACAAGAAATACGGTTTGCAGTTCAAGGTAAACGCATGGGAAAAGCCCATCCCATCAACGAAAGAGCAGGCTTACGAACTGCTATCCTCCAGCCTTGTGAAAGGCTGCGGACCCAAAACGGCCAGGTTAATCGTGGACTCCCTGGGAGACGGAGCCATTGAAACAATTTTGGAACAAAAAGAGGCATGTCTCTTGCCAATCAAAGGCATCAGCAAGAAAAACGCCGGGAAAATAGTCGCAAGCCTTTCTGAAAACTTCAATGTGCAAAACATCATAAAACATCTGGCACAATACGGCGTAACAGTAAAGATGGCGATTAAACTGCACAAGGAATACGGAAGCAATGCCGTTCCGATTATATTGAGAAATCCTTATGAACTGACCAACTTGAGCATGGTTGGTTTTGACCGGGCCGACATCATTGCAAGAAACATGGGCATTGCAGAAGATTCATTGTATCGTTGTGAAGCAGCCGTCATACATATTATGCGTGAGCAACCCGGCCACTGTTATGTGGACAAGCCCGACCTGATCAGGGAATGTCAGGCTTTGCTTAACAAAAGATCAGCAATCGAAATAGAATCAACGCTCGTTGAAAAGGCAATAAACAACTTGTCAAAGAACAACAAACTGCAAGTAGAAGAAGATAGGGTATATCTGAAACAGTTGTACCAGCTTGAAAAAACCCTGGCACAAAAGGTAGCGGAACTTGTTTTCGCCAAAGGTCCCGTTGTGCCCAGAAGTAAAATTGCCAGAGAACTCATAAAATACCAAGCCAGAAACAAAATCTTTCTTAACGAAAAACAGCAAGAGACAATATATAAAACATTTGAGAACAACATCCTTTTGCTCACAGGCGGACCGGGAACGGGCAAGACAGCCACAATCAAAGCCGTAGTAGAAATATACAGGCAAGTATTCCCTGATCACACAATAGCCTTGTGTGCTCCTACCGGGAGGGCTAGTCAAAATCTATCGAAGATTGTCGAAATTGAGGGCAAAACTATCCACAGGCTGCTTAACTGGGGAGCAAGAAAAACGGAAGATGGAACGGAAACGACATCTATCGAAAGGGACGAAGCCAATCCCCTGGAAGAAGATTTCGTGATTGTCGACGAGCTGTCCATGGCCGATATAGAACTTGCCAGTTGCCTTTTTCGGGCTTTAAAAACAGGCAGCAGAATCCTTTTGGTGGGAGACGCCGACCAATTGCCATCCGTAGGGCCTGGTGCCGTACTGAGGGATTTGTTGAAAAGTCCCGTGCCAAGCGTCCGGTTAACGGAAATCTACCGCCAGGCAAAAAACAGCCTGATTGTGGAGAACGCCCACAGGATAAACAACGGCCAAATGATATGCACCGTCCCGGGAAGAAAAGATTTTATCTTTTTGGAGCGGTCTGATCCTCAAGACGTGGAAGAAACCATACTGGCCTGCATAAAGAGGCTTTTGGAGATAGGCTACAAAAAAGAGGACATACTGGTTTTGTCTCCAATGAAAAAAGGCGTGTCAGGCGTTTTATCCCTCAACGAAAAGATAAAATCGCTGCTTAATCCGCCTAATTCAAGAAAGAAAGAGCTGGTTGTAGGAAGCAAGTCATTCAGGGTGGGCGACATCATTATACAAAACCAGCGAAACGATGTAAATAAAGGTCTCTATAACGGCAATATGGGGCTGGTGAAAAACATATGCGTCAATCCTGATGATCCGGAAAGCCGGGAGGAGGGGCTTTTATGCGAAATCTGGGGCAATGAAATATTTCTAACCAGGGAAGATATAACGGAATACGACTTCACAACCGGATACTGCATCACGACCCATAAATCCCAGGGCGGGCAGGCAAAGGTTGTCATAGCTCCTGTAATTACAAACCACTATATCATGCTTACAAGGAATATTCTTTATACGGCAATAACCAGAGCAGAAGAAATGATGATTATGGTAGGCCAAAAGAAGGCCCTGGCTATGGCCGTAAAAAATACGACTCCTAACTTGCGGAAAACTTTTTTGTCGGAAAAAATCGAAAAATATTTGTCGGAAAAGCAAAAAAAGCAGTTGACGGCAAATTTTTTCACATGTTAAACTATTGACAAAAGGGGTGGGCGAAGCCTGCCCATTTAAATTGGGAATATTTGTAATTAAAACAAAGCCTTTTCCAAGGGCTTTTTTTATTTTTCCAAAAAGCCCGACAACCCGCATAATTTATAAATCCAGTGCGGGAAAACCTCGGAATTCATTCCGGGGATGGCTTATACGAACCGAGAAGGCTCGGGCTTCAGTCCGGCACAAATCAAAAAAAAAGGAGTGTTGGAATTGGTGCAAAGAAATCTAAAAAATAAACAAAGGGAAAATGTATTTATTTGCAACGAAAATATTTTTGATCTTCCAATAAGCGTGTACGCAAAAATGGTATATATATACCTATGCAGTTGTGCCGGTGTGGCAAATGAATTTTTGCTGGCAAACAACACTATTACCCAAAAATGTTCACTGTCAAAAAACAAAATACAAAAAGCAATAAAAGAATTAGTAGAAATAGGACTCCTGTCAGAAAAGAAGTCTCAAGCTGGGAACAGTACTACTAAGTTTCTTGAATTGCAGTTGTTGTAAAGGTGATAACTGCTATGGTAAATAAAATCTTACTCGATGAATACCCTTTGCTGGTTTTGCCAAGATTGGCAACACTCATTGGATTAAACGAGTCGATATTCCTGCAACAACTTCACTACTGGCTATTATCTAAAAACGCTAAAAACATGGATGGTAAAGACTGGGTTTTTAATACTTACTCCGACTGGCAGAAACAATTTCCTTTTTGGAGTGCGAAAACAATCCAAAGGATAATAACTCAACTCGAAAACCGGGGATTAATCATAACCACCACAGAATATAACACATCAAAAATAGACAAAACGAAATGGTATACAATAAACTACAAAAAACTGGAAGAACTAGTTGGAGAATCAGAAATAAGACAAAAAGCGAAAGAAAATAGACAAGAAAAACCCTCGACGGAACAAAATGACCTCTCGACAGGACAAGTTGACCTCTCGACAGGACAAGTTGACCTCTCGACAGGACAAGTTGACCTCTCGACAGGACAAGTTGACCTCTCGACAGGACAAGTTGACCTGTCCATGAGGACAAGTTGTCCAGACAAGAAGTATTTATGTAATATATATAATATTAATACTACAGAGACTACTACAGAGAATAATAATCAGTCAGTCAGTCAAATAAGTAATGTAAGTAATATAAGGGGAAAAAATGGAAATTCCGACGGACGGACTGACGGATTTTCTTTTGACAAGCGACGATGGGAACTCATAAAAGAGCAGATATGTCTGTGCGACTTCGACCCAGAGGATCAAGTAATAATCGAAACTGCAATAACAGGGCTGCTTTCGGGAGATTACGACAACAAAAAGCCTAGGGCGGTAATCTACAGCATCTTGGAAAAACTCGACGCACTCAGCGTGGAAAGGGCACTTTCTAGCTATCAAAAGATAGACTACAGGGAAAAAATAACAAACCCGATCCGGTACTTCCAACAGTGCCTTTTAAATTCCCAGGCAGAGGAAGTTTTGGAAAAGAAAAGGTTTGCCTTGCAGTTTTCTGGGCCCTGAAAACAACAAAACTGAAAACAACAAAAAAGGGGGGAGATTGCCATAATCAACTGTTTTTTCGACGGTGCCAGTTCCGGCAACCCCGGACCCGCAGGCATAGGAGCCATAATTCTGGACAAAGGCGAGAAAATCTGGGAAATATCAAGGTACATCGGTGAAAAAACAAATAATGAGGCTGAATACATTGCCTTAATCGAGCTGCTCAAGGAGTTGCAAAGAAGGGGCATCGAAAGCTGCCGCATTTTTGGCGACAGCCAGCTTGTAATCAACCAGGTTACAGGCAACTGGAGAATCAATTATCATCATCTTTACAAACTATGGGCACAAGTCCATGACCTGCTGAAGGAAGGACATCAACTTGAATGGGTGCCCAGGGAAGAAAACAAGCTGGCAGACAAACTAAGCACACAGGCGATTGCCAAAAAAATCACAGAAAAAACTGAACCCGCAAACAACGAGCGTTTATTTCGGGCAAAAGAGCTTGCTCCCGGCATATTTCTTGTTCCTTCCAGCCGAAATATTCAGACGGCTTACGTTGTTGATCTCAACAACGGAGCCTGTACTTGTCCTGCTTTTATTTCGGGGAAAAAGAGACCATGCAAGCATTTCATCGCCATATCAGCGGGAAGGGAGATGGTCACAACTTGACCGGACCTACGCATCTCGCTACTGGTATACTTATAACCGCATCTTTGACCAGTGATCCGAAAGGGCTGGCGATAGGCATGGTGGCATCCCTGCTGCCGGACATAGACGAGCCTGGCAGCATGATTTCCAGGAAAATTCCGATCATCCCTTATATAATAAGCCTTTTGGGACACAGGACAATAACCCACAGTCTCATAGGGCTTGTTTTATTTTCCGGTTTTTTGTTTGTTTATGCAAAAGAATATTTGATGGTAGGAGGTGTTGCATACCTGTCCCATTTGATTCTGGATACCCTGACTCCAGCCGGGGTGCCGTGGTTTTATCCTTTAGGCAGGAACTACAGCCTGGGCCTTTTCCGGACAGGCGGGCTGACTGAGGCATTGTATCTGGTCCTGCTTTTTGTGGCTGGAGCCGTATGGGGCCCTTTGTTGTTCAAGCCCTATATGGCACAACTTGCAAACCTTAAACGAATGTTAATGTTTTAAGCGAGAAAAAAGAAAGGGGTTGTTTTATGAAAAACCCAGGTGTTGCAGCAGTTTTAAGTTTTTTCATCAGTGGTTTGGGGCAGATATACAACGGGCAAATAGGTAAAGGATTGATAATACTGGGAGTGCAAATTGTAAATGCTATTCTAACTGTAATCTTAATTGGTTTCATTACAGGCCCCCTTGTCTGGATATGGGCAATCTACGACGCATATTCGACGGCTAAAGAACTGAACGAACAAACCGGCACTGTTGCCGGGCCATGATTTTTTTTGTTGATTTTTGTTGAAAGGAGAGATTTTTGTGAAAAATGTTAAAATCTTGAAATTATTGAGTATGGTTGTTTTAAGCGTCATGTTTTTATCCTTGGTGACAACGGCTGCATTGGCGGATAACAATACCGGCAGCAACAACAACATCATAGACAGAATCAACCAGGCCAAAGGCAACGACAGCATAAGCAAGCTGGAGAAGAAAGCCAATGACGTGGCCAACTCTTTTGTCAAATTCTTGCGGAACACGGCGGCCATAATAGCCGTGGTGATGTTCATACTGGTAGCCTATTCGCTTTTGTTCAGCCCTGATGTAAGAACCATATCCGACTGCAAAGGCAAGGTCAGTGCACTGGTATTGGCGATAGCCGTAGCGGTAATGGCTGAGGAAATAGTCGGGACTCTGTTGGCATGGTTTCAGTGAGATCAAAACAACCGGCCCGAAAGCTTCTGTACGAGGTATTCCTCCCTAGCGGTCGCTCGGTGATTGTAGAGGCAGTTGATTCTACGCAAGCCAAACGAAAAGCCTGCAAGTACTGGGGTTGTCAACTACCCACCGCCTATAGAGGCGGGGGCTTGTAGGAGAAATCCAGCAAGCCTGGTTGATTAGCCCCCTTACGAAAGTAAGGAGCCGTTCAAAGGGAATGACATAGGCACTCCGGGGTACTCCACACGCTCCGGACACTGCGGCTGGTGGTTAAACATCGCTGATGGGCAGGCGAAGTGCTGCCAGCAAAAACCCCTTTGAACAAGGGCGAAGTGGACCAACAGCCGCAAGGCTGACTTATCTCAGAAAGAGGGATACTATGGTATACGTTCTCTCCAAAGAAGGCAAACCTCTCATGCCAACAGAAAGGCATGGGAAGATGCGTCGGTTGTTAAAAGAGGGCAAGGCCCGAGTGGTTAAGGCAAGACCCTTTACTATTCAACTAACCTACGAAACCACAAAATACACACAGCCAATAACCCTAGGTATAGACGCAGGCAACCAAAGAGTAGGATTTTCAGTTATCACCGAAAAGAAAGAACTACTGGCCGGGGAGTGCCAACTTTTGCAAGTTCAAGCAGAGAGAAACCGAGAACGGCTAATGTACCGCAGGCAAAGGCGAAACAGGCTGCGGTACAGAAAGCCTCGGTTTGATAACCGCAGAAAGCCCGAAGGATGGTTAGCCCCAAGTCTACAGAACAAGCTTGATGCTCATATAAGGCTGGTGGAGAAAATCAAATCAATACTTCCCATAACACAGGTTATAGTGGAAGTGGCCAACTTTGACATTCAAGCTATTAAAAATCCTGGTATCCAGGGTGTGGCATACCAGCAGGGAGAGCAGTATAACTTTTGGAACCTGCGGGAATATATCCTGCACCGTGATAACCATGAGTGTCAAAACCCGGGCTGTAAAAACAGATCCAAGAACCCGAAACTACAGGTACACCATATCGGATACTGGAAGGGAGACTATACTGACAAGCCAGGGAACCTAATCACGCTATGTAGCAAATGTCATCGGCCGGAAAACCACAGGGAAAGCAAATTGCTGTGGGGCTGGCAACCGAAGGTAAAGTCCTTCCGGGCCGAAACCTTCATGTCAACCGTCCGGTGGAAACTGGTCAATACACTGGGTTGTGAATACACCTATGGCTATATCACAAAGTCCCGCAGGACAGAGTTGAGGTTGGAGAAAAGCCACGTCAGTCAACCACCCCGGACTGAAGTCCGAGGCTTGTAAGCCTCTGGTTAACCAGCCTCAGCTTGGAAAGAGCTACGTTAGAAGGGTCAAGACACCCTGGGATGCGTGCCCAAGTTCCAGGCTCCGTCGTCGGCGGTTAAACAGCTCTGAGGGGTAGGAGCAGTGCCGTCGATGTAAAAAGCCTTTCTAACATTGGCGATGGGCAATTTACTCTGAAAGGAGGTAGGCTATTTGTTAGTCTATGTGCAAAACAAACACGGTAAACCTTTGATGCCGTGCAGTCCGAGGAAGGCAAGGCTGCTTCTGAAACAGAAAAAGGCCAAAGTTATCAAAAGAACGCCGTTCACCATACAACTTATCTACGGTTCCAGTGGATACAAACAGGCCGTAAGTTTAGGGGTAGACGCCGGGAGCAGGACTATAGGTTTATCCGCCACTACTGTAAAGAAAGTATTGTATGAAGCAGAAGTCGAGCTAAGGAACGACATAACAAAACTGCTGGCAGACCGAAGGGAGTTAAGAAGAAGCAGAAGATATCGCAAGACAAGATACCGCAAGCCGAGGTTTGATAACCGCAGGCGACCAGAAGGCTGGCTGGCTCCTTCTGTCAGGAACAAGATTGAAGCACACACAAAAGCAGTACAAATGGTATGCAAGATGCTACCTGTGACCAAGATCACTATTGAGGTAGCCAGTTTTGACATCCAGAAGCTCAAGAATCCCGAAATATCTGGCGTCGAGTACCAGCAGGGAGAGCAGTTGGGATTCTGGAATGTCAGGGAATACGTCCTGTGGAGAGACGGTCATCAGTGTCAAGGTAGACCGGGATGCAGGAACAAGGTCTTGAACGTACACCACATAGAAAGCCGCAAGACCGGGGGAGATGCCCCGAACAACTTGATAACTTTGTGTGATCAGTGCCATAAGGACTACCATACAGGGAAACTAAAACTCAACCTCAAACGAGGTCAATCTTTCAAGGATGCGGCTTTTATGGGAATTATGCGTTGGATGGTTTACAACAGGCTAAAGACAATATATCCATATGTGCGACTTACTTATGGATATATCACCAAACACACCAGAATTGCCAATGGCTTAGAGAAAAACCATCGCACTGATGCTCGCTGCGTCAGCGGCAATCCGCAGGCACAACCCGACAACACCTGGTACTACTTCAAACAGGTACGGAAACAGAACAGGCAGCTTCATAAGGCAAACCCTATCAAGAGAGGGATTTGGAAAGCAAACAAAGCACCGAAATACCTGTTTGGATACCAACTGTTTGACAAGGTGCTGTACGAAGGGCAGGAGTGTTTCATCTTTGGTCGCAGGGCCAGCGGGTATTTTGATTTAAGGAAACTGGACGGGACAAGAGTAAGTCCGTCGGTTAGTTGTAAAAAACTAAAACTGCTCGAAAGAGCAAGCATATTTCTATGCGAAAGGAGGAACAGCGACTTCCTCCCCGGAATGAATTCCGGGGTTTCCGTCGCCTAATTTCTATGATGCTTTCGTCATAGCCGGCGGCACTAACCAAAACAGGACAATCCCTATCACTATTCAGCAGGTAAGGAGAAATAATCGCAGTTTACAGAAATTTTATGATGCAAAGTATATTGACCTGCGTACTGGCGAAAAGGCAAGTGGACAGGACTTAAACTGTGGTCGAAGGACACGGAACAAAAACCTCAACACCGAAAATCTCCGAAAATATCGTGGAAAAAAGGTATCGCCGGGGCGGGTAAATATCCGCAAACAGAGATACCCTTATCAACCAGGCGATACGGTACTTTATGAAGGACAAAAATGCACCGTTAAAGGAGTACAAAACTTGGGGGCTTATATTAAACTTTCAGAACTAAGCAAACCCGTCAAAACATCAGAAGTCGGTATTTTGTACTACGGAAAAGGGCTTCGTGTGGGGTGGTAACTGTCATTCATCCCCAACCTATAGAGGTCGGGGTCTTCTGCCGAGAATTGATAAACCGGGCGATCCCTGGCTGGGACTTTCGTCCATGAAAGCACGAAAAATTACAAAGAAAGAGGAATAAGAGGAATAATATGTCTTACCGGGAATTTCACGAACTGCCTTACCAATCGGGCATAAAAGAAAAATTCTTTACCCTAGGCCCCGTATCCTTGTCACTGGACGAATCGGCCTGGGTGTTTTTCGGAATAATCCTGAGCTATAACATGACAAAACATGTGCCGCCTATGGAAATGTTGAGTTTTCCCTTTTCACACTTGTACTATGTCATCCCGGTGTTGGTGACATACTTTTTTGCCAAAGCCAAACATCCCCGGACGGGAATTTCTTTATGGAAATACATAGCCAGATGGCTTGCCATACGAAAAAGGGAGAGGGTGTTTTACTACGGCAGGGGATGAAACAATCCGGAGATGAATTGATTTGTGATGGACCAAAGAGAAGATCAAGACAATCAAACAGTTCGGCAGTTGGAAGGACAACAAGGAAAAACGCCGGCAAGCCAAAAAAGCATTATGTGAGTTATATTCTGAAACGGCAAACATTCCATTACTGCCGGTGCAGTTTATAAAAAAGGCTGGATCAAGGTCCAGGTGTATGACATAATGCTAAAACACCAAATTTCATGTGCAGAATAAACGAGCATTGCAACGATAAGCAATGCTTTTTTCACAAAAAAGAGGTGATTTGTATACACAAACTGCTCATTTTGGCTGCTATTTTAGGTGGCCTTTTTCTTTTATACAAAATCCTGATAAACAAAAAAACCGGCAAGGGAGAAGAAAAACCCAAAACAACTCAGGACTTGTTTGGAAAAGATGCATTTGTAAGCCCAGACGGGATCATTGAGACGGGGGGCGTGTTCAGAGTATGCCTGCAAGTCTCACAGGTAAACATGAGGACCAACGCCGACATGGAAAAATTGAAGGTCTGGGTGGCGTTCCGGTCCTTTTTGAACGAAATCGGCCTGTCATATACCTTGCTGCAATTATCCCAATTCGTCGATGTCCGGGAATACGCCCGGTGGTACAGCGAACGGCTGGAGAAGAGCAGGCTGACCCCTCAACTTAAAGAAAGCGGGCAAAACGTTGTGAAATTCATTGAGGAACTGGACGAAAACAAAAACTCCCGTGATTATTCCGGTTACATCGTTTTCCACTATGATCCCGACGATCCTCTTTTCCATGCTGAAACGGGCGTCAAGACGGGGAACCCGAAAGTGGACGAAGTGATTTCCAAGCTTACGGGCAAAAAGCATTTGCCTGCGGAGGAAAGGAAAAATCTGGCCCGGATGGTCTTGAACGAAGCTGTGCAGATCACAAGAAGCTATGCCGAGCAGATGGGCATGCAGTGCAGGCAGCTTGACAGGGCCGGTGTATATGATCTTTCGTACAGGGTTATCCAGAAGGACATGTCCGCCTTTTCCGGCGTGGAAGAAGCCAGTGACGCCCAGTGTTTCACCCCTTTTCACGACAGCCTAACGGCAAAGCTGGTGCAATTGGAGACATCCGGGGGGAGGGAATAGTTTATGGCTTTCAATATCTTCAAAAAACACAAAGAACCGGAACAGGCAAACAAAAAAACAATCAAGGCGGGCAAGAACAACAAAACCGGATTGTATGAGGGCAAGCCGGAGCCTGTGGATTTCATCGCTCCTTCAATAGCCAAGGAACTATTGCCCGCCGACCGGGCGGAAGGGTACACCGTGGGCGACTACATGGTGGAGATAGGCGGCACGGCTGTTCCATGCAGGTACTACAGGTCCTTTTTTGCTGAGATAATGAGCGGCAACACCTGGGGCGGGATGCTGGACGACCTTGGCAGGGGCAACTTCGGTGACGGCGACGTGGACATCGCCATCCATGTCCGGCCTGCTTCTTCGGATATGGAACTTCAAGAACTGAGCCGGAGGCTGAGAGGCTTGATGTCGGACCTGGCCTTTGAGGGCGACCCTTCCAAGATTGATGCCATCAGGGACGAGATTGAGGACATCAAGACCCGCCAGAAAAAGCTGCGGATGGAGATTGAACGCTCGTTCAAGACCACTATCCAGGTTATTGCCAGCGGGACCGAGCTAAAAAGCTTCAAGATGTACTGCAACGCCCTGGTCAAAAGGTTTGCGGGAAAATCCATCTATCTTCGTCCTGCCGACGGCAAACAGCTTGAGGCGTTGAGGGGCATCCTGCCCATAGTTCCTCCCCAGCCGGTCACCGGCGAACATGGCATAACCCTGGAATCTTCCAACCTGGCCGATCTCTTTCCTTTCGCCCAGGGCGGGATAAGCCACAAGACCGGCATCATCCTGGGCTTGGACGGTTTGGGCCGTCCCGTATACTTCGACCAGTGGCACCCTTCTTTGCCCAATCAGCACATGATCATCCTGGGCCGGTCCGGGGCCGGGAAAACCTACACCACCCAGATCATCATGCACAGGAGCATGCACATAGGCCGCACGGTGGCCGTATTGGACTGGAAGGGCGAACACAAGGACTTTTTCCTGCTCAATGACCTGCCGTACATAGAGTTTCACGAACATTCGCAAGACAGAATAAACCCCTACGACGTGGAAGTTACCCAGGATGTGGACGGAATCCGGTTTATTGACATTGAAAGCGTGGCCAACAACGTCCAGGCCCTCGTGTTCAAGATGATAAGCACATATGACAGGGAAATCCTGACCGGACGGGTGAAGGTTTTCATCGGGGAGGCCATAAGGCAGCAATACGAGGAAGCGGGGATAACCAAAGACCCTCGGAGCATTTACCTGCGTACCGTCACGGACGGCAAAATTTCCACAAACAAAAAGAAGCCCATGCCCGAACTGGGCGGTTTGTATCTCAAGATGGCCGCAAGCGAACACGAAGAAGTAAGGAAAGCCGCAGAGATGCTGAAACCTTTTACCAGACACGGCTCCAGCCCTTCCTACGCTATCTTTGACGGCCAAAGCACGGTGGAACTGAAGGGGTATCCGGGTTATGGTTTTGCGTTGAACCGGCTGGACAAGGACGTGATGCGTCCCATCGGGCTTTCAGCTATAGCCATCTGGCTCAACGAAAACTTTGCCAAGTCCGATGTCAGTCAGGAAAAAATAATCGTGATTGAGGAGTGCCAGAACATCTTTGACGACCCGGACGTAGGCGGTCCCTTTGCGGAAACGGCCTACCGGGAGTACCGGGCCACCAACACCGGCGTGTGTGCCGTAACCCAGGGCCTGGAGGTTTTAAGCCGCACCAATGCGGGGATTGCGGCAGTAAAAAACTCGCCTATAAAAATCATCGGCAAACAGGAATCTTTCGATATTGAAGCCATCCAGGGCAAGCTCAACCTTTCCGAAGGCGAGGCCGCCTTTTTGCTGGGGGCCAAGACGGGCCAACTCATCCTGAAAGTGGAGGACGAATCGGACATAGTCCTGACAAAAGCCTCGGACTATGAGCACATGATGTTTACCACCAACCCCAACGATCCGGCTTATTACAAACGCAAGGAACTGTTGAAAAAGAAATACGGCGAGAAAGGAGAGGAAGGGGGAAATGAGCGGTAAAAAAACCTTATTTATTCTGCTCCTTGCCTGCTATCTTCTAACGAGCGTTATAATACCGACAAAAGCTATAGACTACTACGACTATGAAGCCGGAGTATTTGAAATAAAGGACAAACAGACAGAAACAGACAAAGACAACATCGAATCCCTGATCTACAACTCGGAGACCAGGGAATATTACCAAAAAAACAAGCCCGGCTACATGGAGAGGGCTGTGGCTTCCTTCATAATCTCCGTGATAAAGTGGATTATGAACACCTTCCATGTGGCAGACCCGGTGGTTTTAATTTTTGGCAAAAACCTGGGAACGGAGGATGAGCAAGCCACCCTGTCGGGCTTTCTGGGCAGCGGGAACAAAGACGATCTGATACTGGGCATTTTCCCGGAACCTTTCTTTAAAGGCATATCAGTGCTTTACACAATCTTTGAAAAACTGCTGCCCTTCCCTTTGGCGATTGCCGTAATTCTACTGGCTGTCCTATTAATGATGGGGGCAGGCACCATACAAGGCAGAACCCGGGTCAAAGACAACGTGGCAGCCATTTTTATAGCCCTGATTCTCTTGCGTTTCGGGCACTATATCTGGAGTTGGCTTATAGAAATAAACAACTTTCTGATTGACCTTATCTGGGCCTACATGCTGGACAGCGGCGTAAAGCCGGGTGCCCTGATGGACATAATCTGGGGCGGAAAAACCGGTTTTGAAGGTGCGGCTTCCATGAACACCATTTCCGTGGCCATACTCTTGTTCATGGCCGCCATGATGATCCTGGCCCTGAATTTCCAGTACGTCATGCGTGCCATTATCCTGGGCCTTTTAATCGCCATCTTCCCTTTGGTTGCGGCACTTTCTGTCTTTCCTTCCTTCCGGGGATCGCTGGAGTCCTGGTTCCAGGAATTTTTCGCCAACACCATCATCCAACTGGCTCATGCCGTGGCTTTGGGCGGGTTTTTCATCATTCTTTACACGCCCGGGATCGGAAAGGGCGGCATATTCTGGCTGATGCTGGTGTATTTCATGGGCTTGCCTGCCATAGCTGGCCTGGTAAGGTCCATGCTGGGTCTTAAAGCGGGTTTTGGCGGCATAATGGGAGGGGTGGCCGGTATCGGAGGGATGCTCGGCGGCATAGGCGGCAAGTCAGGCAAGGCAGGCGGCCCGAAAGACAAGATGCCTGGCCCTGTGTTGGACGAAAAGGGGCAGACATCTTCCGGAGGCGGCTTTAAACCCAAAACCGGGGCTCAGACGACTGTCGGCAAAGTGCTGCAAGGAGCCTACAACATGGCGGGCAGGGTGATGTCCAGCAATGCGGCAAGGACTGCCGCCAGGATGGGCGTGGGAGCAACGGCAGCCGTTGCCGGCGGCGTTTTGTCGGGCATGTTGACGGGCGATTTCGCTTCCGGGGCCAGAGCGGGAAAAAACTTGAGCCAGTCGGCAATGAACGGTCTGGGCTGGGTGGGCGGAAAGGTATCAACAATACTGGACAAGATGAAAGGACCATCAACCAATCTGCCGGAATACCGGGAGAACAAGAAAATTATGGACATGGCCCAGGAAAACATGAACAAGACGAAACCACAGTTGGACCTGGCATATGCCCAATGGAAACATGCCGAGGCGTACCATAGCAAGGGGTCCCCGGAGATAAACGAGGCATACAAAAAGTATGACGAAATCCGTACCCAATACAAAAAAAACCAGGCGGACGAACTTCTGGCCCGCACAAGGCTGACCACCATGGGTTACATCAAGGAAAAAGCCGCCCCTTTGAATAGCAGCAACGCCTCTTATTCGGAGCGAAGGGGGCGGGTGTAAAGACTGATGCAAAGCGACGAACTTTACAGGCAGGCTGACGAGGAAGCCCGGAGGATAACGGGCACAGCCGCAAGGTACGGCAAGAAAATCCTTGGAAAAGTTGCCAAAAAAGTTGCATTAAAGACCCTGAAAGTTCTTTTTCTGATCCTCAAGATGACAGCTCCCGTGTGGGTGCCCCTTGTTTTGATCCTGGTGCTGGCCTTTGGCACCCACATGCTCCTTTACGGATTCGCCAAAGAAGCAACAGACGGCGGCCCGCCGGACAAAAAGACGGTTATTGCGGCCTTTTTCGGTGTCTTGGAAGATGAAGTCACCGAAGCCAACGAGCGTTTGTTTGACGAATACAAAAAGCTGGCCGCCAAATGGAGCCAGGGTTTGAGCAAAGAGCAAAAGGAACAAGTCGTGGCCCATGCCTTGCCCTGGTCCGTTTTGCTGGCGACCGACAGGGTGGTCAACGACGCCGCCGTCTGGGAAGGCAAGGAGAACGTAACCCTCCAGCCCTTGCAGGTGTTCGAGGCACTGCGGCCCAGGTTCAAGTGGAAAGAATCGGAAGTGATAACAACAACTGTTACATATACGGATAAAGGGACGGTAACTTCAACAAGCACACGCAAAGTAACCCTTGTAACCGAGGCAGACACTTTTGAAGGTCATTTCGATTATGTATACGAATGGCAGACGGAAATCGTAGAAAGAAGCAGCAGCGGGTATGTGTCGGTCAAAAAAGAAGTGCTTAAGGAAGTAAAACCTCCCGCAGAATACTACATACCCTGGAAGCAGTACTTGTCAAAAACAAGAGGAATCGAGGACCAGCTAACCATAGACCACTTGCAGGAGCTCGCCATCCTTTATGACGAGGACTATCAGTTCAGCCATGCGTTGACGGTGGGTTTGGATTACAGCACTTATCCGGTGATAGAAGGTTCTAACGGATGGATATGGCCCACACCGTCCACGAGAATAACCAGTCCCTTTGGGCCCAGGGCATACCCCAGGCCGGGCTTTCATCACGGGATCGACATAGGAGCCGTAAACAGAGGGGTGAGCGGAGACCCGGTTTACTGCATTGATGACGGAGAAGTGTTGGAAGCAGGTTTTTCGGTTATCTACGGGCGGTACGTCATAGTGAAACATGCAAAAGACGTATTTACATGCTACGCTCACTTGGACCAAAGGAAAGTCAAGGAATATCAAAAAATCAAAAAAGGTGATCTGATTGGCACTATGGGCTCAACCGGTTTTTCAACGGGCGTTCATTTGCATTTTGAAATAAGACAAGGGAAAAGACCCCTTGACCCCAGGTTTTATTTTCCGCAAATTTTCTCTGAAAGGAGTGTTGGTGTTGAGGTTGAATAAAAAAGCCGTCTTGTTGCTTGTGATTATGTTGATATTTACTCTTTCAGCTCCTGTTTGGGCAAATGAACAGCAAAACAAGAAATTCTCGGAAATCCTTTCAAAGAAAGACGGGATAGGAGAAATAAAGCCTTTGGATTTTGACAAGCTGGGCGACAAGGTTATGAGCTTGGGCGATAAAATATTTGAATTCTTGCAAAAAGGAAGTGTTCCCTTGCTGGCAATCGGGATGGGGATTGCCGTAGTCAGTTTATTCATTGGAATCTTCGTCGGCAAAGCCATAAAGACCGGAATATGGGGCATAGTCATATCTTTTGCCGTATACTACCTGATAAACTACATGCCGGAGACGGTAATGACCATAAAACAAACGGTCATTGGCTTTTTTAAGTAGTAGGGGGGCGAAAACTTGAGAATCCACCTGGTTTATGAAGTCGATTACCTTGAACAGTTAAAAGAAATGTTAGGGGAGGCGGGCCATGAAATAGCAGGCTGGGACTATTCCCTGCCGTTGTTCGCCGACTTTTCTGAGAAAAAAACGGTTGATGCTGACCTGGCCTTGATTGACGGGCAGGCAGGGGTGACGGAAAAAAGGGAGATCATGGAGGCCCTGGGCAGAATTCGTAAAAACCTGCCGGAATTGAGGCTGGTCGTCATATTTCCTACCGTTTTGGAAAAAGACGAGAAATTCAAAGAAAAGCTGTTGTCGTACTCCTTGTATGACATGTATTTCCGGGACGAGTACGATATTGACGACTTGGAGCATTGGTTTGGAAATCCCAAAACCTACGGAAATTATGACATACAGACGGACGACATAGCAGGGACATTGCCGCAAAGAGAGCCTGTTCAAGCGTCAAAAAAACAGGAGGAGCGGGGCGGGCTTCTGAAAAAAGGAATTGATACTCTCTTGAAGATAAACCTTAAAGAGAAATTTGCTAAAAAAGAATCGTCTGAGAAAGAAGATACGCATGAGACAAAAACGGGGGCTTTCGCCTCTGATTTTTTTGTCCCTCCTCAAGATAGAAATGTCTATGCAACAGCGAAAAAAAAGCAAAAAAAGCCTGTGGTTTACTCATGGGACATGGAATACGAGGGTGTAACGGCTTTCAAGGATATTGGACAGTTGTTTGCCCTGGCCGAAATGGTAAGGCCGGACTTTATCCTGATGCCGGGCCATAAAGAAGAAGTGGCCGAAAAAATCAGGGAAATAAAGAGGCATAAAAAACTGTGGGACCTTCCCGTGGTGGTGGTTGGAAACATCAGCCACGAGCTTTTTAAGGCAGGGGCCGATGAATGTTTGCCGGAGTGGAATGATGACAGCTTCGGGTTATTGGCACCCAAACTGGACAGTTTGAGATTGATTAAAGAGATGAGCAAAAGCGAGGCACTGAAAGACCCCTTGACAGGAGCTTATAACCGGCTTTTCATGGAAGAACTCCTTGATAAGTCAATTCGGGAATACAACATGCACGGGGTGCCTTTTTGCGGTTTGTTTTGCGACCTGGACTATTTCAAGAGGCTTAACGACACATATGGGCACCAGGTTGGAGACGATGTCCTTAAAGCCTTTGTGTCTTTCCTGAACGAAAACACAAGGAGCGGAGACTTTGTAACAAGATATGGCGGCGAAGAATTTTTGCTCCTGTTTTCCGCAACAACAGCCAAAGAGATGGCTTGCAAGATTGACAACATGCGTCTTGCCTGGCAGGAAAAAGACCTGTACGGGTCCACTTTCAGCGGGGCGTTGGCCGATTACCTGGGCGAAGGGAAAGAGTTGTTTTTGCGGAAACTGGACGAAGCCCTCTATATGGCGAAGAACGCAGGCAGAAACAGGGTGATATACGTTGAAGAAGATGAAAGCATAAGCCCGCCTGCAGATTTGCGGTGCACGCCGGGAGGCGGTTTTCAAACGAGCGTTTATGCTGTGGCCGGGGCTGCTCCGAGAGTGGGGGCTACCAGTTTTGCCTTGATGCTGGCCAAAGAGTTTGCCTTGAAATATCCCGTGGAAATCCTGGATGCGGGAGGCGGTGCTTATGACTGGCTGGGAGGGCGTGGGGCAAAGAACATAAACGTGAGAAAAGCACCGCCGTACAGCATTACGCCCGGCGTTGTGACGATAATAGACGCAGGAACCGGGGTGCATGACGAGCTGAAGCCTTTCGTCGAAACGACCTTTGTCGTAACGGATATGTCCAAAAAGGCCGTTTATATAAAAAATCTTGTCAAGGGCCCGGCCTGGCTTGTCGGCAACAGGTGCGTAAATGACATAAAAAAACTCGGCCAGACCTGGGGTTTGCCGGTTCTTTTGGAAATCAAGCATGAGGAAGGAATCAGGGAAGCCGAAAAAAGGGGGACATTTCCTGAGATAAAAAGCGTAAGTAGAATATTAAAAGCCCACATTTAACGGGAGGTATTGGCTTTGAGCGAATTTGATCTTGTCCTGAATGTTCTTGCAAACGCCAAAAAAGTTGCTCTGGCCTACCGCAAGGCATGTGCCACGGATGCGGCAGCCGGGTTTTTCAGAAACGAGGAGACCAGGGAGCTCCAGGCCGCACTGCACGACCTGGAGGATTCCATTAACAAGATTAACGATGTAGTGAAAAGAAGGAGATGGGACAATGCCTGTTAAGTTCAGTATTGACAAAGAAAAAAGAAAAGGAGTTGTGTTTATCCTTATAGCCCTGCTTTGCGGCGTTGTGGCCGCAGGTTTTGTTTTGGGCCTGGCCGTGAAAATGTCGCCGAAAGTACCGGCATTGGAGGCTGTGGTGGAGATTGCGGCGGGGACTCCGTTGGACAGGAGCCAGTTCAGGGAGATAAAACTGCCTGAAGCGGGGCTGCCGTCCGAGATAATACATCCGAACACCGATTTAAAAGGGAAGATAGCAGCCCGGACGATGGTGCCGGGTGATATACTTCGCCATCTCGTGACCATAGACCTGGAAAAGGGGGTTAGCCCCTCGCTTCTGAGTGCCCGGCTGAGGGCCCTGAACGATCCGGAACTGCGGGCTGTGGAAATACCCGTAGAGAGTGTGAAAAACATGCTGGGAGGCATGAAATCCGGAGACCGGGTTGACATAGTGGCCGTTTACGTTGATGAAACAGCATCCGGTCCCGTAAAAAAATTGATCTCCCAAACCATCATGGAGGCTGTTCCCGTCTTGGGGCTTAGATCGGAAGATTCCGGCAGTGCTTCAGGCGGCGGGCAAGCCGGGGCCCTGATAGCGGCCATGAAGAAGGAGCAGGTGGAAACTTACGCATTGTATAGGGAAAAGGGCCGGATTTATGCCTCGTTGAGACCATACAACCAGTGAGCAGGAGGGGAAAAGAAATGAAAACAGAAGGAAGCACAGTTCACCTGGCGATTGCCGACCATGACATGGAATGGATGATGCAGGCCCTTCAGGGCTTGAACAGCCACAAGCAGATAAAAGTTACGGTGTTTGCCAATACGGGCCGGGACCTGGTGGAAAGAGTTGCCTCAATGGATGTCGATGCCGTGCTGATGGAATATTCAATGCCGGACATGACGGCGGTAGAGGTTGTAAAAAAACTGGCGGAAGATTCTCCAGGGACACTAATTTTTGCCGTCACTAACTCCTTGACCGAACAGCTTTTGCGGACGGCTAAAAGTGCCGGGGTCAAGGAAGTCTTTTTCAAGCCCAACTTCTCACCTGCCGAAGCCGGGAACCGCATAGTGGCCGAAGTTGACGCCTTCCGGAGGGAACTGAGTCTGGCCGCCCAAAAACACGGGCGGATCGAAAAAGGCACAGGCCCTATCGGGGTGAAAATCCAGAAGGAATATGTAACCCGTACCCTAAAACAGGTGGTGGTGCTGACCCACAACATCAAGGGCGGGGTAGGGAAATCCACTATAGCCGTCAACTTGGCGGCAGCCATCAAAATGAGCCCTTACTACTCCGGCCAAAGAGTTTGTCTGGTGGACTTTGACTGCGGCGGGGCCAATGTAGCCACCTATTGCCACATAAACGATAACGCCACATATAACAGAAACATCTATAACTGGCTGAGCGTTTCTCCGGACGTATCCGCAAGAGAGGTGGAGGAGATGCTCATAAAAGGTCCCCAGGGCATAATGATTGCGGCGGCACCCATCAACCTGGCCCATGCGGAGAAGATAAGCTATGACCTGGCGGACAAGATACTGAAAATACTCAAAAACTACTTTACGGTGATAGTGATAGACGGGGCACCCAACCTTTCAGCCCCCATAGATTCCGCCATGCTCCACGCAACCCATATTTTGCTTGTGGCCAATGCGGAAGGGCAAAGTGTAAGGCAGTTGGCCAAAACGGTGGCCCTGTTTTCCCCTGAGCCTGATTTTCCCGAAAAACCCGACATGAGCCACATCTTGAATAAAATGTTCTTGGTCGTCAACTACGCCCAGGCTCCTACGGAATACGACTTGAAGAAAGCCGATATAGCGAGCGTCGTGGGCAGACCGTTGATTGCCGAAATTCCGTATGACAAAACCGTGAGGAAAGCCTTGCACGGACCATATGAAAAAGTGGCGGTGGAACTTGATCCTGGTTCCGACTTCTCTCTTGCCATAAAGAAGTTGTCCAACGATATTTGCGGAGCCTATCCGGACGGGATCAGGGGAGAGGATGACGAGAAAAAACCCTCTAAGGGGCTTTTCAGCAGGCTTTTGGGGAGATGATGGAATTTGCGGCCGATCATGCGATACCCTGGAGCCAAATGGCGGTTGGCCCGGTGGATTATTGAACAGATGCCCTCGCATAAAGTTTACCTTGAGCCATATTTTGGAAGCGGGGCGGTTCTTTTCAACAAGGAGCCGCAAGGGGTTGAGATTATTAACGACATTGACGGGGATGTGGTTAATTTGTTCAGGGTTATGCGGGAAAAGCCCCGGGAGCTTGCCATGTTGGTTGAATTAACGCCATGGGCCCGTGATGAGTACGAAAACAGTTATTTTAAAACGGGGGACAGTTTGGAGGATGCCAGAAGATTCCTCGTGAGGTGCTGGCAGGCATATGCGACGAGAACAAAATACAAAACCGGATGGAGGCACACATCCTATGGAAAATCTTCATACATGCCCGATCTGTGGGCCTCGATACCGGAAAGAATAATACAAGTTGCCAGGCGACTAAAAACTGTCCAGATCGAGAACATGGACGCTGTCGATCTCATCGAAAAACACAATCACCAATCCGTACTGATATATGCCGATCCGCCGTATACTTTGGACACCAGGAACAAGCTGCTGTATGCCCACGATATGGACTTAAAGGGCCACGAAAAACTGCTTGACGTGCTGCTCCGGCATAAAGGTCCGGTTATGTTGAGTTCTTATGAAAACGAGCTTTACAACCAAAAACTGGTAGGTTGGTTCAAAAAAAAAATAACAACTGTTGCTGAGAAAGGGCAAAAAAAGGAGGAAGTAATTTGGACCAATTTTTCTTACACCCGACAAACTATTTTCAATTTTTAGGGGTGATTTTGAGGAGGGGAAAAAGATGCTAGGTTTGTCTGAATTTGGCTTTTCGCTTATGCTCACAATAGTTTATTTTATTATTCTTTTCTTTATTGTTCATTTTGACTTGTTTCATGTCTTTGGTGCCTTGCACATTGTCGGTTTGACTTTCCAAACAGGACTGACATATCGGGCCTGGCTCGGAAAGCCTGTTGACATTTGGTCATATTTGCCGTCGTTTATGATCTTGGGAATTTACTTGTTGTTTTTGTTGTTTTCCGAATACACGTTATACAAAGACAGGAAAAGAAGAAAAATGTTGTGTAAAAAATTTGAAGGAAAACCGTTTCCAAAAATATTTACGTTTTTTGGGAATAATGAGGTCTGGGTCGTAAATATTCCCGAAGCAAAGACACTTGCCTTGAAACACACACTTGAGACAAAAAATCCCGTCAGCATACATATAACCCTTTTTGGTTACGAGTGGTGGTGGGCCGAAGAAGAAGGGATCGATATGAACGATGTTCAAACCAGATTCAAACTGCTCAAAAAGGAAGAAGAAAAAGAAGCAAAAAATGACGCCTTGAGCGATGAGGATTTGTTGGATTTGGCCGAATGTTTCTTTGAAAGCCCCAAGGTCGGGGTTTTCTCCATCAGTCTGGACAGCAATGGTAAGAAAAAACTGGTAAAAGATTTCGAGGAGAATGGGTTCAATTTTGTAGAAACCGAAAAATTCAAAGAAACCGTAAGAGATTATCATAACTTCATCCTGATCCAAAAAAGCGAATTGGTGGAGAAGGGGGAGAGATTGGATTGGACGTTCCAAAACGATTTATAGAACTGGCGGCGATGCGGTCCGCCTTGGATGAGTTATCCAAAACGGACTGGGACATCCTGCGTAAAAAAGCCCAGGAAAGGGCCATGCAGAAAGTCCCCAGGGAATACCTGGGCAAGTACCGGGACCCGGAAGCCAAAAAACTGGTGAAATACCAGGTACTTGAAGTTATCGAAGAATATAAGCCGGGCTTGGATATAAACGTCAGGCAAACACTAGCGGAAAGATTGACCAATGAAATATCGGGCTACGGGCCTTTGGAAAAACTCCTGGACGACAAGGAAATAACGGAAATTCTCATAGAAAGGTGGGACAAGGTGGTTATAGAAAAAGACGGGATTTTGCAGGAAACCGATATAAAATTCGACTCTGAGGAACACCTGGCCCTCATTGTCGAGAGGATGATAACGCCGTTAGGCCGGAGGCTGGACTATTCGTCGCCGATGGTGGACGCAAGACTTCCGGACGGGTCCCGGATCAATGCCGTGGCTCCGCCTGTGGCCGTACACGGCTTACAGGTTGCCGTAAGGAAATTCAAGCCCAACTTGAGCATGGAAAACCTGATCGAATACGGGGCCGTAAGCCGGGAACTGGCCGAAGCACTCAAGGCTTGCGTGCAGGCAAGAATGTCTTTTGTCATCAGCGGCGGCACCGGCAGCGGAAAATCCACTTTTCTGAACGCCCTGGCGGAATTCATCCCTCGTCATCTTTCGATTATAACCATTGAAAACCCCGTGGAACTCAGGCTAAACCATCCCAGGGTGCGGTCCTGGGAGGCCAAGCCGCCCAATATCGAGGGGAAAGGCGAAATAAACCAGTTGGCCTTGGTTATAAACGCATTACGGGCCAGGCCGGACATAATCATCGTAGGCGAGGTAAGGGGTCCTGAAGCCTTTGCTTTATTGCAGGCCCTTAATACGGGTCACTCCGGCAGCATGACCACCGCCCACGCCAACAATACCGTGGATGCCATGAAAAGGCTGGTCTCGATGGTAGCCTCCGCAGGGCAGTTATCTCCAGCCCTTATTCCCGCATATGTGGCATCGGGGATTGATATGGTCGTGCAGTTGTCGAGGATGCCGGACGGCAGCCGAAAGCTCCTGGAAGTGGCGGAAGTCGTAGGCGAAGAAAACGGAGAAGTGGTCATAAACCCGTTGGTCAAGTATGTTGTAGACGGATATGACGAAAAAGGCAAAGTCGTAGGTCGCTGGGAAGAAACCGGCAACCGATTTACAAGGCTGCACAGATTCAAAGAGGCGAAAGTGGAGTGGCCGGGCTGGCTGGGAGGTGGGCAGGATTGATAGGAGGCGTAATATCCGCCATAGCCGTAATGTTTATGGTGGTATTGTTGTTTTTAGGCATCAAGATAGTAACGGAAAAAGGTTATTCCGCAACCCGGTTCGGTTTGCAAAGATATGACCCTCAAAAAGACGAGCACCTGCAAAAAGCCAAAAAGGTTCACACCAAGAAGAAAGAACGGCTTAAAATGTCGCTGTCTCAAAGAGTGGGTTTGATATTGAGCGGCGGTTTTTTTCTGGGCTTTGTGGCTTTTGCCGTCACGGGGAGCGGTGTAATTACAACTATCTCTGCTCTGGGCGGTTTTTTGATGCCCTTGTTGCGGGAAAAGAGAATCATAAAGTCCAAAGAGAGGCTGTATTCCTCTCAGGTTGAGCAGGCGATGGAGACCATATCAATGGTCATCAGATCGGGCGGCGACATAACCGAAGGCATGGAACGTGCAGCCAAAGAAGTGGGGGAGCCGTTCCGGGCCGTATTGCTTAAAGCTGTTGACGAACTGCGGTTGGGCAAGCCAGAGGTGGAAGTTTTTCAGGAGATGGCTGCCAAAACCCCTGTTCCCGAACTGGAGATGTTATCTATTGCAACGATGTTGAAAAAAGAGGGTTTGGTAATAAACACCACCAACGTTATGAGCAGTATTCAGCACAGCATACGGGAAAGACAGGCTTACACCGAAGAAGTGCGGGTAATGACCACCGAGAACCGCCTGGCCGTTTGGATAGTATCCATTATACCCTTTGTGCTGATTGCCATAATGCGAAACCTTATGCCCGGCTTCCGGGAAACGCTTTTTGAAAATGCTTTGGGGATAGTCTTTTCTTTTCTTATGTTTACAACCATCATCGGAGGTGTGGCATGGGCGTTGAATATAGCGGACGTAGAGAAGGAGCTGCTGTAAACATCTTTGCGATTCACAAAAAAATAGCCTTGTTGCGGGCCAGGCTTCTCGAATCCGGGGAAAAGTACGGGCTTTTGGCCCCGCAAACGGTTTTGCTGAGCCAGGAACTGGACCGGCTCGTAGTGCTTGTGCAAAAAAAATTGAAATCCGAAAGGGGGGCATTGGTTTTTGAGTGCGTACTTTGCGGCATGGTTGGCCTTTTTAGGGACATTGTTTTTATTCTTCGGGCTTGAACTGCGTAAAAACGATTCGATTCTTGAAGTGTATTTGAAACCCTTTGAAAAGGAGAGGACCGGGCTTAAAGACATCGATTGGAAGGACGTATCCGAAAGGATCGGGCCTGTCGTAACCTCCCTTGTTCCTGTGTTCAACCTGGAAAAGATTAAACAAAAACTCGTGTGGGCCGGTAATCCTTACGGATTGACGGAGGCGGGCTTTGTGGGCATAAAAATATGTCTTGGTATTACGGGTCTTTTGTTCGCCATAACCGCCGCCATGCTGGGAATCCCTTTGATACTAGGGCTTATGTTGACCGTTTTGCTTTATTTTCTGCCTGACGCTTTGCTTCACAGCAAAATGGAGAAAAGAAAAAAGGCCATATACAACTCCTTGCCCAACATGATCGGGCTTTTGGGGATGGCGGTAAATGCCGGCTTGGAGATAAGCACGGCCTTTGAAACCATAGCCCGACGTTACCCGCCTCCCTTGGGGGACGAGCTGAGGCTTGCCTGGCGTGAGATGGCAACAGGCCGGGCACGGTCGGCAGCGTTGAGGGATATAGGGAAAAGGACGGGGGTGAGTGCTGTTTCCAGGTTTTTTGAGTCCATAGTAGTAGCGGAGGAAAGGGGTGGTACGAACGTATCCGCAACCATTGACGATTTCAGGAGGGAGCTTTCCGACTCCCAGCGGAGAAAGATGCAGGAGGAAGCCAAAAAGATACCGACAAAGATGCTGTTGCCCTTGATGCTGTGTATATTCGTGCCTTTGGTTTTGCTTTTGCTGGTTCCTATCGGGATAAGTTTGATTAAGACATTGTAATAGACTTACCCCAAAAAACCTTCCGAAAATGTCCAGAATTGACTGTATTCAAACAAAAAGGCGGGTGATGTGTTTTGTATCAATAACTTAACAAAACTAAATACAAGCCGTTTTAAAAAGAGATTCAAAAAATTATAACAATAATAAAATTAATATAACAATTCTTAATCAACTGGGAGGTTTATTATCAATGTTTTGTCCAAAATGCGGCGGGGATGTCCGCAGTGGGAAGTTTTGCCCCAAATGCGGCACATCCTTGGGAGCGGCCGATGTTATTTCCTACAGAATCTATGGTGATGACATGCAGTTGGTGGAAATAGAACTGGATCCCGGCGAAGGAGTCAGGGCTGAAGCAGGAGCCATGACTTATATGACTCAGGGAATCGAAATGTCTACCTCGTCCAGCGGTGGGATAATGGGCGGTCTGAAAAGGGTTATAACTGGAGAGAGCTTCTTTATAATCAGTTTTATTAATAATGGAAGAGGCAAACAGCAGGTGGCTTTTGGATCACCCTATCCCGGCAAGATCATTCCTTTGCAATTGAGAGAATTGGGCGGCACTTTCCTGTGTCAAAAAGATTCTTATCTTTGTTCGGCCCTGGGTATAGAAATTAATGTTGCCTTTACAAAGAAGATCGGTGCCGGTTTCTTCGGAGGCGAGGGCTTTATCCTGCAAAAACTGAGCGGTGACGGCCTGGCCTTTGTTCATGCGGGAGGGACCGTTATCAAGAAAGAGCTGGCTCCCGGTGAAACCTTGCGGGTAGACACAGGCTGTCTTGTTGCATTTGCTTCCACAGTAGATTATGACATCACTATGGTGAGGGGCTTTAAGAATATGCTTTTCGGAGGTGAGGGATTATTCCTGGCGACTTTGACGGGGCCTGGGCTTGTCTACATCCAAAGCCTGCCTTTATCACGCCTGGCTGACCGAATTGCTGCGGCGACCCGTGTCGGAGGGAGGAGGGAAGAACAAACAGGGCGGGGCAGCATCGCCGGAAGTAAGAAGGGAATATTTGGCAGAAAATATTTTTCAAATTTTGAAGATTAATTTTTCAAGGAGGCAGAAAAACATGTTTGAAAAAATCAAAAATCTTCTCAAAGAAGAAAGAGGCGTTGAGCTTGTCCAGGTCGCCATCATCATGGGGATATTGGCCGTTTTTGCCGTAACGGCCTTATTCTTCCTGCGTCAGCCGTTAACCGACCTTTTCGGGAACGTTAAAACGCAGCTTGAGCAAGCAAAAGACGCTCAGGGCGGCATCAGGTAACAAACAAACAAAAAAAGGGAAACGCCCCGGTGATGCAGGGCGTTTCCCGTATTTCCCCTTACCGAAATGTTGTATTAACCCAAACCAAAAACTCAGACAAGTTCATTATACGAATTTTTTTGGGGTTGTTTGTCTTTATATATTTTTTTTCTGCGGCTGCCGACTTGAGCCATTCGACGGCTCCTTTTTTGTAACCGCCACCATCGACAATTATGATGATTTCGGCCTCTGGCATAACTTCCACGGCATTGAGATAAAGATAAGGGAATTTCTCATCTACGCTGCCAGCACTTTGTTGCCATTTACACTCAATGCGTATACGCATATTGTACTTATTTGATAACAACAGGAATTCACTATTGCCTGAATGATTGTATATGGTTTTGTAGGGAGCATTTGTCAGCAATAACTCATTCCCGTAATTCTTCGGGCATTTAATCCATTTTCTGTAAGGAACCACTTGGAAGCCCTTGCTTGTTAATGCACCAACAACGGATTTTTCCAGTGTTCCGCCGGTACTATTTGCATGCCCGCCTTGGCTGCTCATATCCAAGCCTCCCCTCAAAAAGAGCTAAAACTTCGCCGACTTTACTGCGGTTTGAACCATTGCAACTGATAGAACGCCGGACCTGAAGTTTAGTTACTTTGGCTTCTCTGTACGCTGTTTCTGTAAAAACAGTATCGTGGTTGGATATGAGGACAGGAATCCCTTTTTGCGAAAGTTCGACAGCTAATATGGCTAACCGTTCTTGTTGTTCCAGAGAAAAACCGCCGGTGCTGTATGTAACAAAATTGGCAGTACTTGAAAGCGGTACATAGGGAGGATCGCAATAAAAAACATCGCCGGGCTGAGCAGCAGCCATAACTTCAGAAAAGTCGCCTATAGTGAATTTGGCTTTTTGTGATTTGTGGAAAAAATATTCCATTTCAGTCTCAGGAAAGTAGGGTTTTTTGTGTTGGCCAAACGGCACATTATATTCTCCTTGAGAATTATAGCGAACCAACCCATTATATCCATGCCGGTTAAGATACACAAGCAGGGCTGATTTTAAAACTGTGTCGGGGGTGGTATTAAACACTGTGCGTAGTTCGTAATATCGTTCCGGCGTATTGTTTTCCGGAGTAAAAAAAGAACGGCAGTATTTTATAAAACTTTTGCCTTCTTTTTGCAACACACAATAAAGATTAATTAAGTCTGAATTGGCGTCATTAAGCCAATATGAAGAATAATCGGTATTTAAGAATACGGCACCGGACCCTGCAAAAGGCTCGACCAGACGTTCTCCTGCCGGCAGTAACGCTTTAATGCAATTTGTTATGCGATATTTCCCGCCAGGCCATTTCAAAAAAGGACGTACCATAAAGTAATACCCCCTGCCTATTATCTCGCTCTACTTCCGAAATCTTAAGACTATAGTACAATATATGGCACTATAATACAAACCTTCTTTTATCCCCAAGGTTAAGGGGCTGATTTGTTTAAAAATAAGTCCAAATTGTTATAAAAAATTTATCTTCAGCAATTTTGGGTTTGATGGTAGTTTGGAATTAAGAACAAATATTTTACAAAAAAAACAAAAAAGGAGTGGTTTTATGTTCAAAAAAATCATGTTTATGTTGTTGGTGGCTTTAGTTGTTTTAGTACCGGCAAGCGAAGCGTTTGCCAGCATGGAATCCCCCATTTATATTTTCGTTGACGGCGTGAAAGTAGGTTTCCCGGACCAAAAACCGTACGTAGATGAGAACAGCCGAACTCTGGTTCCTGTGCGGTTTGTCAGTGAAGCACTGGGAGCCAAAGTCGGCTGGGAGGCCAAAAAAAGCGAAGTTACCGTAACGGACAACGCTATTGGCAGGACCATCAAGCTGTGGATCAACAGAGCCGACTACACCATCAACGGCAAGAGCCACCAGATGGACACCAAGGCGGTGTTGACTGCGGCAGGACGGACTATGGTGCCCTTCCGTTTTGTTTCCGAAGCCCTGGGCTGTGAAGTGAACTACGAGAACGTGGAAGGTTACGGCGTAATTTTCAACTTCACCAAAAAATTCACCGGGAACAAAGAAGAAATCATGGAGAAGATACGCAATCAGGTGAGACGTGAAGCGTTGGGCCAGTTTCGTGAAGTGAGCCAGGCGGAGATGAAGAAGGGGCTGGAGATCGAGGGGTTGGTCACGAAAACCGAACTCAACGGACATTACTGGACAAAAACAATCGGCCCTGAACTGCAACTGGCGGAAGTGAGCTATGACGAACTGCCGGTGAGCATCCCGGCCAATGACATGCCGTTAATAATATACGACGTTTGGATTGACGAAAACTACGGAGGTTACGACTGGCGTTTCAACGGCCCGGCCGGAGCGATTTTTGTCAAAGCTAACAAAAATTTTAAAGCCAATATTGTCTGCTTCGACGGAGAGTTCAGGGGCGGGCGTCCTGCCGTGCCCATTGACGAGAACGGGAAATACAACCCCAACTACAGAAACGGTCAGATCGGGATTTTTGAAATAAGTCTTAACGGCGGTGGGGACCGTGCTACAGTAGGTGACCAAAAGCCTTTGCCCAAGGCCACCAAAGAGAATTTGAAGTGGTTTGTTTTCTACGATGACTCATTTGAAGTCAGCTCCTACAGTTTGTCTGGCGTATACATCAAGAACCCGTACTACAAGGGCGAGTAAGTAAAGGAGGAACCAGGCATGAGAAAAGTTTTGTCTGTACTGCTTGTATTTCTCCTTGTTATGTCTGTTGTTAAGCCGGTTGCGGCTGAAGAAATTCCGGGTGAAAAGCCCGAAGTGAAAATCTGCACTGTTATTGACCTGGGCTATCACGACATCTGGAAGCACTCCAACGGCGTCTGGCAGAACACCGGTTATCCCGGGCAGGAAAACGTGATTCATGGCAAAAATAACGAATTTGAGCTGCAACTGCCGGAGGAGTTCCGGGGCAAATACAAGAATTTGCGGGCCGAAGTTAGGCAGGGGCTCATTGACGAAGCAAAAAGAAAAATACTTATGAAGACTCTTAAGCCCCTTTTCCCCGAACTCTACAACGCCTCCTGGTTCGGCGGCTGGGAAGGGTTTGTAAAGTATGCAGACATGCAGCCGCAGATCCTGGACGCCTGGGTGGAAAAAACAAACGACCGTTTCTTTATAAAGCGAAAGATTAATCTGATTGACAAAGATGCAGCCGTAAACCTGACAAAAGAAAATGAACGCAACACATACGGCATAACCCTGTCCTCGTACCAACTGGCCAACGGCACGGAAGGCTACCGGTGGTACATTCCGACGGTGATAGACTGGTACGGGGTGGAGGAGGACTTAAAGCCGGTCGATCTTCTGGCCAAACTGGATAGATCAAAACAGCCGCAAGGCAAGATCGGGCAAACCGTGACGCTCAGGGGATGGGTGAAAAACCTGGGCAGCGTGGAGCAGGCGACGGACTATACCTGGTGGCTGCCGGATATGAGCAAATACAACCCCAGCCCGTCAAATTTGAAACGATATAAGACAGTTTCCGTAACTTTAGGCCCTGGTGAAGAAAAAGAAGTGACGCTTAACTATAAGATTCCTGACACTGAATATACCAAATATTTAAGTTTCATCCAGTATCGGCTGGAAGTGAACAGCTTCAAGAACAAGCCTGCCGACGAGCCCAACTGGATTAATAATTTTCCCGGACCGATGTATATAAAAATCATAAAACCCGAGCCTGAGCCTACACCACCTCAAAGCGGCAGCGGGTTGGACAGACCCAGATTAGCTGAATAGAAAAAGAGAGGGAAGCCTCTCTTTTTCTGGCAGGGTTGTTTGGGACAATGTAGAATAATAAAAAAGGGGGGATGCCATATGAGTGAAAAATTGTTAAGTGAAATTCTTAGTGAAATCAAAGGTATCAAAAACGAAATTACTGAATTCAAACAAGAAATGACTGAATTCAAACAGGAAATGTCTGAATTTAAACAACAAACAACCGAAAAACTCGACCGTATCGAAAAACGCCAGGAAGTAATCTTTAGCCAAACAGCCATACTTACCGAGTTTCGCACAGAAGTTAACGAAAAACTCGATGAAATGGCCGCAAGCCAGGAATCAATCTCCGAAATACTGGGCAGGCATGAAGTCCAGATAATGAATCTCCGCAAACGGCCTGTGTAGAAAGGAGTAATTAATAATGAGCGAGAAACTTTTAAACGAAATTCTCAGTGAAATAAAAAGCATCAAAGGAGAAATCGTCAACATAAAAACCACTCTTGACGAGCATACCCAATTACTCAAAGCATTGGAACACAGGACAGAGGAAAACACGGCCCAAATAAACTCTATTGCCGAAAATGTCGAATACTTAAAAGGTACTCAGGCACGCCAGGAAAGAATCCTTGAGCGTTTGTCTTTGCGATCAATCGAACAGGAGACGGAAATCCAGTTTTTGGATCACAAGGAGCGGGAACACGAGAAAGAAATCTTCAATATCAAAAAAAGACTGGAAATTGCTTAAAAAGAGGGAAAACCCTCTTTTTTAATTGCTCCAAAGAGGGGGGGTTAATATACTTAAATACCTGAACAACCAAAGAGGTACAATCATACCTTTTCTGGCCGTTGCCTTAGTGATCATGATTCTTTTTGCCGGATTGTCCCTGGCTGTTTCCACGTCATTTCTATACAGAAAGGCTGCATACGATGCGGTCGATGTGGCCATGCTTTCCTCCCTTATGACCGTGGAAAAAAGGTCGAAGCCTACGAGGTACATAGAGGACAGAAAAGACGAAGGGGATACTCATTACCACTTCACTTGGCCGACGGATTATAAAAACTATATATACATTGACGAAAGCAAAGCCAGGGGTTTGTTCCAGGAAAACCTTTATTTGAACTTTAACAATAACACTAAAGATTCAAGAATAATCAGTTGGAATTACACGGTAAAGTATGACAATGAAAGATATTTGGACATGTATAAAAACCTGCCTAATCTTCATACACAAAACTATTCAGTAACACATTGGGAATGTGACGAGGATTCTTGCTGGTCTTGGACTGAATATTTCATATTTGACGGGATGTATAACCCGGAATCCTGGTGGATAACGGAGTTGAGCAAACACCTGCCCGGGCCTGCCGCCTGGACCGATGCTGTTTTTGAAGAAAAAAAGTGGCGAACCAGCGGCACACATGGCCCGGACGGTCCGGTGCCGTTTCCTCGCTGGGTGGAGATAAAGGCGGAAGTAACGGCGGAAGTGCCTTCTCCTTTAGGAAACATATTTGGCAAGGGGAACAGACAAATAGTAACGATAACAGCGAAAGCCGTGCGTGAAATAGACAGTCTGGAATAGCCGGAGGTGTTGAGATTTGTTTGGGTTTTTGAAACAAAAAAAAGGTTCAGCTACCATAGAAGCCGCAGTCATGCTGCCAGTTTTTGTTTCAGTTGTTTTGGGTTTTCTGTTTTTCATGGGGGCGATCAAAGAAAGCATGGCTTTACAGCAGGCGGCAAGAGAAGGGGCAATATATTATGCGACCTACGGGGATTCCTACATGGCGGTTGAAAAGACAAAAAAGGAACTCGAAAGAGGAGGAATTGACCCGCAGCAAATAACCATTACTCCGGTTGCAAGCGGCAGCAAGAAGGGTATTGTTGTTCAAAAGGAATCCAAAGTTTTTACTGGTTATATTGAAAGCACGTTTTTGAGAAAAGAGGTTATCATAGACAGGTTGTTTTAGATTAGAGATGAGAAGGGGGTAATGCCGATGTTGTTCAGGAATCAAAAAGGCTCGGCCATTATTGAAGTTGCAATCATATTCCCCTTAATGTTGATGGTTACGTTGGCGTTTATTTATTTTATCGAACTTGCAAGAGTAGGGGTAGTAATGGAGGCAGCGGCCAATGAAGGAGCAAGGGAATTTGCCATTAACGCTAACGTAGAAGATGCAAAAACAAAAGTCGTAAAAGTATTGCAAATGGGACATGTTTCTTTTGTAGGTGATGGTTTTTACAGCATAGAAATAGACGGCAAAGCAGTTACAGTCAAAAGAAAAGTTATGACTATTCCTTTTTTCGGGAACATGGATATGAAAAGAACAGCCCAATACTACAAAGAAAAAGAATACAGGTACTACAACAAAGGCATTTACGGACCCGGTTATACCGGGAATCCATACAAAAACTAACAAAAAATCACTAAAGAAGGAGGAGAAACATGTATCTTGTTGAGTTTTTGCAAAGAGTAGCTAAAAAGTCTAATGCAGGAACGATTATCTATTTGATTCTAAATATTCTCATCATCACTTACCTGTTCAGCGATGGTTTTAACGATCCCGAAGGCTTTCTGTTCGGCATTGCCGCCTATGCCGTATCCCTGGCGGTTGCCCTTTCGCCCGTCGGAGAATTCATTCTTCGTCTGGTCACGGGGTGCAGGGATATTTCGACTGACCGGGAGGCGGAAAGACTGCAAGCTCTGTTCAAGGAAGTACATTCTGAAGTTAAGAAAAAGTACCCGGAACTGCCCGACGATATTAAGTTGTTTGTCAACGATAATCCTTCGCCCAACGCCTTTGCCATAGGCCGCAAGACGGTATGCCTGAACAAAGGTATTTTGGGTTTTTCAGACGAGCAAATCAAAGGCATTTTCGCTCACGAACTGGCACATCTGGCCCATAAGGACACCGACCTGCTTTTGGTGATCACCATAGGCAACTTCATCATCACAGCAATATTCTTCATCACAAGGGTATTTCTAAGACTAACGGGCACACTGGTGGCGATAGTAAACGAAAGTTTCGGGGCGTGGATAACCACAGTACTGCTTGATCTTGTCCTGGTTGCGGCAATGGCACTTTGGACGAAGCTGGGCGTGCTTCTGGTCATGTATTCATCGAGGCAAAACGAGTACGAGGCGGACAAGCTGGCCGCCGAGACCGGCTACGGGGAAAACCTGATTTCTGCACTAACTGAGCTAAAAAAATACGATATTGCGGAAAAAGGGATTTTGGCCTCACTCGCCGCCAGCCATCCGGACACAGAGGACCGCATAGCAAAACTGAAGCAGCTTTTGGCGGGAGGTGTTTAAAGGCGTGGGCAAACCTGACATCCTGTTTTTAGTTATAACCGCAGCAATTCTGGTCTGCGGCCTGATAGACGCAAAGAAATACATCATACCCAATGTTATAACCGTACCGTTGATCATCTCCGGCGTTGTCTATCAGATTTATCATCAAGGTTATATAAACCTTGTCTTTGCAACAGCGGTGGCCCTTATAATCATAGTCCTGGCCCTTTTAACCAAAGGGGGCATCGGCGGCGGGGACCTGAAACTGCTAACCGGACTGGCTTTATGGATGGAGTTGCAGCATTTTTTATATGTGGTCCTGATCTCCAGCTTTATCGGTATCGTTTGGGGTATTGCCAAAAAAGTCAAAGCCCGTGGCTATGAAAAAGTAAAGGAAGAATATTTCCAAAAAATGGTACTTACTCATGCCTTGGGCTTGAAAAACGGGCTGGATGTCAGCATTGAAGAAGAACTGAACAATAACGACATTGTTCCTTTCGGTGCCTGCGTAGCCCTGGGTTATCTGGCATGGTTTTTTCCAGCCGTTATAAAATAATTGTCCGACAGCCAAATCCCTTGATACACAAGGCTTGGAGAGCAATTTTTTTAAACTTTGTCGGACAAAAAACAACTGGAAATTGAAAACCGCAAAAACCTTGTCGGACAAAAATGAGAAAAATTGCCTTTGAGCCCTTGTCCCGCAAGGCATCCGGCTGTCGGACAAAACAGTATGATGAGTGTCGGACAAAATCCGCAAAAATCAGCCTCTAGCCCTTGCGGGACAAGGCTTCCCGTTGTCGGACAAAAGTATTTGAAAAAACACAAAAAACAAGGAGGATGGAAATGACAAAATTCAAACCATACATGCCGTATATTTTGCTTTTGCTATTGGGCCTTGCGATAAGCGGCTTTTTTTATTTCCAGCTAGAAAGCAAGCTGCACACCCAAAAACCGACGACCGTTAAAATAGTGGTGCCTGCAAAGGACATTCCTGCACATAAAGAAATAACCACGGCGGATATAAAACTCAAGGAAGTACCGCAAGAAATGGGAACTGAGGACATTGCCAAAACTCCTGAGTCGGTGCTGGGTTTTTATGCGGATACCACCCTGTATGCCGAACTTCCTATCAAGTTAAACAGAATAATTAAAGACAAAAACATCCTTAACCGGGATATAGTCGCTATAAACATAGACTATGTACGCTCCGCAGCGGCCAAGCCCGGAGACATTGTGGATGTGTATTTCATCAAGGCGGAAGCTGCCAACTGGACGGCGGTATCTTCCGAAAAAGTTGCCTCGGATGTAATAGTCATCTCTATTGAAGATGCAGACGGCAACAAATTGGAAAAGGGCAAGTCTAAAACGGCGGTGGCGGTGTTGGCCGTATCGCCTTCTTTCACCGAAAAAGTCGTGCCCGGTGCCGTCAAGGATAATGCAAGATATGTCTTGGCGGTTAAAAACCGACCCCAAGAGATACAGCAGTCACAGCCGGCCTTACAGGAGGGGAACTAAAATAAGATGCCTCTCTTTATTTTTGTTTCAGGTTTGGGGTTGATCCTGGCTTCCCTTATGGCAAAGGACTTTGCCGGGGTTTTGGTGTCTTTTGCCTTGTATATGCTTTTTCTCAGCCTGCAAAAAACAAAGGGAGAAGGGAGTGGCAAATAATTGACAAAGTTGCTGGACATGCTTGTAAAACTTTTTAAGTCCGAAACACCGACAGAAGAACAAAACGAACAAGTAAAAAGACCTGAAAAACTGACTATTGAAGAAGCAAAAGCCCATGTGCAGGAACAAATATTCAAGTCGGAAAAAAACAGGGAAGAAACACAGGGAATCTTCAAGGATGCCATGGCCGGAGACCGCAACGCATATTTCAAAGCATTGGGGATTATAAAAGATATGCTTGCGGATATAAAACTCGACGATAACATTTCCTGCGAGGAAGCGGCGGAAATCATATACAGCCAAACCTGGGGGCTGGATGTGGTGGAGAAGTACTACAGGGACAAGGAGATTGACGAAATCAGAGTGAACAGCCCTGATAACATCTATGTAGTACGCAGGGGAAAATCGGAAAGGATCAAGGAATCCTTTGAAAACGAAGAAAAAGTGGAAACAGTCATAAAACGAATGATCATTGATGATGTGGGTATTTCCCTGGACCGTTCATCGCCCAGGATAGAAAGCGTGAGAAAGGACGGATCCCGCCTGACGGCCACCTGTTATCCAGTGTCAAAGACATGGACCTTTGTTTTAAGAAAACACAACACATTTGAAATGACCGTTGAAAACCTGATCAAACACAAGACGTTAGACGAAAAGACCTGGGAAATACTCAAACTGCTGGTGAGAGGCCGGGTCAACATTCTTTTTTCAGGCAACGTAGGCTCAGGCAAGACCAGTCTCATGCGAAAACTCATAGAGCAGACTGATCCGGCCCTGAGAATACTTGTCATAGGTAAGGACCTGGAACTGAAGCTGTTGGAGCATTATCCGCACAAAGACATCATCGAACTGGAAGAACACGCATATCTGGGTGCTTCGATGAAAGAACTTTTCGAGACAGCCTTGCGGGAAAGTCCGGACTGCATAATCATTGAGGAATTCAGAGGGGCCGGGGAAGCCGTGGAAGCGATCAGGGCGTGTACCAGGGGGCATTACGGTTCGATGGCTTCGGCCCACTTCAACAACGCTGAGGAAGCCGTGGAAGGGACAGCTATGATGATGTTGGAGGAAGGGCTGTCACTTCCTTTGGAGTTGGCCAAACTCAGGGTGGCGAGGGCCTTTAATGTTGTTGTGCAGATGTACGGGGACGCCATAACCGGTATCAAGAAATTAATAAGCATAACAGAGATTTACGTCGATGAAAACAACAACATCAACTATATACCTCTTGTGGAATGGGTTCCTTCTTGCGAAGAATACATGGGTGAAGGCAAGTGGGTATTTCGCAGCAATCCCAGCCCTAAATTAATAACCCACATATCCAGGACGGCACCCAGGGAAGAAATCGAGAAAGCGGGGTGGGACACCGGATGTATAACTTGTGGGTTATAGCCGTATCCGTTGGGGCAGGCATAATTTTTTTCGCCGCCGGTGCTTTGCTGTATAAAATCCTTAAAAAAGCGTTAACGAACATACGGATTACAAGGGAAGAAAAAAGGGCCTCCGAACTATTGAAAAAAGTCCCTTTTGACGAGTGGGTCCATACCCTGGAGAGAAGCATCAGGCAATCAAACTTAAAAATCAATATCAGCTTGTATGTAGCGGTGAGTTTGCTTGCGAGCGTTACCGCCTTTTTCTCCAGCCTGTATTTTTTAAAAAACCTGACAGCCTCGTTTTTCCTGGCATTAGCATTTTTGGTTATACCCGAACACGTCCTGAACATCCTTATCCAAAGAAAAAGGGAAAAAACAAAAGAACAAATGGTGGCGGCCATCAGAATATTCACGGCAGAATACCTGCAAACGCCCCAATTGGAGAAGGCTTTTGACGCAGTAGGCAAGAGGGTTGCCGATCCTGTAGGCGGTGCTTTCAGAAGGGCTTACACTGAACTCATGCTGGGTAAAAACGCAGACATGGTTCTGGCCGGTCTTGCCAGAAACATAAACAACGAGTACGGCATCATGTTCGTGCAATTGTTGAAGTTGTCCAAGCATGACGCCTCTATGAGTTCCTTGTTTGCGGAGCTTTTGGAGCGAATGGAAAACAACATCGAGCTCAGCCGTAAAAACCATGCCAACCTGACCGGGGAGCGAATACTGGCCTTGATGATGACCTGCATCCCAATCCCTGCCTACTTTCTGATGTCCAGGATCATCCCTGAAACCACATATTTTCTGGCGGAAACTTTTATCGGCAGGACGATCATCACCATCGCTTTCGGTTCCATTTTCATATGGGCCTTGCTTGACCGCATAATGGGGAGGGTGGAAGCATGATCCCTCTCTTTATATCCATCGGGTTTTTTGTTTGTGCAATCAGCCTCTTTTTAATATTCACCAAATGGAAAAGCCTGAACAGATTGAAAAGGCCCGGTCCTTCCAAAACTTACTTTTTAATAAAAGAACTACGCTTTAAAATGCAAAAAAAACTTGCAGTCCTGAGCAAAAACAGAAAACAACTGCTCCTTGCTTTTGGAGGAGCGGCAGTTGCCGCCATCGGGTTATCCCGCAGTCTGGGAGACCTTTTTTATTATCTCCCGACATGCTTTATCATATCGTTTTTGGTCATAAACTTTACCCGAAAAACGAAAAGAAACGCAGCAAGGAACAAAAAACTTAAAGACCTGGCCATGTTGTTTGAGGCCATAGAAATGTATATGAAGGCGGGATACACAATCTATCAATCTTTGAGTTTAGCCAGGGTTTTAACTCCTAATATTTCAAGGGAAATAGAAATATGTTTAAGCTACTGGTCAGAAAACCCCAGGAAAGCCCTGGAAAAATTCAAAGACGAGCTTAATCTTGAAGAAGGTGAGGTGTTGGTATCACTTTTAATTCACATGGAATCTGCGGGCAGGAAAAACCTGTCGGGATTGCTTTTAAAAGAGGCATTTAATATCGAACGATTAAGGAGGTTGAGAATCGAAACGGATGTATCCCTAAGACCCCTTTATATTATGGTTTACAGGTTCATTCCCCTTGCTTCGGCATTGGGGATAATTGCGGGTCCTTTGTTGTATAGGACTTACTTGGTAATGGTCAATGCGGGTTTAATGTTGTTTTAAGAAAAGGAGGAGAAAAAGTATGTTAAAAATCAAAAATTTGCTCAAAAACCAAGAAGGTTACGGGACGGTAGAACTTTTAATACTGGTTGCGGCATTAGGGTTGTTGGCCGTAGGGATAACCGGGAGCTTAAGGACAAAGCTAACGGACGCAAACGATGCTGGCTCTGCGGTAAATAAAGTTAATTCTACAATTACAAATCTTCTGAATCAGGCTTCTAGCAATTGAATTTATTTTTCAAGGAGGAGAAAGAGTATGGAAAGACTCAAAAAATTGCTTAAGAATCAGGAAGGTTACGGGACGGTAGAGTTGTTGATACTTGTTGCGGCACTGGGACTGCTGGCCGTAGGCATTACCAGCAGCTTGAGGACGAAGTTAACAGACACAAACGATGCCGGATCGGCAGTAAACAAGGTCAATTCGTCTATAACGAGCATATTGAACCAAGTTACAAATTAATTTATTTTCAAGGAGAGTGTTCTCCTGTGCTAAAAAAAATCTTGCTGAACAACAAGGGGTATGGCACCATTGAGTATTTGATACTTTTTGCGGCTTCCGCAGTTATGGGGGGCGTTATATTATCCCAGTTAATGCCTAACCTGCGGCAGCTTCACGAGGGTATTGAGACGAATATCAGAGATATATCAAATTCCGGATACTAACCAATAAAAAAAGGCGGGCAGCATTTTAAAAAACTGTCCGCCTCAATCCTAAACTCAATCTTAAAACAACAAAAAGGGGGAATGGATATTAAAAACATTTGTCGGCTTTTGAAGAATAAAAAAGGAGGCACGAACTCCATTGAATTTATAATCTACTTTACTATAATCGTCTTTATCATGTTTGCCGGGGTGGACTACTATGTAACACAAGTCAGATACAACATAGTCGAAAGGATCAAGGACCAGGCCCTGGATCGCATGCGGATAGAGGGTTGGCTGTCTGAACCTGTGAAGGATCAGATAATCACAAAACTTCAGGGAATGGGATACAGGGATATACAGATAACCGGAACCGTGGAAGGAGAAGTAAGCCAGCCTGTTTTGAGAAACGTTCAGGACCCGGGTAATTCAGTAATAAGGTTGGTCATATCATGCAAGCCCAGGGAAACGCCTTTTTTGTTTGGAAGGTTGTTGGGAGCAAGGGACCAGGGCGAATTTGTCATCAGGGTAGGTGGTGAAGTTTTAAGTGAAAGACCTTTGTAACAACAGGGGAGGGGCAATTGTTATAGTCATGCTTATATTACTGCCGTTTTTGTTGATCACGTCAATAAATATGAACGAGGAACGGCGTCTTGCGGGCGGCAGTAACATAAACTTAAAAAGCACCGTTGAAATGGCCGCAAAAAGTGCGGCTATGGGCGTAACCGAACAAAGCCAGGCCAACGGGACGCCGATGATAGACTATAGTATGGCCCACGAAAATTTTAAAAGGATTCTTATAAGGAATCTTGCTTTGAACGAAGATATGACTCCAAAAGAAAAATCCATTGTAAAAAATGTAAATTATTATCTTTTAATATGCAACGGCACCAATAGTTTCGGACTGAAAGAGGGTTATATAATCAGTTTTAAAGATGGCATGCTTGCAACGCAAGAACTCTCAACCGGCAATCTTCCCAAGAGCTTTGGTGTAAATGAAAACTTTGACATTAACGGCGAAGGGCCCAAGGTAAACCTGGACAAGCCCGGAGTCATAGCCATCATAGAGGCGGAGATAACTCCTGCGGTTGTAATGCCTAAAGGAGAAAAGACAAAAAGATGGGCCGCCGCCAAGATAATGTCAACTACCCACCGCCTATAGAGGCGGGGGCTTGCGGTTAAAAACTACAAGCCTTAGTTGACTACCCTCAGCCAGGGTCGAAAGACTATTGAGCTATGTTAGACAGGTTACGACACCAGGGAATGATGCCCTAGTTCCATGCTCTGTCGCATATACTTAAACAGTCCTGAGGGGTAGGGACAGTGGTATATGCACACAAGCCTGTCTAACCTTGGGGAAGGGCAAATTAACTCTGAAAGGAGAGACACTTCTTGTTAGTGTTCGTTATTAACAAGCATGGCAAGCCCTTAATGCCATGCAAACCTTCAAAAGCAAGAAAACTCTTGAAACAGGGGAAAGCAAAAGTAGTTAAGAAAGAACCATTTACTATTCAATTGTTGCATGGAAGCAGTGGTTATAAGCAAAAATGCATAGCAGGAATTGACACTGGCAGTAAGAATATGGGAGTAGCTGTAGCAACTGAAGATGGTAGAGTGATCTACAAAGCACAGGTTTATTTAAGGCAGGATATAAAAGAGAACATTGAAGCACGCCGGAGGTTAAGACGCACCAGAAGGAACAGGAAAACTCGTTATCGCAAAGCAAGATTTCTTAATCGCAAGAGAAAAGAAGGTTGGTTGCCCCCATCTATAAAAGCAAGAATAGAAGCACATTATAACATAGCAAGAAAACTTGCAAAAATAATACCAATATCAGAAATCAGGGTAGAAGTAGGGCAATTCGACACGCAAGCGTTACAAAATCCTGAAATAAGGGGTATAGAGTATCAACAAGGAGAGATGCAAGGGTTTGACAGTGTCAAGGAATATGTAAAAATCAGAGATAACTATCAATGCCGTTATGCAAAGTTAAGACCGGATATACCGTGTTCAGACAAACTAACAGTAGACCACATTATTCCACGCAGTAAAGGAGGTACTGATAATCCATCAAATCTTGTTTGTTGTTGTGAAGCACATAATATAGCAAAAGGGAGCATGAGTTATAAGGAGTTTACAGGGAAAATATCACCTAAAATTGAAGATTTTCGTTCTACAGTATTCATGAATGTATCTAGATACTATCTTGTTCCAATGTTACAAAAGATAGCACCTACTAAATATACATTTGGTTTGTATACTAGACGAAAAAGAAAGGAGTGGGCAATAGAGAAGTCGCATATAAATGATGCAATAGTAATAGCAGGCATAAAACCAAGGTGGCAAGATGATGCATGGTACTACATAAGACAGGTTCGTAAAAAGAAACGCAGTTTGCACGAAGAAATTCCCCGGAAAGGTAGGAAACAACCAAATAGAGAGGCAAAAAGAAACAATAAGAATGAAAAGGAAATAATAGTAAGGGGCAAGAAATGGTGTTTACGGGATAAGGTATATATTCATGAACTTTCAGAGGCAGGTTTTATAAGCGGTTTTACAGGCAAGTGGGTATATGTTCAGGACATTCATGGGAACTATCTACAATTGTCAGATAAGTATAAGCAAATCAATCCGGAAAAATTAGAACTGATGTATAGAAATAACAACTATATTTGTGAGCGATTCATCTCCACCCTATAGAAGGTGGAGACTTCTCGCTCAATTTTCGCTAAAAAGGAGGCATGCGTTCTTGATAAAAAAAACAGTTGTTTTCGGCATATTGCTTATATTGTCAATCTTTACAACCTTTGTCTTATTGGCTTCATCGAACGATGAAAGAAACATAGAGCAGACAGCCAAAAACTTTCTTGCGTATGTCGCAGGAAAGGAAATCGAAAAGGCAAAAGCACTATCCACAGGCATAGTGCTTTTTAATTTGGCCAACATGGAGCAAAACCTTTCTAAAAAGCACCTGGTCCTTGAAACGGAAGCGGACCTGCTTTCTCTAGGCCCGGCCTGGGCTGTGGTGAGAGCGAAAGTGGAAAGCGTAAATCCTGCCAATGAAACGAGCGTTCATTGGTACGAAATGCAGTTAATAAAACAGGACGGCTGGAAGGTGTATAAGCTCAAGGAGACGGGACCCGGCATCAAAAAGGGCAGACCCTCTCCAGCCGACAAGGAAAAGTGCGAGGAAACCTTCCGGTTGTTCAGCGAAGCCTTGTTTGCAGGCAAATATGCGGAAGCAGGCAAGCACCTGATAGGCCAGGCCAAAAACGCCCATGAAATGTCAGGGGGTTGGTTTAAAGACGTAATAACAGGCAAGTCCGGCATGAAGGAACTATCTTCATCCGTAATTGCCGGGGACGGGAAAAGCATAATACTGGAGATTCGTTATGCCATTGATGACAAGGAGAACAAAGTAGCCGTATCCTGCCACAAGACAAGCAGGGGGTGGAAGATATTTGATATTGCACAAATATAGCCGGATTCTCATTGCAGCCTTATTTCTAACGACCGTTTTGTTTGTTCCGTTAACGGCAGAGGCGAGGGAATGGAACTATACCATAAACGATGCCGATACTGACAATATGATAGACAAAACAAAAACGACTGCCCATATTGATACGGAACAGCGGGAAGTAAGGCTGCCCTTGGTTAATGCCCCTAACGTAGTGGCTTTTGCCAAGGACGAATCCTTCAACTATGCCGTAATGACGGAAAACGGCCTGAAATACTTCATGTTCGACGGCGAAAAAATGGTGGAGAATGAACTGTTGAGAATAAGCGTAACCAATCCGGTAGGGTTTACGGTCCTTGACGAGTTTCCCGATGTGGGGATATTGAGCCAGGACAAATATACCGCCTTCACCTTTTCCGGGAGCGGGATGAGCGAAGTACCGGGCCTGAGCGTGCAGGGATTGACGGATGCCGTATCCGTCACCATGATGGACAACCTTCATGTAATACTGGAGGGCAGCGAAGCAAAAACCTATGGGTATAGCGGATCGGAAATGGTGAAAATCGAAGAATTGAGTGTAAGCGGACTGAGCAATCCTGTTGCTGTTGCGGGCCTGAACAATTACGAGCTTGTTGTGGCAGAGAAGGATGCGGTCAAATGGTACGGATTCAACGGAAGCAATATGGAGCAAATACCTTTTCTCGCCATTAACGGACTGACCAATGTAAAATCTCTGGCGGTTCAGGAAGACAGGCTGACGGTTATTGATGAAAACCAGGTAAAAACCTTTACTTTTGACGGTTCCGGCATGAGCCAGTCTACAGCCCTTTCCGTCGTATCGGGATTAAACAAGCCTGCGGGCGTGGCTATAAGGCCCGACAACCACGACATGCTTGTGGTGGATGGAAACAAGGTGGATTATTACGCCTTCGACGGGACAAGTATGGTGAAAAACGAAAGTTTGAGCGTTATGGTTGAAGGGATATTGCAGGGTGACTCATACAGGCCCAGTGCGGAAATAGTATCCAAAACCTTTACCAGAAGTGCCGACATGCTGAGGGTGAGGGCCAATCACATCCTACCTGACGGAACTGCGGTTGAGTGGTCCGTCAGCAACGACGGGGGAAGCACCTGGGTAAAAACCTTCAAAGTGCAAAACGAAAGCGGGATCATATCTGCAAAATACACTACCAATAATGGCGCAAGCTGGACCGAAATATACGGGGAATTTATCGAAGGAAACTATTACACGCCATTAGATAAAGTCTCGCCGTTTTTTGACCTGAAAGAAATATGGGGCGAATTACCAAGTGAAAACGACAGCCTTGCATGGAAGGCGGAGCTATCCACGACGGACATCAAAGTTACACCGAAGATCGTATATCAAAACGACAGGGGCATAGTGCTGCAGGCCAACAAAAAGCCTTTGAAACCAGTGATAAATGACACCACGCAGGCGGGATGGTTTTATACGACGACACCGACTTTTATCTGGTCTTTTGTTGACCCCGACGGTGACGGCCAGGCGGCCTTTACTTTCATCATCAGGAACGCCGGCGGGGATATAATCTGGACGGAAGAAATCACCGGCCAGGCCGGAACGTTGCAGGAGTATAAGCTCCCGACCCTGACGAGGTACGAAGAAAACGAAACGGAAGGAGGCTTGTTGTGGAGCACCGGAGATTATAGTTTTACGGCGGAAGTCAAGGTTGAGGATGACCATGCGGGAGAATCGGAGGTATCGGAAAGACTCGCCTTTAAAGTCCTGGCCTTTGAAAGACCGAGAATAGAAAGCATCATAAGTCCGCAGCAAGAAAAACTCTATATAAGCGAAGGAGCAAGCGTGGAACAACTGCCGACAGCGAAGGCGGGGACAAAAGTGACGTTTTTGATTGATACCGTAGGTCCTTTTGGCGATCTGTCGGGCATTGACTTAAAGTATCCATATTTGTCAACGCAAGCAGAAACAAATGAAAAAGAGTTAAAGCGTACTAATGGCACGAACAAAACAATTCGGCAGGAATTCTGGACCAAAGCGGCGATAACCGAAGTGCCCAGCGGAACAATAGTTCATTTTGAAGCTATAGGAACAGGAACGGAAGGAGGGACGACCAGGTTTTACACTTCAAATGGTACTGGGAACGGCACATTTAACTACAGTGCAGGTCTTTTAAAAACCCAGGGAACGGTGTATGAAGATTGGCATGTAGTGTTACAGGGTTCCCAAAAGTCAACCACCCCGGACTGAAGTCCGAGGCTTGTAAGCCTCTAGTTGACTAGCCTTAGCTTGGAAAGGGCTACGTTAGAAGGGTCACGACACCCTGGAGTGCGAGCCCAAGCTCCAGGCACTGTCGCTGGTGGTTAAACAGTTCTGAGAGGGTAGGAACAGTGCCGTCGGCACGACAAGCCTTTCTAACATTGGCGATGGGTGATCAACTCTGAAAGGAGGTAGGCTATTTGTTAGTCTATGTGCAAAACAAACACGGTAAACCTTTGATGCCGTGCAGTCCGAGAAAAGCAAAGGTATTGCTCAAACAAGGGAAAGCCAGGGTTGTAAAGAGAACACCATTTACCATCCAGCTCATATACGGGTCCAGCGGATATAAACAACCTATTAACTTAGGTGTCGATGCCGGGAGCAAAACAATAGGTTTATCCGCCACTACTGAAAAGAAAGTATTGTTTGAAGCAAAAGTCGAGCTAAGGAACGACATAACAAAACTGCTGGCAGACCGAAGGGAGTTAAGAAGAAGCAGGAGGTATCGCAAGACAAGATACCGCAAGCCTAGGTTTGACAATCGCAGGAGGCCCGAAGGTTGGCTGGCTCCATCGGTTGGGAACAAGGTTGAGGCACATATAAAAACAATACAGATGGTATGTAAAATACTGCCGGTAACAAAAATAGTCATTGAGGTTGCTAGTTTTGATATACAAAAAATTAAGAATCCCGGAATATCCGGTGTCGAGTACCAGCAGGGCGAGCAGTTGGGATTCTGGAATGTCAGGGAATACGTCCTGTGGAGAGACGGTCATCAGTGTCAAGGTAGACCGGGATGCAGGAACAAGGTCTTGAACGTACACCACATAGAAAGCCGTAAAACCGGGGGCGATGCTCCCAACAACCTGATAACCCTGTGCGAACAATGTCACAAAGACTACCACGCAGGGAAACTGAAACTAAACCTAAAGAGAGGGCAGAGTTTCCGGGATGCAGCTTTCATGGGAATCATGCGAAGGGCTGTCTACAACAGACTAAAGTCGATATATCCGAACGCAGAACTCACTTACGGATATATTACGAAACACACCAGGATAGCTCACAATTTAGAGAAGAACCACCGGACCGACGCTCGTTGTGTCAGCGGCAATCCGCAAGCACAACCTGACAACACCTGGTACTACTTCAAACAGGTACGGAAACAGAACAGGCAGCTTCATAAGGCAAACCCTATCAAGGGAGGGATTCGGAAAGCGAACAAAGCACCGAAATACCTGCTTGGATACCAACTGTTTGACAAGGTGCTGTACGAAGGACAGGAGTGTTTCATCTTTGGTCGCAGGGCCAGCGGGTATTTTGATTTAAGGAAACTGGACGGGACAAGAGTAAGTCCGTCGGTTAGCTGCAAAAAACTAAAACTGCTTGAAAGAGCAAGTGTATTTCTATGCGAAAGGAGGAACGGCGGCTTCCTCCCCGGAATGAATTCCGGGGTTTCCGCTGCCTGATTTTCTATGAATTCCGAGGTTTTCTCGCACTGGATTTATAAGCAAAAGAAAGAAGGTGTTGCCATTGTTAATCAAAACTGTAGGGCAGCCTATTGTAAACATATTAACCGGTGAAAAAGTGTTTGAAGAAAGGTTGTGCCAACCGGGGTGTGATATAAGGGAATATTTTAACGCAAAGAATAGAAACACCCTTTTAAGGAGGGAGCTGCACGCCATTCTGCAATGCATAGAAGAAAGTAACGGATTTCCATTTAACATAACCAGCGAGAAGTCCCCTTCCTCTATAGGGAGGGGATGAATCGCCGTCCATTCCTAGAAAAAAACTTATTTGTGATACAATAGAATCAGTCGTAATCATATGAAAGGTTGATTCTATGCGACAATTTGACACGAATAATCATTCGGTATTTTTGCTCACTTATCACCTAGTCCTGGTTACCAAATACCGCCGCCAGGTAATTGATGACACCATTGCCGTCCGCATCCGGGAGATCGGGGAAACCATTGGCAAGAACCATCACGTCATATTTTTGGAATACAATCATGACCGGGATCATATCCACATCCTCTTCAAAACTCATCCCAATACAGTCCTGTCCAAATACATCAACGCCTTCAAGAGTGCATCTTCCCGCCTCATCAAAAAGGAGTTTCCTCAGGTCCGGCAGCAACTCTGGAAGGAATGTTTTTGGTCCCAAAGCTATTGTCTCCTAACCACTGGTGGAGCAACATTGGAAATCTTAAAAAAATATATCGAATCCCAAGGGGAAAAGAGGTGAGAAGATGCAGTTTGTCTACCGATTTGAGATTCACCCTATCCACGAACAAGAACAGAAATTGTTCTACATCTTAAAACTCTGCCGCAAACTCTACAACCATGCCCTGAACGAAAGGAAAACCGCTTACAAAGAATCCGGGCAAGGTCTTACTTACTGCCAGCAGCAAAACGCCCTCCCCATCTTTGTTGAGGCCAATCCTGAGTATAAAAAGGTACATAGCCAGGTACTCCAGGATGTTTTGCACCGCTTGGATTTTGCTTTTCAACGGTACTTCGCTAAAGAGGCAGGGTATCCAAGGTTCAAAAATCGGGATCACTACCGTTCTTTCACCTATCCCCAAGTGGATGCCGTGAAGAAAACTTTCAGCCAACCGGGATTCATCTTTCTTTCAAAAATCGGCTTTGTGAAGATAAAGGCCCACCGGGAGTTTCCGGCAGGTTCCGTATCTCGGGTCAACGTCAAATATCACGGGGGCAAGTGGTATGTGAATTTGACGGCGGAGATCCCTGAAACAAAACCGGTGCCGGTTTACAAAAACGTGGTGGGGATTGACATGGGACTTTCCCATTTTGCCGCTCTTTCAGATGGCACCATAGTCGATCCCCCAAAATATTTTCGCCAATCGGAGAAAAAGCTGGCCAGGGCACAGCGGCGGCTTTCCCGCAAAAAGAAAGGTTCCAACAACCGAGGGAAAGCTAAAGAAAAGGTGGCTAAGATCCATGCCAAGATCGCTAACCAAAGGAAAGATTTCCTGCACAAAACCAGTGCGGCAATCGTGAAACAATTCGATGTGGTGGTCATGGAAGATCTCCGGGTTAAAAACATGGTCAGAAATCACCGACTAGCAAAAAGCATCTATGATGCAGGATGGGGCCAGTTTCAGAAATATGTGGGGTATAAATGCCAGCGGTACGGTAAGGTTTTTGTGCTGGTGGACCCCAAAGGGACTTCCCAAACTTGCCTTTGCGGGGAGAATGTCCCAAAAGACTTGAGCATCCGTATTCACGAGTGTCCAGCTTGCGGCCTGGTGATGGACCGGGATCTGGTAAGTGCCAAATTGATCCTGGAGCGGGGACTTGAAAAGATTGCCAGAGTATAGATATATAGATATTTTGTAGGGCGGGAACCGCCCGAAGTCACGCCTGAATGAGATTGCGTAAGACCTTCTGAAAAAAGGCAGCGATCGATGAAACAGGAAGCCCCCGCCTCTACAGGCGGTGGGTAGTTCACTGTAAACGTTACTCTCTATACCCTGCCTTATTTGTGCAGGTTACCGATTAGCTGGAACGGGGGCTTAGAGCTTGTGGAGTGGGAGTTAAGCCTGGCTCCTCATTTTAAACAGACAAGGGCTTTGGTGCAAAGTATGCAGGCCAGGGGACTATCTGTTTGGGCGGATGATGTAACCCCCCATACGCTTGAAATGTGGCTAAAAGTGGGCGTAAACGGACTTAAGGTGGAAATTGAGGCGATAAAGAACGACAATTCCTTTATAGACCAGCTCAAAATAACAAAACTGCCGATAATCATTGAAAAAGTGGAAACGGAGTCTCAGCACGAATTTATAAAAAACTTGGGTATAGTATTGGCCCAGGGTTTTTACTACGGAAAACCTAAAGAAAATGATAAAACAGAAAAAATAAAAATAAAAACGTCCGTTTGAGCTGGGGGGGTGTTTTGTCTGTCAATAGTTTTTGCAACAAAAGATAACGCAAGTCATTTTAAAGAAGAGATGTTGTTGTTAAAGTATAGAACCACCAAAAACCCGGCGTATCTTGAACTTTTATGCGAACACATCAGGGGTTTGCTTTTGTTTTTGGTCAGTCGCTTTTTTATAAAGGGCTACGATAAAGAAGATATATTGCAAATAGCCTACATCGGTGCAATGCAGGCAATCGAAACCTGGAACAAAGATAAAGGAACGCTTAAGAATTTTATCTGTCTTTGTGCGAGAAGAGAAATAATATCTGAATTGGCAAAATGGAAAAGACAGGCAAGAATTGCAGACAACACGGCTGTTAGTATGGAGCACATTCTAAGCAACCGGGAAAAAGCCGAGTATAAAGAAGTAGAAATTAAACTAAGTTGTTCCACAAGTCCTGAGTCTATATATCTTCAAAAAGAGTGCTCGTTGGAACTAAACCAGGCGATATTCAGGCAATTTTCGGATTTAGAGAAAAACGTGCTTTTGTTAAGAATGGAAGGAAAGACCTATGAAGAGATGTCGCAGATTTTGTGCGTAGGAACTAAAAGTATCGACAACGCCTTAAGTCGCATCAAGAAAAAACTAACAAAACTTATTCTAAAGAAAGAGAGGTAATAAATTATGTTCAAAATTGCTATTGACCTGGGTTATGGTTTTGTAAAAGGTATTAACGAGGCAGGTAAGTCCATACTGATCAGAACGGCAGTCGGTACGGGAGTAAACCGACAATTATCGACATTTTTTGGAGCGAACGAAAAGAGCAGGGATCATGTGATTATCAGTCAGGGCGGAGTGGAGAAGCAATATTTTATTGGCAACCTGGCCCGGAAAGAAGCAAGAGACTGCTCCAGCCCTTTTGAAAAAAATAAAATAGACAACCCGTCAACCAAGGTGCTTTTAGCGGCAGCCTTTGCCATTTTGAACGAAAATAACAATGAGCCGGTACATATCGTAACCGGTCCGCCATTGTTGTATGCTGCCGAGCAAAAGGAATCCTTTAGGAAGGCCCTGATGGAATTCAACGCCGTTTTGCAGTTTGTGGGGGAAGAAAAATTTCATATCATAAAATTTGATAAAGTAACAGTTTTCCCGCAGGGTGCGGCTGTGGTTTACCACCTCTTGAAAAAAAATCCGGAACTGGCCCAGCCGGGAAAATCTTTTGTCATAGTGGAGATAGGCTACAAAACTACGGAAATACTGATGTTTGAAATAACGAGTGATAAAAGGATACAGCCTATCAGCGGATATTCAACGACTCTGGAGCTGGGCATGAACTTTGTGGAAAAAGCCATAGATGAATTCTTTTTCCAGAAAACGGGGAGTAAACTGATTCCGGCGGCACTGGACCGGGTAATGAACGGGTTCCCGGTTGTGAGCTACAACGGCAGGGAAATAAACCTTGAGGAAGCCCGTAACAATGCCAAAGACGAAATGGTAAGGAGTATAATTGATGGGGTCACCCAGACATTGGGCGAACAAATCGGGTTTACAAACAAGCTCATCTTTGCCGGGGGAGTCATGCAGGACGAATATATCAGCAAAAAGATAAAAGCCGTAATGACAAACGATCCGGTCATAATCGAAAACAGTCAATTCGCCAACGCCTTGGGTATGTTGGAAGTGGCCAGAGCCGTCGAATTGAAAGAAGCCAGAGAAGGAAAGGCGTAACTTTGTCCGACAGCCGGAAGTCTTGCAGGACAAGGGATGGAAGGCAATTTTTCGTGATTTTGTCCGACAAAATATTTGACAAGATTATTTAAGACTGTTAATTACCAGTTATCTTGTCCGACAACGGGAAGCCTTGTCCCGCAAGGGCTAGAGGCTGATTTTTGCGAATTTTGTCCGACACTCATCACGGTACTTTGTCCGACAGCCGGAAGTCTTGCGGGACAAGGGCTAGAAGGCGATTTTTTGTAATTTTGTCCGACAAGATTTTCAAGGCTTTCAATTTCCAGTTGTTTTTTGTCCGACAAAGTTTAAAAAAAGTATCGTTCAAGCCTTGTGCGACAACGGTTTCGGCTGTCGGACAAAGAGAGAGACGCTTTGTCCGACAAAATGCAGAAAAAACGGCCTTCGTGCCAGAAAAGACAAGGGCTCCGGCTGTCGGACAAGAGGGGGGTGGAAAAATGAAATGAGAGACGTAAAAATAAGTTTCAGGGTCAATGACCCGGAAGTGGCGGAAATGCTTGAAAGGAAGAAACAAAACGGAGAAATGAGTGCTTTTATAAACGAGGCATTGAAATTTTATAAAGACAACCACCTTGAGATTCTCGAAATCAAGCGTGAACTCAAGGCCATCAAGGAGATGCTGGAAAGTGGCGGCGTTACTTATGTCGGAGGAGACAAAACCGAAACAAAACAAAAGATTATTTCACCTGCGGAAGAAGTGCTTTTGAACGGCCTTGATGTTTTTCTGTAGAGTGAAAATGTAAGGAGGCAAATTTCATGGATTTTTATGAAAACGAAATTATAAAGCATTGCATAGAGGAAGCAGAAAAGTTGGAAAAAAAAGTTCTTAAAGCTCAGGCCAGGCTTGTGGAAGCATACAAAAGAACCTGGTCGGAAATAAACTATCTTGTTGAGCAAGGGGTTTTCCCCGGAATTGCCGTATCTTATCCCTACGATGCCTTCGGATGTTGGCTTGAAGAACAGGAAATGTGCATAATACAAGTGGAGGGACTGCTGCCATTCATACCGAGCTACAGCGGGAAAGTCATAGAGGATGGCTACAAGGACTACCTGGACTGCAAAGCCTTCTTTTCCGCCAGGATAAGGGATGTGGCCGAAAAGATGAAGCAACACTCATACAACGAACCGGTCGCCCTGTTTATAAAATACTATCTTTCCCCGTTTACAAAACAGTTCGACTTTGACAACAGATCAAAGTCTTTTTTAATAAACAGCATCAAGGGCTTTCTCATAAAGGACGATTCCTGGAACCATGTTGCACTGTGCCAGGAAGAAGCGAAAATTCAAAAAGATGCCGACCGCACCATGATTTACATTGTTCCGTACCGCAAAGCATTATCAAGCAAAACTCTTGATACTATATACAGAATTAAGGACCTGACCGCCACTGAATTTCAAATAATCAGAAGCAGTATACCGGGCAAAACGATACGAAACCTCTACTATAGTCCACCGGAGGAGGACACAAAAAGCCCAAAAAATACCCCTGAATTCAATACAAAAACTTCAAGTATTACCAATTTTATCTAAAAAATGGCGTATAGAAACATATATGCAACTGATGCAATTTTGACATTGTAACATGCACTCACAATGGCATAAAAAAAAAATAAACGAAAAGTCGTTGCTATGTCAATCGATACATGTTGCAACTATGTCTTTTCAAAACCAGCAAGCCCTTGAGCCACAAGGGTTTCGTGAATTGTCAGAAAAAAGCACTTCTTTTCGCTCTAAGAGCGAGAGGTAAGGAGGGGGTTTCGCTCATAGAGCGAAACGCCCTCCTTACAGCCGACATCGAAAACCGACAAGAAGGTAGACAGTCTTTTGTATTTTTAAATGTTTCTCGTACAAAGACACAGCTAAAAAAAGGGGGATGGAAATTTTAATGATATACGGACTTGATGGAAACAAGATGAACCTGGTGGATAGAGATATAAAAATACTGAGTGCCATATACCAGTTGCAGGCTGTCAGGGCTATAGACATAGCCGATGCGTATTACACGGGCAAGAACTACGGGATGGCGAGGATGCAGCGTTTAGTTGAGCGTGGCTATCTTGAGAGGAGCTACACTGTGACTCCGCAAGGAAGAAGGAACCATGCCGTTTTGCAAATAAGCGAAAAAGGGATCGACGCACTGGTAAGCATCGGTGTGATAAAGGAGCAGGAAAGACGGAGAGCCAGGGACTTGAAGCTGAGCGGTTGGGATATGGTGCAAAGAGTTGATGTAAGCCGCATTTGCATACACCTGGCGAAAGCTGGCTGGAGATTTATGAGTGCCCAGGAAGCCAAACAAAAACACAACATCAATCCATCATCCATTATGCACTGCTGCTTAATATCACCCGACAAAGAAATATATCAGACATACAGGATGGGCGTAACCATAAAGGAAAGCACACTAGCAAAACTTGTGAGCGAACTTGGTGAAAACAGGTACAGCAGCTTGATACTTTACGATGCCAAAGAACCGTTGGAAAAGACTGAGGCTTACCAGTCTTTATTAAGCGAACTGCAACGCCAGCAAGTATTCGTAAACGAGCTTTGCCTGATACCACTTGTTGATTATTTTGCAGGTTTGGGTTCATTCAGTTTAGGAGTAACCATGCTGAAAAACAGCACGAACATGCACATATGGCACTACATACATCGCAATTTTGGTTTTGTTGGACATATGAGCAACCGTTACGGTTTTGGTTCCATGTATACAAAAATAGGGGAAGAAGATTATTTAATTTGCAACTACCTGAGACGCAACCTGACCGCCTTGAAAATGCTGGCCAGGACACTCACAATCAGCGAACATCGGAACAGCGGTTACAACGCCTTTGTTTTAACCTGGCAGGGTTTCAAGGACGAGGTGCAGGAAGAAATAGACCGGGTGCAGCCGGGACGTGACTTTATACAAATACTTCCTGTGCTGAGCAAAGACCTGGCCTTGCCTGACGACAAGCCGGACCTAAAACTGATCAAGCCTGAAAAGCCCGAAGGAGAATGGGAAAAAGATGAAGAAGAAAGGGAAGAGGATGAAAAATAAAAAAATCTAACGACCGTTCATTTTCAAGAATTCAAGAAAGGAGTATTTGTACTGATGGTCCGTGGAAAAGCATACAGATGTTTAGATTGTGCAAATTTTTCCTTTAAAGAGAAGCGATGTCTGGAGAAAAAGGCGAACTATATTGGGTACTACATGCCCTCTGATGATTGCCAGTATTTTCTAAAATCAGAGACAATAAAAGTACTGGAAGCATACATCCAGGAACTGGAAGCAAAAGGGTTGTTAGTTTAAGTGGGTCCAAACAAACGCTCGTTTATAAACAACAAACGGCCGTAGGGGTAAAATTTGCGGCAAGACCCCTCCAGCCGTATTAAAAAATAAAAACTTGCACTAGAAAAAACTCAAAAGAAAAGAAGGGAGAGTTTTTTATGTTTGTCGTATTTAGAAGAATCTTAAGAAAATTAACATTGTTTACTGTAGTTGTTTATTTATTAACAATCAGTCCTAATATTAGCATTAACACCGTTCAGGCCAGTACTTACGGAAATGGTTCAGCAGGGGACGTAACAATAACAAACACACGCAATATAAGTACTTTCAGTAACAAAAATTTTCGCAACTTGACGATAGACGGGGGAACGTTAGTAGTGGATCAGGTTGCAACGATTTATGTGCAACAAAACCTTGTAATCAAAAACGGAGGAAAAATAACAAGCAGCAACGGAGCTGATGGTTATAATTATTATGACAACTATTACAAGATATTTAGAAGTATGTCTCCTACAAATGGCACGGATATTATTATCTATGCTCAAAATATCAACATAAATTCAAACGGACATATCACAACAGGTAAAGGGGGCAAAGGTCACCCTTACTATTCAGGTTCATATGGTCGTTGGTCAGGCGGTTCAGGGGCAAACAGTGGGAACTTAACCCTTTTTTTTGATAGTTTGGATATAAATAATTCCCAAATCAATACAGGACCTGGCGGTGAACATGGTGACGGAGTTATGACTGACTGCAACTCGGGGAGTGGAGGTTCGTCAGGGCAAATAAATTTAAACGGGATAAATATTAGAGTTACGAACAATGGTTTGATTCAAACAGGCAATGGATTCAAAGGTAACGATGCTTATGTTTATTATAATTCAGTTGCTGCTGGCAATGGCGGCAACTCTGGGACCGTAAATATTTCTAACAGCAACTACGTTTTGATTGATAGTACAAGCAGTATAAAAACAGGTGTTCCCGGCAATCCTGGCAGAATAACGGCCCATAATTATTCCGGGAGTAACCGAGCCGGTACTGGCGGCAACGCAGGCATACCGGGAACTATTAACTTTACTAATTGTGGCACAATTGATATACACGGATCAATCCAACCATATAACGGTGTTGATGCTACATACGACTCATATTATTACAATTATAGCTATCCCGTTGGCAAAAAAGGTGGTACTGGAGGAAGTGTTAATATAACAGGTCCTAATACCATTTTGAATGTTTATGGTTCGGGACGAATATTGAGCGGTAATGGAGGTAAAGGTGGATCTGTAAGAAGTCTATCATTAGGGGGAAGCGGTCCTTCATCCGGTTTAAGTGGCGGCGAAGGGGGCGACGGTGGAAATATAACACTAAGTATCAAGGACCTAAATCTTTATTCAGGTGCGGTTATAAAAACAGGTGATGGCAATATTGGTGGCGATGGTGGAACTTCTGGTAACAGTTCAACTGTTTCTTATAGAGGTGGTGCAGGCGGAAAAGGCGGTACACTTACACTGTCAGTTAACAATTCATTATCAAAGCCTGCCAATGAGTATAACTTAGTAACCGGAAAAGGCGGCGATGGTGGAAAATATGCCCATGGCTCTTATTCCGGTGAGGATAATGTCTTTTACAATTATGGTGGAGGTCACGGCGGCAAAGGCGGTAATTTTGTTTTAAATTTACCAAGTACTATAACTGTTTTAAGCATCAAGTTAGCCGAAATTGGTGCTGGAGGCAAAGGAGCTAATATTGATTACGACGGAGGAGCACCTTCTTCAACAGGCTACTACAGAAGAACGTACAGCCCCGGTACAGGGGGGAGCCCTGGCGATCTTATCATAAATGCGTCATCGGATCTGACTTTAAATGGCAGCCAGATATATAGAATTAACAATTCAGGAATGGGCAACGTTTTTGATTTTAACAGCAAATACGGTACTAATATAAAATCCAAAAATGGAAGTTGTGGGAATGTCACATTGAATATTCAGGGTTCATTGGTTATAGCATCCAATGAAGCGATTTTTATGGGTGACATGATCCACAACGGCTATGCTGCTACAAACAATTCAAAGCTGACGATAAATGCTTCGAATGTTAGATTTGACAGCAGCAGACCTATCAAGTGGTCCAACGCCGGTGGAGGTACTTTAGAACTAAATACGGTTTTAAACAATCTTATATACGGGCACAACCAGTTTAACACTTTCTTTAAGGATAGTGGCCAGTCAATAGGAAAGTACATCTATAAATTCACGCACAACTCTGTTCAAGGCATATTTAAAGACATACCTCAAGACCACTTCCAAGTATCTCAGGACGTTTCGTTTAACCTGGAAGAAACGCTTTACAACAAAATTCTATTTCTCTTTGCTAACGTAAAACGGTATAAATCAGAGGATAACGGGACCAACTGGCAGGAAATCATCACTGTCCCCATGACGAAAGACTGGACATGGAACGCACCAGCGACGGTTAAAGGTAATAGCAGGCTTAAAATAGGGATAATACCCTACGGATACAGTAGTCCGGAAATCCAAGAAATCTGGATCAACGGAAAGCAACTTAATACCTTCTGGACTCCGACCCAAACCAATCCGCCTGTAATAGTAAGTAACACATTTGCCATCCTGGATACCGACGTTGGTGCTCCCGTAGTGACCCTGGATGTAAACAAAGGAGAAACCTTAACGACCAACAAAATACTCAATCTCAACATCTTTGCTGTAGATAACGTAACACCAGCCCATATATTAAAATATTCCGTCAGTCATAATGATGGTAAGGGAGTAGAAAACATCCCTTATAGCCAAATCAGCAACTACCAATATGACCTGGGTAAATATTACACGAACAACCAACCTCCTTCCGGCTTCTATAAGATCACGGTAAAGGTTATTGACGAAAACTTCAACACAGGCGTAGCTTCCAAAACCATATATTACCTAAGACCAGAGGATGTACCAGCCACTCCTCAACCTGCTAATACTGTATCGGGTAATAATCCCAATGGTTTTGCCTTGCGGGAGAAGAGTGGAGCCGAAATAGTGGGGCAGATCAAAGACAACAAACTTATCTATAACGCCAATAAAAACACATTAGAACTGGACCTGACAGCCAACACCAACCCTTACTATCAAGTAAGAATAGGAGAAAGTGATTTTGGGCGAATCTACAATAAAACGGACGTTAGAAAACTCAACTTACCGCCAGGCGAAGGCTATCACTTGGTAGGAATCAGGAGTCTAACGGCAGATAAAGCCCCGGGGGAAGAAACCGAATTTTATGTAATAGTGGACAACACCCCGCCAGTAGTAGATATATCTGTAAATAACAAAGCCTCTATAATTACCGGTGATAGCGTCCAATTAACCATCAAAGCCAAAGACAATATATACAGCCAGGACGAACTGGTTTATAGCTATGACAAATCTACATGGCAACCCATACCAGCCAATGGCACAATAACAAGGAGCCTGGCGGCCACAGGGTTAGTCACTATTACCGTATACGTCAAAGACCCATCTGGCAATATAGGCGAAGCGATAATTAAAATCTGGAAAAAGTGAGAAAGAGTGAGAGAGAGGCATGCTTTATAAGATTACTGGCGAGATGTATGTTACTGCTTTGGTGTATTTCCGCAGAGAAATAAACGGCAAACTAATCGAATACCACAACGACGGCAACATTATAAGGTTTGTAATTTATGAAACCGAGGAACCCATTGATCCTGAAATACTAGAGAGATATGGGCTTAACGCCGAACTGATCACCAACTTAAAATGAGCGCTCGTTAAAAAAGAAAAACGGCTGTAAGTAGGATATATTTACTCCTTTTCAGCCGTTTTTAAAATATCTGCATGAAGGGAGGAAAGAGACGCAGGATAATAAGCCTGCGTATCGCTATTATGTTGAAAAATAAACTTATCAAAGGTTTATTCATTCTTTTGTTTATGTTATCAAGTTTAATGTCGCCGCTTTTTACTTTGGAAGCGAAAGCAGCTACGGTTAATATCCCGGTTACTAGAGATAAATATGAGCATTATAGACTAAATGGAACCCATTTGGGCACTTATAACTCGAACTGGCAAATATCGGCCTATGCAGAATGGACAATGTATGGAGGTTATAATACATATAGTACAACTTATACTAGAAATTATGCTTCTTTTAATTTGTCGCTGCCGGATAATATAAAAATAACTAGTGCTTATCTTAAATTATATATGTATCGTGACGATGGTTATGAAAACGCATATAATGGTTCAGATTACAAAAAATGGTTATCTATTTACAATGATAATTTTTACGATCTACCTACATCGTATACGTGGTATTCTATAAATGTTCTTGATTGGTTCGGCGATTATTTCGGAGGAAATCGTTCATATAGCAAATTTTTTGATGTTAGAGCTAACGTTTCGTCAAATAAATTTACTGCCCTTACTTTTGGATCTTATCTTTACACAGCCAATCAATACCTTGAGATCACATATCAATATGTTCCTTCTACTCCTCAAATATCCTCTCCGGTAGCAGGTAGTAATAATAAAACCAATGTTACACTAACTGCAAATAGTTCTGTAACCGGCGGTGGCACTATTTCTTACCGTTGGCAGTACTCATTAGACGGTGCAACAAATTGGCAGGACATAGTGACTACTACATCTACTAGTTATAATTGGAATATTCCGACATCCATACCTGATAATTCAAGTATTTATGTTCGGTGTATGGCTACGGCTAATGGTGTAAGCAGCAACTGGTCCAGCATAATCAGGTTCAACAAAGCGGACGACCCGGCCATAGCAGCAAAACTGGCTGCAGAAAATGCCGAACAGAAAGCGATAACTGCTTCAAAAGCTGTCGAAGCATCATCCAAAGCCACAGAAGCCCGCAATCTTGCCGAGCAAGCCGTCCAGCAAACAATATACAACGGCAAAACCGCAGCCCAGTGGGCGGCAGAAGCTAGTAACCAGCCGCCAACAGTAACGGCATGGTGGGGAAACAACAAAAGCATAACATCTTCCTCAGCCGAAACATTGTTTTTGGACATTGACGACGAATTGTCCGTAGAGCAACTAGTTTATTCGGTAAGCAGGAATAGTTCCGTGATAATTTCCAACAAACCTGTGCCATTGAGCCAACAAGTTAATATATCTTTGGCTAACGGACTAAACAATGTGAAAATCACAGTAAAGGACCCGTTAGGCAAAATTGGAACAGCGGTGTTAAAAATATGGAAGAAATAAACAAGGAGGTTTTTTGTGTGGAAAAGGCCCTCGACAAGCGTTGTATTGACTGCAAACACTACGAATTTCCAAACTGCAATCTCAAAAAAGCAAAAGTACCATACAATACCTATGCCGAGGGGTGCTATTTTTTTGTTCTTAACGCAGGCGAGCAAAAACAGCAGAAAAAGAAGGGGGTGGATAGATGATTAAAGACCTGGAGAAAGGCCAGAGCATCATCGGTTACTTTGCCGTAAAAGACATAGCTGAAAAAGAAACCAAGGAACAGAAAAAGTACCTGGACCTGACCCTGGTAGATTCAAGCGGCGAAATTAACGCCAAAGTCTGGGACATATCCCAATCCTTGCTGGGCGAAATGCCACAAAAAAGCGAAATAGTCAAAACCGACGCAAATGTAGAAGAATACAAAGGCGTGCTCCAGTTAAAAATCAACAGAATCCGCAGGGCCAAAGCAGACGACGACTACGACCTGGACGCCATCATCCCGAAAGCTCCGGTGCCGGTAGAAAAGATGTATGCGGTACTGTGCCGGTTCATCGAAGCCATTTCCAACGACAGTTTAAAACAAGCGGTGGCAAAAATCATCGAAGAACACAAAGAAAAAATCATGTACTATCCAGCCGCCAAAACCAACCATCACTCATACATGGGGGGGTGGTTGCACCATACAACGACCATGCTGTTGGCGGCGGAGCGGTTATCCACGTTGTACCAGGTCAACACGGACCTTTTGTATGCGGGAATAATCCTGCATGATATTGGCAAACTATACGAATACCAAGCCGACAATACGGGGTTGGGAACCGAATACAGCCTTGAGGGGGAACTGTTGGGCCACATAGCCATAGGGATACGCATTATAGAAAGGGCTGAAGGGTTGGACGATGAGCAAAAACTTCTGTTGCAGCACATAATCCTTTCGCATCATCAAAACCCGGAGTGGGGGAGTCCCAAGCGGCCCATGCTGAAAGAGGCGGAACTGCTGCATCACCTGGACATGATCGACTCCCGCATGAACGATTTTTTAAAAGCAGAAAACCAAACCCAGCAAGGCTGTTTGACGCCAAAAATATTTCAATTGGACCGAAAAATATACTGCACCGGTTAAACTCATTTTAAACGAGCGTTCATTTGACAAAATCTACAAAAAAAAGCAAAAAAACACAAAAATAATCTTCACAACCATGCTAATGTTTGCTAAAATAAAATCAGCAGCGGCAGAGAGTTGCGGCTCACCTCCTTGCTCTTTGCCGAAGCCGCCGGACCTGGTCGGAGCGTATGGTGCCGGTGAAAAAATGCCGGGGCTCACCCCCTTTGGCATATATCTAAAAAGCCTCCCCAAAGGGGCTTATTTTTTTTATTCCCAAATAGAGAAAGGGGTGATGAATCATAATCGACATATTGGGAATGGTGCTGGCAATCGCAAGCGGGATAGGGGCGGTCAAATACCGGCACTTGCCGTATATAATCCCGTTGTTTTTGTTCGCCATATCCTGCTACATGCTTATATACCGGACATTAATCGCAAAATCCAGGCTTAGCTTTCTCTATTCTCCAGCCCTTTTACTTTCGCTGGGGTGGATGGCCTTGAAACATGCGGAAAGCCAATGGGGAAAGGACAGCGTATTGTTGGCCTTTTTTCAATTTCTGCTTATACTTATGTCCTTAGTTGCCGCCTTTTTGCACCAGCGAATATACCGGCGGTTCAATCCGGTCACAACCAGGGGTCTGGAAATCTACACCAAAGCCAGTCCTATCCAGAAAAGTCCTTTTCAAAAACTAAAAAACCTGTTCAAAAAAAGAGATGCAAAGAAAATCGACCTGATTGTGTTCGACCTTGGAGAAGAAATCGAATTCAAAAATAAATGAAAAAAAAAGAGGTGATGCTGATTGCCGAGACTAATGTGGGGCGGTGAGGACGTATTCACCCACACCATCATAGTCGGTCCTACCCGGTGCGGTAAGACATCGACCTTAATAAAGCCCTTGATCTACCAAATACTGATGGCCAAAGCCCGGGGCTACAAATGCGGGCTGAGCGTTGTCGAGCCCAAAGGCGATGTGGCCAAATTCACAGTAGACCTGGCCCGTGAGTTGGGAATGAAAGCCTACCATTTGGACCCTGCCCTGGAAGCCCCGGAAGAAAGCGACCGGGTAAACCTGATGAAAGGGCCTGCGGACGATGTGGCGGAAGCGACAGTGGCAGTACTGAAGAGCATGTTCGGGAAACAGGAAGCCTTTTTCCAAACCGTACAGGAGCTTACGGCCAGGAACTTCATAAAACTGTTGAAAACCAACCACGGTGACAACCTGGACATGATAAGCGTATTAAGAGCCTTGCGGGACGAAGAAATCCTCAAAAAAGAAACTTTGCTCCTTGAACGAAGCGGTGCAGACCCGGACCTGCACAGTTTTTTCGTACACGAGATGAAGGGGCGGACGGGAGACAAATGGCGTGAATTCTCGTTGGGCTTGCGGGCCCAGCTTGAGAATCTTTTTTCCAACAGCCACCTGAGTCCCATCATCAACGGGGACACGGGATTGAACCTGGACCAGCACATGGCGGAAGGGGGCATACTGGGAGTAAACACGGCTTTGGGTAAACTGAGACGGTCCGGGGACGCCTTTGGCCAATTCATCACCATGCACTTGCAGTCGGCGGCTTTCAGGCGGCCGGGGACCGAGCGGACCAGGATACCCCATTACCTGATCATAGACGAGATGTCCCGGTACATAAACCCGGACACAGAGCGGTTTTTGTCAATAGCGGCCGAATACCGGGTGGCAGGAATCTTTGCCCTGCAATCTTTTTCTCAGTTAGAGATTTCCACAGGTGACTTGTCGGGCAAATCCATCAGGACGGCCATACTGACCAACTGCCGGAATAAAATATCCTTTGGCGGATTATCCAACGAAGATGCCGAATATTTTGCCAAAGAGCTGGGCAAGGACTGGGAGATGAGGCGGGAGAACACCTACGCCGGGGACGTGTTGGCCGACTTTTTCCCCAAGACATACAGGGACACCGAAACCGAAAACTACCGGATCAGGCCGACGGACATCCAGGACGGGCTGCCCAGGTTCCATTTCATCCACAAGCTGACCAGGGAAGGGCATCCCTGCAAGCCGGGCATCGCTGTAGGGGCTTTTGTTCCGGACGATTGGCGGGAGCGGGCCCGGGAACTGACCAAAAAACAGGAAGCCTCAAAAAGCCGGGGCTTTTTTTCATTCTGGAAAAAAAACAAAGAGACCCCGCCGGAAATGGGGCTGGTGCGGGCAGACACCGTTCCCGAGCGGGACGTTCCGGAACAAGCCCAAACTATCCGGCCAGCACCCGAACCGCCGCAAACAAACGACCATTCAAACAGTTTAACCAACGACCATTCAAAACAACAAACAGAAAAGCCGGAACAGATCCGGCAGCAGGCAAAAACCGGGTCCAAATCCCAAACTCCTTCCAGCCCTTCCGCCCAGGGCACCAAAAAGAAAATCATCGTCAATCAGAAGATAAAAACTGACAATGACAAAAAAGCCGAAGAACTAAAGAGGCTGAATGACAACTTTATTTAAACCATCCTTCCCTTCAAAAACATCGCCAGGCTGCAAATTTTTGCTTAGAAAACGAGAAAAAGGCTCATGAATAAAAATATCCAAAAAGCCAATTAAAGCAAAACAAAAAAAGAATTTCAAAATATTTCAACAAAAATAAAAATTATTAATCAAAAAGGAGATGTGAGAGTATGGATTTCTTGAAAAAATTCATTGAAGGTTACGATGAGCAAAAAGCCTTGGAGTTAATGGCGGAACGGGATTATTGGCAGGATGTTATTCGTGCCGAACAAAACAAGCTGATAGTGCAGGAACCCCTGGCCGGGATTGAGACTCATTACGACGTTCCCTGTGCCATAACCTACATCGGCAACATCAAGGGCATAATCCCCATCTACGAATTCGGCATCAACAAAGAAAACCATGTAAACACCAGAGATGATTTAAAAGACAAAGAAAAGATAGCCAACAGCTACCGGTTTTTGCGGTCCTTGTCCGGCCAGAAGATAGCCTTTATCGTCAAGGGATACGACAAGGCGTCGGGACTGTTCACCGCCAGCCGGAAGGAGGCTTTGGATTGGATGAAGAAACGCACCGAAGAAGAACTGATGCCTGGAGCAAAGACCCTGGCCGTGGTAAGGAACGTAAACCCCTACCGGGCCATAGCGGACATAGGAGGTATTCCGGCCATTCTGACCTCAGCCGAATACCAGCACGGGTGGACTGACGACTTGAGCGAGCATCTCCAGGTGGGAGACCACATCATGGTTAAAGTTTTGAACTTCGACAAGGAAAAAGGCCGGGCCGTCATCAGCCGCAAAGCCTTGATACCCGATCCGTGGGAGAACCTGGAACTGCGGGAGAAAAGCGAATACATGGCCGAAATAACCGGTGTGAGGGAAAAAGGTTGTTATTTCAGAATAAAAACCAAGAACGGCTATGTGGACGGATTCCTGCGTCATCCGAGGCACGAACTTTTAAACAGGGGTGACAAGGCCCTGGTGAGGATACTGGACATCAATCCTGAGAAACGCACCATATTTGGTTTATATTTACGGCCGTTGAAGGTTAACTAAAAATACGGGGCTTTCGTCCTGAAAGCCCCGTATAACTAAAAACTATAACTGAAAACCAAAAAAAGAAAAGGGGGAACATCCTTGTTTCCGACAGAAGCGAAAATAGAATGGAAGCGGGTGCCGTCCAACCACCTGTCAGAACACTCGCACCATACCTTGCGGGAAGAAGAAAAGCACCTGCTTAAGCTGCTTGCAAAAACCGGGATCGTATCCGGCGGACAGGTCCAGGCCCACGGCATCCTGGGCCAATCCGAAAGAAAATCAAGAAGCCTTTTAAATCGCATGTTTTATCAGAAAAAAATCATCGAACATAAATTGAGTACAAGCAAGAAGGAATACAAAATATATACCCTGGGGCCTGTGGGAGCCAAACTCGTGAATGTGCCTTATGCACCCGACTACTGGTACTTTTACAAAGAAAGTGAAGCAGTGCAAAGAATCATGGCCTTTGATCTATATTTACAGATGTGCAGGTATTTCGGGACCGATGTGGAAATAAAACCGGGAGAACCCCCTTATGTTTACACATTTTCAATTGGTGTCAAAACATATAAAATAGGGGCGATATGGGACAACTTGACAACTTTCGTTGAAACATACAGGTGGAATCCTCCCGAGGACCGGGTGATTTTAGTATGCAGTGATCTTTCATCAATAAGCAGCCTTATTCAGTATTTCGAAGAACATACACCCATCAGGGCTGCAACATGTCAAGACTTGAGGCAAGGACTCGTTATTTACAAGCCGGGCAAAAACGGCTGGGAAAAATAAGAAAAAGGGGGTTTTTCATGGAAACTGCCGCAACCAAGAACTACCTGGCATTATCCTTTGGCTGCCTTTCCCCGACAAGGGGGGAGGAATACCTGCTGGACCAGATCAAAAAGAAACACGACTTGTGGAACAAGCTGGTTGAAAAAGACCGGGAACACAGGGAAAAAGTGCGTCAAGTCATGGTTTTTGAATCAGAAACGACAAAAAAAATCAAAGAACTGGAGGAAGAACTGAACTCATTAAGGGAAGAAATTAAAAACCAAAGAAAAACCAAGCGGACGGGAAAGGTTGACTTGACAGACCAGAAGGCCAGGATTGAGGAAATTAAGCCTCAACTTAAACAACTCAAAGAGAAATTCAAAGAAGAACGCTCGTTTATTTTTGAGGCCCGCAAGCAGGAGCTTGCCCAACTGGAGAAGGAAAGGTGGGCGGTCGTCAAAGAATTGGGAAAGGGAAGCGGGTTGTATTGGTGTAACCTGGAGGATGTGGTGAACAGTTACGATATAGGCCGCAAAAAAGCCAAAGCTGCGGGCGGGGAAATGCGATTCCATCGTTGGGACGGCACTGGTAAAGTCACGGTCAGGTTCCAGAAGGGCCTGCCTGTCAATGAAATGTTTTCCTGCACCAATAACCTGCTGCAAATAGACCCCGTGGATAAAGACGCCTGGTACAATCCGGTCCGGGCCATCCGCAGGAAAAAGAGCCGGACCAGGGTCCGCCTGCGGGCCTGTTCCGAAAACAAAAAGCCGTTGTTTATTGAACTGCCTGTGGTTTTGCACCGGGAGATACCGGAAGATGCCCTGATCAGGACCGCCTCCGTCATTAGGGAAAAAGTTGGCATGAGATACCGGTACAAACTCAACCTGGTTCTGGAAATTTTGGGAGAAAACACAAACAGAATCCTTCCAGCCCTGGAAGGCACAGCGGCCATTGACCTGGGTTGGCGAACGGTCAAGGACGGGCTTAGGGTGGCTTGTCTTGTGGACGACAAAGGCCACAGCGAGGAACTCATCCTTGACAACGATGTTCTCCATGAGTTTAATAAAATAAAGGACCTGCAATCAATAAGGGACAACCTGTTCAACGAAACAAAGGCGAAACTGATGGAATTGTTAAAAACCCTGGAACTTCCCGATGAAGCGAAAGAAAGAACAAGCCATATGGCAAACTGGCGTTCACAACAAAAAATGCTGAGACTTCACCAATACTGGCGGGAAAACCGGTTGCCCGGCGATGATGAGGTATGGGAAGTTTTGGAATATTGGCGTAAACGGGAAATTCACTTGTACGAATGGCAGGAAAATTTGCGGGATCAGGTTCTTCGCAGAAGGAAAGAAATATACAGGATATTTGCGGCCAAAATAACCAGGAAGTACAAAACCATAGTCCTGGAAGAATTCACGCTGAACAAAACGGTTCAGAAACCCAACCCCGAAGAAGGCCCGGCAGGAACATTGCCTGCAAACAGGAACAGGTTTATAGCGGCAATATCCGAATTCAGGAACGAATTGGCCAATGCTTGTCGGAAAAATCATGTGGAATTCACATATGTGCCTGCTGAAAATACAACAATAACCTGTCATAAATGCGGGCACAAGGAAAAATTCGATGCGGCGGCTCAGATAATACATACATGCAGCACATGCGGGGAACTATGGGACCAGGATTACAACGCAGCGAAAAACCTGTTGGCTTTTTCGCAAAAGGGCGGGGTAAAATAAGCGGTATTTGTATTTGCGAGAAAAAACAAAACAAAAAAACCGGAAACACAGGCAAAACAAGGTTTGTGTTTCCGGTTGCAATGCCTAGCTCAGAGGTTTAAAGACTGAGACGAAAATGTATTTGCAGAAGAAGAAAACTTAAAATCTGTGTTGCAATGCCTAGCTCAGAGGTTTAAAGACTGAGACGTCAAGAACGTACCAGGAGAAATACTCACAGACCACCTGTTGCAATGCCTAGCTCAGAGGTTTAAAGACTGAGACGCTCATAAAATCTCTGAATTTATCTTCTTTATCTTGAGTTGCAATGCCTAGCTCAGAGGTTTAAAGACTGAGACCTGGTCGCTCTTGTGGGGTACAATATGGTCAACCACGTTGCAATGCCTAGCTCAGAGGTTTAAAGACTGAGACTTTCCGACTACCTTCGCGCTGTGCTGCTGCCAGTCTATGTTGCAATGCCTAGCTCAGAGGTTTAAAGACTGAGACATATGATGGCATATAAACTAAACCGGTCCGGATTTTTGGTTGCAATGCCTAGCTCAGAGGTTTAAAGACTGAGACGTTGGTTTATCCAGTCAAACCATTGCCGGTTACGTTTAGTTGCAATGCCTAGCTCAGAGGTTTAAAGACTGAGACAAAGCGATATTGGAGTTGGAGATGCCGGAGAGTTGCGTTGCAATGCCTAGCTCAGAGGTTTAAAGACTGAGACATTTGTTTCGTTTTGCAGTTCTACAGCCTCATGGATAAGTTGCAATGCCTAGCTCAGAGGTTTAAAGACTGAGACAATCAAACGGACAGGAGGTAAGCTGGGATGAAGAATGTTGCAATGCCTAGCTCAGAGGTTTAAAGACTGAGACGATATAAGAACCCGTAATCGAGGAATGTGAACGTTCGCGTTGCAATGCCTAGCTCAGAGGTTTAAAGACTGAGACGACTAGAGGGTAGTGACAGGGGTAAATTAAGATATGCGTTGCAATGCCTAGCTCAGAGATTTAAAGACTGAGACTGATATGGTGTAAGTCTGTAATCCCATACCCACACTTTAGTTGCAATGCCTAGCTCAGAGGTTTAAAGACTGAGACGGCCGATGATAACTGCCAATGAACGTTCATTCCAGAATTGTTGCAATACCTAGCTCAGAGGTTTAAAGACTGAGACAAAATAATAACTCTAAGCATCAAATCTCAGTTTCTAGAGCAGTTGTAGTGCTTAGCTCAGGAGTTGATAAACTGAGACGAAGCAAGATCGACATCACCAGTATGTACCAGCTTTAGGTTGCAATACTCAGCTCAGGAGTTAAAATACTGAGACATTAGTTCTGTGGTCTCCTTTTTTTTCGGTTGTAAGCTACAATACTCAGCTCAGGAGTTAATACACTGAGACTTATAACCACATAGTCCAGGCTGCCCTATACAATTCCCGTTACAATACTGAGCTCAGAAGTTGGTGAACTGAGACCCACTCCCTTGCCAGGAGCCGATCGGCTAATGCCTAGCTCAGAGGCTTCAAACTGAGACTTGAACTCGCAGCCTATAGTTGAGGATCATGCCGCCGCATCCTCTCCATTTTAACGGCCGATAAAGTCAAGCCCTTGCAACAGGTTTATAAAAGTGTTATAATAAACACGTAATATGTTTTTTATCGCATACCGCCTGCTTGCGGAGAGCGAGTGTATTGTTTAGAGTAATTTTTTTATTTTAAGATTTCGAAAAAAGAAGAATTTTAAAAGCCTATTTTAGCCAAAAAAGGGTAAAATAGGCTTTTTTATTTTCCCTTGCAGCAAACGCCCAAAACCAACGGGCGTTCAAATAAAAAATCTAAAACGAGGAGGTGAAACCCGGCTTAAGGCCGGGGCAATTCATGTCAATCAATGTTCCCCAAGAACAAAACGTGGCGGCAACCCTTCACCCTCAGCAACTGCCAATGGAAGTATCGCCGTCAAAACTGGTGGCAATGCTGTCACCAGAGGACAAAAAAACAATCATGAGTCTGTGTATGCCCAAAAACGCCACGGACTCTGAGCTTGCACTATTTTTATACAAGTGCAAGCAGATGGGACTGGATCCGTTAAGTAAAGATCTAGTCCTTCAAAAATGGACCAACAAAGACGGAACCGTAACTCTTAATTTCATCACTACCCGAGACGCTTTGCTTAAAAAAGCAGAGCAGAATCCCAACTACAATGGGATCAATTCCGGTGTGGTGAGGGAAGGAGACGAGTTCCTCGTGGACACCGAAAAAAGTGTTGTCAGACACACTTTCGGTGCCAAACGGGGAAAAATTTTGGCGGGCTGGGCCGTAGCCTACCATAAAAGCAGGAATCCGGTCATAGCCATCGCCGATTTTGAGGAATATTTTAGGGCCAACGCTTCGTCACCGGTATGGCAAAGCGTGCCGTCCGCCATGATTCAAAAAGTGGCGGAGGTAATGGCCCTGAGAAAACAATTCCCCATAGTACAGGGAGTCTACACCAGAGAAGAACTGCCTGTCGGGGAAGAAGCGGAAGCCGCAAGAGTTGTTGATGTTGTTGCAGATGCGGTCGCAGCAATCGAAGTAACTCCTGAGATGGTGGAAACAACAATGGTGGAGACAACAGAGGAAACAACAACCCAAACAAAAAGAGAAAAGGACCCGTTGATCCACATGACACCGCCACAGCAACAGTCTCAACAACGGCAACAACCTCAAAAAGAACAGCAACCGCTGCAACAGCAACAACCAGAAACCAGCCCCCAAGATGCCTACAAACTGTTGGCAGTCAACACGGGGCGGTCCAGTACCGGCACTCCTTACGCCAAAGTGGGCTGTGTTTCGCCGGACGGTGAAACAAAGGTCCTGCTGGCAAAAGGGGAAGAAGGGCTGGCAATGGTGGCCAACCTGAAAGAGGGATGTTATTTCAAGGCCCAGACCGTAAACGAAAAGGGCTTTGAAATAATAACCTCACTGGAAGTAATATAAGGGGGCGGATGCTATGCTGCCCCCTATCAAAGAAGTGGCCTTGCATCACGGACTCAAAATGAACGACCGTTTATCCAAAAGCGAAAAAGACGTTCGTTTCAAGTGCCCGTTTTGCAGCCACAAATACCAAAAAAAGAAATACCACCTCTCGTTAAACACCAGGGACAACGTGTTCAAGTGCTGGAGCTGCGGGGAATCGGGAGGAGTACTGAAGTTCATAGCCTTACTGGAAAACACTTCGATAGAAGAAGTAAAAGCAAGGTTATTCGGAAGCACTCCCAATATTCAACTTCATCCAGCCGAAAAACTCACTCCGGGCCAGCTCAAGGAAATAGGCTTTGAGCCAATTAACTGGAGCGGGCTAAGGCAGAGCAACCCTGCATTATACAGGAACACTCTGTCCTGGGTGTGGAGGGAATGGCAGCTACATGCGAGGTTTTTGAAACGTTTCGGATACATGTCTTTTCTGGCGGTAAACAGTCCGCAGGAAAGACAGGCCGTGTGCCGGGAGTATGCCCAACGACTGGGTATTGATCCCCAGTCCTTGATGATGGAATACGTCCAGGCCCGTTTTAAAAAGCCTCAACCTGAATATCTAAGAGGGGCGGAACAATTATTGGACGCCCTAAAAAAGAAAGGAGCTAAAGTGTATGCTTAATCACATTATACTAATCGGGCGTCTTGTGAAAGACCCCGACTTGAGATACACCCCGACCGGGGTAGCCGTAGGGAAGTTCACCCTGGCAGTGGACAGGCCCGTCAACAAAGAAAAAGGCGAAAAAAAGGCCGACTTTATAGACGTTATCTGTTTCTATAAGTTGGCCGAAACGGTTGCAAATAACCTTGAAAAAGGCCGCCTGGTGGCCGTGGAGGGACGGCTGCAAATACGGAGTTACGATGACAGCCAGGGGATCAGGCGGAAAGCCTCCGAGGTTATCGCCGGTAATATTCGCTTTCTCGACTTCCGGAAAGAGAACGGAAAAGGGGCTGGAGTAGAGGAAGCCTTTGAGGAAGTTCCTTTTAACGAAGAAGATATTCCGTTCTGAAAAAAGGAACAAGGGGGAAGAGAGTTATGGATACGCATAACATTCATAAGTGTATTTATAAAGTAAGCGCGGGAAAACCCCGGAATTGATTCCGGGGATGAAAGCGCATCCTCAGTATGTGAATGGGGTGAAGCAATGGAACAAGTCATCACAATCAAGCTCAAGCTGTTTGAGCCAACCCAAGCCAAACAAGAGATGTACCGAGCGATGGCGGATCGCACCACGGACTTTGCAAACCAGTACTTGGCGCTGGATAAACAGACCCGTCCCAAAACATCCAAGGAAGCCAAACAATACTCCGAACCATTGCTGTCAGCCGTACTGTGCCAGGCCATCCGGGACATCGAGGGCAAGAAGAAGGCAAAAGAATTCAAGCGGCTATGGCCTGGCTTCAACAACCAGAACTTCCGGGTGGAAAAAGAGGTATCCAAAGACGGCGGAGCCGTCTGGAAGGTATCTTTTCCCACGCTGGAGAAACGGGTCGGCGTACCGGTCATAGTGACGGAATATCAAGCCAAGCGCCTTGAGCAGCTGATGGCCGGGAAAGCCAAACAAGGCACGGCCTATCTCGTCAAGCGGGGCAAAGCCTGGTATATCCACCTGTCGCTGACTGTCACCGTTGAGGAAGAGAAAAAGCCTGAAAAGTATATGGGTATCGACTTAGGGCTAATCGACCTGGCCGTAGCAAGCGTCAATGGTCAGACCCTTTTCTTCAGCGGCGGAGAACTGGCCTACATCCGGCGGCGCTATGCGAACCTGCGGAGAAAACTCCAGAAAAAGCGCGCACACCGGGCCATAAAAAAGTTGGCGGATAAAGAACACCGGTGGGTCACAGCCGTAAACCATCTCATCAGCCGGAAGCTAATCGACATGGCGATCCTCCACGGCGCAACCGTCATCCGCATGGAAGACCTGAGAAGCGCACGGTGGACCAAAAGCCAGCGCAAAGAGCAGCGGCAGGACTCAGGGCGGAGCCTGCACAATTGGCCTTTCTACCAGCTTCAGGAATTCATCGGATACAAAGCAACACTGGCAGGCGTCAAAATAGAACGGGTTAATCCTGACCTTACCAGCCAGACCTGCAGCCGGTGTGGAGAGCGGGTAAAGAGCAGGCCAAAGAGCCGGTGGTTCACGTGCCCAAGGTGTAAAAAAAGCAAGCACATCGACGCAAACGCCGCCGACAACATAGCCCAAGCCATCAGCGGACTGGCGGCGTAACTTAGCAGCCTGGTAACAGGGCTGCCGCCCGGCGGGGTAGGGAGCAAGGGATCTCCTGAACCAGCCGGGGCGGGCCGGTTGGCACGGCCCAGCGGGTGAGCGGATGAAGGGCGGCAGAAATGTACGCACGGACGCGAAACCCAACCGAAACCTGGCGCGAACCGGAAACGGAGCGTAAATCCAGGGAATCCCCGTGTTTTAACGCGGGGAGGATGTCAAGGGCACCGGCTTTTGCGGGGCCTTTGCACTTGTTCGAGGAAGAAACCAAAAAAGATATTCAAAAAGTCCCTTTTGCGTTTGTGGAAATAAAGGACTTTTTGAAGAAGATTTCTTAATTAAGAAAAAAGGAGGTGAAGCCCCGGTTAAACCGGGGCACAATTATGGGTAAAGGCAATTACATTCCTGTAGGATACGATGTGGCCGACTACGGCGGCTATTATGTAGAAATCGACTGGGACGATCCCCTTTTTTACGAGGACCTTGTGTCCACTGTAAAAGAAGGGCTAATGGCCCGGTTTGCCAGCTTCTATGAGGTTAACGATTGGGCCTACGGGGGTAAGGTAATACTCCAGAACGCCATCGCCAGGGTTGTTGTGGCCGACAACGAATATTCTTTGGCGTTGTATGTGGTGGTTCCGGATACAGAGCGTTATCGCTATCCGGAACTTGGCAAAAAGAACCTTCCAAAATACCTGGAAGGTTTAAAAGAAGTGCTGTTGGCCAACTATCCCGGGAAAGTGCGTTATCGTACCGGGCCTTGGACCAGTGGAGTTTTAAGGGCAGCCGTTTAGGTTGCCCTTTTTTATTAAAGAAAAGGAGGAATAAAAATGCCCGATTACTACCTTTTGACAATAAAAATTAGCAGAAGTGATGTGGTAGAAGCCTTAATGGCGGCAGGAGTTGAGCCAACTGATAGCAACATAGAGCAATTTCTAAGCGAGGAAATGGATACAATCAGGGAAGAAATATCCCAACAAATATGCGATATAGTTGCTGATGTTGCTATTGGACGTTATAAAGAGTTTTAAACATGAATACATTTTCCTTCTCAAGACTCAATTTATATCAAACCTGCCCCCGAAGGTTTTACTACAAATATGTTTTAGAGTTGGACGATCCGCCCGGCGAAGCGGCCATACTGGGCAAAACGGTCCATAAAGCCATCGAACTTGTTTTAAACGGTCGTTCATTCGATGACGCTGTACTGACCGCCTGTATGGAAGAAGCCGAGCTTATGCTGGACAAACAGGAAATCGAGAGGATGGTACAGACAGCCATGAACACACTCCCAATGTTTCCGGGAAAACCGACGGGGGTAGAACAATACTTTCTTGAGAAACTGACAGAACAAAGCGAACTTTTCCCCGGAATGGTCATACCGGAAACAAAAATCCAGGGTTACATAGACCTGGCATACAAAAACCGTACCTTGCCTGCAATTTTGGATTGGAAAACCAACCGCCAGCCCTATCCCGTAAACCACACCTGGCAGATACCTTTATACGCCTCAATCATTATGGAGCAAGAAAAGGCGGAAGCGGTGGAAGGCGTGCTGGTATTCCTGCGGACCGGCCAGATATTTAAACAAATAATTAGCAAGGAAATGGCAAAAATGGCAATGGGATGGGCAGCAAGATTGGCAGGAGAAATTAATATAAAGCTGTACCACCTGAACACAGACAGGGCTGATCCTTTGGCATCATTTAATTCCCAGCCTTCCACAGCCTGCGGTCATTGTCCTTGGAGTTATCTTTGCCTGAAAACGGACGAAGATAAGAAAGTCTGTTAGAAAGGGGGATTAATGCGACATTCCTCTCCGGGATGAATTCCGGGGCCACCCTGTCGCAAGTTTTTTTGTGGCAATTAAAACTTTTTATGGTTCTTTTGAGATCGCCTGGGACCTTCCGGGATATGAGCGGGGAACCGTAGTCGGGTGAAGCCTCTGGGCGGATTTTGATAGATTTTGATTAGGAGGGACGATTGCCATGCAAAACCTGGAAAATATAAAAATCGTAACAACAACGGAAACCCTGGAAAATTTCTTATTGCCTGTTGGTGAAAAGGTAAAAATAATAGCAAACAGACAGAACAAGAAACCTAAGTCCGCAGGTGAGGAAGTGTGCACAATAACGGGCCGCATAATCGCCTGTGACAAAAGGCATTTCACAATCCGGATGGAAAACACCAACTTGCGGGAATCTTTTCTCAAGATTGATGTAATCCTCGGACAAGTGAAAGTAAAAACTGCATCATAAGCCCCTTAGTAGGGGCTTTATTTTTTCTTGCACTTGCGTTATAATATTTTCAAGTATTTATTGTTATTACCAAGCCGCCTGGAACAATACCCTTGCGGCAAGGATGTTTCTAAGTTTATGTTTTTTCAAAAATAAAGCAACTTGTAAGCTAAACTTACAAGTTTGCGGCAAAAAAGCGTTATTAAAAGCCTATTTTACTTGTATTTTCAGGTAAAATAGGCTTTTTGTTTTAAAAAATAAAAAAAGGAGGAAGAAAAAATGTTAAAAAAAGCCATCAGATGGGCCACAAAGAAACAGCCCGAAACAAAAAAACCAAACAAAAAACCCGTTCGAGACGGGTTCAAGAAAGGAGGTGATGCCCGGTGAAAACCGGGGCATCTATGTCAATTAATATTATACCAAAAACTCTCGATGAGGCAATACATATTGCCAATGAAATCGAGAGATACGAGGGTGTCTTAAAACAGCTCAAAGACGCTCTCAAAAAGTTCGTTGAGACCAACGGTGCCGTCAACACCGGAGAAAAAATCTGGGATATGTTCCCTGTAGTTAGCTGGGACGTATCTGACTCCCGACTGTTGGCCGAAAAAATTTTCGATAAAGGGGCCAATCCCTGGGAATTCCTTAAGGTTGACATCAAGACCGTACTGAAGAAAGGTATCCTGTCTGAGCAAGAGCTTTCGCAGCACGGGGTTAACCAAAAGGTGTATAAAAGATTCGATGGTAAAAAATCAGATTCTATGATTACCACTACCAACAGTGGCAGCGAAAGCAGTGTTGCATAACTACATAACCATGTTCAGAATGCGGAGGAAAGGAAAGTGAGGTAAAATGTCTGAGTTTAATTGGAGTGTAAGTGTGCTAACGAAAACCAGCAAGAAAACCCGAAGCAACGGGAGAGGGGGGCGGATTAGAGAAATTGAGTTTAGGGGCAAAAGAAAGGATAACGGAGAGTGGGTTTATGGATATTACTACAAAGATGTTGAAGGAACATCAATTCTCTATCTTCGCCCTGATGGAAGTCTTGACCGTAAAAAAGTTATCCCAAAAACAGTAGGACAATATATCGGATTAAAAGATAGACACAAAAAGAAGATATATAAGGGGGATATTATTAAGGTTTATGATTTTCTAGCCATTGTTGAAGATGACCACATAACACAAATGGGAAATATAAAAGACTTTTGTTTTTCTTTTGATACAATGGCTGAAATTGAAAAGGAAATTGAAATTATTGGAAATATCTACGAAAATCCAGAACTATTAAATACTGCCCTTTGAGAAAATCTTTGATGCCAGGGCTAAGGTGATAACATGTTAAAAATGCGCAGCAAAGGAGTTGTTATGTATGGATTTAGAAAGAACTTTATCGAGTGGTATACACGCAAGGGCCGCCGCCGAGAATTTTATTAAGACAACTACAAAAGTAAGGTTTATCACTGAGTTGGAAGCAGATATAACCAATAACGAAGAGCTACCTGATGATGAAAGACAGATATCGCTTTCGCTCTACAATGCGGATGCCTCATGTGGAATGGGCGTTGTGAGAACAAAGAATGTGAGTACCATTGGCATCAGATGGAAGATGATGAGGAGGATGAGTAAAGATGGGTTGGAAAGTTGCATCATTTGATGACTTCGCTTATGCTTGCCACTATTTTACTTCGAAATACAGTGTGAACAATGGGTACTGCTGCACACACCCAATGCAAGAGGAAGTTGAAAATGATGAAAACGGTATCCAACGTGGAATGTGCTTTTGCTGGAGCTGTCCTCTTGGCATTGAACCGGACGAAGAAGACTTTTGCAATCCGGATGTTGATTGGAACGGAATCACCCGGGAAGATTGCACAAGTTCAATTAGTGGAGAGTTTTCAGTCGATGGAGATTACATCATGGTCAATACCGGAAAAGATGCGTCAGAAGACGAAAAGATTGCTTGGAGAAATTATGAAAGACGAATTAACCGATATAATCCGGACTGGAGGGAGAGTGAGTAGATATGGCTCATAAAGACTGGTGCGGAAAACCTTGCTGTGATTGTAAATTGCCATGCTCGCTTGACGAGAGTATGGCTTGCTCCCCAGATTGTGAGCTACTGATACCGGACGGGAGCAGAATGAAGGATAAATGCGAAGAATGCGGATGTGATGCATATGCATCAAATGAAGGAGGGATTTAGATGTTTTTCAAAGATTTTGTCTAAAACATCAAAAGAAAGGATGATTAGGTTGATTCAAATAGGAACAAGGGTCGGAGCAATATGCGATGCTGACGAAGAAGTTAATCTTTTCGGTTACGGTATTTATGTAGGCGAGGAGATTCCCCCAAAAGGTGTCACTTTTCTCGGTATAGACTTAAACTCAATTGGTCGAAAAAACCCAAAAATTGTACTCGATAATGGTGACATCGTATGGGGCTGCCAATGTTGGTGGGGACCAGAGGAAGAAATAAAGCAAGCTATAGGAGGTCGAAAAGTAAATATCGTTCCAGTCCCCTCTATTAAATAAAATTAAAGCGAAAGGAGGTGCCCTGACGGGTGGGATGCTTGCCCGTCAGGGCGGCATCCTTTACTCGCCAGGCAAACATGTCACAATTATCACAATTACCAAAAATTGTAAAATACAAAATACAATTAGTTAGAGAATCAGAGTTTCCGTACACTCTTTCCGAAGTACAATACAAAAATTTGTCGCCTCGGGATGCATACGAGTTGATAGAAAAAACGCTTAGGCTGTCCCTAGAGCCAAAAGAGAATTTTGGCATACTAACCCTGGACATCAAGGTAAGAGCGATTGGATTACACATCATAAGCATTGGCAGTATAGGTTCAAGCGTCGTCAGTCCCAGAGATGTCTTTGCTGCAGCTATTCTGAACAACGCCGCAGCAATAATACTATTCCACAATCATCCTTCGGGAGACCCCACTCCCAGTTCGGAGGACATAAAAGTAACAAGGAGTCTCTGTGACGCCGGAAAAATAATGGGCATCCAAGTATTGGATCACATTATAATCGGCGAAAACAGATACGAAAGCCTAAAGCAAAGCGGATACTTTTAACTTAAAAGGAGGTGAACGCCCCGGTTAAGGCCGGGGCAGATTCATGGCACAAAAACCAAAAATTGGGGCAAACCTTCCCCACATGAGATTTTGCCAGGATTTCCGGCGGTCTAACATGTCCGGGTTCCACGGCAAGTACAAAAGGCAAAAAAACAGGGCAAACAGGTGGGAAAGCAAAAGAAAACTGAAAGAAGAATGTTGCCTGTACGCTTAAGAAAGAGGGGACAAGCATGCAAAAACTGTTTTTCGTAGACGTTTGCAACACCCTGGCAAACATCATAGAACAGCTTAACATCAGGGGCTACCGGACAGACATCTATCCCTGTCCGGCCCCTCCCGAAACATATACGGAAGAGCTTTTTAGATCCGCCAGACCTATCTGGCCGGTGATAGACTGGGTGAAAGAGTTGCCGGAGCAGGGGTATTCTCTTGTATATCTCACCGCCCGTCCTTCAAGATTTCGGGCAGTAACTCAAGAATGGCTGGATGAATACGGGCTGCCCAAAGCTCCACTTTTGCACACTAACGGTCGTTCAAAAGGAGAAGTTGCAAAAATCTTTTCTCTGAACCCGAAGGTTCAAATAGCCGGAGCATTGGAAGATAGCCCGCAGGAGATCAGGGGTTACATACAGGCTGTGCCGGGAATCAGGTTGTATGTTCCGGAATGGGAATACAACGCCCATTTATCCGGCGATGGCATAAACTTCCTGGCGTTAAGGCAACGGACGGCCTGAGTCTTATAACCGATAAAAAGGAGGGATTAATTTGAGTAAACAGCTCATCAAGGAAATTAACCAATACTGCAAGTTATTCAGATGTGAGGAATCGGGGATTGCGTGGGTAGAAAACGAAAGCACCGGTAACGGCCATTCCTGCCATCCGAATATACACGTTACAGGTAGCGTGGCTGGAATGAAAAAGCTGGGTTACTGGGGCAAAACGGATCGCACGGTTAAAGCACACGGATATATCTACAACATCGATAAACTGGTTGTAGACGACGAACTCGACAAAATTGCCCAGCAGTATTGCCGGTGTGGAGGAAAACATTAAACCAAAAAAGGGCCTAACGGGCCTTTTTTTAGGCAAAGAACAGTTTAAACTGTATACTTGCAAAACAACAAAGGAGGTAATAATATAAAAGAAAGTATAAATAAGCAAATAAGGAAAAAGAAAATGTCTAAAGAAGAAAAAGTTAATGAATGGCTTATGATAACAGAAGAAGATTTAGATGTAGCGGTGCTATGTTTTAAAGGCTCAAAATATTTGCATTGTGCCTATATGTGCCAGCAGGCAGTAGAAAAAGCATTAAAAGCATTAATAACTGCTAACGGCCAAGTTCCAAGCCCGATACATGATCTTTATGCTTTAGCCGAAGATGCCGAGATTGATGATGCTTTAACCACTGAACAGAAATTTTTTCTTAGAGCATTAACAACCTATGCAATTGCAGCCAGATACCCAGAAAGGAAAAAGAAGTTATACTCTTTGTGTAAACAAGAAGAAGCAGAAAAATTACTGAGGTTAGCCGAGGTGTTTGTGTCATGGATAAAAGAAAAAATAAACGAAAAATTGCTTCAAGAGAAACGATCATTAGAAAACTGAAAGAAGCGACTGCGTCCTTAGAAAAAGAAATAAAAATAGATAAAGTGTATCTCTTTGGTTCCTACGCAAATGGGAACCCTAGAGATTACAGCGATGTAGACGTTGCAGTAATATCACCGGATTTTGGCAAAAACTTCATCAACGAAACTGTGTTCTTGATGGAATTTTTCCATAAGACAGGGTTAATAGTGGAACCCCACGTCTATACAAGAGATGAGTACAAAGAGGCTATCGAAGGCACTTTTTTGTACGATGAGGTGATACAAAAAGGAATAACTATATAACAACACACCGGAATTGTTGGTATATAGGAAAGTGACGACTCCTCGGACTTCAGTCCGGGGAGTCGTCACAATCTAATTACAGATGAATAAGCTATAAATGAGAGATTATTTGAGGGCGGAACAGCCAGCCGCCGCACCCTTGTGGTCTGTAAAGAGATGCAGATTGGCACCTGCCAAATAATCTCCGCAAAAAAAGTTCCACTTTATGTCGAACTTTTTCGTTTTATAAGCCTTGGAGGTTTTATTTTTTTTATCTCAATCTTCCCAAAAACATCTGTTTTTGGCACTTGCCCCTGCAGTATGCCGTTTTATGCCGAAAAGCCTTGTATTTATGGTGCCAAAAATATTACCAAAAACAAAGCATCAATATTGTGTTCGTATAATGTTTTTGGTACAGTATAATCAAGGAGGCGAAAAAAATGCTTTTTGGATATGCAAGAGTATCCACAAAAGACCAAAACCTGGACTTGCAGATTGATGCTTTGAAGGCGGCCGGTGTTGACGAACGCAATATTTTCACAGATAAAGTGAGCGGGACCACAAAAGAACGCCCTCAGTTCCAAAAACTCCTTGAAATTCTGAGGGCGGGGGATACCCTTGTCGTTTATGGTTTGGATCGGGCCGGGCGATCTTTGCGGCATTTGGTGGAACTTATGGAGGAACTGCGGGTGAGAGGCATCGAATTCGTAAGCCTGAGAGAAAACATAGACACTACTTCAGCCACAGGCAAACTCATATTCGGGATATTTGCAGCCCTTGCCGAATTCGAGAGGGATCTAATTGTCGAACGGATAAGAGCCGGGCTGACTGCAGCAAGGGCCAGGGGCAGGAAAGGCGGAAGGCCGAAAAAGGATAAAAAGAAAATTGAACTGGCGTTAAAAATGTATAGCCAAAAAACGTACACCATCAAAGAAATAGCTACTGCAACAGGTGTCAGCAAAACGACACTATACAGGTATCTGAAAAACTGAATTCTCAAAAAAAACATTTACACATCTTGAAAAGACTAGTAAAATATAAGTAGATTAATAGTTTGTACCGCACACCACCTCCTTTTTGGTTGTGGAGAGCGGGTTAGAGAAAATCCCGTAGCCCATTTTGCTGCGGGACATTGAGCCGCACACCGTGTTCGTATTTGCGATTTACGGAAAGCGGCAAAAAAAATTGCAGGCATAAGCCTGCAAAAAGAAAGGTATTTTAAAAGGCCATTTTATGCCTAGTTTTTTAGGTATGGGGTGGCCTTTTGTATTTTTTAAAAAAAGGAGGTGAAGCCCCGGCAGTTTTATGCCGGGGCGTAATATGAAAAATTTAAAAGCAATTTTAAGTACCACCGTCCTTCCTCTGGACGGGGTGTACTGTGTGGAAACCCTTCCGCACGGTGAAATTCCAAATTTGTCCGGGGTGCCGCATTACATAGGCCATCCCGACACAAAGGAAATAGTGGAGGGGCTGGGAGCAGTCCCGGCTCCGACGAAGCTGTTCACCGGCTTAGATGTTGGGGAGCAGGCCATCTGCTTCCCCATCCAGCAGGGGAAAAGCAACCGGGCGGTGGACGGATTCACGTCTCCGCACCAAAACGTCAGTCTGGGCGATCTCCAGATCCGGGTCATCACCCGGCTGGAGTAAAAGAAAAAAAGGAGGTGAAGCCCCGGTTTATGCCGGGGCAAAAGAATGATAAACAATATTTTAAAAAAAGCGGCGTATCTCGTCGCCGCTATTCCGGTTACTGACCGCAATGCCGCAGTATTGCGGTCAGTAAAAAAGGAACTTGACACTACCCTTCCCAAGGGATGGGAAGGTAGTGTTAACTCAAATAGTGTTGCCGCATTTACCCGGCAAATGCCGGCAACCGAACCCGTATGGGTTCGGAGAAAGGTAATTTTCCTTGATAGCGACTTCGCTATCAAGGAAACCGGGTACTGGAAATACCCGGATGGGTGCTGCATCTGGTGCGGCACCGATCTGGGCACAGCCACAGGCGAGGATTGTCCCACCTGTGGCGGAAACTAAAATAATCCCGGTCTTGGCCAATTCATAACTTGGTTGAGACCGGGGGAAACAAAAAAGGGGCACGGGGGTCCGCAAGGTGCAGTCCCGTGCAGGCCGGGGCCAAGGCAAGAGAGGTTTATGCCATCTCTTGCCTTGCCACGCTAAAGGGCAGGTGCCCCAAAAAATACACTGCCGCCAGTCAGGCGATACTGGCCGGCAGCGAGTGCTGCCGGGGCGGGTGGAAACCGCCCAGAAAGGAGAAAAATATGAAAATGGCAAAAGTTTTCTACCTTCTCGACGAAGGGGGTAGAAAAAGGTCTCTCCTTGCCGGAGGCGACGGCAAGGAATTACAAACTCTGGAGTGCGAGTGCACTCCGGAACTGCTGGAGTTGGCCCGTGTCAACTCCGATGGTGAAGTCGTTTTAGATCTCGCCGGAGAACTGGCCCTGGACCTGGAAATAAAGCCAGGCAAACCAGGGGAAATAACCCCGTTTGGGGTGTATTCCCCAGAACCTCCCAAAATTAAGGAGGTTCACCAAAAATGGAGCGGGAAATACCATTTTTCCGCTCCGCAAACCCCAGGTGAATTGATCGCCTGGGAAAAGGCCAGACGGGAAAAAGTTGCCGCCCGACTGGCGGAGCTACAGCCGGAATATGACCGGCTGAGAGCTGAGTACGAGGCCGACATGGCCTTGTATTTGGCTGAAAAAGAAAGACGTGCCGCAGAGGAAGCTGCACGTCGCAAAGAGACAGAGGAAAAGGCTGCCGCTGAGAAAAAAGCGGCAGCAGAGGAAAAAGCAGCGTGGGTACAAGCCCACGGCAGCGACTTCCTTAAGCGGGTGCATGCCCTCGGTTACGACTGCCAGCGGCAGTACGTAACTGAGAGGGCGGAGAAGGAGTTGCCTGACTTCCATGTCGATTTTGACATCGATTTTTCTTGGAAGTCTCGCTCCTGCCCGAGTGAGGAAGCCTTGGAGATGGTTGAGGAACTCATCTCCAAGGGATATAATGCCGAGGTAGTCTGGCTCACAGAGGCCCCTGGTCTCGATGAGCCTTGCGAGGCAGTTGTTGTCCACAACTACCTTGGCAAATATGATTTAATAAGGCTGGTTTAATACCAGCCTTATTTTTAAATAAAAAGGAGGTGAAGCCCCGGTATAGAGTTCCCGGGGCAAAAAAATGAAAATTACGTTTATATACAAATCAGGTGAACAAAAAATCGTGAAAAGCGTTCCTTTATGGCACGCTTTTGAAAAATACGGATTTAATGATGGGGAACTCCCGGGGGCGGACGACGCTATAGAAGAAATTATTAATATTTTAGAGAAACACCTTCCCGAACAAAATTATATCGTTGAGCAGGTATCCACATGTTGTCACAACGATTACATTAACATAATCTACATCGATAAAAATGGCAACGAAATATATTTGGATACTTTGGTTTCCATTGAACACATTAATAAGTACCCAGCTCTTGTAAAAGAGTTGGAAAACTTAGTTATAGAAATAGAGATCTAAAAAAAGAGGTGAAGCCCCGGTTGTTCACAACAGGGGCAAAAAACTGAAAGACAGGTTCACAACCAGCCTTATTATTTTGGAGTTGTCTAGCGGGCCATGCCCGCATTTTTTTTGCCAATTTTTTATTTTTGTGGTAAAAAGGAAAAGGAGAATAAAAAGAAGGTCAGGTGAGCGAAAAAAATGGTACAAAACAAGAAAATCCATATGGCCGTTCATTTAGAATACTACTGCAGAAAGTGCAAAAAAGTCGTATCCGCCAGGGTCCATGAATATGAGCCTGTCAGTTGCTTCGAGGAACTGGACAAACAGTTGGATAGCACTAATCAACCTATCATACCTTTTGCCTGTCCCCAATGTGGCACCGAACAATACCCCGAAGATATTGTCATGTACGACATTACCGACGGCAAGATGACCAGGGTGTTGGTTGACAAAATCGGGAGTTCCAAAATACCGGTTGTAAACGGGGAAGAAACGCCCTACGGAAATGTTATGTCGAAAGAGGAACAGGCCGAGTACGAACGGGGCCTGGCAAAGATAAAAGATCACTTCAAAGAGCACGAGAAAGAGTTTTGGCAAAACTATTGTACCTTTGCTGTTGAAAAATGGCAGGTAGTCCTCAAGGAAATAAATGAAAAGGAGTACCTTGAAGCATATCGTACCCTGGGAGTGCCGTTGCAGCCTTCGACAGCCAACCTCCATGCTTGGCGTAGGGATGCTGAAAAGAGATTTCAGAGCAAAACGGAAAAAGAGATATTTTGGCGTGCAGCCAACCAGTACATTATTCATCATGAATTCTTGTGGACCCCGACCGATTCCTGGCCGATGGATGACTTTATCAGGCTTTATGGCCGGGAAAGGGTAACATATTTAACCTTGCACATACCCCTTCCGGAAGAACTGGAAAAGTACAGAACAATCAAACTGAGCCAGATAATAAAAAAACGCACTGGTGAAACGGGCGTTCTTTTTGAGCGTATAGGCCAATTGGGAAGGGAACTGGAGAAACACAAAAAAAGGGCCGGACAATTAGGCCAAACAGTTTTGGAACTTAGAAAAGAAATAAACAAGCTCCAGGAAGAGTTAGCTCAAACAAAAAGGGAATTGGCAAGAAAACCGGTGGTGGTAGACCGGCAAGCGGAAGATGCGAGGAAAATCAAGGAATTCAAGGGGCTTATCAGAGAGCTCCGGGAAGAAATCGAAAGACTAAGGAACAAACTGCCTCAAGAAGAAAAAGAACACTCATTTGAAGAAGATCAGATGGAAAACAAACAACAGGAAACAGCCCAGCCCGAAACCGATCTTTCGGTTCTTGCGGGGAAAACCGTTCTGATTGTCGGTTGGCCAAACGAGGAAACGAAAGGTGAAAACTGCAAAATTTTCTGGCACGATGGGGACAAAGTGGACATAAAACTGCAAGCCCTGTTAAAAGAGGCAGACATACTTGTCTTTCTCACCAGGTTCGGCTCCCATGCCGCCATGTGGTGGTTGAAGGAGCAAGCAATCGAAGAAAACAAACCTATATATTTCGTAAAGTCAAGGAACGTGCAGAGGATACTCCAGGATATAGCAGAGAAGCAAAAAACGCAATAATTCTGTATAATTTGCAGATTTTTTAAGTACATACATAGAAATTTCAGTCCCTCTTTTTTTGTCCCTCTTTTTTTGTTTGCATAAAAAACCGAATATGGTATAATACAACCATAGAGAATGTAAAAACCGTACACCGTCCTGGCCGACGGCCATTACGGAAAACGGCAATTTCAGTAATAAATTTATATTTTTTTAATTTTATAAAACCGTAACCATGCGGAAAAAAGTATTTAAAAAGCCTATTTTACTTGTATTTTCAGGTAGAATAGGCTTTTTTTGTTGAAAAAAGAAGGGAAAGGAGTAATAAAAAATGACCAAAAGCGAGGCAAAAAGAGCTATTGCCGGTCTTTCCAGCGGGACGCTTGGAAATATAACCGACATAACAAACTACGAAGCCCTGGACCGAGTGTTAGCCGGGATGCTCGACGCCATTGACATCGTTGATGTATCCGAGTGCGAGACATGGGTACACGTGGTAGAAGTATTAAAAAAAGAGGGGTGTTTTTGTGAATCGTGAGCAGTTCTCACTTAAACAACTTAAGTCCGCAATTGCCGCAAACGGCAACATGCGGGAATTTATCAGAAAGGCAGTTGAGGCATACAAACCTCAATTGCCGGAAGAAGGAGGCTCCTGTTTCGAGTGCGGCGGTACTTTAAAAAGGAGCACCTACGATGCGGAGCTTGAGGATATTGGCACCGTCATAAAAAGTATTCCCGCTTATAGATGCAAAGATTGCGGAAGTTTTGAGATGGACCTGGCCGTTGAAGCGGCTATCGGGGAATATTTGGAAACCTTTGTAAGAAAGGGAATCCCAACTCCTCAAGAGATCAACATCGAAGAATTAATTAAGAATTAAAAGGGGGAAGGTTTATGGTCTGTAAAGACCCGGAAGGATGCAAGAAAAAAAGCAAAGAATATTCTCTTGCTTATGCCTGCGAAATAGAAATCGGTGGGCAAGAGGAATTTAATAAGTTAAAAGAAGTCTATGCAACTAAAGGATTAAGTTGCTTAGGCTTCTCAAAACACGCTCAGCAAAGAATGTTAGAGCGTGCTATATCAGAAACAGAGCTCCGAACAATCATATTCGACGGTGATATTATCGAATATCACCAAAACGAATTCGGAACCACAAAAATGGTAGTATGGGGCCACATCCGCATATCAAGTAAGAAATACCGCCCCTTACACATTATTTTAAAAAAACGTGCCAACGACAGCAAATACTCCGTCGTCACCCTTTACGATCCCAGAACTGAGGCGTGGCGATGGGATAAAACCTACACAAAAAGAATATGTTTTTGTGTAGCGACAAAATAAATATACAATATGTTGCTACACAAAACGCAAATAATATGTTATACTCTTACCAGGAGAAAAACTAAAAGGGGGATAAAAACATGGTAAGAGATAACATGCTGAGGGTGAGAATGACCGACGGTGAGATGCTCCTTTTGCACGCCAAGGCTGCCAGGGAAAGGAGCAGCCTGTCCGAAGTGATACGGCGTGCTGTGGTAGAGTACGAACCGATGCTGCCGCCCAAGCCTGGCCTGTGCCCGGAGGAAGATGAGGATGTGCCGATGGAATCCATACTGTACGATGATGTACGGGAACTGGAGGTGGGGGATGAAAAACACACCATAACAATAACAGGAATCCCCGCAGAAAAATGTCCAAAATGCGGCACAATAATCTTTGACCTGGACCTCATGGCCGAACTGGAGAAGGCGGAGCTCCGCATGGTCAATTACTTCACCCGGAAAGGTAAAGAGTGGCCGGAAAAGATCAGCATAGAAGAACTTGCCCGGCTGCTCGACCATTAAAAAACAAAAAAGATACCCGGTCACGCCTGTTGCCGGGTAACAAGCAACAAAAAGGACGAATGGCGAAAGCCGTCGTCCTTTTATTTTTACAAAAAAACAAAAAAGGAGGTGATGACCATGTTGCAAAACATGGTCGCAGTGCAAAATCAAGAAACAAAAGCCCACATCGGGCACCTGTTTTGGTACTCCATCGGAGACGACTTATACAGCCGGTCCCTGCTGGAACAAACGCTCGTTAGAGCGGGCTTATCGTTGAGCTACATGCCCAACGAGATCAGGCCCGTGGATGCTTTCAGGCGGTCCACCAAAGAAGTGGAGACCAGCCGAAACCTGGGCAACGGACTGCAAGAAAACTATATCACCCGGGACGTATACTACGACCCGGCTGTGGCGGTCCGGCACATTGTTAAGGAAACCGTGGACTCCAAGGGCAAGAGGCTGTCATACAACGAAAATGAAGCCATCTTGACCCTGGACAAAAAGGCTGATGCAATCCATTTTTCAGCCGATCCCAACTCCTACGCCTGGAAGCTGTGCGAAGAAGCCGTCCGTCTCTTTGAAGTTTTCAAAGAGCACCACAACGGCCAGGCAGTAAGAGGCATGGTGCAGGCAGTGCTGAAAACCCTGTCGCCGACTCCGGTGCGGCCCTCGGGTGGAGTATACTTCATTCCAGCCGTTCACGACCGGGCTTTATGCCAATTGGTACAGTTTTGCTCCAGTTTTGCCAAGGGCGAGGGCTTCAAAATTCCGGTCGTCAACTCCGAGGAATCCGTCCGGATGGTTGAAACCAAGGTGAAGGATCATCTGGACAGCCTGCTCGGACAATGCAGGCAGGCTTTGCAAGATGGGTCCATCCCCAAGGCAAAGCTGGCGGAGCTGATCAACGAAACCAAAAACGTAGTCGCCGGTTACCGGGACTACGAAGAAATCATCCAAAAATCCAAGCAGGAAATAGACGGACGGATAGAAATTATCCGGGACGCCTTAAGTCTGCTTATGGATAAAGTTAAGGCTGGTGAAAACATGGGGTAAATCTAAAAACTTGCCCATATTCGCCAGAACATAAGGTATACGGAGGCTATCCCGAATATGTTTGTCCTTCCTGCGGAACGGACTGGGTTGTAGTGGGCAATCATGTCCTATACAACCACTTCAACTCTGACGGGATAGTCGTAAAAAAATGGAAAATTCCCCTGGAAGGTAAGGGGAAAATCAGGAAACGGCACTGATTGCCAATTAAAAGTTTATACCCAATTAAAAGTTTATACAAGGAGGTGATGCCCCGGTAAAAACCGGGGCGAGAAAATGATCAATAAAATCAACGAAATCAAAAAATTCCTGGGTTCCATATACCTGGAAAGAGAGCATATCATCCACGGCCTTTTGACCGCCTTTGTCGCCCGCCAGCACGTTTTGCTCGTAGGGCCTCCCGGCACGGCAAAATCCGCACTGGTGGCGGACCTGGCAAAGTGCATAACGGGAACAAACTACTTCCAGTGGCTTTTGACCAGGTTCAGCACGCCGGAGGAACTGTTCGGGCCGGTGTCCTTAAAGGGGCTTGAACAGGACACCTACAAGCGGAACACTCACGGCAAGCTCCCGGAAGCCCATATAGGGTTCGTGGATGAAATTTTCAAGGCCAATTCCGCCATTCTGAACGCCTTATTGACGCTTGCCAACGAGCGTTTGTTTTACAACAACGGCGGCATTGTCCAGTCTCCGTTGTTCTCGCTCGTTGGTGCTTCCAATGAGTGGCCGGAAGAAGGGGAAGGGCTGGAGGCGTTGTTCGACCGGTTCCTGTTCAGGTATGAGGTGGGCAACATCGCCGACGGCAACAACTTCATCCTCATGCTGCAAAGCAACGTTCCTCCTCAGCGTCCTACCATCAGCCTGGAGGAACTGGAGCAGTTGCAGATGCAGGCGGAGATGATGACCACGGTGCATCTGGACGTTCTGGAGGCCCTGCTGGTAATAAGAGATGATTTAAAGGTTGAAGGGGTTCGTCCATCCGACCGCCGGTTCCGGCAGTGTTTGTCCCTTCTGAAAGCGGCGGCAGTCCTGGATGGCAGGGATTTCGTCAAAAGAAAAGACCTCGCTATTCTCTCTGATGTTCTCTGGGTGACTCCGGAAAAGAACGAACGAGAAATAGTGAGAAGGGTAGTAACCGACCTGGCCCTGGACCCCGTGGAAAAAGAACTGGCCCAAATTATGGATGTCACCAACGAATTGATGGTGGAATTGGGGGCTGCTCTTCCCGAAATCAAGAACAGCCAGGGTGCCGACGCTGCCCAAAAAGCCCTTGAGTACAACACGAAACTCAAGGGATTAAAAGAACAGGTTGCTCTCCTGCCGGACAGGGACGACATCAAGGAGTCGAAGCAAAACATATTGCAAAAAATAGATGACTCCATGAAGTTGGTCAAGACGGCCATGTTGGCCGTTTAGTCGGGAGGGGTAGGAGATGGCAAAAAGGAAATACTTTCATAGCTGCCTGAATACCGACAGCTACGACAGGCAGTCTTTCCAACGGCTGATGAACATATCGCCAAAGCTGGATGCCCTTGAAAAAAGGGGCGACATAATTTTTCCCGGTTTTGTGAATCTCATGGGGGACCAGTGGTCTTGTTTATACAAGGCCACTCCCCGACTTCTGCCGGAGACGGAAATAAGCGAAACTGCCCTTTACCACAAACCTCTGATCAAAAAACTCATGGAATCGGAGGAATATGGGAAATTAAGGGAAACGACGGTACTCGATGATTTTTCCTCGGTGCTTGGCACGATGATAACGAGCGAAAAAATCATTGAGTATATAGAAAACAGAAAAAAAATAGATGAGGAGCTGAAAGAAAAACTGAAACAGCAGAAAGAACTCCAGCAACGACTGGAAAAGCTCCAAAACTCCATGCAAAACAACAAAAAAGGGCCAACCCAAAAACAAAAAGAGAAAGAAAAGGCCCTGCAAAACGAGCTTAATAATCTCTCTCAGCAGGTGACGCAATCTCTTGCGGATGGGCTGCCTGTCAATCAAATATTGTCCCAGGCGGCACAGGAGACTAAGGAAACAAAAGACAGCATGGAAGAACTGCTGTCCGGTTCGCAGCCGGGTTCAGGCCATATGGAAATGCAGAAAATACCACTCCGCAATCAACTTGAACTTGCGATGCAGTTGAAACAATATCCCAAGATCAAGAAAGTTGCGGAATGGGCGGGACGGTTCAAGCGTATAGCCCGGAAAAAACAAAAATCCAAGAATGTTTTTTCCGTGGAGCGGCAAGGCATATCGTTGGGCAGTGATCCCGAACTGCTCTTGCCGACAGAACTGGCCCAGTTGAAAAATCCGGCCACCAGGCTTGATTTTTACCGGCGGTTTGCGGAAAAACAGACCTTGCAGTACACGCCGTTAGGAAAAGAGCAGGCCGGGAAGGGCCCGATTGTTTTGTGCCTGGACCAGTCGGGCAGCATGAATCGTTTAAAGGAACAGGCGGCGGGCTTTGCATTAGCCATAGCTATGATAGCTAGGGCCCAAAGGAGGGATTTTGCCTATATAACCTTTGACAGCAGCATTGGTGAGGTTTTTACCTTCCCCAAAGGCAAAATCTCGACAGAAGCCATCGTAGAGATGGCTACAAGTTTTCTGGGAGGCGGAACAAATTTTGAAAAACCCCTCTCAGAAGCAATAAAAATCATACAGAAAACCGCCCGGTTCAAAAATGCTGATATAATCTTTGTCACGGACGGAGAGGCGGAAATCGGCGAAGACTTTTTGCGGAACTACAAACTTCAAAAAGAGCGGCTGAAATTCCAGTGCATGGGTTGTATCCTGGGCAATGGGTCCTCGTACATAAACAATCATCTTGCTAAAGTAACAGACGAACTGTTTTACGCCCAGGACCTCATAGAAGCAGCCGAAAACAGCAGTATTTTTAAGATATAGCCCCCAAAAGGGGCTTTTTTCTTTTTGTAAAGTGTGCTATATTTAAGCCATGGATAAGTTTTAATGCTTAACCGCCCGGTGCAACCGTTGCGGAAGAAGCCGTTTTATGAGTTTATTTTTGTTTATAAAAATCCATGTGTGGGAAAGGAAGAATTTTAAAAGCCTATTTTATCCAAAAAAGGGTAAAATAGGCTTTTTTGTTTGCTTTAAACGCCCAAGCCAACGGGCGTTTAAAATAAAAATTTTAAAAAGGAGGTGAAGCCCGGCATAAACCGGGGCGGCAAAATGATGAAAACAACACTAATACAAATATACGCTTTTCATAATGGCGTATGATAAAATAAGAGGAGATAAAAAAGTGAAACGGCGGGAATTAATAAAAATACTTGTCCAAAATGGTTGGTATCTTGCCCGGCATGGTTCTAGCCATGATATATATACAAACGGAGCAAAATCTCAACCTGTTCCAAGACATAATGAGATAAACGAAGTCACGGCTAAAAATATATTAAAAAGAGCAGGAATAAAAATAATCTGAAAGAGAGAGAGGCGGCGAAATAAATGAAAATTGCTTATCCTGTAATTTTAACGCCCGTAGAAGGAATGTACGCCGTAACGGTTCCTGATCTAAACATATATACTCAAGGCAAAGATATTACCGAAGCTATATTAATGGCTCAAGACGCCATTAATATGTGGATTTGTTTTGAACAGGACGAGGGAAGATTTATTCCCAAACCGGGTAAATTAGCAGATTTAGAAATTAAACCGGGCGAGATCAAAACTCTTGTAAATATCGAGGTTGGTGATTTTATACCCGCATTTCCCGTAATTAATAATTAAACGAGACGGCATAGATTACGAGAACCCTAACATGGAAAAAAAAGTATTTTAAAAAGCCCATTTTATTCGAGAAAGAAGGATATAGTGGGCTTTTTTGTTTGCTTTAAACGCCCAAGCCAACGGGCGTTTAAAATAAAAATTTTAAAAAGGAGGTGAAGCCCCGGGTATTTCCCGGGGCAAAAAATGATGAAAACCACATTGGAATTAAAGGGAAGGATTGCAGGAAAAGAGCATGTTTGTATAACTGAGTTTTCCTGCGATCCGGAAATGGTGTTCAAAGAGAACACTCTGGAAGGCATTTTCCAACAAAGTACAGGTTTTATGCCCGAAATTCTGGAGGTGAAAAACATCCGGGTGGAAAGGCACGTCAACCTGTCCAAAAAAAGGGCTGTGGGCACCGGCTTCGATACCAACGATAGAAAAGTTGCTATCGAAGAAGGCAAAAAACTTAAAGCAAAAACGGCCCAAGAAATCGTGGAAGAATTTCTGGAAACCCTTCCAAATCCGGACGATATTTTTAAAATGGTTGTTTTTTCTTTAGCAAAAGGGGATACGGAAAAAGCAATGGCCTTGACTAAAACATTTGAGGTTGCTGCGTCGCTGCTTTTTTCGGAAAATGACGCTGAGACAGCGGCAAAAAACATGCTCAGAGCTGCCTCTGAGCTTGCACAGAAAATAGCAAAAAAAAATAACACGCCGCTGAATTAAGGGGCGGGAAACCGCCTCTTAAATTTCAAGCAATGACGTATAACAAAGAAAATGTGAAAGAGAAGAAAGTGAGGCGAAAAACGATGTTTGAATCGAAAACCCCAAACGTTGAGTTTAGGGGCAAAAGAAAAGATGATGGCAAGTGGATTTATGGATATTACGTTGAAGATAGAGAAGGGCCATCAATTCTCTATCGTCACCCCGATGGAAGTCTTGACCGTAAGAAAGTTATCCCCAAAACAGCAGGGCAATATGTCGGAATTAAAGACCGGCATAAAAAGAAGGTATATACGGGGGATATTCTTAAGGTCTACGACAGTTTTCTAGCCATTGTTGAAAATCATTACGCTCTACAACTAGGAGGGAGCGTAAAAGATTTTCGCATTTCCTTTGATACAATGGCTGAAATTGAAGAATTTGAAATTGTCGGCAACGTCCACGAAAATCCAGAACTATTGAGTACTGGACGTTGGTAGACAAATTTCTTTTCTTTTCTTCTTAAAGAAAGAAAATGCAAACAGGTCGCTTTAACAAGGCGGCCTGTTCTTATTACAAACGAGCGTTTATTTTTGCAAAAAAAGGGAGGTATTTTTATGCTGCAAAGCATCATTTCATATCCAGACAGGGGAAAATGGGGCAATTCCCGATACAGAGGGAACTGCTCAGGATACGTCAGAAAAAAATAACACACTGAATAGGGGCGGGGAAACCGCCCCTTAATAAAAAAGGAGTGTTAATATGCTTATTCGTCTTGCCGCACCTTGTACCCATGAAAGCGTTGTCGACGGTACGGGGCTGAGGATGGTGGTCTGGACCCAGGGCTGTCCTCACGATTGCAAAGGATGCCATAATCCTCAAACGCACGATATTAACGGCGGTTTTTGGGTCCCGGTAAAAAGGATCATCCGGGAGTTTTGTTCTAACGAGCGTTTGTTCAGGATGTACCACGGTATTACTATATCTGGCGGGGAACCGTTTCTCCAGCCCGAAGCCTGTGCGGAAATAGCCAAGAAAATCAAGAACTTCGGAAAGTCCGTATGGGTATATACAGGGTATACCATAGAACAACTCCTGGCTGCCAAAAGAGAGGATTGGCTTGAGCTTTTGCAGTATACTGACGTTCTGGTTGACGGGCCTTTTATTCAAGAAAAACGCAGTTTGGACCTGGCTTTCCGGGGCTCAAGCAACCAGAGGATCATACCAAAACAAGAATTTGCAAAATATGCAAGAAAAACTGCCTGAAAAAAGGGGGATAGGTATAATGCTAGGGAAAATAAAAAGTATTGAAGAAGTTTTCGATCTTAGAGTCAATCCTGAATGTTCTATGGACGGCTATAAAGTTGAAACCGAAAAACATATTTTTTACATACTAATAGATAATAAGCAATCTTGCAGTGAAAGTTGGGGTTATCTATCCAGCGAAGATAATTTGAATAATTTTATTGGGGCCAACCTGATCGAAATTAAATTAACAGATAAAGCATTAAATCAGTCTGTTGTAGACAACTCTGGTTACTACGAAGATAATGGAGGAATACAGTTTGTTGATTTTATTACTGATCAGGGTATTTTTCAGTTAGCAGTATACAATGCCCACAATGGATATTATGGGCATGGAATTTTAGTTACAAAAGATAATGAAGTTTTAATGAAAGTTAATTTGTAAAAATAGTGAAGGGGTATTTTAAAAGGAGTGATGGATGATGGTAATGAAAGAAAAGGAAGCAATTGCCAGCTTAAAAAATATCATAGAGTACTGGACATATAGACCAACAGAGGTTGAAGCCGCAAAAGCGGCTATCAAGGCACTAGAGAAGCAAATACCGCAAAAAGTCCTTGAGTTGCATGGTGATGGGGGTTTTTGCCCCGTTTGCCATATGCACAACCTAGACGTTTTTAAATATTGCACTAGATGCGGTCAAAAATTAGAGTGGGAATAAATAAGGGATAAAAAAACATTGGATACTGCCAAGATACTTTTGTGCTGCTTCATGGTTTTACAAAAAAAAAACCGAAAAGACGCCCAAAGAGAGCCTGAGCGGACACTGCGTTATGGTAAAATATAACCAAGTAACCAAGATGGTAAAGAAATTGCATATTTGATTAGGAGGCGAATATAATATGTCTATACAATTATCAAAAGATGGATTGATAGATATGGAATCTCGGATAATCAAGGTATCATCTAAAAAACAAATAACAATACCCCAGGTATTTTATGAAAAATTAGGTTTAGGACGGGAAGTAGAATGTATCTTAAAGGGCGACGAGTTAATTATTAGGAGACATGATAAAGCAAACGACGATTACTCCGACCTAATTCTGCAAGACCTAGTCAATCAGGGCTACGCAGGTGATGAGTTAGTGAAAGAATTTCGTAAGATGAAAGCCAGGATAAGAATAGCTGCTCAAGAATTAATAGACGATGCCGTTTCTTTGGCCAAGAAAGATACTCGAGATCGTGATGCCGTGCATAAAGAAATTTTTTCTGATGTGGATTAACTAATATGTTGCCAGTACAATATTTGCCTCAAGCAGAGAAATATCTTAAAAAGATTCGTGACCCACAACTTAAACGCCGGTTTAAAGAAGCTATTGACAATATCAGAAAAAATCCACAAGTTGGAAAGGCGAAAAAATATGATCTAGCTGGCATTATGGGCTATGACATATATTATAAAAACACCAATTATGAAATTGCATACAAAGTAGTAGAGATCGAGGGGAAAACAGTATTAATCATCCTGGCTGGAACTAGGGAAAACTTTTATGATGAATTAAAAAAATATTTAAAAAAACAAAGATAGAAGCAATAATTGAATCGAAAGACTTAATAAGGCTATTCCTAAAGATAAATATAAATTTCCTAATTCCCTGTAATAATTAAACGAGACAACACAGGTTACTTTGTAATTTCTTGTCCAATCCTTGAGGGATGCTACACTAAGGGAAAACGATAAGCGAAGCAATAGAAAATATCAAAGAGGCAATTTTTCTTTGCCTGAAAGATAAGAACAGGTCGCTTTAACAAGGCGGCCTGTTCTTATTACAAACGAGCGTTTGTTGGCAAAACCAAAAAGGCAGCAAACAACCCTCATTGGAAAGAAAAAGTGCGGCAGGTTTTGCAATTGTAATTGCATAAGGATTTTGAGCCAGTGGGGCGGGGAATCTGGAAAGCTGCCTAAAAAGAAAAGAAAAAGATGAGCAAAACAGAGTAGACCGTCAGGAAACCTCAGCCTGCTGCAAAATTAAACAAAATAAAATAATGAAAAGAAAGGAGAATATGAAAAAATGACTGGAAAAGAACTAGTTAAAATGATCATTGCCACAGACACATTCGGGCGATTCGTGATACTTCAGGCTCCAGAATATGTAAAATACTTTCTGGACGGGGAGGCTTATTGCGAAAACAACTACTTCGATAGGTCAACTCTGCCAACGGAAAGTGGTGTCTACGAGGCGGAGTGTGAGATTTACTGGGACGATGGAACGAGTTATTATGGCGAACCCAATGATCCTGATTGGCAGATCTCAGTCGTTAGCTACAGGCTGTTGCCCCTGGAAACGGTTAATGGGAAGGAAAGCCCCATCTGCCCGCAGTGCGGAATCACGAACCTGCCGCAAATCACCGGGCTTCAGCCCGAGTGAAAGCGACTACGCACGTGTGTCCGAAGAAGCTGTTGGGCTTAAGCCCACGGCGGAGCGTCACTTTTGGAAGTAGTCAACCTTATAGAACTGTGTGCCAGCACAGTTCTAATTTTTTTGATAATGTAATTGATTGATTTGCACAGAATTATTACATAGAATTACAATTCTATGTTATAATTATTGCTAAAAGGACCAAAAATTACCCTTAAACCACCCCATTATCCGATGAAATTTATTGCACAGAATTATTTTTGCTGAAATTTCTCCTGCTCCTATACCCATATACCAAAGAAAAGGAAGGATAGCTTTGGGCAAAAACATTGACAATTTCGTGCAGGAACACCTTTTCAACAAAGCTGAGACAACAAAAGAAACCTACCGGCAAGCCCTTGTTCAATTTGAAAAGTGGCTTATTGACACAGGCACAGACTTGTCGGACTTCGTTAGAACGGACGTTCAAATGTATATAGACTATCTTGCCGCCAGGAAAAAATCTGCGGCAACAATCAACAAGGTATTTAACGCCATTAAATCATACTGCCGTTATGTCGGTAAAATGAAGGCCGTGGAAAACATAAGAGTAGTAAAGCAGCCCGATATTCTAAACCAGGCTCCCAAGGCCCTGGATAAAAAAGAAATGCACCGGGTTTTGCGTGAAGCGGAGAAAAAAGAAAACCCCCGGGATTTTTGTATTGTTACTCTCCTTTTAAATACCGGACTGCGGGTAGGCGAACTGGTAAAACTGGATCGCAGTGACGTAGAATTGTCGGAAAGGAAAGGGGAAATAACGGTAAGGTGGGGCAAGGGCGGAAAAGCAGCGAAACTTCCGTTGAATAACGAAGCACGGAGGGCCTTGAAAGAGTATCTGGATACAAGGAAAGACAACCATCCAGCCCTATTTCTTTCAAATAGAAGCGAAAGAATAAGTAAAAGGACCGTTCAGTATATCATGGAGCAGTTGGGGATTAATGCTCATGCCTTGCGTCATACCTTTATAACCAGGCTCGTCCGTAATAATGTCGATTTTTCTGTTATCCAATCCCTCAGTCGGCACGCTTCGGCAAAAATGATTATAAGGTACAGTAAACCATCTCTGGATGAAATAGAGGAAGCAATTAACAAAATCAGTTTATCTTAGCAAAAGGAGGTTTGAAACAGCTCATATGACACAAATAGACATAAAATTTCTTATTTCCCGAAGGGTAATTTAAAAATGTAGTAGAATAACAAGTTAAATAATTAAGCCAGGAGGAGAGCCCTATTATGCTTTGGATAATGGTAATAATTATTATTGTCGGTTATCTAATTTGGATGCTAGTACTAAATAATAAAGCCGATAAAAAAGAAGAGGAAAGAATAAAATCACTCGTTTCTGAGTTTGAGAATTTAATAATGACATTTATTAAAAAACTACATATTGTAGGAGAAATATATCCTATAACATATATATCTGGCAATCCGCTTATGGAAGGTTATAAGTATTCCAAAATGTACCTTGGAAAAACAGATAATAATGAATTGGTATTTTCAAAGGAATTATATGAAATAAATGAATACTTAAATGAATTAAAAAAGTATAGTAAAGAAGGACCCAACAAGTATCAACTAGAACAATATAGAGAATATATTAATCAATTTACTCACCCAAATTATAAAATTGATCTTCATACGTTACCTATTAAGGATATTAACACTTTTACTATCAAAGGAGACTTATTGCAAGAAACTATTATATCAGGTGGTGGTGGAGGGGGATCTTCATTAGGAGGGGCAGTTGTAGGAGCATTAATTGCTGGACCAACCGGAGCAATTATAGGCAGTAGAAAGTCAATAAACCCCATTCATAGTAAAACAGTTACACATGATGAAAGAGAAACATTAATTGAATTCTTTTACGAAGGGAAAAAGCAATATATGTTTCTAGATTCCCAAAGTTATGCAGCATTAATTAAACTCATACCAGAGAAAGAGTACAGTATCGTTTTGAAAAATAGCTTACTCAAATCACTATAAAACTAACTAAATGAGGAGAGACATATCATACCCACCAGAACTTCAAGAAAAAGGTGAAATATGGTGGCTAAAGATGTCAAGGCATTTTTTTGACCTTGTTTAAGGTGGTTTTTCTACCTCCTTAGTGTATTTTGTAAGTAAAATATTGTTAATAATAACATTTGTTAACTGGTAATTATGTCACGTTTTACCAGACAAAATACTACCTGACTCCTGTTCGTCAAGTTCGTAATCGACGTACTGACTCTTAGCGACCACCAGGGAGCTTAGAGTCAGTAGGAGGCTTCGAACTTGACGGAGTAGCCAGGATTATACTGGTCAGAGGGGGTTTGGACACCAGAGTGGCCAATACCCCCTAAATGCTCTATAATCCTCGGCTTAATAGACTCGAAATGTTATTGGAAGTGTTCCAAGGTATAATTGCCGAAGTAGACTTCGGCCGGAGTCAAATTTTTCAGTGCCTGATGCGGCCTGTAGTTGTTGTATTTTTCAAAGAACCTGGCAAGACCGAGACGGGCTTCACGGGGGCTTGTATAGTCGTTTATGTAGACCTCCTGGTACTTAACTGTACGCCAGAGTCTCTCGGTAAAAATGTTGTCCATAGCACGACCTCGCCCGTCCATGCTGATTTTGATCCCTTTACTCAGTAATGCTGTGGTATACCGCTCGCTAGTAAACTGGCTTCCCTGGTCACTGTTGGCAATCTCAGGCTTGCCAGTCCGCAATGCCCTATGGAGAGCTTCCAGCACAAAATCGACTTCAAGAGTACAGTCCAGTTCCCAGGCTACTACGAACCTCGAGAACCAGTCTAGAAAAGCCACCAGGTACAACCAGCCCTTTCTGAGGCGGATAAAGGTGATATCAGTACCCCAAATGTGGTTGGGGAAGGATGCCTTAACGCCGCGAAGCAAATAGGGATAGACTTTATGCTCGTGGTTCCGGCGGCTGAGGTTCGGCCCTGGCCTGATTGCAGATATCCCCATTTCCCGCATATACTTCTGTACCGTGGGTCGACTGATGCAAAAGCCTTCCCGGTTCAGAATCGCGGTAATCGGGCGAGAACCCAAGTAGGGGTCCTCCGTATAAATGCGGTCGATTCTATGCTTGATAGCAATTTCCAAAGGCGATGGTGGTACTGGCCGGTAATAAAGACTCGAACGGTTGAGCGAAAGTAGTTCTGCCTGAGCTGTTAATGGTAGCTCGGGTTCTCAAAATCCACCAGTTCAATTCTTTCAGCTCTAGTCCAATTTGAGGCCAGATTTTTTTTTAAGCCAGTTGAGCTTAGTTGTCAACTCGCCAATCTCTGCATAAAGTTCTTGAATCTTGTTCTTTAAGGTCTCTTTCTCCTTGTCACCCTTTCTGCGACCATCTTCAAGAACTTCCACCAGAGCACCTATTGCCTCTTTCTTCCATTTAAGCAATTGATTTGGATGTATCTCATACTCCGAAGCAATCTGGGATATGGTTTTTTCTTCCTTGAGAATTTCCAGTACAACCTTGGCTTTAAACTCCCCAGAATATGATTTTCTCATGGTCACAATCCACCTTAAAGAAAGCTGTTTTTTTGTCTAGTTTTCTTTATTGTAAACGTCAATATCAAATGTACCAAAAACGCTAATATTTTTTGTACCACTTTGAGCCAATTTCTACCAATAAAATTCCCAGTAATTAATTTCCAAAAATGGTTCTTCGATTTTCTAGTCTGTAGCTTGGGCCATCCAGGGTAAATATCTCACACTGGTGGGCCAGACGGTCGAGGATTGCGGCGGTTATCATACTGTCACCTATGAACTCACTCCATTCCTCGAAGCTTTTGTTACTGGTCAAGATGATAGATGTTTTTAGATACAGTAAATTCACTAATTCATATAGCTTGTTCGCGTCCTGTTTAGAGATGGGCAAGAAGCCCACCTCGTCCAGGATGACCAGATCACTGTTCTTTATGGCCTTGACCCTTCTTGCGGCCCTAGGGCTGATTTCCGAAGTCTTTAGAATCCGCATCAACTCGTCAAGACTGATGAATGATACGTGATATCCGGCCTCTACCGCCTTCAACCCGAGTCCGATTGAAAGCCTCGTTTTGCCGAGCCCGGTAGGACCCAGGAACATGATGTTATAAGCCTTCTCCAGCCAGGCCAATTCAGCCAGTTGTTTGATGTGAGCTTTGCTTATCCCTGTAAAACCCTTACGGTTAAAATCAAAGCTGTCTAATCCTTCTACATAGGGGAAACAAGCAGCTTTCAGCCTTTTTGCTTTTCCTTTGGCGTTTCTGCCGTCAATTTCAAGGTTTAATAACTTATCCAATACATCAAGCGGTGTCTTGTTGGCCAAGGCCGCCTCCGCAACAACCGTCTCGAGACTGTGGGAAGCTTCGATAAGGTTCAGTTGTTTCAGCTTGGACGCCACAACAGTTAATTCAGCCATGTTCCGGCGCCCCCTTTCAGGCAGTTGATCATATCCTGCAGATTTCTTTTGGCCACTTTAAGGCTGGGCAAGCTTGAATTGTTTGTGGTATGAATATCCGAGGGGACCGGCTTGTTCTCTGTTTCCTTTATGCCCTGGCTAAAATGGATGACCGCATCCCGAAAATCAACCGCACTGTTAAGTTCATTTGTCAGGCAATACTGCAGGGCCGCGTCCACAGCCTCGCTGCTGTATTGACTGATGGTCTTTTCGATTAACTGGAACTGATCCCTGACATATCTTTTCTTCCCTGCATGTATCCGATCAAGATACTTTTCAGCTGTAGCAGGGTTTAAAAATCTGGCTTTTAAAGCCTCTTTCATGCCGGCAATCTTAATGTTCTTGTTTCTGAGATGATTGTTGTTTTGAATTAATTTACCCTTTTCCAAGCATATCTTGTGCCTGGCCAGCAGTATATCGCAAAAACCAGCATATATAAGCAGTTCATCTGCCTGAATCTGCAATTGGACATCTTCATAAACTCCAAAACTTCCGGTGGGTACGGTATATCTGTTGCCCTCATACATGACGGTGTTGTCTTTTCTGATTTTTCGCAGTAATATATTACTATCAGGATTTTCTATTTTGTATGATACCGGAGTGAGGTAGCCACGTTCTATTTCGAACACCTCAGCCGGTATTTTCTTTGTAATTGAGTGTTTTTTGGCGTTACCGGTTCTGTGAAGCCATTTTTCAAATTCCTCGTCCCATATCCATTGTTCGGAATATTGCCGGTATCTTGCGAAATTGTACTTAAAGAATTTTACCACAGCTTCAATCCGGCCCTTACTTGGCGGATCGCCTTTCCGGCAGAGGTAGATATTCAGTTTCTCGTTTTGTCTGAACGATTCAAACTCTTTTGTATAAATTATATCGCCATAGTTTTCATCCACTGCAATCAGCCTGTCCTGGTCAAATACCAATTCTTTAGGCTTGCCGCCCATCCATTCAAAACAGCTTCTGATAGCATTTACCATATCCTGTGCCTCGGGTGGCTTCGGGAACCATACCCCGTACTTATATCTTGAATTTGAAAGCACAAACCCAATACAGTAAAGTTTCTGATATCGCCTTGTCCGAACATTTTCGACTGATATGGTCCCAATATCAACCTGCATCTGCAATCCCATGGGAGGATCCAGGACTGCTTCATAGTTACGGTCATCACCTTCCGGCTTGATATTGTAATCTATCCGCAACATTCGGACATATCTTCTGACACTGTTTTCTGCCAGAGTCAGGTTGTACTTTTCTTTTAACCAATCATGAATTTGGGCAGAGGTTATTTCACGATAAGTCCGCAACCATGAGATAATCAACTCTTTATGTTGCTCAAGACTGGATTTCTTAGCCGGTTCGAGGATTGTCTCCTGAAACTCATCAGGTGTCATATCCCAGTATTTCTTAACAGTATTACGATGAATCTGTAGCATTTTTGCCACCTTACGTTGTTTAAAACCTTCACTTTTCATTACCTGAATTTTACTGTACATGTGCCACCTCTTAATCATTTTTCGCCTCCCATAATATTACTTTTTTGGTTCCGCACCAATTAAGATAATACCATGAAAAGCCATAATATTTGCCATTACTGGCTTATTTTAGTGGCACACTTTTCATTAGCGTTTTTGGTACACTTTATTTTAGCATTTACACTTTATCCATTATAAAACTCTAATCGCCTAAAATCAGCCAGTGGCTCAATATTAAAATAATGGTAAATTCCGTTAAAAAATATTTCCACTTATATTATAAAAAGTCAATTGGTAATGAAAAAAATCTCTGTCATCATAGTTGGCATGGTATTATTAAAATTATAAACTACATTATCGTTTAGAAGGAGAACCGCTTTATGAATTTTTCGGAGGCTAAAATCAAATTTGATACGGAATATAAAAACAAAAATGTATTATCGAGGTCTCTTGTAACGGTTGATGGAAAATATCTTGATAACATCAAGATTAAAGATATTAATGGTAATCCGAACGAAGAGTATTATAAATGGCAGTTTATTTTTTCATTGATTGCCTCAGGTTTGTATTCACGTGATTATATTGGAACAGAAATTTATTTCCCTAAAGGAAATATTAAATCAAGTCCAATAAAGATAGATGCTGTCATCTTTAGTTCATTAGAATGGATAGATTTTTATAAAAAATATCGGGAAGATAATGACCAGGATGCACTTAATCGTCTTAGAGAGTTAGCCATTTGCGTTATAGAGTTTAAAAGAAATGACAAAAAAATTGAACAAGTTTTTAATTCTCAGATTAAAGCTTCCATAAAAGAACCTGATGCTAATTTTGTACTAGGTATTTACTACGATACAGGAAGACTTTATTTATTTAAGAAAGTAAATAATGAAATAACTCGTTATGATAACTCTAAAAATTTTCTTTCAAGTCAACGCATCTTAGAAAAGTATCAACTTGAAATTACCGACCCTTATTATCTAATTCCAAGCTTTAAAAACTTAATTAAACGGAATAGTACCACTATTATTAATAAAAGAGAATTAAAGGTTGAAGACCTCGACATTGTTCATACTATTACTGATGAAAATATCAAACTGGCGTTAAGTCATATTCTGAGAACATTGGAATCAGTTAGTTTATTTAACGAAGAAGGCTATCAGATTCTTATTCAGATGATTGCAATAAAAATATTTGATGAGAAACAATCAGATTTACATGGGAGTTATATAAGATTCTTCGTGGATGATAGCGAAATATTACGTGATACCTTGTCAAATAAAGATGTTCAATCTTTCATTACAAGAATGCAAGATTTATATTCTGAAGCTAAAAGATATTATAAGAATATTTTATCAACAAGCCGAATTGATTGGAAAAACATAAGACATGTTAGAGTTGTAACCGAGATTGTTAGACAATTTGAGAAGTATTCATTTGTTCGTTCTCGAAGAGGTGACTTGTATCAACTTGTATTCTATAACTTCGCAACTAAGTTCAAAAAAGATGAAAATGCCCAGTTCCTTACTCCGTTACCCATCATCGAGTTCATGGTTAATATAGTAAATCCTCGAAGAACAGAAACGGTATGTGACCCTTGTTGCGGAATTGGTGATTTTTTATCAATGAGTTATGTAAACGCTAATGCAAAACTTGATGATAGGAATTTATATGGTTTCGATAAAGACTATGATATGACTGTTTTAGCACAATTAAATATGCTATTAAATGGAGATGGAAATGCGGTTATCAAATACGTGCCCGACTCAGGTTCTATTAATCAAAAATTATCGACTGAAGGGGAAATTGTTACCTTAAATAATGATGAGCATCGGTTTGGGAATTGGGATAATTGGTTTGATACAACTGAGTTAATGAAATATGATGTAATTTTAACCAATCCTCCCTTTGGAAAAGGAAGAAGTCTTGATTTAAGCAATCCAGCACACCGAAATCTAGCGGAACTTTATGAATTATATCAACTGTATGTTGAGGAAAACCCTAAATCAGGTCTTGATTTAGGAGTCGTTTTTCTTGAGAATGCAGTCAGAACTATTAAAGAAGGCGGCAGATTTGGAATCGTGTTAAGTAATAGTATTGCTTCCAATAATACATGGACTTTCGTGAGAGAATGGCTCATGAAAAATGTAAGACTTGTTGCCTTATTTGATTTGCCCCCCAATGTATTTGCGGAGACAGGGGTTAATACCACAATAATAGTTGCGTATAAACCATCTAAGAATCGATTGAATGAGCTAATTGAAAATAATTATTCTGTTTTTGTTAGAGAAATACACAATGTAGGTTATATTAAGAAAACCTCAAATCGTAATGTTATTTTTGAAAAAGACTACTTACTTACAGTAGTTATGCAGTTTCAGGATAATTTTTCCAATTCCATAACCTAAGTTCCAAAGAATGTGGCCAGAATTTATCAATAAGCCTTGAAAAACGCTGGGTTGCCGTGTCAAAATAGACTTGGATCAACTGCTCGCAACAGCGGATCCGACAACCGGCGTTGAAGAAGTACCTTATCACTTCGCAGAGGGAGGGGGCTTGTTCGGCGCCTTCTTTATTGCACTCCCAAGAGGCATAACAAAGAAGGGTCTTCGCTGTAAACAAGAGCTCCACATGTGCGAAATGAGCTGTTTCAGACTGAGCATAGCAAGATGTTAAACCAAGATTCTGTTTAGCGGTGCGGTAAAAAACTTCTATTCTCCATCGTTTAGCATAGGCAGTTGCAGCTTCTTCCGGCGTATCTACGCGATTGCTTATCAGGAGATACGCATCCTTGAAGGTTGCCGGGCATTCTTCCTCCGGAAGAACTATGCTGCCCTCGACAGCCTGCTTCTCATAAGTGGCTGCAATGGCAGCTATGGGTAAAAAACGTTGTCTAGTAATGGGTTTTCCCTTGCGTGTTAAGGTCTCATAGGGCATTTTGATGTAAATGTCCGGAATACTGAGAACCGATTCTTTGCCAAGGACCCGAAGCTGGGAATAAACTTCTCGCAGCAGTTGCTTCGGATTAAGTTTAATGTAGCGTTCCTTTCCTAGTACCGGGTCGTAGATTTTCCTGAATAGCGCCGTGTTACGTTTGGCTTTGGTAACCCAGTCAAAATTTTGACCCATCAGCCAGTTCAGGAACTTTTTACACAAAAACCAGCGATCCATGGCTACCCAGAGTCTGGCCTTGTTCAACTGACGCACCTCTGCGAGCATCTGTTTAGCAAGATCAAGCTTGGTTTGTTTTTCATTCTCCTGGCCATTTTTAACCCAGAAGCGCCACAGCATAGGATATTCGAGCCCATTCTTTAAGACAGCCAGGGTCGACACAAGATTAATGCACCATACATGGCACTTATCCGAACTGTCAAAGAGCCAACAGAGAAAGGGGATTTTTTTACCGTGAGGATGCTCAATTTTAGTATCGTCTAAGGCAATGATATCGCCGTCGGTCAGCCTGCTATCCGTGTTTTCTTGTAACCTGGCAAATCTGCCCAAAGAGAACCGGAGCCACTGAAAGGGCTTGGAGAGAAACCGGCTGAAGGCACTTTGAGAGATGATTTGCCCGGAAAGCAGTTGTTGTAAAAATGGAGCTTCCGTTGAAAACTTAGCATTTTGATTTGCAGAACTTGAATGATTAGCAAGGCCGCAGATGTAGGCAAAAGCCAGGAGCCACGCTGGAATTCCGGAGTGTTTGCGTATTCCGGACTGGGAAAACAGCAGAGACAGGTCAAACAAATCCCAAATTGTCTTGAGTACCGGGATTCCGGCACCTTGACCGTGATCCTTTTTTTCGAAAGTTGGTTTACACAGTTTCTTCATCAACATCACCCATATCGCTAGAGTGATGGTAAAAAATACCATCCAAAGCGATTATGGGGGCTTTTCGAAAAAGTCAAGACCTTTTTTGTCGAAAATTAGGATCTTTTTTAAAATATTTTTTGAGTTATTATTTTCTATTTATTTCCACCAACTGCATAACTCCTGTTACTTAATGAAGAAACTTTCGAGACCATTATTAATGAGCATGGTGAATCAGTTCTTAATGAAGATTTCAGTATAATTGTCCGTGAATTTAAGGAATGGTGCTTGTTCCAAGAAGCCGAGTTAAAAAAATTATTTTTGGAGTAGAAATATGCATAATATACTAATACCTGATGAAATTCTATTTGAAAATATTATTAAGAAAAAGTCTCTTTCACCAAACAACTATAAACAAATATCCATTAAAAGAAAGTTGAAAACTAAGATTTCAACATTTTTATCGGAGAATGTACCATATGTTAAGGGTGAAGAACCGGGAAGTATAACGTATGTTAAGAAATCAGCAATACGATTTTTAAGAAACAGTTGCATTAATAAACTCAACGTAACTTTCGAACAAGATAAGTTGATTTATCTTAATCCGCATTATGGTTTCAAGAATATGGTTAATAATTTCGATATTTTAATGTGTAAAGATGCTAATATCGGTGATGCTTGTTTATATATTGATGACTCGAATGAGGAAACAATCATCTCATCGGGGGTTTTAAAATTAAACTTTAGGGAAGAGAAATTTAAATATTATTGCTTAGCTTTCATGAAAGATGACTACTTTTTAGAGCAATTGGATTCAAAAACACCAAAAGGTTCTACAATTAGGCATTCCGGCGATTTATTTATGGAATGCTTTATACCTCAGATTAGACCAGAAGAAGAATGGGTATATGATATTTTTGAAGCTTTAATCAAAAACTTGGCGTTTTCCGAGAAATGCTCATATCAAAAGCTTAGGGCTTCTGAAAATATGATTGAAACTGAATTAATGCAACATAAAGTGAATTATGAGAACCCTACAATTCTCAAACTTTTAAAAGAAAAAAGGGTTGATGCGGGTATATATTCAAAAGAAGTATTTGAATTAAATGAGAATGTAAGAAAGTACAAAAATGGTTATTTTAGTATCGAAGAGTTTGGTTTCAAATTAAAGAGGGGACCAAATTTAGCAAAAAGAGATTTAGGACGTTCGATACAAACCAAAGAATATAGACCCAATTATCACATCCTTGTTTACCCAAGTGATATTTCAGAAGGTGGATACATTTTAGAGAATAGTTATATTGGAGCTAGAAACCCTGTTTGGTATTTAGAACATGGCAATATTTTGTTTTCCGCAGAGGGGACAGTTGGAAAGATATTTATTATTTGTGATGATGAACTCAAGTTCACAACAAATTTTCATGGCATGATAATTTGTCCAAGTAATAAGAATTCACCAATAGAAAAATCAATTTTCTTAGGATTGTATTTAAATTATTTACGAGCTAAAGGTATTTTTAAAAAATTGTCTGTAGGCGGACAGGGAGGAAGTTTTGCGGTTGGTTATTGGAATACGATTAACATACCTAATTTCACAAACGATTTAATCATGAAATTAGCAAAACTTTATCATAATATTGTTGAAATCCAACCATTCAAACACGAACCTGAAAAGCTTAAAGAAGCAGGTATATTTGAGCTAAATAATTTTAGAATATTATGCTTCGCCGCTCTTAAGAAAATAGTGGCTGATATTAAAAACGATAATTTAAAGGATAAGGATTTTTATTTAAACAAAATATGGACCCCAAGCCATCACACGGGCCGTATTTGCCCACTCTAGGATTCCGGCTCTTAGCGGTGGAGTAGGAGAAGAAGAATATCCGATGATGTCCAGTTTCCTATAAAAATATTTCCTGGTAAATAATGTATATATATTTTTCCAGACTTCAGTCTGGGAAGTCGTCACTGGGCAAAATAGGAATCGGGGATATTAAACAAAACAGATAAACTATTGATGTAAACGAAATCACCCTCATCGATGTCCTGGGCACAGATCCTGACATTGTTCCAGAAATGGTCCAGAATAATGTGGAATTTGAACAAATGCTTGCACAGATTAAAAATTTAGGAAAAAGAGAAAGAAAAGTTTTAGAATTGCGCTTTGGCTTGCTAAATGGCATTCGTAAAACACAACGTGAAATTGCTAAAATGTTAGGTATCTCCCGTTCTTATGTTTCTCGAATAGAAAAGAGAGCATTAGAAAAATTAATAAAGGGATTATCATAGAGCCGTTTAAAAAACTACACGAAATGACTCAATTGCATCATTTGTGGCTTAGTTCTGGCTGTAATACAAAGATGTAATAAGCAGAATAGAAGAATAGTTTGGGGAACTCTTTGCCCCTCTGGTCAGCGGGGAACAGGAGCAGGTCTTATTTAACACAGTACACCGCCGGAAGGACGGTTCCCTGTATCCTGTGGAAATAAATTTACAGCTTTTCGATTACGGGGGAGAAAAATTATGTCTGGCGTTGGTTGTTGACCTGACCGAAAGAAAACAATTGGAAGAGGAAAAAAGGCGCAAAGAGGAGCAGAGTCGCCTGATGCTGAAGGGCATTCCCAGTCCGGCCTGGCTGGTATCAAGGGAGCGCCGTATTTTGGCGCAGAATAAAGCGGCGGCGTCATTATTTGGGACAAAAGTCGGTGATTATTGCTGGGAAAGAGTCCTTGGCGGGGGAAACCTGCCGGATGAATACCGGGAGGCATTAAAAAAAAAAAAAACGGCTCGCCGCTGCCGGGAACCAAATGCTACTTCTGCCGAGGAGACGAAGCTTTGGTCAGAAATGAGCCGATAAACAGCGAAGTGGAGTTTGCAGGGGGCATCTGGGATACCTGGTGGATTCCGTTGGGAGAGGAGGTCTATCTTCATTATGCTACTGATGTTACCAGGTACAAAAAAATGGAAGAGGAACTCCGCCATTTATCTGTAACAGATGTTTTGACAAACACCTATAACCGACGCTATTTTACGCATAAACTGGAAGAAGAAATAGAGCGCGCCAAGCGAAGCGGTAATAAGTTTTCCCTGATCATGCTGGATATAGACTGCTTTAAGAGCATCAATGACTGCTTCGGTCACAACGCCGGTGATTTAGTCCTTAAAAGCATGGCTGAATTGATTAAGAACAGGATCCGCAAAATAGATACCCTGGCCCGCTGGGGCGGGGAGGAATTTATTATACTTCTGCCGGATACAACGGTAAAAAACGCGGTCCATCTAGCGGAAGAACTGCGGGAAAGTTTAAGCCGCATGGATATACCGGGCGTGGGTAGTGTGACTGCCAGTTTCGGGGTTGCCGGCTGCTGCCCCGAAGATACGATCGATACATTGGTGAATAGGGCAGACAATATGATGTATGAGGCAAAGGCTGCCGGCAGGAATTGTGTGCGGTATATGAATGAATGTGAATAGCTACTAAGATTAGCGACCCTGTGTAAACCGGGGTTTCTTTTTACAATGCTTAAAGGAAACATATCAGAGAGTTTTCTTTTGACCGCTTTTCGCCGCTCGAAGCATGTAGAAAGCGTTGCAAGGATTGAGAGGGTGAAAGGATGATGGGTGAAGGGTTTCAGGCGCTTTGCTATATTGAGGGTAAGGATAATGAGTGTTCAAAAAAGATATTTTGATAAGACATGTTTGATGTAAAATATCACGTTGTCTATGTTCTTTTGGATATGCAAGAATACGAAAAACAGTTGGCGGTGATCAAGCTTTTGTCAAAGTTCTCCGAGGCAGAGGATGCAATCAAAACAGGAGAGGAATGGAAATCCCTTGATGACCTCAAGAAAGCATTGGAGATCTTAGCGTGAAATTCAAAGTAAGAATCAACCCTGTGGCGATTGCCGATGTGCAGGAAATAAAAGCCTACATCTGAACTATTAATATACCCTTGACAACATGGTTTTTCTGCGGGTTTGCATTGGAAGGCTCATATGTAATAATATAGGTGAAATGCCATACGGGACAGAATCCAGTTATGGATGCGAGGCGATATTTTGAGTGCGCAAAATTTAAGATGGAAGACGCAAATATATTTTTCGCGATCATACAGGCATTTAAAGCCTAATAGCAAGGAACAATTGTTCTTTCTGTTATGGGTTGTTTTGCCCAGTTTGATCATTTTTCTTTTCTTTTACACAAAAATAAGTTATCTGTTGGCAGTTTGGATTAAGGAGGCGCTTTCGCTTGTTATCCCTGTGATTTCTTTAGGCATTGGCTACGGAGAATTTCTTCCGCTCTTTGGCGGCGTCTACTATGTACAGATTCCAAGCAAAATGCCGTCTTTCCAGGAGGTTACAACAAATCTTGTGGTTACCCTTCTCCTTCTTTTTATATGCTTCTTTCTCATTAAAAGTAGTAAAAGAGGAACTCCACTCTTAATCTATTTTGCCATTATACTTTTGATACATCTGGTTGCAGGTACTTATTTTATGTTTGCAAAAGATTCTTACCCTTACTCAGCGACACAGTATTCGGAATTATACATTCAGCAACAGGTAGGTATTTGGCTGTCTTTTCTGGTTCTATCAGGTCTCATCACTGGAATACTCGGCTACGGCAGTTTGAAAGGCAGGCTTGTTGTCTTTTTCGGAACTATGGCATATTCATTCATATTTGGGTGCGTGCGCTACTTGGTTTCCATTTTTATTGTATCCAAGGCCTCCTCACTTTATATGGCATCGCTGTTTTTTTCATTGGGGCCGATGTTTGATTTCTTATATCTTGTATGTTTCTATAGTATTTATATTAATCAGCAGATTAAGCGACTTGGCCAAGGCGAGGGGAGAGCGATGTGGCATTGGCTGTAACTGTCTTAAAAGCATATTTTGTGTTTATCGTGATTTTGATGCTTGTTTATGCGGTTCGCCATTTCATTTTCTCCTATAACCGAATCTTTGGGCGACAGAGGATGTATTACAGCGATATATACGATAGCGAATTGCCATTCGTATCGGTACTTATTCCCATGCATAACGAGGAGAATGTCCTGCAATATGTACTGGACGCGTTACTGGAATGTAATTATGAAAAAGACCGCTTTGAAATCATCCCTATTAACGATAATTCGTCCGATGCAACGGGGAAAATGCTGGATGAATACCACCGCAGGCACCCCCTTATCCAACCGCTGCACCGTTATTCGGAAGAGCGCGGCAAGCCTGCAAGCCTAAACGATGCAATGCAGCTAGCAAAGGGGGAAATCATCATAGTCTTTGATGCGGACTACCGCCCGGGCAAAGATCTGCTGCGGCAGCTTGTCCTTGCCTTTGCAGACCCTGAGGTTGGTGCAGTGATGGGCAGGGTGATTCCCTATAATACAAATAAGAATTTGTTAACGAGGCTGCTTAATCTGGAACGCTCGGGAGGGTACCAAGCGGACCAGCAGGCGCGGTATAATTTAAAGACTATACCGCAATATGGCGGTACTGTGGGTGGTTTTCGTAAAAGTATAATAATAGAAACAGGAGGGTTTGACCCGCGCGTCCTTGCTGAGGATACAGAGCTGACATACCGGCTTTATACCAAGGGATGGAAAGTGGTCTATGCCAATGCTGCCGAATGTTACGAAGAAGTTCCTGAAACGTGGAAGGCACGGGCTAAACAGGTGCGGCGCTGGTCCCGTGGTCATAACGCTGTTATGTTCCGTTATTTTTTACCGGTGATTTTTTCGAAGCATATGACCTTGCGTGAAAAGATAGATGGATTGCTGCTCTTGATTGTGTATGCGGTACCATTTTTGTTTGCTCTTGGACTGATTGACTCTATCGCTCTGTTTTTTCTGGGAGAGATGAACGTTTTTTCAGGATGGTGGGCAATCTTTTTTGTTGGTGCCTATAACAGTTTCGGAAATTTTGCCCCTTTTTACGAAATCGCCATAGCGCTAATGGTTGATGGAGTAAAAAGAGACATTTTGCTATTACCGCTTATAGCATTCAATTATTATTACTATTTGTGGTACATCAGTTTAGGATTCCTGGATGCTGTGATTGACCTCATAACTAAGCGTGATGTGAAGTGGGTAAAGACTAAACGGTTTGAGAATAGTGTTAAGGCAGGAGTGACACAGCATTGGCATTAATTTTAGTTTCCATAATAATCTTCATCATCATGTTGCTCTTCCCAATTCTCTTTAGCCTTGTTTCCCTGCGAAAAAGCAGTGGCGATGTGCTCGACATTCAACAGTCAAAAGTAAAAGACCCCCGTTATTTTGTTAAATCGTTTACTAGGCTGTTTGACCAACAGTGGGCAAATTATGATGGCTCAGGTAAGATTTTCCTCTCAAGAGAAGAGAATATTTTGGAAGCCGATGGAATAGCAGAATATCCTCCAGTCTGCCATAGTATCGTATATGCGGAAAATCTGGAATTCCGGCCACCGGCAGGCATCAGCTTTGAAAAAGAGGTTTATGCTTGCCAAAATGCCTATTTGTTTGGTATTAAGACGGTCAGGGCTATTTGCAGCAAAAAGGACCTGGTTTTAGGCAGTGGTACCCGAGTTTTACGGTGGGTAGATGCTGAAGGGACGCTCACTGTCTTTGATGACTGTGACCTGGGTATAAGTGCTAGCAGCACCACAAAAATCATAATCGGCAGCAATTCTCGTTTTAGGCGTTTATTTGCGCCCACCATCTTATTTGGACAAGCACCCGGGGAAGAATCACTGTTTAATGACCGCAGTCAGGATATAAATTTAGAAGCGGTTGCTTTAGGCTGTTTCCGGAACATAAAATATGTGGACGATGACCTTACAGATGATGCCGGTGTTTTGACAGGGTCCATCATAACCATACACAATATTATCGTACTAAACAGCCTTACTGTTAAAGGACATATTCGCTCCCATAAAAGCATAAGACTGTGTGACCATGCGGTGGTTTATGGCAACCTTTTTGCGGAGGAAGATATTTATCTGGGGCAAAATGCACGTGTATATGGAACGGTTTTCACACAGGGGAACTTGTATGCCGAAAGCGGTGTAACTATTGGCCAACCTGGCAAAACAAAATCAGTTATCGCACGGGGAAAGATCATTTTTGAGAAAAACTGCCGAGTCCACGGCTATGTTAATTCAGAAGCGGGTGGAATATGCTGCCCTGATAACAACTTTTGCAAAACGGATACAGCCACCTTGCCCGTTTTGTCCCGTCCACGCCCTGAAAAGGAGTACCTGTTGAAAAAACCTTGGCCGGCTGTAATTAGCGCAGTAGTACTTTTTGCGGTTATCACTACCAGTGTATCTGCCACAGTAATTCTCAAAAAAGTACAGGAATATGAAAGGTTTTTTAAGGATAAGCAGGCGGTTGCAGAAGAATTCTCTTATGGCATAGATGGCAAACCGGATGGCGGCCAATTGGAAACTGAGCCGGTGCTGATAACAAAGGACCATGTCTATTTTAAGGATAGAGTGTTGGAACGATTTCATTATGATACTAACAATATTCTTCAGAATTCCGAAGTTCTAAGGGGTATCATGGCTTCGCTGCCAGAAGGCGTAAACAAATACCTGATGCTTGTCCCTGGACGTATCCGATTTGAGAGTGATGCATATCAGCAGTATTCAGATGACGTTATTGGTGCAATCAATGAAGTATATGCCAAAATGCCGTCCATGCAGGGTACGGGACGGGTTACTGAGCACGATTTTATGCTGCTTACTCGGCAATCGTGATGCCGTAGAACTCACTCGCAGTAACGGAAAGGCTGTCAACCATGTGACTATCAACAGTCACCGTATTCTCCGGAAGCAAGATGAACAAGATGCTTACTGCAGGGAAGAAGAGAGTCGAGTAGCTAAACGGAAATCCCCGAGCATATAATATTACACTTAAATGGCGCTAGCGATCGGAATGAAGTCAATGCGGGGCTTAAGAGACTTATGGAAGAGATCGTTAGGTTTGTAACCAGAGGAGATGATTCTTCTGATGGATATCCTTCCTGACGTTCTTAAACCGGGCCTTAAGGTGGTTTTCTGCGGGATGGCGGTTGGGAACCGGTCTGCTGCCATTGGGGCTTATTATGCCGGGCGAGGCAACCAATTCTGGGCAGTACTCTACAGGATTGGCCTAACTCCTCGCCAGTTACAGCCACAAGAATATCGTATCCTTTTGAACTATGGTATAGGTCTCACCGATTTAGTGAAAAAGGCTTCAGGGAATGATAATACTTTAAAGAAAGAAGTCTTTAATATTGCGGGTCTTAGGCAGCGTCTGGAAAAAGCGTCTCCAAAAGTGGTTGTTTTTAATGGCAAGCGAGCTGCTATGGAATTCCTGGGTCGTCCTGTAAAATACGGGTTACAACCGGAAAGAGTGGGGTCATCGGCTGTTTTCGTCTTACCATCAACCTCGGGTGCGGCACGAGCTTACTGGAATGAACAATACTGGTTGGAACTTGCCGAGTATGTAGGACGGTATGATAAACAGGGGCACTACACAAGTCCCGAATAAATAGCGGAATAACCTCTTCCGCAAGAATGGGGTGGAACAGTTTGTTTCAACGGTGGGACCCCATAGTGACGTAAGCGTAAAATAATCCCCACCTTGCAAATAAGGTGAGGATTCTAACTAAACTCATTTTTTTACTCGGCAGTATGAGGGAATAGAATCGGACCACGGAAGCAGATTATCCAGGGCGTTCTCTATTTAGCCCCCTAGAACTTTTGGAGAAAATGCACGCATATGATAGTACAGTAGTTGTGCAGTTTCAGGATAATTTTCCCAATCCCATAACCTAAGCTCCAAAGAATGTGGCCAGAATTTATCAATAAGCCTTGAAAAACGCTGGGTTGCCGTGTCAAAATAGACTTGGATCAACTGCTCGCAACAGCGGATCCGACAACCGGCGTTGAAGAAGTACCTTATCACTTCGCAGAGGGAGGGGGCTTGTTCGGCGCCTTCTTTATTGCACTCCCAAGAGGCATAACAAAGAAGGGTCTTCGCTGTAAACAAGAGCTCCACATGTGCGAAATGAGCTGTTTCAGACTGAGCATAGCAAGATGTTAAACCAAGATTCTGTTTAGCGGTGCGGTAAAAAACTTCTATTCTCCATCGTTTAACATAGGCAGTTGCAGCTTCTTCCGGCGTATCTACGCGATTGCTTATCAGGAGATACGCATCCTTGAAGGTTGCCGGGCATTCTTCCTCCGGAAGAACTATGCTGCCCTCGACAGCCTGCTTCTCATAAGTGGCTGCAATGGCAGCTATGGGTAAAAAACGTTGTCTAGTAATGGGTTTTCCCTTGCGTGTTAAGGTCTCATAGGGCATTTTGATGTAAATGTCCGGAATACTGAGAACCGATTCTTTGCCAAGGACCCGAAGCTGGGAATAAACTTCTCGCAGCAGTTGCTTCGGATTAAGTTTAATGTAGCGTTCCTTTCCTAGTACCGGGTCGTAGATTTTCCTGAATAGCGCTGTGTTACGTTTGGCTTTGGTAACCCAGTCAAAATTTTGACCCATCAGCCAGTTCAGGAACTTTTTACACAAAAACCAGCGATCCATGGCTACCCATAGTCTGGCCTTGTTCAGCTGACGAGCCTCTGCGAGCATCTGTTTAGCAAGATCAAGCTTGCTTTGTTTTTCATTCTCCTGACCGGTTTTAACCCAAAAGCGCCACAGCATGGGATATTCGAGCCCATTCTTTAAGACAGCCAGAGTCGACACAAGATTAATGCACCATACATTGCACTTATCCGAACTGTCAAAGAGCCAACAGAGAAAAGGGATTTTTTTACCGTGAGGATGCTCAATTTTGGTATCGTCTAAGGCAATGATATCGCCGTCGGTCAGCCTGTGTAAATGCTAAAATAAAGTGTACCAAAAACGCTAATGAAAAGTGTGCCACTAAAATAAGCCAGTAATGGCAAATATTATGGCTTTTCATGGTATTATCTTAATTGGTGCGGAACCAAAAAAGTAATATTATGGGAGGCGAAAAATGATTAAGAGGTGGCACATGTACAGTAAAATTCAGGTAATGAAAAGTGAAGGTTTTAAACAACGTAAGGTGGCAAAAATGCTACAGATTCATCGTAATACTGTTAAGAAATACTGGGATATGACACCTGATGAGTTTCAGGAGACAATCCTCGAACCGGCTAAGAAATCCAGCCTTGAGCAACACAAAGAGTTGATTATCTCATGGTTGCGGACTTATCGTGAAATAACCGCTGCCCAAATTTATGATTGGTTAAAAGAAAAGTACAACCCGACTCTGGCAGAAAACAGTGTCAGAAGATATGTCCGAATGTTACGGATAGATTACAATATCAAGCCGGAAGGTGATGACCGCAACTATGAAGCAGTCCTGGATCCTCCGATGGGATTGCAGATGCAGGTTGATATTGGGACCATATCAGTCGAAAATGTTCGGACAAGGCGATATCAGAAACTTTACTGTATTGGGTTTGTGCTTTCAACTTCAAGATATAAGTACGGGGTATGGTTTTCAAAACCACCGGATGCTATGGATATGGTAAACGCCATTAAATGCTGTTTTGAATGGATGGGCGGCAAGCCTAAAGAACTGGTATTTGACCAGGACAGGCTGATTGCAGTGGATGAAAATTATGGCGATATACTTTATACAAAAGAGTTTGAAGCGTTCAGACAAAACGAGAAGCTGAATATCTACCTCTGCCGGAAAGGCGATCCGCCAAGTAAGGGCCGGATTGAAGCTGTGGTAAAATTCTTTAAGTACAATTTCGCAAGATATCGGCAATATTCCGAACAATGGATATGGGATGAGGAATTTGAAAAATGGCTTCACAGAACCGGTAACGCCAAAAAACACTCAATTACAAAGAAAATACCGGCTGAGGTGTTTGAAATAGAACGTGGCTACCTCACTCCGGTATCATACAAAATAGAAAATCCTGATAGTAATATATTACTGCGAAAAATCAGAAAAGACAACACCGTCATGTATGAGGGCAGCAGATATACCGTACCCACCGGAAGTTTTGGAGTTTATGAAGATGTCCAATTGCAGATTCAGGAAGATGAACTGCTTATATATGCCGGTTTTTGCGATATACTGCTGGCCAGGCACAAGATATGCTTGGAAAAGGGTAAATTAATCCAAAACAACAATCATATCAGAAACAAGAACATTAAGATTGCCGGCATGAAAGAGGCTTTAAAAGCCAGATTTTTAGACCCTGCTACAGCTGAAAAGTATCTTGACCGGATACATGCAGGGAAGAAAAGATATGTCAGGGATCAGTTCCAGTTAATCGAAAAGACCATCAGTCAATACAGCAGCGAGGCTGTGGACGCGGCCCTTCAGTATTGCCTGACAAATGAACTTAACAGTGCGGTTGATTTTCGGGATGCGGTCATCCATTTTAGCCAGGGCATAAAGGAAACAGAGAACAAGCCGGTCCCCTCGGATATTCATACCACAAACAATTCAAGCTTATCCAGCCTTAAAGTGGCCAAAAGAAATCTGCAGGATATGATCAACTGCCTGAAAGGGGGCGCCGGAACATGGCTGAATTAACTGTTGTGGCGTCCAAGCTGAAACAACTGAACCTTATCGAAGCTTCCCACAGTCTCGAGACGGTTGTTGCGGAGGCGGCCTTGGCCAACAAGACACCGCTTGATGTATTGGATAAGTTATTAAACCTTGAAATTGACGGCAGAAACGCCAAAGGAAAAGCAAAAAGGCTGAAAGCTGCTTGTTTCCCCTATGTAGAAGGATTAGACAGCTTTGATTTTAACCGTAAGGGTTTTACAGGGATAAGCAAAGCTCACATCAAACAACTGGCTGAATTGGCCTGGCTGGAGAAGGCTTATAACATCATGTTCCTGGGTCCTACCGGGCTCGGCAAAACGAGGCTTTCAATCGGACTCGGGTTGAAGGCGGTAGAGGCCGGATATCACGTATCATTCATCAGTCTTGACGAGTTGATGCGGATTCTAAAGACTTCGGAAATCAGCCCTAGGGCCGCAAGAAGGGTCAAGGCCATAAAGAACAGTGATCTGGTCATCCTGGACGAGGTGGGCTTCTTGCCCATCTCTAAACAGGACGCGAACAAGCTATATGAATTAGTGAATTTACTGTATCTAAAAACATCTATCATCTTGACCAGTAACAAAAGCTTCGAGGAATGGAGTGAGTTCATAGGTGACAGTATGATAACCGCCGCAATCCTCGACCGTCTGGCCCACCAGTGTGAGATATTTACCCTGGATGGCCCAAGCTACAGACTAGAAAATCGAAGAACCATTTTTGGAAATTAATTACTGGGAATTTTATTGGTAGAAATTAGCTCAAAGTGGTACAAAAAATATTAGCGTTTTTGGTACATTTGATATTGACGTTTACAGCCTGCTATCCGTGTTTTCTTGTAACCTGGCAAATCTGCCCAAAGAGAACCGGAGCCACTGAAAGGGCTTGGAGAGAAACCGGCTGAAGGCACTTTGAGAGATGATTTGCCCGGAAAGCAGTTGTTGTAAAAATGGAGCTTCCGTTGAAAACTTAGCATTTTGATTTGCAGAACTTGAATGATTAACAAGGCCGCAGATGTAGGCAAAAGCCAGGAGCCACGCTGGAATTCCGGAGTGTTTGCGTATTCCGGACTGGGAAAACAGCAGAGAAGGTCAAACAAATCCCAAATTGTCTTGAGTACCGGGATTCCGGCACCTTGACCGTGATCTTTTTTCTCGAAAGTTGGTTTACACAGTTTCTTCATCAACATCACCCATATCGCTAGAGTGATGGTAGAAAATACCATCCAAAGCGATTATGGGGGCTTTTCGAAAAAGTCAAGCCTTTTTTGTCGAAAATTAGGATCTTTTTTTAAAATATTTTTGGAGTTATCATTTTCTATTTATTTCCACCAACTGCATAACTCCTGTAATAAAGAGAAAATATGATTCAAAGCATAGATAGTAATCATAATTTTGAGCCTTAATATGGGCTTTTTTGTTAATTTAGCAGTAAAACGATGTAATATTTTGGTATAATTTAGTTGTTTATAATATGAGAATAGTGTTGATGTAGGAGTTTAAGGTAATCATTGCTCTTAAACTATTACATAATGCTTTATTCAATATCTAATAAAACCATCCCGACTGACAATCTTCTGTCAGTAACAATATGAAATAGTTTGCTTACAGGAATCTCAGTTGCTTAATGATATGAAATTGGAGAAATGATAAATGAGTTTTGTTAAGAAAATAATTGATGGAATTAAAAAGGTATTTTCAGGCTCAAAATATCGGGTAGTTCTATCCATTGAAAACAAGCGAATAGTTTTAAATACATATAAAGGAACCAGAAAAGTGCCTTTTACTCAGTTATTGAACAAACATATGGAGTTGGGCAAGCTGTCACCTTGCATAAAAAAGGAGAAAGAACGTTTAGTAATACCGTTTGAAAACTTGGAACAGGTAAAAACGGAATTATCCTTTATAAATTCCGTGGATCAGAATAACCAGCTTGAAGTTTTGATACCTGAGGAAATTAAAACGCTAAAACCGATTAATATACCTGCAAAATTTGAAATTAATTATAGCTGGAGTGATGCAGAGCAAGTTATTCTTCAAAAAATGGAGGGGACATATTTCGGAAAAGGCTGGTTTGTTTCAAAAAATGGCTATTGGAACATACCAGGACTGAACGAAAACGATGAGTTATGGCTCGATAAAACCAAAATTCAAGGAAAAGAAATTCTTGAGTTCGTCAGCCATGTCATCTCTGAATGGGAAAAACGCGGGCTCCCTGTAAAATGCGAGATAAGTACGGGAACGGAACCTGCCTTTATAATTAGGATTAACGAAGTTGGAGAGAACTCAATCGGATGTGAAATCCTGTGGAGGGTAAAAGCAGAAAGTATTAGTGAAATACCCTCTGTGGAAGGGTATGTTATTTCAGAACATATTCTTTGTGAGGGGCTTAATGTAGCAAAGCTTCCTGTAAAACTGCCTTTGCAAAGTAAAAGCTTTTCCCTACTGGGGGATGATATCGCTGTCTTTCAGAAGCATATTCTTCCAAGGATCAGAAAATGGACACAGGGTAATGTGGAAGAATTGGCTAAGATGCATCGCATCCTGGAAAGTGCCGGGGAGTTAGTTCTATTGGTGGAAAGAAAGGAATTGAACAGTGTAGGCACCGCTGAAGCAGTTCCGCTTTTTGTTTGTGAAAAAGAACGAGTAAAGGCAGAAGAAATCTCCCGTAAAATTTTACCCGAGACAAAATATATCCGGTTGAACACCGGCTGGTATCCAGTGGAAAAACTGAAACAGCTGGGTCTTGGGCCTATGGGGCGACTGATGGATGGGACATCATTAAGCAATTACATAAAACTTACCACCACTGAAATTCTTCGGAGGGGGTCGGAACGTTTTGATGGCCCTTGGCAGCGTATTGAATTTCCGGAGATAAAGCTTCCGGCTGACGATACTCCATATAGTATTGCGCTCAAGCATCTGGATTTTTTGGAGCAATGGGGAATTCCAGGCGGATTTATCGGAACATTTGCCGAATATCAGACTACAGTGCTTGAAAATCTTGCAAAAGTGCTGCAAAAATCACCAAAAGTCAGGATACTAATAGTAGGGAAAAAAGTCCTTTTTGACGGTATGTCGGAGAAATGGAAACAGATCCTTTCCGGAAGATATGATGGGAACAAAAAAGACCCGGAGTTGAAGGCAAATACAGCAGGAGTGTTTGCGGCAACACCCAATGCTTTGGAGCTTTATCCGGGGCTAAGCCAGGCTAAGTGGGATATTCTTTTGATTATGGAACCTGATGCCTTAGTTAAATCCAGTACATCAAGGTTATTCAACAATCTTGTCTCATGTAAAGCCCGTGTGGTGCTAGGTGTTTTTACAGGTACTGAATTTTATAGCCACCGGCAGTCCTTTGAAGCGCTTTCAACAATATTTGGCATACAGGATAGGGAGATAGGCTGGAAATATGGGCTGCGAAACCCTAATGAGAAAAGAGTCGTTTTACCGCCGCCTTACAGACTCAAATACAAACCTGTGAATAACAAGAATCTACAAGGGTATCCTGCTGAATTAACTGTCAAAAGCGATTTCCCAGATAAAACCATGCCTATTCCGCCTAGAACAGAAAAGAGGATACAGGTTTCTGATAAAGAAAATTCAGGGATTGTTATCTCCATAAGTATTGAGAACTCCAATCGTTATTACAGTGGAGACAGCTCTTTTGTAGAAGAAGCGAAAAAAAGGGTTGGATATGTGGAGTATAGCGCAAAATTCATACCGTTCATGTCTTACTGGCCAACTTATAATTCCATGAGCCGTGAACAGCAAAAATGGTACTTTTACTGGCGGGGGCAGGTGCGTAAAGGTATCTATCACGATACAGACCTATCGTATATATTTGTGCATGTCTATGAATTGATTAACAACGTAGGTGTTAGAGACCCGATGGACGGGTATTGGCAGTTGTATAATGTGTGGATTAATTATCGGGAATGCTTTCCGAAGTTAGACCATTACCTGGTAGACTGGATTACCGATTATGTCGCGTTGCACAAGTGTAACGTTGACCTTCTTGAGATATATAAACAGCTTGTCAACAGGAATATTTATTCATTTTATCCGGATATACTTCTGGCAAGCTATAGTAAGTTGGGGTTACCCCAGCTTCCATTAGCTCTGATTAATCAACTGACAGATTATAATGTTCTGCGGAGCAAGTTTTACAACGAAGGCTGCCAGGCCCTTTTAGAAGAGTATATACCCAAGACCATAGAAAAAGTGAATGCCTACCTGTTACAAAAGCATCATTTAGGAATTCTGGACTTCTTCAAACCAAGTCAGACGGAAAAGATCCAAAGAGAGCCCTTCCGCAGTGCTGTTTACTGCCATAAAAGCAGTCGCGAGATTACTATCGAGACTGTTCCTTTCACTAAGCACAAGCCTTTGCGGGATTTCCTCACAAGTGTAGTAAAGCACACTGAAAACAAGCTCAGGGAGATTAAAGGGTATACGGGAAGGCTTCGGGGGTATACGATAGAACCCGATATCATGAAATGGATAGATGATTATTTAACTTCCGAACTAAAAGGACCGGAAATAACGGTAAAACCGTCTCCCAAGATTGAGATAGACGCTTCAAAGGTGGCACAGTTAATCAAAGACTCCGATAAAGTGCGGGATATGCTGATTGCAGACGAAGGTGTTACTGAAGTTCCTGGTAAAGTACAGAATGTTGAACCAACAATAATAGCTGGTAGAATCGAAAGACCGCCAGGTACGCTGGACAAACTACTCACTGATTTGGAACCTGTCCACCAGATGCTTAGGGTGCTCGACCGCCAGCAATTGCATTTGCTCAGAGTCCTGGCAGAACATCAGTGGGAGCTGGGAGACAAAGAACTTAACGGGCTATTTCCGGATATGTTTATTGACCCTGTTGTAGACAGCATCAATGAGGTATCTCTCAAGTACGTCGGAGATCTGCTTATTGCTGTTGAAAGAGATAAAAAGGTTGTTGCCGACGATTTCCGGGATGAACTGGAGTACCTGTTGCCCCGTCTGGAAGAACCAACGATTCAAAAGGCGGAAGATACCTACAAGGCTTTAGACTTGCCTGAAGAATGGGAACGCTTCAGAGCGAATATTTCAGCCTTCCAATATAAAGCCCTTTTAGCCATTGTAAAGCAAGAAGATTTGGTATCAAGCATAAACAGAATTGCCGAGGAGAGCTTTATGATGCCGGAAATGCTAATTGATTCCATAAACGAATTAGCACTGGAGAATATTGGAGACATGATTATTGAAGTGGAGTCTTTTCCGCCGGTAATCAATGAAGAATACCTGGAAATGGTTAAAAAAATTACCGCATGAAGATAGGTGGTTTGTATGAGTCAAATGAAGATACCGAAGAGAATCAGTACTGCATTGATTCATTCCTTGTCCGCGGGTGTGGTTCCCCGCATTGGCTTGGAGTATATTGCTGTGGGACGAAAGGATGAAATTGAATCACTGTTGGCTGACCTTGAAAACGTTGCGGAGGGGGGAGCCTCCTTCCGGCTTGTAGTAGGGCGATATGGAAGCGGCAAGAGCTTTCTGATGCAGATCATCCGCAATTATGCGATGGAAAGAGATTTCGTGGTTGCAGATACCGATTTGTCACCAGAGCGCCGTTTGGTGGGGGCTAAGGGGCAGGGGTTAAGTACATACCGTGATCTCATCACCAACATGTCTACTAAAACCAGGCCTGATGGGGGGGCTCTGGCCTCAATCCTAGAGCGATGGATATCGGGAATCCAGATGCAAGTAGTTAAAGATACGGGGTTACGGCCTAATGACAACGGCTTTGGAGAGGCAGTGGAGGTAAAAATCCTGGAGGTTGTCAACAGTATTGAAGGAATGGTGCATGGGTTTGACTTTGCCAATGTTGTGATCACCTACTGGAATGGATACCGGCAGGGGGATGATGCTAAAAAGAGTGCTGCACTGCGCTGGCTTCGCGGTGAATTTGCGACCAAGACCGAAGCGAGAACTTTCATGAATGTCCAGATGATTATTGATGACGAAAGCTGGTATGACTACATCAAACTAATGGCCTCATTTGTCTCGCACATCGGATATAAGGGTTTGGTAATCTTTATAGATGAGGGTGTTAATCTGTATAAGATTACCAACTCCGTTTCCAGGCAAAGCAATTATGAAAAGCTCCTGACCATGTTTAACGACACTATGCAGGGGAAAGCGCAGAATCTTGGAATTATTCTGGGTGGAACCCCCCAATTCGTAGAGGACCAGAGAAGGGGGTTGTACTGTTATGAGGCCTTGCGTACCAGGTTCTCGGAAAGCCGGTTTACAAAAGACGGTTTTCGTGACCTCACCGGACCCATTATCCGTCTTCAAACCCTAACCCATGAAGAAATATTCGTTCTTTTAAATCGCTTGTTGGAAGTTCATAAAAACCACTATGGTTATGAGCCGGCAATCTCCTCAAACGACATAATCGAGTTTATGCAGGCGGTGGCAGGCCGTATGGGTGCGGATGAGCTTTTGACACCAAGAGAGGTTGTCAGGGATTTTATTAGCATTCTGAACATACTGCACCAGAATCCGGATATCTCCTTTGGTCATGTTCTGCATGGACCGGATTTCCAGATAAAATCAGCCGATAAAGACCCGGACCAGATAGATGAAAGTGAATTTGCGGAGTTTACGTTATGAGCGTGAATCCTTTTTACAGACTAGCTCCTTTTATCCAGGAATACATTTACAATCATGGTTGGACGGAACTGCGGGCAGTCCAGGTTGAAGCCTGCAGGGTTATTTTTGAGTCGGAGGCCCACCTGCTGCTGGCCGCGGGAACTGCGGCGGGAAAAACCGAAGCCGCGTTTTTACCGGTGATAACCCTGCTCCATGAAAATCCGTCTACGACCATTGGCGCTCTCTATATCGGTCCGTTGAAGGCCTTAATCAACGACCAGTTCATGCGACTCAACGATTTGCTTGAAGAAGCACACATTCCGGTTTGGCACTGGCATGGAGATGTTTCCCAAAGCCACAAAAACAAGATGATGAAAGATCCAAAGGGGATTTTACAGATTACACCCGAGTCTCTAGAGAGTATGTTGATTAACAGGAGCACCGATATTTTGCGACTGTTTTCCGACCTTCGGTTTATCATCATCGATGAAGTACACGCCTTTATGGGGACAGACCGTGGAAGCCAGGTGCTCTGCCAATTAGAACGGTTGATGCGGTTGACCTGCATCCAGCCCAGGAGAATAGGACTTTCCGCAACACTGGGCGATTATTCCCTAGCAGAGAAATGGTTGGCCTACGGAACTGGAAAGACGGTTATAACACCGAAAATACAGTCTGGGCAGCAAAAGTTCCGTTTGGCTGTAGAACACTTTTACATAGATAACGAAGAGGATGAAGAACCTCAAAGGCAAGCTGGTTCTCCCTATGACGAATATATTTTTAACCAGTCCATAAACAGGAAATGTTTAATTTTTGCAAATAACCGGGAACAGACAGAGCATACTATTGCTACTCTGCGTCAGATGGCGGAAGGCAAAAAAATGTCGGATATTTATCATGTTCATCATGGAAGTATCTCAGCTCCTCTCCGGGAAGCAGCGGAGAAGGCAATGAAGGATTCACAGGAGCCTTGTATCACTGCTGCTACCGTTACGTTAGAGCTGGGCATTGATCTGGGACAACTGGAACGGGTCATCCAACTGGAAACACCTTTATCTGTTTCAAGCTTTTTACAGAGGCTGGGGCGTTCGGGAAGAAGGGGTACTCCTTCTGAAATGTGGCTTGTTTGCAAGGAGGAAAAGCCGGTACAAAATGATCTACTACCTAACCAGATTCCTTGGTCTCTTCTTCAATCCATTGCCATAATCCAGCTTTATTTGGAAGAAAGGTGGATTGAACCTGTAAAGCAGAAAAAGTATCCTTTCAGCCTGCTGTACCATCAGACCATGAGCACACTGGCTGCCATGGGAGAATTGGCTCCCGCGGCACTTGCGCAGAGAGTATTAACGTTGAGTCCCTTTAAAGACATACCGAATGAAGATTTCAGGCAACTATTACTATACTTGATTGAAATTGACCATATCCAGAAAACAGATGAAAGAGGTCTGCTCATCGGATTGGCCGGGGAGCAGGTGGTTGGTAGTTTCCGCTTCTACGCAGTATTTCCGGATAATGAGGAATATTCTGTACGGGATGAGTCAAAGGAAATAGGCAGTATTCTATCCCCGCCTCCGAAAGGGGAGCGTTTTGCTTTGGCTGGTCGTACATGGGAGGTTCTTGACATTGATATAAAACGTAAAACTATTTACGCAAAAGCTGTAAAGGGAAAAATCAAAACATCGTGGAGCGGCGGGAGCGGGAATGTCCATACAAAAATACTCCAGCGTATGAAGAAAGTCTTGCAGGAAGATATGGTATACCCTTACCTTCAGCCCGGCGCTGTTGACAGGTTGAATGAAGCCCGCAAGTTAGCACGTGAGACTGGTCTATTGAAAGACAATATACTTTCTCTGGGAGGAGACAGCTATTGTTTATTCCCCTGGATGGGAACTGTGGCTTACCGGACTCTGGACAGGTGTTTGCGCTATGTTGGAGCAGATTTATTTGGCATACGGAATGTAGGAGGTTTTTCGCCTTATTTCCTAATCTTTAGCATGCATGACAGTCAAGGGTTTGAAATTGAGGCTACACTAAGGGAGATTATGGATCGTGTTGTTGATATTCAGCAGTTAGTAAGCGAGGATGAAGCACCAAAACTGGAGAAATATGATGAATTTATCCCACCAGCTTTGCTCAGGAAAGCGTTCATCTATGATTATCTGGACCTGAACGAAGCAAGACATTGGCTGTTTAATCAATTAGGCTGAAAGGAGGTAAGAATATTGAAACCGGTAAAAATACTGCATTGTGCAGACTTCCATTTCGATACTCCATTTCGTGAACTTTCAGGCACAGTAGCCGAGAAGCGGAAGGAAGATCTGAGAGAAACCTTCGGCAGGGTGGTAAATCTCGCAAGGCAGGAACGAGTAGACATCATGTTATTATGCGGTGATCTTTTTGATAACCAAATGGTTAGCCGCATGACTATTGATTACCTTATCAGTAAACTGCGCGAAATACCGGAAGTACGGGTATTTATTTCACCAGGCAACCACGATCCGTACAATGAAAATTCCTATTATCAGCTGGTTCAGTGGCCGGAAAATATTCATATTTTTAAGAACACACTAGAAAAGGTAGAGATACAAGAACTTAATACATGTGTCTATGGCAGAGGATTTATCAGGCCGCACCAGCAGGATTCTTTATTGAAAGGATTCTCTGTGGATGATTCCACGAAACTTAATATTATGACTCTTCATGGAGACGTTGTCCAACCTGGGCAGTGCAGCGACTACAACCCCATAACCCCTGAAGAAATCAAGGAAAGCAGACTGGATTACCTGGCTCTTGGCCACCGGCATTCCTATACAAATATTGCTAAAATGGATGACACATCCTGGGCTTACTGTGGTTGTCCCGAGGGCAGAGCTTTTGACGAACTGGGAGACAAGGGGATACTCCTCGGGGAGCTTCGCAAGGGTAGCTGTAATGTAGTATTTAAGAGTATCAGTAAAAGAAAATATTTTGAACTTAAAATAGATATAAGCAGTTGTAAGACTTATGAGGAAATAGGAGTAAGCACCCTGGAAAAAGCATCTGTCCTGGAACCGGGCAAAAACCTGTTTAAAGTAATCCTGCAGGGAGAGATTCCAGAGGATTTTATGTTAAATACCTCGGTGATTAAAGAAAAATTAGAGGATCAGTTTTATTTTCTTAAGGTTGAGGATGAGACTACAACCAGGGTTGATTCTGAATTGCTGGCAAATGATTTTACACTTAGAGGCGTCTTCGTCAAGAAAATGCTGGAACAAATTCGGCAAACCCAGGATCAAGCTGATCGTAGAAAAGCTGAATTGGCATTAAAATATGGCCTGCGCATACTCGAACAGGGGGAGGCAGGGATAGAATGATAATTACCAAGCTAAGAATTAAGAATTTTGGAAAGGTAAATGATCTTAAAGTTGAGTTCGGAGAAAAACTGAATGTTGTCTATGGTGCTAACGAAGCCGGCAAAACAACAATACTCGCTTTTATTAAGGCCATGCTCTATGGAATGACTTCGCGCAAAAGAGATATCAGAGAAAATGACCGTTTAAGGTTTCAACCCTGGAATGGAGATTTCGGTGAAGGGGAGCTGTATTTCAGAGACGAAAAAAACGTGAATTTGTAATTAAACGTAAACTGGGGAATGATCGTACCCTAAATGTTTCAGATGTTCTAACCGGTCGACGGATACCCAGTTATGAAAGGACCAGCCCAGGCGAGGTTATCCTGGGTCTTGGAGAAGCGGCATTTACCAGGACTATTTACGTTCCACAGCTTGGCTGTACTGTTTCTCCCGACAGAGATGATGAGATAATGGCCCGCCTTATGAACTTGCAACAAACCGGCGAGGAACAAGTATCCTTGCAAAAGGCCTTAACTAGTTTAGACAAAGAACGGAAAAAAATCACCATCCGCTCAGGCAATGGTAAGTTGGACAGTTTACGTAATCTGCAGTTTAAATTACGCAATGAAAAGGAAAAGGTCCAGAACCTCCATAATGAGAATATTGCTGATCAGTCGGAGTTAAATAATCTTCAGGAAAGAAAAGCTGATCTGCAGAAAAAAACAGCTGATCTTGAAGAGAAAAGGATCATTCTTAAAAAGCACAAACAGTACTTAGAATATGAGGAACTTAGGAAATACCAGGAAGAATTGAATTCCCTGCAGAAAGATTTAGAACAAATTGATGAGCATTTGTTGTGTGGAGATAGCTTGGTCGACTCGCAATTTTTGCAGGAAGTACAGACTAACTTAATTGACTGGCAAAATAAAGATAAACAGGCCAAGGAACTGGAAAAAGAACTTAAGGAGAAATCTCTGGAGCTGGAAAAGATTGAAGCCGTCCTGGGCGGGTTCCCAGGTTTCGAAGGACTTGCGGATAATACCGGAGCACAAGTGATCCTTAAAGAGAAAAATAAAGAAACACTAACAGAAAAGCTATCCCTGTTCGAAAAGCAACGTAAAGAAAAAGAAGAGCTGGAACAGCAGCTCGTGATAAAAAAGTCAGGTCTGGGATTGTTGACTGCGTTCTACGAATTAACTCCAGCGGAAGAGGAGGAGATAGCGAAGAAAGAAGAATTAAAGCGAAAGCTCGAAGACGAACAGAAAAAAGATTCTCAGGTCGATACCCTCAGACGTGATATTATAAGTGATAAATTAAAGAGCGCACAAATCTTTATTGTTTCCGGTCTTGTAGCTGTTGTAGCCGGGATAATCATAGGCTTGGTTTTCCATCCCGTTAGTTACGTTGTCTCCTTATTTGGTGCAATTGCAGGTTTCTATGGATTCTCCCAGGCAAAAAAACAAAAAGCTGCCTTGGCTGAAATTGAGAAGCGGCTTTCTACCGCTGGCCAAAGTGATAGTCTGAAGAAAGAGCTGGAAAAGGTGACTGCCGATCTATCTACTGTCTATCAGCGATTTGGGGCATCGGACAGTCAGCAGTTTGCGGCCCTGAAGAGAGGGTTTGTGTTAGTAAATAACGAGATAACTATTATTGAAGCTAAAATTCGTGATCGTACAGACCAATTTTCTCCGGAAGAAGAGGAAGAACTTCGCAGCCAGCTGAAAGAAAGCACTGATTATTTACAAAATATCCTCGCGTTGACTGGCTGTAACTCCGTAAATGATTTTAATGAAAAGCTTAAGAAGTTTTCCGAGCATATCAACTCTAAGGAAAATATTCGGCGAGAAATTGAAAACTTAAAAAACAGAGTAGATAAGCTTTTCTCTATGATGAGAGAAATTGAAAAAGCTATTTGTGAGAAGCTCCATTTGGAGCTTGTCGGCAGGGAAGCTATTGGTAAAGCAGAAACGTTAATAAAAGAGTTTGAGGTAAAGTTAACCAGGAAAAAAGAACTGACAATTCGAATTGAGACCAATAAAAAGAATTATCAGGAACGGTTAGCAGGCAGGAGTATGGTGGATATTGCCGCAACAGCTGAAGAATATAAGGCTCAAGATGGTAACGAGCACGACATAGAAGATGAAGAGGATCTTGAATTGAAGTTGAAGGAACTGAACGAAGAGAGGCTTGATATTGCAAAAAAAATAACCGGTCTGGAAAGCGGGATTAGTAACAGGTTTAAAGATTTACGGGATATAGCAACGATTGAAGAAGAGCTGGAGTTAGTTACACAACAAATTAAGCAGTACGAGGAAATACTTGAGGCTCTGGATTTAGCAAAAAACATGCTGTCAGAATCGTTTGAGGAACTGCAAAACAGTTTCGGCCCCATTCTGAATAATAACGTAGGAAGTATTCTCAAAAAAATCACACGGGGCAAATATAGTGATGTGGGAGTAGCTGAGAATTACAGTATAACTATCAAGGATGATACTCAATGGGATAGAGAACTTGAATTCTTTAGTAATGGAACCCTGGACCAAGTTTATTTTGCCCTTAGGTTAGGTATCATCGGTTTGGCGTATGACAGTGACATAAAACTCCCCTTAATACTTGATGATACATTTGTCCAATACGATGATGAACGGTTGGCTTCGGTGCTCGAATATCTATTAGAATACGCTGAACAACACCAAGTGTTATTGTTTACCTGTCACCGGAGGGAAGCGGAAATATTACAAGGTAAAGAATTTAATTATATTAATATTTAAACATAAGCTTATTTCTAACAAGTAGTGGAAGAGGGGATAAAGTGGTTTTTTTTAGAAATAAGAGCAGGTTTTTCGTAGATTCAGATTTTAAAGCTTTTGACGAATCTCTAGCTCAATCCGAAGATGATCGTGTAATTGCAGCTAGACAATACGTAGTTGATAATCGGTTTAAGGTATTACATTTTGATCACCAAAGTGGAAATGGTTTAAAGGATTTTTTTCAAACAAATAAACTATACCCTCACTGGCAATTGCAGCATTTAACAAATGTTTATTGGCCTTATCCTGCTGCAAACGGTGGGTGGGTAGATTATTTACGGATGGGCTACGGGAAAGAAAGGTCATTGGTTCAAGATCTTGCAAGAAGGGCTGGCGTATTTAAAGAAATAACAAACTTAGGCGAGAGAGACGCGCTGGCATTCTATTGTGTAACGCAGTTGCAGATAGGATTGAATAGTGATTATTGGTGGATTAATCTGTACATTGATAAAAAGGGTTGGATTGAACAGTACAACTTAATAGAGAAGATTAAGGATTTGCACTTAGAGAGTGAGTTTTATCAGCTGCTTGATAGTATTGCAGAGGAAGGTTATGAGTTTTATATATATCCATACCCCTACGAAGATTCTTTGATTTTTACTGATGGAAGAGATTTTGTTAAGATGATGCGTGAGTTCAAAAATTTAAAGAAGTCTTGCTCTATAAGCATTGAAAAGACTCATGAACCTAACGATATTAATAATAACCATAACATTCTAAATTACCTAAAAGGTGAGTTTGCTAAGCTTTTGCCGCTGTATAATTTTATTTCATGGCATCCCAAGAAAAACCATTATTTAATAGGTTTATAAATGACAGTGTTACCGGTAGTAGCGATTTATGCTGCTACTTTTTCCTTTTAATAGATTAGAAAGTGAATAGCTAAGAAGGGAAATATAGCCAGCATGAAGTATTATATTGTTTAAACACTACCATGCAAATCGGGGGGATTGGCCATGGCTAAACTTATTCCTGACATTGATCCGGGTACCATTGCTAATGAAGGGGAAAGAGCTTTTTATTTAGCAGCGAGCCAACTGCCTGAGGAATATGCAGTGCTTTATTCATATAAGTACAAAGGTGATGAATTGGATAAATATGAAGAGCAAATCAGAGAAGCTGACTTTGTTATTGTCCACGGCAGCTTAGGGTTTGTTGTTGTAGAAGTGAAACAGGGTGAAATAGCTTATATCGACGGTACCTGGCATGAGTTAAAAAAGTACGGATACCAGCCTCTTCACAAGAATCCGGTTCAACAAGCCCAACAAGCCATGTTTGCTATATTGAAACAATACACCGAGAGAACAGGGAAAAATTTCCCCCTGAAGATTAAATACGCAATCTGCTTTCCTGAGTGCAACAAGATTACCGGCCAACTCCCGTCCGATCTGGACCCAAACAGCATTATTCTCTTTAATGATTTAGATAGGCTTGAAGACAAAATTTTAGACTTATTCGGTGCTAAAGATATCAGATACCTGAAGGAGGCAGTTGATACTCTCATTAATAAGATACTTGCACCCAGCTTTAAGGTCTTTGCCAAACTCGAAGATAAAATTGAGATGCATAATCAGAAAACCCACAGAATTCTCACTGAAGAGCAGGAAAGAATCTTGGATGAGACTGAGCTGGACAAGCGCAAGATATTTTTCGGCGGCGCAGGTTCTGGCAAGACCTTTCTAGCCATGGAAAAGGCCAGAAGGCTTGCTAAAAAAGGCAGGAAGGTATTATTAACATGCTATAATAAGAACCTTGCCAATTTAATGTTTAACAGTCTGTCTTCTACCGTTACCACGAAAAACTTTCATACTTTTCTGGATGATTATTTAAGAGAAAATGGGCATGAACTGCCAGTACCCCAAACACCCGAGGAACTGCGGCATTATTTTGATGAAACGTTACCATCCTTGGCTTTCGATCATTTCATTGACTTATCCGAAGAAAGGAAATTTGATTCAATAATTGTGGATGAGGGCCAGGATTTTAAAGAACACTGGATAACGTGCTTAGAAACCATGGTGAAAAAGAATGGGGAATTCTATATCTTTGCCGATCCGAATCAGAGCATATTTAATCAAGAGATCGAGAGAATAAAAAGCATTCCAATTTCCAAACACCGGCTCACTAGAAACCTGCGCAACACAGAGGAAATAAATAAGTGGATTGGGGAGTACGTTCCTGGGGATCAATTAAAAAGCGCTATTCCAGGGGGGTTACCTGTTGTTTTTTTTAAATGGACATCCCTTCAGGAAGAAAAAAAGCTGATCGAAAATGAGATAGGACGGCTGGTCAGCCAAGGTGTTCAACTGAAAAGAATCACTATACTATCTCCTCATACTAAAGAAAAAAGCAGCCTGGCAGGAATAGATAAACTGAAAGAGTGGCATCTGGCGGGAATAGAAACTAATAATGCCAATGCCATCAGGTTTTCAACGATACGGGCTTTTAAAGGATTAGAGTCAGACATAGTCTTTCTTATTGGTGTGAAACGGGACAGTCTTGTCTGTACCGATGCTGATATTTATGTAGGCGGCTCCAGGGCAAAATTTTTACTCTATGTTTTTTATGAAGAAAACTGGAAAAGAGTTAAAAGCTGCTGACAATCTGCTGTCAGCAGCTATGGTAAGAATTATTTTAAAAGCAGATTAAACGGGGGTAAATATGAGAAACTTCTTGACTTCCCTTAATAAAAAATGTGAAGAGTACCGTTTTGAAGAGAAAGTCCTTATAGTTCCCTCTCATTCTGCGGGGCAACAGATACTGCAGGCTTTTGCGAGACAGGGCTGTAGCTGTCTTAATCTTAAACCCGATACTCTTTTTTCACTCGCCGAAGATTTATTAAAACTGTCTCTTTACCGCCGAAGATTAACGTTAATACCTGAGAATTTGGGAAATTATTTACTTTTGCGAGTGTTAAAAGATCTCTCTTTCCAGCAGAAACTCAATTATTTTACGCAACTTGACATAACGCCTGGTATTAGCAGGTCAATATACTCTGCCATAAACGAGCTGAAGTTAGCCGGGATTAACTATACAGATATTAAAGATGATATGTTTGTTAACCCTCAAAAGGGGGCTGATTTTAATCTAATCTTTAAAGCGTATGAGGAAACCCTACAAAGGAACGGTTTTATTGATGCAGCAGACCTATTGAAAACAGCCATGACTGAAGACATCTTATCCAAGGGTAAGGAAGTATTGTATCTACTACCTGAAAATCTTAAGCTTTACCCCATGGAAAGACTATTTCTGGAAAAGCTTAGCACTTCCGGTTATCAGGTATTGGAATTTGCTCCTGTACAGGGACTGAATAAGCCGGAGAAATGTATAGTTTTATCAGGCCAAGAAGGAAAGATAGATGTAAAAACCGATAAAGATCGCTTGTCCTGGTTGTATGACATGGATCATGCTCCAGCCCCTTTTAATGATAACTCAACCGATTTGTTCCATGCTTATGGTGAAACGAACGAGGTTAAAGAAGTCTTGCGCAGGATTATAAAAAATCAATTACTACTTGATGAAGTAACGATTAGCTATACATCCCAAGAGCCATACGTACAGCTTTTTTACGACCTATCCCAGCAATATAACATACCTATGACCTTTGGTGAAGGTATAGGCATTATAAACAGCCGTCCCGGCAGATTATTTTTTGGTTTATTAGAATGGATCGGGAATAATTACGATGTTTCCCTGCTGATATCCTTGATTAACAATGGTGATTTCAGGGTAGATGATGAGAAAGCCGCCCCTTCTAATTCTACAATAATTGCCTTGCTCAGAAATGCAGGAATAGGTTGGGGAAGAGAACGCTACAACCAACAATTAGCGATACTTTCCGGGAGCTATGAAGAAAAGGTCGGTAAAGCACAAGAACAAAATAAAAAAGAAAAAAACATCAGGCTTCTTGAAAATGCAAAGTGGCTCCAAGAGTTTATGGAAAAAATTTTTGTATTGTTACCGGAAGAGATAAACAACAGGGTAGACTATGCTGCATTTTTGCATGGAGTGACAGGTATTGTTGAGACATTCGGCAATATCACAGGAGATATTGATGGTGCAGCTAAGAAAATTATTATAGACGAATTGAGTTTAATGTCGGCAACGGCCAATGAAGAAATGAGCCTTGAAGAAGCAATAAAGAGATTAGAAGATCTAGTTTCCGGGATCAGAGTTGGCAGATCAAACCCCAAGCCAGGTGCTATCCATGTCACAGGCTACCGTCAAGGGCTCTGGGTATTTCGGGAGAATACCTTCGTGGTTGGTCTGGATGCCCATAAGTTTCCCGGGCAATTGAGAGAAGACCCGATCCTGCTTGATATAGAACGACAAAATATGGGGTTAGGGTTCTTGCAAAGAAAATACCAGGTTAGAGAAAACCTTTACGACATGGTCCAATTATTATCCGCTCTTCCCGGAAATGTAACGTTAAGTTATTCCTCCTTTGATACTGTTGAAAATAGAGATGTTTTCCCTTCACCGCTTTTGATGCAATATTACCGGTTAAAAACCGGAGAAAAAACTAAGGACTATTCTCAACTCTTATTAGCCTTTACCGAAAAGAAGGCTTTCGTTCCCAGGAATCTTGCGGATGTTCTAGATCCGACCGAATACTGGCTAAACCTAAATTTTGTGGCTGGAGGTATAAAAGAACCGGAAAGATCTTTAGTTTCTTGCTACAGGCACTGGGAAAACGGCCTCAAAGCCTGGGAAGCCAGAAGGAATCATCTATATACATCCTATGACGGCCTAATTAATAGTAACGTTTCCTTAGATCCCCGAAAAAATCATCAACTGGTACTTTCAGCGACCCAGTTTGAGGACCTGGCTAAGTGTCCCTTTGCTTATTTCCTGAAATATATACTGAGGATAAGCCCGCCGGAAGAACTGGCATTTGACCCGGGAGTTTGGCTTGATGCTGCTGCCAGGGGCTCTTTGTTACACAGTATTTTTGAACAATTTTATATGAAACTTATTGACAGGAAAGAAAAACCACAGTTGGGGAAACACCAAGCCTTAATGTATGAAATAGCCAGCGAATTGTTAAGCAAGCAAAAGGAGATGCTTCCTCCGCCAAGCAGTGTTATTTATGAATTGGAATCCCGCGAAATCCAAGATTCCTGCCGGGTGTTTCTGGCCAGTGAGGAAGAAGAATGCCAGGGAGCAGACCCTCGCTTTTTTGAACTGAGTTTTGGAGTTAACGCAGAGGAAACTCCCGGACTGGGCCAAATTGGTCCGGTATATTTAGAACTCCCCAACGGCGAGGGGCTCTATCTTCGTGGTAGGATAGACAGAGTAGACCAGGTTGGTGATCAAGTATTCCGGGTACTGGACTATAAGTCGGGGAGCACTTATGTTTTTGAAGAAGGCAAGCCTTTTCAGCGTGGTACCCAATTGCAGCATACTCTCTATGCTATGGCCGCAGAAAAAATCCTTTCTCAGTACGGTTTGTTTACAAGCCCTCGTGTGGAAGAAGGTGTTTATGTATTTCCAACCCTGAAAGGTGAAGGGCAAAGGATTGTCCGGAAATACCACTTGCGGGAAAGACTTCTGGAGATCATTGAAGTCTTGTGTGACATTCTCCATGCTGGCGCTTTTATCATGTCGTTTGAAGACAAACATTGTAAATTTTGTGATTATCCAGAAGTGTGCCGCAGGGAATTATTTGCACCGGTTGTGGAAGCTAAGCTTATAGCCCCTTGTAATCCACAGTTGGAAAAGGTAAGGAGGTTGGAGGATTATGAGTAGAATGACACCTCCTGATTATCGTGAACGTGCCAAAATTGAAACCGAACTGGGTAAGAATCTGCTTGTAGAAGCGGGTGCCGGTTCGGGCAAAACGGCCAGCCTTGTCAAAAGAATGCTTGGTTTAATCAAAGAAGGCCATTGTAAAGTACACGAGATTGCCGCTATAACTTTCACCCGTAAGGCCGCTGCGGAACTATGTGAGCGTTTTCAAACAGAATTAGAAAAAGCTTATAACCTAAATTGCGATACTGTACAGAAAGAGAGGCTGGCTCAGGCACTTTTAGACTTGGACCAGTGTTATATCGGCACTATCCATGCCTTTTGCGCCAAGCTTTTGCGTGAACGACCCGTGGAGGCCGGATTAGATCCTGAATTTGCAGAATTAGACGAGGTTGAAAACAGGATTTGGAGGGACAAAGCCTGGGATAGTTACATCCTGGAAGTAAAGATAAAGGAACCTTACTATCTTGAACTGTTTGATAAACTAGGCATTAGTCTAGCTGAACTTAAAACAGGATTCGAAAAACTGAGTGCTTACCCAGATGTTGCTATAGTATACCAAAAGACTGGAAAACCGGACTTGAAGGAGCCAATTGACAGGCTAGTTTCCTTGGTTGAAAGGGCGAGAGTTGCGATCCCCTATCCTCCCCATGAAAACAGGTATGACAAATTGCAGGAAGCGGTAAAGAGAGCAAGTAGATATATAAAGTATTTTGACATGGCTCAAGATAAAAATGCAATTAAACTGCTTTCTATCTTTGAAAAAGAACCTAGTGTAACTCAAAAGTTGTGGTTAACAACTGCTCAAGGAAAACAATTCAGAGACGAATTCGCTCTTTTGGCAAGGGAGATAATACAACCACTCCTTCGCCAGTGGCGCGAATATTGTCATGGCAATGTTGTTCAATTCTTGCTGCCTGCTGTCCAATACTACAGCAGGTTTAGGGAAAAACACTCTGTTTTAAACTTTGAAGACCTGTTAATGAAAACTGCCCAGCTGCTCAAGTCTTATCCTGAAGTACGACAATACTTTCAACAGAAATACCGTTGCCTTCTGGTGGATGAGTTCCAGGATACCGACCCGATTCAATCGGAAATCATGTTTTACCTGACCGGAGAAAATGCAAATGAACAGGAATGGCAGAAGTTGAAACCCAGGCCAGGTTCTTTGTTCGTCGTGGGAGATCCTAAACAATCCATTTACCGTTTTCGCAGGGCCGATATAGATATCTATAACCTGGTTAAGAAACTCATTCTACAAAGTGGGGGAGAGGTATTACACCTTACCGCTAATTTCCGGTCTGTAAATTCTCTGGGGCGGTGGCTTAATCCTGTATTCAAAAAGCTTTTACCCTCTGAAGGAAGCTGCTACCAGGCCAGCTTTACCTCATTTGATACCATCAAGCCTGATGAGGAAGGAACCGAATCAGGAATAAGAGTTTTAGATATTCCTGAGGAATATAGCAATAAGGACGAGGTTATTCCTATAGAAGCTGAATTCATAGCCAGGTATATCAGATGGGCTATTGATGGAAATGTTAGATTGAGAAGAACCCCCAGACCCAAAGACTTCATGATTCTTCTCAGGTATAAAGAGGCTATGGATGTATACGCCAGGGCGTTAGAAAAATATGGAATACCTGTCAGTATTGCCGGGGGTAGTTCCCTTAAACAGACCGAAGAAATCCATGAACTCTTGCAACTGCTGAAAGCCCTTGCCGATCCTCAAAACCAGGTGCATACGGTAGCAGTCTTAAGAGGGCTCTTCTTTGGGATTAGTGATGCTGACTTATACTCTTTTAAAGAGGCGGGGGGGATCTTCAATATATTTGCACCCGTCCCCGCGGAGTTGGACGAAAGGGTAAAAGATATCTTCTTTTATTCCTATGAAAAGTTAACAGAATTCTACGGTTTTACCAGAAGATACACTCCGGCTGTGGCATTAGAAAAAATTATTGACGAACTAGGCCTAATTCCCTATGCTTTAACTCAACCCCTAAGCAAGAGCCGCTCCGGATATCCATATCAGATTCTTGAATATATCCGGAGAATAGAGAGCACTGAAGCTTCAAGCTATTCTAAGATGGTGGAACAATTTGGAGCCATCCTGGAAATGGGTGTGGAGGAAGAATTAAACTTGCTTGCAGATGAAGGAGATTCGGTACGAATTATGAATCTCCATAAGGCTAAGGGTTTAGAAGCCCCGGTTGTGTTTTTGGCCAACCCTGCAAAGAATCCCAACATACCCCCTGATGCTCATGTCAAAAGAGTAGATGGCAGTTCACAAGGCTATTTCATCTTTACACGGCCTAAAGGGAATTTTAATAAGGAAGTTATCGCCCAACCCAGGCTATGGGATGAATTTGCATCTGAGGAACAGAACTATGCCGATGCGGAAGAAATGCGCCTATTATACGTTGCTGCTACCAGGGCTAAAAACCTCCTTGTTGTCAGCAGGTGCCTCAATCCTAAAAAGCAAAACTTAAATCCATGGCTTCCTTTGCTGGACAATGAGGAGCAGGTAGAGAGCCTTTGGCTGCCAGAAATAGATAAGGGTTATAGCATTGTCCAGTCCTTAGGCAAGGAAGATGTGATACCCTCTCATCTGGAAAAGGTACAAACTGAATTAACGCAACGTACGGCTGTTCTCGCCAAACCGAGTTTTATCTTATCTTCCCCCACGGGAATAAAAGTAGATGAAGATAAGGCTCAAATATTGAGAAAAAGCGGTGGAGGACAGGATTGGGGCAGCGCAATCCACAAGGTTTTGGAGCAGATGATAAAAGGCTGTAACGACATAGACACACAGATCTTACTAACACTGGAGGAATACTCTTTACCTCTGGAAAGAAAAGGTGAGATACTGGATTTCTTAGACAAATTTAAAAACTCTCTGCTGTGGCAGAGAATTCAAAAAGCGGAACAAACCCTTACAGAAATCCCCTTTACTACGAAGATTACCAATGACAGTCCAGTATATAGCTATCTAAAGGCAAAGAATAATGAACCCGTGGTTCTTTCTGGTGTTATTGACCTTGCAATAAAAGAATCCGAGGGTTGGGTTATCGTTGACTTTAAGACAGACCGGCCTGAGAACCAGGAAGACTTTCAATTGCTGGAGAAAGAGTATTCAACTCAGGTAGCAATTTACTGTAATGTTTGGCAGCAACTGAGTGGAGAAAACGTTAAAAAAGGGGAAATTTACTTTACATTCCTTCAAGAAAACAGGGTTGTCTATAGTTGCTGACAAAAATGTTGTCATTTGCAAAAATCATACTGACAATCTACTGTCAGTCACCTCGTGTATTCTTATCTTAGAGAGTACAGGAGGTGTTTTTTATATGAATGAGAAAATGGGTATGGAGTTATCTTTAAGCCACAAATACCTAAAACCCGGTAGTTGCCAAGTGGTTTACCTGATGATCCGGCTGAAGCAACCCAGATTTGAGAATGCAAAGCGACTTCCTCTAAATGTAAGTTTCGTATTGGATCGTTCAGGTTCCATGGAAGGGAAAAAGTTGGATTACACCAAAAAAGCCGTGAAGTTTGCTCTTGAGCACCTGGAGGCTAAAGATACTGTCTCACTGGTAACTTTCGAGGACCAAGTAGAGGTTCTGGTTCCTGCTGAGAAAGCATTATATAAGGACCAAATAAGCCAGGCTGTCAACGGAATCGTGACCGGCGGATGTACTAATCTAAGCGGAGGTTTATTGAAAGGAGCGGCGCAGGTCAAGGCCAATCTGAAGGATGGGCAGGTTAACCGTGTGATCCTGTTGACCGATGGGATAGCTAATAAGGGAATTACCAGTCATCATGCGCTTGTTGAAAAGACCAAGGAGATTAAGGCTGGGAATATAACAGTATCAACATTAGGTGTAGGATCAGATTTTCAGGAGGATTTGCTTGTTGACATGGCTGAAGGGGGAGGGGGTAACTTCTATTTCATCGGAAGCCCTGACAGAATTCCTGAGATATTTGATCAGGAATTACAGGGGCTGCTAAGTATTACAGGTCAGAATCTGGAGTTAGCTCTGCTTCCTGCGGCTGGGGTTAAGATCATGGGTATCCTTGGCTATGAGCCCGCAGGTTGGCCTGAGGTCAAAATTATGCTCCCAGATATGTATGGAGGCGATACCAAAACTGTTTTAGTGGAAATGCTAGTTAATCCGGAGGTGGCGGGGAAGACGCAGTTGGTACAAGTGAAATTTCGCTATGACGATGTTTTGGAGAACCTGACCACTGTCAATTATGATGTCACACTCAGCGCTGAAGTTTCCAATGACCAGGAAAGTATCAATTCAGGCGTAGATATCCAGGTCTTAAAAGAGGTAGAGATTTACCGAACTGCTCAGGCTAAAGAAGAATCAATTAAAATGGCCGACCAAGGCAATGTAGCGGAAGCAGGGCGAGTGTTGAAGAATCAGCAAGAAAAACTACAAGAACTGTACAATAGAACGAAAGATGATGAGATTTTGCAGGAAATCCAAACTTTGGAATCGAATTATACGATTATCTCTGAGAATTGTTATAGTCCGATTAATCGCAAAGAAATGAAATACGCCAGCTATGTCTCCCGGAATAAACGATAAAGACCTATTAGAATGGAATTAGGGAAAAGAAGCAAGCGGGAGAGATGAATATGCATGAAGATAGAGTTTTTATCGCCGAAATGAAGGAAGGGAGCAAAATATCTGCTCCTTTCCTGATCAAATCGAAGAGGCTACTGCCCTTTAAAAACAAGACTGGAAAGTTTCTTAATATGATCTTAGGCGACAAGACTGGGCAAATTGAGGCCTTTCTTTGGGAAAATGCCGAAGATTGTCTAGCACATTTGGGAGAATGTCTTGTTGCCAAAGTGGAAGGGGAAGTAGAAACATATCGAGAGAACATCCAGATCAAAGTTAATTCCCTAATACCCTGCGACTGTTATGTTATCGAAGAATTGGTGCCTGTCTCTTCCAAGGATATTGGCATCATGCAGGTTGAACTAGGGGATGTAATAGAAACAATAAATGATAAAAACCTAAAATACTTACTTAATATGATCACTAATGATCCTGTGAGATATAAACTGTTTTGCCGTGCCCCTGCTGCCCAATTTCACCATCAGGCCTATCTTGGAGGACTATTGGAGCATACTTTGGGTGTTGTCAGGGTATGTACTCGTTTAGCCGATATATATAAAGATGTTAACCGTGATTTGTTAGTTACCGGGGCCATTCTTCATGACATTGGGAAGACGATTGAGTTATCTTACGATCTTATGATTGGTTATACGGACCAGGGTCGTCTGCTAGGTCATATTGTCCTTGGTTCGCAAATAGTTGTTGATTTAATTAAACAGATACCGGATTTCCCCAAAGACTTAGAACTGAAGATTATACATATGATAGTGAGCCACCATGGTGAGTATGAGTGGCAGTCTCCCAAAAGGCCAAAGTTTTTGGAAGCAATGTTGCTCCACTATGCAGATATGATTGATGCCAAGGTAGATAAATTTACCCAGGTAAAAGAAGATTTAGGAGAGGGACAGGTCTGGTCGGGATGGATAAAAGGATTGGATCGTTATGTCTATCTTAAGTAGGTGAGAAAATGAGCAGGCTGGAGCGGGAGATCCGCATCTACCAGGGGATTGTTGATCAACTGAAAGAGGGCAGAATTGTAGAAACCGGTGAGTTATGCACTCTGTTGGGGATTAACGAAAAGACGCTCTTTACTTATCTGGAGTCTGCAGATGCGGCCCTTGATGTGAGCCGGATTTGCCACAACGGTAATCTGCTGTGTCGGGAAACTGTTCGACAGTATAACACTGAAAACAGAGTCAGGATCAGCAAGGACATGAACAAATCGGCCCGTCTGGCCAAACTCATCAACATTTTAAACCAGCGGACTCCTGCGGGGGGAGCAACACTACAGGAATTGGCGGAGAAGCTGGAAGTTACGGAGAGAACCGTCTACAGGGACCTCTGTGAGCTTGAGCTGGAGCTAAGCGTGAAAATAATCAGGCCGGACAAAATTGCGGGTAAGAAGGGCAGATACAGGTTGGAGAACACCTACCTTCCTCCCGTCAGCCCCGATAAAGCCCTCTTCATCTATCTCAGCCTGCTGCAGCAAAAGGGAACGCCTCTTGCCGGCAGAATCACCGAGATCAAGCAAGCCCTGCTGACCTCCTTGAGCAAGAACCGCTACAGCATCCGGGATATTTCCCTGAACAAGCTGGAGGAGCGCATCCACATTGTTGATCAAAGCCTTTATGAGCAGGAGCGGGTGGGGCGCTGCTTTCTCACCATCCTGGAAGGACTGGATAAAGGCCTGACATTAAAGATCAAATACTTCGTAGCCTACCGCCTGGAGACGACGGAGCGCCTGGTGGAGCCCTACGGCCTGATCTGCAAGCATCACAACTGGTACTTAATCGGCAAAAGCCTGGACAAAGGAGAACTGCGCAATTTCCGCCTGGACCAGGTAGAAGAAGCCCTGCTCTACAGAGAAAAGCCTTTTGTCTACCCCAGGGATTTCTCCGTCAGCGATTATGCCCATGACAGCTGGGGCGTCATCCAGGACGAAGAAGTCGTGGAAGCCATCCTGCGCTTCACCCCGGAAGGGGGCTACCGCCTGAAGAAAGTCCAGTACCACCCCAGCCAGGAGATCCTGGAAGAAAAGCCCGACGGTTCCGTGGTTGTCCGCTTTTGCCTGACGGGTACGGTGGAATTCATCAGCTGGCTTTTGCAGTGGGGGAACAAGGTGGAGGTGCTGGCCCCGTCGGAGCTGCGAGAGCAGGTGTTAAAAACGGTAGAGGGGATTGTGAAGGTTTACAACAATACGTGTATTTAGGGGGTGCATCAATGAATTTTAATCCTGAAGAACTGACTCCCATTTTTCATTCAGAAATATCCAGTAGCTACATCCTGATGGAGTTTCTGCGCCAAGGAGAAAACTGCCTTAAGTTTTTAGCATACATGTACAAAAAAGGCCTGGGTCCGTTAAATCCCCAGAATTACCGGGTGGAGTCTATAGAACGTGAAAAGATGTATAAAGGCAAGGGGGCCATCGATATCTACATCAGGCTGAAACACGCATCTGGCAGGTCGATTATTGTGCTGATTGAGGTTAAGGTCCATGACTACGACAGCTACAAGTTCAACCAGATCGGGACCTATTTCGAGGCAGCAAGAGAAAGCGAGGACAGCCAGGATATCTACTTCATCTACCTGACACAGTTTAATAAGCAGTGCTTTCAGGACAAAACCGACGTCTCCCAGCCGGGAACAGTCGAGGAGTTTCGCGGGGCAGAGACGGACTATCCCGGCCGGATTGCGCATGTCAGCTGGCCCGACTTCTACGCCTTTATCGACGAGAAGATTGCTACCATCACACCCACACTAGAGCATCTTGTCATTCTGCAACGCACATGGATAACGGATAAGATCAAAAGGGACCTGGCAAAGTATGCGGTTAACACTCTGGATCGGGAATTCGGTTACTATTTTCCCAATACCCAACAGCGCATGCAGGAGTTGAAGGAATTGGGCGAAGAGAAAGCCAAACGCGGCGCAAAAGTGTTGGAGATTGACTTAAAGAAGCTCTCGGCGGATGAGGTCATGAAGATCGCCGAGGTAATTGAGCATTACGCCGACAGCAAGGATGTGGAACGCAAGGCAAGCTACGTGACTGGAGAAGATACATTGAATGCAGTCCGAAAATTTCTCGGGGAGCTTGTCCTCAGACCTGAGAACTGGTCGCTTTTGTCCTTCTACTTCAGGGTGTTTTCCATCTTCCAGACCCGGTCATATCTACTCTTGAACGGTACGGGTTCGCAAGGGTACTCTGTCAAGCTAAAGACCGTCACAGCCAGGGAAATTAGCCTGTGTACACTGTGGAAGAACCATGTTATTGATTTTCGGCTGGCGAGGTAGAACTTAACGATGTGTTAGGAGGAAGAATTTTGATCGAATTGGGGTGTTGATTTGAGAATTCTGTGTACTGGAGATCTCCATTTGGGACGTAAACGTAGAAGACTCAACCCAGATATGTTAATAACAGGAGATACCAAAATACTGGATAATATTGTACATACCGCCAAGGAAGAACAGGTTGATTGTCTGTTTATACTAGGAGATCTGTTTGACTCAGATGATATTAGTTCAAATATTAAGGAGATTTGTTTAGATAAGTTCAGCCAACTTAAAGAAACCCATATCTATATCTTTCCCGGAAACCATGATTTAGGAATTAATCTTAACTCACCCCAAATCACATTTTTTAATGAATCCATGGCAAGAAAGATATCTGATGACATAACAGTTTACGCCTATGACCATAAAAAAGGCTTAGATTTAGCTGACTGGAATGAGGATAAGAAGAGTGGGTTTAACATCATTTGTGGGCATTTAGCTGTTAGAGAACTTCAACTTGACAAACAACGAAATGCTGGAATCAGTGTGAGTACGCATGATATTGCTCATTGGAAGGCAGATCTGGTGTTATTAGGCCATGATCATAACACCAGATTCTTGAAACAAGGAAATAAAATACTCGCTACTTATGTTGGTGCTCCATATAACATATATGAAAACGAGTTAGTTGCTAGGGGAGTAGTCATTTGTGAAATTGATAAAGGTCAAGTCAATTTAAGATTTAGGAGACTTGAATGTCCGCCCGAGTTCAAGGTTAAAGCAGCCCATATGCGTACAGCAGAAGAGATTAATACTAGATATGGTCCGGTTACAGTTGGGGAATACACTTGGAAATTGATTGGCTCCCATGTAGTTAACAATTTTTCAATGTGATTATTTTGGGATATTTTGTATACGAGGTTATACGAGGTGTAATGATATGGCCGATCAACAACACAATAACTATCCGGATACGTTAATGTTAATTCAAAACAGCTTCACAACAATACTTCTAGACGCTATTCAGTTTTATCCTCAGGAGTCAAAAAGACATAAAGCTGAGTCGCATGGTCTTTTATTTGGTAATATTCAAAAAGGTATTTTTGAGTGTGATTATATTTTCCCTGTTGGGAATGTAGCATATAGAAAAGACGATGAAATAAAAAATAACCCCAAAGTGGATGAGGCTATTAAGAATGCAAAACATTTATTATCTACCTCAAAATGTTACGGTGACTATCATAGTCACCCAAATACTTTGAGCTTTAATGGTTGGGCCGGACCTAGTAACATGGATGTTTTATATGCAAAAAGTTTAAAACTACCTTATATGATTATCATCGCAATTTCAAGAAGTTCATTATTCGAAAAACAACTGTCCATCGAATGTTTACGTAGTAAAAGAAAAGAATACCACTACGAAAAAAAGGCAGGAGACCATGATTGCCCTCGTGAGGAGTTAATTGAAGGTGAATCCGCTTATATCGAGGGTAGGTTCAAAAAATATAAGTTTGAAATGAGGGCCTACAAATACGAGGCTAATTGTCTTCGAGAGATAAATCTAATCTCATCAGAGGCGGAGATGCTGATTGAATTAATTAAGAATGATATAGATATTGAAAATTTAATGCCAGAGATGACTTATGGGCTTCGGAAGATCGAGTATGATTTTAGAGTACTTGGCACACAAGATAATAACAATATGGAAAGAGCAAAGCAAAATTTACTATACCATATAAATAGAATTAAAGGACTAAAGGGGTAATGGGAAGTTTAATTTTTTAAGATTCGCTTAAGTATGAGGAGGGGACAAGCCCCAATCCCGTCCTAAAAAGAATACAATTAATTACAGGAGTTATGCAGTTGGTGGAAATAAATAGAAAATAATAACTCAAAGAATATTTTAAAAAAGATCCTAATTTTCGACAAAAAAGGCTTGACTTTTTCGAAAAGCCCCCATAATCGCTTTGGATGGTATTTTCTACCATCACTCTAGCGATATGGGTGATGTTGATGAAGAAACTGTGTAAACCAACTTTCGAGAAAAAAGATCACGGTCAAGGTGCCGGAATCCCGGTACTCAAGACAATTTGGGATTTGTTTGACCTTCTCTGCTGTTTTCCCAGTCCGGAATACGCAAACACTCCGGAATTCCAGCGTGGCTCCTGGCTTTTGCCTACATCTGCGGCCTTGTTAATCATTCAAGTTCTGCAAATCAAAATGCTAAGTTTTCAACGGAAGCTCCATTTTTACAACAACTGCTTTCCGGGCAAATCATCTCTCAAAGTGCCTTCAGCCGGTTTCTCTCCAAGCCCTTTCAGTGGCTCCGGTTCTCTTTGGGCAGATTTGCCAGGTTACAAGAAAACACGGATAGCAGGCTGACCGACGGCGATATCATTGCCTTAGACGATACCAAAATTGAGCATCCTCACGGTAAAAAAATCCCTTTTCTCTGTTGGCTCTTTGACAGTTCGGATAAGTGCAATGTATGGTGCATTAATCTTGTGTCGACCCTGGCTGTCTTAAAGAATGGGCTCGAATATCCCATGCTGTGGCGCTTCTGGGTTAAAACCGGTCAGGAGAATGAAAAACAAACCAAGCTTGATCTTGCTAAACAGATGCTCGCAGAGGTGCGTCAGCTGAACAAGGCCAGACTGTGGATAGCCATGGATCGCTGGTTTTTGTGTAAAAAGTTCCTGAACTGGCTGACGGGTCAAAATTTTGACTGGGTTACCAAAGCCAAACGTAACACGGCGCTATTCAAGAAAATCTACGACCCGGTACTAGGAAAGGAACGCTGCATTAAACTTAATCCGAAGCAACTGCTGCGAGAAGTTTATTCCCAGCTTCGAGTCCTTGGCAAAGAATCGGTTCTCAGTATTCCGGACATTTACATCAAAATGCCCTATGAGACCTTAACACGCAAGGGAAAACCCATTACTAGACAACGTTTTTTACCCATAGCTGCCATTGCAGCCACTTATGAGAAGCAGGCTGTCGAGGGCAGCATAGTTCTTCCGGAGGAAGAATGCCCGGCAACCTTCAAGGATGCGTATCTCCTGATAAGCAATCGCGTAGATACGCCGGAAGAAGCTGCAACTGCCTATGCTAAACGATGGAGAATAGAAGTTTTTTACCGCACCGCTAAACAGAATCTTGGTTTAACATCTTGCTATGCTCAGTCTGAAACAGCTCATTTCGCACATGTGGAGCTCTTGTTTACAGCGAAGACCCTTCTTTGTTATGCCTCTTGGGAGTGCAATAAAGAAGGCGCCGAACAAGCCCCCTCCCTCTGCGAAGTGATAAGGTACTTCTTCAACGCCGGTTGTCGGATCCGCTGTTGCGAGCAGTTGATCCAAGTCTATTTTGACACGGCAACCCAGCGTTTTTCAAGGCTTATTGATAAATTCTGGCCACATTCTTTGGAGCTTAGGTTATGGGATTGGGAAAATTATCCTGAAACTGCATAACTACTGTTATTTAATTGCCAGTTTTTTTGACTTAAACCTTGTTCTATACGGAGTTTGATTTAGGCTCAGGGACCATCAGTAAGCAGAACCGTTAGCTGAAATCACTTTGAATGGAAAAGGAGCATGAATATGGAAAGTATACTTAAAATGATTACAACATTCTGGTATCTCTGGCTATTAGTTTTATTAGTGGGTCTTTATTCCATATTTAAGCCGAGGATTAAAGGATATATGGGAGAGAAGGCTATTTCAGCTATTCTTGCTATGTTAGATTCCAACAAGTATAAAGTAATTAATGATGTCGTTTTATGTGTAGAAGGGAAAACCTCACAAATAGATCATGTTGTGGTATCTAATTATGGGATATTTGTGATTGAAACAAAGAATTATAAAGGGTTAATATATGGTGACGATTATAGTGATTATTGGACTCAGGTCATATTTAAAAGAAAGGAAAAACTCTATAACCCAGTGAGACAAAATTATGGACATGTCCAAGCTCTTAAACAACACCTTGTGGAGTATCCGGACATTCCGTATATACCCATAGTTGTATTTTCAATAAATGCAGATTTGAAGGTAAAGACAAACTCAGAGGTTGTTTACTCAGTGAATCTATTAAAGACAATCAAGAAGTACGAGACAATATTAATAAGTGATTATGATAAAGACCTTATATATTCAAAAATTATGGAACTAAATAATAACACTAAAGAAGTAAGAAAGCAGCACGTTCAAGCGATTCATAAAAGGAAAGAAGAAAAAGAAATAAAGATTGACGAGAATGTTTGTCCCAAATGTGGAAGTAAATTAGTTGTTAAAAAAGGTAAGTACGGTGAATTCAAAGGTTGTAGTAGTTATCCTAAGTGTAGATTTACAGTGTAGATTTACATTTTTAACAACCTATAATATCAAAGAGCAATTGAAAAGGAGTGCAAGTTTTTGAATTTTAAATGCATTGACATACTCCCACGAATTCATTCGTGGGAGTATGTCAAAACTTTTCGAGAGTATCCGACAAAATTTCCTATAGATACAGCTTAGCGATTTAAGTAAAATTTTGTATGTGAATTAATTTGTTAGCTAAGAAGGAAGTAGAATTGCTTTGGAATATAGGAGAAATAAGTTGCTTTATGTTATCGAAAAGTTGCGTCAACAACTTAATGAGCTAGCAAAAAATAAGTATCTCACGGATCCTGAGGTGGTAAGATTAAGTCAACGCCTGGACCGATTGTTAAATAAGTATTCGGGAAAGCAGGGCTGAATAAATAAATTGGGATTTAATTCTTGTAGCTCAGACATGTTTAAAACTGCACGGGCCGTAGAGAAATATGTTACCATAGTGGCAGGACTCTCTTTTCGGTAAGTGTGGTCGCAGACATAGCATTTCACCGACAAGGTTTTTTCCATTTTAGGATTTTTTAACAAAAAGTTTCTTAAACTCAGGAATACCAACAATTTGCGGGTTTTTAAATTAAGCTACATGCCTAGTGTAGGATGAAAAATTGGATAGGCTACACAAATGGTGATAGAAATGTGGAGTTTTGTCGTCAAATTTATATTTTGGTGACAGTTAGCAAAGGAAATGATTAACATTTGCTCCTAAAAGTATAGCCTTTAGAAAGTTTACTACACTTTACTTAACTGTTTTCTTTTAATCCAAAATCAATCTCAATGCATATTGGAGGCATTGATCTTCAAGATAATTAAAGTTCTTTTCATCAAAGAAACCTTTATCCATCCGTACTCCATGGGCAACAAAACGTTGGGGAAGCATCGCCAGGCTCTGTTTTAAGAATTTTAAGAAGCAACCATTGCTGGCTGTTTTTCCGTTATATATACCCAGGTTAAGCAGTTCCCCTGTTTCGGAAATGAAACCAACTTTTACCTTGTATGAAGGTCTCCCGTGATAACGGGGATTGTAGCCTACGACACTTCCCTCCTAGCTGCCAAAAACCGTGATCACAGTATCATCTAAATCCAGCCAGACTTCCCTGGGTTTTTCCATAGATGCCTTCAAGGACAAAAGGGATTGATTGATTTTTTGCAGTTCTAAAATGTTTTCGTCAGTTAATTGGGAAAGCAGGTATCGCACCGTACTTTCATCCGGAACCTTACCGCCACGAAAATTCTTAAGCATTTTGTACCCTGGGTCGGATTGAAGCCCGTCCATGTGATAAAAACGAAAAAGTCCTACAGAAATACTGTCTATAAAAAAATCTATTAATTCTGAAGTACTGTAATAACAGTTGTGATGCCTTTTCACATTAAGGGTGCTATTAATTATTTGAGTCAGGCCAATAGATTTCTTAAATGCCTCAAAATAACCGAATGGGCCGTAAGCAGTTACAGTATTATTGTCAAATGAAACCGGTAGAGAAAATTTCTTCAGCACTTTTTTGAGTTTTGATTCTTCTTTCTTTTGCATGCGCTCCAATTTACGCTTCTGTTGTCTTGTTAAAATTGTATCTTGAAAAACTTCACCAGTAAGTGGTAACCTCATTTAGAGGGCACTCCCTTTGCTTTCGGATGGTTTGTTTTAGGCACTTACTAATTCCGCAAAACATAGGTGTGTTCTTCTTTTTTGCTAAAATTTTTACAAAAAATATTGTCTTAAAACCCTTATGGGATATGGATTTAAACCAGATTATTCAAGTTTACTTTACGAATCTAAGATTAAATGACTAGTACCTAAGTCTGACAATTGATAAAAAATTATAGGGAGAACTTTCCGAGTGGCCCCCGGAGAGGATAATAGGTTCTCAATATTCATTTAAGTTTACAGAATAGCTTGGCTTTGATGGAGGGGATAAAAATACATGGCTACGAATTTCAAAATATTCCGGGAAAAACGTGGAATCAGCTGTAAGGAAATAGCCGCCCGTCTTGATATGACTGAAGAAGAATATCGAGAAATAGAAGAAGGCAAATTCGAGCCCCCTGTTAGGTTTTTAACCAAATATTGTAAGATTGTTGAGATAGATCCAAATACTATTTTGGAATATGACTCGCCAAAAATCAAAAAGATGCAGATGAATGATGTATACAGAGAAGTGCGATTGCGCAAACGTTTGTTAGATAGTTATGTGAAGCCTGCGATAGAAGACTATAAAGCAGATGAATATACTAAAGCTGAGGTCGGCCGCATAGAAGAACTATATCGTTTTATAGATCAAGCCATTGCAAAACCAGTAGTTGCTTTTCTTGGTCCTAGTGATGCAGGGAAAAGCACCCTTATTAATGCCATTACGGGGCTTGATGCCCTGCTAACTCAGTGGACACCTACTACAGCAGCAACAGTACTGTTAAAACATATTGATGATAAACCTTCATGGATGAACAATGATGTCGTGTGGATTTTTAAAGCAGAAAACCAGGACAATGGATGGGACTTCAGACGTTTTAATGATTATGATTACTGTAAGTCTCTGAAGTTGGCGGGGGGAGATTTGTCAATATTAAACGATTACTGTAACCGAAACAAGAGTTCAAAAAGTAAATCCGTTGACTCTGCGGTTGTTTTTTTGGATTCAGAAGTGTTAAGAAGTTGTGACATTATCGATTTGCCAGGTTTTGGTACAGAAAGTTATGCTGAAGACTTACAGGCCCAAAGAGCTAGGGAAAAAGCTGATATAGTTGTCTTCTGTTGTCAGGCCAATGGGTTTTTTAACAAGAATAATGATATTATTTTCCTAAAAGATGTGATCCATAACCTACCTACTATTCGACTTAATGAGGATGCACAACCATTGTCAAACCTTCTAATTGTTGCTACCCAAGCGCATATTGTGGGAGAAAAAAATCTCCTTGCAATATTCCAAAGAGGGAAAGACGCCTTATATGAGCAGTTGTCTGATGAGGTAATCAGAAAACAGTTCGAGATGGACAAAAGCACATTTGTTAATTACCTGGAGAAGCGATTCTTCTCCTATTCCATCGAAAACTCTCTGCTGCGACAGGAGTTTGAAAGAGAATTAATACATATACTTAGTGAGGTCATGCCTAAGTACCGTACTCAGGTAATGGATAAAGGAATTGCTGAGTTCAAGGCAAAAACCAAAAAAGAACTCGGGCAACAAATCAAAAAATATGAATCAATGCTGGAGGATAGAAGTCGGGTAATTGCTGAGTACCGGATCAAAAAGGACAACAGGAATTCATTCGTAAAAAAAGTAAACGAACAGAATGAACGGTTGGTAAATCTTGCCAATCATTTCCGTAAGACCGATTGTGAAGACTTAAAAAGATGGGAAACTGAAGTAGTGACCCCAAAATTCATTGAACGGATAATCAGGGACAAGCAATATGATAAGAAAAAGGCACAGGAATATATCGCTTCAAATGTAGCGGACCTTTATTTGGCCAAAACATCAGAGTTGGTGAAAGTATCAGTCTTAGAATTCCAGGTACAAGTGGAAAAGGCAATTGCTGATTTAGAGGCTAGCATGGATGAATGGGACAAAACAGACGTAGGCAGGATAGAAATCCCATTTGATGTAAAAGGCGCATGGGTAGGTGGCCTGGCTGGAGCTGGGGTGCTTGGAGCACTTAGTCTTAGCGCTGCATCTTTTGGTAGTCTGGGAGGATATATCCTGGTAGCCAAAGGGGTAAGTATACTTTCAGCATTGGGTATCTCAGTGGGTGGTACGGCTGCTGCCAGTTCTTTTGTGGCAGCAATAGGAGGACCGGTCACAATTGCGATTGCACTTAGCGTAGGAACTTTTCTATTATTCAAAAAAATATTCGGCGAAAAATGGGAAAGCAGATTAGCAAAGCAGGTACACGAGACTTTCATAATAGAGAAAGTGTTGGAGCAGTATCAGGAGAAAATAAAGCAACTATGGGATGAAACTGTACAAGCACTTAATAATGTAACCCAAAGTGTGATTCAAAAGTATGATGAAGAACTTGAAAACATGGAACACATTATTAACGCCAATGACGAAGAGGAACTGAAAATTTATGTTGAGAGGTATAGGGAAATTCGCGATTTTTTCGCCGAACTCCCCTGGGGTGGGAGTGATATCTATTATGTGCAACTGAACCTTCTCAATGCGATTGCTCAGAAACACCAGGATACATTTGACATTAAAGAAATTAAAAAATTATTGGAAGGTTCCATAGATACAGCAGCTAATTCAAAACTAATCCTTAATGAGGTTGAACGAATTTTAGCAGAAAAATTGGAAGTAAAGAAAAACATTAGTGTTCAACAGATTAAGGAAGTTATTCGTGAGACAATATATGATCTTTTTAAACAAATTGTTAGTATTAACAATGTTCGTTTTTATAGGAACGAAGATATCCGTCATAAGATGATAGAAGGCCTTAAGATTGCCAAAACAGAAATAGACATTGCCTGTGCTTGGATCACGAGTTATGCGCTCGATAAAGAAGTAGAAAAACTCATGGAGAAAGCCATGGAGAGAGGTGTTATCGTTAAGATACACTATGGCATTCATGGTTATTCGGGGAACTCAGGAGGAAAAGATAGAAGCAAAATAACTGACAAAGTTGCGGAGAAACTTCATCAAAAATTTAGTAAGTTCGAAAAGTCTGGCCAGTTTAAAACTTTTAAAGGAAACACCCATACAAAAATTTTTATCTGTGATGACAAATTCTATCTTCAAGGAAGTTATAACTTCCTTTCATACAATCCTTTTATATATGAGGACGGTAGGGAAGAGATCGTACAGTATTCTGAAGATCCCAGTAGAATTAAGGAATTACGGGAATGGTATTTTGCATTTTAATTAGGGTGCTGTTTACGGGATTATAAAAACTGGTAAGCGTCAAAAAGAACACACCTATCCCCTAAGCGTTTGATCCATATCCAGTGTTTTCTTTTGCTTGCTTTTCACAGTCCGAAGCACATCGAGTGCGTAGTATCGCTCAAAAGAAAACACAGCTCATAAAGCCTTGCATAGCAAGGCTTTATGAGCTTTTGGGAGGAAATGGATATGTTTCCGTGGGCGAGGGGAGAAAACGCTTGATATTTTATCTTCTTCTGATTAGCATGTTTTGTTATTTAATCGGTCTTTTTTGCAGGAAAATAATGCAAATGTGTGGAATTTTCAACAGGAAATACCTTTGTCAAAATATTAACACCACACTGGACTTGAACGCACGAAACAGTAATCGCATTTAAAATATTTTACAAGAGAGGGGATCAAAAATGGCTGACAACAGAAAAGAACAAGAACGCGCGGAACTGCACCGCACGATATGGAATATTGCCAATGAATTAAGAGGCAGTGTGGACGGATGGGATTTCAAACAATATGTGCTCGGAATGCTTTTTTATCGCTACATATCAGAGAATATAACAGCCTATATTAACGCTGGAGAGCACGAAGCGGGAAATACTGACTTTGACTATGCAAAACTCTCCGACAGCGAAGCAGAACTGGCCCGGGAGGATTTGGTAAAGACAAAAGGCTTCTTTATTCTGCCAAGTGAACTTTTTGAGAATGTCCGCGCACGCGCCAAGTATGATGAAAACTTAAACGAAACCCTGGAGCGTGTCTTCAGTAATATTGAGGCGTCGGCTCAAGGAACGGACAGCGAGGATAATTTAAAGGGCCTGTTTGACGATATCGACGTTAATAGCAACAAACTCGGCAGCACAGTAGCAAAACGTAATGAAAAGCTGGTCAAGATAATGAATGCCATTGCTGAAATGAAGCTTGTTGACTATAAAGACAATACAATCGACGCCTTCGGTGATGCCTATGAATTTTTGATGGGTATGTATGCCTCCAATGCCGGAAAGAGCGGCGGTGAGTATTTCACACCGCAGGAAGTATCTGAATTGCTAACCCGCATTGCATTAGTGGGGAAAACCGAGGTTAATAAGGTCTATGACCCTGCCTGCGGATCAGGTTCCCTGTTGCTGAAGTCTGCTAAAATTCTTGGGAAAGAAAATGTTCGCCTTGGCTTTTTCGGGCAGGAAATCAATATCACCACTTACAACCTGTGCCGAATTAATATGTTCCTGCACGATATTGATTATGACAAGTTTGACATAGCTCTGGGCGACACACTGACTGACCCTCAGCACTGGGATGAAGAACCATTCGAGGTCATTGTTTCTAATCCCCCCTATTCCATCAAATGGAAAGGCGATAGCGATCCGATTCTGATAAACGATCCTCGCTTCTCGCCGGCTGGGGTGCTTGCACCTAAATCAAAAGCAGACCTTGCATTTATTATGCACAGTCTTTCATGGCTGGCAACCAATTTCAATAGATGAATGTTTCCTGGACTATACCGGAATGGAGAAGCTTTTTGGCTATCCTGTAGAAGCTGCTCATGTAATAAAAAACCGTATCCGGGATGAGCTGGGTTTTACCGTAAACATCGGCATTTCAAATAATAAGCTCCTCGCCAAGATGGCCGGGGAGCTTTCAAAACCCGATAAGGTTCATACTCTTTATCCCGAAGAAATTCCGGAAAAGATGTGGCCTCTTCCGGTAGAAGAACTGTATATGGTTGGCTGGGCCACTGCACCTAAGCTGCATATGTTAGGTATAAGGACTATTGGCGACTTAGCCAGATATGATGTAAAAAGTCTGGAGATGAGACTCAAAAGTCATGGAGTGTTGATCTGGCAATATGCAAATGGGATAGAAAACTCATTAGTCCGAAATAGTCATATTGGCATCAAAGGTATAGGCAATTCAACTACAACTCCCTTTGATGTTGAGGATATAAAGACGGCTAATAAGTATCTTTTGTCATTGACTGAAACGGTAGCAACACGTCTGAGGGAGGCTGGTTTCTGCTGCAGCCTGGTCTCGGTCGGGCTCAAAAATAGCAATTTCAGATACTATTCTCACCAGCGAAAACTGCAATCACCGACAGATTCCACAGATGAAATATATTGTACTGCAAAGGAGCTTTTTAAGGAGATGTGGAAAGGGGAACCCCTTCGGCATTTAGGAGTTCGTGTTTCTGACCTATCACCTAGTAATTATGTGCAATTGTCTCTGTTTTCTCATAAGGACCCGGTAAAAATGCGGGCACTGGATAATGCTGTAGATTATATAAGGTCGAAATATGGACCCCAGGCCATCACCCGGGCCGTATTTGCCCACTCTAGGATCCCGGCTCTTAGCGGTGGAGTAGGAGAAGAAGAATATCCGATGATGTCCAGTTTATTGTAATCGTACTATCCCAAATAAATCGAGTGAGGTAAAGCCGAAGCAAATTACTTCGGCTTTACCTCACTCGATTTATTTGTTTTATTTGTATGGAATCTTTTGTCATTGTTCATAATATATAGTACGAAAATAACCCTATCAAATAATCAATATGCTTGTAAGGCAAAAAAGACAATAACGAACTAGCAGATGCAAGTTCAGGATATAACTGTTAGACAGCTTACTGGACTTCTCTCACCTCCAGACCGAGTTTTTTAGCTTCGGCAATAATTCTTTTTACACGGAATTTTTCCTGTTTTTGTTTAGCTTTTTCAAAGGATGTCTCGTCGTAGTCAACATCTTTCTTCAATAAGTTGTAAATGATCACGAGGAGCTTTCTGGCTAATGCAATGAGAGCTTTCTTGGCCCCGCGGCGTTGTTTTATCTTCCAGTACCAAGACGATAAATAGCTATCGCGTATTCGGGTGATGCACCAGGCAATTTCGCAAAGGATTCGTTTTAGATAGGTGTTGCCATGGGTGGTACGGGTGGACTTTTTTTTCCTGCACTTTCATTATTACCAGGACTTAAGCCCGCCCAGGAACAGATATGTTCCGCGGTTTTGAATCGGCTCATATCAATGCCGATTTCCGCCAAGATTGCAGCAGCGGCGGTTTTGTCAATCCCCGGGATGCCGTCCAGTTGCTCCAGTTGTCTTTGATATTGCTTGAGTTTTTCCTCAAGCTTTTGCTCTACCTGGTGAAGATGCTCGTAGTGCTGATCCAGCCACCCTAGCAAAAGCTTGAGGAACTCCCTTTGGTGAACATCCATTTTACCATTGACAGCCTGTTTGATCTCATGGAGCTTGCTCTTAGCGCGCCCCTTTACAAATGTTTCTACTTCGCGGGCAGATATCTTCCCGTAGCAGCAAAGGTGATCTATAATTGCTCGGCCTGATACGCCGAATATATCGGTGAGAAATGTTGACAGCTTAAAGCCGCAGCTTTGTAAGTGCTTTTCAATCCGATTTTTCTGGGAAGTAATTTCCTCGACGATGCTTTTACGGTACCGGGTCAGATTACGGAGTTCCCGGATAGGTTTCGAGGGGATAAAACTTCCTTCTAACAATCCGGCACGCAAGAGAGTGGCTATCCATTCAGCGTCCTTCATGTCGGTCTTTTTGCCAGGAACATTCTTCATGTGCCGGGCGTTGGTAACAATCAAAACCATACTGCCGTCAAAGGCTTCTTCCAGTACGTTATATACAGGCTGCCAATAAACACCAGTACTTTCCATAGCCACATTCCGGCAGTTTTCCTCTTCCAGCCAGGCTTTTAGTTCATCAAGTCCAGCAAGAAGGGTGGAAAAAGTGCGGATGGTTTTAACTGGTTCCCCGTCAACATTGCCTTTTAATAAGCAGGCGACAACAGTTTCCTTGTGGACATCAAGACCACAACAAATTTCCAGAATGTCTTGCATACGACTCACTCCTGCTCCAATGGATTTCAGGGATGATTGCCCGAGAAAATATGGAGTTTAGTACCCGTGCTGTTCCCAAGTCCTTAAAAACAAGGGGCGACAATTGGCCGTGCTCAAAGGCAATCAGGTTAGGTTTTTAGTCGAGGTTATACCATCAAAATACAATCAACCTTTGTCCCTGATAATTCCAATGTAGCAGAAAATTAGACCATTGTAATCACTTCTACATATTTTCATAATTGGTTGTGCCTTCTAGGCATGGGTGGTTTTTAGGAAAATTATAGTGATGTTGAGGAATTTTTCTTGACGGAGATTGGTGGTGTTATATAATGAGAACAAGAAGATCAGGAGGGAGGAATAACAAAGTGAAAACAGCAATTGCTATTGAGAAGATAGCTGCTGGGCATATTACTCGCTCTAAAATTAAAACAGCTCTTGAAAAATTAATGGAGAATGGAAAAAAATATTCAAAGAGCATGGGCTTAACAAAGGAAGAAGTACGAAAAAGAGTATGTGAGGCCCGTCAAGAGTTATGGAAGTAGTAGTTGATACCAATGTCCTTATTAATGGACTTTTTTGTATAGACCCACACGCCGCAAGAATACTTGATTTAATATCAAATGGGACTCTTAAAATGGTATATTCTGAAGGAATCAGAAAAGAATATGCCTATATCTTAGGAAAGAAATTTCCTGAGTTTCTTAGCGCTGAAAATTTATTACAATTAAGGATATTACTGGAAAATTCTAAAATGGTATCTCCTTCTTTTAATTTAATAATTTCATCAGATCCCTCTGACAATATGTTTATGGAATGTGCTGTTTGCGCTAAGGCTAACGCTTTTATCACATCTGATTATAAGAATGATTTAATAAGATTGGCAATATATAGAAGCGTGAGAATTTGTGACCCAGCCACGTTCTTAAGGGAAAAGGGTTTTTTGCATTTAAAGATTGGTGTTTTGACTTGAGGACATAGCCGCCGCATCCTTCCCATTTTAATGGGGAGTCAAGGCGGCTAAATTTCTTAAGAACACTTGTTTTTACAGTTTCTGTCATAGACCGCAAGGGTTTTAACCCTGGCGGTCTATAACATTTCCTGGTAAATAGTATATATTAAACAGATAAAATATTGATGTAAACGAAATCACCCTCATCGATGTCCTGGGTACAGATCCTGACATTGTTCCAGAAATGGTTCAGAATAATGTGGAATTTGAACAAATGCTTGCACAAATTAAATATTTAGGAAAAAGAGAAAGAAAAGTTTTAGAATTGCGCTTTGGCTTGCTAAATGGCATTCGTAAAACACAACGTGAAATTGCCAAAATGCTGGGAATTTCCCGTTCTTATGTTTCCCGCATTGAGAAGAGAGCCCTGGAAAAATTGATAAAAGGGCTATCATAGAACCGTTTTCTATTATTTCCTTTCACCTATTATTGCTGTCGAAAAAAACTGCAGGTGAGAATAGTAAATTATAGAAGGAAAACCTTCACCTCCGCCGAAATTAATACATAAAGGAGGGGGTAACATGACAAATAGCGTCATCAGCGGGGAAAATGCCTGCAGGCTATGTAATGACAAACTGGTATGGGCCGCTTCGTTTCCTGTCCAGGCACAAGCAGCAGAGGAAGGGGTTATTGTGCCTGAGATTGTTACCACGGATTTCTTAAATGGTGCAGATGGGGTTTATCTAAAAGTTAAGGTTAATGTTAAATGTCCTCAATGTGGAATAACGAACCGTTACGATAAATTGATGAAAAAATAGAAAGAAAAAGGCTGACCCCGCAGGGTCAGCTTTTAAAATAATTTATATAAATAAGGAAAGATATAAGTTCACTTAAAAGTATACAACAAAAAGCTTTAAAAGTAAATGTTGTCAGTCAAAAATATGGAAAAAACTCTTTCCCTTACCAGTAATATTTGGTATTAACTGTAACTTGTGTTAAACTATTAAAGTCGCACGAATAACCAACGTCTTTCAAAACAGTGTCTAAAAGGGAGGTAAAGATGAGATATTTTCAACCGGCAGAGATTTCGGGGTGTCTCGCTTCTATTAATCTGAAAAAACTCTGGGATATGGGGAAGCGCGGTATCATTCTGGATTTGGATAATACCATTACTCCCTGGCGTACCGAGGAAATAACAGCAGAAGCTGATACCTTTATTAGGTCTGCTTTAAATTTAGGCTTTTCCCTGTGTTTATTATCTAATGCAACCAGGAGCAGGGCAAAAAAAATAGCTGATTTTTACCAGTTACCCTTTTTGGCTCCAGCGTTAAAACCTTGTCCTTTATCTTTTAAAATTGCACTAAAGATCCTCCAATTACCCAGTGCTCAAGTGGTGGTGGTGGGGGATCAGATTTTTACCGATATACTTGGGGGTAACCTGGTAAAATGTTATACTATATTAGTGCCACCTTTACTGAACAAAGAATTTATCGGTACCAGATTCATGCGCTTTCTGGAACGTAAGGTGATGAGACGCAATCTATAAAGTATATACATAAAAATGACCATCATTAGGCGTAATGATGGTCATTTCCCTAACTAATCTTTAGTATAGGCCAGGACAATGATTTCTTTACCTGCTTCCGTGTTAAGCTTTTGTTCGACTTCCCGTAATTTTTGCAGTTGAGAGTCGCTAAGGTTGGCAAATTGATAGTCTTTCCGGGGTGTAGTTTGCGTAGTCATAAAACACCTCCTTAATCATTTTAATATAGTATGAACAAAAAATAGTTTAGACTATGCGTACCATTTGTCGAAATTAGCTTGCAAAAGCTATAATTTTTGTGCAATTTGTCTCAAAGTGTTGCTAAAAAGTTTATGGCAAAAAAAGGAAAATAAACCCCGCCAGGTGAATTATTTTTAAGTGTTACTTAATATTCACAAGGGGGGTTCTAATGTGGAAAAAAAGCTGACAGCTAAAGAAGCTGCACGAATTTTGCAAGTAGAAGAAAGCACTGTACGTTTTTGGGAAAAGGAGTTTGCGGAATTCCTGCTGATCAAGGCCGACAAAGGTCAAAGAAACCGTTATACCCAGGAAAACATAGAGATGTTTACCAAAATTCGTGAATTACTTCATACAGAGTTGTATACTATAAAGGGGGCCAGGCGCCGTTTGGAGTTGGACCGGACAGTGGGTGATTCCCTGGGAGTGGATCATAACTTTAAGACTACCGTTGTTTTTATGTTTTCTTCCATCCTTTCGGAGCTCCAGGAGGCACGTAAAGAAGCGGATAAGTTATCCCGTGAAGTACAAAACTTAAAGCGGGCCAAAAACGAGATAGAAGAGAAATTGTGGGAGGAACAGAGCAGGGGGCTTTTAGGATTTTTCCGTACCAGGTTAAGGGTTAAACAAATAGAAGGAGAATGATTTTTTTCATATGACTGACAGAAGACAAGGCAGGTGAGATGATGAAAACGAATATCGTACTGGTGGGTTTTATGGGTACCGGTAAAACGGCTGTGGGTAAAAGACTGGCCGCGGTGTTAAATAAGGAGTTTTATGATACAGATCAGGAAGTTGAAGCTGTAACAAATATGACTATTCCCCAGCTGTTTGCCAAATATGGAGAAGTGCGTTTCCGCTCCGAGGAGCAGCTGGCTATTAAAAGGCTTTCCCAAAAAGAAAACTGTGTGATTGCCACCGGCGGAAGTATGGTTTTGGATAAGGAGAATATCGAGATGCTGGCGGAAAAAGGAATTATCATCTGTCTTTCCGCCCACCCTCAGGTTATTTATGAAAGGGTGAAAAGGCGTAATAACAGACCTCTTTTAAAAAAAGGGGATCTTTACGAAACCATTGTAGAACTCATGAAACAGCGGGAAGAATTATATAAATGTGCAGACGTTCATATTGATACCTCTAACCTGGATTTTCACGAAGTAATTGAAAAAATACTGGCTTTCCTGGAAAAATACGAGTCCCAAGAACAGGATGATAAAGAATGTAAAACTTGAGCTGCAAGGCTCTTTTCTTTTTCCCCAAAATAATAGATGAGAGGAATTTGCTGTTTGCTGTCGAAGAAGAAGGGAGGGAAGGAGTGGTTCCATGATACCACGTGAAAGAAAACGCTTGGGCGACCTTTTGGTGGAAGCCAATGTCATAACCCGGGAACAATTGCAAAAAGCCCTGGAGATCCAAAGAAGCAGCGGCAAAAGATTGGGAACAGTGTTGATAGAAAATAACATTGCCACAGAAGAACAAATCATTACCACCCTGGAATTCCAGTTAGGGATTCCCCGTCTCTACCTGCACCGCCTGACTCCCGATAAAGCGTTGCTGGAGAAAACACCTGAATCACTGGTACGGAGACATAAGGTTTTTCCTGTGGGAGTACAGGGGGCCAAAGTGCTGGTGGCCATGAGCGATCCTTTAAACCTGGTAGCCATCCAGGACCTGGAACTGGCTTTGGGGTTAGAGGTGGAAGCGGGCATTGCCACAGAAAGGGAAATAGAACTTGCCATTCAGCGTTATTATGGTCTGCCTGAAGAACTGAAAAGTGCCTATGAGAGCAGCAAGACGGAAACAGTCAGTTTTTTTAATATTGACCAGGGCAGTACCAGCACAGATGACGCTCCGGTGATCAAAGCCGTTAATACTATTTTACAAACTGCGGTCAAAGAAGGGGCCAGTGATATTCACATTGAACCCCGGGAGCATGACCTCAGGGTAAGACTGCGGGTGGATGGGGTTTTGCGGGAAGCCATGACACTTTCTAAAAATATTCATCCCCCTATGATATCCCGGTTAAAGATTATGGCGGAAATGGACATTGCGGAAAAGCGTTTGCCCCAGGATGGACGCATTATGATTAAATATGGCACGAGAAATATTGATTTGCGGGTGTCATCCTTACCTTCTATCTTTGGGGAAAAAATAGTGATTCGTCTCTTAGATAAGGAGAATCAGTTCTTAAGCTTAGAACAATTAGGTTTCCGGCCCAAGCTCCTGGAAAAGTTCAAAAATGTTTTGGCTTCTCCTTATGGGATGATCCTTTTGACAGGCCCCACGGGAAGCGGGAAAACGACGACCCTCTATGCCTCCCTGGGCGAGATTAACCAGGTGGGCCGCAACATCGTTACCATCGAAGACCCGGTAGAATATATTTTACCGGGAATTATCCAGGTACAGACCAACGTTAAAGCCGGCCTGGATTTCGCTTCAGGCCTGCGCTCTATCTTACGCCAGGACCCCGACGTGATCATGGTAGGAGAGATAAGAGACAAAGAGACTGCCAGCATTGCCGTACGGGCTGCCACCACCGGACACCTGGTTTTCAGTACATTACATACCAATGATGCGGCAGGAGCCGTTACCAGGCTGGTGGATATGGAAGTAGAGCCATTTTTAGTGGCTTCCTCTGTTGTGGGTATTGTGGCCCAGAGACTGGTGAGGCGCAACTGTCCTTACTGCCGGGAAGAATATGACGTTCCCCCCGGGACCCAGGAACGCCTGTTTTTAAAAATACCCGATGAACAGCCTTTAAGGTTGAAACGTGGAAGGGGTTGTGCCCAGTGTGGTTTTACGGGTTATAAAGGACGGCTGGCGCTCCATGAGCTGCTGGTTGTTAATGCCGGGATACAAGAACTGATACTGCGTAAGACTTCAGCGGAAAAAATTAAGGAACTGGCCATGGCCCAGGGAATGGAAGACCTCTATATGGATGGAGTGGAAAAGATACTGCAAGGCGCCACCACTGTTCAGGAGGTCTTACGGGTGGCCTACTGGGAAGAAGGGAGATAACAGATGGATGTGATAGAATTATTAAAGAGTGCGGTTAAAGCTGGGGCTTCAGATATTCACCTCTCCGTAGGCGCTTATCCCATGTTTCGTATTAATGGTCAGTTGAAGAGATGGGTGCCGGAAGAAGGAGAAAACCTGCCCTTAAAAAGGGAAGACACGCTAAAAGCGGCGGAAATCCTCATGAATTCGGAACAAATGGAAGCCTGGCAGCAAAAAGGAGAACTGGATTTTTCTTATTCTCTGCCTGGCGTGGGGAGATTCAGGGTTAATATATACCGCCAGCGGGGCTGTGTGAGCCTGGCCCTGCGGCCTGTGCCTTACCAGATTCCTTCCCTGGAGAGCCTAGGGGTTCCCCAGGCTGTAGTGGGTCTGGCCGATAAAACCAATGGGCTGGTACTGGTCACGGGACCAACAGGCAGCGGCAAATCCACTACTTTAGCTGCCCTCATTAACAAAATCAACCAGGAGCGGGCCTGTCATATCATTACCATTGAAGACCCCATCGAGTATCTTTACCAACATCAAAAAAGTGTAGTGGACCAGAGGGAACTGGGGAGCGATACCTTTTCCCTGGCCGGCGCCCTGCGGGCCTGCCTGCGCCAGGACCCGGACGTTATCCTGGTAGGTGAAATGCGGGACCTGGAGACTATTGCCACGGCCATTACTGCCGCGGAGACAGGCCACCTGGTCTTTGCCACCCTCCATACCAACAGTGCCGCCCAGTCTGTGGACCGGATTATTGACGTCTTTCCACCCGGCCAGCAGGAACAGATCAAGGTCCAGCTTGCGGCTACCCTGCAGGGCGTCGTAACCCAGCAGCTCCTGCCCAGGGCCGATGGCATGGGCAGAGTTTTAGCGGCGGAGGTAATGATTGTCACTCCTGCGGTCCGTAACCTAATCCGGGAAGGTAAGACCCACCAGATTCAGACTGTGCTGCAGACAGGCGGGCGCTGGGGGATGCAGACCATGGATATGGCTCTGCGCGAGCTTGTGCGTTCCGGGGCAGTGACTATGGAAACGGCGCTTAAGTATACCAATGACCAGGAAAATTTTAGCCGCCTGGTGAATGCAACGGGATTTTAGTTAGTTGCTGGTTGGTAGTTGATAGTTGGTAGTAATCTTTGACTTGAACCGTTAACAGTTAACCGTAATTTCGAGTTGGCAGTTCGCAGTGGGCAGTTCGCAGAATAGACCGCGTATCGAGTACTGGGTGCCGATTATTGGTCACTGGACACCGGTCTCTGGTCACTAATGTCGGATATCGGAAAGCGGAAGTCGTATATAAGGAAGTTGAGGTAAAGCAAATGGCGGTATTTTATTATAAAGCCCGGGACAGGAAGGGGCAGTTAATTGAAGGTCAGCGGGAAGCGGCCCAAATCCAGCAGGTAGCGGCGTTTCTGCGGGATGAAGGCCTTTTTATCGTGGACATTACCGAAAAAGCTCCTGTGACCCTGGATTTTAAGAAGTGGCTCACCCGGCGGACCAAACCCATCAAAGAAGGGGAAATGGCGGCCTTCTGCCGCCAGCTGGCAGTCATGCAGGAGGCGGGTATTCCCCTTTTAACAGGTTTACAGCAGCTGGCTGACCAGGCTGCAAACGGGCGCCTGAAAAAGGCTTTACAGGAAGTGATAAAAGATATATCCAGCGGAAGGACTTTAGCTGAAGCGGCGGGGCGGCAGGATACAGTCTTCAGTCCCGTTTTTGTCCACATGATTGGGGCAGGTGAGCTGGGAGGCATCCTGGACGAGGTCCTGGTGCGCCTGGCCGAGCACTTTGACCGGGAACACCAGATCAAAGAAAAAATTAAAACGGCCATGATCTACCCCCTTGGCATCACCTGTGTGGCTCTCTTGGCCGTGGTGGTCCTCCTGACCTATGTACTGCCTAAGTTTGTGGATATATTGCAGGGAATGAATGTGGAATTACCACTCCCTACCAGGATAGCCCTGGGGGCCAGCCATCTCCTGAATACCTACTGGTACCTGGCCTTATTGCTATTGGGGATTGTAGTATTGGGTTTACGGCACTGGTTTGCCACTTCCCGGGGTAAGTTTTTCCTGGATCACCTGGTCTTAAAAGTGCCCGGCTTTGGTAAATTCTCTCGCAACATTATTTTGGCCCGCTTTACCCGGACCCTGGGAACCCTGCTAAAGACAGGCGTTCAGGTCTTGCCTGCCCTGGAGATTGTCAGCAAGGTGGTAGCCAATGAGATCGTGGCCGCTGAAATCCTAAAGGCACGCCAGGCTGTCCAAAACGGGCGCAGCATAACTTCGCCTTTGGTTAACTCCAAATTTTTTCCGCCTATGGTTATTCAAATGATGCAGGTAGGGGAGGAATCGGGCAGTCTGGATATGATGCTGCTTAAAGTGAGCGGACACTATGAACAGGAAGTGGATGAAATGGCCGAGCGGTTGTCCAAGCTGGTGGAGCCTGTGCTGCTGGTTTTTCTCGGGGGCTTTATCGGCTTTATTTTGGTATCTATTCTCATGCCTATGTTCAGTGTCTTTACCAATATCGGTTAACAATGACAATTCTAGAATCGAGTCCTAAATAATTAATTGATAAATAAAGAATATAATAAAAATTTTACCAGGATTTAGTTTTGACATATCTTGTAGAAAAAGGATAAAAGCCTTACAATTAACAATATACATATATTTCGACAGAAAGAAAAAAGGAGGTGTAAAGGAGAATGTTAAATTTTTTCTGGAGAATGCTGAAAAACCGGAAAGGTTTTACGTTAATTGAGTTGATGGTTGTTGTGGTAGTATTAGGTATTTTAGCGACATTAGCTGTTCAACAACTGGGTGATCAATCGGGAAAAGCAAAAATTAGTAAGGTTAAAGCCGATTTAAAAACAATAGCTTCTGCTGCAGAAATTTATAAGGTGAATACAGGAGATTATCCAAATAGTATTACTAATTTAATTACAGCATATTTAAAGAAATGGCCAGAATCTCCAGTTGCTGGTCAGAGCTATGCATGGGATCCTACAAATGATGTAGCAGTATTATGCGGTGATACTAATGGTAATGGTGCTTTAGATTCAGGTGAAACTGTATATCAATTCACTACACCAGAATCTTTTGTATGCAGTTCGGCTAATTTATAATAATACTAGTAAAGCCCCCTTACGGGGGCTCCTTTATTATGTAAAGGAGACTTGGTATGACGTTATTCTTAACATTTGCCTACGGCCTTATTTTTGGCAGCTTCCTCAATGTCCTTATCTACCGCCTGCCCAGAGGGGAAAACATCGCTTATCCCCCGTCCCACTGCACCTCATGCAATACAAAACTTAAACCCCGGGATTTAATTCCTGTCTTTAGTTTTCTTTTCCTTGGAGGAAAATGCCGTTATTGTGGCGAAAAGATACACTGGTGTTATCCCGTGACGGAAATTGTCAATGCCCTGGGCTGGATGACCATCATCTATTATTATGGTCTTTCTGCCAGGGGCGTCGCCGGGTGTTTTCTCTTTTCCTTGGCTCTGGTAATTGGCCAAATCGACTTAGAACATTACCTCATTCCTGACAGCCTGGTCATTACTTTACTGGCAGGGGGAGTTGTTTATCATTTTTTTAGCCAGGAAATGGGTATTCTCAATCGTATCTTAGGATTAGCTGTGGGTTTTGCCATTCCTTTTCTTCTGGCTGTAGTAAGCCGGGGAGGCATGGGGGGCGGGGACATAAAACTCACAGCCGCCATGGGCTTCTGGCTGGGCTTTCCCGGCGTGTTCTATGCCCTCTTTGTGGGAGCCCTGGTGGGAAGTATTACAGGAATTCTTTTAATCGCTTTGAAGAGAAAAAAAAGGAGAGACCCTATTCCCTTTGGGCCCTTTCTTGTACTTGGTTTTCTCGTAATTTTCTTTTTCCGGGACCAATTTGTCCAGTGGTACTGGAACTTGTTTTAGGGGTGTTAAAGTGTACAATAAGCAGGGTTTTACCTTTTTAGAAGTTATGGTGATAACCGTTATCATAGGGATTTTTACGGCAGTCGCCATGCCTTCTGTTGGTGATGTTTTAGCGGAACAGAAACTAAAAGCTGCCGCCCGCTCTTTGGCCTCGGATTTAAGAAACGCTCAAGAAATTGCTATTTCCAGAGAAACCCCGGTTAGGGTCAATTTTGATCTTCTAAATAACTATTACAAAGCCAGCATAGGAACCACCAATATCCTGGGTCCCAAGTATTTACCCGCTGATGTTAAAATGGTTTATGCTCAGTTCAACGGCAGCGCGCAATTTTATTTTAATGCCTTAGGGGCTGCAGAAAACGGTACCGTAACTTTAGCCTTAACAAATAATCCTTCCAAAATGCTCTATGTAATTGTATATCGATCCGGTAGGATTCGGATTTCCCCTACTTCCACGCCTTAGAGAAGGTGTCATGAAATGAGAAATCAACAAGGTTTCACCCTTTTGGAAATTGTTGTTTCTATTGTAATACTGGGCATTGCTTTAGTGCCGATGCTTGGCATGTTTTCTACGGCCCATTTTAGCCTCAAACATGGAAATTCTTCCACAGAGGCTGTGGGTTTGGCTCAGGAAATTATGGAGGATCTAAAACTGCAGCATCTGAAAGGTATAGGCTTAGGTTCAAGTCCTCGCCAGGCAATAGCAGGCCATCCTGATTATTCTTATGAAGTTCATGTCAACAGTGCCGGTTCACGCCTGAAGCAGGTAAAAGTAACTGTATATTATAACCTGGCTGGACAAGAACGTTCCATAAGCTTATTAACGAAAATGGGTGAGTGGTATGACTAGAGGCTTTACCTTTATCGAACTCATGGTCAGTATTACCATCCTGGGATTGTTGATGGCTGGCGTGGGAGGCCTTCTGGACAGCGGCTTGCGTGATTGGGGCAAAGGTGAGGTCAAAGTGGAGGCCCAGCAGAATTTACGGTTGGCCATGGAACGAATAACCCGTGATATCCGCTTAGCTTTAGAAGTGACCGGTAATTCTGACCATGATGAATTGGAGTTAAAACTTCCGGGAAATAAAATTATAAAGTATTATTTGGTGACGCAAAGCCTCTGGGGTCCGGGGGGATTAACGGGCAAAGTGCTGGAAAGAAAGGAAGACTCAAAACAGGCTGAACCTGTGGCCAGCTATCTCAAGCTGGTGGAGTTTTCCTATGAACCCAACGGTACATACCGTGATTGTGAGAAAGTAAATGTACTATTGCGTACTGAACTGCCTTCGGGAGAACTGATAGAAATTAATACTGGTATAGCCCTGCGGGGCAAGTTTCTCCCCCGGAGGTGAGGCCATGCTAAAAAATGAACGAGGCGCGGCCCTGCTCTTAACCGTCCTTGCCATGTTCCTAATTCTTGCCCTGGGAATGACCCTTTTGGAGACAGGGGCTACCGAGGCTAATATAGCTTCAAACCAGATCCGGTCTGTCCAGGCTTTTTATGCTGCAGAGGCCGGCATAGAAGAAACCCTGGCCCATTTAAAGGATAATCCTTCATATGATCCGCCAGACACCCCTGTTACTGTGGGAATAGTGGGCCCGGGCAACCTGGAGGCCAAGTACCAGATTACCTTGTTTTCAAAGAGTGGTGAAACTGTACAAATTGAATCCACAGGTATGGTTGGCAACAGCAAATATACGCTGACTGCTCAAGGCACTGTAAAACAAGGCGGGGGTTATTTGTCCCGGGGATTGACGGCCTTTGCGGTATCTAGCAATACATTGAGCACCATTGTTAAAGAGGATTCCTTAATTGGTCCTTACATGTTCAATCATCCTCATCGTATTAAACATACAACTTATCCTCCCCATAACCAGGATAACAGTATAGGATTTCCTGAACTTCCCACAGACTGGTATAAACCGGCGGGGTTAGGGTCACCTTACGTTATTAACGGTACAGTTTTTGATTTAAATGTGTTTAAAACCGGTTTTCCATACTATAAAGTTAACGGGGATATTTATTTGCGCCATGGTAATTTATCTTTAAACGGCACGATTATTGAGGCAACGGGGCAAGTTTATCTTGAAAACGGGACTTTTAAGGGATTTACTATGGCTGCAAATCAAGGGATAACAGTAAACAGCAACACTGATTTAGAAAATTTAGTATTGACAGGTAAGAATATAATCTTAAATTCAAACACGGATGCTGATAATTTATTTATCTACGATACCGGCTATACCATTATAAACAGCAATGTGGATTTCACGGGAATTCTTATTACGAAAAATTCTTTGGTGGTTAATTCCAATGTAGAAATTGAAGGAAGCGTGGTTTGCAGCAGTCTAACCGTAAACAGTAATGCTACGATTACTTATAAAGAGGATATATCCGTACCGATTGTACCCGCTGAAATTAGCGAGATCGTCGTGAGTCTGGACTCATGGGGATACAAGTACACTTTGTAGTGTGTAAGGAGGAGAAAGTATGGAACTGGTCAACTATACAGAAATTTGGGTAAGACAAGTCCTGGATGAGATGCTGGCTAAGAGAAGGGATATTTGCACATGCGAGCAGTGCCGCCTGGATATGCTGGCTATGGCCTTGAACAGGCTGAAGCCCAACTACGTGGTAAGCCAGCATGGCAGTGTCTACACCAAGATCAAAATGCTGGAACAGCAGCAGAATACGGATGTCATCGCGGAAGTCGTTAAAGCCATGGAACAGGTAAGTAAAAATCCCCGTCATTTAGCATAAACAAACATTCTAGGAGTTGTCATCATGCTTTTTAGGACCAGGGAATATATAGGCCTTAGTGTAGGAACGGAAGAAATGATATTAGTCCATGTGAAACAGGGTAGAAAAAAAGAGTTGGGACTGGGGAAAGTTATATCTCTGCCTGTACCTGAGGGTGCTTATGCCGATGGGGTCATTGCAGACCGCAAGTCTTTAGTTCATATCCTGGCCCCCCTGGTTAAGGAAAACCGTCTCAAGGGTGTACGGGCCAGTATCGCCGTGAATTCCCGCCAGGCCGTTATTCGTTCTGTCAGGCTGCCCCTTATGCCTGAAAAAGAATTAAAGCAAGCCCTGGAATGGGAAGCCAGGAGGTACATTGCCCTGGCCAACAACCAGTTCACCATGGATTACCTGAAGCTGGGTGTCATTGATGTGGAAGGAGCTATCTACCAGGACCTTCTCATTGTGGCTGTCAAAGAGAATGTCTTAAATGAGTTATGTCTTTTATTAAAAGAAGCTGGACTTAAGATACTGGCCATAGACGTGGAGCCTATGGCTTACTTGTATTTGCGGAGTTTTGCCGCTGCCAGGGGTGTTTGGCCTGCCCTGGAAGACACCTGGGCCAGCGTAGAGTTAAGCGCCGAGAAAACCACGGTAGCTTTTTATCAAAGAGATACCTTGCAGTTTGTCCATACCATTCCTCTTGCTTATAACAACGACCCTTATCTGATGGGAGATATTTTCCGGGAAGTGCAGCGTTCCTTTGATTATTACCATCTTAATCTTAAACGCCCGCAAACCAGCAATGTCTACCTGTGGGGAAAAGGGGCAGGACAAGCCCTGGCTTCTTTCCAGGGGGGGCTAACCTATCCCGTCACCTATTTGCCCATTTCCTCACTAACAGAAGTTTTAAATTATTCCGGTGAAATTGATGATTCTGCCACTTTGGCGTTAGGCATGGCCTTGCGGGAGGTGGTACTTTGATCCAAAAACCCAACCTCCTGCCGCCGGCTTTTCAGCCTAAACCCCTGGTACATATACCAAGGCTCTTGATGACCATTGCCGGGGTTGCGCTTTTTTTCTGGTTAGGATTTATATACGCCCAGTTCCAGTGGGAAATTAAAGAACTGGAAAACCAGACCCAGAATCTTACCCAGTCCCTGGGACAGTTAACCCAGTTAAGGGAACGGGTGAGGGAACTGGAAAACCTGCAAAATGAGATTACTCGATTACGGGGATTATCCGGTATGGTCAAACAGGATGAAATAGACTGGTCCAAGATACTGGCCGATATAGCCAGGGTCATTCCTCCCGGTGTCAAGTTCAGTGAGGTAAGCCTTAAAGAAGACGACCGATTAGTGATTAAGGGTGAGAGTACCAGTCGGATTCTGGTAGCCCAGTATGCTTTTGTCTTGCGGGAGCTTACCTGGTTTAGCAGTATAGAAGTAATTAAAGTGAATAGAAATGATAAAGGCGTTATAACCTTTGAGTTAACGGCTGCCTTGCCAAAGGAAGGGGGTAAACCGGATGGGCAAAAGCCTCCTGCAAAAGAATCCACGCCTTAAAATTCTCCTGCCTTTGCTTTTGGTTTGTACAGTATGGGTTTTATATGTGTACGTCTTAACACCCCAGCTGGCTTACCGGGAAAACTTGAAGAACAGGTTAGCCGCTTTAGATAAAGAGTTAACCCATATTTATAAATTCACCGGTGCTATTACAACCGAAGAAAGAGACCGGATGGTCCAGGAATTAAGGACTATTCGGCAGAGCCTGGGGGTAGGTTTAAGTTCCCAGGAAATTATCATATTATTGGAAGATAAAAGTAAGCTAGCCCAAGTGGATATTCAAAACATTACTTTTGAGCCTGTGGTGACCAAAGAAAATCTAGAACAGCGCAGTATGAAGGTCACCTTTGCCGGTTCGTACCAGGCTATCCTGGCCCTACTAAAGAGCCTGGAGGAATATCCATCTTTTGCGGGCATGTCCGGTTTAACTATCCAGCCTGCAAAAGACAGTAAAGAGCTGACAGCCGAAATGAAGCTGACTTTCATGGCTATTCCCGAGAATTATGCCAAAAAAGATGTAAGTTCCCTGCCGGTGAGGGATAATCCCTTTAAATAAATGGAAAAGTATAGCTTGAGAGTAATCTTTGAGTTAGTACGAAAATAACCCTATCAAATAATCAATATGCTTGTAAGGCAAAAAAGACAATAACGAACTAGCAGATGCAAGTTCATGCATCTGACGGATTAATCCTTCTGGAGGATATAACTGTTAGACAGCTTACTGGACTTCTCTCACCTCCAGACCGAGTTTTTTAGCTTCGGCAATAATTCTTTTTACACGGAATTTTTCCTGTTTTTGTTTAGCTTTTTCAAAGGATGTCTCGTCGTAGTCAACATCTTTCTTCAATAAGTTGTAAATGATCACGAGGAGCTTTCTGGCTAATGCAATGAGAGCTTTCTTGGCCCCGCGGCGTTGTTTTATCTTCCAGTACCAAGACGATAAATAGCTATCGCGTATTCGGGTGATGCACCAGGCAATTTCGCAAAGGATTCGTTTTAGATAGGTGTTGCCATGGGTGGTACGGGTGGACTTTTTTTTCCTGCACTTTCATTATTACCAGGACTTAAGCCCGCCCAGGAACAGATATGTTCCGCGGTTTTGAATCGGCTCATATCAATGCCGATTTCCGCCAAGATTGCAGCAGCGGCGGTTTTGTCAATCCCCGGGATGCCGTCCAGTTGCTCCAGTTGTCTTTGATATTGCTTGAGTTTTTCCTCAAGCTTTTGCTCTACCTGGTGAAGATGCTCGTAGTGCTGATCCAGCCACCCTAGCAAAAGCTTGAGGAACTCCCTTTGGTGAACATCCATTTTACCATTGACAGCCTGTTTGATCTCATGGAGCTTGCTCTTAGCGCGCCCCTTTACAAATGTTTCTACTTCGCGGGCAGATATCTTCCCGTAGCAGCAAAGGTGATCTATAATTGCTCGGCCTGATACGCCGAATATATCGGTGAGAAATGTTGACAGCTTAAAGCCGCAGCTTTGTAAGTGCTTTTCAATCCGATTTTTCTGGGAAGTAATTTCCTCGACGATGCTTTTACGGTACCGGGTCAGATTACGGAGTTCCCGGATAGGTTTCGAGGGGATAAAACTTCCTTCTAACAATCCGGCACGCAAGAGAGTGGCTATCCATTCAGCGTCCTTCATGTCGGTCTTTTTGCCAGGAACATTCTTCATGTGCCGGGCGTTGGTAACAATCAAAACCATACTGCCGTCAAAGGCTTCTTCCAGTACGTTATATACAGGCTGCCAATAAACACCAGTACTTTCCATAGCCACATTCCGGCAGTTTTCCTCTTCCAGCCAGGCTTTTAGTTCATCAAGTCCAGCAAGAAGGGTGGAAAAAGTGCGGATGGTTTTAACTGGTTCCCCGTCAACATTGCCTTTTAATAAGCAGGCGACAACAGTTTCCTTGTGGACATCAAGACCACAACAAATTTCCAGAATGTCTTGCATACGACTCACTCCTGCTCCAATGGATTTCAGGGATGATTGCCCGAGAAAATATGGAGTTTAGTACCCGTGCTGTTCCCAAGTCCTTAAAAACAAGGGGCGACAATTGGCCGTGCTCAAAGGCAATCAGGTTAGGTTTTTAGTCGAGGTTATACCATCAAAATACAATCAACCTTTGTCCCTGATAATTCCAATGTAGCAGAAAATTAGACCATTGTAATCACTTCTACATATTTTCATAATTGGTTGTGCCTTCTAGGCATGGGTGGTTTTTAGGTTTTCGAGGTGTGAGATGATGGATAAAAAAGATATAGCCCGGATTTTAGAGCGGGCCATGGGTCATGGGGCAGATTTTGCCGAGCTTTTTTGGGAACATAAAGTGACTACCGGTATCAGTTGTGAAGATAACCGTATCGAGAGGATTAATTCCGGGATAGATGAAGGTGTGGGCATCAGGGTGATAGCCGGGGATAAGACTTCCTATGCCTACACCAACGATTTGAGTCTGCAGCGGCTTTTAGAGGTGGCGGAAGTGGCCGGCAAAGCGGCCCAGAAAACAAAATCGAGTTTTCAGGCCTTGAATTTTACCACCCCGGTTTCTAAACTGGAATTTACCGTGGAAAAATTACCGGATACCGTGGACATAAAGAGCAAGGCGGCTAAGGTGATGGAAGCCAATAATGCTGCCCGTGCTGTGGATCCCCGGATTCGTCAGGTTTCTGTAAGTTATGGAGATGTGATCCAAAAGGTCACCATCGCCAATACGAATGATATCTTTGTCGAGGATACCCGGGTGAGGACCCGTCTATCCGTCAATGCCGTGGCTGCCGAAGGTGAAGTCATCCAGACCGGGTTCCAGTCTGTGGGGGGAATCATGGGTTTTGAACTGTTGGAAGAAAATGACCCGGCCAGCCTCGGGGAGAAGGCTGCCCAACGGGCAGTGTTGATGCTCTCGGCCCAACCCGCTCCTACGGGAAAAATGCCCGTAGTCATGGCGGGACAGGCAGGAGGGACCATGGTACACGAGGCTTGCGGCCACGGTTTGGAAGCTGATCTTGTCCAGAAAAAGCTTTCTGTTTATGCAGGTAAAAAAGGTGAACAGGTAGCTTCACCCCTGGTCACGGTTATCGATGACGGCACCCTTCCCAAGAAGTTTGGTTCCTTGCGTTATGATGACGAAGGACACCCCACGGAGAAAACAGTTCTCATTAACAAGGGTATACTGGAAGAGTATATGTATGATTACCAGACAGCCAGGGAAGAGGGACGGGAATCCACAGGCAACGGTCGCCGGGAATCTTACAAGGACAGGCCTATTCCCCGGATGCGCAATACCTATATCGCTTCTGGCAAGGAAGATCCGGAACAAATGATCAAGGAATTAAAATATGGGCTCCTGGTCACTGCCATGGGCGGCGGACAGGTGAATACAACCAACGGGGATTATGTCTTTGACGTAGCCGAAGGATACCTGGTCAAAGACGGAGAAATCCTTCATCCCGTAAGGGGGGCAACCCTTACCGGCAACGGCCCCGAAACTCTGCAGCTGGTGGAAAGGGTGGGGAAAGACCTGGGCTTTACCATTGGCGTATGCGGCAAAGAAGGGCAAGGGGCGCCCGTCTCCGATGCTCAGCCTACCATGAGCATTAAAGAATTGATTATTGGCGGAACCGGCGGTCCCGGCAATGGACAGGTGAAGATCAGAAGAGTATAGGGGAGCCTTTAGCCTTTATTATGAAACTGAGCGGGAGGTTCATGGGGTTATGACTGAGACAAAATATCTTTCTTTAGCCCAGCAGGTTTTGGAAAAGAGTAAAGACAAGGGGATTTCTCTCGCCGAAGTATTTCTGGTGAATTCGGAGGAGCTTACCATTCAGGTAGCCCGGCAGAAGGTAGAGAATCTGAAACTGGCCCAGGAGTCGGGCCTGGGTTTGCGGGTAATTGTGGACAACCGTTTGGGTTATGCTTTTACTTCCGATTTGTCGGTAGAGGCTTTGAACAAAGTGGTGGAAATGGCTCTCCATAACTCCCGGGAATCTGTCAGCGATACTAACTGGGAACTGCCGGCGCCGCCTTCGGCCTATCATGAAATGGCTTTATACGATGAGCGTATTTTCGAGACCCCGGTAGAGGAAAAAATTCGTTTTGCGCAGGAAATCGAGCAGGCAGCCCGTGCCTTTGACCCCCGGGTCAAAATAACGGAAAGGACAGCATACCAAGACTCCCGCTATCAGATCTGTATCTTTAATTCCCTTGGCCTACAGGCCGCATACCGCGGATCCTACTGCGGCGGTTATGCTGTGGTGGTGGGACAGGAGAATGACGATAACCAAACGGGATTTGCCATGGAGTATGCGCTGCGTTATCAGGAGTTAGACCCTATAAAAATTGGCAGGGAAGCCGGGCAAAAAGCCATTCGCATGCTGGGAGCGAAAACCATCCCTTCAGCCCGTATGCCCGTGGTTATGGATCCCTATATCGTAACGAATTTTTTGGGTGTTTTACAAAATGTTTTTAGCGGCGAAGCCGTCTTAAAAGGCAAATCTTTTCTTAAAGGAAAAGAAGGACAGCAAGTAGCCAATCCTCTTGTGACCATTATAGATGACGGCACTATGCCGGGGAGGCTGGGGTCATCGCCTTTTGACGGCGAAGGTATACCCACTTCTGCCACGCCTTTGATCGAAGAAGGGAAACTCATGGGTTTCCTGCATAATAGTTACACGGCCAAAAAGTTTGGGCTGAAATCTACGGGCAATGCCGTGCGCGGGTCCTACAAAGGGACACCTGAAGTAGGTATCACCAATTTATATTTAAAACCGGGTCCTGTCTCCCCAGAGGACATTATCAAAGATATCCAGAAGGGGTTATATATTACCGATGTCATGGGAATGCATACGGCCAATCCTATTTCGGGAGATTTTTCCCTGGGGGCCTCGGGCTTACTTATAGAAAATGGCGAAATGACCCGGCCCGTCCGGGGGGTAGCCATGGCCGGCAATTTAAAAGATTTGCTTCTGGATATCGACATGGTAGGCAATGACCTGACCTTCTACGTGGCCAAGGGCGCCCCTACCATCAGGATAAAATCCATGAGCATCAGCGGTACTTAAAGAAAAGACTAGGAAAATCAATGGGTTTATGGTAAAATGCTTGAGGAAAATTACGGAATTAGCGGGTGGACAAGATGGCCAAGATTTGTGTAATTCAAGGACCCAATATGAATCTCTTAGGACAGAGAGAACAATCTTTTTATGGTCAGGAAACCCTGGAACAGCTCCACGCAAGGCTCATCCAAAAAGGCCGGACTTTAAACCTGGAGATTACCTGTTTTCAGTCTAACCATGAAGGAGAGATTGTAGAGTTTATTCATAAAGCCCGAGGAATCTATAATTATATTATTATTAACGCCGCTGCCTATACCCATACCAGTGTGGCCATTCGTGATGCCATTTTGGGCGTTAAGATTCCTGTTATTGAGGTACATATCAGCAATATTTATGCCAGGGAGTCCTTCCGGCATAAATCCTTGCTGGCTGACATTGTCCAGGGACAGATCTGTGGTTTGGGTACCCTGGGTTATGAGCTGGCTTTGGAGGCGGCAGCTTATTATTTGAAACAAGGGGGAACAATGCTTGAATAAACTCTCCCAATTAAAAAATACACTTCAGGCAGAAGGCCTGGATGCTCTTTTGATCGCAAAACCTACCAACAGGAGATATTTAAGCGGTTTTACGGGGACCAGTGGCATGCTCCTCATTACTCCGGAGGCCAATCTTCTGCTTACAGACTTCCGCTATAAAGACCAGGCGGCCCAGCAGGCTCCTGAGTTTCAAATAGTGATACATAGCTTTCCCCTGGTTAAAACTCTCCAGGAGTTAGTGACTAAATATGAAGTTAAAAAGTTAGGCCTGGAGAAAGAATTTATCACCATTGCTGTCTACCAGGAGCTCCACGAGAATCTTCCCGGAGTTGATCTGGTGCCGGTTAAGGACTTCTGTGCAGAGCTGCGGTATATTAAAACACCGGAAGAAATCACGTATATGAAGAAAGCCGTGGAAATTGCCGACAAGGCCTTTTTACATATTATGGATTTTATTCGGGTAGGTTTGTCGGAAAAAGAAATCGCCCTGGAACTGGAGTTTTTTATGCGCCGTTTGGGCTCGGAAAAGAATGCCTTCGATATTATTGCGGCCTCGGGTGTTCGTTCGTCCTTACCCCACGGAATAGCCACCAATAAGACCATTGCCCCGGGGGAACTGGTAACCCTTGATTTTGGCGCAGTATACAACGGCTGTCATTCCGATATGACCAGGACAGTGGTGATGGGTGAACCCGATGCACGGCAAAGAGAGATCTATGACCTGGTTTTAAGAGCCCAGGAGGAAGTATATAAAGTCATCAGGCCTGGTATGAAAGCCAGGGAAGCCGATGCGGTGGCCCGGGACATCATCAGCAAAGCGGGATATGGAGAGAATTTCGGTCATGGACTGGGGCACGGTGTAGGCCTGGAGATTCATGAAGGACCCAGATTAGCCCCCAGTGATGAGACTATCCTGGAGCCGGGAATGGTTGTCTCTGTTGAACCCGGTATTTATCTGTCCGGGTGGGGCGGTGTAAGAATTGAAGATTTGGTGGTCATAACCCCTGACGGTTGTGAAATCTTAACTAAATCCCCTAAAAATATTTTTCTGATGAAAAAGTAATGTATATGTAGGAGGGAAAATATGATTTCAACATCAGACTTTCGCACTGGCTTAACTTTTGAACTGGAAGGAGATGTAGTGCAGCTCCTGGAGTTCCAGCACGTTAAACCGGGAAAAGGTGCAGCTTTTGTACGCTGTAAACTCAAAAACATTAAAACCGGGTCTGTGGTAGAGAAAACTTTCCGCCCAGGCGAAAAATTTGAAAAAGCCCACATTGAACGTAAAGAAATGCAGTACCTCTACAAAGAAGGAGACAACTGGGTATTTATGGACACAGAGACATATGAACAGATCTCCTTGCCGGAAAGTGTTCTGGAAGATGCCCCCAAGTACTTAAAAGAAAATATGAATACAGGAATCCTTTTTTATCAAGGCCAGGTCATTGGCATGGACCTGCCCAAGCAAGTGGAATTAAAGGTGGTAGCCACGGAACCCGGCATCAAGGGAGATACGGCTTCCGGCGGCGGTAAGCCAGCCACCGTGGAAACGGGCCTGGTTGTACAGGTTCCTTTCTTTGTCAATGAAGGTGATACCCTCATTATTGATACCCGTACAGGGCAATATGTAAGCCGTGCTTAGTTTTAAAGTGGATTTAATGTTTAATTATAGATAAATAAGGTATAATATAGCAGTAATACTCATTAAGGAGGATAAAACTGTGAGTGATTTAAAGGCAAAAATAGCCTATCTCCAGGGCCTGGCGGAAGGTTTAGACCTGGATAAAGGTACTAAAGAAGGGAAAATTATTTCCGCTATTATCGATGTCCTGGAAGAAATGAGTATAGCCGTGGATGAAATGGCTCAATACCAGGAAGAATTGGAAAAATATATTGAGGCAGTTGATGAGGATTTAGGCGATCTGGAAGACGAAGTTTACGGTTATGAAGAAGGCTGCTGCTGCCATGACCACGACGAGGACAACGAAGACGACGAGGAGGAGGGCAGCTTTGTAGAAATTGAGTGCCCCAAATGCCACGACATCGTCCGTTTTGAAGCGGGTATCCTGGCCGATGATGACGTGATTGAGGTCACCTGCCCGAACTGTGATGAAGTCGTCTATGTCAATGACGGAGAAGAACAAAAAGATGAGGAATAGACAGCAAAAGGCTGTCTATTTTTTTTTGCATAAAATCAGGCAGAGGACAATATATTTTATTGTCCAGCAAAGTTAGTTGGTAGTTGTTAGTTGTTGGTTGGTAGATATTTTTACAGTGACCTGTGACCAGTAAATTAACCGGACACCGCACACTGGGCTCCGGTTACCAAAAAATCGGACGTCGGAAAGGGGAATATCGGATATCGGTACACATGGGGGTGGCAGCAGTGTGACGACCATTACTATAAGTAAAGAAAACAAGGTAACGAAAATGATAAGCAGTGAGGTTTTTGAACCCAATACCTGGTTACAAGCATTGCCAAATAATATTCGTCATTTAATGGAGCACAATTTAAAGTTTTACCTCCAAGATATTGAAGAAATACGGATGCGCATTGAGCGCCCCCTGCTTATCCGCATGGGGTTAAAGGAAGTAACCGTTGACCCTGACCGCAAACTTACCAACGATTATGGCCGTGGTTATCTTGTCAGGCGTGAGGATATTGAGCAGGGCATGGAAATCTTAAGCCAGAGTTCTCTATATGCCTGGGAAGACGAGTTAAAGAACGGCTATCTGACCATACCGGGGGGGCACCGGGTGGGGATCGTAGGTAAAGGTGTTTTGGACAAGGGAAGAATCAAAACCCTAAAAGAAATTTCCGGCTTAAATTATCGTATTGGGCGTGAGGTTCCAGGCTGTGCTGACAAGCTTCTGCCCTCTTTAATCAACGAGGGCCGCATTTACAACACCCTGATAATATCGCCGCCCCAGTGCGGCAAGACTACCTTGCTGAGAGATGTGGTACGCCAGTTAAGTGACGGTATCCCCCGTATGCATTTTTCGGGGGTCAATGTAGGCCTGGTGGATGAACGATCAGAAATTGCCGGTATGTACCAGGGACAACCTCAGTTTCTCATTGGTTTACGCACTGACGTCTTGGATGCCTGCCCCAAAGCCCAGGGGATGATGATGTTGATTCGCTCCATGTCGCCGCGGGTGGTGGCCACCGATGAAATTGGCAGGGAAGAGGATATAGAAGCCCTTTACCAGGCCCTGCAGGCGGGAGTAAATGTGATTACCACCGTCCATGGCCATAGTCTCAAGGAACTCCAGGAAAGGCCTGTGTTAAAAGAGCTTTTACGGTGGGGATATTTTGAGCGTTTGGTTTTCCTGAGCCGCCGCCGGGGAGTGGGAACCATTGAAGCGGTGTGGGACGGAAAAACACTGGAAAGGATGAGCAGCTAATGGTGAAATTCATCGGTGCTCTGTGTATCATCAGTGGCTGCGGCTACCTGGGGCTGAATATTGCCCGGATGTATAAAAAAAGAGTGGAACTGTTACGGATGTTACAGAGTGGATTGAATTTACTGGAAACGGAAATCAATTACACTTCTACACCACTGCCCCTGGCTTTAAAGAGAGTAGCCGATAAATTACACAGCGAAAGCAGGATACTGTTTGAACATGCGGCCAGGCTGTTAACAAATAAAAAAGGTGTTACCGCAGGTGAGGCCTGGCGGGAGGGAGTCAAGGCCCTGGTCAAGGAGATACCCCTGACCAACGAAGAAATCAATATCTTAACATTGTTTGGCTATGGACTGGGGATTTCCGCCAAAGAAGACCAGCTAAAAAACCTGGCCCTGGTGAAAGAACAACTCCACATGGCCGAAGTGGCAGCCGTGCAGAGGATGGAAAAATACCAGAGAATGTGGCAGTATTTAGGATTCTGTTTGGGAGCCGTAATTGTTCTTATCTTGATTTAAAAAAGGGGAGTAGCTATGAATATTGAGTTAATTTTTCAGATAGCCGGGATAGGCATCCTTACCTCAATTTTTCATACTGTACTGAAACAGGCGGGTAAAGAGGAATACTCCTTTATTGCTACCCTGGCCGGTGTATCCATCGCCCTGATTATGGTCATTCAGCTCATCGCTGATCTCCTGACCAGGGTAAAAAGTGTCTTCTTTTTGTCGTAGGGGTGTCTTATGGAGATCCTGCAGATAGTGGGCATCGGCTTAATTGGGGCCATATTAGCCGTTTTCGTCAAGGAGCGGAATAAAGAAATAGCCCTCCTTATCAGTATGGCTACGGGGCTCTTAATTTTCCTTTTTGCCGTCAGCAAGGTAAGTGCTGTGATAAAAGTGTTGGAGGAACTGGCATCCCGGGCTAACATTAATATGTTCTACCTGACGACAGTCCTCAAGATAATTGGCATTGCCTATATTGCAGAGTTTGGGGCTCAGGTTTGCAAAGACGCGGGGGAAGGATCAATTGCCACCAAAATAGAGCTGGCAGCAAAAATCTTAGTGATGGTTTTGGCCCTGCCCATTATCGTGGCGATTTTGGAATCTGTTCTCCGGCTCATTCCTTAAGGTGATCAATTATGAGAAGAATATTAATATATCTTATTATTTCCTTGTGTTTGCTGTTTCCTTGCCACCTCAGCGCCGCTTCAGAAAAAAATGAAGTGTTGACACCCCAGTCGGTTATGGAAAAACAGCTGGATACCCTGAACCTCCATGACCTGGAAGAGTTTATTATCCAGGTTGACCAGGAAGTAGGACGTTATATTAAAGACATTTCCTTGGAGCGGATGATTGAAAACTTTAAGAAGGGCCAGTTGGATTTATCTCCCCAGGAAGTATTAAAAAGTATTTTCCAGTACCTTTTCCAGGAGATATTAGGCAACTTAACTCTGCTGGGTAAGCTTTTAATTGTAGCTGTCGTCTGTGTGGTTTTGCAAAATCTCCAGTCGGCCTTTGCTAACGGGACAGTAGCCAAACTGGCTTATTTTGTATGTTATCTGGTAGTAATTACTTTGGCCATCGGTTCCTTTAAAGTGGCGGTCACTACGGGTCTTTCCACTATTGATAAAATGGTTGAGTTTATGCAGGTGTTGTTACCTGTGTTACTGGCTTTGCTTACGGCTATGGGAGGTTTGACCAGTGTGGCTCTCCTCCAGCCCTTTCTGATGGTCTCCCTCAGTGTCATGGCCACTTTTATTCAAACAATCATCTTTCCTATGATTTTTCTGTGTGCTGTTATTTCCATTGCCAATAATATTTCCGACCGTTTTAAAGTTTCCCGCCTGGCCGGATTGCTAAAGCAATTTACCAAAGTGGGGATTGGTCTCGTTCTTACTATCTTTATCGGCATTGTTACTGTAGAAGGTGTAGCGGGCGCCGTGGTTGATGGCGTCTCTTTGCGAACCGCCAAATTTGTCACGGGCGCTTTTGTTCCGGTGGCGGGAAGCATGTTTGCCGATGCTTTGGATGCGGTCATCGGAGGTTCCTTATTATTAAAAAATGCCATAGGTTTAACAGGGGTTCTGGTACTAAGTGTGATTGTCCTGTTTCCTGTTTTGAAAATACTGGCAGTGGCGGTAATCTACAGGTTGGCTGCCGCCCTCTTACAGCCCTTGGGTGACTCCTTAATAGCTGATACCCTGGAAGATATGGCCGGAAGCTTATTTATGGTGTTTGCCGCCGTAACCAGTGTGGCCATTATGTTTTTCCTCACTATAACCATCATCGTTGGGGCGGCCAACTTCACAGTGATGTTAAGGTAGGTGAGTTCCCTGGAGATATTGAAGGAACTTGTGCGTAACGTGGTGATCATCGTTCTGTTGACAACCTTTATCGACCTGATTATGCCCTCCAGCAGCATGCAGCGTTTTGTGAAAGTGGTGATGGGACTCTTCATCCTGGTGACCCTCTTGAATCCTATCTTGAATCTTTTTACCAAAGGGCAGGACTTTGAAGTCATGACCTGGCAGTTAAAAACCAGCACTTCCACAGCCAACACCGTTTTGGCCCAAAGTGATCAACTGACTGCCACCAATCAATCCCTTTTTTTAGAAAATTACAGCAGGCGTATCGAGGGACAAATGAAGGCTTTGGTAAAACTGGTGAAAGGCATTAAAGAAGTGGAGGTACAGGTAGAACTCAAAGGAGGGAAGCAGTTGGGCGCCTTGGAAGGAATCGAAAGTGTTCTGGTTATGGTAGATACAAAAGCAAGTGGAGAAAAGAGCAGTTCGGTGAAGCCCGTTGAACCGGTACGCATAGGCAGTAAAGAAAGAACAGCGGGAAGTGAAGGAGCCAAAGACGCGCAGGCAACTGTTGACGAGGAACATAAGCGCATGGAAAGGGAAATAAAGAACACTTTGAGCAATTATTTCGGCATAAATCCTAAAATTATTAAAGTTGTTTTTTCATAAGAGCGGAGGTGAAAAAATGAGTGAGTTTTTCAAAACATTAACGAATCCCAGGGGAAAATACGGCTACTGGGGTGTGGGAGTGGTAGTCCTCTTTGGGATTGCTTTACTGGTCATGCCAGGACTCTTCTTAGGTAAGAGTAAACCGCTGTCCCAGGCTCCCAATCTGGTACTGGAGAAGACAGATCCCAAACAGGCCCCTTATCCTCTAAGTACGGTAGAAAGCGCTTTGGCCCAGCAGGTAAGCCAGATCTTGTGCCAGGTGGAAGGGGCCGGCAAGGTAACGGTCTCTGTCAGTCTCACGGCAGGACCCGCCCACGATTATGCCCGTAATACAACGGACAGCAAGTCCACCATTGAGGAAAAAGACACCGGGGGGGGAACCAGAACCACTACGGAAATGAACCAGAAAGCGGAATTAGTGTTTGCCCAGGGGAAGGGAGAACCGGTCATCGTGAAAGAACTGGGTCCCCAGATCAAAGGAATTGTGGTAGTAGCTGAAGGCGCCAAGGATGTGGAAATCCGCTCAAAGCTAAGCCGGGCCGTCCAGTCTATGTTAGACCTGCCTGCCCACCGGGTTATGGTACTTCCTAAGGAAAGTAGGTGAGAAAGAGATGACGACCATATTTATTAGAATGAAGAACCTCATTTTGTTTGGGTTGGTTTTGTTATGTATATCTTTTGTGTGGTTAGGGTACATAGGATTGGATAAGGCCAAAGAAGCATCACTTCTAAAAGATAAAGCACCGATCTCGGAACCTGTTACCGCACCGGCTAACAATACCGAGCCTTCACCCACTGTAACCATTGTGCCTCAAGAAACGAAAAGTTCCAGTGACAGCTTTTTCGGGGAATACAGGATCGAGCGGGACAGGACCCGCAGCGAACAAGTGGAAATCTTAAGAGAGATCGTGAACAACCCCAATTCCTCAGCGCAAATGCGTCAAGAAGCCCAACAGAAGCTGATCAAGATTGCGGATAACCTGGAAAAAGAGTATAAAGTGGAAAATGCTTTAATCGCCAAAGGGTTTAAAGACGCCGTCGTCGTTATACAGCCGGAATCTGTGATGGTGATCATCGCCTCCAATGGCCTTCGCCAGGATGAAATTGCCCGGATTGCGGATATGGTGGTAAAAGTGGTGGGGTGTAAAATGGAGGATGTGGTGATAGTTCCTAAAACCAAATAGATATGAGAGGTGAGATGTTCCCACATCTCATTTCTTACTTCTCAGATATAACCATTGTTTGTGAAGAGACCGGGAATTTGGTATAATATTCAAGGTAGACTGAGGGAGGTGGAGTTGAGATGCAAAAGGACCTGCCGGAAAAAACGACGTTTACTGAGGTCGGTTCGATTAAGATCGCTGATGAAGTAGTGGCCATTATTGCAGGTTTGGCGGCAACGGAAGTCAAAGGTGTGGCAGGTATGAGTGGCGGTATTGTCGGCGGCATTGCAGAACTGGTTGGGAAGAAGAACCCCTCTAAAGGCGTGAAGGTAGAGGTGGGAGAAAAGGAGGCCGCCGTTGATTTATTTGTGATTGTGGAATTTGGGGTGAGAATTCCGGAAGTAGCCCATGAAATACAAAGAAATGTGAAAAAGTCCATCGAAAGCATGACAGGATTAAGCGTGGTTGAGATTAATGTACATGTTCAGGGGGTAGCCTTTCCCCATGAACTACGCGACGAGGAACATCCCCGTGTCAAATGAGAAGTAGGCCCTGCCGGGCCTACTTCCTTAAAGGGTAAACTGCCTGATACTATATGTCCGGTCTTTTGCTAAAAGAGGAGGGTTAGCATGGGTTATAATTGGGATCGCATGTTTATCGGTATCATGTCCCTTGGGTATTTAATGATTTCTGTGGTATTGGTCTTGGCTGCTCTAGGTTGGACAACCCCTGTCACTTACGTAGAAAACTACCTATATCGTACTAATCCCTGGGTGCTTGGGTTAACAGGGGGCTTTGTCTTTATAGCCTCCTTAACCCTGTTTTTAAGCAGTTTTAAAAAGAAACCCGTCATGCAGACAGCCATCCATGAAACTAATCTGGGGCAAATCAAGATTACTTTGCCTGCCCTGGAACATTTAGTTTTAAAAGCGGCTAAGAGTATACACGGGATCAGGGATATCAAACCGTTTATCAATAACACACCCACCGGGCTCTCCATACAACTAAAAATACAAGTGCTGCCTGATGTAAACATACCCAATATTACTGCTGATCTCCAGAAAACCATCAGGGATTATATGCAGAAGACCGCCGGCACTACCGTCCAAGAAGTAAGGGTCCTGGTGAATAAAGTGAGCTGGGAAAATAAGGCCCGGGTAGAATAGGGGGTAGTAAGATGTGGGAAAAAGTATTAACAGAACTGATGCGCTTTCACCGGGGAAAGATTTTTGGTATATTTTTCGGGCTTTTGTTTAGTATACTTGTTATTACCGTAGGCTTTTTACAAACAATTTTTATTGCGTGTTGCATCTATGTAGGGTATATTATCGGTAAACGTGTGGATGACAATGAAAGTCTTAAAGAAGTTATGGAAAGAATTTTCCGGGAGAGATAAAGAAAACTTGGCTTGGGCCAAGCGTAAGCGTAGGCGGAAGCCTTAGTTGCACTTATGCCGTGGTATAAGGGAAACAAAAGGAGGGATAACTTTTTTGAAAAGGCGGCTGGCTAGAGAACTCGCCCTGAAAGCGCTCTTTGCACGGGATATTAGCGGCAACGAGCCTATTACCACTCTGGAACAACTGGTTCTGGAAGAAAATGTTAACGACTCTACCAAGAATTTTGCTTTGTATTTAATCAACGGTGTTGTTGCTCACCTGGCTGAGATCGATAAGATCATCAGGCAGTTTGCCGTGGAGTGGGAATTGGAAAGAATGGCCACTGTGGATAGGAATATTATGCGCTTGGCCCTTTTTGAAATTTTATATTCCGATAATGTTCCGGAAGCTGTAGCCACCAATGAGGCGATAGAGTTAGCCAAAAGCTATGGCAGTGAAGAATCGGCCCGCTTTACCAACGGGATTTTAGGTAATATAATTAAGCATTTACCGGAAATAAAAAAGAAAGTGGCGAAGACAGAAGAATAGGCTATGGATATCTATTTAGGTGTGGATACAAGTTGTTATACCACTTCCCTGGCCATAGTGGATCATGAGGGTAATCTCTTAAGAGACCTGAGAAAATTATTACCCGTACCTAAAGGCCAACAAGGGCTGAGACAATCGGCAGCCCTTTTTCAGCATCTAAAGAACCTCCCTGAATTGACGTACAACTTGTTTGAAAATATTCCTGTCCGGGATATTAAAGCTATCGGTGTAAGCTCCCGGCCCAGGCCCCGCGAAGATTCCTATATGCCCGTTTTTACGGCAGGATTATCTTTTGCGGAAAGCTTTGCCAACCTGCTCAAAGTTCCTTTATTTAAAACCAGTCACCAGGAGGGACATGTGAAAGCCGGTCTCTGGTCCGCGAAAGCAGAGGACTGGGACAGCTTTCTTGTGGTACATCTTTCAGGAGGAACTACGGAATTCCTGGCTGTACAGGCCCAAAGAGAAAATCCCGGGGAATACCTGGTGGAGACTTTGGGTGCATCCTTAGATATTCACGCAGGCCAGCTTATCGACCGGGTAGGTGTGGCTATGGGGCTTCCCTTTCCCGCAGGACCTCATCTGGAAAAATTAGCTGCCCAGTGCGGGGAAAAACATGAGATTATGATACCTTCCTATGTCAAGGGGTATAATGTAAGTTTTTCCGGAGCGGAAACAATGGCCAAAAAAATGCTGCAGAAAAGAGAGACACCAGCCGCTGTAGCGCGTGCAGTGGAACACTGTATAGCCTTATCCTTAGAAAAGATCATACGTTCTGCGCTGAGGGAGTTGAAAACCACCCGCGTCTTACTGGTGGGAGGGGTGGCAGCCAACCAATATATCCGGGAAAGGCTTAAGACACGCTTACAGCACCCGGCTGTGGGGGCAGAACTGTATTTTCCCGAACCCAAATACAGCAGTGATAACGCAGTAGGTGTGAGTCTTATTGCCCGGGACAGGAGCAAAAATTAAGGAGGAATGAGGAGTGTACGAAATCTTGAAAAATGAGGTGCTGGGCAGCAATATCTACCTCTTTGAAGTAAAAGCGGCAAGAATTGCGGCCAAAGCCGAAGCAGGACAATTTGTCATCATCCGGCTCCATGAAACAGCTGAACGAATTCCTTTAACCATAGCCGATTATTCCAGGGAGAAGGGTACAATCACCATTATCTTCCAGGCTGTTGGCGCTTCTACCAGGGAATTGGCCGAATATGAGGCAGGGCAAAAAATTTTAGATCTGGTAGGTCCTTTAGGCGTACCTTCGGAAATTGAAAATTACGGAACAGTGGTATGCATCGGCGGAGGAGTAGGGATAGCTCCCATTTATCCCATTGCCAGGGCCTTAAAGGAAGCCGGGAACAGGGTTATCTCCATCATCGGCGCCCGCTCTAGAGACCTCCTCTTCTGGAAAGAAAAAATGGCCGCAGTCAGTGATGAGCTGCTCATAGCCACCGATGACGGGAGTGAGGGGAGAAAAGGTTTTGTTACCGATGTGTTAAAAGATTTGCTGGAAAAAGAGAAGATAGAGCGGGTATGGGCCATTGGACCCATGGTGATGATGAAAGCCGTGGCCAATACGACCCGGCCCTTTGCCGTAAAGACCATTGTCAGTCTTAATCCCATTATGGTCGACGGCACCGGCATGTGTGGCGCCTGCCGGGTAGCTGTAGGGAAGGAAACAAAATTTGCCTGTGTGGATGGCCCGGAGTTTGACGGGCATGAGGTTGACTTTGATCTTGCCATGAAACGTCTGGCCATTTTTAAAGATGAGGAACAACGAATTTTGGCCAAGGGCCAATGTGGAGGTGGCTGCGGATGTCATTAAGAAAAAGCAGAGTAGAAATGCCGGCCCAGGATCCCAAGGAGAGAGTGAAGAACTTTAAAGAAGTGGCCCTGGGCTATACGTCCGAGATGGCCAGGGAAGAAGCCAGTCGCTGTCTAAATTGTAAAAATCCCTTATGCAAAAAGGGCTGCCCGGTAGAGGTGGATATTCCCGAATTTATCTCAGCTTTAAAAGAAGATGACCCGGCCCGGGCTGCCAAAATTCTTAAGAACAAAAATAATCTTCCGGCGATTTGCGGCCGGGTTTGCCCCCAGGAGAACCAGTGTGAAATGCACTGTATATTAGGGAAAAAAGGAGAACCCGTGGCCATTGGGCGCCTGGAACGTTTTGTCGCTGATTGGGAGCGGGAGCAGGTGAATCTTAAGCCGGAAAAAGTGGAAACTATTAACAAGAAAGTGGCCATTATCGGTTCAGGACCTGCTGGTTTAACAGCGGCCGCCGATTTAGCCAAATTAGGTTACCAGGTAACGATTTTTGAGGCCCTCCATGTGCCAGGGGGGGTATTGATGTATGGGATTCCTGAATTTCGTTTGCCCAAGGAAGTAGTACAGCAAGAAATCAATTATATTAAAAAACTTGGTGTGGATATCCAGGTTAATTTTGTGGTAGGTAAAACAGCAACCATTGCTGACCTTTTAGAGGAAGGTTATGATGCAGTCTTTATCGGTACAGGTGCAGGACTGCCCAACTTCATGAACCTTCCAGGGGAGAATTTGAACGGTATTTATTCAGCCAATGAGTTTCTGACCAGGACCAATCTGATGAAAGCATACCTCTTCCCCCAATATGCTACGCCCATCAAAATTGGTAAAAAAGTGGCAGTCATAGGGGCTGGTAACGTAGCTATGGATGCTGCCCGTACTGCTCTCCGTCTCGGGGCTGAGGAAAGCTACATTGTTTACCGCCGTTCTGCAGAAGAGATGCCTGCCCGGCACGAAGAAGTGGAACATGCCAGGGAGGAAGGGGTCCAGTTCCTCTTCCTGACTAGTCCTGTTGCTTATAAAGGTGATGAAAAAGGGCATGTAAGAGCTATGACTTGCCAGAAGTTTGCCTTAGGTGATCCCGATGAATCGGGCCGCCGTAAACCGGTAGCTATTCCCGGCTCCGAATTTGATATGGAAGTAGATACAGTGGTGGTAGCCATTGGACAGGGACCTAACCCCTTAGTACCCAGGACTACTCCGGGTTTAATTCTCACCAAAAAAGGCAATATCCAGGCTGATGAAGAAACAGGAGCTACTTCCTTACCTAATGTCTTTGCCGGCGGTGATATTGTAACAGGCGCGGCTACCGTTATTTTAGCCATGGGCGCAGGCAAAAAAGCAGCCCGAGCCATTCACCGGTATCTCCAGGGAATTGAAAAGTGAGTACAGTTCGCAGTTCGTTAGCAGTGACCGGTGACCAGTTTATGAACCGGACTCCCGACACTGGTCTCTGGTCACTGAATAATCAGAAGTCGGATGTCGGAAAGCGGAAAACGTTTACTATTACTGTTCACCGTTCACGGTTTACGGTTTGCGTTAAACGAAACAAGTATGAGGGAGGATGCTCATGCCCGGACAAGTGATTGACGGTAAGGCCATAGCTCTTAAGCTTAGAGAAGCCATTATGGAAAGGGTGAAAGCCTTAAAGAGCCAGGGAATATTGCCCGGTTTAGCCGTGGTGCTCGTGGGTGAGGACCCGGCCTCTCAGGTTTATGTGGGGCATAAGGCTAAGGCTTGCCAGGAAGTGGGTATTAAATCTGAAGTCATGAAACTGCCTGCTTCCACTTCGGAGGCGGAACTGCTGGCCCTGGTGGAAAAACTGAATGCCAGACCTGACATTCATGGGATTTTGGTACAACTTCCTTTACCCAAACATATTCATGAAGAAAAAATCATCCTGGCCATCAGCCCCGATAAAGATGTGGACGGTTTTCATCCCCTTAATATGGGGCAGCTTTTTATTGGGAGTCCCCGTTTAGTTCCCTGTACGCCTTATGGCTGCCTGAAAATATTACAGGAACTTGGTTTGGACATCGCCGGTAAACAGGCGGTAGTGGTGGGACGCAGTAATATTGTGGGGAAACCCATGGCGGCCTTACTCCTCCAGGAACATGCCACAGTGACCATTTGTCATTCCCGTACCAGGAATCTTTCCGAGATAACGAAGACTGCCGACATCCTGGTGGTAGCTGTAGGCAAGCCCAATTTTATTACCGGTGAGATGGTGAAACCGGGGGCAGTTGTTCTGGATGTGGGCATCAACCGCTTGCCCACGGGGAAGTTAGTGGGCGATGTGGACTTTTCCTCGGCTGCGGAAGTGGCCGGCTGGATTACGCCGGTGCCCGGCGGGGTGGGACCCATGACCATTACCATGCTGCTTTTCAATACACTTGAGGCCATTAATTATGCGCGGAAATAAGATTCTAACCGTTAGTGAAGTTTCCTTTCATATTCAAAAACTGCTGGATGATGATCCCCTCTTATCTAATCTCTGGATAAGAGGGGAAATATCTAATTTTAAGCATCATTCCACAGGCCATTTCTACTTTTCTTTAAAAGACAAGGAATGTACGCTTCGTGCCGTGATGTTTAAAAGCAAGACCTGGCGTTTGAATTTTTTGCCCAAAGATGGTATGGATTGCCTGGTCCGGGGTTATGTGTCATCGTATCCTAAAGATACGGTTGTGCAGCTCTATGCAGAAGAGATTATTCCGGCGGGTGTGGGCTTGCAGGCTTTAGCCTTAGCTGAGTTAAAAGAAAAATTACAGAAAAAAGGATATTTTGCTCCGGAACGTAAAAAACCCATACCCTATCTGCCCGGGGCCATAGGTGTGGTTACATCACCTGCGGGAGCTGCCATTAGGGACATATATAGAGTTGTACAAAAAAGGTACCCGGGTATGCCGGTTATTTTATTTCCCGCAGGGGTTCAGGGTGAAAAGGCGGCCCAAAGCATAGTAGAGGGAATTAGGGCTTTAAATGGGAGAAAGGAAATAGATGTAATCATCGTGGCCAGAGGAGGCGGCTCCGCCGAAGACCTTAGTGTGTTTAATGTAGAGAGCGTTGCTGATGCTGTTTTTGCCTCCACGAAACCCATCGTTTCGGCTATCGGCCACGAAATAGACTGGACCATTACTGACCTGGTGGCCGATGTAAGGGCGGCTACTCCTTCTATGGCCGGAGAACTTGTAGTACCTGTACGTTGGGAATTGGAAAATTCCCTTTCCAAGTATAAGGAAAGATTATTGCGGGCAGCGAGAGGGCGGATGGAGCGTGAGAACATGCGCTTAGCTTATCTCAAAGAAGCGGGGGTTATGAAAAAACCGGAACGCTGGTTAAACCGCTATCAAGATCATTTAAGCAGATGTGAAAGCTCACTCTATAAAAGCACCAGGGAATTGCATGGCAAAGCAGAATATCATTTGCACGTGATTGCCGGCAGGCTGCATGCCCTGAGTCCCCTGGCTACGCTGGGGAGAGGGTACAGTCTTTGCCAAAACAGTGAAGGGAAAATAGTGACTGAGGCCAGGCATGTTTCGATCAATGAACAGGTAAAGGTCCGGTTATATAAAGGTTCTCTCGGCTGTATCGTGGTGGCAAAGGAGGAAGAGTGTGACTAACCGGAAGGCAACTTACGAAGAAAATATTAAAAGGTTGGAAGAAATCGTACGGCGCCTGGAACAGGGCGATATTAGTTTGGAGGAAGGGCTCACTTATTTTGAAGAGGGAATCGGCCTGGTAAGAATTTGCCAGCAGCAGTTGGACCGCGTGGCGCAAAAGATACAGGTATTGACCCAGGACGGACAGCTTAAAGATGTAACGGAAGAGTTCAGGGAGGAGTAAGCGTGGATTTGCAATGCTACCTAAAAGAAAGAGCCCAAGTAGTCGAGGGAACGTTACAGGCCCTGCTGCCCCAGGAGGCTGTATACCCTAATGTTGTACACGAAGCCATGCGCTACAGCGTGTTTGCCGGAGGTAAAAGGCTCAGGCCCATTCTCTGCCTGGCAGGGGCCGAGGCCGTGGGGGGAGAAAGCCATAAGCTCTTGCCAATAGCTTGTGCTTTAGAAATGATACATACGTATTCCCTTATTCACGATGACCTCCCGGCTATGGACAATGATGATTATCGCCGCGGCAAGCTCACCAATCATAAGGTTTACGGTGAAGGGATAGCTATTTTAGCCGGTGATGCTCTGCTTACCCTGGCCTTTGAAGTGATGGCCCGCTATGGATATGCTAACTTTAATGCCCAGAGTGTGCTCCAGGTGATAGGTGAAATTGCAAGAGCCTCGGGAACTTTAGGCATGATTGGTGGACAAGTAGTAGATCTGCAGTCAGAAGGTAAGAATATTGATGAAAAGACCTTAGTTTATATCCACAGCCACAAAACGGGAGCGCTGTTCCGCGCTTCCTTGCGGGCGGGCGCCTTGTTGTTTGAAGCCGAACCTCTGTACCTTGAGGCCTTAACGAACTACGCCGAGAACTTTGGTTTGGCCTTCCAAATCACAGATGATATTCTGGATGTGGTGGGGGAAGAAAGTAAGTTAGGTAAACCCGTGGGTAGTGATTCCAGAAATCGAAAAGCCACTTATCCTGTGCTTTATGGACTGGAAGAATCACGAAAACTGGCTAAAGAAGCGGTAGAAAAGGCGGTAGCCAGCCTGAAACCACTGCCTGGTGAGACAAAGCCGCTGGAGTTATTAGCCAGGTATCTCTATGAACGGGAAACGTAAAACGCTAGGTAAGGATTGGATGGAGATAGATGCAAGATTTTTTCCACGGTATTGCTAATAATCATGTTTTTAAGGTAACCTTTTCTGCCTGGATTATTGCCCAAATTCTCAAAGTCATTACCACTGTGTTTGTTCATGGAAAACTGGATTTGATGCGCTCCGTTGGTGCCGGCGGGATGCCCAGTGCCCATTCCGCCCTTGTTACTGCTTTGGCAGTCAGCATCGGACAAGACCTGGGCTGGGATTCTCCCATTTTTGCCATGGCTCTTGCTTTTGCCGCCATAGTGATGTATGACGCCGCCGGTGTGCGCAGGGCTGCCGGAAAACAAGCCGAAGTGATCAATCAGATTATTAGTGATATCTACCATGGCACACAAATATCAGAAGAACGTCTCAAAGAACTTATCGGGCATACCCCCTTCGAAGTATTAATGGGCGCTTTACTGGGGCTTTTGGTTGGCCTGTTTTTTTAGTGTTCCTATTGCGGGTTAAGAGGCAGGTGAATGAGATGGGACTACTCAAAGAGATTAATAAACCGCAAGACATTAAAAAATATTCTATGGAGCAGTTAAATGAAATCGCCAAAGAAATTCGACAATTAATCCTGGAGACTGTCTCGGTTACAGGCGGACATCTTGCCCCCAGCCTGGGTGTGGTGGAATTGACCTTAGCCCTGCATTATGTTTATAATTCTCCCCAGGATAAAATTGTCTGGGATGTGGGGCATCAATCTTATGTCCATAAGATTTTAACGGGCAGGAGAGAAGAATTTTCCACGCTGCGCCAGTATGGAGGAATATCAGGTTTCCCCAAACGGGAGGAGAGTGCACATGATGTTTTTGCTACGGGACACAGCAGCACCTCCATCTCGGCAGCTTTGGGATTTGCCCAGGCCCGTGATAAACTGGGCCTGGATTATGAAGTGGTGGCCGTTATCGGCGATGGAGCCATGACCGGAGGGATGGCTTTTGAAGCCTTAAATCATGCCGGTCATTTAGGGGCAGATTTATTAGTTATTTTAAACGATAATGAAATGTCCATTGACCAGAATGTGGGGGCCATGTCTTCCTATTTAAGCCGTTTACGGGCAGACCCCATGTATACGAAACGAAAAGAGGATATTGAGTATATTTTGAAAAAAGTGCCGGCCATTGGGTCTACTGTGGTGAAAGCTGTGGAAAGGGTAAAAGACAGCCTGAAATATCTCTTAGTACCGGGAATTTTATTTGAAGAATTGGGCTTTACCTATTTAGGCCCTATTGATGGGCATAATATCCCTGAAATTTCTATGGTGTTACGGAAAGCGAAAAAACTTAAAGGGCCGGTGCTTCTTCATGTCATTACCCAAAAGGGGAGAGGATATGAACCGGCTGTTTGTAATCCCGCTGTCTTTCACGGCGTTGCTCCTTTTCAACTAAAAACGGGCTGTATTATTAAGAATCCGGGGCCGTCGTCTTATACCAGTGTGTTTAGTGAAGCCCTCACCGAGCTGGCCGAAAAAGACCAGCGTATTATTGCCATCACCGCAGCTATGCCCGAAGGGACGGGACTAAACTCTTTTGCTAAGAAGTATCCTCAACGTTTTTATGATGTAGGGATTGCCGAACAGCATGCTGTGACCATGGCCTCCGCCATGGCTCTGGAGGGGTTGCGGCCGGTAGTGGCTATCTATTCTACTTTTCTGCAAAGGGCTTATGACCAGATCCTTCATGACGTCTGCCTGCAAAAAGCACCTGTGCTTTTTGCCATTGACCGGGGCGGTCTTGTAGGTGAGGATGGACCCACCCACCATGGCGTCTTTGATTATTCATATCTGAGACATATCCCTGGGATGGCTGTGTTAGCACCCAAAGATGAAGAAGAACTCCGTCACATGATTTATACCGCTTTACAGTATGACGGGCCCGTGGCCGTACGTTACCCCCGCGGCGCCGGCATAGGTGTGGATATCAGCGAGGATTTTAGGCTCCTTCCTTGGGGGAAAGGGGAAGTCCTGGCTAAAGGTGACAATTTGGCTATCCTCGCTGTGGGTTCTATGGTGTATCCCGCCTTAACGGTGAAAAAGATCCTGGAATATAAAGGTATCCGTTGTACAGTGGTTAACGGCAGATTTATCAAGCCCTTAGACCAGGAATTAATCGTTGAATTGGCCCAAACCCACCCCTGCTTGGTGACCATGGAAGAAAATGTCATTGCCGGCGGGTTTGGCAGCGGGGTCCTGGAATTATTGACAAACTCCGGTATCAACGGTGTTAAAGTATTGAACATTGGCGTTCCGGACCAATTTGTCACCCATGGGAAGGTAGACATCTTAAAGGAGGCCATTGGGCTTACGCCGGAAAAAATAGCTGAACAAATTGTAAGTCACTTTGCTTTGCCGGAACAAAAAGTAAAGCCGCAAAAAGTGCCATTAACCTTCGCCTATAAACAAGGCTGATGACAGGGATGAATGATGAAAAAGGAACGTTTGGACCTGCTGTTAGTTGAAAAAGCCCTGGCTCCCAGCCGGGAGAAAGCCAAAGCTTTAATTATGGCAGGTCTGGTATATGTGAACCAAGTGAAGATTGATAAGCCGGGGACACTGGTGGACAGTACAAGTCTTGTGGAAATCAAAGGGAGTATCCTGCCTTATGTTAGCCGTGGGGGCTTGAAACTGGAAAAAGCCTTACGCGTGTTTTCTTTGGACTTGCAAGAAAAAGTAGTCATGGATATCGGTGCCTCCACCGGTGGATTTACCGACTGCGCCTTACAGAATGGCGCCGGGAAAGTTTATGCCATTGATGTGGGCTATGGCCAGTTGGATTGGTCACTCAGGCAGGATCCCCGGGTAATAAATTTAGAAAGAATGAATGCCAGGTACTTAACCCCTGAGATCATTCCGGAACCTGTAGATGTTATCACTATTGATGTCTCCTTTATTTCACTGGAAAAAATTTTACCCGTGCTGACGCCTTTTTTAAAGGAAAGGGGCTGGGTCCTGGCTTTAATCAAACCCCAGTTTGAAGCAGGCCGGGAAAAAGTGGGCAAAAAAGGTGTAGTAAGAGATCCGGCTATCCATAAGGAAGTAATTGAAAAGATTATACAGGCAGCTTTTGAGTTAGAGTTTATTCCCCGGGGTCTCGATTTTTCACCTATAACGGGGCCAGAGGGTAACATTGAATATCTGTTGTGGTTGGAGAAGGGGGGGCTTCCCTCGGCTATTCACTGGCCGCAAAAAATAGAAGAAGTCGTCAATGAAGCCCATCGCAACTTAAAATAAGCATATTTTCATGGTTAAGGAGGAAATCAAGGTGTCCCCTTTGGAAAAGGTCAGGGAGTATATGAAGACACTGCCTTTCTCCCTGGAAATCATCTTGTTTAATGAAAGCACCCATACCTCCCAGCTGGCCGCCCAGGCCTTAGGGGTTGAGGTGGGGCAGATTGCCAAAACCTTGGTGTTTGTGGGTAAAGATAGTCAGGCCGTACTGGTGGTAACCAGTGGCGATATGAAGGTGGATCAAAAGAAACTAAAGGAAGTTGCGGGTTTTAAGCCACGCTTTGCCTCGGCAGAAGAGGCTTTAGCCTTAACGGGTTTCCCTCCGGGCGGTGTTTGTCCTTTTGCTGTTCCTGTAACGATTCCCGTTTTCATTGATGTAAGCCTTGAAAGGTTTCCCGTAGTCTACGCCGCTGCCGGTACTGCCAATTCCGCGGTACCTATTACTGTGCCTCAATTAATGACAGCTACCAGGGGTAATATGTGTGATGTATGCTACTGCTAACAATAAAAGCGTGCCAGGCACGCTTTTTTATTTCATAGTGAAAAGAGGGAAGTTTTGCCTTATTGTCGAATAGGAGAAAAGAGGGTGTGGAAAACATGAACCAAACCGATATTTTTATTTTAGGAATACTCCTGGGTGGTTTTGTTATATTTTATTTTAACAAGTTGTATAAAAGGCTCATTCTTAAGCTAAGATTAAAGAAAGCAAGGAAGGGTGAACTGGCCGCTGCCAAATATTTAGAGGAGCGGGGTTATGCAATCATCGGCATTCAGGAGAAAAAAAGCATCACCACGTGGGTTGACGGCACACCCTATACCAATACGCTTAAAGTAGATTTTCTGGTAAAGAAAAATGGTAAAAGTTATGTAGCTGAAGTAAAAACCGGCAAGTATGCCATAAAACCAACCCTGGCGGAGACCAGACGGCAGCTTCTGGAATATTACCTGGCTTACCGGACTTCCGGCATACTGCTTTTGGATATGGAACATAAAAAGCTTCATGAAATATCATTTGCTACCGGTGGGCCTTTGGAGCGATACACCACGATCCCCCTCTTGGTGATTACCGCTTTGTTTGGTTTTGCCTGTGGTTTTATCCTGTACAAATATATCATTGGAGGATAATCTTATGCTCTCAGCCGTCGGCTTTGTTTTAAATACGCGCAAGAAACAGCCTGTCTCCTTGGCCAAACAGCTTTTACAGTGGTTTAAGGAAAGAGGGATTGCTGTCTATGCCCCCGAGGAAGACAGCAGGATGATAGGCATCAATAGGCCTGGCAATGTCACTGACTGGGGAAAGCTGGTGCAGTGTGTAATCGTTATAGGTGGAGACGGCACTTTTTTGCGAGCTGCACGAATGATGGCTCCCTACGGTGTTCCTATCCTGGGCATCAATATGGGGACATTGGGATTTCTCACAGAAATTGAACTGAGTGAAGTTGAAACAGCTTTGACCCGGTTATTACAAGGTGATTTTTACATAGAGGACCGCATGATGCTTGAGGCTAAGGTAACGCGTGGACAGCAGCCTGTAGCTGCCTATATTGGACTTAATGATGTGGTGATTAATAAAGGCCCCATGGCGCGTTTAATTACCCTGGATATTTTTGTAGACCAGGAGTTTGTTACCACCTATACGGCCGACGGGGTTATACTGGCTTCCCCAACGGGGTCCACTGCCTATTCCCTTTCGGCGGGAGGACCTATTGTTTACCCGGAAATAGAGGTTACGCTCTTAACACCCATTTGTCCCCATACCTTACACGCCAGGCCCCTGGTGATTCCCGCCCAAAAAACCACCAGGGTTGTGGTCATGAACCAGCAGCCCGACTCTATGCTCACCATCGACGGGCAAAGCAGTTTTGAACTTTTAAGCGGTGATGAAATCTTTGTCAGTAAGGCTCCTTTTATCACACGCTTAATAAGGATTAAGGGGCAAAGCTTTTTCTCCATCTTACGGGAAAAACTAAAAGCCGAAGGACGAAGTTTTTATGAGTAAATTACTACGTACCACAGTCGTGGCCCATATGCTTTTAAGGGAGATGGTCAGGGAAGGCGATGTTGTCGTGGATGCCACTGCCGGCAACGGTCATGATACCCTGTTTCTAGCCAAGCTGGTAGGAATACGGGGAAAGGTATATGCTTTTGATATACAGGAGGAGGCCCTCAAAAAAACGGAGCGCCTTCTGGCACAACACAATTGTTTGGCCCAGGTAGAATTTATTCATGACGGTCATGAAAAAATCGGTCAATATATTAAAGAGCAGGTACGTTGTGTCATGTATAATTTGGGTTACCTGCCTGGCGGGGATAAAAGTATCATTACCCAAGGGACAACCACTATAAGTTCCCTGGAACAGGCTACTCATTTGTTGAGTAAAGAAGGCGTCATTTCCCTCATGGTCTATAGTGGTCATCCCGGTGGTTTGTCTGAAGCGGAGGAAGTGGAATGTTTCGTAAAAAGCCTGGCTTCTCCGCCCTGGCATGTACTGAAATGGCAAAAAATAAACGGTACACAGAGTGGACCGTATTTAATGTTGCTCTATAAGATGGTTAAATAAAGGAGGAATCCTTTTGAAGACACGCAGGCAGAAAAAAATTATCGAAATCATTCAAAACAACATTATCTCTACCCAGGAGGAGTTGGCCGAAGCTCTACGCAATGAAGGTTTTGAAGTTACCCAGGCCACCGTTTCCCGGGATATTAAAGAACTTCGCCTGGTCAAAATTCCCACAGGCCAGAACAGCTATAAATATGGGGTTCCTAACGAGCAAGGAATTGTGCAAAACGAAGACCGCTTAAGGCGGATGATGCAGGAACTGGTTACTGGCATGGATTATAGTGAAAATATCGTGGTTTTACGAACCTATCCCGGTAATGCCCACGGTGTAGCCTCCCTCATAGACGCTGCCAACTGGAAGGAAGTCATTGGTACTGTGGCGGGTGATGATACCATTCTTCTTGTGGTTAAACCCACCGCTGCAGTCCCGGCTCTTATGCAAAAAATAAGAGAATTAATGGAGTAGGTGTTTGTGTATGCTGCAGAGTATACTGATTAAGAACTTTGCCCTCATTGAGGAGGTACAAATTGATTATGCCCCTGATTTTAATGTTCTTACGGGAGAAACGGGGGCAGGTAAATCTATTATCATCGATGCCGTAACTATCCTTTTGGGAGGACGGGCCCAGACGGAGATGGTCCGTAAGGGGGCAGAGAAGTGCCTTATCGAGGGTATTTTCTCTTTACCTCCTCATCATCCGGCATACGGGATACTTAGTGAGTTAGGGATTGAGGCAGAGGAGGATTACCTGGTTTTATCACGAGAAATCTCCCTCAACGGTAAAAACACCTGTCGTGTAAACGGAAGAATCGTAACATTGGGAAACTATCGGCTCATTGGCACCGGTCTTATCGATATTCATGGCCAGCACGACCATCAATCCCTGTTGCAGCCGGAAAAACATCTTTTTATCCTGGACAATCTCGGGGGGGCCGAGCACCTGCAACTGGTGAAAGATGTCCGGGAAAAATATGAAACATGGCTGTCGCTAAAGAAAGAATTATTCTATTTACGGGAAAAAGAACATGAGCGCCTGCAGAAAATAGATTTTCTCACCTATCAGATTAATGAAATAAAAGAGGCCAGGCTAAAACCCGGTGAAGACACGGAACTGGCACGGGAAGCCAATCTTTTAGCTAATGGGGAGAAAATCGCCAACTACGTTAATTTAGCATATAACCAACTTTTTAGCGGTGAAAGAGGACAATCAGTCTATGATCTTTTAAGTAAAGCTTTAATTAATTTACAAGAGCTAAACCGGCTAGACCCTGTTTTAGAAAATTTGCTCAATCAATTGGAGCCATGCTTGTATGTCATTGAGGAAGTTGCCGGTGAACTGCGCAATTACCGGGAAAACATTGAATTTTCACCTGCCAGATTAGAACAGGTGGAAAAGCGCCTCCAATACCTCAAAGATCTTACGAAAAAATACGGTCCTTCCCTGGAAGATGTGATTGCCTATGCCGAAAAAGCGGAACGAGAATTGAAGACCTGGTTGTGGAGTGAAGAGAGGGCTCTGGAACTGGAAGACTCAGTTACCACCGCCTGGAAGACTTATGAGTGTGCAGCGCTGGAACTGTCTACGGCCAGAAAAAAATTAGCTTTAGAGTTGGAAGAGAAAGTCATCAGGGAACTAAAAGAATTAGCCATGCCCCATGCAAATTTTTCAGTGACTTTCTTACCTAGCGAACCTGCACCCCTGGGTATGGAAAAGATCGAGTTCTATATCTCACCCAACCCGGGAGAACCGCTCTTACCCGTTGCCAAAATCGCCTCTGGAGGGGAACTTTCCCGCATCATGCTGGCCCTGAAGACAATTACGGCCGATTTGGATGACGTGGGGACACTCATTTTTGATGAAATAGATTCAGGGATAGGCGGGAAGGCTGCCCAGAAAGTTGCCGAAAAGTTGGAAAAAATCAGCAAAAGCCAGCAGGTTATCTGTGTAACCCATTCGCCTCTTATCGCTGCCTTAGCCGATCACCACCTCTTTTTAGAAAAGAAGGTGGAAGGAGGCAGGACGAGAACGACGGTAAAAATATTAGGTGAATTGGAAAGAGTTGATGAGATTTCCCGTATGTTAGGTGGGGATAAGCAGACAGCCGATTTACGGAAGCATGCTTCACAAATCTTGAAAAAAAGATAGAATTGGTATTTTTTACAAGCTCCTTTTCCGGGAGCTTTATTTATTTTGCGTTTTTTCTCTTATACCTAACATCTTTTATGAGTAATGGTGGATTTAAACACAAACACCACCTTTTTTGCTAAGCTGCCAAACATAAAAGAATTCAACTCAGGACACTTTAAAATCATCAAAAACTTAAGATGAGAGAGGAAGGATTTGCCGGCATAAGGAGGATAAAGTATGCTGAAAAAAAAGAGGCAAATCCTGGGAGTTTTCTTATCGATATTAGTAGTGGCAAGTTCTTTTACACCACAAGCTCAAAGCTTTTTTTCACTGCAAGATAAACAACTGATAGCCGTGGGAGAAACCCTGGAGCTGCCACTGAAATTTCCCCTAACCATTCTCAATACCATAGATGTTAGGGTGAAAGATGAAGAAAAACTTCTTAAACTCAAAGGTGGGGAATTATTAGAAAAAAGCAGTTACATTTTAGGTTCCGACAAACCAGTTGTCACTAAACCGGGAAAAGTCAGTCTGGAATTAAGGCTTTTTGGTTTTATCCCTTTAAAGAAAATTAATGTTGATGTGTTACCCAATCTTACCTTAGTGCCTGGCGGACATTCCATTGGTGTACTGCTTAGAACCGAAGGCGTAATGGTTGTAGGGCATTCTCCCGTACTAAATGAGAGCTCTGAACCCCGGCTTCCTGCCAAAGAGGCTGATATCGAAGTGGGAGATATTATTTTGGAAATCGAAGGTACAAAGGTAATGACGGATGATCAGGTAGGTACACTCATTAATAAAATCGGACAGCAGAAACAGGCGGCTACCATTGTAATCAAAAGAAACGGTAAACTATATAAGCGGGTGGTCTATCCTCAGTATTGTACGGATACAAAATCTTATCGTATTGGCTTATTTGTCAGGGACAATGCCGGTGGTGTAGGAACTCTAACTTTCTTCGATCCGGTAACGAAAAAATACGGTGCCCTGGGGCATGTCATTACAGATGGGGAAACAAGCCAAAAATTAAATATTCGTCAGGGGAAAATTTTAAGTGCCTCCATTGAAGACATCCAAATGGGCAAACGTGGTGTACCGGGAGAAAAAGTTGGTGTCTTTCTTGAAAATACCGAATTTGGAAACATCGAAAAAAACGAAAACTGCGGAATATACGGTATTATGAGTAAAGACATATTCAATCCTTTATACAAAGACCCGTTACCCACAGCTTATTTCAACCAGATTCACACCGGAAATGCCCAGATTCTGACGGTAGTGAAGGGTCAAGAGATAGAACAGTTCAATATTTTGATTGAGAAAATTATGCCAGGACGAGCTGATGGAAAGAATATGATTATTCGTATTGTTGACGAAAAATTGCTAAATCATACAGGCGGTATCGTCCAGGGAATGAGCGGCAGCCCTATTATTCAAGACGGCAAAATCGTTGGTGCCGTTACTCATGTTTTTGTCAATGATCCTACGCGAGGTTACGGTGTGTTTATTGAAAATATGCTCTTTGAAGCCGGTATTTTACAAGAGCAGCAAAAAACCTTGGGGCAGGGGCCTCAAGGTTTTTTTGCGAAATCTATTTATTTTTTACCAAATTAAAACAATTACGAATTTGGAGCATAAAAATAACAGATATTGCGAATTACATAATATTTTGTAAAAAAATAGTAGATTGTGTCTTAATTATTAGGCATTCTTAGATTTTAACCCGACATTTAGGGAAAAATAATTTGCAAACATTTGCAGTTAATTGGAAGTATATTGCAGGATATATTATCCAATTTGTCGAATTCAAATTACACTAAGAACTTTAGATTTTCAGGAGGGGAAAAAATGCATAAAATGACTAAGCTCTTAATTGCAGACGATAATAAGGATTTCGTAGACATTTTAACCGATTATTTTCAAAAACAAGACGATATGGTTGTTGTAGGCGTGGCCTACAATGGGTTGGAAGCCCTGGATTTAATGAACAACAAGAATCCGGACGTAATGGTTCTGGATATAATAATGCCCCATTTAGATGGCATAGGGGTTCTGGAGAAAATGAATCAATCTGATTTCGGTCATAAACCGAAAGTCATTATGCTGACGGCTTTCGGTCAGGAGTCTATGACCCAAAGAGCGGTAGAATTGGGAGCCGATTACTTTATACTGAAACCCTTTGATTTGAATACCCTAGCCAACAGGGTACGCCAGTTAGGCACCGGTTATACGGCTACCAGTAAGCCCAGTACACCTGCACCTTACCAGCCGCCGGTGAGAACAAGAAGCATGGATGTGGAAGTTACGAATATTATCCACCAGATGGGTGTCCCCGCCCATATTAAAGGCTACCAATACCTAAGGGATGCCATCTTACTGGTGATCAATGAGGTTAATCTCCTGGGGGCTGTTACTAAGGAATTGTATCCCATGATTGCGGAAAAATACCAAACCACACCAAGCCGTGTGGAAAGAGCCATCAGGCACGCCATTGAACTTGCCTGGGATCGTGGTAACGTAGAAATGATGAATAAATTCTTCGGCTATACCATTAACCTCCAGCGCGGGAAGCCCACTAATTCAGAATTTATCGCCATGGTTGCTGACAAACTGCGCATAGGCACCAAAGTCAGTTAAAGAATTTTATTACAAGCCATCTTTTATTTAGGTGGCTTTTTTGTTGTTTTCTTTGTACTACAGGCACAAGTCTCGCTACGTCGCATGCGCGCCTAGTCTCGCTATGCAACTATTACCAGGGTTGACAGGGGAAATTTTAAGTCAAGGGGGCACATAATAAAAACAAAGAGTGATATAGGGAAATAACAAGTAAAATGACACTTAAAGGAAAAGTAAAAGTAGACCGGAAAACCAAAAATCTTGTTAAAAGAATACAACCTTATGAAATTGCCGTCATCGATCATGCCGACTTAGATGAGGTGGCTGCCCTTTCGCTTATCAAGGCCAGGGTTAAAGCAGTCATTAATGTCAAACCTTCCATTACCGGCAAGTATCCTAACCTGGGGCCTTTGGCCCTCCTTAACCATAACATCCCCCTTATTGATAACGTGGGTTCTGATATTCTTTCTTTACAAGATGATGAGATTGTGGAAATAGAGCAGAACAGGATATTTGTGAATGGGGAATTGTACGCCATCGGTGTCAGGCAAACAAAAGAAACTATTACGAGAATGATGGAATTAAGCAGGGCCAATATTGACCATGTTCTAGAAAAGTTTGTGGATAATACTTTGGAATATGCCCGGATGGAGCAGGACCTGATCTTAAAAAATCTTATTGTTCCCTGTTCCCTTAAAACAAAATTTAAGAACAGGCACACGCTCATTGTCATCAGGGGGAAAACGTATCGTGAAGATTTGTTGGCCATTAAGTCTTATATTGATGAAGTGAGACCTGTCCTGGTAGGTGTGGATGGGGGTGCTGATGCGTTAATTGAATGCGGTTATAAACCAGATTTAATCATCGGTGATATGGACAGTATCAGTGATGCCACCCTCAACTGTGGTGCGGAGATTATTGTCCATGCCTACCCCAATGGCCGTGCTCCGGGATATGAGCGGATCAAAAAGATGAATTTACCGGCAACCATTCTTCCTGCACCGGGAACCAGTGAGGATGTAGCCATGCTTCTGGCCTATGAAGCGGGGACAGAACTTATTGTGGCGGTAGGTACCCACTCCAATATGATTGACTTCCTGGAAAAGGGAAGAAGAGGGATGGCCAGTACACTTTTAACCCGTATGAAAGTAGGCAGCGTCCTGGTGGATGCTAAAGGAGTCAGTAAGCTTTATGGTAAGAGTGTTGGTTTTGGACATGTTTTACAGGTAGTAGCAGCAAGTTTTATTCCTTTTCTCATTATAGCCTCAGTATCAACGGCCCTCTCGCAATATGGACGGCTCCTTTTGCTTAAGTTCAGATTTTTATTAGGAATCTAGGGAGGAATTAATGTGATTATTGACATCAGATATCATGTAGCCTCTCTGGTTGCCGTTTTTCTTGCCCTTGGTTTGGGCATCTTTATCGGTAGTACTATTGTGGGCGAAAGCCTGGTAGCGGAGATAGTTGAGCAGCAGGAAAGCATGGTGAGTAAGCTTGAGGGTGATTATGAAGCCTTAAAAAATGAGGCTAAAAAATACCAAGAACAGTTGACAGCCATACAGGAAACAGCCCAGCTTTATAAACGTTATGCGGAGGAATCCATTCCCTACGTGCTTAAAGATAAGTTGCCGGCTAAGCGGATCGCCATTATCCAAAATGGTGACATGGAAATACCCCAACAGTTTTTCTATAATCTTAAAATTGCCGGTGCTGAGATTATTTCTTATACCAAATTTTCCCCAGATCTTTATGCAGATAGTGAAAGAATCGATGATTTAGTCTGCGCTCTGGGAGGGACGGGAGATAGAGTGGATTGTGTTCTTATCACTCACGGTTATTTGAATACAGCCGGTATTAATCTTACATTAGCGCAGAGAATTGAAGAAATTTTACTCCAGAAGTTACAGGGACAGGGTATACCCGTGTATGTGGTAAAAGGTAGTACGGGTTATCCTGTAAATGATCGTTTATACAAGGAGTTTACAGTATCAACAGTTGATGATATCAACACAGTACCGGGACAAATTGCTCTCATCCTGGCCATGGCAGGTTATCACGGGCACTATGAAATTAAAGCCACGGCTGATTTTATCTTGCCGGCATTTAACCAGTAAAAGGAGGTAGGGTTATTTGTCCGTTTCAGTGCTTATTCCCGCCTATAACGAGGAGGGCAGTCTCTCTCTAACCCTGGAAGCTTTAACGAAAATGCAGGGTCTTGAAGAAATACTGCTGGTAGATGACGGTTCCCGGGATAGAACATCCCTGATTGCCTGCAAATGGGGAGTAAACCTACTGCGCTTACCCAAAAACAGGGGCAAAGGGTATGCGCTCATGTCTGGTTTAGCTTATGTTTCGGGAGACATTATTATGTTCCTAGATGCAGATTTGGGCTTTAGCGTACAGGAAGCCGTACTTTTAATCGAACCTCTTAGGGCTGGTACTGCCGATATGACCATAGCCAAATTTAAACCCGGGAAAAGCGGAAAGGGTTTTGGCCTTGCCAAGAGAACAGCCCAGTGGGGGATAAAACTCTTGACGAGACAGGATGTTTGTGCCCCACTTTCGGGACAGCGTGCCATGTGGAAAGACATGGTGAAGGATTTATTACCTTTTTCCCCACGGTTTGGCCTGGAGGTAGGGATGACCATAGATGCCCTCAGGAAAGGTTACCGGATCTTAGAGGTTGATACGGATATGTCCCATTCACCTCCGGGACGCAACTGGGCCGGATTTAAACACCGGGGAAAACAAATGTATGATATCTGTTCAACTTTAACCTGCCGGGCTTTGAGGTGACCATATTGATTTTATTGGTTGCAGCAACCAGTTTTATGATAACAAGAATGCTTTTCCCCTATTTTCTGGAATTATTGATGCGAGGCGGTGCCACAAAGAGAAACTGGCAAGGGGAAATAATACCGGCCGTTGCTGGTATTATTATTCCTGTAGTCTTGTGCCTCTCTACTTTCCCCTTGGTCTGGATGGGAAAAAATCCTGAAATCAGTGTCTATTTATTCGCTATATTTGGTGTTACCTTGCTGGGCTTGCTCGACGATCTCCTGGGAGATAACCGGCAAAAAGGTTTAAAAGGTCATTTTTTCTTTCTTTGGCGCGAGAAAAAATTGAGTACGGGCGTTGTAAAGGCTTTGGGTACAGGAGTACTCGCTTTCTGGCTTATCTTAGTACGCGGTGACAGTGGCTTCTACGCGGTAATGAACTGGCTTATAATCGTTTTAAGCGTAAATTTTATAAACCTACTGGATTTAAGGCCGGGGCGAGCCCTCAAAGGAACCCTCTTTTTTGTCTCAGTTGCCGTTTTCTTACGGATTTCGGTACTTTGGTTGGCAGCTGCCGTAACCGGGATTGTTTTTGCCTATGCTCATTACGATTTAAAAGGTAAAGCCATGCTGGGTGATACGGGGGCTAACCCCCTGGGAATGACGGTGGGCATATTATTCTTACATACACCGGCAATAGTCAGGCTTAGCCTGGTGATCTTCTTAATTGTTATTCATATCGTCAGTGAAAAAATTTCGTTAAGCCTGCTCATTGAAAGAAACTATTTTTTAAGGATGATTGATCACTGGGGGCGAAGATAATTGCCTTAAGGCTATACGGCTTACATACACTTTACCGAACAGGCGTGATGAAAATGCTAAACAGACAAACAGGGACTGTGAAGTCTCTTAAAAAAATTACCGAAGGGCTGGAAGAGGCCCTTGTGGAGATACAGGGCGCAGAGGCCAAAGCCTACGTTTTTCCTTTCTTAACGGGTCAATTGCAGCCTAATGATGAGGTGTTATTAAATACTACTGCTGTTGACTTAAAGCTAGGCAGCGGGGGGTATCACTTTGTCATGGGCAAACTACAAGATCAGCAGGTGAAGTACACTACCCCCGGTCACATCATGAAGTTACGTTATACCCCTTTACAATTAAAAGTTTGTGCGGTGGAAGAACCTGATAGTCCCCACCATGCCTTAATGGTCCGGGTCCAGTCTTTGTCCGGGACGCCTGTGATTTGCGGTTCTCTCCACAGCATGCTTATTCCCTGTGTTTGCGGGCTTGTCTCCGTAAATCCCAGGCTTAAGATAGCCTATGTCATGACAGACGGGGGGGCACTGCCCTTGGCCCTAAGTCAGGCTGTAGCCAGCTTAAAGAAGAATTCTCTGCTGTGTGGCACTGTTACTACCGGGCATGCTTTTGGTGGTGACTATGAGGCAGTGAACTTATACAGCGGGTTACTGGCAGCCAAGGAGATATTAAAAGCTGATGTCATTATTGTTTTAATGGGTCCCGGCGTGGTAGGAACCGGTACTACCTGGGGCAATACGGCCTTAGAAGTGGGACAGATCATCAATGCGGTAACCACCCTGGACGGGGTGGCTTATTGCATCCCGCGCCTGAGTTTTGCTGAAAAACGCACACGTCATTTAGGCATCAGCCATCATACCTTAACAGCCCTGGGCAAAGTAGCGCTGGGGGCTGCCTCTATTGTTTTACCGGCACTTAATGATGGCCAAAAAGAAATCGTCCTTACTCAGCTCAAAAGAGAAGGCATGGAGAAACACCGGCTGATCTGGGGACGAGGACACGACGGTATAAGATTGGCCTGTGAATTAGGACTTATGATGTCTCATATGGGTAGAAGCTATGAAGAAGATCCACTATTTTTTTTAGCAGGGGCCGCGGCCGGAGAAGAAGTCGCCAGGAGGGTAAATTGTGAATTAATGTAGTTTTATTTGCAGCACTTGTTTGAGATAATTGTATTGTTTCTGAAGCAATTGTAATTGCAGTAATATGTCATGGGATTTGCCCACCATAAAAAGCCCCCGGCTGGTGATGACCATGATGATTTCCCCCTTATCCTGTGGTTTTTATAACCAGTATATGTATAAACCATATTTTTATGACAGGAGGAGAGCAGTATGGAGGAAAAGTTCAGTAAAATTCTTTTGCAAAAAGAAGGTTCTTTTATCACTTTCCGGCAAGATGAAGTGATAATGAGTAACGGCAAGAAGGCCATACGGGATACGGTACAGCACCCCGGTGCTGTTGCTGTTTTAGCATGTACTTCTCAGGAAGAAATTCTTCTGGTGAAACAGTACCGTTATCCTATTGGGAGGATAACCTGGGAGATTCCCGCCGGAAAACTGGAAAGGGGAGAAGACCTGGTTCGTTGTGCACAGCGGGAACTTGCGGAAGAAACGGGGTTTACGGCGGCAAACTGGCAAAAGTTAATTTCTTTTTATACAGCTCCGGGTTTTAGCAATGAAATTATCCATCTGTACCTGGCTACCGATTTACAAGAAAAACAAGCTTCTCCTGACCCTGACGAAATTATAGAGTATGTTAAGCTACCCCTGGCCAAAGTTTATCAAAAAGTAAAAAACGGTGAGATCATTGACGCTAAGACGATTATCGGTGTTTTGTGGCTCGTTAAACTGAAAGGACTAGAGACATGAAGAACTTTTATCTCGATTTACACATCCATATTGGCCGTTCCGGTGACGGGCTGCCCGTTAAGATTACAGCCAGCCGTGATTTAACCCTCCTCAATATACTCAATGAATGTCTTACCCGTAAGGGAATTGATATGATAGGTGTAGTAGACTGTGGTTCACCCGGTGTACTGGCAGATTTACGCGCGCTTCTCCAAGAGGGTAAACTTGCACCCCTTTCCCAGGGTGGTTTTCGCTACGGGGAAAAGATAACCATTTTCACAGGAATAGAAATGGAAGCCAAGGAAGACTCCGGCTGCCGGGCTCATTATCTGGCCTTTTTTCCTACCCTGGACCGTCTTCTGGATTTTGCTGCTTTTGTGGCAGTACACGTGAAAAACCCGCAATTAAGTACCCAGGCCACCAACCTGCCGGCTTTAACTCTGCTAAAGGTAGTTAAGAGCATGGGAGGAATTTTTATTCCTGCCCATGTTTTTACACCGCATAAGGGAGTTTATGGGGCTTGTGCTTCTTCCCTTACCCAGGTCTTTGGTGCTGAAGCAGAGTCAATCAAAGCAGTGGAGTTGGGTTTGTCGGCTGACCGGAATATGGCTATGCTGCTGCCTGAATTAAGGGAGAGAGTGTTTTTCTCGAATTCTGACGCTCATTCCTTAGAGAAAATTGGACGGGAATACAACCTGGTCGTACTGGAAGAGCCCACTTTTAACGAATTTCTCTATCTACTGGAAAAAAAGAAGGGAAGGTATCTTAAAGCAAATTATGGCCTGGATCCACAGTTAGGAAAATATCACCGCAGTTTCTGCAACAAATGCCAGGTTTCACTTCTTCAAGATGAAGCCGTCACTGCGTGCCCGTTCTGCGGCAGCAGGGAACATGTGGTCGTGGGCGTGTTGGACCGGATTATGGCCCTAGCTCCTCCCGGTGAGAAGGAGTTCGGTACTGTACCTTATTATTATCAAGTACCTTTACCGTTTTTACCCGGTGTAGGGAAGAAAACCATTGAAAAGCTTCTTCTCACTTTTGGCAGCGAGATGAGCATCCTGCACCAGGTTGGGCCGGAAGAATTGGCTAAAATAGTAAGTAACGAAGTCGTGGAATTAATCATGAAAGCAAGGGAAGGAAAACTTAAACTTGAAGCTGGCGCGGGGGGAAAGTATGGCCGGATCATGGGAGAGTGAAAGAAGCCGTCTCACCATTGCTTATAATCTTTCAGGGGCCTTGGAGGCAGTTAAAAAGAGTGCTTTGATTGTAGTCGTAGATGTCATCAGTATGTCCACCACCTTAGAGGCCGTCACAGAAGCAGGAGCAGTAGGTATCTGGGGCGCTTGCCCCTCCCCCAAGGCTTCCGGTAACACGTTAGTTAACCCTTTTCGCATCGGACAATTGGCAGCAAGGGAGGCTAAAAATAAAGGAGCAGAAGTGGTTATCATAACAGAACCACGGGTTGGGAGCTGCGAGGAGAGAAAGGCCAATGCCGCAGATGTCATCAGGGGTGTAGAAAATGAGGGACTCCCGGTAGGAGAGATCTGGCCCAATTTGGGTGCGGAGACTGCTAAATTCACCCATTGGCATAACAAAGTTGCAGTAGCCGTAACTGATGCAGGTGGTGTGATCTATGATGCCGTTTACCAATTGGGAGGGATGATAACCACAGCTACTGTTGCCCGTACCCTGGGGATGAAAGGGGTAGAACCCGCCCTCAAGGGAGTAGAAAGGGCTATAGCCATGGCCAAGAAGTCACCGATTACCCTGGTGGCCGCCAGCAGTAATGCTTTGGAAGATGTGCTGGCCGTACACTATTTAGCCCAACTGTTCATCGCCAGGGGTTACTGTCAATTTATGGACTAGTAGTTATATTTACCTCCTTTTCTTCATAACATTTAGGGAGAGGAGGAGGTAAGCTGTGGATAAGCTTAAGAGTAAAATGACACAACATTTCCGTTCAAGCTGGTGGGTATATCTTTTTGTACTGCTTTGTTTTACGGCAGGCTTAATTTTTGGTTCATTGGGAGTAAAGGCCCTCGACAGTAAACAGACCTCTTCCCTGCATCAATACTTAGATAATGGTTTAACCCAGATCAGTGAGGAGCTTAACTACGCTATGAATACGAAACAGGCGATGTTAAGAAATCTTTATAATCTGGGCAAAATTTTTATCTTAGGGCTTACCATAATCGGTTTGCCCCTGGTTCTGGTGATTATTTTCACCAGAGGTTTCGTTTTAGGCTTTACCATCGGCTTTATCCTCCAGGAGAAAGCCTGGCGGGGCGTTGTCCTGGCCTTATTAGCCATTGTTCCTCCTAATATCTTGTCACTGCCGGCTTATATTCTGGCCGGGGTTACGGCTATAAACTTTTCCCTGTATTTAATCAGAGGACGGGAAGGGCTCAGGTCCCAACCCATCTCACGGGGTGTATTGCATTACTCTATCATTATGTTTGGTCTATCCTTGTTCATGCTGGGGGCGGCCTTCATTGAAGGATATATTTCCCCTGTCTTTATCAGGCTTTTAAGCCTGGCTTAGTTGGTATACAATTTCATTACATGTGTTTTCCTACACGAAACAAATTGTATACAATATGCGAGATAATTTCGAAAAAGCCGTTGTTTAGACAATGTTTTTTAAGTATAATAATGATGCTGGTATCTCCTTTTATTCTTATTGAGGGGGTGAATCAGGTCTTTTAGCGGTATTATCTTTTTGTTTACAGTAATATAAGGAGAGTGAACAGATGGAAGCCATTGAAAAATTTGTAGGTACGGTCAACTCCCTGGTATGGGGTCCGTACATGCTGGTCTTATTAGTTGGTACCGGATTATTTCTCACACTTAGATTAAAATTTGTCTCTTTCCGGTATTTACCTTATGCTTTGAAATTAGCTTTCAGCAAAAATCAAGACCAAACTTCACAGGGGGATATCAGCCATTTCCAGGCTCTCATGACGGCACTGGCTGCTACCATTGGTACCGGTAACATCGCCGGTGTGGCCACAGCCGTAACCTTGGGTGGACCTGGTGCTGTTTTCTGGATGTGGGTAACGGCCCTGGTTGGAATGGCTACCAAATACGCCGAGGCTATCTTAGCGGTGAAATACAGGGTTGTTGATGAGAACGGTGAAATGGCCGGCGGTCCCATGTATTTCCTGGAAAAAGGACTTAATATGAGATGGCTGGGTTTACTCTTTGCCTTCTTTGGTGCAGCAGCCGGTTTTGGTATCGGCAACATGGTTCAATCCAACTCTGTAGCCGCAGCAATTGAAACCACTTTTAAGGTGCCTACTTGGGCCAGCGGTGTTGTTCTCGCCATTTTAACGGCCCTGGTCATCCTGGGCGGTATTAAGAGTATAGGACGGGTAACGGCTTTGTTAGTTCCCTTTATGGCCGTATTTTATATCCTTGGTGGTTTAGTTATCATTATAATGTATATTAGTAATCTGCCTCAGGCCATCGCCACTATTCTCCAGGCCGCCTTTGCCGGGTCCCAACCAATTGCCGGCGGTTTTGCCGGTGCTGCTGTGGCTCAAGCTATTCGTTTCGGGGTGGCTCGTGGTGTTTTCTCCAACGAAGCCGGTTTGGGAAGTGCGCCTATCGCTGCCGCTGCCGCCAAGACTGACCATCCTGCCCGCCAGGCACTGGTATCTATGACCGGTACCTTCCTTGACACTATTGTGGTATGTTCTATCACCGGTTTGGTATTGACCATCACCGGAACCTGGGAAATGGCTAACCCCAAGACTCTGACAGGTGCAGCTTTAACCACTGCCGCTTTCAGTAAAGGTTTACCAGGTAACTGGGGTGGAATTATCGTCTCCATTGGTATTATCCTTTTTGCTTACTCCACCATTTTAGGCTGGGCTTACTACGGGGAAAAATGTGCTGAGTACCTCCTCGGTACCAAAGCCATCAAACCTTACCGTTATTTGTGGGTCATCGCCGTTCTTGTTGGCGCTGTGGCTAAGCTCTCTTTTGTTTGGGACCTGGCTGATACCTTAAACGGGCTCATGGCTATACCTAACCTCATAGGACTCCTCTTATTAAGCGGAGTAGTAGTATCGGAGACCAAAGACTTCTTTGAGAACTTTTATGCTAAAGAACAGGCTCGAGGATAATAAATGAATTAAGTTAAAAGCACCTGGCCAAAACCGGGTGCTTTTCTCTATTTATTTATTTTATTTATGATTTCCAAAGGCCGGGGAATATTTTCTAAAATGATGAGAAGTTCCTGTAATCGGTCTTTGGGGGTGTGTAACCCTACATATCCCTCTTGAGGATCCAGTTGTACCGGAATGGTCAGGTGACTGTGGGTTTCCAATATTTTGATGATAAAATTGATGTGTTCCGGCTTTGTTTTAATTTTAACCAGTGCTTCTTCTCTGTTCTCCGGCCGGATGGTGGAAAGGGTATTCTTGCCGTGATAAGCAGACAATCTAATCCTTCCTTTTTTAAGAGATTTGAAATAAAATCATTCTCCTCAGTAAATAATAGCAGTAGAATCCCAGTGGAAAAAGGGGGAATAAATAATCATGGAAAAGTCTAAACAGGATCTCTTGGGCGATGCTCCCGTCGGACATATTTTTGTACCTGCAGCCATGGGGTCAGCCGCCTTTGTCGCCTTAGACGGTGAAGGCAGTACTTACAAATATGAAACAGGATCTACTGAACTAAAACACGGGTTTAAGGGCCCGCCCTGGGGCGTGGAACCTGGTATGCATTTTGTATGTGATGAAGTGGGTATCGATGCGGATCAGTTCATCGACGGCTTGGCTCAGAATAAAAGCGATACGGAAATGGCCAGGGAATTTGGCGTTCCGGAAGGCACCATCAGGCACTTAAGAGAACGTTTCTATAAGGTGGAATCAATTACCGGCAATTACGGTCAGGATTAAAAGGGATATTACAATAGGATGTTCATAGCCAAAAGACCAAGAAGTTAAATGAAAGCTCTTGGTCTTTTACGTGTGTTGACAAAGAAATTTACCTATCTCAACTAACTTTCATTGACCACACGGGCTGTAGGTGCTTTTTCTTTAGCTTTGCGTTCCACTCTGATAGCAGGTTCCGGGCAGACAGTCTCACAAATTCCGCAGACAATACAGCCTTCCATCCGTGTTTTAACGGCGGGTGTCCCCATAAAGCCCAGTTCTTCTGACCAATATATGACTTTCACGGGACATTTTTCAATACAAAGGCCACAGCCTTTACAAAGATCGGGAAATATAGTCCAGGTACCGCGGTTATTTTCCTGAGTCGTTTGTTTCCATTTCCTTTCCACAGCTATCCCTCCCATGTTTTAATCCAACAAAGTTCTTTAGCTATAGAATGACCGAAAACACAAAGGGTTATAAGTAAATCGTCCATCTAAAAATTTTTAAATTTAAGGGACTGGAGAATGTGTACATATTCTAAGAGTTTATCACACCACATATATAACTAAAAAAGGAGGGATGACTATGGTTTTAATTACGATAACCAGGTGGAAAAGAAAACTTTTGGCCTTACTGGTATGTGTGTGTTTGTTAGTAGGCTTGGGACTGGGTTTGAACTGGTATTTGACTCCCAAGGATAATGCCACCGTAGCTCCTTCCGATAACCTGCAGAAGGATGTAACCACACAACCGGTAAAGGTACAAGGCCAACCAGCTAATTCCAACTCCCCGACTAAAAATGCTAATCCGGCTACCACAGTCCCCAAGAAGTAAAGAGGAAATTACTCTCTTTTGTGGAAATGGTAATATATATTTTCTACAAAAGGGAGGCATTTCTTGCATGGACAAGCTTTTGGCCGAATTTATAGAGTATCTTCAGGTGGAGAAAGGGCTTTCCCGCAATACACTGGACTCCTATAAAAGAGATGTGACCAAATTTCTCATGTACCTGCAAAATACGAAAAAAGTAAAAATAGAGGAAATCGACAAAGATTTACTGGCTGGTTACGTTTTTTATCTTAAAAAAAGCACGTTCTCGCCGGCTACAGTAGCCAGGGGAATTTCGTCTCTCAAAGGTTTTTTTCGCTTTTTATGCCTTGAGAAATACCTGGAGGCAGACCCCAGCATTCACTTGGATGCCCCCAAACTGACCGAGAAACTGCCCAAGGTGTTGACGGTGGAAGAGGTAGACAAGCTTTTAGCGGGGCCCCGGGGTTCAGACCCGGGAAATTTAAGAGACAAGACCATGTTAGAAGTGATGTATGCCACGGGCATGAGGGTTTCGGAGTTGACCGGTTTAGACCTCAATCATGTAGACGTTGATTTGGCCTTTGTACGCTGTGTCGGAAAAGGAAACAAAGAGAGGATTATTCCTATAGGTTCTTTGGCTGCCCACAGTCTTCAACAGTATCTAGAAAGAGCACGGCCCCTCCTGGTAAAAAAAACGGGAGAAAAAGCCCTGTTTCTCAATTATCACGGAAAGCGTATGACGAGGCAGAGCTTTTGGAAAATTATAAAGAAGTATGCTGTGGCAGTTGGCATCAATAAAGAAATTTCGCCCCATACCTTGCGGCATTCCTTTGCTACCCATCTCTTAATCAATGGGGCTGACCTAAGATCTGTCCAGGAATTACTGGGGCATGCCGATATCTCTACTACACAGATTTACACCCACCTAACGAAAAGTAAGCTTAAAGAAGTATACAACAAAACTCATCCGCGGGCATAACCAGCAGAAGAAAGAAAATATTTATTAAGGTTTGCCACCACGTATCCCGATCTTCGCATAGAACAGACTAAGGCTCGTTTCGGGAAAAATCAGCCCACCCTCAACAGTCCATCCGTGGACTGGCTTCGGGTTGGGTCTGACCTCCTGTCAGCCCATCTGATTTTTCTACCTCACTTCGCCAAGTCTGTTTAGCTATGCTCCGATAGGGAACGTTTGTGGTAAAACCTTCATTCTGATTGATAATTTAGGATAGCTCCTAGTTACTAGTGGCTTTCAGCGGAATTCTGAAATCGGAAGTCGGAAAGCGCAAAGGAGAAAAGGGGCGGGAATGTCCCCAACTTAAAGGAGGATAAGCACATGACAAAAACAATGTTGATCGTTATGGATAGTGTAGGTATCGGTGCTTTACCCGATGCCCATTTGTATGGCGATGAGGGTAGTAATACCCTGGTACATATAGCGGAAGCCGTTAAAGGTTTAAAACTGCCGAATTTGGCCCGTTTAGGTTTAGGCAAAATCACGGACATACCGGGGGTACCGGGAGATGTTATGGCGTTAGGCGGGTATGGACGTATGGCCGAACTATCCAAAGGGAAAGACACCACCACAGGTCACTGGGAATTAAGCGGCATCTTGACCCGCGACCCGATGCCAACCTTTCCCCAGGGATTTCCCCCCGAAATTATCACAGCCTTTGAAAAACTTATCAAGCGCAAAGTGTTGGGCAATAAAGTGGCTTCCGGTACCGAAATCATTAAAGAACTGGGCGAAGAGCACATGAGGACAGGATTTCCCATCGTTTATACCTCCGCGGACAGTGTGTTTCAAATCGCAGCCCATGAAGAAGTCATTCCTCTTCCTGAACTTTACGAGATGTGTAAAAAAGCAAGAAGCTTATTAACCGGTCCCTGGGCGGTAGGGCGGGTGATTGCCCGTCCCTTTGCAGGAAGACCGGGGGATTTTACCAGAACGGCGAACAGGCACGACTATTCCCTGTTGCCCCCTGAACCTACTGTTTTGGATGCCCTGAAAAGTAAAGGGGAAGAAGTTATCGCCGTAGGTAAAATATATGATATTTTTGCCGGGCAGGGCCTTACCCGGAGTTTCCCCACCAAGAGTAATAATGAGGGGATGGAAAAAACCTTGGAACTGTGGGGACAGCTCAAAAGTGGTTTGATTTTCACCAATTTGGTTGAATTTGATGCTACCTACGGGCACCGTAATAACCCTGTGGGATATGCTAAAGCCCTGGAAGAGATGGATGCCCAGTTAAAGGATGTCATAGAGGCTGTAGCAGAGGACGGCTGGTTATTCATCACTGCGGACCACGGCAATGATCCTACCACTGCCAGTACAGACCACAGCCGGGAATATGTTCCCCTGCTGGTTTATGGTAAAGGGGTAAAAAGAGATGTAAATTTAGGGACGCGCAGAACATTTGCGGATGTAGCCGCCACCCTGTCAGAACTCTATCACCTGGATTATACCTGTGTGGGAGAGAGTTTTCTCCCTGAGCTTCTTCATGGCAATGAACAAAAATAAGGATTATGAGGAAAGGAGCCTCCTATGAGAACAACAGACTTGATTATTAAGAAGCGTAACGGTTATAGCCTCACCAAAGAAGAAATAGAATTTTTAGTGCATAATTTTACTCAAGGCAACATTCCAGATTATCAAATGGCAGCATTTTGTATGGCCGTCTATTTTCGTGGCATGGATATGGAAGAAACAACCAATCTTACTTTAGCCATGGTAAATTCAGGTGAAACCATTGACCTTACCGCCATAAAGGGGACTATTGTGGACAAACACAGTACCGGAGGAGTGGCTGACACAACAACACTGGTGCTGGCCCCTCTGGTAGCGGCTGCCGGTGTACCCGTAGCTAAAATGTCGGGGCGTGGTTTGGGTCATACAGGCGGTACCATCGATAAGTTGGAGAGTATCCCCGGTTTTCATACTATACTCAGTAAAGAGGCCTTTATCGAGCAGGTCAATAAAATCGGCGTAGCTGTGGTCGGTCAGAGCGGCGCCTTAGTTCCGGCTGATAAAAAGATATATGCTTTACGTGATGTTACAGGCACTGTAGATTCCATACCACTAATTGCCAGCAGCATTATGAGTAAAAAAATCGCTGCCGGTGCACAGGCCATCGTGCTGGATGTAAAAACCGGCAGCGGAGCTTTTATGAAAGACACGGAAGAAGCTTTTAGGTTAGCAGAGACAATGGTAGGAATTGGTACCAGAGCGGGTAGGGAAACAGTAGCCATTATTTCAGATATGAATGAACCATTAGGCTCGGCCATAGGCAATGCCCTGGAGGTCCAAGAGGCCATTGAAGTATTACAGGGAAAAGTGAGCGGCCCTTTACGGGAGTTATCCCTGGGGCTCGGTTCCTATATGATCTTAGCTGCAGGAAAAGCAAAAGATTTTGCTGAAGCAAAAGGCATACTTACCGGGCTGCTTGAGGAGAGAAGGGCTCTTGCTAAAATGAAAGAACTTATAGAAGCCCAGCACGGCAATCCGGAAGTATTGGAAAACTTAACTTTATTACCCCAAGCACGGGGCAAATTGATTGTAAAAGCGTGGGCTGAAGGATATCTGGCCGAAATTGACGCACAGGCCCTTGGTTTAGCGGCCATGGTTTTAGGGGCAGGAAGGGAAACGAAAGATGCTGCCATTGATCTGGCTGTTGGTTTAAAAGTTCATGGTCGAAGAGGGGATTATTTTAAACTGGACCAGCCTTTGCTAACTCTCTACTATAATGAAGAAAAAAGAATGGCTGAAGCCATGAAATATGTACGGGAAGCATTTACATTTTCTCCTTCCAAAGTTGAGAAAAACCCCCTCATCTATGGTGTGGTGACGAAGAAGGGACGTGAATCATACAATGGGCTACTTTAGTTGCTGTTGTTGTCTAACTAACTTTATTATTGCCAGGAGTATGTGGGTTACGAAGAGATAAACCAGGCTGGCACTTATTATCAATAATAAAAAAAATGCAATAGCCTTTTCCATATTGTCACCTCCTGCTCATAGTTTTACCTCGTTGCTCCGTACTATGTAATATGTTTTTACATACTTCTTTAGCATCGGGGGGAAAACTAGAACTAGTTTGCTAGGAGGTGCAGAAACATGTCAAAAAAATTGAAAAATATTTATGCCACCCTTGTGGTAATCTTATTAATTATGTTCCTTGCTCCCCAACAAGTATTGGGTGTAGAATTACCTGTTAAAGCGGAATCAGCCATTCTCATAGACGCCCATTCCGGAAAAATTCTCTACGAGAAAGATCCTCATAAAACCTTACCTCCCGCCAGTGTCACCAAGCTCATGACCCTTGTCCTGGCCATGGAGGCCATTAAAGAAGGGAAGGCCAGCATGAATGATGAGGTTATCGCCAGTCCCAATGCGGCCTCCTATGGAGGATCCCAGATTTACCTGGCACCGGGAGAAAAACTTACCCTCAAAGAACTACTGTTAGGGATTGCCCTGGCTTCGGGGAATGATGCCAGTGTAGCAGTTGCCGAACATATTGCCGGTACTCATGAAGCTTTTGTGGATATGATGAATAAAAAAGCCGCGGAACTAGGTTTGAAAAATACCCATTTTGTCAACTGCAATGGTCTCCACGATCCCAACCATTATACTTCTGCCTACGACCTGGCCCAAATTGCTTTATATGCCTTAAGGTATCCGGAATTAAGAGAACTTTGTTCAGTAAAACATTACCGTATTCGTGAGGGTACGGACCGGCCTTTTCAGTATGATAACAAAAACAAACTCCTCTGGCAGTATCCGGGCACTGATGGCTTTAAAACCGGCTGGACCAATGATGCTAAGTATTGCCTGGCGGCTACCGTGGAGAGGAATGGTTTAAGGTTTGTCTCTGTCGTAATGGGATCACCGGAAAAAAGCGGGCATTTTGCCGATACTAAAATCTTGTGGAACTGGGGGTACTCCCAATATACCTTTAAACAGTTTCATAAAGAAAACGAAATTATCACCCAGGTAAAGGTCGGTAAAGGCCAGGTGGACTCGGTAGCAGCTATCCCCGAGAAAAAAGTGGGGATAACCTTGCCTAAAGGTCAGGACAAAAATTTGACCACGCAAGTAACGGCTGTTCCCATCCTTAATGCCCCCGTTAAAGCCGGTCAAGTTGTGGGACATATTTCCATCCTTAAAGATGGTGAGATCATAGAGCGAGTGAATTTAGTAGCGAAAGATAGTGTGGACAAAGGCTCCTGGTGGCGAGAATTCAGCAAAGTCGTACGGGGAGTAGTTACCGGTTAAATGGTTAAATAAGCTTAATGGTGAATAAAGGCGAACCCAAATTTGCTTGGGAGCGCCTTTTTATATGTTTATAAAAACAATTTCCAGATATTAGCAGGAATTTGCCTGTTTTTGGAGAATACCTATCCATAAAGTGGACAAGGAGGTAAAGACATGTCATTCATTTTTAACAGCAAAAACAGAACATTGCTTGTTAAAATTACCGGGGAATTGGATCTGGTAACAGCAAAGGAATTCCGGGAAAGGCTGGATAAAGCCATAGATGAAATGTTTACGAAAAATCTTTTCCTGGATTTGACACGGGTAAGCTTTATAGATAGTTCGGGTTTGGGTGTGATTTTGGGAAGGTACCGTAAAATACAGGAAAAGCGGGGAATCATGATTATTTACGGTATGAACACTAACATCAAAAGAATATTGGAACTATCAGGAATCCTCTCGATTATTCCTGCTTTTAACAGCGAAAATGAAGCATGGACTTATTTGGAGAGAAAGTCACTTAAGGAGGCATAAAAATGGATAAAATAGTAAGAAACCAAATAAAATTAGAATTTATCAGTATACCGGAAAATGTGGGGCTGGCCAGGATTACCATAGCTGCTTTAGCCTCGCAGCTTGATTTAACCTTAAATGACCTGGAAGAAATTAAGGTAGCCACTTCGGAGGCTGTATCCAATGCCATTATCCACGGTTACCGGAATAAGCCTGCGGGTATTGTTAAACTGATTGGTTCTCTTTATGAAGACTCCATCGTTATAGAGGTAATTGACGAGGGAGTAGGTATAGCTGATATTCCGCAAGCAATGCAGCCAGCCTTCACCACTGATCCCGAGCGTATGGGCCTTGGCTTTGTGTTTATGCAGTCATTTATGGATGAAGTTAAAGTAGAGTCGGAAATCAATAACGGTACCAGAGTAATACTTACCAAAAAGCTAGAAGGTGCCGGAATTCAAAAGGCCGTCTCATAAGAGAGGGTAAAATTTATGAATGTTAGATTATCAGAGATGAATTTGCCCCGTTTTCCCCTGTTAAACGATGATGAGATGACGGATCTTTTAATCCGAGCCCAGGCGGGAGATCACCCCGCCAGGGAGAAGCTCATCAACTGTAATTTACGACTAGTCTTCAATCTCGTCCAGAGGTTTACCAACAGGGGTTACGAATTAGAGGATTTATTTCAGATTGGTACAATAGGTTTAATCAAAGCCATTGACAAGTTTAATCTTTCTTATAACGTAAAATTTTCCACCTATGCCGTTCCCATGATCATAGGTGAGATTCGTCGTTTTTTACGCGATGATAATCCCGTAAAGGTCAGCCGGTCCTTGAAGGAAAATGCCTATAAAATTAATAAAGCCAGGGATTCCCTGACCAAGGAATTAGGGCGGGAACCCAACTTACAAGAAATTTCGGAAGCGATAGACTTACCCGTAGAAGAAATAATTTCCAGTTTGGAAGCTGTCCAGCTGCCCACATCCATACACGAAACCCTTTACCAGGATGATGGGGACCCCATTTATGTACTGGACCAGCTGAGTAATGAAAAGGACGACGGGAACTGGTTTGACAGGATTGCCCTTAAAGAAATCTTGGAAAAGCTGCCTGACAAGGAGAAGGAAATCATCCTTTTAAGGTTTTATCAAGATAAAACTCAAACAGAAGTGGCAGCTTTGGTAGGATTATCCCAGGTACAAGTATCCCGTATCGAAAGACAAGCCTTAAAAAAAATACGGCACTTGCTGCAAAGTGACGCCTTTCAAACAGGGTCTTAAAGTAAGACTCTGTTTTTTTACTAAAACAATAGAAACGCCTGTATTAATTCAAAAAAATTCAGAAAGTTTAGGTGCCTGGCACCTCGACTAATTAACAATTTCTTAACAAAGTGGTTTTTGTTTTTGTCCTGTGCTACACGTTGTTTAGGAAGTACGTATAACATCACAGATTCGGATAAATAATAAAGGTTGTCACTTATTGATTAATTTTAACGAAGGTAGGTTGATACATTGACAGCAAAAGTTCTCGATGTGGAAAAAATTAAGGAACGGCTGGCCCAACGCCAGGAACTGATTAAGCGTTATCAAGAGCGGGGAGAAAACCTGGAAAAAAAACTGGAACAACAGTTGAACAAAGAATTACAGCAGGATCACCAAACTGTACTCTTCTTAGAAGCACAAAAAGAAAAGGATGACAGGGAGGAAATCATTAAACTCAAGAGCGAGATTGAACAGCAGCAGCAAGAACTCTTGAAAATAAAACAATTGAATTATCAGAGGATGGCTGTGCGAATGGCGCCTCCTATGACAGTATTGCGAAATGCTATCCTAGCCTTTGTCGTCGGTGGTTTAATTTGTGTGATTGGTCAGGTCATGTTTGCTTTATTTCAACAGGGAGGACTAGTGGAAAAAGAAGCCAGTACAGCTACGTCGGCGACTTTAGTCTTTTTCGGCGCTCTTTTTACCGGTTTAGGTCTTTATGATGAACTGGGGAAGTTTGCCGGCGCCGGTTCTATTATTCCGATTACGGGTTTTGCTAATTCTATGGTGGCGCCAGCCCTGGAATTTAAAAGAGAGGGATTTGTCTATGGCGTAGGGGCACGACTCTTTACCATTGCCGGGCCGGTAATTACTTATGGTACGGTGGTGTCTATCTTTATTGGTCTTATATATTACTTTATAAAGTAGGGATTAGACATGGTACTGAAAAAGCTGGGAAAACAAACGTTACAATTCAATAGTATACCGTCTATCAAATCCTGGGCTTCCGTGGTGGGGCCCATGGAGGGGCAGGGTCCCTTGGCTGATTACTTCGACGTGATCTGGGATAATACATTAGGCTCGGAAAAAACCTGGGAAAAAGCCGAACAGAAGTTAATGCAGTACAGTATGGAACTGGCTTTGGAAAAAGCAGGGCTATTACCCACTGACCTGGATTTTTACCTGGCGGGTGATTTACTGAACCAAATCATTACGGCCAATTTTACAGCCGGTTCCCTGGGAGTTCCCTTTTTCGGACTGTTCGGCGCTTGCTCCACTTTAGCGGAGGGTTTGGCCTTAGCCGGAGTTCTTATTGATGGGGGTTATGCCGCCAAAGTGGGGGTTTCGGCCAGCAGTCATCATGACACGGCGGAGAGGCAATTTAGATTTCCCACGGAACTTGGTGTACAGCGTCCCAAGACGGCCCAGTGGACCGTAACGGGCTGCGGCTCTTTTGTTGTAGAGAATAAATCCCATGGGTTTAAAATAACCCAGGCTACCATTGGTAAAGTGGTAGACATGGGGACAATGAATGCCAATGATATGGGAACAGCCATGGCCCCGGCCGCCTTTGATACCATCCAAACCCATCTTCAGGATACTGGAAGAAAAATAGATGACTATGATCTGATTATTACGGGGGATTTAGGCCTCTTGGGCAACAATATTTTAAAAGAACTACTTAAAAAACAGGGTATGGATACAGGAAATGTATCTGATTGTGGAATTCTTATTTACAGTCCTGAACAGGACACTCATTCAGGGGGCAGTGGGTGTGGTTGTTCTGCCGTGGTGCTTGCAGGGTATCTTTTAGAGCAAATGCGAAAAGGTGTATACAAAAGAATTTTTCTGGTAGGTACGGGAGCACTTTTAAGTCCTACCAGTAGCTTCCAAGGCAACTCCATACCCTGTATAGCCCATGGGGTTGTTTTGGAATACAGCTGAGGGGTGAAAAGAGATGGAAGATTTAATTAAGGCTTTTTTGGTAGGTGGGGCTTTATGTTTATTTGGTCAACTCATAATGGATTTAACTCCTTTTAACATTACTCCGGGTCATATTTTAGTAGGTTATGTAACCGTGGGGGCAGTATTAAGTGCCCTGGGTCTTTATCAGCCGTTGGTTGAATGGGGGGGAGCCGGTGCTACCGTACCGCTCTCAGGTTTTGGCCACTCTCTAGCCCAGGGAGCTATTGAATCTGTAAAAAATAAAGGTCTTTTAGGCGCTTTGGGAGGAGGACTGGAAGCCACTTCTGTAGGTATTGCCGCTGCTGTTGTCTTTGGCTTAGTGGTGGCTACATTATTTAATCCCAAGGGATAGGGTGAGGGACATGATGGAACCGTCTGCAGGCAAACACAGAGTCATCTTTGTCACTGATGGTGACGATATAGCCCGGAAGGCAGTAGAAAAGGCGGTCAGCAATATTGGGGGAAGGTGTATTTCGGCCTCGGCTGGAAATCCTACACCGATCAGTGGACAACAGTTAATAGATCTTGTCAAAAAGGCGAACCATGACCCTGTCGTGGTCATGGTTGACGACAAAGGTTCGTGCAGGAAGGGGAAAGGGGAAGAGGTACTGGAATACGTGGCTCAACACCCTGATATTGAGGTCATCGGTGTCCTGGCTGTAGCTTCTAATACCGAAAGTATCGAAGGCATACATGTTGATTATGCGGTGACTAAAAACAAAGAGGTAGTGGATGTTCCGGTAGATAAATGCGGGAACCCCGCTTACAACAACGATGCGCTTATGGGGGATACTGTCGATGTATTAAATGAATTGGAAGATGTCATCCCCGTTGTGGTCGGTATCGGAGATATCGGGAAAATGGAGGGTAAGGACAGCGCCTATAAAGGAGCGGAAATAACCACGAAAGCTTTAGAATTAGTCATTAAAAACTGGGAGGCTCAGCAGTGTGACCACAACAACACAACAATATGAACTGGGGAAAGATTTAAAACAGAATATGGAATTTTTTGATGCAGAATTAGGTGGGAAAGATAAGGAGTAAAAGGTTTAGAACTAAAAATATATGTTAAAAATATAGAAAACGTACGATTAAGGGTGGTGCGTATTGACTAAAAGCATAGGAATTCCCAGAGGACTGCTTTTTTATAATTTTTCCCCTCTATGGTCTTCTTTTTTTGAATCTTTAGGCATGGAAGTTGTTACCACATCTGAAACGAATAAAGGCATTATGGATAAAGGAGCTAGTAAGGTTGTAGATGAAGCCTGCCTTCCCGTAAAAGTGTTTTACGGGCATGTGGCTGAATTAGCCGGAAGAGAACTGGATTATATTTTCGTCCCCAGATTGGTGAGCATTGAAAAAGGTTCTTATATATGTCCAAAGATCATTGGCATTCCTGATATGGTAAAGGCCAACATACCGGCTAAATCGGATTTTCTTTCACCGAATTTAAATATGCGGGCAAAGGAAAACCATCATCAATTTTTAAAGGAAATTGCCGAGCTAATGGGGGAAAACTTTAATCGGGTGCAGAAGGCCTGGCGGTCAGCCATGAAAGTGCAACAAAAGTATGAACTTGACCTTTTGCAGGGGATCTATCCGGAAGAGGTATTTTTCAAAAGTGAGACCCTGGATAACAGCGGTGATCTTAATATTTTGCTTTTAGGCCACGAGTATAACCTCTACGATGATTATATAAATATGGGGATTAGAAACAAGTTGAAACAAATGGGGTGCAACCTTATAACGTCCAATCAAGTTCCTAAATATGTCCAGCAGGTAGAGTCGCGGGTTTTATCCAAAAGAATGTTTTGGACTTACGGGAAATCACTCTTGGGTACCGCCAGGTATTTCCGGGAAATGCCTGGCAACAAAGGAGTGGTCATTTTAACTTCTTTTGGTTGTGGTATTGATTCTATCGTAGGGAATATGATAATTAGGTATTTAGGGAAAATGAAAATACCCTATCTTAATATCACTTTGGATGAACATACCGGTGAAGCAGGAATTAATACGAGAATAGAGGCTTTTCTGGATTTACTCAGGTGGAGGAGGGAGATAGATGAAAATAACATTTCCGCATATGGGGAATACCTGGGTAACCATCAAAGGTATGCTGGAATATATGGGTCTTGATGTGGTAGTACCTCCACCCAGCAGTAAAAATACCTTAAATTTAGGTGTGCAACATGCACCCGAGTTTGCCTGCCTGCCGCTTAAAATCAACCTGGGTAACTTTATCGAAGCAAAAAAACTGGGTGCAGACACGATTTTAATGGCCGGCGGGGTAGGCCCCTGCAGATTCGGGCTCTACGCCCAGTTGGAAAAGGAAATACTGGTGGACATGGGCTATGATTATGAATCCCTTGTGATTGAACCACCTGATGTCAGTGTGTGGCAGTTTATTAAAAGGGTGAAAAGAATTGTGGGCCCCGTCTCCTGGTGGAAGGTCATACAGGGTATTCGTTTTGGCTACCATAAGGCCTGTCTTGTCGATGAACTGGAAAAACTGGTACAGGAAATTAGGCCGCGGGAATATGTACAGGGTACGGCCGACAAAATCTTTGCCCATTCCTTGTTAACTATAGACAGGGCCCAAAATATTCCGGACTTGAACGATGCTTTTGGTCTAGCCAAACAAAAACTGCTCCATATTCCTCAAGATACTACGAAGCCGGTTTTAAAGATTGGCCTGGTAGGCGAGATTTATACTCTACTGGAACCTTTTGCCAGTGTGGATATAGAGAAAAAACTGGCTCACTTGGGTGCCCATGTTACCCGGTCCTTGTATTTAAGTGAGTGGATTGAAAGCCATTTGCTCATAGGTCTTTTTCGTAGGAAAGCAAAGATTTCTTTCAGTGATTTCGCAAACCCTTTCCTTAATCATTTTGTGGGGGGGCACGGCCAGGAAACCATAGGGGCAGCAGCATCCTTCGCCTTACAGGGCTATGACGGTATTGTCCAGGTGGCGCCTTTAACCTGTATGCCCGAAATCGTGGCCCATACCATTTTCCCCAAGGTCAGCGAATATTATGGCATACCGGTACTTACCATTTATGTCGATGAACAGTCAGGTGAGGCAGGCATTGGGACGCGTTTAGAAGCCTTTGTGGACTTGTTGCAAAGAAAAGTAGAAAGCAAAACCCAATGCGGGTAAGTGTTTTAAAACCGTTAAAACCAGGGGTTACCCTGGTTTCTCTTTTAGGTGAGTAAAAAAGTATAAACACAAGGAACATGCTTCCTCCGCTTATTTGTGTTATAATAAAGCAAATTATGCAAAGATTTGGGACAGGAAAAGATGCTGGATCAGGACCTTATCTTAACCCTTTGCCGCTTCTTGCATTACGGCCCTTTCTTTCTCGTGGGAGGGTCAGTGCGTGATCTCCTCTTGGATGGTGTCATACGCGATTACGATTTTCTTCTAGAGGGTGATGTTTTTGCCCTGGGGAGAGAATTAGGGACTGTACTCAAAGGTGAGGTAAGCATCAACAGTGACTTTTTAACAGTTTCCATTGTAACGGGGCGTTATAACATTGATATTGCCCGGGCCCGGAAGGAAGTTTATGAAAAACCTGCCGCTCTACCGAAAGTTTCACCGGCAAGCTGGCAAGAGGATTTGGCCAGGCGTGATTTTACGGTTAACGCCATGGCTATGCCTGTCCGGAAGAGGGACTGGGGCCCCTTAATTGATCCCTTTGGCGGAGAGCGAGACCTGCGGCAGAAAATGATCCGTTATTTACACAAGGGGAGTTTTCGTGACGATCCCACCCGTATTCTGCGAGCGATACGTTTTAAAAACCGTCTCGGTTTCACCATAGAAGAGGGCACGTTAGCTTCCCTTCGAAAGGATTGGCCCTATCTCACTCAGGTGTCCCCGGCCAGAAGGTTCCATGAGTGGAAATTACTATGTGAAGAAACGCGGATAAGCGCCTGCCTAAATGATATCTATGAGCTGGGCGGCTGGCCTTTTTTGTTCATCAATGTATCCTTTCAGCGGGAAAACACTGAGGAGATAAGTGCATTTCAAGATTTCCCAAACACGAGGAAGATACGTCTCTGGTTCATCTATTTACTGTTTCTGCTCAAAACACAACCGGATAAACTCCCCGCTTTAAGCAATTACTGGGGGATTAGCAAACGTGATGAGCAAGAATTGGCCCATACCCTGTCCGTGCTTACTTTAGTAAAAACAGGGCCAGGCCTCCCCGAAAGAAAGATTTATCATGCTTTGCGGGATCTTCCCCCGGAGGGGATTTATTTCTGCTATTACCATCTCCGGGAGCGGGCAGGCAGCTGGCAGGAGTTTTACGAAAAAGTGCAGGCTGCGGAGCTGCCTTTAACCGGGAAAGACCTGATCCGGGCAGGATTCAAAGAAGGTCCTGAAATAGGAAGACTTCTCATTACAATAAAAGAGGCTTTTTTTCATGGTAAATTTACGACGAGGGAGGAAGGCCTGGCTTACCTACGACACTATATAGAAAGGGGGAAATAATAATGCTTTCCATCACCAAATTATTGATCAAAATACCGGTAATACTGATAGCCGTAACCATACATGAATATGCCCATGGGCGAATGGCGGCCTTCCTGGGTGACCCTACCCCTAGCCAGCAAGGGCGGTTAACCCTAAACCCCATCCCACATCTTGATCCCCTGGGTGCTTTGCTGCTTTTGGTGGCAGGCTTCGGCTGGGCCAAACCTGTAGAGGTGAACCCCTATTATTTCCGGGGCAACCGGCAAAGGGGAATGATGCTGGTAGCTTTAGCCGGTCCTTTATCTAATCTGTTGGTTGCTTTGCTGGGTGGCATATTGTACAATCTATTTGACAAATATACGTATCTTGCTGCGTTTTCTCTGGCCTTGACCAGCATTAACGTCTATTTGGCTTTGTTTAACCTGATACCCGTACCTCCCCTTGATGGCTCCAAAATTGTTTTTGGTATCTTACCGCGCCATCTGCATGGATTTTTATATCAATTAGAGGCCTATGGCCCTTTGCTTCTTATGTTATTGATAGTCACAAACATCACAGATTTTCTTATCACTCCTGCACGGGGAATTATCCTTACTATTTTACGCTTTGGCCAATTGATCATAGGAAGTTAATTTAAAGGAGGACAGTAATGAAGAAAGGCACAATTTTTAGCGGCATGCGGCCAACGGGAAAACTTCATATCGGACACTTGAGCGTCCTGGAAAACTGGGTTAAATTACAGGATGAGTATAATTGTTTTTTTGGCATTGTGGATTGGCATGCCCTTACCACGGCCTATGAAGATACATCGGAAATAAAAGAGAATATCAGGTTGATGCTTTTAGACTGGTTGAGTGTGGGTTTAGACCCGGAAAAAAGTACAATTATTGTACAATCCCATGTGAAAGAACACGCTGAGCTTCATCTCTTATTTTCCATGATTACTCCTCTATCCTGGCTGGAAAGAGTACCTACCTACAAAGACCAGATTCAGCAGCTGGGTAAAGAAGGGAAGGATATCTCCACCTATGGCTTCCTGGGCTACCCCCTTTTACAGGCGGCAGATATTTTAATCTATCGTGCCAATGCCGTTCCCGTAGGGGAAGACCAGTTGCCTCACTTGGAGTTGTGCCGGGAAATAGCCAGGCGCTTTAACCACCTCTACCAGACTGATATCTTACCTGAACCTCAGGCCATTTTAGCCAAGGTGTCTTTGCTCCCGGGTGTAGATGGCAGAAAAATGAGCAAGAGTTATAATAACTTTATTCCCCTGGGTGCGGCGGTGGAAGAGATCCTGGAGAAAGTACAGATGATGGTTACAGACCCCGCAAGAATCAGGAAAACTGACCCCGGAAATCCCGAAGTTTGTTTGGTGCACACCTATCAAAATATCTATAATCCCGCTGAAATTGAGGAGATACGCTTATCCTGCCGGAGCGGCAGCATAGGCTGTGTGGCCTGTAAAAAGCGGTTGGCCGGCAGGCTTGAGGAATTTCTGACACCTATCCGTGAAAGAAGAGTTTATTATGAAAACAAGCCTCAGCTTTTAAAGGAGATACTGGAGAACGGTGCGGAAAAGGCCCGGGCGGAAGCACGGAAAACCCTGGATTTAGTACGTTCTGTTATGAAAATATAAAGTGGTGAAAGTATGTCCTACAAGGTACAATTGCCTGTATTTGAAGGGCCGTTGGATCTCTTACTTCATCTCATCGATAAGAACGAAGTTGATATCTACGATATTCCCATTGCCCTCATTACACAGCAGTATTTAGAATATTTATCGGCGGCAGAGGAGCTGGACCTGGAGCTTACCAGTGAATTTCTCATTATGGCCAGTACCCTTCTCTCTATCAAAGCCAGGATGCTGCTCCCCAAATCCACTATGCAAAATGAGGAGGAATTTGGCGGTGACCCCAGGGAGGAACTGGTGGAAAAACTTCTGGAATATAAAATTTTTAAAGAGACAGCGTCGGTTTTTAAAGAAATGGAGTATAGTCAAGCTAAAATTTTTATGCGGCACATTGATGAGGCAAAATTACTAAAAGATTATCCACCGCCCAACCCCGTAGGTGATGTAACTTTACAGCATTTAATCTTTGCCTTTCATAAAGTACTGGCCAGAATCGAGAAAAAAAAAGAAGTTCTCACACTGCCACGTGAGCAGGTTACTATTCGCAGCAAGATTTCTTATATTTTATTACAGGTAAAAAATAAACCCCTGGGACTGCCTTTTCGAGAGCTCTTTACCGAAGCAGCCAGTAAAGAGGAGGTCATCGTCACCTTCCTCGCCTTATTGGAACTGATTCGTTTAGGGCGTATCCACATCAAGCAACCACAATTATTTGAGGAAATTCTCATATTCTCAAGCCAGATTGAAGGGGGACACACCAGTGCCCACGCTATTTCCTGAAGAGGTTAGGAGCATTATCGAAGCTTTGTTGTTTGTTTCCAGTGATCCTTTATCAGCCAAAACTATCGCTGAAATCGTGGAAATTGATGAAAAAGACGTGGTAGCCGTTGTCAGTGAGATCAAGGCCCAGTTAGAAAGAGAAACCAGAGGATTTAGACTGTTAGAGGTGGCAGGGGGTTATTCTTTCGCCACAAGACCCGAACATTCCGTATACTTGGAAAAATTATTAAAGCCCCAACTTAGCGCCCTTTCCCAGGCTGCTCTGGAGACTCTGGCCATTATTGCTTATAAACAGCCGATTACCCGTAGTGAAATTGATGAAATACGGGGTGTAAAGAGCGATAGTTCCGTAAGCACCTTACTGGAGCGGGGCCTGATCGAGGAGGTAGGCAGAAAGGACGGACCGGGTCGTCCTATTCTTTATGGAACAACACAGGAATTCTTAAAATATTTCGGTCTTAAATCTTTAGCGGACCTCCCCCCTCAGCAAGAAGAGATGTTTTTAACCGCTAAATGAAATTTTTGCTCCTCCCCCCCGACTACCGACGTAGCGAGACTTGCGCCTGTGATGCATCCGATTTTCAAATAAATGGTTAAGAACTATGGCTTTCAGCTATAGTTTTATTTTTTCTATTCGGAAGTCGGAGATTGGAAAGCGGACATCCCACAGCGTATAGCCCATAAAAATACCAGGAATACTAATATATGGTAATAAGCTGTAAAGGGGGTGACTTATGCTTAAAGCAATAGGCCTTTTTTTCATCATTATCCTTGGCATAAGTCTACTTCCCATCAAATTATTTTTTCACTTTTATCGTGAACCTAATTTAATCCTCATTGAGGCAAACATTCGTGTGTGGTTCATACCCATTCGCATAAAACTGGTCAACCCCATGACCGGTCTTTTTTGGAACCTTTCCCGGAATCGTCCCTGGAAAAAGAAACCTCCTGAGGATTTACGGGCCGCAAATTTACCCTGGGCCCGTTTTTTTGCTCGCCTGTGGCGCTTGTATAAGATATCCCGGGGGGTTTATCTCGGTACTTTTCAATTCATCAAAAAAATCGCTAAACCTGTAAAAGTTAAGAAGCTTCGTATATATACGGAAATCGGCCTGGAAGATGCGGCAGAAACAGCTATTGTTGTGGGGGTAGTATGGGGTTTGCTTGGTAATATCTACAGTCAAATGGCAAAATTTTTTGATATGGGCTGTGCCCAAAACGAACTTGCTGTCATTCCTAATTTCAAAAGAACTAATCTGGTTGTCGTCGATTATTCCTGCATATTTGAACTGCGTATGGGCCATATTATTATTGTCATTTACCAATTGTTGAAATATATTGGGCAGATACGGAATTTATTAAGGGGGGTAAGCGCATGAGCGAGCATCCTATTGAAGGACTGATGAAGACAGCCATGGAAAGTATTAAAGAAATGGTTGATGTGAACACAGTAGTAGGTGATGCTGTCGAAGCTCCGGACGGAACTGTCATTATTCCCGTATCCAGGGTGGCTTGCGGTTTTGCCGCCGGAGGAAGTGAGTTTGATCCCGGTGTCAATGAAAAAGGCGAAGGTACATCTTTACCTTTCGGCGGAGGCAGCGGAGCCGGTGTATCGGTACAGCCTGTGGGCTTTTTGGTCGTGGGGAATGGACAGGTCAGGTTAATGCCCGTAGACAGTAAGAACGCCTTTATGGAAAGACTGGTAGATTTGGCACCGCAAGTAGTTGACCGTATCCAGGGCATGGTAAGTGGACGTGGCAAGGAACCAACAAAACCGACACCTGAAGCAAGGGCCGAGAATGCAGGAACTACCCGTGAAGTACAATAACCGGTGAAAAAACCGGTTATTTTTTTGGATAAAAATAGAGCCATCCATCTTTGTTCTAGGCAGCACTATTTTTTCATAAGTTTACAAGAGAACAGGATGGAGGTAGTTATGATTAATATCATTTGGTTATTCATGATTTTATCTGGTGTTTTCATGGCCGCCTGGCAGGGGAAACCCCAGGTTGTCACAGACGCTGCTTTTCAGGCGGCACAGGTTGCCGTTAGGTATGCCTTAGAGTTAATCGGTATCATGAGCTTCTGGTTAGGTGTCATGAAGGTAGCCCAGGAAGCTGGATTGATTACAACATTAGCTAAGCTCATTAAACCTTTAACCGGGAAGCTATTTCCTTCTATACCTTCCGACCACCCGGCACTGGGAGCTATCCTTCTAAATATTAGTGCCAATATCCTGGGTTTGGGTAATGCAGCCACACCCTTTGGCTTGAAGGCCATGCAGGAATTACAAACCCTTAACGGGCAGAGCGATAAAGCCAGTGATGCCATGTGTACTTTCTTAGCCTTAAACACTTCTTGTATAACCCTTTTACCCACAACAATTATCGGCATCAGATTAACGGCAGGTTCTCAGAATCCTACGGAGATTGTAGGTACTACGGTGTTTGCCACTACCCTTGGCATGACTGTAGCCGTTATCGCCGACAAGATATTACGGAGATTTTCTAGGTAGTCAGGAGGTGGAACCGTGCTGGAACATATTATTAACACCATCTCTTTATGGGCAATCCCTTTCTTGCTTTTTTTTATACTTTCCTATGGGGCTTTGCGAGGCGTTAAAGTATATGAAAGTTTTGTCAAGGGAGCGGAGGAAGGGTTTAATATTGCTATCAAGATTATCCCTTATTTAGTTGCCATGTTAGTAGCCGTCAGTATATTCCGGCATTCCGGGGTAATGGATAGTATGGTAAAAATACTGTCACCCCTCTTTTCTGTCTTAAACATTCCCCCGGAAGTACTGCCTTTAGCCATTATGCGTCCCTTTTCCGGCGGAGGTTCTTTGGGCATAGCAGCAGAACTCATTAAGACCCACGGCGCCGATTCTTTTATCGGTCGCCTGGCATCCACCATGCAGGGAAGTACTGATACAACTTTTTTTGTCCTTGCTGTTTATTTTGGTTCTGTAGGCATCAAGAAATATCGCCATTCAGTGGCGGTGGGGTTAATGGCTGATCTGACTACCTTTTTGGCTTCCGTTTATATCGTTAATAAAGTTTTTTTGCATTGAAGAAATATAAATTGTGGGGCAAAATAGGTAGTGAGACTGACCGAAAGGTGATTTTTCTTGGAACGATTACAAAAATATCTTGCTCAGGCCGGTATAGCTTCCCGGCGGAAAGCGGAAGAATTAATTTTGGCAGGCCGTGTCAAAGTGAACGGGATTACCATCACCCAGTTAGGCAGTAAGATTGATCCAGAGAGAGATATAGTGACCTTTGACCAAAAACCTGTAAAGACTACCAATAAATATGAATATTACCTTTTGCACAAACCCCTGCAGGTTGTTACCACCATGCATGACCCCCAGGGCCGGACTAAAGTTACAGATTTGCTCAAGGGAATCAAGACACGGGTTTATCCTGTGGGCAGGCTGGATTATCATACGGAAGGCTTGCTTTTATTGACTAATGATGGGGAATTAGCTTACCGGCTTATGCATCCAAAATACAAGGTGGCCAAAACTTACTTGGTTACAGTGAAGGGTATCCTGGACAAAAACAGTCTCCTCCGGCTGCAAAAGGGAGTGTTACTGGAAGACGGACTTACTATGCCTGCTAAGGTGACTATACTGGAGACCGGGGAAGATTATAGCCGGTTAGAGATGACAATCCGCGAAGGGCGAAATAGACAGGTGCGGCGCATGTGTGAAGCTGTGGGACATCCTGTAGTGAGCTTAAAACGCGTTAAATTTGGCCCGCTGTCTTTGGGTCAATTAAAGCCGGGACAATACAGAAAACTGGAGGAAGGCGAAATCAGGGAACTAAAAAAAGCCTGTCAGCTATGATGACAGGCTGGTTATTTGCCTTAAAGAAGAGGTATTAAGGTGATTTGGTAACCTTAGTGTTGTTACCCGTATTTTTATTCCACTTAGTAATTTCTTTACCTCCATAACTGGATAGTGTGTTCACAACGGCGCTGGCTTTCGTGGAATAGGTGGTGATTAATGTAAAAAGGCAGCCATCTTTAATAGCATCCATATAATTTTTTGCGTATTCCTCGGATAATCCGTATCCCATCAAAGCCTGTACCAGACTACGGTCCGAACCGGTAGTGAGGTCACCTGCCAAAGGACCGGCAATGTGTATTTGGCCTAACTCGGGAACTGCTAAGGGGCCCATTTGAACCAAATAACCATGAAGACCGCTCATAGCTTGCGGAGTCGGTGCCCCCGTAGGAGAAAGCTCCGCACCGGCTTCCATGGCAGTTTTTTTACCACGGGGACAAATTAAGCTAATATGGTCGCTGGCCAGATTCTCCAAAGCCACTTCTTTAAGGGCTAATTTAGCCTGTTCATATCCTTTAAAAAGAGCGGTTATTGTCAGTCTCATTATCTCACATCCTTATAAATTATCTGTTTCTTATTTTTTCACCTGTTACCTGAATTTATTCCGTAGATTTTAGTATTGAGGAGTGAAGATATGGATAATCGATTAAAGGGCTTGGTTCAGTTATATGCCGGGGAGGGCAAAGAGACTTACCTGGCTCCCCTGGGTATGGGTTTAAGAGCTTGGGGACACGGGCTTAAATCCTGTCTTTTAATCTATGAGATAGAAATGGCAGTGCTTGAAACAGTAACACCGATCTTCACAAACTGTAAAGCATGGCTGGATGTTATTGATTTGCGTCGGAAGGAAAAGTCTGAATCAAATATATATTTGGAAACCATGGGTGTCATCAGGAGAACGGGATACGATATTATCATGCTGGGGGGATTCACTAACCTCCTCCCTTGTTATACTTTCTATCAAAAACTTTTTGAAGAGTTAATCAAGGAAAAGAAACAGGAAACAGAACTGGTTTTTATTGGTGGTTTACCACCATCAGAGTACCTTGATTATTTTGCTTTAATTACAAAGATAGAAGAAATATAGGGGATAAAGCTGACAGCCTTGCAATAATGCCCCGGAAGATTAAAAAAAATAGTATAGTAAATGAAGGATTTTTTTGAAAAATAGAGAATATTAAATTACTGATGGTATAGTGGTCTGACAACATGGAATTCAGAAAACTAACAGAAGGGAGGGTAGTGGGGTTATTTCTTCGATGTGTTTTTTTGTAATTTTTGTGATGGGGAGGTTCTGATATGTTAGCACTGCTTGCTTTTTTACCGATTATGGTTGTGGTTATTCTGATGGCCAGTTTTAACTGGCCTGCCAAAAAAGCTCTGCCTGTAGCCTGGGCTCTGACCTGTATAGTGGCTCTAACGGCTTGGGGTATGGAGATTAAAGCGGTATTGGGCGCCACTATTTTCGGTGCTTTGAAAGCTTTAGACGTACTCATTATTATTTTTGGTGCAGTTTTAATTCTAAATACCATGAAACAGAGTGGGGCTATGGCTACCATTAACAAAGGTTTCATGGGGGTAACCAAAGACCGCCGCATTCAGGCCATTATCATTGGCTGGTTATTTGGTGCGTTTATTGAGGGTGCTGCCGGTTTTGGTACTCCGGCGGCTTTAGCCGGGCCCCTTTTAGTGGGTTTAGGTTTTCCGCCCCTGGCTGCGGCCATGGTTGCTTTAATTTATAACAGTACTCCCGTTAGTTTCGGTGCCGTTGGTACTCCCATTTTTGGCGCCATGTCTACGGTATCAGCTAACCTGACTGCGGCAGGTGCACCCATGTCAGCTGATGCTTTTAGATTATTGTTAACAAAATACGTAGCCCTGCCTCATGCGGTAGTAGGAACATTTATTCCTTTGCTGGGTATTTGTTTCTTAACAAAATATTTTGGCGAAGAAAAATCCATCAAACCCGGTTTGGCTGCTGCGCCTTTTGCCATTTTTGCCGGTCTCGCCTTTACTGTTCCTTATCTGATTACGGCCTGGTTCCTGGGTAACGAGTTCCCATCACTGGTAGGGGCCTTTATCGGCTTACCCATTGTTTTATGGGCAGCGAAAAATGGTATTTTTATGCCCAAGACTACCTGGGAATTTGTTCCCGAAAACAGGTGGGATAACAGCTGGAAGAGTGTTATGGCCGCTACGGCAGCCACTAAAGAAAGAAAAGAGGAAGCAACTATGCCTGGTTGGCTGGCCTGGGCTCCCTATGCCCTGATCGCTTTAATCCTGGTAGTTACCAGGGTTCCTGCCCTGGGGCTTAAGGGCTGGTTAACTAAACAGGTTATCGCTCTTCCCGCCATCTTCGGTTATAAAGCCTTTACCTACAACTTAGCCTATTTGTATTTGCCTGGTACCGTACCTTTTATTCTGGTCGCCATACTTACCATCTTCCTGCACAGAATGCCTGGCGATAAGGCTGCCCTGGCCTGGAAGATGACTTTTAAGCAGCTGGTTGGTGCTACCATTGCCTTAGTCTTTGGTGTAGCCATGGTACAGTTAATGCTGAACTCCAACATCAACCCCAGCAAGATGCCCAGCATGATGGTGACCATGGCGAAAGCTGCAGCAGACATCTTTGGTGCAGCCTGGCCTCTCGTTGCACCTTTTGTGGGTGTCCTGGGTGCCTTCATATCCGGTTCCAATACGGTATCTAACATTCTTTTCGCCTCTTTCCAGTTTGATGTCGCTTCTCAACTGAAAATGTCCCATACCCTCATTGTAGCCTTACAGGTTATCGGTGGCGCCGTTGGTAACATGATTTGCGTCAATAACGTCGTTGCTGCCTGTGCGACCGTGGGTACTATGGGTGTAGAAGGAACGATTATTAAGCGGAATGCCGTGCCTTGTTTTATCTATGCTATTGCGGCGGCATTCTTCGTGATGTTCCTCATGGGTGTAACAAATCTATATTAATTAGGAAAAGTAAACATGGAGGGTTAGCTGGGGGGAGAATATGCTCCCCCCCTTCTGGTTTTTATCTTATTTAGAGCGGGAGGGAAGTTTTGTGGTAAAGCCCATCATTGATGACTTAATTAAACTGTTGGGAAAGGATAATGTTTTAACGACGAGAGAAGATTTAATTTGTCATTCCTTCGATGCCACGGCTGACATGCCCAGTGAATTGCCCGACGTGGTGGTGACACCCCATACGAAAGAGCAAATCGTGGAGATTGTAAAACTGGCCAATAAGTACATGACACCTATCTATACCAGGGGTTCGGGCACTAATTTAAGCGGCGGCACCATTCCCATTAACAAGGGCATTGTCCTGTCCATGCTAAATCTTAATAAAATCCTGGAGATTGATGCGGAAAACCTCACTGCCACCGTACAGCCTGGTTTGGTCATTCAAAGACTCAATGATGCTGTGGCTCCCTATGGGCTCATGTATCCCCCTGATCCCGGCACAGTCACCACTGCGACCATGGGTGGTTCTGTGGCCGAGTGTTCCGGGGGCTTAAGGGGGCTCAAGTATGGTGTGACCAAACACTATATTATGGGCCTGGAAGTAGTCATGGCAGACGGCAGTGTGGTACGTGTAGGCGGCAAAACCGTCAAAAACGTTACCGGCTATGATTTGACCAAGTTATTCGTGGGTTCGGAGGGGACTTTGGGCATTATCACCGAAATTACTGCAAAGCTCATTCCTGCTCCTGAATATAGAAAGACAATGATGGCCGTGTTCAGTGACCTGGATAAAGCCGCTAATACCATCCGGGATATTATCGGCAATAAGGTTATACCTGCCACCCTGGAAATACTTGACAACGTGACCATCCGTACTGTAGAAAATTTTATGAAGATCGGTTTGCCCGTACAGGCTGAAGCCATACTCTTGATCGAAGTGGATGGCATTAAAGAAGTGGTCTTAAAAGAAGCGGAAATTGTAGAAGAAATCTGCAAGAAAAACGGCGCCGATGAAATAAAGGTGGCCCAAACCGATGCAGAAAGAGACGGTTTATGGACAGCAAGAAGAGCAGCCCTGCCTGCCCTGGCCCAGGTTAAGCCCACTACAGTTTTAGAAGACGCCACTGTTCCCAGGAGTAAAATACCTGATATGATCAAAGCGTTGAGGGAAATTGCCAAGAAATATAATCTTACCATTGGCACTTTCGGCCATGCCGGTGACGGCAACCTTCATCCCACCATTCTTACAAATGCCGAGGATAAAGAAGAAATGGAGCGGGTCCATAAGGCTGTGGATGAAATCTTTGAAGTTGCTTTGAAACTTGGCGGGACTCTTTCCGGTGAGCACGGAATCGGTATGGCTAAAGCCAAATATTTAGAATGGGAGTTCGGCAAAGCCGGACTGGAAGTGATGCGGAAAATTAAGGAGGCTTTAGATCCAAATTATCTTTTGAATCCTGGTAAAATAGTTGGGAGGGGATAGTCTTGGCAACGGTTTACGATTCCCTTAAAGAGGTCAAAGCGGAATTAATGAAATGTATGAAGTGTGGTAACTGCCAGGAAGTCTGTCCCATTTACCTGGAGGTGCGCCGTGAACCCACGGTGGCAAGAGGTAAAATTAAACTTGTGGAAGCTGTTCTGGATGAAAAACTTGCTTACAGGATTGGGGACGGTTTTGCCGAAAAACTGGCCTTGTGCCTGACTTGTAAGGCCTGTAACGCTAAATGTCCCTGTGGTGTAAAGGTTGATAAAATCATCCTGGCCGCAAGATCTGCTATCGCCAGGGAAAAAGGCCTCCATCCCATAAAAAGAATGATTTTCTCTGTTTTAAAGCGTGGCGGGCTTTTTGATTTGGGCCTTAGAACAGGCGCCCTTTTGCAGGGACTGGCCTTTAAAAAGCATCCCACTTTGTTTGCAGGTTCACCCCGCTTCCCTGTAGGGTTAGACATGAGACGCGTAGTTCCGCCGCTGGCCAGTACCCCTTTACGGCAACAGTTTCCCAAAGAAATAAAAGTTCAGAACCCTGTAAAGCGAGTGGCTTTATTTACTGGTTGTGTGATGAACTATGTCTACACGGACCAGGGTAAGGCCATCATCGATGTCCTGAAAGAAAATAACGTAGAAGTCGTTATTCCCGAAGGGCAGCTTTGCTGTGGGGCTCCCGTCTATATCCACGGTGATGTGGGGACGGCCCGGGAGATGGCTAAAGCCAATATTGATGCTTTTAGCCCCGAAAAATTTGATTATCTTGTCACTGCCTGCGGTACCTGTGGAGGCTCCTGGCAGCATTATTATCAGGAATTGCTGGCCGAAGACAAAGAAGGTTACGGGGATAAAGCCGGGGAAATAGGTAAGAAGACTTTGGATATTGCTGATTTTATTGTGAAGATGATTGGTCTGGATCCCAAGAAATTGGGACCTGTAGAAAGAACTGTTACTTATCATGACCCCTGCCATTTAAACCGGGGAATGGGTGTAAGCAAATCACCGCGCGACATTCTCAAAGCCATTCCCGGTTTAACCTTTAAAGAAATGAAGAATGCAGACCGCTGCTGCGGCGGGGCAGGTTCTTTCAGTTTGACCCATTATGACCTTTCCATGGATATCCATAAACATAAGACGGAGGCCATTAAGGCTACCGGAGCCTCCCAGGTTGTGACAGGCTGCGGTGCCTGCAGAATGCAGTTGACAGACGGTTTCAACAGGGGCAATGTGAACCTGGAAATCGTTCATACCATCATGCTTCTGGCTGAATCCTATAGAAATAGAAAATAGTAAATGAATTTAAAGGAGGATCCTTCCGGGTTTCTCCTTTTTTGCTGCCATTAGTCAGCTGTTGATTAGCAGGAAAGCTTGTGGGTTATGATAATGGTAAATAAGAACACGTAGGCTGGTCGGGATAATGGTTATGAAGAGAAGAAATATTATGGATATCATTGAAAAGGCAGTTTTAAAACTGGTCTATATACTTCTTGTCATACTTATAATGGTTCAAGGATTGTATTTTATTCCCAATATGGGTTCCCATTTAAATGCTGCCATAAGAATGGAAGGAGAACCGCTGAATACCCGGGATTTGCTGGAATATGCTTCGGGTATTGCTGCCACACCCTGGGCTACCGTGAGTCTGCAACTGCGGGAGAATTTGAGTATACCCGAGTTAAAGGTTTTTATTGAGGGTAAAGAGGTTGGGAATTTTCTTCATAAAGAGTTAACCCTTAAGGTTAAACATGGGGACATCATTATGGTGCAAAATCCCCATACCCAGCTTCCTCTTACTGTCTTTATTGCCAAGAAAACGCCCAATATTACCATACCTCTCCTCTACAGCCAGGTACACGGCACCGGAAGGATGTATTTTGACCCTATCGTGATTCGCTAGTTGCAATTTCTACCATACTATAATATAATTCCATGTGAATCGGGACTAGTATTAAAGGACGGTGAGAGTATGGCCTACGGTTCGAAAAAAATAGCTTCCGCAGCAATCAGAATGGCTCTCACAGAAACGAGAGAGGAAGAGAATGCTTTAAAAAAGGAATTGGAAAGTTTAGGAATTAAGGCTGCCGCAGTGGATTGCGGTGGTGAATACATAACTTCGGTTAAAAAAATTGTGGAGCGGGCCATTGTGGCCGCGAAACGTGAAGGCGTGATTAAAGAAACCCATTATGACGAAGGGGCTATTGCCGGGGCTACGCGTGAGGCCCTTTCGCAAATTATGCCTAAAGCGGTGGGACTCAATGTAGGCGGTAAAATTGGCATGGCCAGGCAAAACGACCATATCAGTGTGGCCGTATTTCTTGGTATTGGCTTATTACACCTGGATGAAGTGGCCATTGGTCTAAGTCACCGGGCAGCGCCTTATGCGGGGTGATTTTATGGTGTTGAGGCTATATGGTATTCGCGGGGCCACCACCGTGAAGGAAAATGAAAGCCAGGAGATTCTAAAGGAGACAGGCAGGCTTTTGGAGACAATTATGCAAGAAAACCGGCTGCTTGAGGAAAATGTGGTCAGTATTATTTTTACGACCACACCCGACCTTAATGCTGAATTTCCGGCCAAAGCCGCCCGCCAGCTGGGCTTAAACAATACTCCCCTTTTGGGTACCGTGGAAGCCGATGTACCCCATGGACTGCCCAAATGCATACGTATCCTGATCCATGCTTATCTGGAGACGGGAAGCGAAATAAAACATGTTTATTTGAATGAGGCTGTGAATTTACGTCCTGATATGGTGCAAAAAACTCTCTCCTGGTGAACATCGGGAGATTTATTTTTGAGTACTGTAAACCACGGGGGTAGGAAAGAATGTATCTGATCCTGAGAGGCGTGCAAACCCAGGAGGAATTAAAATTTGCCCTGGAGTTAAAGATTAACTGTATAGGGTTTGTTTTTGATAAAAAAAATCCTCGCCATATCAATGCGGAAGCGGCCAGGGAGCTTAGTTTTTTAATGCCCCCTCATCTGGGCCGGGCAGGTTTTTTTGGAGACGATGAGAGATATGAGGTAGAAGAAATAGCCTCCTTCTGCCGGTTGCAGTGGCTCTTTCTCGATAAAGACCGGGAAGAGGGGGAAGAGGACAAATATTTTCTCCCGGTGGTATGGAACATAGCCAGGGAAAAAGCTTACGCGCAAAATGTCTACTACTACGCTGATCATACCGGGGAGATGGCTTTAAATTACCCGGAACTGAAAATATTTTTACCCTGGAGAGAAGTACTAAAACATAGAATCATACCTCAGGGTGTCATCCTGGACTTTCCAAGATAAAGAAGGTGCCATCACAATTGTTAATCATTTTGGACAAATATATTTCCACGGAAAATCTTAATACGGTTATGGCAAGGCTGGAACAGCTCAATGTGATGATTCAGGTCCATGAGGAAAAGGATAAAAAGGTAATTGTTGTATTGGATGGTGCCGAGTATCTCTCCCTTGAGACCTTAGAAATCCTTCCCGGTGTGGAAAGAATTATTAACATAAAAAAGCCGTACCGGCTGGTAAGCAGAGAATACAAACCCGCTGATACAGTGGTCAAAGTGAATGGTATCCCCTTTGGCGGAGAGAATTTCCAGATCGTTGCCGGGCCTTGCGCCGTGGAAAATGAAGAACAGGTCATGATTATTGCCAAGGCTGTGAAAGAAGCCGGGGCTGTCCTCTTACGGGGCGGGGCTTATAAACCCCGTACTTCCCCTTACTCTTTTCAGGGGTTGGAAGAAGAGGGCCTGAAACTGTTGGCTAAAGCCAGAGAGAAAACAGGGCTTCCTGTAGTGACCGAGGTTTTGGATGTTCGCGATCTGGAAGTGGTGGCTTACTATGCCGATATGATTCAAATAGGGGCCAGGAATATGCAGAATTTCCCTTTACTTAAGGAAGTGGCACGCCTGGAGAAACCCGTTTTACTGAAAAGGGGATTGTCCGCTACCATAGAGGAATGGCTGCTGGCTGCCGAATATATAATGCAGGGGGGGAACCCCCGGATTATCCTTTGTGAAAGGGGAATTAGAACATTTGAAACTTTCACCAGGAATACTCTGGACCTTTCGGCAGTACCGGCCATAAAAACCCTTTCCCATCTACCCATCATCGTTGATCCCAGTCACGGCTGTGGTAAATGGTTTTTAGTTCCGCCTTTGGCCAAGGCAGCCTGTGCGGTAGGGGCTCATGGCCTGATGGTGGAAGTCCATCACCAGCCGAGTTGTGCCCTTTCCGACGGGGAGCAGTCTCTGACCCCCGGCAAATTCCATAAATTGATGCAGGAAATTAATAAAATCAAGCAGTGCCTGACTTAGTTCCCGGTGTATACCGGGAATGTTTTTTTCCTAAATTTATTTGTAAAAATAATAGTGCTATATGATAAAATAATCTTGGTTTAAATTAAGGAAAGGAATGAGGAACATACAGATTGCAATCGATGGACCTGCAGGTGCCGGGAAAAGTACGGTGGCCAAGAAACTGGCAGACCTGTTGGGATTTGTTTACATAGATACCGGAGCCATGTATCGTGCCATTACCTATAAGGCCTTGCGGCAGGGGATTTCTCTCGATAATGCGGAAGCCTTAACCAACACGGCGAAAGATACTGCCATACAATTTGTGCGTACTAAACAAGGCAGGCAGCTTATTTTTTGTGACGGCAGGGAAGTTACGGAAGAAATAAGAAGCCCCGATGTCAGTGAAAATGTCTCGAAAATCGCACAATTTTCCAGTGTGCGAGAAGTCCTGGTCCGTAAACAACAGGAACTGGCCAGCAATCAGAATGTGGTCATGGATGGCAGAGACATCGGCACCGTAGTGCTGCCCCAGGCGGAATGCAAGATATATTTGACAGCTTCCCTTGAGGAGAGGACAGCCCGGCGTTATCATGAACTACTATTAAAAGGTTATACGGAGGAGTATGCCAAGATCAGAGAGAACCTGGCCCAGCGTGACGAAATGGATAAAAACAGGGAGGCGGGCCCTTTAAAAATAGCGGAGGATGCCGTTATCATTGATTCAACGGACCTTACACAGGAGGAAGTACTGCAAAAGATCCTGGGTTTACTTGGGCAGAGAAGAGGAGAGTCGTAAAAATGTTTTATAAGGTAATCCATGCTCTCGTATCATTTTATTTAAGGTTGTTTAACCGTTGGGAAATAACGGGGGAAGAAAATATTCCCAAAAGTGGACCAGTGGTGCTGGTGGCCAATCATATCAGTTTATGGGACCCGCCTTTCTTAGCCTGCTCCATTCGGCGCCCTGTTCATTTTATGGCTAAAGAAGAACTGTTTAAGATTCCAATTCTGGGCAGGATAATAAAAGCGCTGGGTGCTTTTCCCGTCAAGCGGGGTAAGCCTGACCGTAATGCCCTGCGGCTGGCCGCCAAATACCTGGAAAAGGGGGAAATATTAGGCCTTTTCCCGGAAGGAACCCGCAGCAAGAGCGGTGAACTATTACAGCCCCATCCCGGAGCGGCTTTGTTTGCTTTGCGTTCAGGGGCGCCCATTGTACCTGTAGGGCTTATCGGTACACGAACTACCTTTCCTTTAACGATAAGAGGGAATGTTCGTGTTAAAATTGGTAAACCTGTGGTATATCCAGGATTATATAATAACAAGATAACTAATGAGGATTTAGAACGTGTCTCTGCGGAAATAATGCTGAAAGTCAAAAAATTGCTGGAAGAGAAGTAGTATTTATCGGTATTTATAAAATTTAAAAGACTAACTAGCAGGAAAAAGTATTTTCGTGTTGTATATATAATAAATGTTTAATTTTAACCCAATTTTTCTTTAGTTGTTTTCCGGAAGGTGTAAAATTTGAAGATTATTGTAGCGGAACATGCGGGATTTTGTTTTGGTGTGAAAAGGGCCATCGAAATGGCGGAAGATGCTGCCATTAAAGGACAGGTATTTAGTCTCGGTCCCCTGATTCATAATCCCCAGGAGATTAGGCGCCTGGGGGAACGTGGGGTGGAAACTTTAGCTGATCATGAACTCCCCGAAAACTCCCAGGTATTAATCAGGACTCATGGTGTTGGGCCTACAGTCTATGAAAAATTAGGCCAGGGGAATAGCATAATTATCGATGCTACTTGTCCTTATGTGCAGAAAGCCCAGCGCCTGGCCAAAGAAGCCTGGGAAGAGGAATTTCAGGTCATTATACTGGGTGATAAGAACCATCCGGAGGTTAAGAGCATTAAAGAGTGGACCAATAATCATGCTCTGGTGGTGGCCGGTGCCCATGATTTGGAAGGTTTGCCTCTGGCTCGTAAGGTGGCCGTCTTAGCCCAAACAACGGAGAAAGAAGAAAAATTTAAGGATCTGGTTGAGTATTTGCAGGAAAGGGTTCCTCATGTCAAAGTTTTAAATACCATCTGTTCCGCAACCCGTCAGAGACAGGACGCCGTAAAAGAATTAGCCAAGATAGCAGACATTATGGTTGTGGTAGGGGGGAAGGAAAGTTCCAATACCAGAAAGCTCTGGGAAATATGCGAAAAAGCAGGCGTACCCAGTTATCTGGTAGAGGATGCTGCAGAAGTAAAACCAGAATGGTTTAGAAATAAAAAAACTGCCGGAATTGCCGCCGGTGCATCAACACCACAATGGATTATTGAGGAGGTTATTAAAACAATGGAAGAAATTAAAATAGGAGCAACAGAACACAACGAAGCAAATTTTACAGATATGAATGGGGATTTTAACTTAAAAAATATCCAGGTTGGCGAAGTAATCAAAGGAACTGTTGTCAAAATAGCCAATGATGAAGTTTTAGTGGATATCGGCGGTAAATCCGAAGGGATCATTCCGGCCACAGAGCTGGCTTACAGGCGGGTTGCTGACCCGAAAACCATGTTCTCTGTGGGACAGGAAATCATGGTAGAGGTTCTGAAAGAGGACAAGGAAGGGAACATTATTTTATCAAGGAAAAGAGCCTTAGCTGATGAAGCTCTGGCTAAACTGGAAGAAGCCAAGAAAAATAATGCCGTAATTACTGCTCCTGTCATCGAAGTTGTGAAAGGCGGGTTGCTGGTGGATGTGGGTATCCGTGGCTTCGTTCCCGCTTCCCAGGTGGAACGCACTTTTGTAGATGATTTAAGTAAATATTTGCATCAGGAATTGCGCTTAAAAGTTATTGAGCTGGATAAAGAAAAGAAAAAAGCTGTCTTATCCCAGAGAGTATTATTGGAAGAAGAGTACCGGGAGAAGAAAAACGCCACCTGGGCCAATATTGCTGAGGGACAAACCAGGAAAGGTATTGTTAAACGTCTCACCAACTATGGTGCTTTTGTTGACATTGGTGGGGTGGAGGGATTGCTCCATGTTTCCGAAATGGGCTGGGGTCGTATTAGTCATCCTTCCCAGGTTGTTAAAGAAGGGGACGAAATTGAAGTATATATCCTGAAACTTGACAGGGAGAAAGAAAAAGTTTCCCTGGGACTCAAACAGTTAATTAAAAGTCCCTGGGAAGCGGCTAAAGAAAAATACGCTGTAGGCATGGTGGTACAGGGCAAGGTTGTTAGAATTGCTCCTTTTGGTGCCTTTGTGGAACTGGAGCCAGGAGTAGATGGACTTATCCATATTTCCCAGTTAGCCAATAAGCGTGTCAATAAAGTAGAGGATGTTGTGACAGTAGGGCAAAAAATTCAGGCCAAGATTATTGATTTTGATCCTGACAATAAACGCATTAGTTTAAGTCTTAAAGATGTTGTCAGTGAAACAGAGAAAAATGAATTTAAGGAGTATTTGGAACAACAACAGGAAGAAACGGGCACTACCATCGGTGATGTTTTAAAAGAAAAAGAAGAAAACTAGCAAAAAAGCTGGCACTGCCAGCTTTTCGATTTCTTGGATACAACGATACATCCATACTTTTAATCGTGAACAAAGATGTACAGTATATAAATGCCGCTGTGGGGCTGGATTTCCGATTACCGACTTCCGACGTCTGATTACCGAATATATTTGAATACTTTTTTCGTCTTTAACTGAGTTATCATTTTCTGTCAATAAAAAATACCAATATAACGTTTTTTTAATGAGGGAATGCGTAGTTATGGATTTAAAACGTGAAGAAAGAAAATATCATCACCTGGAACATGCCCTGCGTGAACAAACAGGTCCCAAGCCTGCGGGTTGGTCTGATGTGGAATTGGTCCACCAGGCCCTGATCAAAGGAAATGCAGACAGTATTGATACAACTATAAAACTTTTTGGCAAAACAATAAATTTTCCTTTAATCATCAATGCCATGACGGGTGGAGCCCCCGGGCTGGAACGAATTAACGAAGCTTTAGCCCGCGTGGCAAAAGAAACCGGTATCGCTCTGGCCGTGGGTTCGCAAACGGCGGCCGTTTATAATCCCGGTGTTCGACATACCTACGAGGTAGTAAGAAAGGTATATCCGGAGGGGCTTATCCTGGCCAATGTGGGGGCCCTGGTTAAACCTGAATACGCCAAAGAGGCTGTAGAAATGATTGAAGCCGATGCTTTACAGCTCCATTTAAATGTGGTGCAGGAGCTGTTGATGGTTGAGGGTGACAGGGATTTTGCCTCCCTTTACGAAAATGTGGTAAAGATTAAGGAAGCTGTGAAAGTACCGGTTATCCTGAAAGAAGTAGGTTTCGGTATCTCCAGAGAAACAGCCCAAGAGCTGTATCAATTAGGTTTTACCGTTCTCGATCTTGGTGGAGCAGGGGGTACTAATTTTGCAGCCATCGAACTGGCAAGGAACCCCCAGGAGCACCTTGATTACCTGCGCTGCTGGGGGTTACCCACAGCCATTTCTTTACTGGAAGTGAACAGCTTAGATTTACCCTTTACAGTCATTGCTTCCGGAGGGATTTACAACGCCCTGGATATCATAAAAGCCCTGGCTTTGGGGGCTAAAGCCGCAGGTATGGCGGGAGTTTTACTCAAAATATATGACCGCTATGGAGAAAAAGCTCTTTTGGACTTTTTAAACAGCATGCAGAAAGAAATTCAATATCTCATGCTGCTTACGGGCGCAGGGAAGATGGAAGATATAGCTTCTATTCCCGTGGTAATTACTGGTTACACGCAAAACTGGCTCACCCAGCGTGGTATTGACACTAAAAAGTATGCCCAGCGTACCACACTGGGTAATGACAATTTTCGGGGCCTCAATAATAAGCCCAAAATTTAATGAGGAGGTGAGGAAATGGGAGAAGTGAACAAAGAGACAAAAAAATATACTGTTGAGGTTAAACAACAATGGTGTAAAAGCTGTGGTATTTGTTATGCCTTATGTCCTAAAGGCGTACTAATCAAGGACCAGCTGGGCAAAGCTGTAGTCAAAGACCCTGCTCTATGTATTGGCTGCAGGATTTGTGAAGAACATTGTCCTGACTACTGTATTAAAATTGGGGGTGAAGAAAAGTGAGAAAAGCACAACTTCTGCAAGGTAATCAAGCCTGTGCCATGGCGGCCATAGATGCGGGTGTCCGTTTTTATGCAGGTTATCCCATCACGCCGTCAACGGAGATTGCGGAATTCATGGCAGAAAATCTTCCCAAAGTGGGAGGAAAGTTTATCCAGATGGAAGATGAGATTGCCGGTATGGCGGCCATTTTAGGTGCAGCCTTAACTGGTGTTAAAGCCATTACGGCCACGAGCGGACCAGGTTTTTCTCTCAAACAGGAAAACATTGGTTTCGCTGCTATGACTGAGATACCGTGCGTCATTGTCAACGTACAGAGGCTGGGTCCCAGTACAGGTGGACCAACTGCTCCTGCGCAAGGAGATGTAATGCAAGCCCGGTGGGGTACCCACGGAGATCATCCCGTTATCGCTTTGTCACCCGCCTCCGTATTGGAAAGTTATGATATAACGGTTCAGGCCATTAATTTCTCTGAAAAATTCCGTGTCCCCGTTATCGTCTTACTGGACGAAGTTATCGGGCATATGCGGGAAAAAGTGATTTTACCTTCTCCGGAAGAACTTACTCTAATCGAACGGAAAAGAACGAATTTGCCACCCGCAGAATACAAACCTTATGAAGCCGACAGCACGAGGATTCCCGCTATTGCTGATTTTGGAACAGGATACCGCTGGCATGTTACCGGTCTCTTCCATGATGAAAACGGTAATCCCTCTGGCAAGGCCGACACGATTCACAAACAAGCGACCCGCTTATTGACAAAACTTGATCCCTATTTGGAGGAAATTACCCTTTATAAGTCCTACTGTACAGAGGATGCCGATTACCTCCTGATTTCTTTTGGCTGTACCGCCCGGTCTGCAGCAGAGGCTGTGGATATGGCAAGAAGTAAGGGATATAAGGTGGGACTGCTCCAGCTCCAGACGATCTGGCCTTTTCCTGAACAGCTTGTCAAAGAGTTTTGTACTGGTAAAAAGGCAGTGATAGTGCCTGAGTTAAATGCCGGACAATTAAGAGGCGAGGTCCAGAAAGTCATCACCAATCAAACATTAAGCGGTGTAAATAAGATAAATGGAGACCTTATTACCCCTGAAGAAATAGTAATGAAAATTAAGGAGGTGGCGGGCCAATGTTAATTGATGTGGAAAACTTAATGCGTTCCCACCGCTTACCCCATATCTGGTGTCCTGGCTGTGGCAACGGGATTATCATGAAGGCTATTCTGGAGGGTATCCGGGAGAGCAACCTGGATCTGGATAAAACCGTGATTGTTTCTGGTATAGGATGTTCCTCACGGGCCACCGGTTATCTTAACTTTGACACTATTCACACTACCCACGGCCGGGCCATTGCCTTCGCTACCGGTGTGAAATTGGCTAAGCCTGAGCTTAATGTCTTTGTCATCACAGGTGATGGCGACGGCGCCGCGATTGGCGGAAATCACCTTATTCATGCAGCCCGCCGTAATATTGACCTTAACGTCATTCTCTTTAACAATAATATTTATGGTATGACGGGGGGACAGTATTCTCCTCTTACGCCCCATGGTAAATTTGCTACTACCTCGCCCTACGGTAATATGGAACGTTCCTTCGATATTTGTAACCTTGTACAGGCGGCAGGTGCTACTTATGTGGCCCGGGGTACGGCTTTCCACACCAAAATGCTTATTGACCTGATAAAGAATGCTATTAGCAACAAAGGATTTTCCTTTGTAGAAGCTGTAACCATGTGCCCGATTTCCTATGGTCGTCGTAATAAGATGGGCAATGCCCCCGATATGCTCAAATGGCAGCGTGACAATGCCGTTAATGTGAAAGCTGCACAAAAAATGGAGCCGGAAAAACTTGCCGGCAAGATCATCATCGGTGAACTTCATAAAGAAACTGCCCCTGAGTATACGGAACTTTATGAGCAATTGATTGCCCGGTTTAGGAAAGGAGCTGAAGGGGATGGCCAATAAACTCTCTATACGCTTAAGTGGTACCGGGGGACAAGGTATTATCCTGGGGGGGATAATCCTGGCCGAAGCTGCCATCCTTGACGGCAAAGAAGTGGTACAGACCCAAAGTTACGGTCCGGAAGCCCGGGGTGGGGCCAGTAAGGCCGAGGTTATTATCAGTGATGAGACCATCAAATATCCCAAGGTAACAACACCTGAATATCTTTTACTCATGTCACAGGAAGCTGCCAGGATCTATGCTTCAAATATTAAGGAAGACGGCCTGATCGTAGTAGACAACAGTATTGTGCCGGAATTACCGCAAGTAAAGGCTAAAATTGTGAAGGTGCCCGTTTCACAGTTAGCCAGGGAGGAAATAGGAAACGAATTGACAGCTAATATCCTGGCTGTAGGGGCTTTAGCCAGTGCCGGCAATATTGTTTCTCTGGAGTCCCTGGAGAAAGCCGTGGCTTTGAGGTTACCTAAAGTGGCTGAATTAAATATTAAAGCCCTTAAGTTAGGATGGGATTGGGGGCAAAAAAGGGATTAAAGCCGGCTGAGCCGGCTTTAATTTATATATCAGAAAGTACAAGTTTTTAGGTTATCAATATTTTTTTTTAGAAAAACCCCAAAATATTTGGAGTTTTTCTTTGTAGCAGTCAGAAATACTAAAATGAAATATATAAAGACCCATACTGATGGGTCTTTTATGCTGGGCATTATGCGTTCTCTCAGGGCTTTATAATGGTCAATTCCCTGGCTACCTGAATTATTTTTGCTAAGGCATAGTTTAAATCCTCCCGGGTGTGGGTAGCCATTAAGGTGAGCCTCAGACGGCTGGTGCCAGGAGGGACTGTAGGCGGGCGAATGGCAGGAATGTAGATTCCCTCCTCCAGCAGTGCTTGACTGAACTGTAACGCTTTCTCAGCCTCGCCGATGATGATGGGAATGATGGGCGTTTTATTCTCCAGGATTTTAAATCCTGCTTCTTTAAGCCGGGTACACAGCCATTGGGCATTTTCCAGGAGGACCTTGCGCGGTTCCGGTTCCTGCTCTACGATCTCTAATGCGGCCAGGGCCACGGCGACGGTGGCTGGGGCCAGGGCCGTGGTAAAAATAAAACTCCTGGCCCTGTTTCTTAAATAATCAATAAGGCATTGTTTGCCAGCTACATAGCCACCCTCGCTGGCTAAGGCCTTGCTCAGGGTTCCCATTTGCATATCGATCTTGTCTTTTAAACCGAAGAGTTCTCCTGTACCTCCACCGTTGGGACCCAAAATCCCGCTGGCGTGGGCATCATCTACCATGGTGAGGGCATCAAATTGTTGGGCAATCCGGACAATATCATCCAGGGGAGCAATATCGCCATCCATGCTAAAAACACCGTCGGTGACAATGAGGCTGGGGCAACCTTGAAATTCTTTTACCTTTTGGTACAGGTCTTCCATGTCGCAGTGTTTATAAATGACAATTTTGGCGCCGCTTAATTTACAGCCGTCAATAATGCTGGCATGGTTTAACTCATCGCTGAAAATAACCCAGGACTTATCGGCTAAACCGGCGATAGCGCCTATGTTGGCCATATATCCCGTATTGAAGACCAGTGCGGCTTCCGTACCTTTAAAGCAGGCCAGGGCCTGTTCCAATTCCTGGTGGAGCCGGTAGCTTCCCGTGGTTAAGCGGGAGCCCCCGGAGCCAACGCCGTATTCCTGGAGAGCCTTAATGGCTGCTGCTTTGAGCCGCTCATCGTTACAAAGGCCCAGGTAACTGTTGGAAGCCATCAATAAAACTTCCCGCCCGTCTATAACGGTATGGGGACCTTGGGGTGCGCTTAAGTATTTTAAATCTCTATACAATCCCTGTTTCTTTATCTCTGTTAAGCGGTCAACGATTCGTTCCATACTCCTTTTCTCCAAAGTAATTTTTTAAAGGGAATGTCCCCTGATAGGGGCCAATCTCATTTATGATGGTTATTTGCTCTTCCATCCAGTGGAGGCATTCCTGCAAATTGGCTTTGCTGGGATCAAAGCAAAAAATCCTGCCTCCTTTGTCGACACCGGCGGGCTTTAAATGGTTTAGCCGCACATAGCCCAAGGTGGGGGAAGCCACATAGCCTGCTATATATTCGGGGTCATCGGACCAGCAAACTTCGGCCACAATACCCGGGGCTCTGGCCACTTTGCTGGCTAAGGCCAGGGCCTCCCTAACATGGGTATTGTTCAGGCCTTCTCCTTCCAGGTAGGCGTGCAGCTGGGGATAAATTTCCGGGGCCCAGTCCATGCCTGTAGCCCTCACTCCCCGCTGGAGGTCCGGTTCCAGGCGCTTTAAGGTATGGATATCTACTAACATGGCTCCCCGCATAGAGGGAGCTTCCACTAAAAGATTTAAAACGGCTTGGGCTTGCCGGAGTGACAGCCCGGCGGCTTGTAAGCACTGGATAGCCCCTTTTCTTCCTTCCAGGTAGTCTTTGACTTCCAGGGTGGTGATGGGTAAAGAGGAGAGATAAATGATCTCTTCTTTTTTTATTTCTTCCAGTGAGATATTAATAAAATCAGCCTTCCCTTTACTGTGGGTTAAGGAGCGTTTTAAGAGGCTGGACACAGCTTGAAAAATGTCTTCTTCAGGTACGATCCTTTCCGCCCCGGAGATGTGTTGGCCGCCTTTTTCGTGGCTGCCTCCTTGGGCGCTTCTCATTCTGATGTTATACAGTTTTTTCTGCATAAGGCACATCTCTCCAGGAGGTGGCGTTTTTTATCCTGGCCAGGATTTTCGTAAGGGGCCAGGCCGTCAAGGCCGTAAATATCATGCCGGGCAGACTTGCCACCAGCAGGGGCAGTAAACCTTTCCCCAGCAGTAACCATACTACTACGCGGGCGGCAGTAGAACCGAGAGGCCCGGCCAGGCACACAACCCAGAAACGGGGGCCCAAAAGGGCAATGGCGCCTCCCGCCACCAGGCGGAAAGTCATAGCAATCATCACGTTCATGACGGTATGGGTTCCTAACAAAAGGGTAAGCAAGGAGGCCACCAGGCCTGCCAGTATGTACCTGGTAAAGCCAAAACAGGCGGCGATGGCCACGGCCAGCGGAGCAGACAGTTGAAACTCCGTGCCGGGAAAAGGACTGGGAACCTTAAAGGAACCGGAGATAGCGATGATGACGGCTAGCAGGCTAATTAAGGCTATGTCTCGAGCTTGGCGCATAGTATGTGTCTCCCCTCTTAAATGTAACCTTCGACATGATCAATGGTTCACATAGTTATATACAAAATTATATGGCCTGGAGTTCCTGAACGTCAACCCATATTTTTTAGAGGTTGACAATTACATTACAGTCCACTACTATTTTTTTAGAATACATATTCGGGAGGTATTATGACGAAAGGTTTTTTTGTGGTGGGTACAGACACGGGGGTGGGTAAAACGGTGGTTACTGCCGGCCTGGTAGGTGCCCTAAGAGCAAAAGGGGTTAATGCCGTTCCCTTTAAACCTGTACAGAGCGGGGCTGTTAAAGGCCGTTACGGTTTAATTCCACTGGATGTGGAGTTTTACAAAAAGGTTTGCGATTTACCCCCTGATGAATACAATACCTATGCCCTGGAAGCCCCCTTAGCGCCCAGCCTGGCCGCCGAAATTTCCCGGGTCACCATTGAACGGGATATCATTTTAAAAAATTACGCCGCGCTGGCGGGAAAATACGAACTGATTGTGGTGGAAGGGGCAGGGGGTCTCTATGTCCCGCTCTCGGGCACCTCTTTTTTACTGCCGGACTTGATCAAAGCCCTGAATTTACCCCTGATCATCGTAGCCAGGGCCAATTTAGGGACCATCAATCATACGGTGCTGACGGTCAAGTGCGCTCAAGAGCTGGGGCTGGTGATTAAGGGCATTATTTACAACGGCTATAATGCGGACAGCGCCACCTTAGCGGAAAAGACAAACCCCAAAATTATTGAACAAATTACCGGTGTGCCCACTTTGGGGGTAATCCCCAAAGGACGTGACATCGTTGTCGATGCCGGCAAGGCAGGGAACTGTTTGGAACTGATCGAAAACCATGTGAATTTCTCTTTGTTACTGAATTAAATTTTTGGCGCCAATACTAGAATAAACACAGGGTGGGGAAGAAACTATGAATCACTGGCAGCAAAAGGATTTACAGTATGTCTGGCATCCCTGTTCTCAGATGAAGGACTATGAAGATTTTCCCCCTATCGTCATAGAGAGAGGGGAAGGGCCTTATTTATATGACATGGAGGGAAAAGCTTACCTGGATGCCGTATCCTCCTGGTGGGTAAACCTCTTTGGACACAGTAACAAAAGGATTAACGAGGCCATCAGGCGGCAGTGTGAAGAGCTGGAGCATGTGATTTTTGCCAACTTTTCGCATAAGCCTGCTATCCAGCTTGCTGAGAAAATCGTGGAAATAACGCCGCCAGGGTTACAGAAGGTATTCTTTGCCGATAATGGTTCCTCGGCGGTGGAAGTTGCCCTTAAACTGAGTTACCAGTATCACCAGCAAGCGGGTCATGGAGCCAAAACCAAGTTTGTGGCCATCTCCGATGCCTATCACGGCGAGACATTAGGGGCCCTGGCTGTCGGGGATTTAGATCTTTACAGCAGAGTCTTTGAGAAATTGACGATGAGGACATATAAAGCGCAGGGGCCCGATTGTTTCCGCTGTGCCTATGGACAAAGGAGAGAAGACTGTTCCGCCCAGTGTTTTGAGAACTTGGAAAAATTGGTAGAAGAGAAGCACCAGGAGATTTGCGGTGTAATCATCGAGCCCTTGATCCAGGGAGCCGCCGGGATGAAGATTTATCCCCCTGTTTATTTGAGGCGACTGCGGGAACTATGCAGTGAGTATAATATTCACTTAATCGCCGATGAGATTGCTGTGGGTTTTGGCCGCACGGGAAAAATGTTTGCCTGTGAACATGCCGGAATTAGCCCGGATCTCATGTGCCTGTCCAAAGGATTGACAGCAGGGTATCTTCCCCTGGCCCTGACCCTGGTGACGGAGGAAATCTACCAGGCCTTTTACGCCGACTATAGGGAATTGAAAGCCTTTATGCACAGCCACAGTTATACGGGAAATCCCATTGCCTGTGCCGTGGCCAATGAATCCCTCAACATTTTCCAGGAGGAAAATATCCTGGAGAAAAACCGTCATAAGTCCCGGCTTATTGCTCTCTTATCCAGGGAAAAAGCGGAAAACCACCCGTACATTGGGGAATTCCGTCAACTTGGGATGGTGGGGGCCCTGGAACTGGTAGAGGACAAGCGCTTGAAAAAGGGCTTTGACTGGAAAGAGAGGGTAGGCTACCAGATCTACAGGATTGCCCTGGGCAAAGGGGTACTGCTTCGACCCCTGGGCAATGTGATTTATTTCATGCCTCCCTATGTGGTAGATGAAAAAGACATTGAGTTTATGGTGAATACAGCCTTTGCCGCCATTAACCGGTATTTTGGGATTGAATGAAAAATGAGGGTCTTTTAGCCCCTCACTTTTGCTTCTTTACTCAATAGCTGGGAGGAGCTCTACCTGGAGAATGCTGAGGGTCTCAGTGCTTCTGCTATCGATAACTACCTGGAGCGGGCTGGATTAGCACCTTCGGAAATTAATGCTCTCATTTTTGTATCTTCCATGGGAATTGCCACACCCGCCATCGATGCGCACCTCTTTAACGTGATGGGGTTGAGGCCGGATATCAAGCGTTTACCTCTTTGGGGGCTGGGATGTGCCGGTGATGCAGCCGGTTTGGCCAGGGCTTTTGATTTAGCGAGAACTGGTTTAACGTTAATAATAACCCAGACCTTTGACTTCCAGCTCTTTAAATAAGTAAAATCCATGGAGGATAATCATGACAGGCTATTATAAATTAATTTCTTAACTCATAATACGTGTTGTTTGATGGAAGGAAATTGAGGAGCAACGTAGAAATGAATTTTCATGCTACTAAGTTTGAGAATTTATATAGCCTTGAATAAACAGTGGGAGTGTTTATACGTGAAAGAAGCAAAAAACGGGTTAGTACAATCGGTAAGTAGAGCTATCTCAATATTGCAGTGTTTTGAAAGGACGCCGGAGCTAGGTGTATCAGAAATAAGCAGGTTGCTGGGTTTAAACAAAAGCACTACATTTGGACTTATCTCCACATTAGAGCAACACCAGTTTTTAGAACAAAATAAAGAATCGGGGAAATACCGCCTGGGTATAGAACTGTTTCGGCTGGGTACGAAAGTTAAGGCCGATCTATTAAGTATTGCTACACCCTATCTCAAGAATTTGGCTGATATCTATAAAGAAACTGTGCACCTTGTTGTGCACAGTGACAGTGATGTCTTATATCTTGATAAAATCGAGAGTCCTCACTCCATGAGGATTTGTTCAAAAGTAGGGGAGAGGCTGCCGCTTTACTGTACCGGCGTGGGTAAAGTCATTTTAGCTCATTTAAAAGAAGAAGAAATTAAAGATATCTTAAAAAAGACATCCTTTCAAAAACGGACGGAAAAAACAATTTGCGATCCGGATTTGTTGTATAAGGAATTATTAAAAACTAGGGAGAAGGGCTATGCTGAGGATGATGAAGAGTTAGAAGTGGGATTAAAATGTATCGCCACCCCCATTTTTAATCATCTGGGTAAACCGATTGGGGCTATCAGTGTGGCCGGGCCTACTTCACGGATGAGTGACGAATTGACCCGAAATATTAGCAAAACGCTTATGGAATACACAAAAGAGATATCGAGAAAGCTTGGTTATATACAAGAGTAAGGGAGGTTTTTGTATCTCCCGGAAAGTATTTTCTGTTTTCCTAATCATTGTTTAAAAAGCAGATTATTCTTTTAATGGAAAGGTTAAGATTTGGAAAAATGCCTGACTATAAAGCCCTTACCGTCTCCGGTAAGGGCTTTATAAATAGGAATTGTCAAGTGCCCATATAAGATCCTTAAAGTCAAAATATGATGAAAAAAGTGGTATAATAATACAAAGTAATACACTACTTTCCGGTTTATAAAGAAGGTAGAGATCATGAGCATCAAGCAACTCAAAATAGCTAAGAAAACAGCTATAATTTTATTTTTAACCGTCTTCTTAAGTGGATGTGCAGGCCAGGGATCAACCCCAGCCGGTTCATTTATTTATATTAGTGATAATAGCACTGCTGATGAGAAGACTTGTAAGCAAAAGACAATTCTTGTAGAACAAAAAAAAGAAGCGGCCATTGACCAACTGAAAGAAAGCTTGCGGATTAAATATCGTGATAGAAAGCCTAAATTATGGGGAGAAAATGTGCCGGGCGTTATGACAAAACTTGATACAAGCGAGAAAATAATAGCCCTCACCTTTGATGCCTGTGGCGGGAGTAAATTGAGTAATGGAGTTGATACTGAACTTATTGATTTTCTTATACAAGAAGGGATTCCGGCCACCTTATTTTTAAGCGGTAGATGGATTGAAGCTAATCCAGAATACTGCAGATTTTTAGCAGATAATAGTAATTTTGAGATTGAAAATCACGGTTTCCGGCATAAACCTTTATCCGTTAACGGTAAGTCCGTTTATAACGTTCAAGGGACAACCGGTATTGAGGAAATCATCGATGAAGTGGAAACAAATGCACGGCAAATAGAAAAATATACAGGACGGAAACCCAAGTACTTTCGCTCCGGTACTGCCTATTACGATGAAATTGCCGTGCAAATTGTCGGTGACTTAGGTTATCAAGTGGTTAACTTTAATGTGATTGGCGATGGAGGGGCTACCTACTCTAAACAACAAGTCAAACATGCTACACTAAAAGCCCAACCCGGTTCAATCATCATTTATCACATGAACCACCCGGAAGGCTCTACCAGTGAAGGTTTGATAGAAGGGGTGAAAGAGTTAAAAGAAAAAGGATATAGATTTGTCAAGTTAGAAGAGTATCGACTTAAATAATATTAGTAAAACACCACCATTTTACCGAGAACATGACAGGGGCTATATAGATTAAATCCAGAGCTTTCAACTGTGGATTTAATCTATAATGGAAAAAAGGGGTGAAAAACGATAAGGGACAACTTTGCAGTCATTATTGTAGTGCTAAATGTGTTATCCTTTTAGCGGAGTCAGCAGATAAGGGCGCTATTATACGCCATCGCGATTGAGCATCCTACCAATTTTCATCTTAATGCCTTGGCTTAAGGAAATAAAATATAAGGTTGAAGACAAGACTATACTTATAATCTTTGGGGTGAGGTGATAAATTTGTTATTGGAAGTAGCAACTACCGCCATAGAAAAATTAATCGAGGAACTAAGAAATGCAGAACCAGTAAAAAGAGATAAATTTCTAAAGACAGCTTTATCACTGGTGGAATTCTCTTCGGAAACTTTAAAAAACAAAGGCTAAAATATGGAGTAAAGAAAGGTGGCAAATTGTCACCTTTTTTTGGGTGTGTATTGTCTAGGTACCTTAACTAAATGGGCTTAGTGTAACATAAAATAGTTGTGGCGAATATTTTCATTGTATTAAGAAAGGTATTGTATCAGGGGATAGGAAGGGGGAGTAATTTTGCTTGAAGGATTAATAGAAGGAAAAATAGTGCACTTTGTGATGCCTAACGGTCAACATCGTCCTGCTATTGTTGTAAAAGTGTGGGACTGGTTTACAGGCTGCTGCAATTTACAGGTCTTTATAGACGGTACGAACGATGATAAAAACTCATCTCCCGGTGTAGTATGGAAATCTGCTGTATTATTTGATAACGCGCAAAAGAAGGTGAATACCTGGCATTGGGTTGAGCAGACGACCTCCAGCAAAGTATAAATAGTCATAAACATTTTTCTTTACGGTGTTTTCTTCTGGAAAACACCCTTTATTCTGCTTATAATTAAATTTAGTTCTGGTACGTATTGGATAACATTTTGATAACATTTTACAGTGGGAGGATAGCGTGAAAACATTCTCGACAAGCGTCGAAGACCCCTGAGCTTAAAAAAGGGTATAGCAAACAAGCCCTAACGGAAGCAGAGCGCAGAAAGATTAAGCAGGCAGCGTGATATGTTCGGGGTTTACGATACCATGGGCAACCAAGAGTTTAGCAGCTTGCCTCAAAGCTTTCTCCTTTTGCTTATTGCGAAGCTCCACCGGCATATCAACATGGTAGAGGTCACAAGGATTGAAGACTTCACCTGATTGGAGCATATGATAAGTGGCTGTAAGTATCATTCTGGCAATGGCGATTATGGCTCGTTTCTTCCCTCGGCGCTTGGATATCCGCTCATATTTGATACGGTAGTAAGCGGAAGAATTCGATTTTACAGCGGCATGGGCTGCTTGCACGAGCGTGGGCTTGAGATAAACCCCGGCCCTCGTAATGCGAACGGACTTCTTTTTGCCTGCGGATTGATTGTTGCCGGGCGTTAGTCCCCCCCAGCAGCATAAGCGTTTCGAGGATGAGAACTGAGACATATCCGTACCAATTTCGGAGAGGATCGTAATGGCTATGTTACGGTCAACTCCGGGAATGGTACACAGTAGGGCAATGGCGCTTTCCAAGGGTGCAGCCAACCGGGCGATGGTTTGGTCGAGGTCGGCAATGAGCTGCTCCACGAAATCCAAGTGTTTGCGGACGAAACGGATGCGTGTCTTCTGTTCCGCAGACATTTGAAAACCCTCAATAGATTCGATGACCTCGTCGGCTTTCTTCTTCAAGGAGCGTTGCAGCAAGGAAACGCAATGTTTTGGATCGAAAGAATCCGAGTTTACAAGGTAGTCCGTGATGGAAGAGGCAGATTTGCCAAACATGTCGGAAACGACAGCATCAAGGGCGACATTGCAAACGGTGAAAGCGTTCTGAAAGCGGTTCTTTTCGCTGGATTTACAGGAAACGAGCTTGAAGCGGTATCGCGTATACTCCCGCAAAATGCGGATGTTCTTGGACGGGATAAAGCTACCGGGAACCAGACCGAGGCGAAAAAGATCGCCGATCCACTTGGAATCCTTGACATCATCCTTGTTGCCCTTAACAGCAGCAACCCACTTGGGGTTGGCGACGGTAACCCGGATGCTGTCCTCCAGCAAATTGTATATGGGAACATAATACTTCCCGGTGCTCTCCATGCAAACGTCAAAGCAGTTGTTGTCAATCAGCCACTGCTTAAACGCCAGAATGGATTTGTTAAAGGTAGAAAAACGCTTTTTTTTGTAACTCGGAACGATACCCTGCGTTGTGATGAGCGTAGCGACGAGAAATGTCTTGTGTACATCGACGCCACAACAGATGGGATAAACGATTCTCAGAATTCTCCCTCCTTGCAATGAAATTGTGAGGGAGAAGACAGTGACTGGATCGCCGCACATTTAACGCTGAGTTAAAACAATGATTAGCGTGCGGCCTCATGGCACCACTTATTTGTGCTTGTAAGGCGATCCTTACACTGGTTTTTATACTGATTTAAGCCAAGAGGCAGTCTGCAACTCGCCTCACCGTGCTTTGTAGTGTGCCTTCTCCTCAGACAGATTGTACTGTAATCAGGGTGGGTGTGCACCTGTTTTCATTACTATTTGTGTCGCCCGCACCGGCGGCGCGAGATGGAGGTTTTTATGAAGCGAACAATAACTATCTTTCTTATCCTGATTATTCTTTTGTTTTCCGCGGGGTGTGTAAGTGACAAAGGAAAAGTTGTAAAACCCCAGGACAATAAGAAAGCAGACTCTTCTATCAATACAAACACAAAACCACAGGCGAGTATTAAAATTGACCAGTCAAAAGATATAGAGGTGGCCAAAGGATTTGTGGAGGCGTTAAGGATAGCAGATGCAAACACACTAAAGGTGTTAAGCAAGTTTACCTCCAAAGAGCTTACAGTTGAAAAAGTTTTAAAGGTATACGGAGAGGAATTTTATAAGTATAAGAAAGATGAAATAAAAACGGTATTAGCTGACATGGGTCCAGACGTAAAAGGAGTTTTTCTTTCCGGTCCCGTTAATGACCCCGGTTTAGTGCTTATCGCCATAAAAGTTGAGAAGATTAATAACAAATACTATGTTACGGAAATTTTAGAAGATACAGAGAGCTAATCCAGAGCGGATAAACCGCTCTTATTCTTTTGTGATTGGGAACAGGAAATTATATTGCATCCCCTACATTGATGAAATAAACTGAATCAGGGAAATATATAAAGCAGCAAGGAGGTTAAAATGCCAATCGTTGTTACATACTTAGCGATCGGTTCAACTCTTTTGGCTTTTCTCATTACCTGGCAGGCGAAAACAGTAAATCCGGATCTTTTTTCGATTGCCAAGTATAATCTTTTGGTATTACCAGCCATTTACATTGCCAATACTTTGTTAGGAACAGGTATTACCAAAGGACATGATCTTATTGGCAATATGCCCTTACTGATTGCGATCCAGTCTTTTTTTTATAATCTCCTCATTTTACTTTTTTCAGTGGTTATCTTAAAAGATGATATCTCGGTATTTAAGGCTTTTTTGGCATTTTCTCTAATAACAATAGGTATCTATATTCTCAAGAGCTAAGCATAGATTGGGGCACCGAAATAGGTGTCCTTTTATTTAATCAAAAGGTCAAGCAAGATCAAGAGATTATGATTAAGAGAGAGATCTTTGGAGTAATACTTGCTTTTTATGACCAATATTGACTAAAATAGAAACAAAATAACTTTGACCATTATTGACCAACGGAATAGAATATAATTAAAAATCAGATTAAGTTATTAAGGGAGGTAAATGGTATGTTTAATTTAGTACACAGAAACTTATTTTCGCCTTTTTCCCTGCTAAATGACGACTTTTTCACACTGCCCATGACAGTTTTCAGTAAAACGATTACCCCTAACACATTTAAAGTGGATATCCAGGAAAAGGAGACTGCCTATCAGCTAAATGCGGAACTTGCCGGTTATGACAAGGGCGACCTTGAAGTAAAGGTGCAAAATGGCACCGTCACTATTAAAGCTGAGAAAAAGGAAGAAATTAATGAAGACAAAGGAAATTATATTCACCGGGAAACCAGTTATGGTTCTGTGACCCGCCAATTTTACCTGGGAACCAATCTTGATGAAGCCAATGCAGAAGCAAAATATGAGAATGGAATTCTTAGCATTATTATTCCGAAAAAAACTAAAACAGATAAAACCATTGAAATCAAATAATTTCCGGTATAAAAGGTCTTCGTTGGAAGACCTTTTATTTATTGGTTGTTTCTAAATTTGGCCCCGGATTTGCGACATGTACCACAGTCAGTAATACTTCTTTCCGTAATTCGGGGAGCCAGTTTTCTAAAGAGGAGCATCATTTCTTAACCCTGCAAACAGGTCAAGGTCTCAATGAAAGTGAACTTGTTGATGCATTGGTAGAATTGTGGGGAAAAGATGTCAAGGATTTCAAAAAGATGGAAGTCCCTATTGAAGAAAAATATGGCGGAAGTTACTGCCAGGGAAAGCTGCCGTTTTTCCGTGGACCGACCATTATGAAAACCCTTGCTGAGTATGCCAAAAATATAAATATAGGTGTAGATTTACGCCAGCCTTATTTTGTCTGAGAACTAATTATATCAGCGGACTGACAATCCAATGTCCATAACAGGGGATGGTTATGCTATGGCTGCATCATCAAAACTGTCCTGTTTAAAATAAACAAAACTGTCACTTTTATAGGAGTCAAATATCTTATATAGTTATACCAACCGGTACTTCAAAATACAGGCGCCTTTACAGAAATACAAAAAAGGAGGTTTATGTAATGAATGAAAGGTATGAATTAAATAAGAATTTGGCCCAAATGCTCAAAGGCGGAGTCATTATGGATGTCACAAATGCCAAAGAAGCGGAAATAGCACAGAAAGCAGGTGCCGTAGCTGTTATGGCTTTAGAAAGAGTACCTGCCGATATAAGAAAACAGGGCGGAGTAGCCAGGATGTCAGATCCGAAAATGATAAAAGAGATTAAAAGTGCAGTAACCATTCCTGTTATGGCCAAGGCCAGGATTGGACACTTTGTAGAAGCGCAGATCCTGGAAGCCCTGGGGATTGATTATATCGACGAGAGTGAAGTATTAACACCGGCTGATGACATGTATCACATAGATAAACATAGTTTTAAAATACCTTTTGTCTGTGGAGCCAGAAACCTAGGTGAAGCCCTGAGAAGAATCGGTGAAGGGGCGGCCATGATAAGAACTAAGGGTGAAGCCGGCACAGGTAATGTGGTGGAAGCTGTAAGGCATATGCGCACTATAATGGCTGAAATAAGGAGACTCAAAAACCTGCCTAAAGAGGAACTAATGACTGCAGCTAAAGAAATGGGAGCACCCTATGATTTAGTCGTAAAAGTGGCAGAAGAAGGCAAACTACCGGTAGTCAATTTTGCCGCCGGAGGTATAGCAACTCCAGCCGATGCTGCTCTCATGATGCAACTGGGCAGCGAAGGGGTTTTTGTTGGGTCTGGTATTTTCAAATCCTCCAATCCTGAAAAGAGAGCCAGGGCTATCGTAAAAGCCACCACATACTACAACAGTCCCGAAATTCTCGCTGAAGTTTCTGAAGACCTGGGTGAAGCTATGTATGGTATAGAAATTTCCCAAATAGCACAGGAACAAATTCTTTCCACTAGGGGCTGGTAGTGTGGTAAATATCGGCGTTCTAGCGCTGCAGGGTTCGTTTCGCGAACACCTGTACATGCTCTCCCGCATTGAGGGAGTGAATCCTTGTGAAGTAAAAACCATTGCTGATCTGAAAAAGGTTTCAGGGCTCATCTTACCAGGTGGTGAGAGTACCACTATAGGTAAACTATTACGGGATTTTGAGTTTATAGAACCTCTTATTCAAAGGATAACTACAGGTATGCCCGTGTGGGGAACTTGTGCAGGGATGATTTTGCTGGCCAAAGAAATTGTCGATGAAGAGTATTGTCATTTAGGTCTCATGGATATTGCAGTACGACGTAATGCCTATGGCAGTCAACTGGATAGTTTCAATACAGCCATGATCATTCCCCGAGTGTCAAATGAAGAGGTTCCCCTGGTTTTTATCAGAGCTCCCTGGGTTGAAAGGGCCGGAGCTAATGTTGATATTGTAGCAACATTAAATGACCGTATTATTGCAGTACAACAAGAAAACATGCTAGCCACATCATTTCATCCCGAATTAACACAAGACTTATCTTTTCATAAATATTTTGCCAGAATGATAATGGATAAGGGAAATAGCATTTAGGCGATATTGACAAACCCACATTTTGTGGGTTTTCTTATAATGCAACACGTGCCGTTACCGTTGAGGCTTCGCCAGAACATATATGGTCATGGATAAATAAGATTGGCTGTAAGTGTGCCGGATGGTACAGTTATGATTGGGTACGTCGGATAGGAGCATTGGGATGTGGCGTATAACAAAACCTTTGCTGACATGCGTAAAACAGAAAAACCTCCCCAGGCTTAAGCAACTTGGGGAGGTTTGACCGAAAACTACTTACCAACTATTGCGTCTACGGGGTTGATAACAATCCCGACAATATACTGGTTTGTCTCCAGTAGGTTGGAAAGGTACTGTAGTGGATTTTCCACATGAAGAACAGGTTGCAGAATACATTTCGCGTTGAGTACGGCCATATCCACCTTTGTTGGATTTGCCTTGTGCCTTTTTGGCAGAACGACACTCGGGGCAGCGGCCAGGTTCATTCGTAAACCCTTTTTCAGCAAAGAACTCTTGTTCAGATGCGGAAAAGACAAATTGACGACCGCAGTCTTTGCAACTCAAAACCTTGTCAGTAAACATAAAAAAAAACCTCCACGATTTTATTGCCCGTCGTAGGAGAAGTATTCCAAAAAACTTCCCAGAGCTTGGCAATCGAGAAGGTTTGGGTATATTCACCAGTATTAACGGGCTTAATTCAGTATAACCCAAAAGCAGAAAAAGTCAATAGTGAGAAATACCTATTCCATAGTTCCTGAAGCTCTTGGCAAGTTTGAAATATATCATGATTGGGTATTTTGGCCAGGCGAGACCATGATCTGAATGTTAATGTCATCCATAAAGATACCCTACTGGATGCCGTGGAACAGCCGGAAAAGTACGCAATTCTAACCGTGAGGGTATCGGGAGCGGTTATTAAGTAAAATTTGATATTAAAAACTTATCATCAAACTGGGGAGGGAGTTCGGGAGGGGTCAAAAACGGCCCTGAAACAGGTCAAAAATTTAGCTAGTTAACATAATACCCATTATCGGAAGTGATAAAATTGTTAAAGAGGACCTCAATGGGTCCTCTTCTTATCTGTACTTCTTTGCTTCATCTTCGTTTGTGATAATACCGATAATTTTGATGGCTCGATAATCTTTTTCATCAAGACATTCACAGCAATTGTTGCAGATCTTATTGGTGTCCAGGTCACAGTACAAACATTCATCACAGCTGTTACAAACCTTTGTTTCGTTTAGCTGACACAATTTTGCAGGCATATATATAACCTCAATCTCTATATTAAGATAGTACTAATATAACATATAATGCTCACCGCTGCCAGTGACAATAATTAACGCTCAGCAGTGTGAAAAATAGGTACTTTTATTCTTTGACCCGGTTGAAGTACTGTGTTGTCAAGGTTGTTATATTTTTGAATGATATCAATATATTTGCGTAGATCCATTTTATTGTTATCATACCGGTCGGCAATTTTCCATAAGGAATCACCATTTTTTACTACTACAGTTAAAACTTCCAATGGCTCCTGGGCTTCGATGGCTTTGGGTTTAAATATAAAACCACTTAATAATAAGCCGATTAATGTAATAATGCAAAAGATCAACAAGTTATTGTTTCGTTTCCTCTCTTTCACTCTTATCACTCCAAACATATGTTCTAACTATACTATAGAAGAACACATGTTTGGTGTCAATAGTTTTTGTAATATTTTTAAAGTAAAGATCGAACGGATGTTTGTGATTGCTTGATATTATGTTATAATGATACTGATAAATTGTACGGGAGGAATGTCCTGTGTATGAGGATTTGACAGACCGTCAAGTTGCCATTATAAACTATATAAAAAAGGAAATTAAAGCAAAAGGTTATCCCCCTTCTGTACGGGAAATCGGTGAGGCAGTAGGTCTTAGTTCAAGCTCTACGGTACATAATCACCTTAATCAGCTTGAAAGCAGGGGTTATATCAAAAGGGACCCTACTAAACCCCGGGCTATTGAGGTAATAGATCATAACCTGAGGCCCAATAAAGAAATGGTAAATGTACCCATTGTCGGCCGTGTTACGGCTGGCTCTCCCATTTTGGCGGTGGAAAACATTGAAGACACCTTTCCCCTTCCTCTGGATTTTATTAAGTCTGAGGATGTCTTTATTTTAAATGTTAAAGGGGATAGTATGATTGAAGCCGGAATTCAGGACGGTGACCTGGTTATCGTTAAAAAACAAAACACGGCTAGAAACGGGGACATCGTTGTAGCTCTTTTAGATGACGAGGCTACCGTAAAAAGGTTCTATAAGGAAAATAGCCATATACGCCTGCAGCCGGAAAACAGTAATTATGAACCCATCATTACCAAAGATGTTTTAATTTTAGGTAAGGTTATTGCCTTGCTGCGTAAATATTAAAAAGCGCATTTTCAAAATGCGCTTTTTAATATTTACGCTTGTTTTTTATTAAATTTGTTCTGCATCCAGTATTGGTATTGTGGAGGATGCTTTTGGCATCAGAATAATTTTCGGTTTTTTTGGCAGGTACTGTCTGGCTGTCGATAAAGCCTCGTCGAGGGAAGTAACTCTCTCCACCATCATAAGTTTTGCCATCTCATCTGTTATGCCTTCTGAGATGAGAATAACTTTGGCTTTGGCCAGGGAACGTGCCCAGAGAAAGGCTTTATGGGCTCCCATTTGAAATTCAGATTGGGCGAAACGTTCTAGTACTTCCTGGGGTGTATGGCTTAAAGCCATGGTTTCCTCAAAACGCTCCTCCCCTACTCCCTCTTTACACTGGGCTGATAATATAATGACCCCTCCCTCTTTTACGACAAGGGCTGCATGGGCTAGAGCTTTTTGGGCCTGATAAAGATTGATATCTTTAGGATAACCGCCGGGAGACGCTACAACTAAATCAGCGGCTTCGGGAACTTGCACCTGGCAGATTTCTTGAGCTAGTTTTATTCCTTCAGCATGGGCTTTACGGAAGTCTCCGGCCACAGCTTTGACAATCTTCTTTTCGTTGTTCAGGATGACATTGACGATAAAATCTATGCCAACGATTTCCCCTACTTCGTCTATGTCTGCCCGGGCGGGGTTGCCGTCTACTACGCCCAGGCGGCAAGTGGGCTGGGTTAGCATGGAGTGGTTAGCCTGGATCAGTTTTTCTCCTCCCAGGCCAATAGCCAGAGCTTTTGCGCCCCCGCTGATACCCACGATTTGATGGGGGTCAATCATGCCCACCAGGATCCTGGCATCAGCTTCTTGATAATGCTTATTAATCCAGATGGGAGTGCCCCGTGAGGTTTGGCCCAAGTAGACTAATTGAGACTGGTCTGTAGCATCGTGGGAAATCACGGTAAGTTTTTGAGCGGTTTCCTCCCCTAACAGGGCAGGGAATTCTTCAGGGGGAGCAGGTCGGTGCAAACCGGTGCCGATTAACACGGTAATCTTCTCATAAGATATTCCTATTCCAGCTAATGCCTCCAGTAAGGGAGGGAATATTTCTCTGTTCGGCACTGGTCGTGTTGAGTCGCTGGTTACGATGACTACTTTTTTGGTACCCTTTAAGTCTTCAATGTTTTTCCCCATAGCGTTGGCAATGGCTTTCGCCACTTCAGCTTGCCCATTGGCAGGAGCCGGCACATCCTTGGGATGGACGGAAAGAAAATAGGGATACTGGTCTGAGGGCCAGGTAAAATGGGTTTTGCCATAGGGTATGGTAGGGTTATGCATTATAGGCCTCCTTTAGGAAAATGGTAAGAGCAAAGTCCTTGACTTAAGTGGTCAAGGACTTTGACATCTTCTCTAATTTAACGCTAATTTAAAGGGCACTAATAAAAGGTTATTTGAGACCGTACTTTTCGATGACTGACTTGGCGTTAGCGGTATATTCTTTAACGTATTTTTCAAATTCTTCACCGGAGAGGTAAGCAGCGGGCTGACCTATTTTCTCCATTTCTTTCAGGTATTCGGGATCATTACAAATCTTTTGGAATCCTTCACGTAGTTTTTGCAGAACCTCAGGTTTAATATTCTTAGGAGCGGCAAAACCCCGGCGGATATCGGCCTTAAAGTTAACATTCATTTCCTTAAAGGTAGGAACATCTTTAATCCAGGGATGTCTTTGATCATCGGCCAAGGCTAAAATTTTGAAGTTATTAAGATCACGCATAACGTCGTTTAAGTTACCGAGCATAGCGTCTACGTGGCCACCTAAAAGGGCAACGTTTTGATCTGCGGCGCCTTTGAAGATAACAGGGTTAACCTTTATTTTTAACTCATCAGCTAACTGGAAAATACCAACATGGTGAGCGGTGAAAGGACCAACGATACCAACATTCATTTTTCCATCTTTTTTCTTAGCCTCAGCAATGAAATCATTCAAATTATTAATGGGGCTGTCTTTTTTCACGGCAAGTAGCAAGGGATCTTTCACAACTTGGGCAATATAGGCGAAATCCTCAGTTTTAAAGGTGGCCTGAGAACTTAGAGCCTGGAAAACAATGTGAGGAACGTTAATGCCGCCAATTGTATAACCATCGGGATTTGCTTTTGCAATTTCGGTGAAGCCGACTTGGCCTCCTGCACCTACTTTATAGTCAAAAACGAGGGGTTGGTTATTGAATTCTTTCTTCCAGAACTTTTCTACAACACGGGCTTGAACGTCGCTGGAACCACCGGCAGTAAAAGCAATAATCATGTTAACCGGCTTGCTTGGGTAAACAGCTTTAGAGTCTTTGCTCGCGCAACCTGTCAGGGTAAAGAGTAAAGCGGTAATTAAGACGATACCGACTAAGAGATTAAATTTTTTCCTCACAATTATCCCTCCCGATTTTAATAGATAGTGGTTAATTGGCGATTTGAAAGAGAATTAATACCCTTGTCACCACCTCACTTTCATATTAAAGCAGGAAGGTTACTCCGATTCTACCATCATTTGGGCTGCTTTCTTGGGATCGCTGTATCTGGTATAAATCGAGAAACCTGCCAATAACAAAGCGATTACAATCAGAGCCAAAGAAATAGGACGTGACAGGAAAATCAAGGGATTACCCTGGGACATACTGAGGGATTGCTTTAATGAGGTTTCAAACATGTCTGCCAGGATGAGACATAAGATTAAGGGACTGGCAGGAAAATCAGTCTTTTTCATGATCCAGCCAATTAAACCAAAGACTAGGGCGATACCCACGTCAAAGAGTTTAAATCGTACACTGTAGGCCCCCAAAAAGGAGAAGACGAGAACCATGGGTGCTAAGATAGGATAGGGAACCTTACAAAGTTTGGCCCACAAACCCACCAGGGGAAGGTTGAGGATCAGAAGAATGACGTTTCCTACATACATGGAGGCGATAACTGCCCAGACAAAATCACCGTGTTTTTCAAAGAGAGTTGGACCCGGTTGTAAACCATACATCATCAGACCCCCTAATAATACTGCCAGGGCAGGACCAGAAGGTATGCCGAAAGCCATTAGTGGTACAAAGCCACCGCTGGTGGTAGCATTGTTAGCCCCTTCCGGGGCGACTACACCCAGTATTTCGCCAGTTCCGAATTTCTCCGGGTTCTTGGAGATACGTTTTTCAGTATCATAAGCTACGAAAGAAGTGACTCCCGGGCTGCAGCCAGGCAAAAGACCCATAAAGAAACCAATTACGGTGGAGCGCAGCATAGCGGGCAGTGTGTAGATGAGATCGCTCAGCTTAGGCCATAGTCCGGTAAGTTTTGTCTGGTATACGTCTACTGCATTCTCTTCTACGTTGGATAGTATCTCCGTTACGGCAAAGAGGCCTATGATCACACTGATGAAGTCTATGCCCGACATTAAATTTAGATTGCCAAAGGAAAACCTGTTAACACCCGTCATAGGATCCATACCTATCGAGGCGATTAAGAAACCAACAAAGCCTGAGATGAGTCCTTTTAAAAGGGATCTTCCCGAAAGGTTAACGACAACGCTAAGGGCCAAAACCATGAGTGCAAAGTATTCCGGGGGGCCAAACTGTAAGGCCATTTTGGCCAGGTTAGGTGCAAAGAAGGTCAAGCCTAATAAACTTAATGTTCCAGCCACAAAGGAAGAGATGGCTGCCATGGATAAGGCTAAACCAGCCTTCCCCTGACGGGCTAATTTGTAACCATCCAGGGCTGTTGGTACAGAGGAAACTTCCCCGGGAATGTTTACCAGGATAGCGGTGGTGGAACCTCCATACATGGCTCCGTAATAGAGCCCTGCCAGCATAATAATGGCGGCTGTGGGTTCCAGGATTGTGGTTAAGGGTAAAAGCATGGCTATACCGGAGGTTGGCCCTATACCCGGCAGTACACCGATGAGCGTGCCAAGCAAACAACCGATAAAACCAAATAAGAGATTTTGGGGAGCCAGGGCTATAGCAAAACCATTCATCAACTGAGATAAAGTTTCTAACATAGAATCACCTCACATTAATCCGCTAAAAACCCAGAAAACCTGTGGGCAGAGGCATGCTTAAAAAGTTCCGGAAAACTTGCACGGAAACAACTGCCACAACAATACCCAGCAGACTGCATTTCCACAGTGCATAATTACCCAATCTCTTACTTAAAAAAGTTACAAGGAATATGGTGGCGATACCAAATCCGAGATATTCCATAAAAATCATGTACAAAATTAGTGTTAAGAAGATAACGCCTACACTCATCAATTCTTGACGGCTGAGGATGATTTGCCCACTGGCATATTTATCGATATTAAGAAGATTGGTGATGAGAAGTAAAGATGAAAGAAAGGCAAGACACAGTGCTAACCAGAATGGAACTACCCCAGGTCCTAGTCCGGCCCCAGGTATGGAAGCCGGTAGTTTTTTGGCCTGATAAATAATAAAGATAGATAAAGCTAAGAGTGTAGAGGCAACGATAATATTAGCCTTACGCAAATATATACCCCCTCTGTTTTGTAATCCGCAGACAATTGTGCAATAATTCACATGTGAAATAAAAATAAACTAACAAAAATCACGTTTTGTTCATATTGATAAAACCAGTAGATTCATTAACTTTACGAATATCCTCCGCTACCGATTCCAAATGATAATACATTGCCTGACGAGCCTCGTCGCTGTCACGGGAAGATATGGCATCTACAATTTTTTGGTGGTCATCCAAAGATTTCTTCCCCCTTCCTGGTATCAAAAAGGCTCGTGTTCGTGTTTCTTCGATTAAGTCCAGGAGGTTTTGCATAACACGTACCAGTACTTTATTTCCGGAAGCTTCGGCCAAGGCATTATGAAAATTTGTATCGTGCTCAGTAAGAATGGCAATACTGTTGTTTGGATTTTCTGAAATTTTTTGTCTGGTTTCGGCAATGATTTGCTTGAGCTGCTGCAACTGTTGTTCAGATGCCCTTCTCACGGCCCAGACAACGGCTTGCGTCTCCAGAACTTTACGCAGATCATATAAGTCTTCAAGGCTGTAGTCTTCGGTAAAGACGCGGTTAGAGAGAACTTTATAGATATCCGGCTGAGGCTGTTCCGCCACAAAGATACCCTGCCCCTGTTTGATGGTGACCACACCTGAGGCAGCCAGAATTTTTAAAGCTTCGCGCAAAGATGTCCTACTGACGCCCAGATGCTCTGCCAGCGTGCGTTCCGAAGGAAGCTTATCACCGGGTTTTAACTTACCGCGCAGGATGGAAGATTGGATTTCTTTTACGATTTTTTCGTGTATGCTTACGGGGTCTTTCGGTATGGGTTTAAACAAAATAACACACCTCTCTAATGAGAGTTTGTGGGAAGGGGCCTGGGTTCAGGCCCCTATTCTTATGAAATGATTAGATGCTAAGTCCTATTCTGTGGATAGCAAAACCGGTGTTTTCTTTGAGAATTTCACACTTGGTGAGTTTGCCGTTCAGTACTTCCACTACTTCGTTGAAGATCATGTCGCCGGCTTCTTCGATAGAAACCTTGCCTGCCAAGATGCCGCTTAAGTCTAAGTCTACGGTATCGCTCATCCGGTTCCAGGAATTGATGTTACCGGTAATCTTAATGGTGGGCATCAATGGATGGTTGATGGTATGGCCGCCGCCTGTGGAGAAGACCAGGAGCTGGGAACCGGCTGCAGCTATAGCGGTGATGGATTCGGAACCGTGACCGGGTGTGTACATCAGGTAAAGACCTGGATCTTTCTTAGGCTTCTCTAAGATCCAGAGAACATCCTGGATGGGCTGGGAACCACCTTTCTTGGCGCCGCCCAAGGACTTCTCTTCAATGGTGCTGATTCCGCCCACGATGTTGTCACCGGTAGGTTGAGAACCGCGGATGTCTTCACCGGTAGCCAGGATTCTCTCTTCATATTGCTTAATATAGTCAAGGAATTTTTGTGCTACTTCCGGTGTAACACAACGGGCAGTGAGCCAATCCTCCGCACCCATTAATTCGGGGAACTCCGCCAGGATGGAACGACCGCCTTCCCGGTAAATTCTATCGGAACAGGCACCAAGGGCCACGTTGGAGGATAGTCCGGAAGTAGTATCAGAGGTCCCGCAGTTTAAGCCAAACAAGAGTTCGGAAATGTCTGCTTCTTCTCTGCGCTGTTTGGAGATTTCCCGCATGAGATACATGGCTTTTCTTGTAGCCTGAGCGGTGGCTTCAATAGCGCCATTGGCTTCACGAATGTTGACGATTTCCACAGGTTTGCCGGTCTTGGCAATTTCGTGGGCAATTTCTTCAGAAGTACAGCCTTCTTCTCTAAAATGGTCAATAACCACTACTGCCCCTACGTTGGGGTTTTGGCCCATACCAACCAGTGTCCAGAAAGTTTGTCTCAGGTCAGACTTGGTCTGGCAGCGCCCTAAGTGGTGAGTGATAGGTACAGCACCAGTGATGGTGTTGGCCACCCTTTCGCAAACGCTGTTGGCATAGATGGTGCCGGAGAGGATTAGAAGATGGTTGCGGCAACCTACGTCGCCGTTTGGACGTCTATATCCCCAGAATTTAGTTCCCATTATTTGCACTCCCCTTTCTTTGCTGCGGCGGCTAGGTCACCACGGCCGCGATTGGGTTCAATGTTGTGGACGTGGACATGGTCGCCCACAGCAATATCTGTCATGGCAGTACCAATGCTCAAACCGTATTTAAAAACGGTTTCCCCTTTTTTAATGGGTTTGATGGCAACTTTATGGCCGTAGGGGATGTCAGCATTTACTTTGATTTGCAGTTCCTGGCCGGCGACTGAGACGGGAATGGTCATACCAGCTTTAATCTCAGTGCTGAGGATAGTTGCGACATTGTCTTTTACTTCGTCAACTACCCACGAAATTTTTGTGGACATACTAGTTACCTCCTTATAAATTATTATTAATATTTACAGTTCTTAGAACGGAACAAGGTTTTGTGTTCTTGATCCGTTGTCATGCTTTTAGGGGAAAACAATCAAACACAATTAAGTTTGAAATAGATTTCACTAGTCATCTATAAGCCGTTATTTCAAACTTAACTTTGTTCTACTGCTTTCCTGCCCAGCTTAACAATCTCTAAGAACTGGAATGTTGGTTAGTGGTCATACCACTTTGCTATACATATTCTTTATAAAATTTAAAATACCTGCTTCTATAATGAATTTTTTACTAAATATTTTTTCACTTGGTCTGTGGTAATACCAGTTTACAAAAAGCAACAGGTCAACCTGCAAGTTGACCTGTTCTTAAATTCTTCTATTCTAGATAAGTTCCAATTCTTTAGCTAAGTCTGCACTGATTTTTATTCCTTCTTTACTTCTACGCAAGGTTTCTTTGTACCTTCTTTCACCAGGGATAAGGATCTCATGATGCCCGTAGGCTAAGGGCTGTTCTTTAATTTCTTCAATCATGTGGAGTAATCGTTCTTTAAAAATTTCTTTTGCTAAAAAGGAGTCGATGTTAATAGCGCCGATTAGATGACCGATATTAGCTTTACTCTCAAGATCTGTTACGGGTGGTATGTTTACACCTATCTCTGCACCGCTTAAAAGGGCAGACAGTATTTCTATGGCTAAAGCCAGGGCATATCCTTTAGCACCCGCCATGGGAAGAACTGCTCCAGCCAGAGCTGCATGAGGGTCATCCGTAGGTTTCCCTTCCTCATCCAGAGCCCAACCGAGGGGAATCTTTTCCCCTTTTTTTGCTGCCAGGATAATGTTGCCGCGGGCTGTAATACTCGTGGCCATGTCAATAATCACGGGAAATTCACCCGCCGTGGGAAAACCAAAAGAAATGGGATTAGTGCCGAAATAGGCTTTTTTACTCCCCCAGGGTGGTATTCCCGGCGGTGAATTAGTAAAAGCCATGCCTATAAAGTCTTGTTTGGCGGCCATTTGACAGTAGTAAGAAGCCGCCCCGAAATGGTTGCTGTTTCGGACAGAAACGAGACCCACACTTGAAGTTTTAGCTAAATCCATAGCCATTTCCATAGCTCTGTGACTTACCACTTGACCTAAACCATTGTCCCCGTCCAGTACAATGCTGGCAGGGTTTTGCTTAACAACGGAAATGTTAGGACGGGGATTAATCGTCCCCAAATTAATCTTCTTTAAGTAACTGGGAATACGGCTGATCCCATGGGTTTTTACACCCTCTAACTCGGCCTGGACCAGGATGCGGGAAACGATAAGGGCATCTTCCTCCGGTACTCCGTGTTTTACAAAAAGAGACTGGCAGTGCTTCAGAAGCTGTTCTTCTGTGTAAACAATTTCTTTGGACATGTTCTCTACTCCTCATAAGTTGTTATATTTCTCTTTTTATCGGCGAAACGCTCTACAGCTAATCTAACCAACTCGTCAACAAGTTCGGTAATGGGCAGGCCGGAGTACTCCCATAACTTAGGATACATACTTATAGTAGTAAAACCCGGCATGGTATTGATTTCATTGATGAGAATTTCATTAGTGTCTTTGGTAAGGAAGAAATCTACCCGGGAAAGTCCGGCACAATCCAAAGCCTTAAAGGCCGCTACAGCCAGTTCTTGTAATCTTTTTACCGCTTCTTCCGGTACGGAAGCAGGAATATAAAGGGCTGAGCGGTCATCAATATATTTAGCTCTATAATCATAGAATTCGTTACAGGGTACTATTTCACCGGGCAGGGAGGCCCTTGGTTGGTCATTGCCTAAAACGCTTACTTCCAGTTCACGGACGGAAAGGCCTTTCTCCACAATGACTTTTCTGTCATAGCGGGCGGCTTTTTTGAGGGCTTCTTCCAGTTGGCCCCTATTTACTGCCTTAGAAATTCCCACACTGGAGCCCAGGTTGGCAGGTTTGACAAAACAGGGATAACCCAGTTTCTCTTCTATTTCTGTTATTATTTTATCAATATGATTATCAATAAGTGTTCTCAAAAAGTATAGATAGGGTACTTGGGGTAAACCCGCCTCGGCAAAGATTTTTTTCATAAAGATTTTATCCATGCCTACCGATGAGGACAGTACACCAGCACCTACATAGGGTACTTGGGCCAAATCCAACAATCCTTGAATGGTACCATCTTCTCCGAAGGTACCATGTAATACGGGGAAGAATACTTCGGCCTGGTGGACAGGTTTAAGACCGGGTAGTTGATAAATAGTACCTCCGCTGGCAGGATGGGGAAGGATCGTTATTTTTTTATCCGCGTAATGTTCCGGTACAAATTGTTTTATGTCCTCTAGAGGTACGGGGCCATACCACTCACCTTCTTTGGAAATACCAATGGCAAAGACGTCATATTTATCACTTAAAGCCTTAGCCACAGAGTAAGCGGAATTACGTGAAACTTCATGTTCGCCGGAACGTCCGCCAAAGAGGAGGGCAACTTTCACTTTTTTCATGGCTAACCCACCTTTACTTTTTATTTAACATCATTTTATGCTCCCCGGCAAAAAGTATTGATATTATCTACAGCTCTATTTTTCACTCTTAAAAAACCCGTAAAGCAAACCAGACCGTAATAAACAAAGCTAAGATAAACTTAGTCATGTTACCCAGTAAAGTACCGATCATGGAACCAAAGCCCACTTTGGCTGCCTGGGGAAGGGCTTTGCCGAAGAGGAGTTCACCTAGTACACCACCCAGGAAGGGGCCCAGGAGCAACCCAAGGGGTCCGAGGGATAAAAGGCCGGCAATGCCTCCCAGTAAAGCTCCCCACACTCCGGCTTTTGTCGCACCTAGTTTTTTGGCTACATAAGGACCGGAGATGTATTCAAGGATAAGTCCCAGTACGGTAAGTACGATGCTTATAGTGACAAACCAGGTGTCAATTTTGACAAAACCTTCTCGCCAGCCGTAGACAAGAGCTACGAGGGTTACCAGGGGCAGCCCGGGCAAAATGGGAAACAAAGTTCCCAGGGTCCCTAATGCCATTAAAGCCAGGGCCAACCATGTCCACAAGGGTTCCATCAGCAACGCTCCTTTTAGGTATGGAGTATTTCCTGTGCTGCCAGCACCAGGCCTATTTTTATATGGGCAAGATTTAAACCGCCCTGCAGGTAGATATTGAAAGGCGGGCGGATAGGGCCGTCGGCACTTAGTTCGATGGATGAACCCTGGATAAAGGTACCACCGGCCATGATAACTTCGTTCGTATAACCGGGTAAAAGGGCGGGTTCTGGTCTGGCGGAAGAGTCTACGGGAGAAGCCTTCTGTAAGCCGCGGCAAAAGGCAATCATTTTTTCTTTACTGCCTAGCTGGATGGCCTGAATAATATCAGTACGTTTCTCCTTTGCTGAAGGATTGACAGTATAACCCAGGAGTTCAAAAAATTTGGCTGCCAGAACAGCACCTTTGACGGCCTCTCCCACGATGTGAGGTGCCATGAATAAACCTTGAAAAGCGGTATGGTTAAAGTTAAGACTCGCACCGACACCAAGGCCTATACCGGGTGCCGATAAACGTGTAGCACTGTTATTGATAAGAGTTTCTTTGCCCACCAGGTATCCTCCCGTTAAAGCCAAGCCGCCGCCGGGATTTTTAATCAGTGAACCTGCCACCAGGTCGGCTCCAATTTCAATGGGCTCCCGGGTTTCTACAAATTCACCGTAACAATTGTCAACGAAACAGATTACCTGGGGAAAACGGGCTTTGATGGTACAAATCGCACTCTCTAAGGTTTCAATAGCGAAAGAAGGACGCCAGTCATATCCCCTGGAACGTTGAAACAGGAGGATTTTCGTGCGCTCGGTAATATGCCTGAACAATGTTTCCAGGTCTATTTTATTATCTGGAGTGAGGGGGATTTCCGTATATTCTACACCATTATGGATGAGAGAACCATACTCTCCATGCAAGCCAATGACTTTTAACAGGGTATCATAGGGTCTGCCGGTAACGGCAATAATTTCATCACCTCTTTGCAGGTTGCCCAGTAACCCTATGGCAATGGCATGGGTACCTGAGACGATTTGGACCCGGACAAGGGCCTTTTCGGCCCGGAAAAGAGAGGCAAAAACATCTTCCAGGGTATCACGTCCACTGTCCCCATACCCGTAGCCGGTAGAACCGTGAAAATGAAAATCACTCACATTATTGGCCTGAAAGGCTCTTAATACTTTGAGTTGGTTCATTTGAGCTGTTTCTGTGATAGCTTCAAAATACGGTTGACATGCGCTATAGGCCTCTTCCAAAGCTTTTAGGATGTGATCGTCAATATGATAATCCTCTTTCAAGGATTGAGAGAAACTGGACATAATTTACTCCTTCTGCCATATATAGTGCTGTAATTTATTTAACCAGGGTTGTGAAAGATAGGCATCGCATAGGATACCCTCCGCCACATATTCTGTTTGAATGACTTCTCCTTCATGATATAGGGTGTTGAGCAGGGCGGTTTGGTTAAAAGGTATTAATAATCTTACTTGCAGGGGTTTGTTGGGTAAGTGAGCATTAATTAACTCCAGGAGCTCAGGGAGATTGGTCCCTTTTAAAGCTGAAATGGGGATAACTGCTTCATACTTCCCCGCTACCGGCAATACCTCTAAGGGGTCTTTTACCAGATCCCACTTGTTTAAAACAAGGATGGTGGGCTTCGTAAGGACCTTTAATTCCTCCAAGACACGGTTAACCGCCGTAATTTGTCCTTCATAAGAGGGATGACTGGCATCTACCACGTGCAAAAGCAGGTCTGCATGAACAACCTCTTCCAGGGTAGCACGGAAAGCAGCTACCAGTTGGTGAGGAAGTTTGTTGATAAAGCCAACGGTATCGGTTAACAACACTTCTCGCTGTTTCAACTGGAGCCGGCGGGTGGTGGGGTCTAAAGTAGCAAATAGTTTGTTTTCCGCCAGCACGTTGGCCTGGGTCAGGGCGTTTAACAAGGTGGATTTGCCTGCATTGGTATAACCTACCAGGGCTACTACAGGTATTTGGGTATGTTCACGCTGCTGTCGCAGGATACCTCTTTGTTTTTTTATTTCTTCTATCTCTTTTTGCAGGTCGCGAATGCGTAAACGAATTCTTCTCCTGTCCGTTTCCAGCTTGGTTTCACCGGGGCCTCTGGTACCGATTCCCCCTCCCAAACGGGATAGGCTGGTACCCTGACCCGTTAAACGAGGAAGCATATAGTTCAACTGGGCTAACTCCACCTGGAGCTTTCCTTCTTTGGTTTTGGCCCTGTCGGCAAAAATTTGTAAGATCAGGGCAGTCCGGTCAATCACGCGGGAGCCCAGGGATTCTTCCAGGTTATTTTGCTGCCTGGGTGATAGTTCGTCATCAAAGATAATGACATCAAGCTTGTGCTGCTGCCGGAGCAAAGCCAGTTCCTTTACTTTTCCCGTTCCGATATATAAAGCGGGATCGGGCTTATCCCTGGAGAGAAGGATTTTACCGGTTATTTCCGCACCTGCGGTCTTGGCCAGTTCTTCCAACTCAACCAGTGATTCTTCGGGAGACAGTAAACCGGTATCTTGTTTTTTTAGACCCACCAGGAGAACCCTTTCCTGCTCCTGCTTCACCAGATAAGCGGGAGGTTTAGAAATGGCTTTATCAATTTCCTGCAAGATCTCAGTAAAAGGGAATTTGTCTATTTGCTCAAGACTGAAAGGCCCATAGACTTTAAAGCTTTCCAGATTGGGCTCAAGAAAAGCAACGTTAATGGAGGTAACTTTGTCTTCACTTATGCCAATGGCTACCATGGCGTCAAGACGAAACTCCCGTAAACTGGTCAAGTCAGGTTCACTTAAAGTGCTGTCGCCGCTGGGATGGGTATGTATACATCTCAGACCCGAGAGGCGGTCTTCTCCCCGGCGGAGATTTTCTTTAATTAAAGGCGTGGTTTTATCATCACCTATCATGACATGCAGCACATAGCCGTGACGGTCAAGATAAACACCTATCTCCCGGTTGATTTTAAAGGTGAGAAAGGCCAATTGTTCCGCCAGTTCCGGACTTACCAGGAGGTCTTTGGGAAAAGTTGTTTCCGCCAGTTTCTCCAGTTGCAGCATTACATCTTTACGAATGTTTGTTGTATTGCCATAAAGAGCCACCTGTTACTCCTCCCTTTTTAGCCCTGGCACGGAAAAACACTCCTTAAAAGGAGTGTCAGCTTTGCACAAATTATAGCATACGGGAGGGGTAATTTCCAGTTATTTCGCTTTTTAAGGAATTACCCCAAGAAAGACACCTAACCAAATGACAAAGAAAAAAACAAGCAAAAGAGTACGGTGAAGCAAGCGGGGGTTTTTGGAAAACAGCCTGGGTAAACTTAAAATGAAACTTAAACCCGCCATTAAAACCAGGGCCGGGTAATTTTCCGTGAACAGTGAAACAAGGGATAAAAAAGCCAAAAATAAGACAGTAAAATAAAACAAGTAGTTTTTCTTCTTCTCTCTTTTTGTGCGTCTGCTGGGTAAACTCACATAATCCCCCTCCTCATCCCTAGTATTACACAACAAACCAGGTAATAAATCATCGGGAGGTATAGTGAGAAAGATATTATAAGCTTTCTGCAGCCAACTTGATGTCACTGGCGATGATGAAAATTAACTCTTCCCTGGAGAGGCTGCTTTCCCCCACTAAACGAACAGCCTGCTGGCGCAGGGCTTTTTCTATAAAATTCCGGACCAGGCGCGCATTGCCGCTGTGTTCATGGGATTTGGCCAATTTTTCGGTCAGTAATCGCTCCAGCTCGTTTTTCCCGTCTTCACTGAGTTTATACTGTCTTTTTGTTAACATTTGCTCAGCAATGGCCAGGAGTTCCCGGATGTTATAATCAGGAAAATCAATATGGATGGGAAAACGGGACCTTAGCCCGGGGTTAGTTTCCAAAAACCAGTTCATTTCCTGCTTGTAGCCGGCCAGGATGAGAATGAGATTGTCTTTATTGTCCTCCATGGTCTTCACCATAGTGTCGATGGCTTCTTTGCCAAAATCCTTTTCTCCTCCGCGGGCCAGTGAGTATGCCTCGTCAATGAAGAGGATACCGCCCAGGGCCCTTTTAAGCTGTTCCCGCGTTTTTAAAGCAGTATGTCCAATATATTCTCCCACCAGGTCCGCCCGTTCCACTTCGATAACGTGTCCTTTCTGCAAGATACCCATTTCTTTAAAAAGGCGCCCCACGATTCTGGCCACCGTTGTTTTACCTGTTCCGGGATTGCCGCGAAAAATCATATGGAGAACCAGGGGTTCAGTGATTAAATTTTCTTTCGCTCTTCTTTTTTGAATTTCCACAAAAGCCTGTATTTCCATGATCAACTTTTTAACAGAATCAAGGCCTACCAGAGAATCCAGTTCCTGCAAAATCCCTTCTACTCTTTTACGCCTTGTCAGTTCAACTTCACTGACGGGGGGTGTTTTTTCCAATTGTTTGAACATATTAAGATTGGAAAGCTTCACCGTGGCCTTGGCAGGTTTTGTAACAATTAGTTCGGGGGGTTCGTTTTTCTTTTGGGGATGAAAAGATAATTTCATGGCCAAAAACTATCACCTCCATGCTGCGAAATCTATTACAAATTATGCATTTTCGGCGGAATGGTGCCTGGAATAGTGGAGCGTGCCCACCTCTAAGTAAAAAGTCCCCGGAATGGGGACTTTCGTGTTAGGCTGGTAGTGCCCACATCACTGGCACTCTGGGTCGTATTAATCTCCCGCCGGTAAACCTGGTGCACATGTTCCATGATGCACTCCTCCATGGCTAGCCATTCTCTCCGGTTATTCCGGTTTTGAATAAATAAAATTTTAGTGATAATCCGGAAGAAGTCGTAACGCGAAGGGAACCCAAGATTTCAGCTTTCGAATTTTTAGGGACTTTTAAATAGAGCTTAACGCTCTTCCATCATAGATATAACGTTGCTTTAGCTCCTTGATCATTCCAATGACATGAAATCCTTTATTCATCAAAATCTGAAGAAGTGGAGAATGGGTAAACCAACTATACCCCAATGTCCTTTTACAGTGAAAAGCTTACTCTCTGTAATCTTAGATTAAGATTTGTGTTTATCTATTCCTTCTTTGACCTTTTTCCTTACATTCTCTGTAAATCGAAAGCCATTTTGCTCTAGTTTGTTAAAAGTATCATCTATATCCGAAATTAGTCCCTTCATTGCAGCAAGACCCAAAATGCCGACAGTTCCCATGATTTTAATTTCTGAATTTCTTCAACTCCTCGGGCTTTCTTCTCGTCTAATAAGAGGTAATCTGCCTCAAGCTCTTTGCAAGAGCAACAGCCTCGGCTTCTTCGCGATCAAGGTCCATTTGGAGTGTCGAAACAGCAAGGCGATTTTGCACCTCTTCTTTTATAATCCATGAAGCTTTTGCAATCTCCTCAATACCAGGACGACCTGCTTTTTACAAGATCACCTCGTCGTATACGGCATTAGGTATCATTATGGTGCCGAATATACTGTGTAGAAGTTTAATTCATTGATGCGGGATAGGGCAATGAGAGGCGTTGAGTCAGACACTACCTTCATTTTGCAGAAACTCCTTAACCATGGTTAAATCTTCTTCTACCTCATCTATATCGTAGTTAAGTGGGATATTATGCTCAGCTAAGAAATCCAAGAAGTCCTGTTTGGACACCTTGGCTAGTTTGGCCGCTTTGACCAGGGATAAGCTTCCATCAGCGTAAAAGGTTGCGGCCAGCCTTTTTAAAGCCTCAGCTTCGATTAACGCTTGTGTAATAGCTTTACCCTTAAAAAATAACTCTTATAGTTTTTCACCTCAATATACAATGCTTTTGTAAGATTATACCATAGGCCTCTTTCAATCTCAATTGTTTATAGTCTTGACCATGGTATCGATTGCTTCTTTGCCGAAATCCTTTTCTCCTCCACGAGCCAAGGAGTATGTTTCGTCAATAAAAAGGACACCGCCCAGGGCCCTTTTAAGCTGTTCCCGCGTTTTTAAAGCAGTATGTCCAATATATTCTCCCACCAGGTCCGCCCCCGTTCCACCTCGATAACGTGTTCTTTCTGCAAGATACCCATTTCTTTAAAAAGGCGCCCCACGATTCTGGCCACCGTTGTTTTACCTGTTCCGGGATTGCCTTTGTGTATACAAGGGAAAACATTCTGAATATATCTAAATGTGACGGTCTCCCCGGACTTCATTCCGCCGAGACCGTTACATACATTATTTACCAGGAAATATTTTTGATCTTCTATAGTATACTTGACATCATACTTGACATCATCGGATACTCTTCTTCTCCTACTCCCCCGTTAAGAGCTGGAATCCTAGAGTGGGTAAATATGGCCCTGGTGATGGCTCGGGGTCCATATTTCGACCTAATATAATCCACAGCTTTGTCCAGTGCCCGCATTTTTACCGGGTCTTTATGTGAAAAGAGAGACAACTGCACAAAATTACAAGGTGTTAGGTCAGAGACACGAACTCCTAAATGCCGTAGGGGTTCTCCTTTCCACATTTCTTTGAATAACTGTTTTGTTATACAGTAAATCTCATCTGTGGAGTCTGTTGGTGAATTAAGTTTGCACTGGTGCGAATAATATCTAAAATTGTTATTTTTGAGCCCTACCGAGACCAGGCTGCAGCAGAAACCAGCCTCCCTCAGACGTGTTGCAACAGTTTCAGTAAGGGACAAAAGATACATATTGGCCGTCTGTATATCCTCAACGTCAAAGGGAGTTGTAGTTGAATTGCCTATCCCCTTGATGCCTATATGAGCACTACGTACTATTGAGTTTTCTATCCCATTAGCATACTGCCAGATCAACACTCCATGACTTTTAAGCCTCATTTCCAGACTTTTTACATCATATCTGGCTAAGTCGCCAATAGTCCTTATACCTAACAGGAGTTATGCAGTTGGTGGAAATAAATAGAAAATGATAACTCAAAAAATATTTAAAAACTTTATGTTAAACAAAGAAAGAACCAACCTCGCTTGCCTGCACTTACCTCTTATTCTGAAACCTTATATCCGGTTTCTGCAAAAAATTGCTCTAATTTCTGTTTAGTTTCCTCATCTATAGGTTCATCAACAACTATTTTGATTTCCCTCCTGTCTTTGAATAAACTAGGATTTTTCTTAACTGGTATAATGCTTCTAACTTTTTGAAATAGTGCGGATGCGTTAGGTTCCAAGTAAATACTGATAGCATATCCGGTTTCCTCTTCCAGCTTGCTTAGCACCTGTTTATATGGCTCAGCTGCCTGGGGTGTGATAAATTGAACCCTTATGGAGCCCTCCACTAATGAGGTTTTATATATTTCTGCCCCTTCAGCCTTAAGCCTGTTCTTGATATGGTTAAACGCTGCATTAATCTCCATTTTGCCGCCGATTGTTTTTGGAATTTCCATTACAGTAGGTTGGGTTTCTGTTTGCACCTCAAGTTTCCATCCTGTCACCTTATTAAAGTCCAGCATTATTCTTTGCCACTGGTGTTGATCTGGATTACTCGCTGACATTACTTTTATTTTTACTTTATTTTCTTCCCGGTAAATTGATGGTTCTTTAACAAGCGAAACTCCCTCTGGCAGTAATTCTGCCAATTTCAATTTCAGCGCCTCCATGTTAGTTTCCTGATTAATCCGCCAGGTCCAACCGGTTTGCTTTAGCAAGTCAAGCAGCATGCTGTTTATTTCTTCCGGCAAGGCTTGCGGAAAGTAAAAATAAATTATCACTTCACCGGTCTCAGTATTCATCCCCACTTTATTCAAATCATAGTTTTTCAGGGCAGCAATAAATATTTCCCGTGCCTGATTCTGTTCCAAACACGAAAACCGTGGCTTTGCCAAGCCTGTCAGCTGTCTCCATGATCAAACACCTTAATTCGCAAGTCTTGCACAGAGGATTCCTCCTGGTTAAATAATAATTCTAACCAGTTATTATTGACATTTTCTGGCTGACTTTGTGACAAGGTCCCGCAGATACCAATAATGTCTTCCGCTTTTATATATACCTGTTCAGCCTGGCCAGGTATTTCAACATTGATCCCATAGTCATCCTGAGAGATGCAATAGGCCAAACATGGATTATTTCGATAGGTAACTGCAATTAACTTGTTTACCAAATTACCCAAATTATTCATTAGTTCTTTTCTTTTGCCTTGTAAAGCTATTTCCTCTTCAGACAAGGGAACCCAAATATTCTGATAAATTTCCTTAAACAAGCTGCTCTGTTTAAGTCTTGTCTGCAGCGAACCGGTATCACAACCTATTTTAGCTGCCATTTCATCCAAGTGATACTCTTTGATACCGCTGGAAAGTAAGGTGTTTTTCCAAAAGGCTGCCAGATCCCCTTCAGCAGCTGCTTTAGCGGTATTCTGCCTTCTCGTGTACTGACCAAATGTAAAATCCAACACCTCTCCATTATTTGGCAGGTAAACTGCCAAACGGTTTCTTAGGGCTGCTGCCAAAGCTTCCCTGGCCTCTGCCTGGCCATGGGTTAAGATGACTCTCTTCGGTTTGAGGGCTGTTAAAAACCCAAATATTTCTTGCTGATCGGCATGAGCAGAAAGATTATACTTTTCTACTCTACATTTGACAGTTATCTCCTGCCCGTTTAGCAAAATTTTTTTCTCATCAGCCGGCTTGTCCAATAATTCTATCAATCTTCTCCCAGGACTTTCTTCATCCTGATAGCCAGTTAATAAAATGGCATTCTTTTCACAGCTTAAGAGTTTTTCAGCATAATAGGCGCTGGCTCCGCCAGTTAACATCCCTGAACTGCTAATAAAACATGCGGGTTTTCCTGCCAAGGCTGCTTCTCGTTCATTTTTGACCGGGTTACCGATAGCCCTGACCGAGTCACTGTAAAATGGATGCTGCCCATTGTGAACCCTTTTTTGCAAGAATTTTGACAATTGGTTAATATGATTTAAATATACTGTATTTATACTTCTAACTAACCCATCAACCCATATTGGAAATTTTTCATTGTCCTTTTGTCTCAAACGGGCTAAACGAAGCAAATATAATATTTCTTGTGCCCGACCTTGTGCAAAAGCAGGAACCAGAACATGTCCACCATCTCGGATCACTTGAAAAATTTTAGTAACCAAATTGTTTTCTTCACGTTTACGATCCGCATGATGGCGGTCACCATAGGTAGCCTCGGTAATGACAAGATGGGGAGAAAATTTAGGTAATGCCGCCGGCATTATTGTTCTGGTCCCAGATACAGAAAAATCTCCTGTGAAAAGAACTCTTCCTACTGAGGTTTCCAAACCGATCATGGCAGCTCCTAGGATATGTCCTGCCTGAAAAAAATGCGCCTTTGTTCCGTCGGGCAACAACACAAAACTTCCCATGGGTACGGGCCGTAAACAATTCAATGCCTCTTTAACCAATTCCTCATCATAAAGGGGAACTTCTCCCTCTCGCATATCCATCACTTTGATGCTGTCAAACAAGAGGACACGGGTCAAATCGCACGTGGCAGGTGTGGCATAGATAGGTGTTCCCGGATAAAGATGGGATATCAATGGCAGTGCGCCAATATGATCAAAGTGAGAATGTGTCAAAAAAATGGCAGTCAGTTTTTTACCTTTTAGCAGGTCTTGCATTAATGCAAAATCTGGCAAAGGACGATCAGGACTAGCTTGTCTCTGACCACAATCCACCAAGTACGCACTAGCGCCGATTAAGAGTAAGTGAGCTGAAGCCCCTATTTCATCTGCTCCACCTAATGGTATATATTGCATCATATTATTTCACCTCATTTTAAATATCTACCCCGAAGTATTATTTTATAGATCCCTGCCGCCTCGTCCAGATCCAGCCATAGCCCGGGTGGCAGTTCTCCCTCGCAGTTGAGAGATACATCCTTATCCGCATCTTTGGGAACACTCGGCTTGATTGTGCTTAACGTGTGCTTATAGAGTTTCCATTGAACAAAATCATCCTTAGTTCATCTGCCAGTATCCCATCATTTTTCTTCTGTTCATCCTCGATTATTTCATTTGCTATCTTGTAAAAGCCCTCTTTATCTTCATGCTTGAAGCTGCTGAACAGCTTCTTGAGCAAATCTCCTCTTGCCATCTTCTTTCCCCTTTCCGAAAATATCCGTGGCGCCTTCACACTATAAGTCTTTCAACTCGGCAATGATGGCATTATCAACATTTCTTTGCAAACAGTATTCAATAAAACGCATTTTTGCCAGCCTGCTGGGGATGGTGCGTCCGTTCTCCCATCTGTTAATTGTTGAAAAGCTGATATTAAGATCACGCGCAAGTTGTTCTTGTGTAATTCCCAAGTATACTCGAATGGCTTTAACAATATCACTAAAATTCATAAACACACCTCCACAGTATACAGCGCAAGGTCACAGTAATAGGGCTTATCTCAAGACATAAGCAGCTTCCTTCAAGCTGTTTCGCCGCAATGATGGTTGTTCCAGAACCTGTAAAAGGTTCAAGTGTAATGCCGCCCTTATCGGAGTGCATCTTGGCCGTTTTTTGCGGCTTTTTCAGGCATGCCTGTATTCCTCTGTTCCGCGCAGCTTCCAGGGTTTGGCATTTTGCAGCCGCCTTAACCCCCCGCCTTGAATTTCGCGATTTTTTGTGCGCGACCGCGCGCCTGCTCTTGGCCGATTTCTCACAAGGTTTTAGGCCCCCTTCTGCTTGGTTAATGTTCGAATTTAGTTTGATTATTTTGTACGATTTATGGTATAATATAAATGCATATAGCGCAAACTTTTAAGAAGGAGGTTTTCATATGCTCATAACCGCTACCGAATTTAAAACCAATATAGGCAAATATTTAAAACTTGCGGCAAAGGAAGATATCATCATTACAAAAAACGGCAAACGTGTTGCAAAGCTAACCAATGCCTCTGAAGATAAAACCGATATTGTAAAATCGCTTATTGGAATACTGCCAAACACTATCTCTGAAAGCGAAGCAAGAGAGGAGCGGCTGTCGAAACATGAACGTCATGCTTGATACTAATGTTATTTTGGACGTGCTCGGCAAACGCGAACCTTTTGCCCAGAATTCTGCTCAGGTTTTAATACTTGCCGCAAAGGACAAGCTCTACGCTTCCATGACTGCAAACACTGTAACAGACATTTATTATCTTTCAAAAAAGTATCTTCAAGACCATGCAGCTGTCAAAAATGCCCTGCTGAATTTGATGGACATTTTAGAAGTTGTTGACGTTACGAAAGCAGACTGCGTCAAAGCCTTTGATTTGCCAATCAATGATTTTGAAGATGCTCTTCTTGCTCATTGTGCAAAACGCATGAAAGCTGATTATATCATCACGCGCAATGTAAAGGATTTTGCAGGCTCTCCAGTGGAAGCAATCACGCCAGAGGATTTCCTGAAGCGTTTCTCCCTTGATTAAGCATAACTCCCAATACCTGCCTTTTGTCTTCCCCAGCGCCCGTCTTGCTTGCTTAATTTTTCTTTGTTTCTCTGCAATAATTAAATCAAAGAAAATTTGTACATTATTTGTATACTCAGCATATACAAAAAATGGGTGAACACTTATACCTTATATAGCTCAACGGGGAGGTAATCCTATGTTGTAAAAAACGTATTTCCGTATCACAGAAACGGCCAGATAACCATTCCTATAGAATTTTTACTGTTTCGGCATTGCGGTCGCCATAATACAAGATAAACTGAGCCATAACATTGTTCCAGTCTTTAATCGGCATAGTCCATTTTTTGCTGATATCTATAGTTGCTAAATAGACAATTTTTCTTAAGGCATCATCAGTCGGATAAGCCGTTTTCGTCTTGCTTACTTATCTTAGAGGAATGACCCCTACTTCGTTTTATAGCAAAAATCTACGAAAATGCTACTGCATAACCCAAGATGCTTTGGAAGCGAATTACCTGGAAATACCTTAAACTCAAGCTGCCCAGTAACGTCAGTCATTTGCTATGGCAAAGCCTTTCAGTAAGCTTGGTATTGCGTCTTATACTCTTGTTATTGCTTACAGCCATTCCCACTGCTTTTTTTGTTCCTACAAGAATCATTAATTTTTTAGCCCTTGTAATGCAAGTATAAAGCAGATTTCTCTTCAGCATCATGTAATGCTGTATTGTGAAGGGAGCAACCACAATCTTATATTCGCTCCCCTGGCTCTTGTGTACGGTTGTAGCATAGGCAAGCACTACTTGGTCAAGCTCAGTTGCGTCATACTCCACAAAGTCTCCGTCAAAATTGATAACCAGCCTTCTTTCTTCCTGATCAATATGCGTAATGTTGCCAATGTCTCCATTAAACACATTCTTATCATAATTGTTTTTTATCTGCATGACTTTATCGCCAAGTTTAAAAACTGTTCCGCCATACCTGATGGAAAATTCCGATTTATTCAGCGCATCCTGCAGCACCATGTTGAGATTATGTGCACCGGTTTCTCCGCGCTGCATGGGACAAAGGACCTGAATATCTTTTATCGGATCAACCTTGTAGTATGCCGGGAGCCTCTTGGCGCAAAGCCCCCTGATGATTTGTACCACTTTTGCCGGATCTTCCTCTTCGATAAAGAAAAAATCGCTGTTCTTTCCTCCTTTAAGTTGGGGAAATTCTCCCCGGTTGATCTTATGGGCATTGGTGATGATGGCACTTCCCTGGGCCTGCCTGAATATTTTGGTGAGCCTGACCACATTGACAATGCCGGAATCAATGATATCCTTCAGCACGTTTCCTGGCCCCACAGAAGGAAGCTGGTCCACATCACCTACCAGGATGACGATTGTTTTGTCGGCTACTGCTTTTAACAAGTTGTACATCAGAATAATATCGACCATGGAAGTTTCATCGATGATAAGAACATCACATTCCAAGGGATTCTCAGCATTCTTTTTATAGCCCTCAGGAGGTTTGTATTCAAGAAGGCGGTGGATTGTTTTCGCTTCCATGCCGGTGGCTTCCGCCATTCTTTTGGCCGCCCTGCCTGTAGGTGCTGCCAGCAGCACCCTGGCGCCAAGCCGCTCGAAAACCTTGATGACGGCAAGGGTGGTAGTTGTTTTACCTGTTCCCGGGCCGCCTGTCAGAACCATGAACTTTGCAGCAGCCGCAGTCCTTATCGCTTCTTTTTGAACCTCATCATACAGGATGCCTTCTTCCCGCTCCACTGCCTCTATTACGTCCTGAACATCTAATCTTTGGTAAGGGCTCTTCACAGCAAGGATTTCTTTGATTCTTTTGGTTGCACCCACTTCACTATGATAAAAGGGGGGAAGAAAAATAACGTTATCTTCATCGGCTATGACTGTCTTTTCTGCAATCATTCTTTCAAGGGTCTCACCAATCAAAGGTTTTTCAAGCTCCAGCATCTTCTCTGCCTCATTTAAAAGCTGCTCTCTGGTAGCATAACAATGGCCTTCGTTGGCCAACTCATTTAATACATAAATAATCCCTGAGCGGCAGCGCTCAAAGGAATTCCTTTCAAATCCCAACTGTTGAGCAATTTTATCGGCGGTTTTGAAGCCAATGCCCCAAATATCATCTGCCAGCCTGTAAGGATTGGCTTTCACGATATCGATACTCTCATTGCCATAGGTTTTATATATTTTTACTGCATAAGCTGTAGAAACCCCGTTGTTTTGTAAAAAAAGCATGACATTCTTGATTTCTTTCTGTTCTTGCCATGCTTTCTTGATCATCTTCAGCCGCTTGTGACCAATTCCTTCAACTTCAATCAGGCGATCTCCTTCCTCTTCCAGAATTCGTAAGGTATCTTCCTTGAAATGGTTGACAATTCTTTTAGCATACACAGGACCAATACCCTTTATAAGCCCGCTTCCCAGATATTTTTCTATACCCGCAATAGTAGCTGGCATGGTTTCCCGGTAATCCTGTGCTACAAACTGCCTTCCATATTTACTATCCACCTTCCACTCGCCCTTTAAACGAACAATGGACCCGATATTTACAACAGCAAGATTCCCCACCACCGTAACAAGGTCAGAAAAACCCTTGGATTTTATTTTTATTACGCTGAAACCGTTTTCTTCGTTTTCATATGTGATTCGTTCAACAACACCGCTTAAATATTCCATACCAAGTCCTGCCAATCAGTCTAATAAGTAATATTCCAGCTGGATTTCCACCTACAATTGTATAAGGCGGCACATCCTTTGTCACTACTGATTTAGCTGCTGCAATAGCATTTAGCAAAATGACTTTTTCACGGTCTGCCGTCCCTTGTCGCAAGGGGATGGCATTATTTATATTGACTTCTAAAGGAAAAAAGGCCGCCTTCTTTGTAAGGTAGGCCACCTGAATACAGCAACTTATTTACTTAACTTTCGCAGTTGACAAATTTTTAGGTTTATGCTGCATTAAGGCACAACCGATTTTTAATAAAACTTGGTAATTTAGCCATGAATGCAGCCAGAAGCTGATCCACCATCAATTCCGAAAGAAATAAATTTTCCCGAAGTGTCTGGGTAAACAAGTCCAGAAAATAAAGAAACGCTTGGGTAAAATCGAGGTCTGTTACTTCATCACAAAACTGGTAAAAGATTTCTCCATGAGTCCGGCTGTCTTTCTGTTCCCGGTTCTCAACAGCTAAGAGCATGTAGCGAATGCAGACAATGGTAGTATGTGCAATCATGGCATCATAGGTGCGGGATTGGAATTCTTTGGCTAAGCGTAAAAATGACTTGCACATCTTAAAGTAAACTTCGATATCCCAGCGCAAACCGTAAATTCGAATGAGAACCAATATTTGATCCAGCATATCCAACATTACAGTAGTTCCTGGTTGTACGGCTTCCTTACGCCGATGCTCTCCCGGGGAACCTTGGGGAATATCCGGACCTTGCTCATAAAGACGGTTTTTCGGGTTAGCTGAACTCAGTAGAGCAAAGGCCAGTGGAATAAATGTAGCTCCATCCGTCCATCCGGCAGTAAATTTTCGAAAACCCTTAAAGTATCTCCCGGTAACATGGTCTTTAACTCGGGCAAGAAGTTCCACCTTTTTACTTCTATCCCGTGAATAGGCACTGTCATCGAACACAATAGTTCGGACCCGTTCTTTGGAAGTCAAAAGACTAAGGTAATCCTTTATAATTTGGGCTCCCAGCCTCAACTGAAATTGCCGCCAATCCGAACGAGGATCGTTCAAAAAGCGATACGTGGTGTCTTTGGCAAATTGAACCAACTCTTTGGATGACTGCATTGTCCGAAACATATTTTTATGGGTAAATACTAAAGCCAGAAGAAAATCGACGATACCAATTAAGGAAAACCCTTTAATTTTATTGAATCCAGACTCTTTTAACACACGAACCACATTGAATTGTTTTATGAACCGAGCGACTCTGGATTCTGTTTGGACCTTGTCATATAAATCTGATAAAATAGAGGTCAAGCGAAGCACCTTTCCTTTCATAATTTTGGTGTAGCTACCTCCATTATGCCAGGAAATACAGGTGCTTTGCTATTTTTATGGCAAAAATTTTATGCTACTACATTTGAGTGGATCAATCAACTGCGAAAGTTGAGTTAATAATATCTAAGAATCATATAGAAAAATAATATAAAATATTTATGTTGTCATAGATATAAACTATGATTTTCCACAGCATTTCTTGTATTTTTTTCCGCTTCCGCAGGGACATGGATCATTGCGCCCTACCTTAGGTTCTGAGCGCTTGTACGGCTTTAATTGGTAATCTTCCCCATCTTCATCTCCAGATTCAAATCTCTCCGGACATAGCTTTTTATATTTGTTAAACAACTTAGCATTATTTGGCATATGGCATACAATCCTCATTAACGTAAATCGAAAATCTACAATGCTGTGTACAAGCAATAACACAGGGTAGCTCTATTTTATAATCTTTTAAAAAACGACAATTCCTTTAAAATAACAAAAAGGCTACTAAGATAGTTTAATAATTATCTTTTAGAGCAAGAGGATTAGTCACCACACTTAGTCCGTTCATTTTTACAACATTGAAAAGAAGGAGTATTTTTTTCTATGATCAACCGCGTGCTTATTCCAGACTAGCGCGCAACTTTCAACTTGCAGCATAATCCGGGTACATCCAGCTTTTGCCGTGGTATAATGGGATTATACACAGGAGGTAGTTACTATGCCCTTTAGCCATAAACTCAATCATTTAATGGAAATCTTCGGAGTTTCAAACAACCGCCTGGCCAAGGCTTTATCCATCGATGCCTCCCTGGTCAGCCGCTGGCGGACAGGCAACCGCGTACCTGCCCAGGATAGTCCATACATAAAAAAAAATCGCCTTATACTTTTCAGAGCAGGCAAAGCTGGATTTTCAGAAGACTGCTCTCTGGGAAATTATGGGCCTGCCACCGGATAAATACAAAAAAACCGTCTTGCTGGCAGACCTGCTGCACCAGTGGCTCGCTGACCAGATTTTGCCCGATAACATGCTAATTGATAAATTTTTAGAAAAACTGCAAAATATAGATAATTTACGAGACTTTTGCCTTTACCCCAGGGAAGAAACAGCTGTCCCCGCAGCCGTGCCCCTAAAGGCGGAAGTGTTTTACGGCCTCGAAGGTAAACAGAAGGGTGTCCTCAAATTTTTATCCGCTGTTCTAAAACAAAAAGCCCCCTGCACCCTGCTTTTGTACAGCGACGAAAGCATGGAGTGGTTCAGGGACGACAGGGCCTTTCTTGCAAACTTTATTTCCTTGTTTTTTGAGGTGATAAAAAAAGGTAACAGAGTGAAAATCATCCACACCATCAGCCGCGACATTTCAGAGATGTTTGCCGCCATCGATTTCTGGCTGCCTTTTTACATGACAGGAGCCATTGAACCGTACTACTGCCCCAGGTACCGGGAACATTATTTCCGGAGAACAATGTTTATTGCTCCGGGAATTGCTTCCCTGACCTCCGCTACCCTGCACGGTCTGGAAAAGAAAGCCGCCAACCTCTTGAGCACTGATATTAATTTCATCAAAACTCTCACTTGGGAATTTAATGAATATTTAAACATGTGCCGGCCCCTTATGCGTGTCTTTGCCGGCACCAAATCAGCCCAACTGGAAAATCTTCTTACGGAATTTGCCGGGCAGGTCGGTGACTGTTTCAGGTTATCCAATGCCCTCTCTGTTAACACTATGCCGGAAGAACTTCTGGTCCGACTCCTGGACCGCTGGGTCTCCGATAAAAGAACCAAAGAAAAGATTCTTTCTGTCCAGAATACAAGGAAACAGGTTTTTATCAATAATCTCCGACATCATTATTACACTGAAATCATAACCCTGCCCTCTCCTCAGGAAATAAAATCCGGACAGGTCCCCGTAGAAATGCCGGAACTGGCCGGAACCCCTGTCCTCTTTTACTCTCCAAAGGAATATCAACTGCACCTTGAACACATCCTCCACCTGCTGGAAAGTTACAATAATTATCGACTATTTCTTTGCCACCGCAGCTTCCACCGGGACATCAGCCTGACGGTAAAGGACGAAACAGGTGTAATTATCATAAAAAAGGACCCGCCTTTTACCTTTTTTACCATCAACCAGCCAAACATGACCAACGCCTTTTACTGTTACCTGGAAGACTTTATTAACGGCATCCCCCTGAAAAGTAGGGACAAACTGGAAGTTTTATCTTTGTTAAAAGCTCTTTGCCACGATATTGGAAAGAACGGCCCTTGACCTTCCGGGCAAGGGCCGTTCTTTCTTTTCATTTCTATTTTCCCCCGGGGGGAAGCCCCTGGAGGGAATTAATCAGGATGGTAAAAAGCTCGCTGCCGGACATGGTTTCAATAGTAATGTCATCCATATAGGCATCTACATAGAGCAAATTATGCATGCCGCAAAAGATGACATAACATTCATGGCATTGTGGGCTGATAAGGTTTGGGTCAACTCCCTTTCCCTCTCGGCAAGCTGCTTTAACCTTTCTTCAATATTTTTCACATCATTATTCCTGCTCCCGTAGCCTTTTAAGGCCGCTTCCAGCAGGGCTTTTTCCTCTTTTACGGCAATGTAATCCACCTGCCTTTGCTTGACCCACTGGCTTTGGGCTTCAAGTTCTGCCTCCTTCTGGGCTTTGTCAACCTGCAGCAGGTATTTTTCATAGTCTTTTTGTTGAATGGAATTTTCTAAATATTTTATGTGTTCCTCATACTGATTTTTCAAGATTTTGTAGCCGGGGTCACTTTTATCCGCCGTTTTTTCCCCTTCATCCCATTGTTTTTTTATGCTGGCCAGTTCAGCCAGGAGTTTGCTTTTTTCCGCCTCCGGCATTTTTTCCGCTTCAGTGTACCCTTCCAATAAAATGAGGGGTGCGTCCAACAAAAGCCCTACAGCAAAGCCCGTGAAGAGGACAAGGCCGTGGTCGTCGGTATAAGGAATTTTTCTCTGCAGCAGGCGGGATAAATCCTTGCTGGCCAGCCTGGCAAATTTAAAAAGCCAGGTTTTCTTCCCTTCCCCTATGAGATAACTGACCGCAAAAGAAATCAACAGCACGACAAAATACTTGTCAATCTTATTACGGGCCTCAGGGAAACGGCTGTAGTTGGCAAAATTATTGGCGATAATCAACCCTACGCCACCCCCGGCCAGTAACAGAGCATAGGACTTTTCCCGCAAGGCTTCATAAGCCTTTTTAAATTCAGGTACCATGTCTTTGATAGGCTGGAGGGCTTTAGCCCAACCTTCCTCCCTAAGTAAAAAAAGAACCGTTTGCCGAAGGTAAAAACAATGACCACTAACAGCCAAACTTACAAAAAACTCCAGCCCAATCTCGGTAATATGCAGGAAGAAAAGATCATAGGCCTTATTCAAGAAAATCCTTCAATAATGGTTCGTCCCATTCTGACAGACGGTCAACATTTAATTACCGGCTTTAAGGAAACTGTTTATCAAACTTTTCTGGAACAAATAACTTTCAAAGGATAAAGAAAATATGGCAATTGTAAACGTGGGAAAACTTTTTGCCAAAAACAGCTTCCAAGGACGCAATCACACCGTACAAATCAACAGGTTCTTGCAAGGTTCCAATAAACGCCTCCTTTTCTGTCCTGATTTCCAGTTCCATGGGTGAACCCGCAAAAATAGCAATTGATTTGACATTCGCGCAAGGAATAATATTTATTACATTCCTCGATTTTTTGCGACTTTGAACAAAGGTTAGCGATTCATCTGTTATTGTCAGTATATATGGCTCAGACTTGAAAAAACCAGTTTTCAAATTTAGTTTGAAATGTATTAGGGTATCACCCATTACCTTCACCTCATAGGTTAACAATACTAGTATCTGGCATATAAAAACAATAAGACCGGCACTTTTGTCATTGACATTTTCTTTGTCATGGGTTAGTGACAAAATTGTTGTATCAAAAGTAAACCCCGGGGTTACCCCAGGGTCGCTAATCTTAATAGCTATTCACATTCATTCATATACCGCACACAGTTCCTGCCGGCAGCCTTTGCCTCATACATCATGTTGTCTGCCTTATTCACCAATGTATCAACCGTGTCCCCCGGACAGTAACCGGCAACTCCGAAACTGGCATTTATACGACCTACGCCCGGTATATCCATTTTGCTTAAACTTTCCCGCAGTTCTTCCGCTAAACAGGCCGCATTTTTTACTGTTGTATCCGGCCAGAAGTATAACAAATTCCTCCCCGCCCCAGCGGGCCAGGGTATCTATTTTGCGGATCCTGTTCTTAATCAATTCAGCCATGCTTTTAACGTCTCCCCGTAATCGCAAAAGCTGTAAATTTATTTCCACAGGATACAGGGAACCGTCCTTCCGGCGGTGCACTGTGTTAAATAAGACCTGCTCCTGTTCCCCGCTGACCAGAGGGGAAAGGAGTTCCCTGAAGCTCTGCAGGTTAAGTTCGGGCTTGAGATCAAGGGGTGTCATGGTGTTCAGTTCTTCGATTGTATATCCCAGGTTTTTTCTGGCAGCGCGGTTTACAGCAACAAATTTTAAGGACTTCGGATGAAAAATATAGAGTTCATTCAAGGAGTTTTCAAAAAGCCGCTCAAACATTCTGGCATGGGTATTTGCTTCATGATGTTTCAAAGCCATTTCCACTGTGGATAGCAATGCAGCTTTATCTATGCCTTTTAACACGAACCCATAAGCCTTAACCTCTTTTATTTTATCAATAATTTCCCCGGATGTGTTGGCGGTGAGAAATACAACGGGAATATCCCGGGATTTAATTATTCTGCGGGCGTCATCTATTCCGTCCATTTCCCCCGCCAATTCGATATCCATCAGAACCAGGTCCGGCGGAAAGCCGCCACTTATCTTTTGCACCGCTTCTTCCCCTGTAATAGCGGTTTCTATCTCATACCCGCATTTATGCAAGAAATCTTCTACAATCTTAGCAGTTAAGCGGCTGTCTTCCACCAGCAGTATCTTCTTATTTTTTTTGCATATTATCTATTCGCATTTATTACCACCCAAAATTATCGCTTTACTCCACCAATTATTTACAGTTTAAACCTCGCCACAGAGAACTCAGCTTCTCGGCCATTTACGCCTGAGCCTGGGCAGTTTGGGCTACCCCTTCCAGAGCTTTGGCAGTTTTTGTAACATTATTGGCAATTTCCTGAGAAGAAGTGGCTTCTTCAATGGCTGCCGCCACTCCTTCAATGGCGGTATTCACTTCACCGATGGATGAGGCAATTTGGGAAGCTGCGGCGGCAAATTCTTCGGTAAGGGCTTTGACAAACCGCGCGTCTTCTGCATACTGTTCACCGGTTTTTTCCAGCATATCATAATCGGGAGCTACTTTATCATCGATAAATTGAAGGATCTCCCCTGCATTGGCAGTGAGTTTATCAACGGCTGCCCGTACTTTTTGGATGACATTTTGGATGCTGCTTGCCGTCTGGGCCGAATGAATGTTCGACCAGCTTTCTCACCTCTTCCGCCACCACGGCAAAGGGTCATCTGTCAGCAGAATGTCCTTCACATTCCCCCGCATCCTTTGATATGATTCTACAATAATTGCCATTTCACCTAAAGGGACTGTCATCGTTTCGTAAAGTTTTATGTCCAGATTGTCAATTTTTCTGATGTTGTGCACTCCGAAGCTGCCTAAAGCTAAGGCAATAAAGGCAACGACTAAAAAACCGCCGATGAGCTTGGTGCGTATTTTTAAGTTGTTATACCAATTCACTGGAATGCCTACTTATTTCTTAAAATTCTTAGCTTTTAAAACTGTCATCAAATGTTCAATACATCCCCTTTCCTTAATAAACGCCAGAAATATTTCAACCGCATCAGGATCAAACTGCGTCCCCGCATTTCTTTTTATCTCAGCAATTGCCTCTTTCCTGCTCATGGCTTTGCGGTACGTACGGTCGCTGGTCATGGCGTCATAAGTGTCCGCCACAGCCAAAATGCGGCAGAGTAAAGGTATTTCTTCTCCTTTTAATCCCCGGGGATATCCCTGTCCGTCCCAGCGCTCATGGTGGCACAGGATGTAGTCGGCAATAGAAGCCAGCTCCGGGGTATTTTGAGCAATGCGGTAACCGATTTCGGGATGTTTTTTTATCTCCTCCCATTCTGCGGAAGTCAAAGGTCCGGGCTTTTGTAAGACACTTTCTTTAATACCCACTTTGCCGATGTCATGCAGTACTGCCAGCAGAGCCAATTCATCCAGTTCTTTGACGGAAAGCTTCATTCTTCTTCCTATCATCAGGCAATAATTTTTCAGGCGTTCGGCATGTTCCTTCGTTTCTGTGCTTTTGGCATACAGGGTGGCAAGGAGGGTATTGATAATGGCGCTACGGTAACTTTTGCCCTCCATTAATTTTCTGCGGTACATCCATTCCTCGGCTTCTTTGATAGTTTGCCTAAGGATTTCTGATTCTTTTGTCCTCACTGCATAACCCATGGCTATGCTCAATTGCACCTTTCCGCCGCTTACTTGCAAACACCTGTTTTTGATCCTCTTCATGATTTCTTCTGCAGTTTTGGCCGTAGTCCGGGGCAGCAGGATGAGGAATTCGTCCCCGCCCCAGCGGGCGATGATGTCTTCTTTGCGGCAGCTTTCCTTTATGATCTCTGCCGCTTTTTTCAAAAGCTTGTCCCCCTCTTCGTGGCCGAAGACATCGTTAGCCAGTTTCAGCCCGTTGACATCCCCTATGATTACCGCCAGGGGCAGTTCCCGGGACATATCCAGCCGCTTGACTTCTTCTTCTATGAACCTGCGGTTGTAAAGGCCGGTCAGTGGGTCATGGTAGCTCAGGTAGAGGATTTTTTCCTGCTTTTCTTTTTCCTGGGTAACATCGCGGAAAACCATGACTACACCGAAAGTTTGACCTTTCTCGTCTTTGATGGGAGCTGCACTGGCAGCGATAGGGATCTGGCGACCTTCTTTATTGATCAGTGCTGTATGGTTAGCCAAGCCGATAGTTTTTCCCGTCCGTAGCACTTTAGCTACCGGTTCTTCAACCTCTTGGCCGGTATTTTTACTGATCAGCTTGAACACCTCTGCAAAGGGCCTGCCTTTTGCTGCTTCTTCACTCCAGCCCGTTATTTCTTCCGCTGCCCTGTTAAGGGCCGTTATCCTGCCTGCCTGGTCGGTGGTGACCACGCCGTCGCCGATGGAAAGGAGGGTGGTACGCAGCAGTTCTTTTTCCCGGTGCAGTTCTCCTTTATACTTCTCCCGGTCAGTAACATCAAAGATAATGGAAAAAAGCAATTTCCTTCCGCTATGAGTTACAGGGCAGAAATAAACGTCAACCAGCCTGATTTCCCCGCTCTTCAAGCGGTGAGGAAAAACAAAATACCTCTCTTTTCCCCGGAGGGCCAGAAGCCGCAGTCTTTCTACCTCTTCCTTGGGCAGCATGTTGATGTCCTGGATATGCATGCTAATGAGTTCTTCCCTGGTATAGCCGTAAAAAGCACAGGCAGCGGGGTTGGCTTCCACAATTTTGCCGGTTATTGGCTCGATGAGGAGCATGACAGCGGTATGTTCATTGAACATGGTCTGCAGGCGGCGGAGGAGTTCTTCCCTTTCTTTTTCTGCCTTTTTCTGCAACGTGATATCTTTGCTTGCGCCCACCAGGTATTTTGCTTTTCCATTTTCAAATACAGGAGTGAGGCTTGTCAGCCAAACTCTTTCACCAGCGGGAAGCTCGAGGGTTTCTTCATAAATTATGGCCGTCCCGGCCTCCACGCACCGCCGGTAGTTAACCTCAATATTTTCGCCTATTTCTTTCCCTGCCAGTTCAACAGGGGTTTTGTCATGCAGTTCCTCCAGACTGAAACCTGTCAATGTCTGATGGGCGGCGTTATTTCTGATGTAGCGGAATTCACCGTTTTCCACCCTTACAAGGAACATGGCGTCCTGGGTGCCTTGGAACACGGTTTCCAGTTCTGTGGCCAATTCTCGAATCTTTTGTTTTTGCATCTCTAAAGTTTGTATACGTTCCATTTCCAAGGTGATGTCCTGAAAAATGGTAGTGAAATACCCTTTTAGAGGAGCAAAAGCGGTTATTTTATACCAGCGCCCCAGAGGCTCTGTATATTGAGTGAAATCCTGCCTTTCGCCGGTCAAGGCTACCTTGCCGTAAAAATCCACCCAGTCAAAACCGCTGCTTCTGATGCCTGGCAGGACTTCCGTCACCCTTTTCCCAAGGATAGCTTCCCTTCTTAACCCGGTCATTTCTTCAAAAGCAGGATTTATATCCAGAAAGATATAGTCTTTGGCTTCGCCCCGGTCATTTAGCAATATTTTGTGGTAAGCATAGCCGAAGGGCGCCTGCCGCAAAATTTCCTGCATAAATTTTTCTTCCATCCTTTACCCTCCTATCCTGGTCCGGAAGTTCTTTATATCTAAGGTACTGATATATACGGCTGCGGAAGTTGTATAGTGTTTTTTCGCTAGGTTTATTTCGGCTTTTGTCATAAAAAAATCCTCCTCATTTCGTGTTCTGAGGAAGATTATCCTACAATCCCTATCATGAAACCAGGTGGGTAAAAAACCTCTACTTTCTGCGCTGGAATCAAGCATGTATTATATGTCTTGTTCTAATTTCTTATGTAGTTCTCCAGTATGGTAGTTGTAATACCCTATTTGGCTCTCCCCCAGGATTTCTGCAAGAGATGTTATTGGAAAAATAATAACGGTATTATAATTTTTCTTCTGAGAAGTATATCTACCTCTATAGCAGAGTCCAGAGAACTTCGGATGAAAAAATACATTTTCTACAATAAATTCTTGATTTGCGTTATGAAGTGTCAAACCTACACTTCCCGGCATTATTACTCTTTCAAAAGAATGTAACGCTGGCTCAACAATCTCTGCAACGTCAAAAGAAATAGGCACCCCACTTTTCTTTGAACATTCATACAACTTTTTTAGTGCTTCCAGGGTTACTTCATCAACGTCAACTTCATTATCAAGATTTGCGATATCCAAAGCCTGATGCATCACTCTCTCCATAAAATTTGATGCACTTATATCACCTCTTCAGACTAATAAGGGGAGGGACACACCTGCTTAATTTGGTAGTTCTAATTCTATTTTTACGGTGTGAACAGACATGGTTTTCTCATCGTAAAATAATACAATGCTTTTATAAGATTATACCATAGGCCCCTTTCAATCTCAATTGCCTATAGTCTTGACCATAGTATCGATTGCCTCTTTGCCGAAATCCTTTTGTTTGAACATATTAAGATTGGAAAGCTTCACCGGGGCCTTGTCAGGTTTTGTAACAATTAGTTCAGGGGGTTAACAAATTATGCATTTTCGGCGGAATGGTGCCTGGAATAGTGGAGCGTGCCCACCTCTAAGAAATGAAAAAGTCCCCGGTATGGGGACTTTCGTGCTAGGCTTTATGTTCCGCGGATAGATTGACGGGCCGGAAGGGTGAGATGGTAGAAATGGCATGTTTATAGACCATTTGCTGCTTGCCTTCCATTTCAAGAATAACGGTAAAATTATCGAAGCCTTTAACATTGCCTTTTAATTGAAAACCGTTAACAAGGTAGACTGTCACGGGGATGTTGTCTTTTCTGACCTGATTTAAAAATGAATCCTGCAGGTTTATTTGTTGTTTTGTCATACTGTGTCCCTCCGAAACTTAGATAACTTCTCTTTTCTATTCTACATCATTATGGATAGTCCTGCTAAATAAAGAAACTATTTCGGGAATTAATTCTTCAATATTCTTTTGGGGATCAACATTAAACCAGTTAATGCGGGGATCCCGGCGAAACCAGGTTAACTGCCGCTTGGCGAAGTGACGTGTGTCCCTTTTGATGAGGTATACGGCGTGGTCTAAATCATATTCGTTTTTCAGATACCCAATAATCTGCCGGTAGCCTATCCCTTGCAGTGCCGGAAGTTCCGGGGAATATCCTTTGGCCAGCAGTTCACGAACCTCCTCGACTAATCCCTCCTCTATCATCTGGTCTACTCTCTGGTTAATTCTTTGATAAAGTATGGAGCGCTCCATGGTTAGACCGATAAAAAATGTATTGTATTTTTGTTTATTTTTAAGGAAAGCACTTTTATTCCGGGAAATGGGCCTTCCCGTTTCTGCAAAATATTCCAACGCCCTGGTAACCCGCTTAAGGTCATTGGGATGGATTTTTTTCGCTGAGTCCGGATCTATCTCTTTCAGTAAGTTATGAAGGTATTCTTTACCATAGGTTTCAGCCAATGTGTAAAATTTCTTACGTTGTTCTGTAATATCCTTTTGTTCCGTGAATTCATAGGGGTCTATTACCGACTGGATGTAGAGCCCTGTGCCACCTACAATCATGGGAAACTTATTTTTGGCCCTGATAAGACTGATATGTTCTTCGGCCAGTTTTTGAAATTCAGCAACACTAAAGGATTCATCAGGATTTTTAATATCGATGAGATAATGGGGAATACCTTTCATCTCTTCAGGTTTTATTTTGGCTGTACCTATATCCATACCGCGGTATACCTGCATAGAATCCCCGGAAATGATTTCCCCTTTTAATTGAAAGGCCACTTCCACACCAAGTTTAGACTTGCCCACAGCTGTAGGTCCTACAATCACGATGACGGGTAACAAGTAATGCTCCCCTTTCCTATTGTTACCAAAGTTTTGGTTTTTCACTCATTCTTTTCCCAAACACCATAAGCAATGGGACTATATTTACCGCCGACAACATAATCAGGGCTAAGCCTTAAGAATTCTAAGCCGCCTGCCATTTCCTTGACGACCACCCGGAATTTTGCCACACGTAACGCCTCATGAATAGACCCTTGCTCCAGGGGATGATGATTGGCTAGGGGCCGTAAAGCATTCATGGATGGTGAGTTATGAAGGGCTTTACGGAACATGGGGTCAAAATATACTACCTCATAGCGGTCATCGGGCTGGTTCTTTAAGTATTCTTCATATCTTTGATTAATCACGGTTATTCGGGATAAAAGGGCTTTGACATGGGTGTTCTGACCGTTAAAATTCTCAAGTCCCCACCTGGTGATAAAAGCAATATATTTACTGGATTCCAGTCCGGTGACGTGTCCCTCGCTTCCTACCCCATAGGCGCTCACCAGAGCATCAGAGCCAAGCCCCAGGGTACAATCCAGTACGTGATAGCCTGGCTTTAGTTTCATTGCCTCCAACATGGGGTCATTTTTCCCTTCTCTTAAGGCTTTTAAACGGGGAACGGCCATACTGGGATGCCAGAACAGGACCTCTTTTCCTTTGAGGATTACCTGATTTTGTTCAACCACCAGCAAGTAATCCAGCTCATATATCTCTTTTAATTTTTGCAGGCTATTCTTAGCCCGGGGTATGTATGGTATATCTAATTCTTCAGCAATCTTCACAGCCCGATCAATTAACGCTGGGAGTTCACGGGAGGTAGTAACTGCAACTTTCAGGTGTATGCTCCCCCTTTCTTTAGATTCGCCGAAAAGCTTTGAGAATTTCTGTATGCGTTAGACGATAAAAAATCGGTCTGCCGTGGGGACAGGTTGAGGGATGATCGGTATTTTTTAAGTCATGGAGGAGACCGGTCATCTCGGCAAGAGTCAGTTTCTGGTTGGCTTTTACGGCCCCTTTACATGAAGCGACGAGCAAAACTTCTTTCTTAATGTCTGCAGGTGTTAATTTTTTTACCTTATTGCTTAACTCCTGCAGGAGTTGGAAAAAGAAATCTCCCGGGTCCTCGTCGACACCGGTGGGAACGGCACGGAGAAGGTAACAGCGTGGGCCGAAATACTCCAAGATAATTCCCAGGTCGTTTAAGAGCAGGATGTGTTCTACGATGAGTTCTTCCTCCATCGCAGTCAGTTGAAGGGTTACAGGCTGTAAAAGAAGCTGGCTTTCTACCGTACCGCTTTCCGCCTGTTTCAGCAGTCTTTCATAGAGAATCCTTTCATGAGCCACATGCTGGTCAATAATATAGAGACCATCCTCACCCTCGGCCAGGATAAAGGTATCGGCCATCTGGCCAATAATCTTTAAGAGGGGCAAATCTTCTTTCGCAAAGCCGCCAGTATGATGTTGGAAAGCGGGTACTTCCTCTTGGACCTGTGCAGGGGGTGTATGAACGGGCTTTTCCACGTCATCTTGATAACTGAATTTACTTTCTTCTTCGTTTTCCTCCTGTTTTATGGGAACAGCCTGGCCCTGCCAGTTGTAAAAATCCTGCCATGATTCCTGGCTGGGAAGTGGTTTGGGGCTGAAGGAAGCCGGTTCTTTTATGGAAATAAGAAATTTAGGAAGGCTTAAATTTGTTTGTAAATTATCTTTCAGCAGTAAGCATAAATCTTTACTAAAAGAGGAATCGCGTATGCGTACCTCCAGTTTACTGGGATGAACGTTCACATCGATTAAAGAGGGTTGTAAATTAATATGCAGTACGGCCACAGGAAAACGTCCTTTGGGTAAGGTATTTTCGTAGGCCTCTTCCACTGCTTTCATCAATTCCCTGGAGATGATCCGCCTGTGATTTATAAAAAAATGAATGGCCGACCTGTTTACTTTGTGGTATGTAGCTCCTGTGACGAACCCCTGGACATGGCCCTGGGAGGCTTTTCCTTCAATTTTAATTAACGCTTCTCTTACATTATTGCCATAAAAATGGGTAAGTAAATCCTCCAGGCGGTTGATTCCCTTGGTATTCAGGACATCCCTTCCCTGGTTCAGCAAGCGGAAATTGATTTCGGGATGGCTGAGGGCCAGTTGCAGCAGGAGTTCATGAATCAGGCTCCCCTCATAACCCGGTGGACGCAGGAATTTGCGGCGGGCCGGCGTGTTGTAGAAGAGGTCGGTAACAGAAACTGTGGTCCCCACCGGTGACCCCGCCGGGGTAATTTCTTTGATATCCCCGCCTTCTATGCGCAGTTTGGTTCCTGCCGGGGCCTCTTTTTCACGGGTAAAAATTTCCACTCTGGCTACTGCGGTGATGCTGGGAAGAGCTTCTCCCCTAAAACCTAAGGTATAGAGGTTCTGCAAATCATCTATGGACTGGAGTTTGCTGGTGGCGTGTCGCTTGATGGCAAGGCAAAGGTCCTCTTGGGACATGCCCACACCATCATCGCTGACTCGAATGAGCGTCAGACCGCCATCGCGAATTTCCACCAGAATATTTTGGGCTCCCGCATCTAAAGAATTCTCCACTAATTCTTTTACAACAGATACAGGCCTTTCTATGACTTCTCCTGCGGCGATTTGGTTGGCTGTTAGTTCATCGAGGAGGTTTACTTTGGGCAAATCTATCACCTATTTTCCGGTAAGATATACGTCTCTGGATTTATCCTGTAGATAAAGGAAATGATAACCGGGAAGACTCCCTGGTTTTTCCCACAGGTCATACCCTTTTTGCACGCAGGACGGGCAGGCATTGTAAGGAATAGATAAGCCCCAGATTTTATAGTTTTTACCTGAATGCTTGGCCGCCTGGGAGGAAACTGTGTAAAGTCCAGGGCAGTCGGGGCAGTATTCTACCGTCTCTGTTTGGTGTTCATGGATCTGGTCCGTGTCATAATAAATGCTGCGCTGTCTTACGTATTTTTTGTCAGGTCCAAACAGTTGCTCTTTATCAGGTCTCTTCCCGGCCAGCTTACTTTGCCAGTATTGAATAATCTTATCTACATAGCGGTCAACTTCCTGGGATTGTGCTAATTGGCCGGAATGACAGCCCGGTTCTTTCACCCAGCTGAAATCTTCCTGGGCCAGGGCCAAAAGAATGCCCAGATTAACGTAGGGAAGGGCCGTTTCTATGGCATAACCGCCTTCCAGCACAGCCAGATGGGGCTTAAGTTCTGCCGTGAGCTGGGCATAACCCTGGGCGCTCACTTTCATATTGGCTAAAGGGTCAGTAAAATGGTTGTCCTGCCCGGCCGAGTTGATGATGATTTCCGGCTGAAAAGCCTCCAGGGCCGGTTTGATAATTTCCCGCCATACTTTTAAAAGACCTTTGTCACCTGTACCGGGCGGTAAGGGGATATTGATGGTTGTGAGATAAGCCCCCGGCCCCCCGGCTTCTTCCACAAAACCGGAACCGGGATAAAGTGTCCTGCCGTCCTGGTGAAAAGAGATAAACAGAACATCGGGGTCATGGTAGAAGATGTCCTGGGTCCCATCGCCGTGGTGAACATCAGTATCAACGATGGCTACCTTCTTTATTTTGTATTTCGTGCGCAGATATCCAACGAGAATGGCCTCGTTATTAATATTGCAAAAGCCGCGGTTGCCGTGAACCACACGCATGGCATGATGACCAGGCGGCCGCACCAGGGCAAAGCCGTTATGGATTTCTCCGCTCATCAAGGCATCGGCTAATTTAAGGGTGCTGCCGGCAGAAATCAGGTGAGCCGTAGTGGTTTGGCTCTTTATATCGGGTACGCAGAAATGGACTCTTTGAATATCGATTTCTTCGGCCAGGCGGGGTTTGTATTCTATAATTTTGGGATGATCAATGATGCCTTCCTCAAAAATTTGGTCTCTGGTATAAAGGAGACGCTCTTCTCTTTCCGGGTGGGTGGGGGAAATAGCCCAGTCAAAGGCCGGGAAAAATATCAGACCTGTTTTCTCCATCTTTCTATGCCCCCTTTACCTTTCCCAGGATACCGGGAGGAGTTTGCAGCCCTATCTGATATATTTTCCCTCTTGTCCGCCACTCCCGGACAATATTAAACCCTTCCTCATAGAGGGTCTCCACCCGCTCCAGCTCATGGTTTTGCCAGTCCCCTTTCATTTCTTTCAGCAAGCTTAAGGCAAATGCTCTGGCTTCGTCCAAAGTACGTAAGGGATGTTCCAGCGTCCCTTGTTTTCCCCCTATACTGGTATAAAAAACCAGGTTTTCCGTATCCGCTACAAAGTCCAGGTTTAAGGTGGTACAGGCCAAAGCCGCGCCTATGGCGTTGGCGATTTTGGCATAGGTGGGGACAATTACTTGCCACTCTCTCTTTTTTGCCCATAACTGCCCTATGCCTTCGGCAGGGCCGCCCAGGCAAATTAGAGTACGGGGCCTGGCGCTTTTTTCGGCCATCACCTGCCACACTCTATAGGCCGGTTCTTCTTCCCAGGTTGTATACATCTGTGTTAATGCTTCTTCCAGCAGTGAAATCAGGAGGTCCAGGGCTCTTTCCGCCGTTTCCCGGGGTGAAAGCTCCAAACGGTTTGCTAAGTCATGAAGAAATGGTGCGATGGTTTCTTTTTGGCCTAAAGAGCTGTAGCCCAGATATACCAAAATATCCGTTAGCGTCAGTTCAGGCCCGCCCAAACAAAGGGCAGGTCCTTTTCTTTGGCCAAAAGCCAGCTGCCGGTTGTTTTCAACTAGAGGGGTATCTCCGCCAATAGGAAGAGAAGCCACGGCCAGAGCACGCACAGGAGTGGGAAAACCACCGATGGTGGCTCCTTTTGAGGAAAGCAAAGGAGTTCCTTTGAGAACAAGAGCCAGGTCCGTGGTGGTTCCCCCCATGTCCATCACCACACTGGTGATGTCCGGGGAAGTGCAGGCCATGCCCCCTAAGGTACTGGCGGCAGGGCCTGAGAAAATAGCTTCTAAGGGATATTTGCGGGAGAGGTCCAGAGGTATGGTGCCCCCGTCAGCTTTCATGATGTAGACCGGACTTTTTAACCCTATTCGTTCCAGGGTATGGGAGATGTGGCTGAGAAAATGATGACAGGCCTCTTCCACAGCCAGGGTATAATAGGTGGCATTGATGCGGCGCACCCAGTTTAAGAGGCCGCTGGTTTCGAAACTTGCTTTCACCTTTAAGTCAGGATATTTATGCTGTAAATGCCGAACAACTTGTTTTTCCAGGGTGTTATTCCGCTGGCTGAATTTACAGGTCACTACTATCCTCTTTAAACCCCTGGAGAGCAGGTAGCCGGCGGCTTCCTCTACTTCTTTCAGATCTATAGGTTCAATGATCCGGCCCCGGTAATCGATGGCACCTTTAAGGACCACAAATTCACCCGGCAGGGACAGGTGGTAGGGGTTGGCGCCCGGCCCGGGGAGAAGCAGTAGACCTGCAGGTTCATATTTTTTCTGCGCCAGAAGATTAGTGATCAGGGTAGTGCTTAGGACCAGGCGTTCTATTGTCTTCTGAGCGGTATGCTCCAGCAAATGATTTAACACTTCCTGGATGGAGCGGGTTAAATCTTCTTTCGTTCTAACCTTTACCCATTCTTTCACTGTGAAGTTGTCCAGTAAGACACCATCCGTAAAAGTACCGCCCACGTCGATACCTATGAGCATAGGTTATCCCCCCTCGAGATATATCGACCCTTATTTGGCCGCTATGTTTCTTTGTTCCTTGTTGAGTTTCTGCTGTAACTGGTAGAGATAGTTTAAAGCTTCCAGTGGCGTTAAATTCAGTACATTAGTCTTTACAAGAGTATCCAGCACTTCCCTTTCCATTGGAGACAACTCAGGTTGGGGTAGGGGATCATCCTGGGAAAGAGTATTCTCTTGCTCGAGTATTTGCCTGTTAAAGTTGTCATGTTCCAGGAGTTTTAAAATTTGTTTGGCCCGTTGGATCACGGAATCGGGCAGGCCCGCCAAACGGCCCACCTGGATGCCATAGCTTTTATCGGCTGCTCCCGGCATGATCTGGTGCAGGAAAATAATCTCTTCTCCCCGTTCTCTGACGGCTACGGAGAGATTGTGGACCGAGGGCTCCATATTGGCTAACTGGGTAAGTTCATGGTAATGGGTGGCAAATAGAGTTTTGGCGGCAACCTTTTGCACCAGGTGTTCGCTGACGGCCCAGGCCATGCTGAGCCCGTCATAGGTACTGGTTCCCCGGCCCACTTCGTCCAGGATGACCAGGCTATGCCGGGTAGCGTGGCTCAGGATATTGGCCACTTCATTCATTTCTACCATAAAGGTACTTTGACCGCTGCTCAGGTCATCACTGGCTCCTACCCGGGCAAAGACCCTGTCCCGTAAAGAGAATACGGCCTTTTTAGCAGGTACGAAACTGCCAATTTGACCTAAAATAACGGCTAAGGCCACACTGCGGCAATAAGTGCTTTTTCCACCCATATTAGGTCCGGTGATAATATAGAGATTTACGGCTTCCGGCATGTGCAGGTTGTTGGGAATATACAGCGTATCTTTTAGTACTTTTTCCACAACGGGATGGCGCAGTTCCTCGAATTCCAGGTGATTTTTTTCTTTTTCCAGGAGAAGGGGCCGCCCATAACCGTTCTGTACGGCAACCTCGGCCAGGGATTGTAAAGCATCGATGTGGGCCAGGATTTCTGCCGTATTTTGAATCCTGCCTGCCGAATTACCAATCTCCTTTAAGAGATTATGATAACACTCCTCTTCCAGGGCTAAAAGTCTTTCTTCTGCACCCAGCACCTGGTTTTCCAGGTTTTTTAGTTCTTCGGTAATATATCTTTCGCCGTTGGCCAAAGTCTGCTTGCGCTGAAAATAGCCGGGGACGGAGGCTAAATTGGCTTTGGTGACTTCAAAATAGTAACCGAATACTTTATTGAACCCCACTTTTAAAGATTTTATCCCTGTTTTTTCTTTTTCTTCCGTTTCTAAACGGGCAATCCATTCTTTACCATTGGTACTGACTTCTCTAAGCTGGTCAATGGTAGGATTGTAACCGGATTTAATAACGCCCCCCTCTTTCAGGTTGTAAGGCGGGTTCTCCTCCAGGGCTTTCTCCAGTAAAGCATAAACATCTTCCAGGGTGTCAAAAGATTTCAGCAAAGTATTGAGCAGATGGGACCCTGCAAAGGAGTGGAGAATATTTTTAAGCTGGGGCAGGACGGACAATGACTGCCTGAAAGAGAGTAATTCTTTGGGATTGGCTCTCCCGTAGAGAATGCGTGTGAGCAATCTTTCCAAATCATATACTTCAGCGAGAGCGGAACGGATAGCTTGTCTCTTCGCCCAGTCTTGGCTCAAGGCTTCTACTGCGCTAAGCCTTTCTTCCAGGACTTTCAGGTCTAAGAGCGGCCGTTCCAGCCAACGCTGCAGGAGACGTGAACCCAATGAGGTCTTGGTTTTGTCGATAATATCCAGGAGACTTCCTTTTTTGTCATGGAAGCGGATGGTACGGGTGATTTCCAGATTGCGAAAGGTAGTGGCATCCAGGGTCATGTAATTTTGCAGGCTGACATATTTTAGCTCCTTAATTTGGCGAGGGGGGGCTTTTTGTGTTTCAGTTAGATACTGGAGGATGGCCCCTGCCGCACAGACAGCCGGTGCATAATCGCTGCCTGCAAAAGTACGAAGGGAATCCGGGGGAAAATGTTCTCTTAATGTTTTATGGGCCAGATGGTATGCAAAGGCTTTGGGGTCATAGTATGTAAGTAAGGGCTTTTCCTGATTGGCAAAGAGATGCACCGGGTTAAAAGCTGCCCCGGCGGGCACCAGGACTTCCGCCGGTTTAAGACGGGTTAACTCATCCTTGAGGGTTTTTAACTGATCAGTTCCCGTGAACTGGCTAACCCAAAAGTCACCCGTTGATGTTTCGCAAACAGCCAGTCCCAAACCTGCCTCATTCCCGGTAATGCTGGCTAAATAGTTGCTGGCAGGTACTGTTAAGGAAAGATTGTCCAGGGCTGTACCGGGGGTAATAATGCGCACAACCTCACGCCTGACAATTCCTTTAGCTTCTTTAGGGTCTTCTACCTGTTCACAAATCGCTACTTTAAAACCTTTCTGAATGAGCTTGGCCACATAGCTTTCGGCGGCGTGACAGGGTACGCCGCACATGGGGATGCGCTCCTTGAGGCCGGCATCCCGGCCCGTAAGGGTTATATTTAATTCCCGGGAAGCCAGTTCCGCATCGGGACCAAACATCTCATAAAAATCGCCTAAACGGTAAAAAAGTATAGTATCCGGCAGCTCTTGTTTAATGGTCTGATATTGTTTCATCATGGGTGTATTGCCTAACATAAATCCTCCTGCCTAATTGCCAATAGTTTCTTAATGAGGAAATTTTTCAATTGTTCCATACCATTATACCATAGGCTTGTTATGACTAGGGATGATCAATAAAAATAACGAAGGCGCACAGCCAAAGCTTGACGCGCCTTTTTAATGGTACAGCAAGGTATTAAATTACCTCAACTAATTCCCCTTTGAGAATCCAGGTTTGGGGAACTGTTATTTTTACGGGGACTAATTTTCCCGTGAGGCTTAAGGGACCGGGAAAAATAACGGTTTTATTTGTATCTGTTCTCCCGGTCAGCATCTCCGGGGAGGTCTTGCTTTCTCCTTCTACTAAAACCTCCATCACTTTACCTTTTAACTGCTGGTTTATCTCTAAGCTGATGCGGTTTTGTAATTTCATCAGCCGCTGTAAACGTGATTTTTTCACGCTTTCCGCAATTTGTTCCGGCATTTTGGCGGCCGGTGTCCCCGTGCGGGGAGAGTAGATAAAAGTAAAGGCTGAATCAAAACGCACTTCCTCCACCAGCTTAAGGGTATCCTCAAAATCCTCTTCCGATTCACCGGGAAAACCAACGATTATATCGGTGGTAATACTGGCCTCGGGGAAAGTATTTTTAATTTTCCTGACCAAGGTTAAATATTCTTCTCTCGTATATCCTCTGTTCATCTTGCGGAGTATGTCATTACTACCTGCCTGTACGGGTAAATGAAAATGACGGGATACCTTATTTAACCCGGCAATAGTCGAAATCAATTCATCACTAAAATCCCGGGGATGTGAGGTCATATAGCGAATCCTGGCCAGTCCGGGTATGGCATTGACCTGTTGTAGTAATTCGGCAAAAGTGGTAGGCGGAGTCAAGTCCTTACCATAGGAGTTAACGTTTTGACCCAGGAGCATGACTTCTAGAACCCCGTCCTCGCTCATCGCACTAATCTCTTTAAGGATATGCTCGGGCAAACGGCTTTTTTCCCTACCCCTGACATAGGGAACAATACAGTAAGTACAAAAATTATTACAACCATAGGTAATATTCACTAAAGCTTTAAAAGGGAATTCTCTGTGACTGGGCAAGCCTTCCACTATTTCTTCCCGGTCAGGGAGGATATGGACCTGGGGAACTCGCAAATTCTTGATGCTTTGCACCAATTCCGGCAGTTCATGAATGTTATGGGTACCAAAAATAAGATCAACGTGAGGGGCCCGCCGGCGGATTTTTTCCACTATTTTTTCTTGCTGCACCATACAGCCGCAAATACCAATGATTAAATGGGGATTTTGGGACTTTAAGTCCTTCAATTCACCAATACGGCTTAATACTTTGTTTTCCGCTTTTTCCCTGACGCAGCAGGTATTAAAAAGGATGAGGTCCGCCTGGGTAGGTTCCTCCACCCTTTCATAACCAATTTCTCTTAGAAGGCCGGCAATAGTTTCAGAATCTCTTTCATTAGCCTGACAGCCAAAAGTGACAAGATGATATTTCATTGTACCCTGTCTCCGTTCCGTGTCTTTTTTCTTAGTATACCCAGAAGGGCTAGTTACAGGAAATCATATCTTAGTTTTTTAGTCAATACTTTCCCTCTTTCAATCCCACAAAAAATGGCCCCAAGGGGGCCTTAAGAGGGAAGGAGATTAGGTCTGATTCAATTTTATCACAAGTATTCACATAATATAACTGCTATAGCAAAATTTCTGTAATTTTGCAGCTAAAGAATTAGTAATAATTTAGCAACATTTGTTTGATCCGCGGCATAGCCTCTTGGGTAGCCTTGTAACCGCAGTCGACAATATAGTCAATTTTGGAAAGATCTTTGTGTTTTACGTTTTCGATTTCCGGAGAAATGATAATGTCGGCCGTGGCTAAACTGGGCCTGGTGATCTGGTAAATCATCAAGTCGATGGATTGAAGGGCTATTTCAATAATATTATCTACACCCGGTACAGGAGTACCACTGTAACCTAAATTAACGGCGATTACTTTCTTTGCCCCCATCAGGCGGATAATATCCACCGGCAGATTATCCCGGATACCCCCATCCACCAGTCGCATGTTGTTGATTATTTTCGGTTTAAAAATGCCCGGAATGGCGATACTGGCGCGGATGGCTTCGGAAAACCGATAATTATAGAGGTAGACGTAGTCGTTTGTGAGCAAAGTGCGCAGGGGATGGGAACAGAACGTAACAATATGGGCGTTGTTAATATCTACGGCCGTAATGGCCAAGGGAATCTTGGCATCTTTCAGATAGGCGCCTTTGGTGAACTTATTGAAGAGATATTCTAAATGATCCCCCTTGATTAAACCACTGATGGTCGGGGTACCGTGGAAAAATAGATTAACCAAAGAAGCAAGGATGCCCGAGTAATCTATGTCAAAATAGCGGGAAGAAATCTCCTTGGCACATATTTTTATTTCCTCGGGGGAATAACCATAGGCATATAGTCCTGCTACAATTGAACCGGCACTGGTGCCGGAAACCATAGCCGGTTTGATTTTGGCTTCGTGGAGAGCTTTAAGCACGCCGATGTGGGCTGCTCCCCTCACGCCTCCTCCGGAAAGTACTAATCCCAGTGTCATAGTTTCCTCACCTTGAATTTGGGATACTACTACACTATATGATGGCAGTACCTGGATTGGTGAAAATACTATATACTAAATATTACCTGGGAAATGCTACCATGTTCTGTTTTCAAAGGGGATTTCCCAATAATTACTTTCCAGTGGCAGTATTACTGGGATATAACAAGGAGAAAATATATTCCAGGAGGTGAGGCTAAAATAATTAAGCTGTCTAAAAGGGTTATCGTTAGCGTGTTGATAGGTCTTTGGGTTATTTTCCCTTGTTCCTTAAGTTATGCCGTGCCAGACAAACATCATCAGGAAACCTGTTGTACGGAGGAGTTCAACGATATTTTACAGGCTGATCCATTTAATAGCAGCTCTGTGGTAGAAGAAGTCCAGAAAGCCCTGCTGATGACCGGCTTCTATTTCGGTGAAATCACAGGGAAATATGATGAGATGACTGTTAATGCGGTCAAAGCATTTCAGAAAGAAATGGGTCTTGCTGTAGATGGCATAGTAAGATACCATGTCTGGTTGAAGCTGGCCGGTGAAGCGGAAAAAGTGATGGCCAGGAAACCACTGCTACCCCCTCCCGCAGGTGAAGTCTCCATTGTTATTGATACATTTAAACGGAGATTGGTTGTTTTAAACAATGGGATACCCTATGCCCAGTTCCCTATCGCCATTGGTAAAGCGGAGACACCCTCCCCTATCGGAAATTGGAAAGTAACCAGTAAGGCGGTTAACTGGGGCACGGGTTTTGGTACAAGATGGATGGGTCTTAATGTGCCCTGGGGGGTTTACGGTATACACGGAACCAACAAACCGTGGAGTATCGGCTCCATGGCCAGCCATGGCTGTTTTCGCATGTGGAATAAAGATGTAGAAACAATTTATCCCTGGATTAAATATGGCACAAGTGTAACAGTGGTTGGTAATCCTTTTGGGTATATGTCCGGCGGTCTGAAAAGACTGAACCAGGGTGACAGCGGTTCCGATGTATGGTTTATCCAGGAGAAATTATGGCGGCGCGGCTTTTACCAGGGCAAACCAGACGGAAGATACGGTTATGGTACGGTAAAAGCGGTCATGGAGTTTCAGAAAAGCCATGGTTTGCCGGCAACGGGACAAGTTGGTTATAAGGAATATGAACTCCTGGGCATAAAATATTAAAGGGCGATTGTCTCGCCCTTTTTAAATTACCTGTTCAGCAATATTATCTTTGTTTTGGATGAGCACAAGCCGTTTATTAAGGACCTTGATTTGCTTAACTTCTGGATCTTCCGTACCTTGCAGTTCCGCCATTTCACTCCTGAGAACGTTGACATAATCAATGATATCCTGGGTGATTCTTTCCCCCGGGCAGATGATGGGAATCCCCGGCGGATAAGCCATAATCATTTCGGCACTGATCTCTCCTTCCGCCTCATTGAGGGGAAGTGTTTTGGTTTCGCTGTAAAAGGCCTGGCGGGGAGAAATAACTGCTTCGGGTATGGCAGGTAACGGTATAAAGTATTTTACTACATTCTTTAGTTTCTGGCTGTTGGCGATTTCCTCCAGGGCTTTAATCAAATGTCCCAGGGTGGTTTCATCATCGCCTATACTGACCAGTGCAATGATGTTAAACAGGTCCGATAATTCTAATTGAATGCGGTATTGTTTGCGGAGGATTTTTTCTACGTCATAACCGGATAAACCGAGGGCGCGTACATTGACCACGATTTTCGTAGGATCAAGGGTGAAATCGCCAGGTTCACTGATTACCTCTGTCCCCATGACATAAAGACCGTCAATTTTACTGATTTGTTCCCGTGCCCAGAGTGCCAGGTCATAGGTTCTTTTTACCATTTCACGGCCATGCTGGGCCAGCTGTTTACGGGCAATGTCTAAAGAGGCTAAAAGGATATAGGACGGGCTTGTGGTTTGGGTAAGATTTAACACCGCTTTCACCTTTTTAGGATTAATTAACGAACCCTGGTGCAGCAAGATGGAACTTTGGGTCAAAGAACCCCCCAGTTTGTGTGTACTGCTGGCCGCAAGGTCTGCCCCCGCCTGCATGGCGGAAAGGGGCAGCTTGTCAGAGAATAACAAATGGGCGCCATGGGCCTCATCTACCACCACGGGTACATGATAAGCATGGGCTATATTGACAATGGCCTTGAGGTTGGAGGCAATACCATAATAAGTGGGATTAATTATAAAAACAGCTTTAGCGTCCGGGTGTCTTTCCAGAGCCTGGGCTACCGTTTCCGGTTTTACCCCCATGGCAATGCCCAGGTACTCATCTATCTCAGGTTCAATATAAATGGGTTCAGCCCCGCTCATAATGATGCCGCCGATTGCCGATTTGTGGGCGTTGCGGGGAATAATGATTTTATCACCAGGTTCGCAGACACTCATAATCATAGCCTGGATACCGCTGGTGGTACCATTTACGAGGAAAAAAGCATTGTCCGCCTCGTAAAGTTCGGCGGCCAGGGCCTGGGCCTCCTTGATGACACTGACGGGATTGCAGATATTATCTAAATCTTCCATGCAGGTCAAATCAATATTTAAACAGGTTTCTCCCAGGATGGACTGGAGTTCTCTATTGCCTCTTCCCTGTTTATGACCTGGTACATGAAAGGGAATTGTACCATCTTTGGCATATTTCATCAATGCCGTAAACAAAGGTGTTTGGTTTTGGTTAAAACGGTTTTGTTTCATTTTGAGATCACCTCTTTGCTCACAATGAAAAACAACACAATGAAAATATTTAAGCACATTTTTAGGTGAAATACAAGAAATTTATGCAAAATATCGAATAAAAATATTTTATTTACCTGCCAATATTCGTGATTATACAAAAAATAAAAGCCCTGCAGGGCTTTTAGTGGTGGTGGTCACAGCTTATTTCTTCTTTCACTACCTGATTCCTTTTATCCAGTTTATCTAAGAGCAGTACAAGAAATAGTATTTGGAAGAAGAAAACGAGCAAGATAAAAAACCACATATCTCTCTGCCTCCTGTTCTTTTTCATGACATATATTCTCTCTATTTAAGGAAATTCCTTTTCTCTGCATTGAATTAATTAGCTTAATAAATACTAGTAATAGATAAAGTATACGAGGTGTTTAGCGGGATGACAAAGAAACCCTTCACATTTAATCTGCGCCTGTATAAAGACATTGGCATTGATTTAGGTACTGCCAATACCCTGGTTTTTATGAAAGGAAAAGGAATTATTATAAAAGAACCCTCTGTGGTAGCCGTAAATGCCCAGACGGGAGAATTACTGGCAGTGGGCAATGAGGCCAAAGAGATGATTGGCAGGACACCAACCAATATCATGGCCATTCGTCCCCTCAAAGATGGTGTTATTGCCGATTTTAACATTACCAGGCTGATGCTCAAATATTTCATAACAAAAGCCCTTAAAGGCATGGGAATGGTAAAACCCAGAGTTCTCGTAGGTATTCCTCTCGGCATTACCCAGGTGGAGAAAAGAGCAGTATTGGAAGCAGCCCAGCAGGCAGGAGCCAAAGAAGCCTATCTCATAGAGGAACCAGTGGCTGCCGCCATAGGCGCGGGTTTGCCGGTAGAAGAACCCCGGGGAAGCATGGTCGTAGATATTGGTGGTGGTACTACGGAAGTAGCCATCATCTCGCTGGGGGGGGTAGTCGTTGGCAAGTCCCTACGGGTGGGGGGTGATGAAATGAATCAAGCTATCATCCGTTATATGCGCAGGGCTTACAATTTGGATGTGGGTGACCGCACGGCCGAAAAAACAAAGATGGAAATAGGTTATGCCACTGATCCCCCCCTTTCCGAAGTCTATCTCGTAAAAGGAAGAAATTTGGCCACCGGTCTTCCCAACGGCATAGAGGTATCAGCCCGGGAAATTTCCGATGCCCTGGCCGAACCCATTAATGCCATTATTGAAGCTATCCGCAATACCCTGGAGAAAACTCCCCCGGAACTGGCAGCAGACATTATGGAATTGGGAATGACGTTAACCGGAGGCGGAGCCCTTTTGAAAAATATTGACAGGATAATTGCCCACGCCACCAATATGCCCGTTCATATTGCCGATGACCCCTTAGCCTGTGTAGCCAAGGGTACGGGAAGGGCACTGGAGGAAATCACACTCCTCCGCCGGCTGGCGGTAAGTTAATTAGGATAAGACCCTGGACAGGGCAAGAACAAGTGCTTCCATCTGGGGATGGGGCCCGATGGTTATTCTAAGCCAGTCGGGGAGACCGAAAGATGCGGTGTTTCGGACCAGGATGCCTTCATGTAAAAGCTTTTGCACAGCTAATGAGGCATCCTTTTTCCATTCCACCAGAATGAAATTAGCCTGGGAGGGCAAGACATTAAGACCGAGTGTGGTTAACTCTCCAGTGAGCCAGGTCCTTTCTTTTATCGTCTCTGTAATTACTTGTGCGGTGTAGGTTTCATCTTGAAGGGCAGCCAGTGCCGCACATTGGCCCAGGGTATTGACATTAAAAGGCTGACGAACTTTTTCCATAATCTTTATGTTCTCTTCCCGGCCAACGGCATAACCAACCCTTAGTGAAGCTAAAGCGAATACTTTAGAAAAGGTTCGTAAAACCATTAAATTGGGAAACGCTTTGATAAGGTCCCGGGAACTGGGAAAATGGGGGTCAGCCGCATAATGGCAGTAAGCTTCATCGAGGATAATAAGAATATCCTTGGGAATACTCTCTAAAAAAGTTTTTAATTCTTCATGGGTAAAAGACGTTCCTGTGGGATTGTTGGGATTGCAGAGAAAAACCAGCTTGGTTTTCTCTGAAACGAAATTGGCTAGCTCCGTAAGGTCAAACCGCAAAGCAGGCTGGTTAATTAAAAGAGGTTTAGCACCTGCAATCGTCACGGCAGTCTCATACTCGCTAAAAGTGGGCGTTGGTATGATTACCTCGTCCCCGGGATTAAGGAAAGCGAGGGCAGTCATTAATATTAACTCATCTGCCCCGTTTCCCAGAATAAAGTTGGAAATCTTCAAGTCCCAGAGGGCAGCTAATGCTTCTTTCAATTGGAACGCCATACCGTCGGGATATAAGTGCAGCAAATTCAAGGCATCTTGTAATACTTTTTGAACTCGCGGAGAGGGTCCCCACAGGCTTTCATTGGCCGAGAGTTTAATTATCTTTTTCCCTATTTCTTGTTCCAGTTGTTCCAGGGATTTGCCGGGATTGTAAGGGGTAAGATGGGTAATGCTTTTACGCATGGCACAGCCTCCTAATAATCGCCTACTTATTTAAATGAAATTTTACCACATCTTCTCCCAGCAAGCCATAAAAAAGGTATGGCGCAAACCATACCTTCACTTCTTAATCTTTTGTATGCCATTGACATCGATATAATAATTATCTTTGTAAATCAGTCCCGAGATGGGGACAATACTGTAACCCTGGTTGTGCAAATACTGGATAATGGACTCCAGGGCCTGGGGAGTATTGGTGCCGTCATTGTGAAAAAGCACAATGGCTCCCGGGTGTATCCTTTTTGTCACCCTTTCGATGATCTGGTTTGCCGTCAGGTTCTGCCAGTCTAAGGAATCTACGCTCCACTGGATGGGCACCATGTTCAGTTCGCGGGCAATGGTGATAACACGGTTGTTATAAGCGCCGAAGGGTGGTCGAAAAAGATAGGGTTTTTGAGCGGTGATTTCAGTTACCAACCTGGCATTGTCTAAGAGTTCTTGTCTTATTTTTTCGTCGTTTAAATCAGTAAGTTTAGGGTGATTGGCTGAGTGCAGCCCGATTTCATGGCCTGCTACTGCAATTTCCTTGGCTAAATCGGGATACTGCTTGAGCCAGATGTTAGTTAAAAAGAAGGTGGTTTTTAAGTTATACTTTGCTAATATGCTCAATAGTTGGGGAGTGCGTGTGTTTCCCCAGGTAGCATCAAAAGATATGGCAACTTTTTTGTCTTGCATGTCAACAGCATAAATAGGATGCAGTTTTACACTGGGAACCAGGACGCTGACTACCTCTTCAGCCGTATTTTTGAGGGATGTATGAAAAATCCCTAGAGTGGTAATGACGATTATCAGAACCAGAAACACCTGGGCAAGACGACGCCTCGAAAAGACCAGCACAGATATATGAATCCCCTCCTTCCTCTCTTTAACACATATTTATTTCTAAACTACATCTTCTATACCTGATTTATTTATGTACCTACAGAACAAAAGCACGTACGTACACTAAAGTAATTGTTGTGCTTTTGTTCTTTCAAAGGGAACCCCTGCGTTCCCTATGACACTCCGTTGTTACCCTCCTCATTGAAAATAGGGGAATACCTTCCCCTATGACCCCTGAATTTCTTAGGAATATATAAATTCCTAAGAAATAAAAAGGCCGGTACTTTGTACCGGCCTTTAAGTCAGTCCACATGTATGATTATCTACAATGAATAATTGGGTGCTTCCTTAGTAATCTGGATATCATGGGGATGACTTTCTTTTAAACCTGCAGCAGTTTGCCTGATAAAACGGGCTTTCGTCTTTAATTCATGTATGTTTTTGCAGCCGGTGTAGCCCATACCGGCGCGAAGACCGCCAAGCAGCTGGAAAATTGTTTCCGCTGCCGGTCCTTTGTAGGGTACGCGACCCTCAACCCCTTCAGGTACAAGCTTAGGAATGTTTTCCTGGAAATAACGGTCACAGGAACCTTCCCGCATGGCCCCCAGGGAACCCATGCCACGATATACTTTGTAGCTTCTTCCTTGGTAGATTTCAATTTCTCCGGGACTTTCTTCCGTACCGGCTAAGAGACTGCCAATCATCACCACATCTGCCCCTGCCGCGATGGCCTTCGTAATATCACCCGAGTATTTTATGCCGCCGTCGGCGATGATGGGGATATTATATTTTTGCGCTTCTTGCGCACAATCATAAATGGCTGTTAACTGGGGAACGCCAATCCCTGCCACTACTCTGGTCGTGCAGATGGAACCCGGGCCGATCCCCACTTTGACGGCACTGGCCCCCGCCTGGATCAAATCCCGCGTAGCCTCAGCCGTAGCCACATTACCGGCAATGATCTGGAGGTCGGGATAAATTTTTCGGAGTTCCTCCACAGTTTTTAAAACGCCTAGGGAATGTCCATGGGCTGTATCCACTACGATGACATCGACTTTGGCCTCAACCAGGGCTTTAACTCTAGCCATAGTGTCATAGGAAACACCTACTGCCGCCGCCACAAGTAAGCGGCTGTTTTCATCTTTGGCGGAATTAGGGTATTTTATGGCCTTTTCAATATCTTTAATAGTAATGAGGCCTTTCAAGTTATAATCTTCATCCACCAGGGGCAACTTTTCAATCTTATGTTTACGCAGTATTTCTTTGGCTTCTTCCAGGGTAGTGTCCACAGGCGCGGTAATCAGGTTGTCTTTCGTCATCACTTCGTCGATTTTGCGGGTGTAATCAGTTTCAAAACGCAGGTCCCTGTTGGTTAAAATCCCAATAAGCTTACGACCCTCTGTAATGGGAACACCTGAGATGTGGTAACGTTCCATGATTTCCAGGGCTTCGTAAATGGTGTGGTCTTTGCTCAAAAAAACAGGGTCTGTGATAATTCCGTGTTCCGATCTCTTTACTTTATCCACTTCCAGGGCCTGATCCTCAATGGACATATTTTTATGGATTACGCCGATTCCACCCTCCCGGGCCATGGCACGGGCCATCCTGGAGTCGGTTACCGTGTCCATTCCGGCACTCATAATGGGTATATTCAATTTGATTTTTGCAGTCAGATTTGTGGTAACATCAACATCCCTTGGCAGTACTTCCGATTTTGCCGGGACTAATAAAACATCATCAAAAGTTAACCCTTCCATTGAAAACTTTTCTGTGATCACTATTTTACCTCCTTGACCGTGCGTAACCGTCAGTATAATTGTATTATTGGCATTATATCACAAAAAAATTTTTTGTCATCGATTAGTTAATGAATTGTAATAAAAAAAGTATTGAAGTTAGTAAAAAAGAAAACATTAAAAAGAAAAAGCGAGGTCATGGAAGATGAGAAAGAAATACGATGAACCGTTCCAAAACAAAACTGTCCAGTATTTTGTAGAACCGGTTTATTCCGGTGATGCCCTTTACGGCATAGAAATGGAGGATGCCAGTATCAACCTGGATGTACCAGCCGCGGAAGAAGAGGAAACACCTGACCGGCTCGGTTAAAATTATAGCTATAGTAAAAAAAATAAACGGGTAGTAGCTAACTACACGTTTATTTTCCTTTAGGCTCTTTTTCGTCGGCAAAATAGTATTCAGCCTCAATGGCCTCAGGTTCCGATTTATTTACAAACCAGTTGAGCAGGAAAAAAATCACACCCAGGTCGTCGATCTGCCCTAAGAGGGGAATAACCGGGATCAGGTCAAGGGGCCAGACCAAATAACCCAGTCCCAGTAAAAGCACCAGCAGTTTACGTTCCCTGGAAATATGGGGATTTTTAAAAAGTGCCCAGCTTTTGCTCACTAAACGCGGCAGGTTCCAGATGGTGTGCCATTTATTCCTATGCTTGACCATTTGTGCCACCTTCCTGTTTTCATACCAAGTGAGAGGTATCGTTTAAAATCTCTACCACTGTCCGGTTCTTGTCGACACGCAGGATAGTCACCGCTGTATTGCCATGCTTATACTTCCACATGCTGCTCAAATGTTCGCCCTGAAGACCACATAAAATCGCGGCAATGGTTCCCCCGTGGGTAACCATGATTACCGTATCATCAGGATATTGTTGAGCAATGTCCTTTACCGCCTTTAAAGCCCGTTCCTGGACCATGGCAAAGGTTTCTCCCCCTGGTATCACCAGTTGGTCGGGAGTTTCTAACCAGGTCTTCAGAAGCTCCGGATAGTTTTTTTCCAGGTCACGATAAGTGAGTCCTTCCCAGACACCGAAATTGATTTCTCTGAGTTCCGGGAGAAGATTCACCGGCAGGCCGAAAGCTTCGGCGATGATTTGCGCCGTTTGCCAGGCGCGGCGCAGGTCGCTGCTGTATATAGCGGAAGGTTTTTCCGTACTTAACCTCTTTTGCAGAGCTTGGGCCTGGGCTATGCCCTCCTCACTCAGTTCAATATCAGTATGCCCCTGATAACGGAATTCATAATTCCAGATGGTAAGTCCATGACGGACAAAAATCAGCCGGCTAGGCATGTTTCCCTCCCATTTCCTGAGACCAAGTCATTAGATTTCTGATCAACTCCTCATTATGTTCCAGAGATTTTACGGCAATCCTGATATAGGATTCGCCCAGCAAGGGGTATGTATTACAGTTGCGAACCAGTATTCCTCTTTTTCCCAAATATTGTACCAGTTCCGTAGAAGTACTGCCATTGGTTAATTTGCAAAAAATGTAATTAGCCCGGGGATAAAAAGGCTTGAGGCCCGGTATTTTCTGCAGATCGTTATATAAAATTTTTTTTGCTTTTTGGATATAGTGAAAAGTCTTATCCATATACTCCCGGTCCTGTAAAGCTACGGTTCCCGCTATTTGGGCCAGAGCATTAACGTTCCAGGGATCTTTGACTCCTTCCAGCTCTGCGATTTTTTGGGGCTCACCAAGCAAAACACCTATTCTTAAACCAGGGAGAGCAAAAAATTTAGTCAGGGAATACAGGATGAAAAGCTGCGGGTGTTTGTCCAACTCTTCTACAAAAGAGAACTCCGGTTTGTTCTCTACAAAATCCATGAAGGACTCATCAAGTAACACATAAAATCCCCGTTCATGCGCTTTGGTAAGAATTTTGGCAAGGGCACTTTTACTGAAAAGCTGTCCGGTAGGATTATTGGGGTTACAGATAATCACCAGGTCCCCTTTTCCTGCTTCAGCCAGAAAATCATCATTTAGTATGGAAAAATCCTCCCCCTTTAAGGGGACCTGGACGATCTTCGCTTTAGAGGCCAGGGCAGCGTTGCTATATTCGGAAAAAGTAGGTACAGGAATAAATACTTTTTTAGGCAGCAAATCTTTCAGCAAAAGAAAAATCAGCTCGGAAGCGCCGTTGCCCACGAGAATATGTTCTTTACGTACTTCCAGGTAATGAGCAAGGACGGTTTTTAGCTGGACACAGTCAGGGTCTGGATAATTAGCGATTAAAGGCGCCAGATTCTTTTCTACAGCTTTTAAGACAGAAGTTGGGGGTCCCAGGGGATTGATGTTGGCACTAAAGTCAAGAAATTGGCTTCTCTGGTACTCCTGGGACGCTTTAAAAAGATTACCGCCGTGCTGACGATTGATTGTACCCATGTTAAGGATTGGCCTCCCCTGCTGCTTTAGTTCTTATTTCTTTAGCAAAGCCGCCGTTCACTAAGGAGAATTTTCCGCGCAGTTCAAGAAATGGAAAATGTTTCAGGATTTCCTCCGTCAAGCTATTGCTTAAGGGACTTTGAGACTTAGTAAAAATCCCGATGAGCGTACCGCTGTGGGCTGTATTCACCCCATAAGCCCCCATTTTCGTGGCCATTTCTATGATTTCTTCCAGATAGGGTTTATAAATGATGGTTTGATTGGCCAGAGCGCTCAACGATGCCCCTTCGCCAATCAGCTTTAAATTATTGCCCTTTAGCCCCTGTTTTACCAGGGAGTAAGCTTTACGGATAATGTGTTCCTTGTCCCGGTTTTTTTGCGGTAAGTCGGGACGTTTGTTAAAGGCAATGGTATCAATCTCTCCTCCGTAATCAAAAGCAATAATAGTCAGGTCTACCGAATTGCCCAAATGCTGGTAATACCTGCCTCTTACATGATCAAAGGCGACAATTCCTGGATAAAAAAGACCGTCGCTTGGTTCTATAGCTAAAGCAATCTCGCTGATGACATGGGGTGATAAGTAATGACCCAGGGCCAAAGCCGTAGCCTGGGCGGAAGCGGCAATATCCGCTGTACTGCTGGCCATCCCTTTGCCCACAGGGATATCACTCTCAATAATTATTTCCATGCCGGCGTTTACGTTCAGATATTCTAGAGTCAATTCCGACGCCCTTTGGGCTTTGTAACGATTTTCCGGGTAAATATTCACACCCGGTGAACCCTTGCGACAAGCTGTTACTTTGCTGTAGTAGTTAATGGGGCAGGTAATATGCATATTAATATCGTTAAATGTGCCCTGGACGATTTCACCACAGGTAGCCGGTGCAAATACGGTGGCCTGCATACTTTCACCTCCTATAATTTGCTGATCACAACACAGCCCAGTAAATAAAGGGTTTCTGTCATTTCATTGACAGCGCCGTAAGTATCTCCCGTGTGCCCCAGCAGTATCTTATTTATTTTATGAGCAATGAGATGGACAAAAAAAGCTGTCAGGACCAGAACCAGGTAAAGTTTAACAGGCAGCATAACTAAAGCGATGAAAACGCTGTATAAAGTGATGTGTATAAACTGCCTTTTAGATATGCTTTGCGAAAAATAAGAACCGAGGCCAGCCTTACGGGCATAGGGGAAAAAGGCAATGATATAAACCATGGCCCATCTTCCCATCAGGGGCATGATGAAAAGTATGGGGATGATGTTAAGGGTTGTCATTAACTCTAACAGTAACCCTATTTTTAATAATATTAAAATGAACAGTCCGATGACACTATTAGCTCCTACCCGGCTATCTTTCATGATTTCCAGCATGCGTTCCCGCTGTCTCCCGGAAAAAATGCCGTCACAGGTATCCATATAGCCGTCAAGATGCAGTCCTCCCGTGAGGATAACCTCGGCGGCAATTAAAAAAATAACTGTGGTAAAGGGTTGGAATAGTCTGGAGGCGACATAACCGATAAGGGCTAAGATACAGCCTAAAAAGAAGCCGACTAAGGGAAAATAAAAAGAAGATTTGCCAAAATTGTCCTCGGTGATGATCAGATCTTTTTTTATGGTTATCCTGGTGAGAAACTGCAGAGCGATTAGAAAATCATTCATCACATATAACACCTGCTTTAATATTCAATCCCTCTCCTGCTGGAGATTCCGGCCTGGTAGGGGTGTTTTACCGCTTCGAAAACCATTACCTTACCGGCAAGATCCACTAAATCCCGGGGGGCATTCCTTCCTGTACAAATTACCGTTAAAGGAGAAGGTATATGCGTAAAGGTTTCTCTGATCTCCTCTTGGGGGATGAAACCATAACGTACAGCATGATTAAATTCATCCAGTACCAGGAGTTGTGTGTGAGAATTTGTAATGATCTCTTTGGTAAAAGTCCAAGCCGTCTGGGCGTAGCCTTCTTTAGGATCCCTGTTTCGCCGGAAGCACTCGCCGCAGGAACGACACTTTAAAAAACCGCTTTTAATCATACTGCTCCAGGGGCAGCCATAACCAAACTGGTAGATTTCCAAATGGGGATAGTATAAGCGGGATGAGTACAGTTCTCCACTGTAAGTGCTGCCCTTTAAATATTGAATGATTTTCACTTTTTTACCCCGGACTGCGTATTTTAAAGCCAAACCCAGGGCTGCTGTTGTTTTACCCTTACCTGGACCAGTGTAAATGATAAGATTGGGAATTTTCATCTATGTTTGCTCAACTCCTGCGCCTTTTTCCTGAAACAGCCGCCAGGCTTTGATTAAATGATGCAGGGCTCTTCTGTTTCCCGCAAAATGCAGGTGAAGATAAGAAGCAAATACATTGCCTGCGGCATAACCGGCGTATACAGGTTCCTTTTTACGGGTGTAAGTAATGTAGAGCGGTCGGGCCTTATCATCGATTTCTAACATGGTGCTGTAATGAAATTCATGGCCCTTTAATTTGGTTCCCCTTTCCCCCAAAAGACAATCTGTCATTAAGGTTCCTTCCGCGTATCCCAGCATACTGAGGCGTTGATTCATTTGGCTTTTTCCGGGTATGATACCGGCCAGGGGGTAAAATGCGCCGGAAAAATCGATAACTCCCTCGGTAAGGTACATATAACCCCCACACTCTGCATAGATTGGTACACCCCTGATGCAGGCATTCCGCAGTTCTTGCAGCATAGCTTGGTTTGCAGAAAGCCTTGTCAGGAATACTTCGGGGTAGCCTCCACCTAAAATTATGCCGTGAATGTTGGGGGGCAGGGCTTTGTCTTGCAGAGGACTAAATTTCAGAATCTTGATACCATATGACTCCAGGAGATCAAAATTGTCCTGGTAGTAAAAATTGAAAGCATCATCATAGGCTACGGCAACCTGCAGATTATGGCCGGAAATAGCTTCGCCCACCGTAATTTCCGGTACATGGGGCAGGGGTGGTGCCCCATGGGCAATTTTTAGCAGGGTTTCCAAATCGAGATTACGGGCTATCCTGTCGGTTATCTGGGCTAAAACCTCTTTTACCGTACTGTCTTCCCCGGCAGGTACAAGGCCCAGGTGTCTTTCCGGCATTTTCAAGGCCACATCCTTTTCCAAAAAACCGATGACAGGAAGAGGACAGTACGTGTCTAAGGCATTCTGAATCATATCCAGGTGTCTGACCGAACCAACCCTGTTCAAGAAAACGCCGGCTATGTTTACCTCCGGGTCAAAGACTTTAAACCCTAAGACCATGGCAGCCACACTGGTAGCAGCACCATGGGCGTCCACAATTAAGATTACCGGGGCCTGCAGGAGTTTAGCTATGGCCGCAGTGCTGGCCAGGTGTTTTTCCCCTTTTACTCCGTCATAAAGGCCCATGACCCCTTCTACCAGGCTGAACTGAGCCTGGCTGGAGGCTTTTTTAAATAATTGCAGGATGGAGATGTCATCTACCATCCAGCCGTCCAGATTCCGTGAAGGAATGCCGGTAACCAGGGTATGGTAACCAGGGTCAATATAATCGGGGCCTACTTTATAGGCTTGCACACGCAGTCCATGTTTAGTAAGTGTTCCTAAAATGCCGGTGGTAATGGTAGTCTTGCCTACTCCGCTTTGGGTACCACCTATAACGAGACGCGGTAATCTCATACGCCCTCCTCATGACCCAGGGTTTATTTTATCAGGTAAAAAATCGCTGTAAAAACAACTGCCGCTAAAAGTGAAGTCCTATACATGATCTTGATGGTGTCCTGGATGTGTTCCGGCGCTATGGGGAGAAGACCCGGACCCAAGTGGTCCCTAAAGTGGGGCATACCGCCATAATAATTTAAGCCGCCCAGGCGTATCCCTAAACCGCCGGCTACTACTGCTTCAGGAATGCCGCTGTTGGGACTGGGGTGCAAGCAGGCCTCCTTTTTCCAGGAGTGTAGAGCCCTGGAGAAGTTGAGTCTAGGTGATAGCAACATCACCACGAGGAGAAAGAATCCCGTGAGGCGTGCGGGGATTAAATTGGCTGCGTCGTCGAGACGGGCCGCCGCCCGGCCGAAATAGAGATAACGCTCGTTTTTATATCCCAGCATGGAATCCATGGTATTGATAACACGGTAAGTCAGGGCTAAGGGCGCCCCTCCGAGAAAAGCATAAAATAAAGGGGCAATTACACCGTCTACAGTGTTTTCGGCAATGGTTTCAATGGCAGCCCGGGAGATCTCCCCTTCGTCCAGCTTATCCGTATCCCTGCCTACAATCCAACCCACCTTTTGCCTGGCCTCTAGGATTTTTCCCGCCTTAAGAAGGATGTAGATATCCCGGCCCGCCTGGGCTAAGCCTTTACTGGCTATGGTCGTGGCAATGAACCAGATTTCCACCAGGTCAGCCAAAAGAGGCTGTAATTGCCTTAACCAATTTAACAGCATAAAACTTAAGACAAAGATAAAGATGACCATACTGCCGGCTAAGACAGCGCCTCTGGTTATGGTCAGCATTTTATGTTCGGGCTTTTGGGGATACAAGAGCTTTTCCCCTGAATGAATGAGATGCCCCATGCCAATGACCGGATGGGGAATCTTCGGCGGGTCACCGATGATAAAGTCCAGTACCAGGGCGCATAAAGGATGGTACCACATGTGTTAAACTCCCAGCAGTTCGTAAATTTTAGCCATGTTGAGATTAGTCCGTACTGTTTCCGCCAGGCGGTTTAATCCTTCTTCATACTGTTGAGCAGCACCTGTAAGGTTAGGCAGTAAAGGTGATAGTCCTTTTTTCTGGCGCAGCTGGTTTAAAAGGAAGCGCCGGAAATCATCGTTATCAAAAATACCATGCATATACGTACCCCAAACCAGACCGTCCTCGCGTACAGCTCCGTCAGGGAGATTGACGTCACCGTCACAGCGTGTCTTAAAAATAAAAGCCGGTTTGGCCTTAGGGCCCAATACCGTACGTCCCATGTGTATTTCGTATCCCGTCAAATCCCTGACCTCTCCTTCCAAAGCCGGGAAACCAACGGGAAAAGCGGTAACCTGTGTGGTTACCTTAGTGGGTTCAAAGGTTGTTGACGTATCCAGGAGGCCCAAACCCCTGGTCCGGGGAATACTGGCTTCCGTATATAAAGGATCGAGAATTTCCTGGCCTAGCATCTGGAAGCCGCCGCAAATACCAATAACGGGTGTGCCTTTTTCCGAGGCCTTTTTAATTTGGGCGGCCAAACCCGAGGCTTCCAGGGCCAGCATATCTTCAATGGTATTTTTTGTGCCCGGGAGGATAATTAAATCAGGGTCTCCCAGGTCCATATTCAGCTTGACATAAGTAAGGGTTACGTCGGGTTCCAGGGTCAGGGCATCAAAATCGGTAAAATTTGACAAATGAGGAAGGGCAATCACGGCAATGTTCAGGGGTCCCCTTCCTTTGGCGGTGGTCATGCCTTCGGTGGCTACGGAGTCTTCCTCCGGGATGATAAAATCTTTAAAGTATGGAATAACACCCAAAACAGGCTTACCTGTTTTTTGTTCCAGGAAGGTCAGGGCCGGTTCCAGTAAAGAAATATCACCACGGAATTTATTGATAACAATCCCTTTGACCAAATCCCTTTCTTCGGGCTCCAATAGTTCTAAGGTTCCTACGATGGAAGCCAAGGCTCCACCCCTGTCGATGTCAGCCACCAAAAGTACCGGGGCCTGGGTAAGTTTGGCAATCTTCATGTTGACGATGTCGTTGGCTTTCAGGTTAACTTCCGCAGGACTGCCTGCACCTTCGATGACCAATATTTCAAAACGTTGATATAATTCAGACAGGCTAAAGGTGATAGCCTCTAAAGCCTTCTCCTTAAAACCCTGATGATAATCCCGGGCACTAAAATTGCCCACGGGTTTTCCCAGGACAATGACTTGGGAAGCCTGGTCGCGTGTGGGCTTTAAAAGGACGGGATTCATAATAACTTCCGGCTCCAGAAAAGCGGCATGGGCTTGTACCACCTGGGCCCTGCCCATCTCTCCCCCGCTTTTGGTGACAAAAGAATTAAGGGCCATATTTTGGGCCTTAAAAGGCGCTACTTTGTAGCCGTCCTGGGCCAGGATACGACAGAGGGCTGCCGTTAATATGCTTTTGCCCACATGGGAACTGGTGCCCTGAAACATAATGGCTTTAGCCATGCTCATTCTTCCCCTTTATGACAATGAGTATAGTAAGGCATTGATAATACTGGCGGCTACCATGCTCCCACCCTTATTTCCCTGTACGGTAATGAAGGGATAGGGCATTTTTGCCAGTAATTCTTTAGACTCCGATGCCCCTACAAAGCCCACAGGTGTGCCTACGATGAGGGCCGGTCGGAGCTGGGGTTTTTCTTCCATAATCTCCAGTAACCTGAACAGGGCTGTAGGCGCATTGCCAATGGCCACAATACTGTTGGCCAGGTGAGTTTCCGCGTATTCCATGGCGGTCATGGCCCGGGTCTTACCGGTTAACTGGGCCCTTTTAACAACTTCGGGGTGGCTCAGATAGCAGAAAATCTGTCCGCCCAAAGTGTTTAACCTGGCGGCACTGATCCCTGTTTTTACCAGGTTCACATCGGTAATGATATTGGCCCCCTGTCGGAGAGCCTTTTGTCCCGCTTCTAAAGCCCCCCCGCTGAAAAGGACCAGCTCTGCATATTGAGGGTCACCGGTTGTGTGAATAATCCGTTTGACCACAGCACGGGCTAAAGGGTCCGCGGGTAGGTTTTTGGCCAGGCCTTCGATGATTTTCATGCTCTGGGCTTCAATCTGCCGGGGATTCGTTAAATACTTCATACTGCTAGATAGCCTCCTGGATACGTTCGTGTAATATTTCTACAACTCTTTCGTCCACGCCAATGTAACTGGCCAACTGGATGTCAATTTCTTTTCCCATGAGGCTTTTAACCTTCTCAATTTCTTCCGGAATATCTCTGACCATGTGGTTGCCCGGCGCCAGAAACAGGGGCACCACAATAATCCTCCCGGCACCTCTGTTGATTAATTCCCTGACTCCCTCAGCAAGTGTTGGTGTATCAAATTCCATATAAGCAGTGGTCACCAGGGAATAGCTGTGCTTTTCCTTCAGTTTCACTGCGAATTCTTTTAAAAGTTCATTATATTCTTTACGACGGCTGCCGTGTGACAGAACGAGTATGCCTAACATACTATTAATCCTCCTTAAGCAAGGTGATTTAATATTTCAGGAAAATCATGACAAACTATACCTTTGTTTTTGTCGGGCCGGGCTAGCATAATCACATGAATACCCAGGTCAAGGGCTGCGCTTATTTTGGTGTCTGTCCCTCCGGCAGCACCGCTGTCCTTGGTGAGCAACACATGGCTTTGATAGTGTTCCAATAAAGCCTTGTTCAGTTCGTGGGAAAAGGGGCCTTGCATGGCCACAATTTCCGGGGGTTTTAGACCTAAATCCTTACAACACTTTAGTGAATTTACATCCGGAAGGACGCGAACGACCAGGCGTTTCCCCTGGAGCGCAGGGTGTGTCTTTACCTGGGGCAGCATCTTAATTCCCAGGGTACAGAAGATATTTTCCCCCAGGCTGCCCGCCAGCTGTAAAGCTGCGTCCAAATCCGGCACTCTCTGAATTAAAGGATGGGCGTGATAATCGGTAGCGGGGCGTTGATAACGGATATAGGGGATTGGGATTGCAGCGGCTACAGTCCTGGCCAGTTGGGAAATTACCTGGGCATAGGGATGGGTAGCATCGATGAGATGAGAAACATGATAAGTCTCTATCATCTCTTGCAAACTCCTTTCTGTAAGGGGACCCATGACTACATCGGCGGCTTCGTCCTTCTCCACCAGGCTTTTACCATATTCGGAAACTGTGGTGATCAGGACGCTGTACTGGTTTTCTTGCAGAAAACGCCCCAGCTTACGCCCGTCGGATGTTCCACCTAAGATAAGGATCATAAGCGATATCCCCTCGGAGTAATTAACTTATCATTAAACTGATAAGTCTGGGCATTACCGATAACGACAATACTGAACATATCAATGTTTTGTTGGGTAAAATTGTGGAGATTGGCCAAAATAATTTCCTGCTCTGGGCGGTAGGCATTTTTAACGATACCTACGGGTGTGTGGGGATCTCTGTGTTTCAAGAAAGTTTCCCGTAAAAACTCAATCTGGTGAGTCCTTTTGATACTCTTGGGATTGTAGATTACCGTAACGAAATCAGCTACGGCTGCGGCTTCAATCCTTTTTTTGATGGTTTCCCAGGGCGTTAAAAGGTCACTTAAACTAATGACAGCAAAATCATGCATCAAAGGCGCCCCCAGCAAGGCCGCCGCAGCAGTAGCTGCTGTAACGCCGGGGACGACTTCCACCTCCAGGGAACTTCCCGTCGTTTTTATGAGTTCCCAAATAACACCGGCCATACCGTAAACCCCGGGGTCTCCACTGGAAATAACAGCCACAGTTTTTCCTGTATTTGCTTCTTTCAGGGCCATGTGGCCCCTCTCTATTTCTCTTTTCATGCCGGATCCCAGGATTTTTTTATTCTCTAAAAGTGGTTTCAGAAGTGTGAGGTAATAGTTATAGCCCACGACCACCTCTGACTCCTCTAAAGCTTTCTTAGCATGGGGGGTTAGGTGAGCCAGGTCCCCCGGGCCGGTACCAATGATATAGATTTTTCCCTGGCTACAGCTATGGTCACAGATTTCTTGATAGTTTTGGGACAAAGGATTTCACCCTCCTCTGTTGTCAATAAGGCTGCTTGTTCGGCAACTCCGGGAACCCCGATTTTTTTTTGAACAAAGGGAGAGACTTTAAGATTGCGCTCCCTGGTAACGTTTATGACATCTTCCCGGTTAACAAAATGGACTGGGCAGCCTATTCTTTTCGCTGCCTCCAGGAGACCGGGCTCATCTTTCTTTATGTCCAGTGAGGCCAAATGCTTGATGCAGCGGGGACTTAGGTTGTTTTCCTTTAAGACCTCGTTGATGGCCTCTATGATTTGATCAGCAGGTGTTCCCCGCTTACAGCCAACGCCGATACTTAAAATTTTCGGCCGCAAATAGAGAACCGGTTCCGGTATGCCGGGCAGGACCTGCTGGGGTGTGACCACACCATGACAGCAGTTTTGGGCCTGGCCTGTATAAGGAAGCTTTTGCATGATGATTTGGGGGTTGGTTGAAGTTTCTATGTTGAGATAGGATTCATGCCAGATAAGGCATGGATAACCTTTGAGTAAGTGCATATTGAAATGCTTGATATGAGGAAGAGGTTCTATGGACAAGGAATAGCGGGCTGCCCAGATATCAATGGCTTCAAGGGAAGCTGCATCAGTGGCCGTAGTAATCACGGGGACAGCCCCCAGGATACCGGCCACTTCCTTACATAACTCATTGGCTCTGCCCAGATGGCCGCTCAGTAAGCTGATGGCAAAACGCCCTTGCTCATCGACAACAACTATCGCCGGGTCCCGGCTTTTGTCTTTTAGGAAGGGGGCCACAGTCCGGACTACAATACCTGCGGCCATGATAAAAATGATACCCTGGTAGCGAGACCATAAGCACTGTATTTGTTCTGAAAAATTCTGCTCATAAAAGGATATGGTGGAAGTTGTACTGCCAATGATGTTCCTTAGAGAATTCTTTACATACAATTCCATGATTTCGGGGTATTGCCCGGCTAAGTTTAAGCCCAGCCTGGCTCCGTTGGGGGTTATGGCAAGCACAGCTATTTTCTTCATGAGGAAGCCCTTCTGTATTCATGGGAGAAGCTGGGGTCATAGAGGCGCGAGAGTTCATACTCACTATCCAAAAAGGAACCTACCAGAATCAGGGCTGTTTTATTGACACCTTGCTTTTTGACTTCCTCTTCGATGGTGGCAAGGGTCCCCCGGATAATCAGTTCTTCCGGCCAGGAAGCTTTATAGACCACGGCCACCGGTGTGGCGGGTGGGTAGGCCGTTAATAATTGAGCCACCACCTCTTTGATCATGCCGCTGCTTAAGAAAATGCACATGGAAGCCTGATGTGTTGCTAAGCCGGCCAGCTTTTCTTTTTCCGGTACGGGGGTACGTCCTTCCAGGCGTGTTAAAATTACGGTCTGGGAAATCCCGGGTAAGGTATATTCACTTTTGAGACTGGCGGCAGCAGCCAAAAAAGAACTAACCCCGGGAATGATCTCATAAGGGATATTTTTTGTTTCCAGGGCGTCCATCTGTTCCTTAATGGCCCCGTAAATACTGGGATCCCCCGTATGGACACGGGCTACCGTTTGGTTATTGGCTACAGCTTCTTCCATCACCGCCAGGACCTCCGGCAGGGTCATGGCAGCGCTATTATATACTATGGCCTCAGGTTTTCTGTGGTTCAGCACTTCCGGGTTGACCAGGGAGCCCGCATAAATAATCACATCAGCCTGGGCAATGATTTCCTGCCCTTTTACGGTAATCAGCTTAGGGTCACCAGGCCCGGCGCCGATAAAATATACTTTCACCGCACTCCCTCCTTCCTGATGATAACCAGGGATAAATAGTCCAGGGACCGGGGGTCCAGGGACTTCAGGTCAAAGCTGATAAATTCCCCGGCCTGGCCGCAGCGTGAAACAAACACGGCTTTATTAAGTAAACCCATTTCCTCCAGACCTGTCACGATTTCCGGAAAATTAGCCGTTACTTTCAGCAGGACCACGTTGGGATATTGGGCTAGAATCCCTTTTAACCTTTCTTTACTTACCACATGGGGAACAACCAGCAGGGGTTCAGTACCGAGGGCCAGGGGTAAATTCAGACTGGCGGCACTGGCCGTAAAGGAAGTTATCCCGGGAACTGTTTCACACCTCAGTTCAGATACTAAAGTTTTGAGTTCCTGATAAATGTACATGCCGGTACTGTAAATAGCAGGGTCACCTATCGTAATGAAAACTACGTCTAATCCCTTTTTTAAGGGAGCAGCTACTTGTGCGGCCGCCTCTTGCCAGGCTTTTTTTAACAGCTCCTGATTGCGGGTCATGGGCATCAGCAAGGATAGGATCTGGCAGGATGGAGGTACATACTCTTTCACAATGTTGAAAGCCACACTGTCTTTTTCTTGTTTGGAATAAGGAATGGCTACTACGGCGGCTTTTTGCAGGATTTCGTAAGCTTTTATGGTCAGGAGTTTGGGGTCTCCCGGGCCCACACCCATAATATAAAATTTACCTAGCATCAGTTTCTTCCTTTCCAGGCAGAGATGATAAAAACAGGGTTTTGTGCAGCAAACATATGAATATTAGTGAGCTTTTGTATTTTGCTTACACTGACCAGGTTGACATCGAGGTTCACGGCTCCGGAACCCTCTAAGAAATGAATAGCTGTCAGGGCAGTTTCCATGGTCACCGCCGTGATGAGGAATCTTCCTTCCTCCTTAAGTTTTTGCCAAGCCTGGGAAAGAATTGTCTTTAGATTACCACCGCTCCCACCAACGATACAGACATCGGGTTGGGGCAAGGGGGAAAGGACTTCCGGTGCGGTGCCTTCGATGATTTTGAGATTTTCCAGGGAAAAACGCTGCCTGTTTTTGGCAATGAGCCCACAGGCTTCAGGATTTTTTTCAATGGCATAGACCATTCCCAAAGGGGCCATTAAAGCTGATTCCACGCTAAGGCTGCCCGTACCGGCGCCAATGTCCCAGATAACACTGTCAGGTTTAATCCGGGCCAGGGTTAAGGTGAGGATACGTATCTCCCTTTTCGTCATAGGAACCTTACTACGTTCGAAACTGTCATCGGGCAGCCCCGGTACTAATTGCTTAAACATGAGAAATCACCAGCAAGCTCACAGAATCGGAATCACACACTTTGTCTAAGGTGGTGGTGGTTAACCGTTCCTGGGGCGTACCCAGAGCCTCACATACCGTAACCCGGCAGTCATTCCCCAAAACGGTGGATAGTTTTTGGGCCACTAGAGAAGGCGTGTTTTTATTGTCCGTTAAAATAGCGATTTTCTGGCCGGGGGTCAGGCAGGATAAAGCATCCAGGGAACGGCCATGGAGACTGATTAAACGGGCATCGTGCCACGATTCGGCAAGTTTGGCAAAGGCCAGGGAGATAGAACTGATTCCGGGTATCACGTTTAGTTCTCCGGCAGCAAAATGTTGACGGAGATACCCCAAAAAACTATAAAAACCCGGATCACCGGAAACCAGGACACATGTTTCTTTTTCTTTATAAATACTTTTCAAATACGCCACAACATCAGGCAAATTATTTTTCACATAAAATATCTCATGATGGGCTTCGGCAAAGTTATGTATAAAGCGTTGACCACCCACTAAAACCTGACATTTTTTGATAATCTTCAAGCCCAGGGGCAAAGTATAGTCCGGGTAACCGGAACCAGTGCCAACCACATGTAAGCGACTATTCATTTAATAATCCTCCTATCAGGTTGCCGGGGTCCGCTGAGCCCAGCACCTGTCCCTGGTAATTAAAAAAGATAAGAGATACGGATGCTTCCTGGAAAAGATATTTCCCAACTTTTTCAATTGCTCTGTGGGCCAGGAGCGTCCAGAATTCATTTCTTTTTTCCCACTGATCGATTAACTGTATGGCGGCCTCGGTGGTCAAGCTGTAAAAAATATCTTTAACCAGCGCTGCCGGAGCATCTAAGACGGCAGCGGCGGCAGCCATGGCTTCCAGGCGCCCGTCTCCCATGCGGTTGTGGGTATGAAAAACTCCCGCCGCCAGTTTTACTAATTTTCCGGGGTGTCCGGCAAGTATGAGCTTTCGGAATCCTTTCTCCACTGCTTGTTCCAGCATGTAGCCAAGATAATTGCTAGTGAGGCAAATGTACTCCCCAGAAAAACCAAACTGTTCAGCGCACCTTTGTCCAATTCGTCCAGGCGTCAAGACCAGGGTTTCATAACCTAAGGCTTTAATCACGTCGAGCTGGGGAGTTAAGGAAGTTTTATAAGCTTCTTCAGACATGGGATATACGATACCTGTGGTTCCCAGGATGGAGATGCCACCGATAATTCCCAGGTGGCTGTTTAATGTTTTTTTCGCAATACTTTCACCCAAAGGTACACTAATGGTAATGATGGCCCCCTTGTCAGGCGGCAAACATTTTTTTACAGAATCTATAATCATCTGCCGCGGCACAGGATTGATGGCCGGTTCTCCCACAGGGGTGGAAAGGCCGGGCTTGGTCACAATACCTACGCCTTTCCCGCCTTTTATCGTGATTCTCTCATCCGTTGTTAAAGCCACCGCAGCTTGAATCTCGCAGCCATTGGTGACATCGGGATCGTCCCCACCGTCTTTGATGACACTGTAAGTCACAAGCCCATCCGCTACACCCTTAAATTGTACCGGTATATGGAGGGGTGTACCAAGGGGCGTGGTAATGGTAACCTTCTCATATTCCATGCCGTTTAAAGCCGTCAAAGCAGCGGCAAGGGCAGCCGCCGTGGCTGCACTGCCTGTGGTAAAACCCGGCCTTAGTTTCTTCTCCTGCATTTACGACCCACTTCCGTTTGCTGCTGATTTGAGTTTCATGGGTATACCTACTGTTACTAAATATACATCATCTGCGGCCTGAGCCAGTTTCTGGTTAGCTCTTCCTACAATATCTCTGTAGGCCCTGCTGAGAGGATCCGGGGGAACCAGCCCCCAGCCTACTTCATTGGTAACAGCGATCAGGGTGATATCCGTAGTATGGACAACGTTGATTAAATTTTCTATTTCCCTGGTTATAAACTCTTCTATTTCAGTGGAAATAAATACAGCATCCTGAGGTTGGACTTTAGAAAGCAAATGATTGGCCACCAGGAGCGTGATACAATCCAGGAGCCATACCTTGTATTCCCGGTAATGGTTTAAAATAACTTTCCCCGGATTAAAAGGTTCTTCAAAAGTTTGCCAGGTATGAGAACGTCTTTCCGTATGTAGTCTAATACGTTCCTCCATTTCCTCATCCAGGGCTTGGGCTGTAGCCAGGTAAGCTACCTCTTCGGAAGCCAAATTAGCCAGGTATTCGGCGTAAGAACTCTTACCGCTGCGGGCAGCACCCGTGACCAGAATTAGGTGTCCTTTTCCCATAACTCCTCCGAAATCATATGTGTGGTACCATTCTTAAAAATGGCTTCCAACTCTACAATTTTGCGGTTCTTTTTCATCAACCACTGGGCATAACGCTGATTATTATGCTGCAGCCTTTTATTTTCTTTTTCCAACTGGCTAAGAATCGTTCTTTTTTCTTTTTCGATTTTTTCAATCAGATTCATTAAAACCCTGCGGCTGATTCTTAAATGTTCCACCTGGTTCTCAAGTTCCTTAATACGGTTTTTTAAGCGGATGAATTCCTGCTCATTGACCATTGTCGTATCCCCCTTGGAAAACATGCACTTTCTAGTATTATATTCCCAAGGGGATATTCCTAGTCTTTCCCAATTTATGAAAACGTCCGGTGACGTAATTTTTAAAAGTTCCCCCGGAGGGGATAAAAAAGATGGAAGTTGAGTAGTAGAAATAGAAAAAGTCCTCTGGTTATACCAAAGGACTGCACCCTGCTTCTTAATCCAAAGGTAACCATAGACCCTACACCGGGGTCTGATTACAATCACCAGGCAGGTCTTCTGGCTCTCGGGTCATTCTCCTCTCACGCCTTCCCTATGATGAAGCATAAGTGGCTGTATGTGAGATTTGTTACCGATTACAGCGGCGGGACCGCGCCGGATTCACACCGGTCTTCTCTTTTAAGCGATGCACCTGTGATTAATATGGAATTTTACCCATTTATATTAACACACAATTTACTTACCGGTCAAGATTCCCGTCCTTGCTTCTTTGTGCTGTCAAAAGCCTTGTTATAAAGGAGGAAGGCAGCAGCACAGAGCCAAATCCATTAAGTTCTTCAGGATCGTGCCCGTGAAAGTCTGAACCGCCGGTAACCAGCAGCCCGTACTGCAGAGCAAGTTCATAATAAAATTTTTCTAAATGGGGTGGGTGATGGGGATGATAGACTTCGATTCCGGACAGCCCTGTTTCTATTAGTTCCGTCAGTAACCCGGCGGGGAAATTTTCACCGGGATGGGCTAAAACCGGTACACCCTCAGCTCCTTTGATTAAGGCAACGGCTTTGTAGGGAGAGATCTTAAAGCGTGGAACATAGGCCGGGCAGCCCGGGTTAAGGAGCTGGGCAAAAACTTCTTCCACCCTTGTAAAATAGCCCTTTTCCATGAGGACCAGGGCGATATGAGGCCGGCCCACCGCACCCGGTCCTGCCCTGGCTAAAACTTCTTCCAGGGCTACGTTGTATCCCAGTTCTTGCAGTTTTTTCACCATGGCCCGGGCACGATTGTGCCTGGCCTCGGTCAATTTTCTTAAGGTTAACTGTAATGCTTTATTGGTCGTATTAATGAAATACCCCAGAATATGAATCTCTTCTTCCTCATAGACGGTGCTGATTTCTACACCGGGGAACACTTTGATCTTCTGCACATCGCCTTCCCTGAGGGCTTCCGCCAGTCCCTCTGTAGTATCATGATCGGTAATAGCTATATACTCTATTTCCTTTTCCCTGGCGAGTCTTATCACTTCACTGGGCCTGTAAGCCCCGTCAGAAGCAGTTGTGTGTACGTGCAGATCAACTTTGAGCAGGGGGCAAGACTTGCTGGAGTACACGAATATAATTACCTCCTAAGACCTTTCTCACTTCCTCTTCTTTCCATCCCCTTTGTAAAAGGAGTTCGGTAAGCAGGGGCATTTTGCTCACATCCTCCAGACCGGCAGGTGTTGTCTCTATGCCGTCAAAATCAGAACCCAGCCCTACATGGTCGACTCCGGCAACACCGGCGGCATATTCAATATGTTCAATAACAGTTTCCGCGGTTACCATTTCCCTCCCCAAAAATTCGGGATAAAAGTTAATGCCGATGATGCCCTGGTTTTTTTGGAGGGCTTCCAGTTGTTCGTTCCGCAAATTTCGCGGATGGTCATGGAGGGCCCGGCAGCAGGAGTGGGTGGCAGCAATGGGTTTGGTGGTGTAGGAAATTACATCCCAGAATCCCCCTTCCGAAAGATGGGAAACATCGACCAGCATCCCCAGGTCATTCATTTCTTTAATCACGGCTTTACCAAATGTGGTTAACCCTCCCCCGCTTTCTCTTTCCCAAACACCGTCTCCCAATTGATTTCTTTGGTTCCAGGTCAGCGTCACACTGCGTATGCCCAAACGGAAAAGGATTCTTAAGGTGCTCAGTTGACCCTCCAGGGCTTCGCCCCCTTCCACCGTTAAAAGAAATTTTACGGTTTCTGCATTAAGAGAGAGTAAATCTTTCTGTTCTTTAATAATTTGTAACGATTCTCCCCTCTCGTTTTTCAGGCTGTAGAAGAAATCTAAGAGTTCTAAAACACGACAGAGGGCCCCGTAAGGCTTATACTTGGCTTCTATAAACAAGGCCAGGAATTGTAAGTTTACCCCACCTTGTTTTAAACGGGATAAATCCAGGTGTCCTTTGAGACCGCTCTTAATAAAATCCCGCTTTTCTTTATAACATTCTAAGATGCTGTCACAATGGCCGTCGACCACAAGGGATTGATGATGGAGATTTAAATTGTACTCATTCATGAAGACACCTTCTATCTTCAACATAACAATATTAATATATGTAACAGAAACAACAAAAAAAGCCTGTTTCACGAACAGGCTTAGCAAGATTATCTCGGCTCTACAATAAGTTTAATGGCAGTCCTTTCTTCCCCGTCAATAACAATGTCCGTAAAAGCGGGGATACAAATTAAATCGATTCCGCTGGGAGCTACAAACCCTCTGGCGATGGCAACTGCTTTAACGGATTGGTTGAGAGCACCAGCACCAATTGCTTGAATTTCTGCACATCCTCTTTCACGAATAACGCCGGCTAATGCACCCGCAACAGCGTTTGGGCTCGACTTTGCTGAAACTTTCAATACTTCCAACCTTGTTACCTCCCTCGACTCTTATAATAGATTTTTCGTGTTAAGAAACTATTCTACATAATAAAAAAAATTCCTTTAAAACCCAATGGAAATATGAAAATTTTCTATACAATGGGGGAAAGGGCCGTTAGGTTGTCACTGTTTCCTGGATGCGTACAATATGTTCGGTTTTCCCGGTTGTCTCGTTAATGTGCAGGAGGACGCCGTTTAACTGAGCTGGGCCTGCTGCTACTTCGAAACGGACAGGTAACTGTGTTATGAATTTACTGATTACGATATCTGCCTTTACGCCGAGTACAGAGTCCCGGGGCCCTGTCATGCCTACATCGGTAATGTAACCGGTACCCTGGGGCAGGATGCGTTCATCGGCTGTCGGTACGTGTGTATGAGTCCCCAGCACAGCTGAGGCCTTTCCATCCATAAACCAGCCAAAGGCTATTTTCTCAGAGGTAGCTTCGGCGTGAAAATCTATAATAATGATTTTGGTTTCTTTTAATAAAGTGTTCATGATAGTCTCGGCGGTACGAAAAGGGCAATCCAGGGGGGGTAAGAAAACACGGCCCGATAAATTTACAATACCTACTTTTATATCTTTGGTAACTCTAACCACGGCGCTGCCCCTGCCGGGAGTACCCGGGGGGTAGTTGGCAGGCCTGATCAGGCGAGGTTCCAAATCGATAAATTCCAAGATCTCTTTTTTATCCCACGTGTGGTTACCCATGGTGATAAAATCTATACCATCGTTCAGGAGTTCGTCGGCAATCTCCTGGGTAAGACCATTACCACCCGCAGCATTTTCCCCGTTGGCGATGACGAAATCTATGCCGTATTTCTTTTTTAAGGGATGAATCAGTTGTTTAACAGCCATACGCCCAGGACGGCCCACAATATCGCCGACCATTAAAATACGTAACATAAAAAGCCTCCATATGACCAAAAGAGGTAGTATACTGAAAACTATTATTGCCAATTTCTATCCGGTAACTATCTTGTAAAGATTAGGACTCTGCCCTCTTCTCTAACTGCGATTAAGCCATTTTTTAAATTTTTCCCGCGCAGGTTATCCAGCATGTGGCGGATAAAATCGTCCTGTTCCATGAGTTCATCATCCTGGGCAAAATAACCATCTGTTACCAGGCTGTGGTTAAGACGTTCTCTGAGTAGACAGATGATTAATCCTATTTCTTTTTGTGTTAATGTACCGGCATCTCTGGTTATTTCGAAAATAGTGATACCTGAACCAACATTATATTTTGTTTTAAGATATTTGGGTTCTGACTTACTCTCGTAGTACATGTATGTATAAATACAATTCTCTAGCTCTTCACTGATTTGCTGTATGGTTTTTTTATCAAGCTCCTCTTTTAAGATAAACTTTAGTTTCAGTAAATGCCCCCTGGGAGAATAATTGATGGAACCTACTTCCGGGTAACGAACCAGTAATGATGTAAGGAGACTAATGCTTTCCTCATCATCGAGCTTCTTTTTCAGTTGCATGTTTTACACCATCCTTTGCTGACATACAAAATCTCTATTTCGTCATCCCCCGGGGAAAATCCTCTAATTTAAAGATGTCAACCCACAATTATTAAATGGGATAAATGGAAAAAGCGACCTTTAAGGTCGCTTATTTAGCATAATCAACAGCACGAGTTTCTCTTACCACGACAATTTTGATTTGTCCCGGATATTCCAACTCATTCTCAATCCTTTTCACAATGTCGCGGGCCATTCTTACTGCAGTAGCGTCATCGACCTTTTCTGGTTTAACAATGATTCTAATCTCTCTTCCCGCTTGTATCGCAAAGGATTTATCCACACCCTCGAAGGAATTGGCAATCTCCTCCAATTTTTCCAAGCGCTTAATATAATTTTCCAGGGTTTCGCGTCTGGCCCCGGGGCGTGCGGCAGAAATAGCATCAGCTGCGGCCACTAAAACAGCCTCCACTGATTTAAACTCCTCATCGCCGTGGTGGGCAGCAATAGCATGAATCACTTCAGGACTTTCCCGGTACTTTTTAGCCAGGTCCGCCCCTATGGCTACATGAGGCCCTTCTACCTCATGGTCCACTGCTTTACCTATGTCATGCAAGAGACCGGCCCGTTTGGCCAGGGCCACATCGGCTCCAATTTCCGCGGCCATAATGCCGGCTAAATGAGATACTTCAATGGAATGCTTTAAGACGCTTTGACCATAACTTGTCCTAAATTTCAGGCGACCTAATAATTTTATGAGTTCGGGATGAAGACCATTGACGCCTGTTTCAAAGGTAGCTTGTTCGCCTTCCTCCCGTATTTTCTGGTCTACTTCTTTCTGAGCTTTTTCCACCATTTCTTCGATACGGGCCGGATGGATACGACCATCCAGGATTAATTTCTCCAGAGCTGTCCTGGCCACTTCACGTCTAATGGGATCAAATCCGGAAAGGATCACTGCTTCCGGCGTATCATCAATAATGAGATCAATGCCTGTCAGTGTCTCTAAAGTTCTGATATTACGGCCTTCGCGGCCAATGATACGGCCCTTCATTTCGTCGTTGGGGAGGGCTACTACCGATACTGTAGTTTCGGCTACATGGTCGGCAGCACAGCGCTGAATAGCCAGGGATATAATTTCCCGTGCCTTTTTTTCAGCCTCTTCTTTGGCCTGATTTTCCAGTTCCTTGATCATCATGGCCGTCTCATGTTTAATCTCATCTTCAACCCTTGACAACAGGAGTTCGCGGGCTTGTTCGAAAGACAGGTTAGAAATTCTCTCCAGTTCAGATAACTGCTTTTGATAAAGTTCAGTAACGCCTTTCTTCAGGGTACTGATTTCTTGCTCCAATTTATGGAGGTTTTCTTCTTTACGGTCCATAGCCTCAGCTTTACGGTCTAAGGACTCCTCCTTTTGCAGCAATCTACGTTCAATACGCTGCATTTCATTACGTCTTTCCCTGTTTTCTCTCTCGACCTCATTACGTAATTTATGGACTTCTTCTTTCGCTTCTAAAATGGCTTCCTTCTTTTTGGCCTCTGCCTCTTTTTCCGCATCCTCTAAGATCTTGGCTGCGGCTTCTTCAGCAGAAGCGATTTTCGCTTCAGCAATATTCTTACGTATTATATAACCTGCGGAAATACCGGCTAGTCCTGCTAATAAAGCGGTAATAAGATAATATAGAAAAATCGTGCTCACCTCCTATATAAAAAAATATAACCGAGGGAAACTCGGTTATGATATATCCATAACTACCATTATTTGTAAACGGGTTACAAAGCATATACTTTGGCTTGGGGCCTAGTATTCACTTGTATATATGATAATACCCGTATATGGGATTTAAAGCGAAATATCTATGCTAAAATCCATTATGGCAGAAATATTCATACCTCGTTTCTCTCGTAATTATTGTAATTGTTATTACAAAACCTGTCAAGTTAAGACTGGATGTCCCTAATACCCCTGTCCAGGATAAGGTATACTTTCTTAAATTAATCAAACTGGTCCTCAAAGACATGGAGGTTTTCCATAATCCTCCGGATTGTTTTTGTGGAAAAACCTTTTGTTTTAAGATAATGGGCCGTTTTTACAGCCAGTTGCCGACGGGTAAATCCTTTTTTATTTGCTGTGTATTTATTGGTTAGCTTATGAGCCAAAGACAATTCTTTTTCTTCATCTAAGTGATTTAACACCGAGGCAGCTATATCAGTGGGAATACCTTTATAAAGCATTTTCCTCAGGAGCAGGCTCCTGCCACAGGGTTTATAATTTACATGGTATGAATAAATACTCTCCGCTAATTTCTCGTCATTTAAATAACCCCAGCTAACAAGTCTTTGCAAAACGTTAGTTATTTCCTCTTGATCGTAGCCACACGAAGTCAGGATTTGTTGCATTTCCCGGAAACTGTAGACTTTATTTGCAAGTTTTTTTAAGGCCAGCGCCAGGGGATCCTTCATCATTTATTCCACCGCGTAGTCCTCGTCGGTGCCCGAGGATTTGAGCAAACTTATATTAAAATTAGCCCTGATTTTATTTTCTATTTCCTTAGCAATTTGGGGATTATCTTTTAAGTACTGTTTTACGTTTTCCCTGCCCTGGCCTAAACGATTATCGTTATAAGAATACCAGGCGCCGCTTTTATTCATAATATCAAGCTCAGTGGCTAAATCGATAATGCTGCCTTCCCGGGAAATCCCCTCACCGTACATAATGTCAAAATCGGCTTGTTTAAAAGGAGGTGCCACTTTGTTTTTTACCACTTTGACCCGCGTACGGCTGCCGACGATCTCCGCACCTTGCTTTAGCGTTTCAATTTTTCTGACTTCCATCCGCACAGAGGCATAAAATTTAAGGGCACGTCCCCCGGGAGTAGTCTCCGGATTACCAAACATCACACCCACTTTTTCGCGAATCTGATTGATGAAAATGGCTGTTGTACGGGATTTGCTGATAGCCCCTGTTAATTTGCGCAGGGCCTGAGACATTAAACGGGCCTGCAATCCCACATGGGCGTCACCCATTTCCCCTTCTATCTCCGCCCGGGGAACCAGAGCAGCTACCGAGTCTACAACGATGACGTCGATGGCGCCGCTTCTTACCAAAGCTTCGGCAATTTCCAGGGCCTGTTCACCCGTATCAGGCTGGGAGATGAGGAGATTGTCTATATCCACGCCAAGATTTTTTGCGTAAATCGGGTCTAGAGCATGTTCAGCGTCGATAAAGGCCGCCGTGCCCCCGTTTTTCTGAGCTTCGGCAATGACATGAAGGGCCACGGTGGTTTTACCGGAAGATTCCGGTCCATAGATTTCCACCACTCTTCCCCGCGGCACCCCGCCTACACCTAAGGCCATATCCAGGGTGAGAACCCCGGTAGAAATGACATCAACCTGCAGCTTGCCTGAGGCTTCACCCAGGCGCATAATCGAACCTTTACCAAACTGTTTTTCTATGGAAGAAAGCGCTATTTCCAAAGCCTTTTTCTTATCTGACATGTAAACCCTCCTTGCACAAAACATGTGTTCGATAAGCCAATTATAGAATTTATAGTATGCTTTGTCAATTACGATTATTTCAAATGATAGCTATGGAGCGGTGTATAGATGGGCCCTGCCGGCGTAAGTTTGCTGGCATAAAGGGTAAGTTTGCCCAGGTAGAAGCCGGGAAGGTTAGGCAGGGGATGGTCTTTCATGGTGGCAAATCCCGAGAAGTTAGGTTTTAGTTTGGTGTTAATGCGGGCTAAAGTGATGTGGGGGGTATAGGGCCTGGCAGCATCAACAGGAATTCCTAATTTACCTATGGCTGCGGCTGTATCGCCATAAATTTTTCGTAAAATGGTGTGATTGCCGGTAAGGGACAGCCAGATAACTCTAGGTTCAGACCAACGGGGAAAAGCGCCAATTTTCCCCAGGGACATGAAGGGAGCCGGGGTTTTCTGCAATATGGGGGTAAACTCACGCAGCATTTTTTCCACTAAAGAAGGATGAATATCTCCCAGAAAATGTAAAGTAAGATGAAGATTAGCTGAGTTAACCCATCTTAAGTGTGGAAAAATACGGGCCAGTTCAGTTTGTAACTGCGTGACAGCTTCCACTACCGGTTCAGGTAATTCAAAGGCCCAAAAAGCCCGTATTGTTTGGACCACTTAATAATCTCCCTCCTATTTGGCCCGTGCCGGCTGTACGGAGATTCTCTTCCCGTTAATAAACTGCCGGTCCATAATATGAATGACCCTGTGGGCCACATCCTCCGGGACCTCCATAAAAGTAAATTTATCGTAGATATCGATATCCCCTACGGCTTTAGGAGATATTCCCGTTTCGTTGGCCACGAGGTTAACCAGGTCTGCAGGCCGTATTTTCTGCTGCCGGCCGATGGTCATAAACAGCCTGACCATACCGGGTTTGGCACCGGTATTCCCAAAATCGGCACTAAAGTCTACTTCACTTAATTCAACTCCCCTCAGGGTAAAGGCATATTTGAGGGCTGCCGCCGTTAAATCCACGGGATCAAAACGGGACATCATATCCAGGGCAATGGATTGATAAGTCCCCAGGTTGCCTTCCTGTACAATATTTTGCAGGGATTGAAAGATAACTTCTTTCTGCTGTTCCACCACTTCCTGCAAAGACGGTAAAGAGGCCCTGGTAATCTTGGCTTTTACTAATTTTTCAATAAGTCTTAACTGACGATATTCCGGGGGCGTAATCAGTGTTAAGGCCTTCCCTTCTCTTCCCGCTCTCCCCGTCCTGCCAATACGGTGTACGTAAGATTCGGGATCCTGGGGTATATCAAAATTAATGACATGGGTGATTTTATCTATATCCAGGCCCCGGGCGGCCACATCAGTAGCTACCAATAGATCAACTTCACCCTGGCGAAAACTTTTCATGGTTTTATCCCGCTGGGCTTGTGTTAAATCACCGTGTAAACCCTCGGCAAAATAACCTCTGGTTTGCAGGCTGGCTACCAGTTCATCCACACCCCGTTTGGTACGGCAAAAAATAAGGGCCGATTCATAGTTTTCATAATCGAGGATACGACAGAGGGCATCCACCTTGGAACCCTGGGCAACTTCAAAATAATACTGTTGAATGAGGGGTACGGTCAGAGTGTCTTTGTTGATGGTAATAAGGCGAGGATTTTTCAAATATTTCTCAGCTAAACGCTGGATGGGCAAGGGCATGGTGGCTGAGAACAAGAGGGTTTGCCTCTCCACGGGTGTTTTCTGTAAGATGTTTTCAATGTCTTCAATGAAACCCATGTCCAGCATTTCATCGGCTTCATCGAGGACGAAAATTTTTACGTTTTCTAAATTCAGGGTTCTCCGTTCCAGGTGATCCAGGATCCTGCCAGGGGTACCAATGACTACGTGGACGCCAAAACGCAGGGAACGTATCTGGCGCTCTATGGACTGGCCCCCGTAAATGGGTAAGACCTTCACCTGTTTATGTTTGCCGATACTGGCGATTTCTCCTGCTACCTGGATGGCTAACTCCCGGGTGGGTGTTAAGATTAAAGCCTGTACCGCAAACCATTTGGGATTGATTTTTTCTACAATAGGGATACCGAAGGCTGCGGTTTTACCGGTTCCAGTTTGGGCCTGGCCAATAACGTCTTGGTTTTCCATAACCAGGGGAATAGCCTGGGCCTGTATGGGGGTAGGTTCCTCAAAACCCATATCGGAAAGGGCAGCCACCACCTTCCTTGATAAAGAAAGCTGTCCGAATTTCTCTTGCATGAAAAGACTCCTTTCAAAAACGATAATAATAATTATATTTTTCCCGTATTCACTCCACTTGTCTTAAATAGTTTCCTTTCCAGGGTAAAGCCCCGTTCCAGGTTGTACACCCGGATCGTATCGGCAGCCACCAGTTCCGGTTCATTTTGGGAGTTTCTCCGAAAATGTAAGAGCACCACAGAATAGGGTATTTCTTTGGTGGCCTGCAACCCTCTTAAACCGGCCGCCCCTGTGGTCCCCGCGTTGATCAGAACCGTTCCTTTCTCCTGGCTAATGGAATACTGGTGGGTGTGTCCGAATAAAATCAAAGGGGTTTGTCCCAGCAAAGGTTCGGTAATATTAAAATTATGCACAGCAATGAGATGGGGCTTTTTCACCGCTTCGTTCCATAACTGTAGTAACTTGGCCCTATACCGCTCTACCACTTCATTGTCGGAGGGTGCGATTTTCCTGGAAGTTGAGGAGGGGTCAGCCATGGCCAGGATACGTAAGCCCTGTACGTCTACGATCCCACCCGTAAGAACCTGTACTTGAGGATAGCGGGAAAGTTGTTTCACAATGTCCGGTGAATCATGGTTACCCGGAATAAATACATAGGGGATTTTAAAATCCATCAATCCTTTGAGTAAAAGGCCTTCTACGGGGGTGCCAAAATCTGTGATATCACCCGTATCAATGACCATATCCACCGAAAAACTGGTGACGATCTGCTGTAAAAATTGGTGGGCCACAGGGTTGTTATGCATATCACTGACATGAAGAACCAGAAGATCGTCCTCTTTTTCTAAGACAGGACTGACTTCATTAATTCTTTCGTAGAGACTGTTAAGATTGGCGGCCATGATCTTCATTTGTTCACCTAAAAGATTAAACTTGTGCAGGGCCGTTTCCACCATGTTCACAGCCCAGGGAGCTGCTTTCAAAGCCCCCTGGAATTCGGGGGAACGAAACTTTTCCTTATCATAAGTGGCATAAGTTAAACCCAGGAGGGTAAAACAAAGGAGCAAACTGGCTACAGTTCCTAAGAGCGCCGGTTTAACCTGTTTACCCGTAATGAGGATGGCACCTATGATGCCGCCTAAGATGGCCAGAATTGAGAGACGCAGTATATAAAGAATACCTATTCTTATGGCTTCCGACCTAAGCTCTGTCCATAACTGTTTTGACCCCACTCGGGCGGAAAGCAGTTGCTGTAAGCTGTCCAGGTCAATATTAAGCAATTCCAGACTAATTTTTAAGGGGCTGAGATGGGTTTTGGCTGAGATGGTACCCACGGGAGGGAGCCTGAATTCTGTTAGACCATGGTCCAGTACCTGTAAAGAAATACGCCATTCCAAAGCTTTCAGGTGAAAGGACATGGAACCAAAAACGGAAATGAATAATAAGGCAAGGAATAAAGATAAGAGGACAACCTTAACATAAATCATTGTTTTTGTCATCTTTTACTGACACCTAAATATTTACGGATGAGATTGAGGGCAGTTATAGTAGCCCGCTGGCGAATGGTATCCCTGTCTCCGGTAAAGTGATAACCGGAGGACCAGTGAAGATCGGAGGCAGCAAGGGCTATGTAAACTAAACCCACAGGTTTGTCGCTGCTGCCTCCTCCGGGTCCGGCAATGCCGGTAATGCCAATGCCCAGCATACTTCCGGTAAGTTCTCTGATTCTATTGGCCATAAAACTTGCGGTCTCCTGGCTTACCGCGCCGTGAGCGGCAATAACCTCTTCCGGAACCCCTAATATTTTCGTCTTAATGTCATTGCTGTAAGCTGTAATGGAACCGAGAAAATAAAGGGATGAACCCGGTACCGAGGTTAAAACCTGACTCAGCATGCCGCCGGTACATGATTCGGCGGTACTGACAGTCAAGTTCTGCGCCTTTAGCTCTTCTGCAATGCTGTCCACCAGTGATACCTCATCTGTGGCAAATAAATATTCCCCTACACGTTCTCGAATTTCTCTCACTAACGGGAAGATGATTTGGAGAAACTCCTCCTTGTCCCGGGCCCGGGCCGTTAAACGCAGGTGAACTTCACCGCTTTTGGCAAGTAAGGCCAAAGTGGGTTCGGTTTGCCGGACAAAAAGGTCTTTGAGCATCCATTCCAATTTGGATTCCCCAATACCCACAAATTTCAAGACATGAGAAAACAAACCTTTAGTCCCCGGAGGAATCACATTTTCTCGAAGCCAGGGAACAGCGTATTGGGAAAACATATGTTCCATCTCCACCGGGGGACCGGGAAGGATAAGATAAGCACACCCTTCATGCTGCAGGGCCATACCCGGGGCTGTTCCCCTGTCATTGACTAAAATGGTTGCACCCGGCACAAACGCCGCCTGTTTGATGTTATTCTCTGTCATTTCACTGTTTCTTCTGGCAAAAAATTCCTTCAGTTTAGCTAATTCCTCCGGATTTATCTCCAGGGATAAATTTAGAAATTCCGCCAAAGTTTCTTTGGTGAGATCGTCATCCGTAGGGCCAAGCCCCCCCGTCAGAATAATCAGCTGTGCACGGGAACGGGCTATGGTTAAGGCATCCATAATCCGTTTTTTATTATCGCCGACAGAGGTGTGATAATAAACATTAATTCCCAGGCCGGCTAATTTCTCTGAAAGATACCTGGTATTAGTATTAATTATTTGACCCAGTAACAATTCTGTTCCTATAGAAATAATTTCCCCATTCATAAGATCATTACTCTCCCGCCTTCTCTTGCTTGCTTCATTGTAACCAAAATTACTCTATAAATCAATGTTGCCAGACAATATTAAGTTAAGACGCCTTTCAACCCCACTTCACCAAGTCTGTTTAGCTATGCTCCCATATGGAACGGCTATGGCAGGTCCATATTCTAAGTAGTTATTCAGGGTAATAAAAAAGGACTGTTGTTTTTGAAGTATTTGCAAATTTGGTTAAAAAAAAGAGGCTAAAAAAGCCCCTTTAAAAATTCTTCCAGCCTCTGACGAACTTCACCCGTTGTACCCAGTTCAAGAATCCCTTCTATCAGTTTCTCGCATTCCTCGCGTTTACTCTGGATAATAATCTGCTTCACTTTTTTTATGGCTCCCGCCACCATACTCCATTCATCAAGGCCCAACCCTATGAGCAAAGGAGCTGCCAGCGGATCTCCCACCATTCCGCCGCACATTCCGGTCCACTTCCCTTCCTGGTGAGAGGCCTCGATAACCTGTTTGACGAGCCGGATGACCGCCGGGTGAAAGTGGTCGTATAAATAGCCAACTTTTTCATTCATGCGGTCAACAGCCAGCGTATATTGCACCAGATCATTTGTCCCGATACTGAAGAAATCAACTTCTTTGGCAAATTGGTCAGCCAAAATGGCTGTGGAAGGTACTTCCACCATAATCCCTACCTCAACGGAAGAGTCAAAAAGGATTCCTTCTTTTGCCAGCTGATTCTTGACTTCTTCAAAGATGGCTTTAGCCTGTCTCCATTCTTCCAAACTCGAAATCATTGGAAACATGATTTTTACTTTGCCGTAGCTGCTGGCCCGCAAAATAGCCCGCAACTGGGTAATAAGCAGTTCCTTCCGGTCAAGACTAAGGCGGATGGCCCGGTAGCCGAGAAAGGGATTCATTTCTTTCGGCAAGGAGAGGTAGGGAAGTTCTTTATCTCCTCCAATATCCAGCGTACGGATGATAACTGGTTTACCTCCCATAGTGGAAACGACCTCTTTATAGGCCTGGAATTGCTTTTCTTCCGAGGGCATTTGGGTTTCATTCATAAATAAAAATTCTGTGCGGTATAAACCAATACCCTCAGCGCCGTGTTCCAGGGCTGTTTTCGCCTCGGCCGGGGTTCCGATGTTGGCGGCAATTTCCACCCGGAACCCGTCAGTTGTTACTGCGGGCTTAAACGTAAACTGTTCAAGTTCACATAAAGCTTCCTCTTCTCTTTTTCTTTTCGCCTTATATTCTTTAATAATTTCTTCATGGGGATTAACGATGCACTCTCCCGTGCCGCCGTCAATAATCAAAAAAACTCCGTCAGTAATTTGGTCAAAGTTTTCACCCAAACCGACCACAGCAGGAATGCCAAGGGAACGGGACAAGATGGCGGTATGGGAGGTCTTACCACCTGTTTTGGTGACAAAACCTAAAACGTATTTTTTGTTTAATTGCACAGTATCGGAAGGAGCCAAATCCTCAGCTGCCAAAATAACTTCTTCTTGGATGTCGGCCAGCTGTAAGCCTTTTTTTCCCTGAAGATGGGAAATAAGCCGCTTCCCTACATCCCGCACATCTGCCGCCCTTTCCCGTAAATATTCATCGTTCATTCCTGCAAATAAGCTGGCAAACTGTTCGACCACTTCATTTACTGCTTTTTCAGCGGGATATCTTTGTTGCTGAATCTTTTTTTCCATTTCAGGACAAAAAGCCGGGTCATTTAGAAAAGCTTGCTGTGCTATCAAAATAGCAGCTTTATCTTTGCCAAGCTCTCTTCTTGTCAGCTCAATAAGTTCAGCCAGTTCCTGGTAGGATTTCTCTTTAGCCAGCTGCAGTCGCCCAAGCTCAAAATTGATTTCGGCTGCCGCTATTGTTTCACGTACAGACCTCATTTGATTATCAAAGGGCTTGTAAAGAAGGACTTTGCCTAAACGTATCCCTTCCGATACGCCTGTACCCCTGAGGGTTATACCCGCCATTAGGATTCACCAAACCTTTGTTCTACCAATTCCACCAGTGCTTGTACAGCCTTTCCTGCATCCTTTCCGTCAGCCTCGATAGTAATTTTCGTGCCGCAGGTCAAAGCCAGAGCCATCACTCCCAGGATGCTTTTCGCGTTTGCTTCGGCTCCGTCTTCTTTTTTTACTTTAATTTCCGCTTCGAATTCGCTGGCTTTTTGCACGAATAGCTGCGCGGGCCTGGCATGCAGGCCGGTTTCATTTGCAATAGTTAGCTCTTTTCTGACCACTAATAAGACCTCCCTTAAACTGTTTCCAAAACCTGCATAACGTCTTCCGGCGACTTAGCTTCCTGTAACTGGTTGCGAAATTTTTCGTGCATAAGTTTACGGGCTATCGCAGCTAAAATCTGCAGGTGCTCATTTTCCGCCTGTTCTTCCGGAACAGCAATTAAAAACACCACGGAAACAGGTCCGCCGTCAAGAGACTGCCAATCGATAGGCCGGGCCAGCTTAGCAAATCCTAAGGCCGGCGCTACTACCCCCCAGGATTTACCATGTGGAATAGCAACCCCAAATCCCACAGCGGTGGTTCCCTCTTGTTCACGTTTTTTCACCGCCTGCACATAAGCTTCTTTATTGGTAACAACACCGGTTTTCACCATTTGTTCGACCATTTTTTCAATGCATTCTTCTTTAGTTTGAACTTCAAGGGATAACTGGATTCTGTCCTTGTTAATGATTTTCGCCAGCTTCATGGGGTATATCCTTTCGTTTAAAATTTTATTTTTCAGCCACAGCTTTACTGTGTTTGAGCAAGTTGACCATTAGGGCAGTAATCACGGTTCCTGCGATTATGGCAATGGTGTACATGAATAAATTGCCTACAGCATTTGGAATGGGTAAGACAAAAATGCCACCATGGGGAGCACGTAAAGTTGCTTTGAATAACATGGAAAGTGCTCCTGTTACTGCGGAACCGGTCATGATAGCCGGAATCACACGGAACGGGTCGGCAGCAGCAAAGGGTATGGCTCCTTCTGTGATAAAGGAGATCCCAAGGACAGCGGCTGCTTTCCCCGCTTCTCTTTCTTCCACAGTATATTTCTTGGGAGCAAGCAGCGTTGCCAGCCACAAACCTAAAGGCGGTGTCATACCGGCAGCCATGACGGCAGCCATTGGTTCATAAATTCCATTTCCTAAAAGTCCAACACCAAAAGTGTAGGCAGCTTTGTTTACCGGGCCGCCCATATCAAAGGCCATCATGGCCCCTAAAATCAGACCAAGAACAACGGCATTAGTGCTACTTAAGCCCGACAGCCAATTGGTCAGAGCATCCATGATAACTTTCACAGGGTTACCAACAACGTAAACCATCAGTAAACCAGTTACTAATGTTGCTAGGAAAGGTATGATTAAGATGGGTTTTAAACCCTCCAGGTTTTTGGGAAGCTTAATGGAATCTTTCAGCCATTTGGCGATATAACCGGCGATAAAACCGGCCAAAATCCCACCAAGAAAACCGGCACCAATTTTTGAGGCCAGCATGCCGCCTACTAATCCAGGTGCAAGACCGGGTTTTTCGGCAATGGAGTAAGCAATGAAACCGGCCAGAATCGGCACCATCAAGGCAAAAGCTGCACCGCCTCCGATGTCCATTAAAGCGGCAGCTAAAGTACCTTGTTGTTTAAATGCTTCAATCCCAAAGATAAAAGAGATAGCAATAATCAGACCGCCGGCAACTACCAAAGGAATCATAAAGGAAACGCCGTTCATCAAATGCTTGTAAATACCTGTACGCTGGGCACTGCGCTCCGCTTTTGTTTTTTGCACCTGCGCAATGTAATCCTGGGCTGTTGGCTTTGTGTTTACCGCCTCATCCAATAATTTACCGGGATTTTTAATAGCCTCGTTGACGGACGCCTTAATTACAGGTTTTCCATGGAAACGCCCCTCATCAACATCGGTATCTGCGGCAATAATGATAGCATGGGCCTCGGCGATTTCCTCTGTTGTTAAAGCATTTTCAACACCAACAGCGCCGCGGGTTTCAACCTTCACCTCAACATTTTTCCCCTCAGCTGCTTTTTTAATCGCTTCGGCAGCCATATAGGTATGGGCGATACCAGTAGGGCACGCGGTAACAGCTAAAATTTTTTTCATGTTTCTTTCCTCCCTTACTTACAAGCTTGCAATTTTAAGCTAGATACGTACAACACGTACTTCATGTAATAACCCCTGTACTTCAGCCAGGGAACAAACTTCCGTTCCCGGTTTGGAAGCCGTCACCGTACCTGCAGCAGCAGCCCAACGTGCCACTTCATGCAGCGGTTTATTTTCCAGAAAGGCATAAGCCATAGCAGCTACCATTGAATCTCCCGCTCCCACAGTGCTATTGGGAATAATGGGGAAAGGTGTTACCAGGTAAACTTCATCATTGCTCAGAACAATGGCTCCTCGACTTCCCATAGAAATAACTACAACTGTAACACCTTTTTTGAGCAGCTCCCGCCCGGCGGCAATTATATCCTTTTCTGTTGAGAGTGGACTTTCTGCTAACTGTTCAAGCTCGTGGATATTGGGCTTTACCGCAAAGGGCCGGGCTTTAATGCCTTCTTTTAAGGCCAGACCTTCAGCATCAAGAATAGTCTTAACATTCTGCTTTTTGGCCAGCTCGATATAGTGATAATATATATCCTCTGAAACCCCCTGGGGCAAACTTCCTCCCAGCACCAGCACGGAAGTATGCTGTAAAAAGTAAGACAGTTTGTGGCCTAACTTTACTAAATCTTCGGGGAGTACTTCAAAACCCGGCTCATTAATTTCCGTTGTCACTTTTCTTTCATTATCAACAATTTTTAAATTGGTACGCGTAACGCCTCGGACCTTGACAAACCCTGTTTTTATCCCCATATCCTTTAAAGCCCTTTGAACAACTTCCCCTTGGTAACGACCAATAAATCCTGTGGCAATTACATCAACAGAAAATTTTTGCAGCACCTTGGCCACGTTAATGCCTTTTCCCCCGGGATCTAATCGTGTTTGCATGACGCGATTCAGGCCGCCAACTTCCAAACGGGGAATGGTGATCGTTTTATCCAAGGCAGGGTTTAGTGTGACTGTTACAACTTTGGACTGCATAGCTTCCTCCTAGGGGTGGACAATGTGTACTCTGACACCTATTGTTTCCAGTTTAGCAACGATACTTTCATCGACTGCATCATCCATCACAATTTGGTCGATTTCAGCCAGATCAGCTATTTTAGCAAAAGATACTTTCCCAACTTTACTATGGTCTGCTAATAAGATGACTTGTTTTGCCGATTTGATCATCCGCCGCTTGATGGCTGCTTCTGTTAAATTGGGTGTTGTCAATCCTTCCTCCACATCTAATCCGTTGGTAGCTAAAAAAGCTTTGTCAACGCGAATCATGCTTAGGGATTGTTCCGCCATGGGCCCTACCATGGCAAGTGTCTCTTTTCTGAGCATCCCTCCTGTTACCAACACTTCAATTCCCGGATAAGTTAACAGTTTTTGCACATGATTGAAAGCGTTGGTGACAACCGTTAATTTGGAAAATGATTTTAATTCTTTAACCAGCTCAAAAGTTGTTGTACCGGCATCAATAAAAATGGTGTCTCCTTCTTCAATCAGTTCAACAGTTTTTTGGGCGATGGCCCGTTTTTCTTTTAAATAAGCAACCTTCTTTTCACCAAAGGTAGGTTCAAATTTCACACTGCGTAAAGATATAGCGCCACCATGTGTCCGCTTTAACAGTTTTACATCTTCCAGTTCTTTAAGATCCCGGCGAATCGTTGACTCGGACGCCTGGAAAATTTCACTCAATTCCTGTACCGAAGCTCTGCCGTGACTTTGAACGTAGTCTAAAATTTTTTCCTTTCGCTCTTCACCGTACAATATGACACCCCCTTTCCTTGAGCATTGGAAACTAATAATTAGCCAGTTGGTACACGGCTACTTGCGTATATTTGAGTGTTTCATTAATTATTCCTGAACGTTTTTGCTTAATTATGATTATATTTGATTGTTTTCGCAATTTCAATCATTTTTTTAAATAAAAAGAGCACCGCTATGCGGACATAGCTGTGCTCTTAGTTCCTTGCTGTATCAGGGAACGCAGTTCAGTTCCTGAGATTTTTTCTTTCTCTTTGAGGTGTTTCACTATGCATAAAATCATCTCTTTATTTTCATTCAGTATTTCTAATACATTATTTTCCTGTTGGCGCAGGATTTCCTGGCAAACTTGATAGAATTCATTTTCCGGTAAATGATCCGGGGATACTACACCAAGCCTTGATAAGCCACTGGAAACAATTTTTTGCGTTAATTCCAGAGCCCGTTGAAAGTCATTGGTGGCCCCTGTACTTTTTTCGCCTAAATGAATTTCTTCGCTCAGGGCCCCGGCCAGGAGAATCATGATCTGGTTTTCCAGTGCTGTTTTTGTATAAAGAGGTTCGTCTTCTTCCTGGGTATGACGAACATAACCCAGTGCATTGCCGCGAGAGGTTACTGTTACCTGGTCTACCGAGCCGGGTTTTAAGAATTCACTCATTAAAGCATGCCCTGCTTCGTGAATGGCCACTCTGTGCAAGGTAGTGCTGCTTGCCCGGTTACCCAGTTTTTCGCCGAGAATCACTTTGTCCACGGCTTCTCTCAGATGTGTCTGCTTAATAAAAGGACTCTTATCCCGCAGGGCCAGGATAGCTGCTTCGTTGGTTACATTTTCCAGATGGGCCCCGGAAAAACCGAAGGTGCCGTTGGCAATTTCCTCGATACAGACATCATCGGCCAGGGGTTTATTGCGGCAGTGGAGTTTAAGAATAGCCAAACGTCCCTCTTTATCGGGTAAATCAACTTTCACCTGCCTGTCAAAACGGCCAGGGCGTAAAAGAGCCGGGTCTAACAAATCAGGCCTGTTGGTAGCGGCGATCAAAAGAATCTGGACTTCCTGGTCATACCCGAGACCATCCATTTCTACCAGGAGCTGGTTGAGGGTCTGGTCATATTCCAAGTGGCTGGAATGACTTCCTCTTTTACCACCTAGAACGTCTATTTCATCAATAAAGATGATGGCCCTATTTTTCTTTTGCTTTTTGGCCATCTCCCTGGCTGACTGGAACAAGCCTCTTACTCTTTGCGCACCTACACCGGCATACATTTCGATAAACTCACTTCCTGAAGTGGCCAGGAAGACAGCATCGGAATAACCGGCGGCCGCCCGGGCCAACAGTGTTTTACCGGTACCGGGCGGGCCTGTTAAGAGGATGCCTTTAAGGGGTCTAATTCCCATGCGGTTCACTTTATCAGCTTTAATAAGGAATTCTAAAGCTTCTTTAAGTTCTTGCTTGGCAGTCTCCTGCCCGCCAATATCTTCAAAATGAAATGCTTTATTTTGGATGACTTTTTGATAGGAATCTAATTTGAGAAGTCCTTTTTTCTGCATCACGATATAAAGCATAAAGCCCAGGGCTCCCAGGATGATGACAGGTGTGATATCATATCCCAGATATACCAGGAAGGAGAGGAACCCTGCCAGTATTCCGAATAGTATTTCTTTTTTCATTATAAATAGTTCCCTCCCATGGTATTAATAATCTGTATGGGTGAACTTCCCCTATTAATGATAATATGAGCAGTTTGCTGCTCATCTTTTGCAGTTAGAAAAATAAAGTTGTTATCAAGGTCTAACATATAGGTCACTGAGTTTTTTTGGGCTAAAGATGTCAAATGGTTAGGGAGTTCCGTAAATTTTCCCGTACTTAGTGCTTCAAAAATGGGTAAACGGCTGTCCGTCAAAAACTTCTCCAGAGCAGCATTAGGCGTATTGGCGATCTCTACGGTGAGGTGAGCCAGGTTTTTAGGAGATTGTTTCTCCATTTGGTCCAGGAGCTGATAAAAACTGTCTCGCAATCTCTGGGAGTCTTTAAACTGTACTGTAATTTTTGAGCGGGAGTTGACCTGTTCGAATTTAAAAGCACTGACCGAAGGCAGCTTGGTCACAGCCGCTTCCAGAGGTTCGGTAAAGACTAATTTATTATAGAAGTAAGTCCCACCGACTAACACAGCAAGGGTTATAAAGCCGATCAATATGGTAGTAAAGAAACGCAGTAATTTTTGTGACATGACTTACCTCCTCTCTTCTTGATTATTATAGCACAAAAGTACTATTTCCTCCTTAGAGAAAGGCTGGAAAGAGAGTAAGCCCTGCATAAAAGCAGGGCTTACTTCGTTAAAAAAATATGATAGACAAATGAACAAGAAAGCGGGCAATTAAACCGGCGGCCAGGTCATCAGCCATAACCCCCCACCCGCCTGGGAGTTCCTGTAATTTAGAAATGGGGTAAGGTTTTACCATGTCAAAAAAACGAAAAAGGATAAACGCCAAGAAAAAGCTTGGTAGTGAACTTAAACCCCAGGTGGCAATAAAGATGCCGCAGAATTCATCAAAAACAATATGGGGGCTATCATGCTCATTTAAGAGAATTTCCCCTTTTGCACAGATAAAGATGCCGGCCAGGCATAAAAAAACAATATGCCAGATGTTAAGAGGTATAAACCAGGCGATAACGGCAGCAAGGGTACTACCTGCGGTCCCGGGAAGCCACGGGGAATATCCGGTGCCAAAGCCGGTAGCGATGATTCTGATAACAGTCGTCATTCCAACTTCAGCCTCGAACTTTTACGGGCTTTCAAATAATAATCAACGCCTGACCAGATGGTAAAGAAAACTGCGACATACATGGCATATTCGCCAAAAGGAAGATCTGTGATCAGGCTTAAAGGAAAATTGTTGAGAAGGATAGCCGAAATCGCTACAATTTGGCTAATTGTTTTAATTTTCCCCAGTGGACTCGCAGCAATCACTACACCTTCGGCGGCAGCAATGGCGCGCAGTCCTGTAACGAAAAATTCCCGGCCAATAATTACTACAGCAATCCATCCGGAGATTTTCCCCAGTTCCACTAAAGAAATTAAGGCTGCCGAGATTAATAATTTATCAGCCAGAGGGTCCATTAGTTTCCCCAAATTTGTTATCTGTTTACGTTTGCGGGCAATGTAACCGTCTAAACCGTCAGTACTGGCCGCAATGATGAAGATGAGCGCGGCCATATATTCACCAAAGGGAATGCGGATTAATAAGACCAGCATGAAGACCGGGATAAGAAATATCCGGGATAAAGTTAGCTTATTGGCCAGGTTCATCGTTGACCTCTCCCATTAAGGCAAAATCTTGGCTGTGAGTAATCTTGATATTTATTATATCACCTTGTCTAAGATTTGGTGCAGGTTTAATATAAACGACCCCGTCTATTTCAGGTGCGTCTCCCTGAGTGCGTCCCTCCCATAACCCCTCATATTCTGGGCTTGGTCCATCAACAATCACAGGGATAATCATTCCTACTTGTTGGGCTTGTTTGGCGGCAAGTATTTTTTCCTGTACGGCTAAGGCCTGTTGTAAGCGCCGTTCCTTGACTTCCTCGGGAATTTGCAACGGCAGACCGGCAGCTTTTGTACCGGGTTCAGGTGAGTAAGTAAAAAAGCCGGCCCTTTCAAACTGCATATCTTCCAGAAAAGCCAGTAACTGTGCAAAATCCTCCTCACTCTCCCCGGGGAAACCAATGATAAAAGTAGAACGAAGTGTGACACCGGGCAGCAACTTACGGATTTTTTTCAGTAAATCTATGGTGTCTTGTTTGCCCATGGGGCGTCCCATGGCCTTTAACACGGGGTCTGAAATGTGTTGTAAAGGAATGTCCAGGTATCGGCAGATTTTGTGTTCTTCTTTTATGGTTAAAAGCAGTTCATCGGTAAGGCGGTTAGGATAGCAATAAAGAAGCCTTATCCACTGCAGATTTTTTAACTTAACCAATTCTTGCAGGAGGGCAGGCAGCATATACTTGCCATATTTGTCATAACCGTACAAAGTGATATCTTGTGCTACTAAAATAGCTTCTTTGACACCATTTTCAGTAAGTTTAGAAACCTCATGAACAATGGACTCCAGGGAACGGCTGCGGTATTTTCCCCGCATGGACGGGATGACACAGTAAGTACAGCAATTGTTACACCCTTCCGCAATCTTCACATAGGCATAGTGTTTAATATGGCCGGGGACCAGGGGAATTTCATCATCAAAAAGATAATTGTCAGGGTCACCCACCTGGGCTATACGGACACCAGGTTTTAGAGAAGCCAGGAGTTGCGGCAACAAGTGAATATCCCCTGTTCCTAAAAACAAATCAACTTCCGGAAGTTCTGCCTTTAGTTCATCGGCATATTTTTGCACCAGGCAGCCTGTAACAATGAGGTACTGGCATTTTCCCTCAATTTTCTGCTGGGCCAGTTCAAGAATGGTTTCGATAGATTCCCGTTTGGCGCTTTCAATAAAACCGCAGGTATTAATCACAATAACATCAGCTTTTGAAGGGTCATCTACCGGTTGATGGCCATGGCGAAAAAGCTGTCCCAGGATTTGTTCGCTGTCTACTGTATTTTTGGGACAGCCTAAGGTTACGATTTTTACAAGATAGGACATAGCTAGCCTCCGATTTTGCATATTGTTTAAGTATATCTTAGGATTCTCTCCCCTGTCAAAAAATAACTAGTACCGCTTTTTATTTATACCCGACGTCGATTTAGTTAAATTGACCGTCCGGTTATTAACATTGCGTGGCGGCGGAATGAGGCACTCTTTTCCGGTACCGATTAAATCCTGTCGTCCCGCTTTTTTTAGAGCAGACAGGACAAGAGGATAATTCTCGGGCTTTTTATACTGTAAGAGTGCCCTTTGCAGAATTCTTTCTTCTGGATCAGGCACGTGAACCTTCTGATAGGTAAAGGGATCAAGACCGGTGTAATACATACAGGTAGACAGGCTGCCGGGAGTAGGGATAAACTCCTGGACCTGATCAGGCTGAAAACCAAAATCCCGCAGGTACTCGGCTAAATAGATGGCATCTGTCAATGTTGTACCGGGATGCCCGGACATGAAGTACGGGATGAGATACTGTTTTTTCTTGAGCCGTTTATTTGTGGCATGATAGGCCTGATGAAACTGGTCAAAAACGGTGATGGGGGATTTTCCCATAATGGATGTCACCTTGGGTGCGGCATGTTCCGGTGCTACTTTCAACTGTCCGCTGATATGATGTTCACATAATTCCAGCAAAAAAGGGGACTTTTTATCCAACAATAAATAATCATAGCGGAGACCTGAGCGCACAAAGACCTTCTTTATTTTGGGTATTTTCCTAAGTGATCGTAACAAGTGCAAATAATCCGTATGGTCCACTTCCAACTGGGGACAGGGTTTGGGAACTAAACACTGCCTGTCGCGGCAGGTACCATACTTTAACTGTTTCTTGCAGGACGGTTGACGAAAGTTGGCCGTAGGCCCCCCCACATCATGGATATATCCTTTGAAATCCGGGGCCAAGGTCATCTCATGGGCTTCCTGCAAGATAGACTGGTGGGACCTGTTTTGAATAATCCGCCCCTGGTGAAAATGCAGGGCACAGAAGGCACAAGCCCCAAAACAGCCACGATGACTGGTGATGCTGAATTTAATCTCTTCCAAAGCCGGTACGGGAGTGTTTTTATAGATCGGGTGGTATGTTCTGCTGTAGGGAAGGTTATAAATCCTGTCCATTTCTTCCTGGGTCAAGGGTGGCGCTGGAGGATTCTGTATTAAGTACCTGTTGTCCTGGTGGAACTGGGCCAAACCTCTGCCGCGAATAGGATCTTGCTCCAAATAGGAGATTTTAAAGGCCTGGGCAAAGGCTTCTTTGGAAGCTGTACACTCCTCAAAGGAGGGCATTTCCAAATATTTTTCAGGCTTATTCTCGGAAATATAGCATATTCCGGGTAAAGCAGTTAATTCTGACCAGGTTTTGCCTTCCTTTAGACCCTCGGCAATGTGTTTAATCTGATATTCGGCCATCCCATAAACTAAAAGGTCTGCCTTACTGTCAAAAAGAATGGAACGTCTTACCTTATTATCCCAGTAATCATAATGGGCAAAACGACGAAGGGATGCTTCTATACCGCCGATAATAATTGGTTTACTCCTGAATACCTGCCTGGCCAGGTTGGTATAAACAATGGTTGCCCTGTCGGGGCGTAAACCCCTTTGACCTCCGGGAGAATAAAGATCCCGGGATCTTTTTTTCTTCCGGGATGTATAATGGTTGAGCATAGAATCAAGATTACCCGCCGTGATTAGGACGCCTAAACCTGGAGTACCCAATTTCAGCAGGGACTGGGGATCACGCCAGTCGGGCTGGGGGATAATACCTACTTTAAACCCCAGATACTCCAAATAACGCCCGATGATGGCTGTACCAAAACTGGGGTGATCAACATAAGCATCACCCGTTATAATTAAAAAATCAAGATAATTCCAGTTCAGTTGCTCCATATCTTCTCTGGAAATGGGTAAAAAAGGAACCGCCACTACTATCACCACACCATATATTGGGACATTCCTGCCCTTTTCGATTTCTGACTTCCCAAGTCCCTCTGAAAACTACTAGTAACTAGGAACTGGTAACTAGTAACTATTTAACCTTTTCTTATCTTACCACTTTAACAAATAATTTAAATACCTATTTTTCTACATATAAATGGAGCGACATAAAACAAGAAAAGGAAAACAAACTAAAGGCGACCGGAGCCTTCCTAAAAAGGGTTTTCAGTCGCCAATGAGAGCACTATGTTGTTAAAAAGTCCTTTAAACTTTTATTTCCTTAAGTTCATTGTCTTCCAAAATATATGTTTTATTTATGACTTTACCTTTGTTACCCAGTATTCCCAATTGGGAGCTGTTAATTTTTACATTAACCACACCTGCATTGCCTAAAATAAAGGTTATTTTATTTTTGGCGGTAAAAGATTTTTCCTCACCTTTTTTCATGGTTCCTTCAAAAATTATATTTTTATCATCCTTGACTTGTACCCAGCATGTAGCATCGACTATTGTAAGTGTTAAGTTAATATCCTCTTGTAATGGGGGAGGTAATTGTGAATCTCCGTTGGAAGGAGACGGGTTTTCATTGTTGGGAGAGTTATTAGGATTATTTTCCCCGGGTGTGTTTACTTCAGGTGGTTTTACACCCGGTGTGTTAATAACCGACGGTTTGGCAGTGAAGTAGTGCTCATATAAATATTGTGAACCCAATAATAAAGCTATGGCTAAAAGCCCCAAGATCATACCAAGCCTGCGGGGCGGCCGCGTTGGTAAATCTATTTTTTGTAAATGTGGTTCCTTTTCAGGCATTTCCTGGTGAGTTATGACGTCATTGAGGGCTGCAAGGAGGCTCACATCATCGAGACCAAGATAACGGCTGTAGGTTTTCAAGAATCCTCTCAAGTAGACCCGGCCAGGTATGACATCCCAGTGCTCATTTTCCAGTGCCTCTAGATAACGCCGGCGGATTTTAGTATCCTTTTCAATGACTTCCAAGGACAAACCTTTTTCCAGGCGGGCTTTACGTAAAGATTCACCAATCAGACTCATAGGTCACCTCCTTCACTTTTTCATCTTATAAGGAACTCTTTAAGTTTCTCCAGGACCATTTCTGGGTAAGCAGCATTAAGATTTAACTCATAAGCTTCCGAAGGTTGGTCCGGATATTTGTACAGAGGATCATAATAATCCAGAAGTAAGGCCTCTACCACATCGTGATAATCCTTAGTTTTTAAAAGAGCCAATAATTGTTCAACTTTAGCAGACCCTAGTCTTTTTCTTAAATTGTTGATGGCCGCAGCTAACTGCTCTTCGTTAAAGGTACTTTTCTCGTCAAGATAAGTGTTGATTAAACGGGTAATCCGATTTTCTAAGGAATCATAAATTAAAACTTTACGGCCCTTTTGCATAGCCTGAAAGAAACTTAAGGGTATGAAAATAGATCCTATGCGCCGGCTCTCGCATTCTACAGCTATACGTGGAAAGCCTTGTAGTTTCCGGCAGGTGCAAAAAAGCATACCCTCAAATTGTTTTTGGCTGGGTGGTCTTCTCATACCGATATGTCCGAAAACAGACCCTCGGTTATTGGCCAAACCTTCCAGGTCAATAGCGGGAAGGCTGGCGTCAATGAGATGTTGTAAGATTTCTGTCTTACCTACTCCGGTAAGGCCATGTAAAACCACAATTTCTTTTTCGAAAGGTTTGGCAAAGAAATCATTGACATAATGACGAAAGGCTTTATAACCGCCGATCAGGCGATAATGTTTGATACCCAGGATATGGAGTACCTGGCAAAGAGACTTGCTGCGCATACCGCCTCGCCAGCAGTACAAAACCAGTGTTCTCTCCTTTGTCAACTGTTTCAGTTGCTGGGTTAAACGGGGCAGCTTAGGAGCAATAATGGCAAAACCCCTATCTACAGCTTTTTCCGGTGATTCTTGCTTATAGATGGTACCTACCATGGCCCGCTCGTCATCTTCCATCAGTGGTAAATTGAGAGCTCCCGGTATATGGGCCTCCTCGTATTCACAAGGCGAACGCAGGTCGATAAAAAGGACATTGTCTAAACCTAACGCTTCCTCTATATTTATTAAGTTTTCCATGAAAAACCTCGTCCCTCTTTAAGACAACCTTAGCAAAGGCAATCTCTAAATTTCAGTATAATCATTTGAAGGTGAACTGAGCAAGTTCATAATGCTGGCGCAGGTGGCATTATATGCCAAAGGTTTTTTCGTATTCCTCCCACGTCATCCGGACGGCCCTGGGTTTGCTGCCTTCATACCCGCCAACAATTCCTCTTTCTTCCAACTGGTCAATAATGCGGGCAGCTCTAGTATAACCAATTCTCAGGCGGCGCTGCAGCAGGGAAATGGATGCTTGTCCGCTTTCGATAAATATTTTGGCAGCTTCAGCCAGTAATTCATCTTCCTCAGTCATTTCCGTTATTTCGTTTTCTGAATTCTGCCAGGGCTCTGCTAAATATTCCGGGTTCTTCTGTATTTTTAGATATTCTACCAGGGATTCAATCTCCTGATCAGAGACATAGACACCCTGTACACGGATGGGCTTGGCCATACCTGTAGGATAAAACAACATATCACCCCGTCCCAGCAGGCGTTCTGCTCCCCCCATGTCCAGTATGGTTCGTGAATCTGTCTGGGATGAGACGGCAAAGGCGATACGAGATGGAATATTGGCTTTAATCACACCGGTGATGACGTCAACGGAGGGTCTTTGTGTAGCAACAACCAGATGTATGCCTGCGGCTCTGGCCATCTGGGCCAAACGGCAAATGGCATCTTCTACATCGGCAGGGGCTACCATCATCAGGTCAGCCAATTCGTCAATGAGAACGACAACATAGGGTAATGCAGGAGATGTTGATGTGGGGTCTTCTTCTTTTTTCACCAGGTTATAGCGGGTAATATCCTTAACACCCAGGCCCGCAAAAAGTTCGTACCTGTTTTCCATTTCATGAACGGCCCAGCGCAGGGCAGTGGCGGCTTTCTTTGGATCGGTAACCACCGGAGATATTAAATGTGGTATACCGTTAAAAGTGGAAAGCTCTACGACTTTGGGGTCGATCATTAACAACTTCACTTCATCAGGCTTAGATTTAAATAAAATGCTGGCAATGAGGGCGTTCATACAGACACTTTTTCCTGAACCGGTAGCGCCCGCAATGAGGAGATGGGGCATTTTCCCAAGATCGGCAACGATAGGATTGCCGGCAATATCTTTACCAAGGGCTACGGTAAGTTTTGATTGGGAGTCTTGAAAAAGAGTGGTTTCTAATACTTCCCGCAGGCTAACGGTGGCGATTTCCTCGTTGGGTACTTCAATCCCGACAGCGGCCTTTCCGGGTATGGGGGCTTCAATACGGACCTGTGGTGCCGCTAAAGAAAGGGCAATATCGTCGGCTAGATTGACAATACGGCTTACTTTCACGCCGGGCGGTGGTTGGATTTCGTAACGTGTAATGGCCGGCCCCCGGCTTACCTGGGTAACACGTGCCTTTACACCAAAGTTTTCGAGGGTTTCTTCCAAAATACGCACGTTATCCGTAATATCTTTATTCAAGCGCTGGCTTTTTATTTTTGTGGGAATTTGCAATAAATCTATGGGGGGGAGTTTAAAATCGTCATTCTCACGGTGAGTAACTACTTTATGCTCAACGGGTTTGGGTAAAATGTCTTTCCCTTTCACTGGTTTAGGTATAACCTTTACCAGGGCCGGCGAGGATGGGGAGACGCCCTGAAATACTTGGTTATTCTCGATATGATCGATGATAACGGGATTAGGCAGGGGATTTTCCTGAGCTAAGGAAGGGCCGGCTTTAATGTTTTTTTTCTGTTCCCCTTTTTCTTCCTCTACTTTTTCGAAAATAAAATCAATCAGCGCCTGTCTTGTGTTGGCGCCAAAATGGCTAAAAAAAGCTGAAAACTGCCTGACCAGTTCCCCCAGAGTTTTTTTGGCAATGCCCATCACGGAGATGAGCATGCACGTCCCCAGAAAAATATAGGAACCGCCTTTCCCAAAAAGGGCCAGTGTTAGTTTGGCGAAAAAATAACCGGTAATTCCCCCACCTGCTCCTTCCCAACTGACGGAAAAAGTGTGTTTTTCCACAGGCAAATTAATATGTAAAAAGGTAAGGAGAGTTAAAAGCAGGGAAACCCAGGATATGATAAATAATTTATCCCAGGCTGTCCTGTACCATATTTTAGAGATACCCATGATAAAGAGAACTAAAGGTAGAAGATACTTTCCTGAACCCAGGAAGGTGGTAATAACCCTAAAAATAAAATTTCCTATGGCGCCGATGGTACTGGTTGTATTATTAGAAAGCCCCTGCCATAAACAGAAAGCTATAAAAAAACTAAAAGTTAAAAGCGTGATCCCCCATAATTCCTGTTTGATTTCTTCTTTTAATGTCTTGGCTTTTGGCATATTTTCACCTCTATATATAAGTGTACTATTACCCATGTTCCTGAGCAATGGATTTTCCGGAAATTGCTTTAGAAATTGCGTACTATGAACTAATTTCTACAAAGAAAGAAAAAACCTCAAGCGAGGTTTTTTAAAATCTTACTTTTTAATCACTGGTTCAACAAACACTGACATGCCGGGTTGGAAACGTTTATCCAGATATACTTGTGGATCAGTGCTTAAAATTCTTTCAATCATGATTTCATTGTTCTTAGTTCTTGACACTTGTACCTGTATTTGATCTATTACTACTTCTTCTAATCTTGGCTGAGTTTCTTCATTAACGGATTGCCAGATAACCTCCGGAGGCACAGGCGTATAGAGAATCATTGCAACTGTCTCCTTTGATTTTTCTCCTTAATCAATTCATTTAACTTTTTCACAGCCTGGGATAAACTGCCCACCTCATTAATCAATCCTACCTCCACGGCGTCTTTACCTACCAGAACCGTACCGATGTCCCGGGCCAGTTCACCAGTACGAAACATCAGCTCGCGTATTTTGCTGTCACTTATCTTGGAGTGCTTCTCAATAAATTTAATAACACGATCCTGCATTTTGTCTAAGTACTCATAAGTCTGGGGTACGCCAATGACTAAACCGGTAAGACGGATAGGATGAATGGTCATGGTAGCAGTTTCGGCAATGAAAGAATAATCTGCCGAAACGGCAATAGGTACACCAATACTGTGTCCGCCTCCCAGGACAATGGTAACCGTGGGCTTCGATAAACCGTCAATCATCTCGGCGATGGCCAAACCTGCTTCTACATCCCCGCCTACCGTATTGAGGATAATTAACATGCCGTCTATTTGCGGGTTTTGTTCGACAGCAACTAACTGGGGTATAACGTGTTCATATTTGGTGGTTTTATTTTGCGGCGGCAGAATCATGTGCCCTTCTACCTGGCCTACAATGGTGAGACAATGAATGTTGGTAGCCGGGGATTCCGGCACCTGAGTTACGCCAAGCTCTTTTATACTTTGAATTTCTTTGTTTTCGATTCTAGCCTCCGTTACGGCGCTTGGTCTGGTATTATTCTCATTGGCCAGACCGCCAGGTGCATCGTCGCCGATCTTTCCAGGTTTTAACGGGTGATATTTTACCAAAAAGGATCACACTCCTTACATAGGCTAAAACTAGGATGTGTATTAATAAAAGAAAAGATGCGTCCCGGAGGACGCATCTTCCTAAACTTCCATGATGATAGGGATGATCATAGGGCGACGTCTCATTTTCTCGTAGAGATATTTACCTAAAGTATCTCGGATTTGTGACTTCAAGGTGGTCCAGTCGGTTATCCGTTTTTCAAAACACTTGTCCAGTACACCTTTAACTTTTTCTTTGGCTTCTTCCATTAATTCTTCCGATTCTCTTACATAGACAAAACCCCGGGAGACAATATCAGGACCGGCGACAACCAGATTTTCTTCCTTATTGATTGTGACAACGACAATCAAAATACCGTCCTGGGAAAGCTGTTTTCTGTCACGTAACACAATGTTGCCAACGTCGCCAACTCCCAGCCCGTCAATCAAAACTCTCCCTGCTGTCACTCTGCCGGCAATTGTTCCTTTTTGCTGGGCAAATTCCAGAACCTGGCCGTTTTCAACCACAAAGATGTTTTCTTTGGGAATACCTACGGCCTGGGCCAAATGGGAATGTTTAACAAGATGACGGTACTCGCCGTGAACAGGAACAAAGAATTTAGGTTTTACAAAGTTTAGCATTAATTTTAATTCTTCCTGGCTGGCGTGACCTGAAACATGGATCCCGCTTACTGATTCATAAATAACTTCCGCACCCTGGCGGAAAAGCTGGTTAATTGTTCTGGCCACCAGTTTTTCATTACCAGGTATGGGAGTGGCCGAGATGATCACGGTGTCACCGGGTACGATTTCCACCCTGCGGTGGTCAGACATAGCTATACGTGTCAGGGCCGACATGGGCTCCCCTTGGCTTCCCGTGGTGAGGACCACAACTCTATTGCGCGGATAGGAAGAAATATCATCCAGCTCAATTAAGGTATCGTCGGGAATATCCAGATAACCTGTTTCCTGGGCAATGCTGACCACGTTTACCATGCTTCGTCCGGCGATGGCAATTTTTTTGTTGTACTTGTAAGCTGCATTAATGGCTTGTTGGATACGGTGGACATTGGAGGCAAAAGTGGCAACGATAATTCTTTCTTTTGCCTGGCGAAAAGTTTCTTCAAAAGTTTGCCCAACGACACGTTCGGACATGGTAAAGCCGGGTCTTTCCACGTTGGTACTGTCGGATAGCATGACTAGAATTCCTTTTTGGCTTAATTCGGCGATACGTGTGAAGTCGGTGACAGCACCATCGACGGGAGTTTGGTCTAATTTAAAATCACCGGTGTGCAGTACTATACCTTCTGGTGTGTAAAAAGCGGAGCCAATGGCGTCAGGTATACTGTGGCTTACCTTAAAAAATTCGGCGGTAAAGTACGCACCTAATTTTACAGATTCCCTGGGACGAATAGGGATAAGTTTTGCATTTGCTACATTGTTTTCTTTTAATTTGGCCTGTAACAGGCCTAAAGTTAGTTTTGTTCCGTACACAGGAACATTTATCTCTTTTAAGACATAGGGCATGGCTCCGATATGGTCTTCATGTCCGTGAGTTAAGATGATTGCTTTTATCATTTCTTTATTTTCTATGAGATAAGTGGTATCGGGAATGACGATATCAATTCCCAGCATTTCATCTTCCGGAAACATGAGACCGGCGTCCACAACGATGATTTCGTTGTTGTAACGCAGGACCATCATGTTATTACCTATTTCTCCCAAACCACCCAGTGGTATCAAGAGAAGCTTATTGTCGTTTTCTGGCATTGCAGACCTCCTTTTTGCTATTGCATAAAAAAAAACCTTCTCCTATCCGTCCCATACAGAAGGTTTTATCATTCATAAGATAAACCAAACCGTCCCCTATCTTACATGTGTATTATAAGATATTTTAGACGCGGGTACAAGAGACACCGTGCAACTATCTTCCTTTCTATTATCACCCAAATAATTCCTTCTCATACAAAGAAAACTTGACTTCCAACAAGTGTAACGCTGTTGGAAGCCTTAGTTGCACTTGTGCCTGTGGTGCAAAAAGCAAAAGAGATGCTGTAAGCACAGGCTCATAGCATCTCTTTCAGCGTATAATCAAATATATTATCCGCAGAGGTAATGGCTGCTGTAAAGCAGGTTTCGTTTTAGCAACTCATCAAGAATTTGTACTGCATTGGTGGCTGCCCCTTTGCGCAGTTGATCACCCACAACCCACATGTTTAAGCCCCGGGGATTATAGATATCCTCTCTTAGGCGGCCCACAAATACTTCATCGTGGTCTGAAGCCTTAAGGGGCATGGGATAGATGTTCTTATCAGGTTCATCCATTAGGATGACACCTGGACTATCCGCCAGAACTTTTCGCACAAGGGGCAGCGGTATTTTTTCCTCTGTTTCAATATAAATAGATTCAGAGTGGCTTCTAATGACCGGAACCCGTACGGTTGTGGCCGTGATGGCAATGTTTTTGTCATCGAAAATTTTATGGGTTTCTTTTACCATTTTCATTTCCTCTTTGGTGAAGCCATTATCCTGGAAGACATCAATATGAGGGATCAAATTATAAGCGATTTGATGGGGAAATACTTTGGGCTGAATGTTGGAGGAATCATTTATCTGTTCATATAATTCATCAATGGCTTCTTTTCCTGCTCCGGAAACTGCCTGATAAGTGGAGACAATGATGCGTTTTATCGGTGAGATATTATGGATGGGTTTTAGGGCCATGCACATAATAATCGTTGAGCAATTAGGATTGGCAATAAGCCCTTTGTGGTTATTTAGAGCATGGGGATTTACTTCAGGTATCACCAGGGGAACATCATCATGTAAACGGTAGGTGCTGCTATTGTCGATGACTACTGCACCTTGCCGGAGGGCTTCAGTGGCGTACTCCTGACTGGCTTTCCCGCCGGCGAACAGTGCCACGTCCACTCCCTTAAAAGCCTGGCTGTTGATAGTTTCAACCTGATGTTCTTTGCCTTGAAAGCGAATTCTTGTGCCTTTAGAACGCTCTGTAGCGAACAATTTTATATGTTGTATATAAGGTCTTGTTTCTAAAATTTTTAATATTTCAGTACCTACAGCACCGGTGGCGCCAACAACTGCTATGTTCAATTTCTTCATTTTTGCATACCTCCATTTATTAAGTATTTTTGAAGCTTTCCCGAAAGATTGACGTATGCCGAAGTCCGGCTCCTGGCAAATCTTATATAGGTTTTGATATTTAACTACTATTGTATCACCCTTCGTGTATACGTCAAGGACAATTGTCTACGCCACGTGAACATCAATAAATATTATGGTTATAAATAACAATATGAATTATTCGATATTGCTAAACTTCTCATCGATGAGGAGCCGTCGCGTAAAAGCAATTAATCCAGGATATTTTCCAGCCCGATTTTCAGCCCCCTCAGGCATTTCACCTTTCTGACGGCCAAAAGAATGCCAGGAATAAAGGACTCTCTCGAAAATGAATCGTGACGTATAGTCAAGAGTTCACCTATACCGGCAAATAATACTTCTTGATGGGCCACCAGGCTCTTTAAACGGACACTATGAATGTTTACACCGTAAAATTGTCCACCCCGGCTGCAGTTATCCATTTGCACGGTTTCGCATATGGGAGAATTGGTATATCTCATGGCACAAGCTGTAGCAATGGCTGTGCCCGAGGGGCTATCAACTTTTTTGTCATTGTGATATTCAATAATTTCAGCCTGGGAGAAATACCTGGCAGCATCTCTCGCCCATTTCATCATAATGACAGCACCCAGGGAGAAATTAGGTGCCAAAAAAGCCCCTGTACTGCTGGCTTGAGCCAAGCTGTCAATCTCACTCATTTCTTCTTTAGAAAATCCAGTGGTCCCCACCACAACAGCAATACCCTGCTTTAAGGCAAGGGTAATATTCTTTTTGGCAGCTTCTTTATGGGTAAAGTCGATAATGACATCGGGTTGTGCTGTTTCGATAATGGACAGAAGATCATCATTAACTTGGACCCCCAATGGTTTCAAACCAGTTAATTCACCGATTTCTTTACCCACATTTTGCACATCACACGCACCGACAAGCTGTATATCGTCAGTTTTAGATATCCCCTTGATAATCTCCTGCCCCATCTTGCCACAGGCGCCTACTACTACTGCTTTAATCATGCTCATGCAAGCCACCTTACCTTTCCTCTAAATTATTTTATTGAGCAAATAATTAGGTGCTCATCGATGAGGACCTAATTATCAAATAGATACTCAACTAACAGCAGTATATGCGGACAGCAATATTGTGTGCCTCCCTTATGAAGAGAAAACGAAAAAACAGCTAAAGGGTCTACCTCTAGCTGTAAAAAGCTATAGTACCTCCTTCCTCTGCCCGTAGTGAGATAGTGCTCCACCTGGTAACGGGCCCTTACCAGATGACAGTTCTGCATTTCTTCAATGCAACCCCAGCATAGAGACCTGGATAGTCATCTACACTTCGGCGGATGCCCCTTTCCACCGGTTCATAGTGTCCCCACTCCCCGGCTTACTCTTGACAATCCGCGCCCCTACCCCACTCTTTTTGAGTGAGGTATCTTATTCAATTTTATTGTGTATTGTATACTAATATGTAAAATATGTCAATGATGGTGGTAAAATTTTTGTGGTGGTAAAATTTTTCTAATAGGGATATTTTTTATAACGCATATGGGATTCATCCAGCTCCACGATAATAACCTCAGAACCGATTTTACGAACGGCTTCCCAGGGTATGGTAAGATTATTTTTATCCCAAAGATTTAAAAGGCCGCCTTTGCTTGGTAAAATAATGGATTCAATGTTGCCGGTTTCCGCGTGAATGACTAAGTCGGAATCGGCTACCGTCCCCAGCCTGGCTCCGTTTTGGATATTGACAATATCTTTCCCGATCAGGTCAGTTAGTCTGACATTGTTCACGAATCTCACTCCATTCAAGTTTAGCGATCTACCTAAATCTGCGCAGCAAACTTAAAAACAGCGGTTGTAAGATGGCAATAACAATAGCTGCCAGTGCCAATGGATCAATTAAGAGGTTATCATAGATACACACTTTTTCCGGTAGTGACAGTTTTAGGAAAGAGGTAAGCAGTACCAGTGACAGATAAATCCCCCCGGCGATGGCCACCAGTTCACCTAAAGCGATAGAGGCCGGTGAGGCTACCGTACTTTCCACATTCTCCACACCGCGGGTCTTTTTAAGCCTCACTCTTGTGCGTACAGCCCAGGCCACAAGACCAATGAGAATTAAGGCTAGTATCCCCTTAATCAACATAAACATCCCCTCCTCTATTTAGAATATTATGCAAACTAGCCTCTCATAATGATAGAAAAAGAAAGAAGTAAGGAGTTTATCCTTACTTCTTCATTTCATATCCGGTTTTAGTGGACGTTCCGTCCTGCCTGCGGTGATTTTCTTTATTTTTGTCCATATACCTGGCATAAAGTTCGTCGGCAGTCATGCCCGTTTTAATACACATGCTGATGAGAAAATGTAAAATATCCACCAGTTCCTCTTTTACTGCCTCTAAGTCGATTTCTTTACGATTTTTCCACCATTTATAGTTGATTTCATTGAGCAGTTCTGCAACTTCTACATTAATGGCCATACATTCTTTTTGTAACCATGTTTCCAGGTCAAAATTAAGCTTACGTCCTTCTATCACTTTTTGGTCAAAGTTAGCCTGTTGTGCAAAAATGGCCTTCAGTTTATCCTTTTCCAACTTCTCTTCTCCTCCCCGGCCTTACCTGAGAAAATTATGCAAGTTTACCGGTTTTTCCAAAGGACCTATGGTACTTAAGGTAAAATGATAATTGTTAAACAAAGTGTTGGCAATGGATTTTACGTCTTCCAAGGTCACAGCAGATATTCTTTTTACTACTTCTTCGGGTGTAATGATTCTATTGAGGCATAGTTCAGTACGGCCGATTCTGGTCATACGGCTGCTCACACTTTCTAATCCCAAGTATAAGTTGCCTTTTATTTGTTCTTGGGTTCGCCGCAGTTCCCTTTCCGTGATACCATTTTCCATAATATCTGAAACTTCCTTGATTAACAGCCTGATAACTTCATCGTATTTCGCAGGGCTTGTGCCGGCATAAAAGGTGAATAGTCCCGTATCACAAAAGGCCGAGTGATAACTATAGACAGAATAGGCCAGTCCTCTTTCCTCACGGATAGACTGTACCAGGCGTGAGGATAAACCGCCGCCTAATACATTATTTAAGATATAAACGCTGTATATTCTTTCGTCACCCTGGGGTAAACCGGCCGTTCCCAAACAGATCTGGACCTGTCCCGTATCCCTGGAAATGTTGGATGTATCGGCATGGGTACTTCTCGGCGGAACCAGCCCCTCCGGTTTTTTGGCGGGTTTAATTTTTGCAAAAATCCTGGCAATCTTGTTTTGCACAGTTTGATGGTCGATATTGCCCGCTACGGCAACCACAATGTTATTTGCCGTATAATGCTTGTCCATATAGTTGATGATATCATTGCGTGTAATCGCTTCCAGGGAATTGACGGTACCCAGTATAGGTTTACCCAGAGGATGGTCGGGCCAGGCTGTTTGCACAAATAAATCATGAATCAGTTCATCAGGGGTGTCCTCGTACATCTTTATTTCTTCTTCAATGACTCCCCGTTCTTTCTCAATGGCTTTTTCCGTAAACGTGGAGTTAAAAAACATATCGCTCAGCACATCGAGGGCTAAATCAAAATGTTCGTCCAATATTTTGGCGTAATAACAGGTAAATTCTTTGGTGGTAAAGGCGTTAAGCTGTCCACCTACTGCATCTAAAGCTTCCGCAATGTCGGAGGCGGAACGGTTTTCCGTTCCTTTAAACATCAGGTGCTCGATAAAATGAGAAATACCGGCTATTTTTTCATTTTCATGGCGGGAGCCCGCCCCTACCCAAATGCCAAGGGCTACTGACCTCACGACCGGTACTTTCTCTGTAACGATGCGGACGCCGTTATCCAATTGTATTTTGACAAAATCGTTGGTATGCATAGAAAAACCCCTTTATTTGCAAGATTTAATCGCCGGTTAGCTGCCGTAAGCCATATTCTAATAACCTTTTAGCATCGCCAAATCGGTCTTTCGTATTTAATACTACGGCAATCACTTCACGACCTTTATATTCGGCTGAGGCTACCAGACACTTACCCGCTTTAAACGTGGTACCGGTTTTGACGCCTGTGGCTAAGGGATAAGTCCATAACAAATAATTTGTATTCTTGATAAATTGCGTGCGCCTGGGACTTTCCCAGTGTACGTGATAATACTTTTTTTTTACTATGTCGGCAAAGATTGGGTTTTCAAGGGCATATCGTGTTATTAAAGCTAAATCATAAGCCGTGGTAAGATGCTTAGGGTGTGGTAAACCATGAGGGTTATAAAAATCTGTTTGCAAAGCCCCTATGGTTTTTGCTTTGAGATTCATTAAACCCACAAATTCCTCGACACTGGGGGCTATTTCTTCCGCAATAGCTACACAGCTGTCATTGCCAGACCTGATCAGGGCACCATGAATAAGCTCCAGGAGACGAATTTTGTCACCCTCAACAAGCCCCAGAGCTGCTTCACCAGTCGAGGCAGCCCTAAAGCTTACTTCGACAATTTCTTCGGTATTTCCTGTCTCCAGGGCCAGAATAGTTGTTAAGATTTTCGTCGTACTGGCAGGCGGCATTGGCTTAAAACAGTCCTTTTGAAAAAGAATTTTTCCTGTTCTGCCATCGAGAAGTATAGCGGATTTGGCATAGACAACGGGCCCTTCACCTCTTGCTTCTAAGGGAAGGAATAAGCAAAAACTGATACTGAGAATGAGAAAGGCCTTTTTCAACATGATCTCACCTTGTCTGTCTGTCTTTGCCTTTAGTATGGCCTATCAGCTTAGAAAATAAAGATGATGCTATTGTAATATTTCACTAACCGTTTTAAGGGTAAAACCTTTATCTTTTAAGGCATCAATCAGGGCCGGCAAGGCATCAAGGGTACATTTTTTAGGATGCATTAACACAATGACACCGTTATCAGCCTTGGAAAGGACCCTATGTTTGATTACTTCCGCTGAAGGATTTTGCCAGTCCACTGTATCAGCCGTCCACATAATGGTCTTATAACCCAAAGCTTCTGCGGCAGCAACCACGTGGGGCTTATGTTCACCATAGGGTGGAGCAAAAATTTTACTCACGGTGATACCCAAGTCCTGCAATACTTTTTCCGTATCCCTTATTTCTTTCTTGTTTTGTTCAAGGCTAAGTTTATCGGCATGGGGATGAGAGTACCCATGATTACCGATTTCATGTCCTTCTTTGGCAATCTGCTGCACTATCTCCGGAAACTTCCTGGCAAATCTTCCTGTGATAAAAAAGGATGCTTTAATATTTTTGCTGCGAAGGGCTGCCAGCATACCCGGCAGAACATCTTCGCCCCAGTCCACATTGATAGTAAAAGCCATAGTTTTGTCTTTGGTGTTACCCAGGTAAATGGGATTAACAGTGGGCACGTCTTTATCCCTAAAGTAAATCATGGAGCCAAATACCAATACAATCACAACAGTCAACATTATGAATAGTAAAATATGTTTTTTCCTTAGAAAAATAATATACATCAAAAATTCACCCCTAAGAATAGTGTCAAATAATCTATATGCAAGAAAGGGGGTGAATAAGTCAAATTGCAATAAAAATAAAGCGATTTTGCCAATCGCTTATTTTTAATGGTCTATTATTGAACCGTGGTTTTTTGCTGTCGTAATGCTTCTTTCCGTGACAAGTTGATCCTGCCCTGCCTGTCTATTTCCGTCACTCTTACCAGGATTTCATCACCGATGGAGACAACATCCTCCACTTTGCCCACTCTTTCCTCAGCCAGGTGAGAAATGTGCACCAGCCCTTCTTTCCCCGGCATGATCTCCACAAAGGCCCCGAAATTAGTGATACGCGTGACCTTACCTATATAAATTTTGCCTACTTCCACATCTCTTGTTAAATCTTCAATAATCCGCAAGGCCTTCTTCCCGGCTTCCACATCAACTGCTGCAATAAAGACCCGACCGTCATCTTCAATATCAATTTTTACACCGGTATCCTCAATAATTTTCTTGATGGTTTTGCCGCCAGGACCAATAACATCCCGGATTTTATCGGGATCGATCATGGTGGTTAAGATACGCGGGGCATATGGCGATAAATCGAGGCGCGGTTCTTTGATGACGGCCAGCATTTTCTCCAAAATAAAGAGGCGGCCTTTACGGGCTTGTTCCAGGGCATCCTTCAGGATATTCCTGTCAATGCCGGCAATCTTAATGTCCATTTGAATAGCAGTGACACCTTTTTCGGTTCCCGCAACCTTAAAATCCATATCCCCCAGAGCATCTTCCATGCCTTGTATGTCTGTAAGAATCGTATAATGATCACCTTCTTTGATTAAACCCATGGCCACACCGGACACAGGGGCTTTAATAGGAACCCCGGCATCCATGAGAGAAAGAGTACTGCCGCATACGCTGCCCATGGAAGTAGAACCGTTAGATTCCAGCACTTCCGACACTAACCGGATGGTGTAAGGGAATTCCTCTTCGGAAGGAATCATGGGTTCCAATGCTCTCTCGGCTAAGGCCCCGTGCCCGATTTCCCTTCTCCCGGGACCGCGCATGGGCCTGGCTTCACCCACGCTGTAGGGTGGGAAATTATAATGGTGCATATACCGTTTTGATTCTTCCACACCGAGCCCGTCCAGAATCTGCTCTTCGCCGATAGCCCCCAGTGTGGTAATGGTCAGTACCTGAGTCTGCCCGCGTGTAAAGAGACCACTCCCATGAGTGCGTGGCAATACGCCGACTTCACAGGTAATGGGACGGATCTCATCGGTAGCCCGGCCATCGGGCCTAATCTTGTCAACAGTGATCAGTTTACGCACATATTCCTTGACAATGCTGTCCAGCACGGTTTTGATGTCTTTTACCTGCTCAGGATAAAATTCCATAAATTTAGTCAGGGCTTCATCCTTGACTTTGGCAATAGCTTCTTCACGTTCCAGCTTGTCCTTAAGTATAACAGCTTCTTGCAGGGGTTTGGTCGCATAGTCCCGCACGGCCTGCTCTAATTCTGCATCAATAATATAAATATTAGGCTCTTTCTTTTCCTTGGCAATTCCAAGGGCTAATGCTTCTTTTCTAAAGTCCTCTATAAAGGCTACTATTTCTTTAATCTTTTCATGGCCGAACATAATGGCTTCTAAACAGGTCTCTTCCGGGACTTCGTTCGCTCCCGCTTCCACCATCATGACAGCATCTTTGGTTCCAGCCACCACAAGATAAAGACTGCTTCTCTCGTTTTGCACAATCGTGGGATTAATAATGAATTCTCCATCCACATAACCTACTGCCACGGCACCAATGGGTCCCAGAAAAGGAATTTCGGAAATATGTAATGCTGCGGAGGCGCCAACCATTGCGGCCACATCAGGGGAATTATCCTGATCCACAGACATCACCGTGGCTACAATATGGACATCATTTCGATACCCCTTGGGGAATAAGGGTCTAATGGGCCTGTCGATGAGACGGCTGGAGAGGATGGCTTTCTCACTGGGTCTTCCTTCCCTTTTGATAAAACCACCGGGAATTTTACCTACTGAATAGAGCCTTTCTTCATAATCCACCGTCAAAGGGAAAAAATCAATCCCTTCGCGGGGTTCGGCGGATGAGGTCGCTGTTGCCAGGACACATGTATCGCCATATTTAACAAGCACTGCGCCGCCTGCCTGCTTGGCCAGCCGGCCTGCTTCCAATTGCAGTACCCGTCCGCCTATCTCCAATTCCTTTACAAGTATTTTGTTTTGATAGTCCATCTGTGTCAAAAAACCTCCCTATCATTTATATCTTCCTTTTTCTTACCAAATAGTGACTATTCTACACTGTGTATATTATTTCCTTCCGCCAGGGTAAAAAATACCAGCGTAAATTGAATAAAAGAAAGGGCGGATAATTCCGCCCTACCTTCTGATGCCAAGACTTTCAATGATGCTCCTGTATCTGTCCAGATCTTTTTCCTTGAGGTAATTAAGTAAACCTCTGCGCTGTCCAACCATTTTAAGCAGGCCACGACGGGAATGGTGGTCCTTTTTGTGCTTCTGCAAGTGCTCTGTTAAATAGTTGATTCTTTCTGTGAGAAGTGCAATTTGTACCTCGGGGGAACCGGTGTCATTTTCATGAACACGATACTTGCTGATAATTTCGTTTTTTCTTGTTTGCTCCATGGCCATAGGGCTCACCTCCTTGTCTATTCGCCGTACCCAAGTCAAACGTTGGTGAGGCGCTTAACCTAGTGTACGGTATCGTTACCAGATGTATTATAAGCTAATCTTATGATATTTGCAAGTCTATTCACCTATTTACCGATGATGGTGATGACCAGCCTGCCATTGGGAATATCTTTGGCCACAACATCAAACACACGTCCCGACTTACTGATAAAACCCCGAAACCGTGTAGCCGTGGGGACGTGGCCGGGGATTTGATTTACGGCATGAATGATGTCTGCAACCGTAATCCTGTCCTGGCGGTAGTCTTTTAAACGTTTTTTGGCATGATCTGTAATAATCACTCTCATAAGGCCAGCCCTACCTTACAGCGATAAGGCTTTTACTTGTGCGTCCCTTTGAGTAAGAATACTGTAAAATGCATCCTGAAAAGCTTCCTGTTCCGGTTTATCCATGCTGGCCTTTTTATAGATGCGTGCTAATTCATTACATAAGGTATTGAACTCTTGATTGAATATAATATCTACCACTAATTGGGTAGTAGATTGGGATTTATAGTGAGTTTCATGTACATGCACCATATTACCCCTCCTCTGCTCTCGTGTACTACAATTTTATTTGGAGCTAAGGGAAATATGAGCAAAATCATTCTTAAATTCTTGAAATAGCGAACGTGCGGCTTTAATGTCGCTGGCTACTTGGTGCTGCAACTGGCTGATCTGGTCGAATTTTTGTTCCGGACGTATGTGTTTTAAGAGACTTATTTCTAAATACTCGTCATAAAGATTTTGTTCATAATCTAGCAAATGGGCTTCTATAGTTATTTTATTGCTCCTAAAAGTAGGTTTATTTCCGATATTCACTATTGCCGGGATTAAGGTATTTTTATGGTTGGCCAGGGCGGCATAAACGCCCAAAGCGGGTAAAAGGATATAATCAGGCACGTCAATATTGGCTGTAGGAAAGCCTAAGACGCGACCCCTTTGTTCTCCCGGGATAACCCTGCCCCCCAGGACAGGCCAATAACCTAATAATTTTTGGGCCCCTCTTATATCCCCTTTTTGCAGCTTTTTTCTTATTAAAGTAGAGCTGACGATTTCTCCTTCGCACATTACAGGTTGGACTATCTCTACAGCAAAACCCATTGCGCCCCCCAGATCCTTAAGTAACCCCGGTGTACCTAAACCCTTCCGTCCAAAGGAGTAATTAAAACCGACAATCACTTTTTGCGTTTTAAAAATTCCTTTTAAATAATGGCGCCCAAACTCTTCCGCCGTAACATTGGCTAATTTATCGTCGAAAGGTAGCAAAAAAATATTTTCAATGCCTAACTGTTCCATCAGTTTGATTTTCTGTTCAGTCGTATTGATAAGTTTAAAGTTGCTCTTGTTAAAGACAAGGGAAGGATGAGGATCCAGTATTAATACAGAGGGAATCCCTATCCCTTTCTTGCCTTCTCTTATACAGTATTTAATTAAGGTCTGGTGACCTTTATGGACACCGTCAAAATTCCCCAGGGCCATTACCGTATCCTGGGAATAAAGAAGGGCCTCTTCTACACTTTTTATCAACCTCATGACCTACTCCAAATGAAATACTTTTTTTGGTTTTAATAGACAAGTACCATTCATTCCATTATCAATAGAAACAATAGCATGGAGATTTTGCTGCTCATCCAGCACTGCTGCTGACTCATGAGCGGGCAGTTCCCGGATATAAGGGATGGCTTGACCGTTTTTGAGCCGGGTAATGTGGTCGTTGGGCAAAGATATTTTGGGTAAACCGGCAATACCATAAGTTAACGGGAGAAGGGCACCTTTTTTAAACTCCTGTATTTCTTCAAGGGTAAAGCTGTCTTCCAGGGTAAAATTGCCTACTCTGGTGCGAAGTAAAAATGACATGATGCCACCTGCACCTAAAGCGCTGCCAATATCGTGACATAATGTCCTGATGTAAGTTCCCTTGGAACAATTGACGAGCAGTAATAATTTGGGATGCCGGTAATCTAACAGCGTGATTTTTTCAATATATACTTGCCTGGGTTCCCTTTCTATTTCTTCCCCCTTGCGCGCCAGCTTATATAAAGGGACACCATCCAGTTTAATGGCTGAATACATAGGGGGAATTTGCCATACTTCACCCTCAAAAGAGCTGAGCACTTCTTTAATCTTAGCAAGCATTATTTCACTTGCTTCACATTGCTCTATTACTTCCCCCCAGGCGTCCTGGGTAGTCGTTGTAATCCCCAGCGTTAACTCACAAAGATATTCTTTGTGGTCATGGCTCAGATATTCCACAAGCCGGGTGGCCTGTCCCAGGCAAACAGGTAGTACACCTGCAGCCTGGGGGTCAAGGGTACCGGCATGCCCTATTTTTTTTTGCTGGAATTCCCGCCTCAAGAATGAAACAACATCGTGGGATGTCATCCCCGGGGGTTTTAATACGTTAATCAGCCCATCCATAAAATGAAACCCCTTAAAACGTGTTTTCTATCAATTTGATTACAGCATCTCTAACTTCATTTATTTTACCACTGGTGACAAAACCAGCGGCCCGCGGGTGACCTCCACCGCCAAACTTCTGTGCCAGCAGATTTACATCGCAGGTAAGTTTGGAACGCAAACTGACCTTGATCTGCCCAGGTGTAAATTCTTTCAAGAGCAGGGCAACTTCCACACCCTCAACGGCCCTCAGCATACTGATTAAACCATCTGTATCGGCATCCAGTAAATCGTAGGCCCTCATTTCTTCGTAACTGATGGCGGCGGCGATGATTTTGCCATTTGCCGCTAAAAAGAGATTGTTAAGGGATAATTTGACGATAAGCAATTCAGCGAAGGGCCTTTTCTCATAAAGGTTTTGCCGGATCGTATCGATATTTGCACCCATCATTACCAGTTCACTGCCTATCTTTAAACTCTCGGCTGTCGTATTGCTGTAACTGAAAGAACCAGTATCTGTAATTAAGGCAACGTAGAGACAGGTAGCCACTTCAGGGTCTATGACGATCCCGGAACTTTTCAGCATTTTATAGACAATCTCTCCTGTGGCAGCGGCACTGGTTTCTACCAGGTTTAGGTTACCGTAGTATACGTTGCTGACATGGTGATCAATATTGATAACATAAGGATTCTCCGGCATTGGATAGCCGGTTCTTTCCCAATCGGCACAATCCACACACACATAAAGGGCATGGGCGGGCAAAACATCCTTCCATAATTTTAGATGCTGCTGCCCCGGCAAAAAAGTATATACTGAGGGAATCGGCGCTGGGTGTAATATGGCTGCCTCGTAACCTAATTCCTTTAAAAAGAGGGATAGACCTAAAGCTGTACCTAAACAATCACCGTCAGGTTTTTCATGAATCAATACATATATTTTCTTTTTATCTCTAATGTGGGCGTAAAAAGTCTTCCATTCAGACATCGGAGTTTAAATCTCCTCCGGTTTTATTGACCTCTGCTAAAATTTTAGAGATTTTCGCACCGTACTCGATAGATTCGTCCATTTTAAAGACCAGTTCCGGGGTATAACGCAGTTTTAACCTTTTGGCTAATTCGGTACGAATATAACCGCAGGCTTTTTCCAGGCCCTGGAGACAACTTTTACGTTTTTCCTCGTCCCCTAAGAGACTGATATAAATCTTAGCAATGCTCAGGTCATTGGTTACTTCCACCTGTGTCACGCTGATTAAGCCCGTAATGCGCGGGTCCTTAATCTCATCCCGGATCATCTGCGCTACTTCTCTCTTAATTTCTTCGGCAATGCGGCTGATTCGATGTTTAGCCATAGATCTCTACCTCCTAAGAGAGTTCCCTCTTGATTTCTTCAAAGGTGAAGGCTTCTAACTGGTCACCTTCATGAATATCGTTAAATCTGGCTAGTCCTATGCCACATTCATAACCGGCATTCACTTCTTTGGCATCATCTTTGAATCTCTTGAGGGAGTCAATCTCTCCTTCATGGACAACGATACCGTTTCTAATCACACGGACCTGGGCATTGCGCGCAATTTTGCCCTCGGTAACATAACAACCGGCAATCACACCAACCTTAGGCACACGGAAGGTTGCTCTCACTTCAGCCCTGCCCAGCACAACTTCACGTATTTCCGGTTTCAAAAGGCCGCTCATAGCTGCTTTAACGTCTTCAATAGCATTATAAATGACACGATAGAGTCTGATGTCAATTTGCTGACTTTCCGCAGTCTTACGGGCATTGGCATCTGGCCGCACATTAAAGCCGATAATAATGGCGTTGGAAGCAGATGCCAGCATGACATCAGTTTCTGTGATACCGCCTACGCCCTGGTGAATAATATTGACTCTCACTTCGTTATTGCTCAGTTTCTCCAGGGATTGCTTAATGGCTTCAATGGACCCTTGCACATCAGCTTTAATAATAATATTGAGCTCTCTTACTTCGCCCTGCTGAATGCGGGCAAATAAATCATCCAGAGAAACACGGCCCCGGGACTGGATAGCCTCCTCCCGTTTCAAGGCAGAACGCTCACTGGTAATTTGTTTCGCCAGTCTTTCATCATCTACAGCCAAAAAGATATCTCCCGCCTGGGGTACTTCGGAAAGGCCAATGATTTCTACGGGTGTGGAAGGAGGAGCTTTCTTTAAACGACGGCCTTTATCATCCTGCATGGCCCTGATACGGCCTTGGGTAGTTCCCGCTATGATAAAGTCCCCTACCTCCAAAGTGCCGTTTTGTACCAGGACAGTAGCCACAGGCCCCCGTCCTTTATCCAGTTTGGCTTCCACCACAGTGCCTTTCGCTTTCCTGTTGGGATTGGCCTTTAGTTCTCTTACCTCTGCCACCAGAAGAATCATTTCCAACAGGTTTTCCAAACCTACTTTGGTATGGGCGGAAACATTCACGCAAATAGTTTCCCCGCCCCATTCTTCTGGAACAAGCCCATATTCTGTCAGTTCCTGTTTGACACGTTCCGGATTGGCATCTTCTTTATCTATTTTGTTAATGGCGACAATAATGGGAACATTGGCTGCCTGGGCGTGGTTGATGGCCTCTACGGTCTGGGGCATAACGCCGTCATCGGCGGCAACGACTAACACCGCAATATCTGTTACCTGGGCGCCTCTGGCCCGCATGGCTGTAAAAGCTTCATGACCGGGAGTATCAAGGAAGGTGATTTTACGTCCATTGATTTCTACCTGGTAAGCACCAATATGCTGCGTGATGCCGCCTGCCTCGGAGGCGGTTACATTGGTGTGTCTGATGACATCCAAGAGTGAGGTTTTACCATGGTCAACGTGTCCCATGATCGTTACTACCGGCGGTCTTTCTTCCAGTTCCTCCGGTTTATCCGGTTCCTCGGCAAAGAGGATTTCTTCTTTGGAAGCCTTAACTTCCACGGTTGTACCAAATTCTGCACCCAGTAGTATCAAAGTCTCCACATCAAGCTCCTGGTTAATGGTGGCCAGGACCCCTAAGTTTAAGAGTTTCTTGATCACATCTGCCGCTTTTTTATTGAGCAGGTGGGCAAATTCCTGTACGGTGATAGGACCGTCCAGGGTAATATGTTTAACCACCACAGGAGCAGGTTCTTTCACATTTTGTCTAAAGCGATTTCTGTCTTTGCCAAAGGTTTTGGGGCCTTTTTTATGATCGGTCTTCTTATCGTCGAACTTGGAGACCTTCCGTGCAGGTGCTTTCGTTTTGCCGCCCCGTTCATAGGCTTTCTCACCTACCGCACGTTCTACTTTGTTTAAAAGAGTATCTTCCTCATCAAAAACATTTTCCGTTAGGACCGGCTCGTTATATCTCAAGGTTTGTGTGTTAGGACCCTTCTTGTTTCCCTGGTGAGCCCCGCCGGGTTTTTGTTGGGCTTTATTGTTTGGGGTGAATTGCCCCTGGTGGCCTTGACCCTGGTTATTCTTTTGCGGTCTGTTCTGTTGATTAAAAGACTTGTCCTGCCCTTGCTTTTGGTTGTTCTTAAACTGATTAGGCTTATTATCTTTTTTAGTCTGCTGTTGGAATGGGTTAGGTTTTACCGGCCCGGTACTGCGTTCAGGCTCTTTTGTTTTTTGTCCTTCTGCCGGAAGAGCCGGTCTTTGTTCCGGACCTTTAGTTTTTGCCGGTTGAACTGGAGAACCTGTATTATTACGATTTTTCTCAAGATTTAAGACCATAGACTTTATCCTGTTTACTTCCGCACTGGGAATCGTACTCATGTGATTTTTCATATTTAAACCCAATTCCTGCAATTTATCAAGCAGGTCTTTACTTGATAAATTCATATCTTTGGCCAATTCATGTACGCGTATGGTAGCCATCTAATCACCCCCATAAAAATCGGGAAAATTTAAGTTATTTGTTTGCCCTTTAGTTTAATGGCCTGAGCCATCTGGGTATCGGTAACAGCAAGGATACTGCGAGGGGAAAGTCCCAGGGCCCTTCCCAGTTCATCTTTTGTACCCAGGGTTAATGAGTCGACATTGAGATGATCACACCGGCGTAACCAGTAGCTTTTACGCTTTTCCGGCAAATCCTCCGCCAGGATCACCAGGTTTACTATTCCCCGCTTAAGCATAGCTTCCACGGCAGATTCTCCCGCTGCCAGTTTGCCTGCTTTTTTTGCAAAACCAAGGAGTGTTTGCATGCTAGTTGGTATCGTCATATCCCAATCCTACTTTAAGACGGTTGATGATATCTTCGGAAATCGGCTGTTCCAGGTTCTTTTCTAACCTTTTGGCCTTAAGGGCCTTTTCCAGGCACTCTTTTTTGGGACAGAGATAAGCGCCCCGCCCCGATTTTTTTCCGGTAGCATCTAAGATAATCTCAGCTTCAGGTGTTCTCACTATGCGAATAAGTTCTTTCTTGGGTTTCATCTCCTGACAACCCACACACATTCTGAGGGGGACTTTTTTAACCCGCATATCCTTCACCTTATTCTCTAGGATTTGCCGCTTGTGCTTGGGATTCGCTCTTGATATCGATCTTCCAGCCAGTGAGTTTTGCCGCCAGCCTGGCGTTCTGTCCTTCTTTCCCAATAGCCAAGGACAGCTGGTAATCGGGGACCACGACCTGGGCCACTTTTTCCTCCGGGTTTATATCGACGCTTAATACTTTGGCCGGACTGAGGGAACTGGCAATGAACTTAGTCACATCGGAATTCCACTTGACGATGTCGATTTTTTCCCCTTTTAACTCATTCACGATGGCCTGGACCCTTAATCCCTTAGGACCTACACAGGCTCCCACAGGGTCAACATTTTCGTTTCTTGAGTATACGGCTATTTTGGAACGGGATCCCGCTTCCCGGGCTACCGATTTTATCTCCACAGTACCGTCATGAATTTCCGGTACCTCCAGTTCAAAGAGCCGCTTCAAGAGGCCGGGATGAGTTCTGGACACCATGATTTGTGGACCCTTCGTGGTCTTTTTCACTTCAATGATATAATTCTTAAGCCTGTCACCTATGTTGTAGTGCTCTCCAGGCATCTGTTCGTTTTGGCTGAGGACTGCTTCCGTTTTACCTAAATCAATGTAGACATTTTTGTTTTCCAGCCTCTGTACTGTCCCGGTAACAATGTCACCTTCACGATTAGAAAATTCATCAAAAATCAGATCCCGCTCAGCTTCTCTGATCCGCTGTACCACTACCTGTTTCGCTGTTTGGGCGGCGATACGCCCAAAATCTTTGGGCGTGACTTCTGTTTCTACCACATCATCCAGCTCATAGCGGGGATCCAACCTGCGGGCTTCCGCCAGGGAAATTTCCGAGCGCGGGTCTTTCATTTCTTCTACAATAGTTTTGCGGGCAAAAACTTTAATTTCGCCACTGACACGGTCAAAATGAACCCTGACGTTCTGTAAGGAACCAAAATTCTTTTTATAGGCAGAGATCAGAGCCTGTTGGATTGCTTCAATTAAGACATCAGTATTAATTCCTCTTTCTTTTTCCAGATCATTTAGGGCTTCAATGAGTTCCAAATTCATGTTTTGTTTCTCCCCCTCCTTAATCTTCCCATGCTAGACGCACCTGGGATATTTTATCACGCGGAACCTGTATTTCCTGGCCATTGGGCAGTATCACCGCCAGAACTTCTGAGGTTACGTTACCGAGTTTACCCTGTAGTACTTTTTTCCCTTCAATAGGTACAAAGGTACTGACATTAACCGCATGATTTTTGTACTTAATAAAATCTTTTTCTTTTTTTAAGGGACGTTCAATACCTGGAGAGGAAACCTCGAGAAAATAAGACTGGGGTATGGGGTCAGCCTCATCCAGCAAATCGGAAATTATCCCGCTGATTTCCTGGCAATCATCAAGATCAACGCCATTTTCCTTATCTATATAAATCCGTAAATACCAGTTGGGTCCTTCTTTGACGAATTCTACATCCACAAGTTCCATACCTTTATCTTCGATGAGAGGTTTAACCAATTCATACACCACATCCTGCGTTTTCTTGCCCTGCATATAGCTTCCCTCCTTCAGATTGTACACATTATTTTTGGTAATATTTGTAGTACATATACTGAACTCGACCTTTCAATTTAGGAAATAATACGAAAGAGTGGGGGCCACCCACTCTTTCGTCATCAGACGATAAAATGTCACAAGTCTCAATCCACACAAAGTATATCACATCAACCAGCCATTGGCAAGTTTTTACTCAGAAAAGGGAGATCTGGTCATTTTCGGGTAAATCATCCAGGCTTCCGTGGTTATCCAGAACTTCGATGACCGTTTTACTGACTTTGCCTCTGATGCGCAGGTCTTCCCTGGAAGTAAATGCTTTCTCTTCCCGGGCCTTGGCAATACTCAAGGCCGCTGCTTCCCCCACTCCCTGCAGGGATACTAAAGGGGGTAAAAGGGCTTTGCCATCGTCTACTATGAGAAAGCGTGTGCTGTCAGAACAACGCAAATCGACTTTTTTAATGGTGATACCCCGAAGATACATTTCCAATGCTAATTCTAAAATATTATACAATTTAGCTTCTTTCGCACTGGCCTCATTCCCTTTCTTCGTAATTTCCTCCATCACCCTCTTAATCATGGGTATTCCTCCCACAATAATATCAGCGTCAAATTCATCGGCACGGATGGAGAAGAAGCTGGCATAAAAAGCAGCAGGATAATAGACTTTAAAATATGCTATGCGAAAAGCCATCATCACATAAGCCACAGCGTGGGCCTTGGGGAACATGTATTTGATTTTCTGGCAGGACTCGATATACCAATCCGGTACCTTCTGGCTCTTCATGACCTCTACATCTTCCGGTTTAACACCTTTTCCTTTCCGTACACCTTCCATGATTTTAAAGGCTTTACTGGGTTCTACGCCTTTATAGATGAGGTAAGTCATGATATCGTCCCGGGCGGAGATAACTTCCGATACCTTGGCAATCCCAGACTTGATGAGGTCCTGGGCGTTATTTAACCACACATCGGTCCCATGGGAAAAACCACTGATCCGTACCAGGTCGGAGAAGGTCTGGGGATTGGTATCTTCCAGCATTTGGCGTACAAACTTGGTGCCGAATTCAGGTATGCCCAGTGTGCCTACATTAGACCCTAATTCCTTGGGATCTACTCCTAAGGCTTCCGTGCTATGGAATAGGGAGAGGACTTTAGGCTCGTCCAGGGGAATGGTTTTACAATCTATTCCCGTCAGGTCCTCCAGCATCTTAATGACTGTGGGGTCGTCATGGCCCAGGATATCCAATTTCACCAGGCGGCTGGAAATGGAGTGGTAATCGAAGTGTGTGGTGATGGTATCGGAACGGACATCATCGGCGGGTCGCTGTAAAGGAGTAAAGCGGTGTATATCCAACCCTTTGGGTAAGACCATAACTCCGCCGGGGTGCTGCCCCGTTGTCCTCTTCACACCCGTGCATCCTTCCACAAGGCGGGCTATTTCTGCATTACGCACATTAATATTTTTCTCTTGAAAATAGTTCTTGACAAAGCCAAATGCTGTTTTATTGGCGATTGTGGCAATGGTACCTGCCCGGAAGACATTGTCCTTACCAAAGAGTTCTTCCGTATATTTATGGGCACGGGGCTGGTATTCTCCGGAAAAATTTAAATCGATATCGGGTACCTTATCACCTTTAAAGCCCAAAAACACTTCAAAGGGAATATCATGACCGTCCTTAGTTAATTTTGTCTGGCAGCGGGGACAATTTTTATCGGGTAAATCCGCCCCCGAACCAACAGAACCGTCTTGAATGAACTCGCTGTAATGACACTTACCACAGCGATAATGGGGAGGTAAAGGATTTACCTCTGTGATGCCGCAAAAAGTAGCTACCAGCGATGATCCTACGGACCCCCGGGACCCAACTAGGTAACCGTCCTCATTAGATTTTTTCACCAGCTTGTGGGCAATTAAGTAAAGGACAGCAAATCCGTTGCCAATGATGGAATTCAGTTCTTTTTCCACCCGCTTTTTTACCGTTTCCGGTAAAGGATTGCCATAGAGTTCATAGGCCCTGGTCATGGTTAAATGGTTAATCTCTTTTTCGGCGCCTTCAATTTCTGGAGGATAAAACTCGTCAGGAATGGGTTTGATTTCTTCTACCAGGGCCGCTATTTTTTGCGGGTTGTCAATGACTACCTCCCTTGCTCCCCCTTCACCAAGATAAGAGAATTCCTCAAGCATTTCCTCAGTGGTTTTTAAATAGAGGGGTGCCTGGTTGTCCGCATCCTCGAAACCTTTACCAGCCATGAGGATTCGCCTGTACACTTCGTCCTCCGGGTCAAGGAAATGGACATCCCCGGTGGCTACCACAGGCTTGTTTAATTTTTGCCCGAGCTGGTAAATAAAGGCATTCATTTTGAGCAAATCGTCTTCTGAGGTAAAGGTACCATTTTCCACAAGAAATCTGTTGTTACCCCGCGGTTGTATTTCCAGGTAATCATAAAACTCTGCTAATCTTTCCAGTTCCTCGGTGGAGGCACCCTTAAGATACTGTTGGATTAATTCCCCTGCTTCACAAGCAGAACCAATGAGCAAGCCTTGTCTCAAGGCCTGAAGTTTGCTCTTGGGGATGCGGGGAACACGATGATAAAAGTCCAGGTGAGAGATAGTTACCAGCTCATATAAATTGCGCAATCCTTCTTGATTTATCGCCAGGATAACACAATGGTATGTAGGCCCTCTTCCCGCTGATTCTACATTGGAATCATCAAAAAGGTATCCCTCTACGCCAAAGATGATGCGGATGTTTTTGCCTTTTGCCTCCTCATAGGCTTCGGGAAAAGCCTGGACATTACCGTGGTCCGTGATGGCAAGGGCAGGATGGCCCCAGGCCGCCGCTCTGTTAATAATCTCCTTAATGCCTGCCACAGCGTCTAAGGTGCTCATCCTGGTGTGCAAGTGGAGTTCCACCCTTTTCTCCGGGTATGTATCCATCCTCAAAGTAGGAACAATTCCCATAATATCTCGCGGCATCAGGGTCAATTCTTGGGTAAAACGGTCAATTTGTACTGTCCCCCGTAACATATACCACTTATTCTCTTCCAGTCTTTCACGGACACCGGCTGCTTCAGTGGGGTCTGCAATGATTTTACAGGAAAGGGAATCTGTTTTGTCACTGATATTAAAGCTGATTAAGAGGCGCCCTGTTTTCAATTCCCTGATTTCCAGTCCGAAGACATAACCTTTGACGATAATATTTTTTTCTTCCTCGACGATATCTTTTAAGGGTACCGCCTCACCGCTAATCTTTTTACCGAAAATGACATTGTTTTCTTCCAACTGCTCTTTTTTAGGTTTGCTGGTTTCCTGCTGTGCCACCGCTTCCCTGAGCTTTTCCTGGTAGAGCTTTTCTATTTCCCATAAGCACTCCTCATCATTTGTGTCACCGTTTTCCTCCAGCACCAGCTCCACATCGGCCTTGATATTGTACTCATTTTCTAATATTTGCTCAATTTCCCTTTTAATGTGCCGGTTATTGAGATATAGCCAGCCAATTTCCTGGTTGATTTTGATTTGCAGAAGCCTGCCGGAAATAGCATAAACAGCGCCTGCCAGCCAGCCGCGGATGCTTGGAATTTTAACGGTCAATTTGTCAACAATCTCCTGCCAGCATTGCTGGCAGAGGGTTTCCAGGTCAGGGTAGGTATGATTTAACTGGAAGTACATTTTGGGCGACTGATTTAAGTGAAAATACTTTTGCCAGGCCCCGGTAAGGAGCTTAAGCTCTTCAGCTTCCGGTAGTTTAGGACAGCCAAAATAGATTTCCCAAGCGTTTTCAGCCTGGGAAACAATGATTTTCTTTATAGAACATTGGGAGAGATATTGTTTGAGGACCGAGGGTACATCCAATGATTCCAAAAAAATATGCCATTGAGGATTATTATGCTTTTCCTGCACTAGTGCCATCGAGAATCCTCCATGAGTTTGTTGTTGATCAGAAATTGACGCTGTAAACACCTGGCAAACGCCTGATGGTATCAATCATTTCCGTTTCTTTTAAGTAATAAGGAAGAATAAGGGTTAAAGCTACCTTCACCCTTTGGTCTTTTTGGGGTTCACTTAACTCTATATTGCGAATATCTACTTCCATGTCACCTAAGGCTGAACATACAAGGCCAATTTGTCCAGGTTTATCTTCAATTAATAGGCTTAAAATCCTCTGTTTCTTGTTAGTCCTAATCACAGCCTCAATACGTGACAAATAAACCAGTACTAGAAAGACGATAGCTGTTGAGACTACGGCGGGAAAATAACTGCCTGCCCCCACAGCCAGACCTATTCCGGCCACTACCCACAGAGTGGCGGCGGTGGTAAGCCCTTTCACCCCCAGCCCCGAACGCATAATTGTTCCGGCCCCCAGGAAGCCTATGCCGCTTACAACCTGGGCGGCCAAACGGGCAGGGTCCCCAATTTGCTGCTGCCCGACCCGTGTATACATTTCTATGGAAATAATCATAATCAGGCAGGAACCTACACAAACAAGGGTATGAGTTCTAAACCCGGCAGCTTTGTTGAGGCTTTCACGTTCCAGTCCGATGAGCCCTCCCAAAACGGCCGCCATGATGAGTCGCAGGGTAACATTTAACTCATAACCCATCACCGCTTATCCTCCTAAACGAACATTTTTGGCGATTTCCCAGTACATTTTCAGCCGGTAGGCGAAACCTTTGACAAAACCCAGCTTTTCTTCCTTCATGACATGGGACATGGCAGGCAGCTCCACTTCCATGATACGCAGGTTATTCTCGTAAGCGAATTGCGTAATAGCAGTTTCTACACCAAAACGCATCGATTCTAAATTCCCAATCTGCTCTAACCAGTACTTCTTTATGCAGCGCTGTCCTGATAAAAACGGCGCTATCAGTTGGGCTACATCAGTAGCCAGCCGGCCTCCTTCAAATACCCCCACAGTCATATCCGCCTGGTTATTAAGCACAGGGTAAATGAGGCTCCGGACATGTTCAACTTTTAAACCAATGAGGTCAGCATCGAGAAAGAGGATAATGTCTTCCCGGGCAGCCTTTACACCCATGGACATAGCGCCGCCTTTACCCAAATTTTGCGGCAGGTCAATGACCTCTACACCCCAATTTCTCGCCACTTGCACGGTACCGTCGGTGGACCCGTCACTGACGACAATAATCTGGGTGATCTCGGGGATTGATTTAAGGGGTTCCAGTACACCGCCAAGATAATTTTCTTCGTTAAAAGCAGGAATAACCACGGTTACAAGCATGGTTTACCTCCTAATAACCAAATTTACCTGCCCGTCATGGTAGGGATACTCCAGCCTTGGTAACAAGTTCTTTTATATAACTTATTATATCATTTTTGTTGACAAAATTTACTTCTTTCTCCTGACGGAGTTTGACCTCAACCACGCCTTCGTTTAGAGCTTTCTTGCCTATGGTAATCCTCACAGGATAACCGATAAGGTCTGCATCCTTGAACTTAACTCCCGGTCTTTCATTCCTGTCGTCTATGACCACTTCTATTCCCTGCTTTAATAGCCCTTCGTAAATTTCCAGGGAGGCCTGCCATATTTCCTCGTCTTTTACAGACACTGGCACAACCACGGCCTGGAAAGGAGCAATAGCCATGGGCCAGATGATGCCGTCGGCATCGTAGTTCTGTTCTACGGCAGCCGCCATGGTTCTGCTGACACCGATGCCGTAACAGCCCATCACCATCAGTTTTTCCTGACCGGTTTCATCAACGAATTTAGCATTGAGGGCCTTTGAGTATTTTGTCCCTAGTTTGAATACCTGCCCAACTTCTATGCCCCGGGCGCTCTTTAGCACAGCGTTACACTGGGGACAGGTTTCTCCTTCCTCGATAAGGCGAAGGTCTCCGAAAGCTGTTACCGTAAAGTCTCTGCCTGGAACAACATTGATATAGTGATGATCAACTTCATTAGCGCCACACACCCCGTTGACTAAAGTGCGGATTTCTTCGTCGGCGTAAATCTTTACGTTGGCTTTTAATCCAATGGGACCAACGTAACCGGGCTCGCAGCCCGTTACTCCCCTAATCTCCTCAGGTGTAGCCATTTCCATAGTCAGAGAAGGGTGTAAGCGCTGCACTTTTATTTCATTTACCGTCCTGTCCCCTCTAACTAATACACCGATGATTTCATTATCTGCACGGAAAAATAATGTTTTTATTAATTTGTGGGACGCTATTTGCAAATAACCGGTAACTTGTTCAATAGTTGTTTGCCCGGGAGTAGCAACTTTTTCCCTGTTTTTTGGGATATCCTGGGGGTTTTCAGATGGTTTGCAGGGAGCAATCTCTACGTTGGCTGCATAACTGCATTCCGGACAGTATACGATTTGTGCTTCACCGGATTCGGCAATCACCATAAACTCATGGGTTGTACTGCCGCCGATAACTCCGGAGTCGGCTTCAACGGGCCTAAAGTTTAGACCGCAGCGTGAGAACACGGCAGTATAGGCATCGTACATTTTCTTATAACTCACATCCAGGCCTGCCTCGTCTTTATCAAAAGAATAGAGGTCTTTCATGATGAATTCTCTTCCCCGCATTAATCCGAAACGAGGACGCCGTTCGTCACGGTATTTATTCTGGATCTGATAGAGCAGTAATGGCAGCTGGCGATAGGAATATACATCACCGCGCACCAGGTCGGTGATGATTTCTTCATGGGTGGGTCCCAGGCAAAAATCCCGGTCATGGCGGTCTTTCAGCCGGAAAAGCTCTTTACCGTAAACATACCAGCGTCCTGATTCTAACCATAATTCTGCCGGCTGGATGATGGGCAGCATCACTTCCTGGCCGTCAGCCTTGTTCATTTCCTCGCGAACGATATTCATAATTTTCATTAATACTTTTTGAGCCAGGGGTAAATATGTATAAACACCTGATGACGATTTCCGGATAAAACCTGCTCTGACTAAAAGTTGATGGCTGATTACCTCAGCCTCGGCAGGTACTTCCCGCAGAGTGGGTGCAAACAGTTTACTAAAGTACATCTTCTTTCTCTCCTTTTTCGCTTATCTCAGCAATTTCTTCCCAAAGAGCTTGTACCAGCATATCTTCGGGAACCTTTCGTTTAACTACGCCTTTCACAAAAATAATTCCTTCCCCGTCACCACCCGCAATACCAAGATCAGCTTCCCGTGCTTCGCCCGGACCGTTGACGGCACAGCCCATGACCGCAATTTTGAGAGGCATTGGTAAATCCCGTGTCCTTTCTTCCACCTGGGCCGCAATCTTGGCTAAATCAATACGGCAGCGGCCACAGGTCGGGCAGGAAATAATTTCCACCCCTTGTTTTCTAAGTCCCAGCGTCTTTAGAATCTCCCGCGCCACTTTTATTTCAGGTAGAGGGTCACCGGTTAAAGATACACGAATCGTGTCCCCTATCCCCTCCGCCAGTAAAGTACCTATGCCCACAGCAGACTTAATGGTCCCCTGGTTCACCAGGCCTGCCTCCGTTACACCCAGATGCAGGGGGTAATCTGTTTTCTGGGCAAATAAGCGATAAGCCTCAATCATCAAGGGAACGAGAGAGGCCTTCAAGGACACTTTAATCAGGGAAAAACCCTGTTTCTCCAGGATATCAACATGTTTTAGGGCACTTTCCACCATGGCTTCCGGAGTCACACCTCCGTATTTGTCCAAGATGGATTTTTCCAGGGAACCGCTGTTAACCCCAATGCGAATCGGCGTTTTCTTGTCCAAGGCAGCCTTGACAACCTCCCGGACTTTCCATTGGGCTCCGATATTACCGGGGTTGATTCTTAAGCCCTGGACACCGTTCTTGATGGCTGTTAAGGCAAGCTTGTAATCAAAATGGATGTCGGCAACTACTGGAAGAGGCGATGACCCGACGATTGAAGAGAGAGCTTCGGCGGCCTCCTGGTCGGGTACAGCCACACGGATAATCTCACAACCCTCTTCCGCTAATTTTCTTATTTGCTTTAACGTAGCGTCAATATCCCGTGTGTCTGTATTGGTCATGGATTGAATGGATACAGGAAATTCATGGCCAATACCCACAGGACCGATCTTAAAGTTTTTCGTTTTTCTGCGTTTAATGAGCTCAGTTTTTGTTTCTTCCATACGTTTCCAAAACTCCTTAACCAAAGAACCTGAGCAAATCACGATAGGTCACGAGAACCATGAGGAGCATCAAGAGCGCAAAACCTATTAAATGAACAAAATTTTCTTTGGAAGGATTGATGGGCCTTCCCCTTAATCCCTCGATAAACAGGAAAAATAAGCGGCTGCCGTCCAGAGCGGGAATTGGCAGTAAATTTAACAAACCAAGGTTAATGGAGATAACGGCGGTTAAATTGGTAAGGTAGACGAGTCCCACTCTGGCAGACTCATCAATTAACTGCACGATGCCTATAGGCCCCGTTAATCCTTCTGCCGACGCTTTTCCGGCTATCATCTGAACTAAGGCGGAGATGGTTAAAGCAGTAATTTCATAGGTTTTAACAATTCCACCTTTAATCCCTGCCCATATGCCTTGGCGAGCCCAGTATGGCTTATCGGGGGTAATGCCAATAATACCCACTTTGCCTTCAGGATCGTATTTCGGTACTACCTCAATGTTTAAAGTCTTATTTTCTCTCACCACAGTGAGTTTTATCTTCTTTTCGGGACTGGCGTGGATCACTTCTACCATTTCATTCCAGGATGACATAGGTTTTTCGTTAATATGCGTAATCTTATCGCCGGCTTTTAACCCCGCGGCTTCCGCCGGGCTATTGGCGATTACCTGGCCAATATTCGTTGTAATCTGGGGGATGCCTACCACGGTAAATACGGCAGCAAATAATAAAGCGGCAAGAGCAAAATTCATCAACGGGCCGGCAATAATCACAGCCATGCGGGCTAAAAGGGGTTTTTGATTAAACTTGCGGGGGTCATAACCGGCTGTCTCCTCTTCTCCCATTTCCCCGGCCATCTTCACATAACCGCCAATAGGAAGCACACGTAAGGAATAGAGGGTTTCTCCCCTTCTTGCACTCGTAATTTTAGGCCCCATACCCAGACTAAACTCTTCTACGCGAATACCCGCGGCTTTAGCCACAAGAAAATGTCCCAACTCATGGACAAAAATAATCATACCAAAAACTAGAATAGAGGCAATTAAAGTTTGCACAGCAACACCCCATTTTCAATATTTCTCAGTTACTTTACGTGCAGCGGTCCGTGCCCAACTGTCCACTGTTAAAATATCCTCAAGAGTGAAGGTTTTTAGAGGATGATGTTCAGTCATGACGGATTCAATGATCTCGGGTATCCTGGTAAAGTTAATTTTGCCCTGCAAAAACATTTCCACTGCCACTTCATTAGCTGCGTTATAGACAGCCGTCATGGATCCCCCGGTCTTACCGGCCTGGTAGGCCAGGGCGAGTCCCGGGAATTTCTTGTAATCAGGCCTTTGGAAAGTCAATTCCTGGGTTTCCAAAAAATTTAAGCGGGGGAATTTATTGTACCAGCGTTCCGGATATGTTAATGCATATTGAATAGGTATCCGCATGTCCGGACAGCCAAGCTGGGCCAAAACTGATCCATCACCATATTGAACCATCGAGTGGACAACACTTTGGGGATGTATCACCACTTCTATTTTTTCATAGGGCACCTGAAAGAGCCAGTGGGCCTCAATAACCTCCAGGCCTTTATTAATCAGACCCGCTGAATCTATGGTAATTTTGGCGCCCATCTGCCACCTGGGATGCTTCAAAGCCATCTCCGGTGTAACGTTTGCCAGTTGTTCCCTGGTATATGTTAAAAAGGGTCCCCCTGAGGCTGTTAAGATTATTTTATCAACGGCTTCTTTATTCTCTTGCTCCAGGCATTGAAAAATTGCCGAATGCTCACTATCTACGGGAATAAGAGGAACACCTTTTTGCTGCGCTTTTTCTAATACTAAAGAACCACCGGCCACAATAGTTTCTTTATTGGCTAAAGCCACCGATGTACCGGAATCCAGGGCTGCCAGGGTGGGCACCAAACCAATAATTCCGGACACGGCAACTATTACTAAGTCTATGCCGCTGAGTTTGGCCAAATGCACTAATCCCTCGTTGCCCGTTAATATTTCCGCCGGCTCTTTGAGTCTATCTTTTAAGATGACAGCAGATTCCTGAGAACCCACACCAACAAACTTAGGCCGGTGTTTATTGATTTGTTCCGCTAAAAGGTCTGTATTGGAACCTGCGGCCAAAGCCATAATTTCAAAGGAATCGGGGAAACTTTCCACTACATCTAAAACTTGTCTACCTATAGAACCGGTGGAACCCAGTAAAACAATTCTTTTAGTCATGACTTAACTCCGTTCTTGTCATTTTTGTAAAGTAAAGCCCTTAATCATAGCCTTAATCACAATAACCAGGAAGGGGCCAATAATAATCCCCAAGACCCCAAGAAATTTTAAGCCCAAATACAGCGCTAATAAGGTTGCCAAAGGGTGTAAGCCGATATTCTCCGCCAGGATCTTGGGCTCAATGAGCTGTCTTACGCCTACCAGTATACCGTACAGAATGAGCAAGGCCACCCCAAAACGCAGGTCACCTGTGACAAAATGGATGACGGCCCAGGGTATAAACACGGTCCCCGGACCAAGCACAGGAAGCAAATCCACAAGGCCCACAATAATTCCTAAGGTCAGGGCATAGTCCACCCCTAAGATATAAAGGCCAATGATAGTCTGAACTGCGGTGATACTGATCAAGATGGTCTGAGCTCTAAAAAAACCAACAAGGGCGGCGCTTAACTCTCCTATCACTGTACTGGTAGGCGTAATAAGTCTTTTAGGCATGATCCCATAAATAAATTTGGAAATAAGGGTTTTATCCCTGCTTATAAAAAAGGTAGCGAGCCCGGCCACGATTAAGACTGTAATAAAACCCGGCAGCCCTGTTAAAAAAGCAATCAGTATATTTGTTGTTTTCGCAACAACCTCGGTCAGCCCGTCTATCACAAATTTAATATTCTGGTGCAAAGCGTTTTGCGCTTCTATAGGTAAAGGGTTATTGGTGATAAAGATTCTGATATCTTGTATATATTGTAAAGTAAAGTTTACTATGTGGCGAGTAAGCCCTGGCAGGTCAGCATAAAGTTTGGCTAATTCTATAGCCAGGCGTGAAATCACAAAGATTAAAATCAAGGTAATGAATATTAATAAGACAATTAAAGTAAAGGCAACAGCAATGCCCCGCTTAATGCCTTTTTTCTTCTCCAGCCAATCCACAACCGGGTCTATGAGAATGGCTGTGATTAAGGCCAGGATAAAAGGACTAAACCCCAATAAAAGAATGGCGGATACGTTAAAGAGCAAGGGAATAAAGTACTGAATAAAAAAATATATTCCGGCGACTATGATCAGAAGGATAGAAATTTTTAAAAGCATTGTGATATAACGCTGTAGTTCCGGAAACATGCTCACTCACCGCCATCCCATTAAAACGATTAAATAATAAGTAAGGGGTGCCGCCCATAATGTACTGTCAAACCGGTCTAATATGCCTCCGTGACCAGGGATAATACGGCTGGAATCCTTGATGTGGGCCGTTCTTTTGATAGAACTCTCGAAAAGGTCCCCGATCTGTCCAGCCAGGGAAATAACGGGGGCCATCAGTAGTAAGTACCTGGCATGGGGAATGGTAATATTTCTGATAAGAAGATATGCGCCTAATACGCTGAATAGTAATCCACCAAAAAAGCCTTCCCAGGTCTTATTAGGACTTATGGAAGGTGCAAATTTGCGTTTACCAAAATAGACACCCGTAAAATATGCCCCCGTATCTGTACTCCAGATGATGATAAAAACAAATAAAACAAGCCAAAAACCGTAATTAAGCTGGCGTAATAAGATAAGGTGAGTAAAAGTCCAGCTTACATAGAGAACACCCAATAAGGTTATGGCTAAATCGCTGGGGGAAGATTTGGGAAAAGAGTAAAGGTAATACATGAAACAAAACATAAAAAAAATAAAGATAAGGAAAGAAGCTATATCTTTCTTAAACAGGGTGGCTAAGGGAAAAAGACAGCCTCCCAGCCAAAGAGGTATGGTTAAAAGCTGCCAACCGGCTTTTCTCACGATATTTCCATACTCGTAAATACCCAATAAGGTCAAAAAGGTAATGACTAAGGTTAAATAGATATCCCCAAGATATACAATATAAAGTAAGGCTGGAATCCCCATAACCGCAGTGACTATCCGTTGCCATAACATGTTTGTCACCAACCCTTATTCAATATCCAAATCATAAAGCTCCGAAACGGCGCTGGCGCTGTTGATACTCAAAGATGGCCTGGAGAAGGTGCTCAGGCCTGAAGTCCGGCCAGAGAACATTTGTGACCCACAATTCTGCATAGGCTAACTGCCATAACAAAAAGTTGCTTACCCGCATTTCACCTGATGGTCTGATGATTAAATCAGGGTCGGGTATGCCAGCGGTATAGAGATACTGGGAAACCACCTGTTCATCAATCAACTCCCGGCTCAATTTTCCATCTGATACATCTCTCACTATACCCTGAATAGCATGGACCAATTCCCGGCGGCCACCGTAATTTAAGGCGATTTGCAGATAGAGCTTGTGATTGTTTTTCGTTTTTTCAATTGCTTTATAAATTTGGTGTTTGGCATTTTCCGGGAGTTCGAGAAGATTGCCAATGGGTTTAATACAGACCCCGTTTTTATCAAGGGTATCCAGTTCTTTTTCAATATACTCAACAAGTAAATTCATCAAAGTATCCACTTCTTCTTTGGGACGTTTCCAGTTTTCTGTGGAAAAAGCGTACACCGTTAAATATTTTATGCCAATTTCACCACAAGCTTCAACAATTTTTTTCAACGATTCCACGCCTGCTCTATGTCCTATGGTTCTGGGCAGGCCGCGTTTCTTGGCCCAGCGTCCGTTCCCATCCATAATGATCGCAATATGTTGAGGTAGAGTCTTCGTTTGTAAAGCGTTTATATCTATTTTTTTATCTGTTTTGGAAAAGTATTTATAAAGCCTGGCTAAATATGAATTCACGATAGCCTCTTCCCTCCCTATGTAGGAAAACCCCCTCAGTGAGGGGGTTATTCCTTATTCATCTTAGTGCGGCGTGACAGGAGCCTCAAACAGTCCCACAACCACTTCAATGATATCGTTTCTCTGTTTCACCCGAATCACTCTATTTATCTTATTATCCATATGATCCCGCGGATTTACCGTATGTTTTATCTGGTATACGTAATTTTGGGAATTTAAGAACTCTACGGCCTCTTCTTCCCTTCTTCCCAATAAATGAATAAACCGGTTATCCACTTATACTTCCATTATCTCCTTTTCTTTTACCTCTAAAACATGGTCCACTTCTTTAATATATTTATCGGTAAGTTTTTGAATTTCATCCTGGCCTTTTTTGGTTTCATCTTCGGAGATAACTTTAGTTTTTTCGAGATTTTTTACCTTATCATTACTGTCTCGCCGGATGTTTCTAATACTGACCCTGGCTTCTTCAGCTTTCTTTTTAATCGTTTTCACCAGTTCCAGCCGGCGTTCCTGGGTCAGCTGCGGTATGACAATACGGATTAAATTGCCATCACTGCTGGGGTTTAAACCCAAATCTGACTTTAAGATGGCTTTTTCAATTGTGGGAACCAGGGACTTATCCCAGGGTTGAATCGTTAATAATCTTGGTTCCGGGGCAGAAATATTAGCAACCTGATTGATGGGGGTAGGAGTACCATAATAATCCACCGTTACCTTTTCCAGTATCGCTGGATTAGCCCGCCCTGCCCGTAAAGTAGCATAATCTTTACGCAACACTTCAATGGTCTTTTTCATTTTGTCTTCAGTTTCTTTAATCACATCTTTAACCATTTTGTTCCCTCCCTACAATTGTCCCTATCTCTTCACCCATTAACACTTTTTTAATATTTCCTTCTTCCAAAATACTAAAAACAATGAGTGGTATATTATTATCCATGCAGAGAGATGTAGCCGTAGAATCCATAACCCCCAAACCCTTGTTTAAGACATCGATGTAAGTAAGTTCCTTAAATTTTTGAGCATCCGGATTTTTCTTGGGGTCTGAATCATATACCCCGTCCACTTTCTTGGCCATTAAAATAACTTCAGCTTCAATTTCAGCCGCTCTTAAAGCTGCGGTAGTATCGGTAGAAAAATAAGGATTGCCTGTTCCCGCTGCAAATATCACAACTCTTCCTTTTTCCAGGTGTCGGATTGCTCTTCGCCTAATATAGGGCTCGGCTACCTGGCGCATTTCGATAGCGGAGAGGACCCTGGTGGGTACCCCACGACTTTCCAGAGCATCTTGCAGGGCTAAAGCATTAATTACTGTGGCTAACATACCCATATAATCGGCAGTGGCCCTGTCCATGCCTCTGGCACTGCCGGATACTCCGCGCCAGATGTTGCCGCCGCCCACCACGATGGCAATTTCTATACCGATAGATACGATTTCCTTGACTTGTTGAGCGATAGAATCGAGAATTTTATGTTCCAACCCATAACCAAGCTCGCCGGCTAATGCCTCCCCGCTGAGCTTAATCACCACTCTTTTGTATTTAGGTGATTCCATAGGGGAAATTACCTCCATTTCTGCTACTTCTACACACACTCAAAAAATCCTCTTTTTAGAGGGTTGTGTAAATTTTTAAAAAGAGAACACACAAGTGTTCTCTTAATTATTACTCTTTGATTTGAGCCATAACCTCTTCCGCAAAGTTTGCCTGTTTCTTTTCAATACCTTCGCCTAATTCATAACGGACGAAACGACGGATGTTAATATTTTCACCGATCTGGGCAATTTTTTCAGTTAAGAGTTGTTGAACGGTGATATCGGTGTCTTTGATAAAAGGCTGCTCCAGCAGGCATACTTCCTTATAGAATTTCTCAATTCTGCCTTCCACCATTTTTTCCACAACTTTTTCGGGTTTGCCTTCATTTAAAGCCTGGGCTCTTAAAATCTGCTTTTCTTTTTCGATAATATCCTGGGGCACATCTTCCTTACGCACATATTCCGGCTTAGCTGCTGCAATCTGCATAGCGATATCTTTCACGAATTCCCTAAAGCCAGGGGTCTTAGCTACAAAATCAGTCTCACAGTTAACTTCAACCAGAACACCAATTCTGCCCCCGCCATGTATGTAGGATTCAACAAGGCCTTCTGCAGCCACACGGCCGGCTTTCTTAGCAGCTGCGGCCAGTCCTTTTTCTCTCAGGTATTCAATGGCTTTTTCCATGTCTCCGTTTTTTTCCATGAGGGCTTTTTTGCAATCCATCATACCCGCACCGGTACGTTCGCGCAATTCTTTAACCATTTCCGCAGTAATCATACTACACATCCTCCTGTGTTCCTATTTAACTAGTAGTATTTCCCGGGGGAGATAAATTAAAAAGAAAAGAGGTGACTAGGGGTACCAATTACCCCTCGGTCACCCCTAATTTTTTACTCTTCTTCATTGCCTTCGTTGCCTACTTGACCCTGATTCGCTTCCAGCACGGCATCGGCGATTTTTGCCGTTAATAATTTAACAGCACGAATAGCGTCATCGTTGCCGGGAATGACATAATCCACCTCGTCGGGATCACAGTTTGTATCGACAATAGCGACGATAGGAATACCTAAACGTCTCGCTTCCGCGACGGCAATATGTTCCTTACGAGGATCTATGACAAATAAGGCACCGGGAAGACCAGGCATATCCTTAATTCCACCAAGGAATCTCTCCAGCTTTTCTTTTTCACCTAAAAGCTTAGCCACTTCTTTTTTGGGTAGAACTTCGAATGTACCGTTGTTCTCCATTTCTTCCAGTTCTTTTAAGTACTGGATTCTCTTTTGGATGGTATGATAGTTGGTGAGCATGCCCCCTAACCAACGTTCATGAACGTAGTACATACCGCAGCGTTCTGCTTCCTCTTTTACTGTTTCCTGGGCTTGCTTTTTTGTGCCAACAAAAAGGATATGCTTACCCTCCGCTACCACACTACGAATAAATTCGTAAGCCTCTTCCACCTTTTTCACAGTTTTTTGCAGGTCAATAATATAGATGCCATTACGTTCTGTGAAAATATAGGGAGCCATTTTAGGGTTCCAACGACGGGTTTGGTGACCGAAATGAACGCCTGCTTCCAACAGCTGCTTCATAGAAATTACAGACATTTACTACACCTCCTTCCCCTTTAGGTTTCTCCGCCGCTATCTTCATTTTTACTCCAGACCAACCGGCACCTTGGAGTAAATCAAATAGCGTGTGTATTTAACACCAATTGTTAGTATAACAAAAACCATTGTTCATGACAAATATTTTTCGCAATTTATTTGGCGTTATATTTATAGTTCTCCATTTTCTCCTGTAAATTCAATTTAAGGGCTATTTCCCCCTGGGTCATATTCAGTTTTTCCGCAATTTCTCTTATGGACATTCCCATTCTTAGTAAATCTACAGGAGAATTGTTTGACTTTTTCAGCGGAGTCTCTTCTACCGTTGCCAGCGGTTTTTCAGCGGAATGAAGAACTTTACTCTTCTTAGGGACACTGTCCTCTTGTTTTTGAGGCAGCACTAACGTGTTTTGCTCAAAAAACTCGATCACTTGTCTTGCCTCGGCCAATTTACTTTCTAACTCATCTAAAATCAGGTTGGTAAGTTTACTGTTTTCCTCTACCAGAGTTTGCACATTCTTTTGAATTAACCGGTTTTCCCTGTTTATTTCCTGCAAAACTTTGGTTTTTTTTCCAAGCATGGCCATGAGGAGAATATTGCAAATTAAAATAAAGATGTTTAAAAACACCATGAAACAACCTCCGGCCCACTTCTAAATTTTAATATCAAAAATTTTTCCAATATTTTCCGGGCAGGTAACCACCACATTCTCTTCCTCTTTGTCATTTTTTGTGGTCTTGGTTCCCTTTTGCTTACCTTTTTCCTTCTTATGGCTGTCGTTAGAGATGTTTTTGTTTTCAGTAGAATTTGAACGCTGCACTGCTTGTTCTTTATTTTTGATATCCTGCTGTACCACCTGGGCCAGAACCTGCTGCTCCATCTGTTGCTGCTGTTGAAGATTCCTCTGGATTTTATTAACTTCACCGACTCTGGGCAATAATACCTGCATATCAACAGGATTGACAGTCATAACCAATCCCTCCTACCCTGTGATGGGAAAGGCTTAACATCAAGACCATCAAGTTTTAGTATGACCTTCCTCATCTCATCCCTTACTGTATAAGTAGCTTTACCAATGATGACTGTGACACCAGGATAGACAGTATTTTCCACACGAACTTTAGCGTTAACCATATCTTGAAAAATCCCTTCAAGTTCGGCTTTTCTTTTTCCAAGTTCTTCGTTTTCTTGTGTGATTTGATACTGGGTCTTGTTTAATTTTAATAAGAGACTGTTTTTATCGGGAGGCAATTCTCCAATTTTTTGCTTAACCTCCTGTAACATCTTAATGGCCTTTTGGACTTTATCATAGTTTTCTTGATTAACCGTAAGTTTTCGACTAATCTCCTTGTATTCCTGGCGCAGTTCCGGGCGGACGCCTACTTCCAGGGTGGTAACGGTGGCCATGTGGGAACCAATATTTTTTGCCAGTATTTCTTCTACAGCACTGCATTGGCCGCCGACAATGAGACCTTTTTTGCCGCCAACGGAAATTTTGCGTGTGGCCAGAACCGTACTGTGCATGATGGCTTCGGTCACAATGACATCAGCACCGCTTTCTATATAGCCATGTTCAATGGAACGGGCATAAACATAACCTTTAGCTGTAACCTTACCTCTCACTATGCCTTTCTTTACCTGTACATTACCATCAGCTATAATTTCCCCTTCCAAATTACCGGCAATCTCCACATCTCCCCCGGATTCAATCTGGAAGCCGTGCCTTACACTGCCATAAACTTTTACGTTGCCAGGAAACTTAATATTGCCTGTGGCAAAATCCACATCCCCTCGAACTTCGTAAATTGGGAAAACATTTATTTTATTGTTGGCCATGACCACATGACCCTGGGCTGTGGCTATTATGGCCGTGTTATTGTTAATAGCCTGGGTGTTTAGTCCCAGGGGCAGGCGAATGTCTTTGCCAGCGGCAGCTTTGATGTTTTCTCCATAAATATTTTTGCCATCCACGCCCTGGGTGGCGGGAATTTTTTCTACCAGTGTCGTACCTGCCTGTACTAATTGAATCAAATTAAGATTGTAAAAATCGACACTGCCGTCCTCTAATTCTCTGGGTTTTATATCTAAACCTTTAGGGTTGAAATGAAAAATAAGTTTAGCGTCTTCTCCGTTTTTACACTCAATGCCCTCGGCGATTAACCATTCATGAAAATTATCCTGTTCAGCAACAATTTTCGGAAAAATTTCAGTCTTGATGCCCTCGACAATACCGTGCTCAGCCACAATGTTTATTATATCTTCGGCATTAAATTGTCGTTTATTCAAAGCAGGATAAACTTGCAGGTAGGCTTTGTTTTTATCGGGACTCACTTTGATTTTGAGAAGAGGATCTAAATTACAACCGTCCAGGAGAGGAGAAATTTTATGTTCAGTTCCATCTGCTGCTGCATAGATTTTTTCTATTTTATTTTCCTCAAAGGGGATTTTTCTCTTTCTTAAGTCGGCAAAAATATCTTCCGGCACAACAGGGAACAGAAGGGGCTCGTGAACGATCTTTAGATAAATCCCATCATCTTTCACGGTTAAATAATAATTCCGGCCTGATGAACCTATGTTTTTCTCCTCCATTAGATATCCCTCCCTTACCCTAATCCTAATAACGTTTTTTTCATTCTGGAAAGCTTACCCCGCAGGCGAAAAATGGCTTTCGTATGTATTTGTGATACCCTGGCATCTGACAGCTCTAAGACACGGGCAATCTCTTTATTGTTTAGATCATGATAGTAAAAAAGACTGATCACAAGTTTTTCCTTTTCAGGCAGTTCTTCCACCGCTTTGGCCAGGATCATTTTAATTTCGTTATTCTCCGCTATTTGTACAGGATTTAGACTAACATTATCCGTAAGATTATCTTTTAATGATATTTCCTGCCCTTCCGTAACAGGTTCATCCAAAGAGATTATGGTGAATAAATGGGTATTTTTCAACCAGCGTTCCAGTTCTTCCGGAGTTATGTTTAATTCCGCCGCTACCTCTTCATCGGTGGCATTACGTGCAAGCTTCATTTCTAATTTTTGATAGGTCTGTTCCAAAAGTCTTGCCTGGCGGCGAATATTTACGGGGATCCAATCTTCCTTCCTTACCCCGTCAATAATGGCACCTTTTATTCTTTTTCCGGCAAAGACGGGAAAGGGAATACCCAGTTTAGGATCATAACGATCTATGGCTTCCAGAAGGCCAAAGATTCCATAGCTGAAAAGGTCCTCTTTCGTAATATGGGATGGCAGGTAATAAGAAACCTTGTTGGCGATTTTCTGTACCAGTGTTACATAATGTAAAATAAGTTGTTCTTTGAGTGCAGGGTTTTTGTCATTCACGTAATTCAACCAAAGTTCATAAGGTTCTGATTTCATTTTAGACTCCCCTGTCTAGACAACTTTTTCTCCTTTACTGATGGTTTTAATCAACAGCTGACCATCGGTCGTAGAGAATTCAATGGTTCTACCGAAATTGCCCCCCGTATCTTCCGCCAAAATTCTTATTTTCTCCTGTTCGAGACACTTTTTCACTGCTTCTGTATTACGTTCACCAATCCGCATGACGTTACTTGCCCCAGGAAAATTGAACATCTGGGCGCCACCGGCAATTTTGGCCACCAGGCGGGACTTTACAGCTCCCAGTTTAACCATCTCTTCTATTAAAAGGGTAACTCCCGTATCAGCATATTTGGCTTTATTTTGTATACTGCGAGACTGGGTACTGTCGGGCAGCATAATATGGGCCAGTCCTCCCACCTTCATAATAGGGTCCCATAAACAAACTCCCACGCATGACCCCAATCCCGTTGTAATTAACGTAAGGGGGGCCGGTGCAGCTCTTAAATCGGCCATCCCCACTTTTATGGGTTCTGTCGTCATCATAACACTCCCAGCGTACGCAATAATAACTCCAAGGTTTTGGGTTCGGGTAATAAAAAGAAGTGCCCGTTGATATGCCTTTCTTGTTCAATAAACACGTTTTCTATGACTAAGGCATAGTCGCTAAATTCACCTATTTGCTGGAGAACATCGCCCAGGATGGCTCCGGCCATATCAATGGCCAGGGCGGGAACCGAGGGCGAATACACTTGCTGCGTAAAAGCGGAAAGGGCATTGAGGTAAGAACCGGCCAAAATATTGACGATTTCTTTGAGGGCCGAAAAATGCATCTCATTTAAATCCTGAGTAGTTCCCAGGGGTTGTCCGAAAATGAGGTCGATAAAAAAATACACCTGATCTTTAGGAATGAGAAAGAGAATCCCCATGGGTGATTCTCCGTCCACCCTCATGTAGCCGCCGGCAACTTCTGATTCCGCCCCGCCAAGATAATTCATAATCTGATTAAAGGGGGCAATATTGGCTTTGGGAACGCTCATATCAATTTTTCTCCCCAGCATGAGAGAAAGAGAAGTGGCGGCATTACCGGCTCCAATATTGCTGATTTCTTTAAGGGCATCGAGCTGAATGGCATTGAGCTCACTAAAGTCTTTCATTTTATCGCTCCTATCCTCATTGCTGCTCTATACTGAAATCCAATACTCTATCTAAATCAAGGATAATCAGCAGGCGATCGGCGATTTTACCAATTCCTTTGACAAATTGATCATTTATGCCTCCGACACTTTGGGGTTTTTCTATTTGCTCAAAAGAAAGGCGTATTACTTCCGTAACCAGATCTACGGTAAGACCAACAGTCACGTCTTCCAGGCGAAAAACAATGATTCGGGCGGTATCAGTGGTTTCTACCTGGGGAAGATTAAAACGCTTGTGGGAATCAATAACAGGTATGACCGTGCCCCGTAAATTGATAACACCCTTAACAAAGGGAGGAGCCTTGGGAACCCGTGTGATATGTGTCCAGCGTATGATTTCCTGTACAGCTAAAATGTCGACAGCATATTCTTCGTTCCCCAATTTAAAGGCCACCAGTTGAATTTCATCTGCTATATTCCCTTGATTCTTATCATTCATGAGAAAATCCTCCTTAGAATAAAGTCCCGATATCAAGAATTAAGGAAACTTTGCCATCACCCAGAATGGAGGCACCGGCTATACCCGGTAAACCGGTGAGTAACTTGCCCAGGGAATTGATGACGATCTCCTGCTGTCCAATGAGTTCATCAACTACTAAGCCCACCTGCTGCTCACCTTTTCTCACGACAACCACATACAGCTCATGCTGTTCCTTATGGCCGGGTACTGCCAGGAGATTTTTAATAAATAATAGGGGCAGGACTTTACCTCTTAAAACCATGACCTTTTGTCCCTGAATATTTTTGATATGATCTGCTTCCAGGTTAGTCGTTTCATCAATATTGCCAAGAGGTATGGCAAAGGTTTCCTCTTGTACCTTGACCAATAAGGACTGGATAATGGCAAGGGTTAAGGGAAGTTTAATCACAAATTTAGTACCTTGGCTCTGTTTCGTTTCTAAATGAACTTGCCCACTTAAGGCCTGAATCCTACTCTTAACCACATCGAGGCCCACACCGCGGCCTGAGATATCCGTAATAGTTTGAGCCGTAGAAAAACCCGGTTCAAAGACAAGATTGACAATGGCCTGGTCATCCATATTTTCTACCTGGGCAGGCGTAACCAGGCCGTTCTTAAGGGCCATTTCCCTTACCGCATTGACATTAATACCCTTACCGTCATCCTCTACCACAATCACCACCTGGTTTCCTTCATGGCGCGCCGCCAGTTTTAACATTCCTTCCCTATTTTTGTTGGCCTTGACCCTTTCTTCGGGAGATTCCAGGCCATGGTCGATGGCATTGCGAATCAAATGAACCAGGGGATCACCAATTTCGTCAATCACTGTACGGTCTAATTCAGTTTCCTTTCCTTCCAGGATAAGGTTTACTTCTTTACCTAATTCTTTGGCTAAATCCCGCACCATCCGGGGAAATCTGTTAAACACTTGTTCAATTGAGACCATTCGCACATTTTGTACCACGTTTTGCAGGTCTGTGGCAATCCGGTCAATCTGTTCAATGGTTTCATTCAATCCCATGGTGTTATTGGTTAAATGAATTTGTTCCAGGCGGGTTTTGTTAATGACTAATTCACCGACGAGACTCATCAGTTTGTCTAAACGCCCAATATCTACCCTTACCGTCTGGTGTATTCTCTGTTTTTTATTGTTATTTATTTTATTTTCCTCTTTGACGATGTTGTTATTGCTATTGGTTCCTGGAATTTCTTCATAGGGCTGAGAACTGGGTTTATACGAACCAAGGGGAGTAATGTTGGCCAGTTTTACTTCAGAGATGACATCCAGCTGGGTTTTGATTTCAGTTTCTTTCTGGTGTGTAACAAGGACAACGGTAATGTGGTTATCGAACTTTTCGTCTTCAATATCCTGCACACTGGGGCGGGAGGCAATAATCTCACCGACAGTTTCCAGGTTGCGAAAAACCATAAAGGCCCTGACGCCTTTCATTAAACACTGCTCATCAATATGGATTTGCAGCTGGTAGGCATGATAGCCCTTTTCTAAGGCGGCATTAATTAAATTCTTTTCATATTCATTAAACTGAATAGAGACATCTGCCGTGGGGGCAGGGGATTCTACATTTTGTTTTATGAGCGCATGTTTACTCTCGCCTTTTTCCAAAAGAGCCAAGCCTGCTGCCAGTTGGCCAATGGCTGTTTGAGGTTCCCTTCCTTCTCTAATGCTGCCCACCATTTCTTCCAGGGCATCGACACATTGAAAGAGGGTATCAATAATTTCCGGGCTTAAAGACAACTTTCTTTCCCGTAACTTATCCAGGAGGTTTTCCATTTGGTGCGTCAATTGTGCAATGGAATTATATCCCATGGTTGCCGACATGCCTTTTAAGGTGTGGGCTGCGCGGAAAATTTCATCCAGCAGGTCTAACCTTTCCGGATTATTCTCCAGAGCAAGCAGGCTTTGGTTTAGGTTTTGTAAATGTTCCAGGGATTCTTCCAAAAATAAGTCTAAGTATTGATTCATATCCATAAATAACACCTCCATTTTATCTCAGGGCTTGTACAATTCTCTCTGCTATCTCCTGAACGGGCACTTCATAATCAACAGCACCCAACTGCATAGCGGCTTTGGGCATACCGTAAACGACGCATGTTTCAGGGCTTTCTCCTATATTAATGGCACCTGCCTTTTTGAGGGCCAGCATTCCCTGGGCACCATCATGGCCCATGCCCGTCATAATCACACCAACCTTTGGGGCATTAATCCTGGCTACAGAGTGCATGAGGACATCGACTGAGGGCCTGTGGCCATTGACATTTGGTCCTTGATGTAAATGGATAAATAATTTTTCCTGTCTTGGCAGCACTTCCATGTGGTAATTACCCGGCGCTATGTAAGCAAAACCGTTTTTTACCTCATCTCCCTCTTCTGCTTCTTTGATTGCTAAGGGTGAAATGGAATCCAAGCGCTGCGCCAGAGATTTGGTGAAACCCGGGGGCATATGCTGGACAATAAACAGGGCCGCATTTAAGTCGGCTGGTATCCTGCTGATCACCTCGTGTAACGCTTTAGGTCCACCGGTAGATGTACCGATGGCTACCAGGGTAAAGACGTTAGGGGAGAAGGTTCTGTTTATATAATTCTTTTTCTGCAAGCCTAAGGAATCTTGCCGGCAGTTTTTGCATTTATGCCGCGGTATTTCCGCGGCCATTCTTATTTTATTGTTGATTTCTTCTTTGGATTTGCCTATATCTAAAGAAATAGACCCTCCCGGTTTGGCTAAAAAATCAACTGCCCCTCTTTCCAGGGCACTGATGGTAGCACTGGCTCCTGCCCTGGTTAAGGCAGACAGCATGATCACCGGTACAGGGTACTGTTCCATGATTTTCTCAAGGGTAGAAAGCCCGTCCAGCACCGGCATCTCCACATCCAGGGTAATGACGTCAGGTTGCAGGGTTAAAGCCTTCTGTAATGCTTCCTCACCGTTACGGGCTGTTCCCACCACTTCGAGGTCTGAATCGCTGTTGATGATATCGCTCAAAACTTTCCGCATGAAAGCTGAATCATCGGCCACCAAAACCCGTATCTTTTCCCCTGTATTATGCAATCATAGCAGCCCCCTTTTTCTCAGCTCTATTTGGCGTTGGAAAACATATTTAATAATACGACCCCTGGCCTTTTCTGAAATACATGTAAATTTTATACCAACAAAATATCGCTGGATTCCACTTGCGTCTGTTTCCAGACTGAGCCATGCCACTTTGCCACGGGCCCTGATTTCCTCATTTTCCAGAGTAAAAGCAATATCAACCTCATTACCTTTAACAAGTTTGGGGGACTTTGTAAAAATCAGCATCACGCCGCCACCACTGATATCCCTGGTCACGCATTTTATTTCCTGGTAACCAAAATGGTGATGCACAAAACTTACGACAGCCTCCAGGCTTACAGGCACCCGGACAAAATCCCGCTGTTGTATTTTATTAATTTTACCGGGAATGGCCAGGTGCAATAAGGGGATACGGGAATTGCTTCTATTGATAACTTTAGTTGTGAAGTTATAAGCGGCAGAATTATCCCACAGTATAATGTTCAGAGTTGTATCAACGCAAACAGGAATGGTCACCCTGTCTCTGATGGGTGCAACGACAATTATTTCCGTTTCGCCGATATTCTCCACGCGGCTAGGGTACCGTTCTGTTTCACCGGTTTCATCCCTTACTTCAATTTGTATCAGTTGATTGACCTTGAGCACCTTCGTAATATCCATGCCGCTCACCTATTTTCATCTATTTCAAAAAGTTTGCAACCTTATGAAAGAAGCCTTTCACGCCATGGTAAAGGGGAGGTTTATACTCCTGGTTACAAATTTTTGCCGCCATTAAATAAATGTCATGGGTAGCCTGTGTGTGGGGAAAAGCAAGAGCAAAAGGCTGCTGCTCTCTGACAGCCTGAGCTACTTTGGGATCTTCATTGATATACCCCAAAAAATCTAAAGAATACTTCAGGAAGCGATTTACAACTATTTTCAGTTTATTATAGGCAACATTGGCTTCGGCAGAAGAAAAAACCCTGTTCACCACGAGATTAACTTTACCCTGATAGCGCTGCTGGCGAATAGTTTTAATAAGCCCATAGGCATCAGTAAGGGCTGTAGGCTCAGGAGTGGTAATTACGATGATTTCATCGGCCGCCAGGGCAAAGCTTAAGACACTGCGGGAAAGCCCCGCACCTGTGTCAATGAGGAGAATATCCGCATCTCCTTCCAGTTGGCTCAGCTTGGCAAGAAAATGTTCCAGCTGCCAGTCCTTTAAATTGGCTAATTCATGCATGCCGGAACCACCGGGGATAATTTTCACACCTTTGGGTCCCTCGCACAGGATTTCCTTGATGGTTTGTTCCCCCGCCATGACGTGAGCCAGATTATAGGCGGGGGATATCCCCAAAATTACATCTATATTGGCCAGGCCCAAATCCGCATCTAAAATGATTACCTTCTGTCCCAATTCACATAAGGCAATGCCTAAGTTTACCGTGAAATTGGACTTACCTACCCCGCCCTTACCGCTGGTAACCGTTATGACTCTGGTTATCTTTGTCTCACCATTTATCTGGGCCTGTAAATTGCTTTTCATACGCTGCGCTAATAAACGTAGATTTTCGGCCTGATTGTTCATAACTGGTTACTCCTTTACCAACAATTGAGCAAGTTTGATGGGGTCGGCTATCTCAATATCATCAGGAATATTCTGCCCCGTTGTAAAATAAGAAAGGGGGAGCTTGCTGCGGCAGGCTATGTTATAGATAGGGCCAAAGCTGGATGTTTCATCCAATTTGGTGAAAATCAAACGGTTGATATTTAAATCCAGATAGGTATTGATGATCTCCAGCATATCCTGGTATTTGGCCGTACTGGAAAGTACTAGAAAAGTATGATCAGGATTGGCTATTTCCAGGTAACTTTTTAGTTCCGTAATCTGCATGACATTTTTATGGCTGCGTCCCGCCGTATCCAGGAAAATAATATCTTTATCCGTAAGCTCCCCGAGACATTCTCGTAAATTTTGCGGGGTAAACACAACCCTAACGGGTACACCCATAATTTCTCCTACTGTTTTTAACTGCTCCACAGCTGCGATACGATAAGTATCGACCGTAACCAGAGCCACCTTTTTGCGTTCCATAATGGCATACATGGCGGCCAGTTTGGCGATGGTAGTGGTTTTGCCCACACCGGTAGGACCTACCAGAGCACAGAGTAAAGGTCTCTTTTGCCTGTCTTTTCCTAAGGCAATGGGTTTACTTTTTTTGAGAGATTTCAAAATATTGGTTAAGAAAATATGCTCTAACTGTTCCGGTGTAAGCTGGGGCTGCAGGGTTACTTGCTGCAGCATTGTTTTTACAATTTTCCTGGCGATTTTATCTTCAACTTCTTGTTTGATTAGACGCTGGTATAAATTCTGTCCTAGCCTGGGAAACTGGGGCATTTGAGCGACCTGCTCAATTTGCTCTACCATCTCCTGCATTAAATCTTTCATTTCTTTTAATTCATAAGTGAGAAGTGAGGAGGTCTTGACCAGGGGCACGCTTGGGTTTGTTTCGGAGTCGCTCCTGTCTTCATCCCTGGTTACCAAGGATTTGGCAACCTGAAATACCGGCTGCAGATTAGGTTTAGGCTGTTCCAGGGCGGCCGTCACTTCCACATAGTTTTTGGCAAAAAGCCCCAGGAATCCCCCTTCTTTAAAGTGGCGAGTATGAAGAATGACAGCATCATTACCCATTTCGTTTTTAACCTTTGCCATGGCTTCCTGCATATTTGTGGCCACGAAACGTTTAACCCGCATTTAAATCTTCACCATCCCCACTGATTCTACCTCCAGGTGGCCGGGTATTTCATTATAAGACACTACGGGAAGACTGGGGGCTACCCGTTCGATTAGTTTGCGAAAATAAGGCCTAATTATTGGGTTAACCAAAACCACCAGTTGTTTGCCTAAATGCCCTGTTTTTTCCATAAGCCCCGTTAACTGCCGGATAATATCCTGGGCAGTGGCAGGATTTATGGCAAGATAGGTGCCATGTTCGCTCATCTTTATGCTATCCTTCACTATTTCTTCCACCCTTGGGTCCAGGGTAATACAATATAATTTACCTTCTTCATCACTATAAAGCTGGCCAATCTGCCTTGCTAATTTTTGCCGCACATATTCCGTCAAAATATCCGTATCCTTGGTGACAGTACCCCAATCTCCCAATGCTTCCAGGATAGAGACCATATCTCTAATGGGAATGCGCTCCCTTAACAGGTTAGCAAGGACTTTATGTACATCGGCCAAGGAAAGGACATTGGGTACAACTTCCTCCACCACAGCAGGATATTCTTTTTTCACATTATCCAGTAAAACTTTTATATCTTGCCTGCTCAAGATATCCGCGGCGTTGTTTTTCAGGAACTCTGTCAAATGGGTGGCAAGTACCGAGGGAGGATCAACCACGGTAAAACCGAGGAGTTCCGCCTGCTCCCGCACTGACTCGCTGATCCATTTGGCAGGTAAGCCAAAAGCAGGTTCCCGGGTGGGTATACCCGGCAGCTCAGCGTCTCCTCCCATGGCCAGATAATGATTCAGCATTATTTCACCCCGGGCTAAAGGGACACCTTTCAATTTCAGCAAATATGTATTAGGCACAAGCTGCATGTTATCACGTATGCGGATAGGCGGGATCACCAGGCCCAATTCCACGGCACACTGGCGCCTGATCATGACTACCCTTTCCAGAAGATCTCCCCCTTGCTGCGTATCCACTAAGGGGATCAACCCGTATCCCATTTCTAACTCTATGGGATCCAACTGGAGAAGTGAGTAGACACTGTCGGGCTTTTTGATTTCAGCCACTTCCGCTTTCTCCGCTTCTTGGGCTTCCTCCCGGAGAATAGTCCGCTTCGCTTGATACATGATATAGGCCAAGGCAGCCAAACCAAAACCTAATAAGAAAAAGGGCAGTTTGGGCAAACCGGGAACAAGCCCCAGGAAAAGAAGGACACCGGCAGCAATAGACAGCACTTTGGGCTGGGAAAAGACTTGTGCCGTTAAATCATCCCCCAAACTGTTATCTGAAGCAGCCCGGGTCACAATAATGCCTGTGGCAGTGGACAGGAGTAATGCCGGTATCTGGCTGACCAGTCCGTCACCCACGGTGAGCAAAGTATACACTTTAGCTACCTCCGTAATACTGCCCATTTCTTTTTGGAGGAGCCCCACTGCCATGCCTCCCAGAATATTGATGATGGTAATCACAATACCGGCAATGGCATCTCCTTTCACAAACTTACTGGCACCATCCATGGCACCATAGAAATCGGCTTCCCGTTGAATGGTCATTCTTCTTTTCCTGGCTTCATCTTCGGAAATCAGACCGGCATTTAAGTCAGCATCGATGCTCATTTGTTTACCGGGCATAGCATCCAGTGTAAACCGCGCCGCTACCTCTGCTACACGTTCGGCACCTTTGGTGATAACAATAAATTGAATAACAATCAAAATTAAAAAGATAACCAAGCCAACAAAAGGGTTTCCTCCCACCACGAATTGACCAAATTGCTGTATCACTTCCCCGGCATTACCCTCCAGTAAGATCAAACGCGTGGAGGAAACATTTAAGGACAAACGATACAAGGTCATTACCAGAAGTAAAGAAGGAAATACGGAAAAGTCCAGGGGTTCCTTGTTGTACATAGCTACCAGGAGAATAACCAGGGAGCAGGTGATATTGAAGACCAGCAAGACATCGAGCAGCCGGGGATTCAGCGGAATAATCATCATGATGACCATAGCAATAATCCCTACTGCTACGATAATATCGGTATGCCGCATTAATTTATGGGTTAGAGGGGTTGTTGACATTGTTTTCTCTCCTAAGTTCGCCGCTTCATTCTATAAACATAGGCCAGTACCTCCGCTACAGCCTGATATAATTCGGCGGGAATGGCCTCTCCTATTTCCACTTTCTGATACAATAACCTGGCCAGAGGTTTATTCTCTACCATCACCACGTTATTTTCCCGGGCGATTTCTTTAATCTTCAGGGCGATCTGGTCCTGCCCTTTCGCCACGACTACGGGTGCACTCATGTTTTCTGTGTACTGTAAGGCTACGGCGTAGTGCGTAGGGTTCGTAATCACAACTGTGGCTTTAGGCACATCGTGCATCATACGCCGGGTGGCCAGCTGGCGCTGCCGTTCTTTTATTTTTGCCTTTAACAGGGGGTCTCCTTCGATGGTTTTATACTCCTCTTTAATCTCCTGTTTGCTCATTTTTAACGATTGCTCATATTCATAGCGCTGGTAAGCAAAATCAAGCACAGCAAGTACCAACAAAACAAGGATAATGCGCCAAAGAGCAGAGAAGATGACATCACCCACCACCGTGATGGCGCTCATGAGGGGATAATCCATTAAGACGGTGAGGCGGGGAAGCTGTTCCAGCAGAAAAGAAACAGCAATAAAACCCACTAAAACAGTCTTTAAAACAGACTTTACCAGTTCAGCCAAGGCCCGCTTGGATAGAATCCGTTTTAAACCGGAGATGGGATTTATCCTGTTTAAATCAAACTTTAAGGGTTCTGTGGTAAAAAGGAAACCAACCTGACCCACATTGGCCACATATCCCGCCACTAAAGCCGTGAGAACAACAGGACCTACCATTTTCAAAGTTAATAACAGTACCTCATAGATCAAAAGTGAGGCATTTTCTACCGTCAGGTCATTTCCAGCGTAGTTAAAAACATTAGCAAAAAATGCTTTGAATTCTACCATCATCTGGGGAAGCCACATCTTAAGCACCAGAAGCGACAAGGTCAGAACGATAACAGTAATGATCTCATTACTTTTACTGACCTGCCCCTTTTTTCTGGCTTCCTCTCTTCTGCGCGGCGTGGCTTTTTCCGTTTTTTCCCCGGCAAAAAGCTGTAAATTGATTTTGAAATGATTTATCATACCAGAACACTCATGATCTTATAGGTTTGTTGAATTAAATCCGTAAGCATTGCATTTAAAAGATAAACATAAAAGGGAATGACGACGATGAGAATGGCAAAACCCAAAACGATTTTAGCGGGCATGCCAACCATGAAGATATTCATTTGGGGAACGGTCCTGGACATAATCCCCAGGATAAAATCAGCAGCCAGGAGTGCGCCCACCAGCGGTAGGGATAACTTAAAGCCAAGTTCAAAGATATTGCCGAATAAACTAATCATACTTTGGTAAAATTCCGGACGAAGCGAGAGACTGCCAATGGGGATTACCTGAAAACTTTCGAAAAGGGCTTGCAAAAACAGGTGATGACCGTCTATCTGCAGGTATACTAAGAGCGCCAGGATGTATTTAAAATTACCCAACAGGGGAGCTTGCGTACCACTCATGGGGTCAATGACATTGACAATACCAAAACCCATTTGGGTATCAATAATTTGTCCTGCCAACTGAACAGCGGCAAAGAAAAACTGTGTCGTGAGGGCCAGGGCAAAACCGATTAAAAACTCAGAGATAAATATGACGGTATAGGCCAGAAAACTTTCCGGGACACTAAAATCATCAGCAACTCCCAGTCTCCAGGCCAGGAAGGATAAAATTAAGGCCAGGGCACCTTTCCAGAGAGCCGGAATACCCCTCGTACTGAAAATCGGGGCAAAGGCCAAACCAGAAAGACGTGCTAAGAGGATCAAGAACTTGTCATTTTCCTGTAAAAAAATTGTCAAAATGTCCATACTACTTCCTTAAATATTAATACATCAACCTGGGTATAACTGCAAAGAGATTGCTGGTAAAGGCAATTAATAAATTGAGCATCCAGGGGCCGAAAATGATTAAACTCAAGAACACTACCACGATCTTGGGCACAAAAGTCAACGTTTGTTCCTGAATTTGGGTGGTAGCCTGGAAAATGCTCACCAAAAGGCCGATAAGGAGACTGGCTCCTAAGAGTGGCCCTGCCAAAAGGAGAATAGTGTAAACAGCTTCCCGGCCTAAATAAATAATAAACTCCTGAGACATGGGTTCTATCCTCCTCATCAGACTAACGGAAGCTCATGATCAAGGTTTGCACTACCAGGTTCCAGCCATCCACCAGGATAAACAGGAGCAACTTAAAGGGTAGTGAGATCATCATAGGCGGGAGCATCATCATACCCATAGACATTAAGGTGCTGGAGACAACCATATCAATGACTATAAAAGGAATATAGATGATAAAGCCTATTTGGAAAGCGGTTTTTAACTCACTGATGGCAAAAGCGGGAATGATCACGTAAGTGGGAACTTCCTGAATACTATTAGGCTTATTCATTTTAGCCAAGTTAACGAATAAGGCCAAATCTTTCTCCCTGGTCTGTTTGACCATAAAATCACGGAGCGGAGTCATCCCTTTGGTTAAGGCTTCTTCTTGCGTAATAGCTCCCCTAAGATATGGCTGCAGAGCATTTTGATTTACTTCGTTCCAGACGGGAGCCATGACAAAAAAGGTTAAGAAGAGTGCCAGTCCAATTAACACCTGGTTGGGCGGCATTTGCTGCGTAGCCAGGGCGTTTCTGAGAAAAGAAAAGACTACAATAATCCGGGTAAAGGCTGTCATCAGAATAAGGATAGCCGGGGCTAAGCTTAAGATGGTTAAAAGGGCCAGAATCTGTAAGCTTAGAGCAATATCCTGGGGTTTCTCCGACGTACCCACATCAATACCTATTTTGGGAATAGGTAAGGGAGCAGCTAATGCTGTGGAAGATATCAGGACCAATAAAACTATCGTGACTATGAAAAGTTTCTTCATCCTACTCATCGTGCTCTCCTCTTTTTACCATACGTGTCAAACGATGGGCACGATCAATTTGCTCTTTTAACTGCCGTTCAAAGGAGTTTGTTTCATCTTTCCCCGAACCTTGGCCAAGAGTTTTCCAGAGCTCCTTCATCCTGAACAAACCGCCTTTCAGGGGTTTCGGAGGATTCATCATACTGTCTTTTAATTCCAGCCAGGTAGTGTTGTCGGGTTCGATTTCTTGTAAAATGTTGATTTGCCCCTCACTTACCCCGACAACATAAATCCTGGAGAAGATTTGCATCAGATAGATGCCTCTGTTCATACCTAAGGCTTGATAGTCGTAGATTTCAATCCAGCCTTTCTGTCTCTGCTCCAGAGTTTGCTGTTTTTTAAGAAGCTTAAGAATTCCGTAGGTTAATAAAAGAATAAGCGCAAGACTTATGATAATGCGGAAAAATAACCCTGCCACACTGGGAAGTTTTGCAATCTCCTGTGTCGAAGGATCACTCTGTGCAGTCAATATGAAAGGAAAAAAGTCCATCATTATGCTCCTGTACACACTAACTCCCCTTTACGGCAAAACCGAGTCGCCTTAACCTAAGGCTTTTTTGACAGCTTCCAGTACTCTCTCAGGCTGGAAGGGTTTTACGATAAAGTCTCTGGCTCCAGCTTGAATAGCATCGATTACCATAGCCTGCTGCCCCATGGCACTGCACATGACGATACGGGCATTAGGATCAAACTGCTTGATCTTTTTTACCGCCGATATCCCATCAAGTTCAGGCATCGTAATATCCATGGTGACCAGGTCGGGGCGCAGGTCTTTATATTTATCCACGGCAATTTGTCCATTTTCAGCTTCACCTATCACATCATAGCCGTTTTTTGTCAGGATGTCTTTTAACATCATCCTCATAAAAGCTGCGTCATCAACAATCAGTATTTTGAATCCCATTTGTGCTCCTCCTTTAATTCATCATGTCTATTGTAAATTTTTTACCCTTTCCATAGGTGAAACAATTTCTGTAACCCTTACACCAAAGTTTTCATCAATAACAACAACTTCACCTTTTGCCAAGAGCTTTCCGTTTACCAGGATATCCACAGGTTCACCGGCCAGTTTATCCAATTCTATAATGGAACCTGAGGTCAATTCTAAAATTTCCCTAATCTTTTTATGGGTACGGCCCAGCTCAACTGATAACTGGAGACTGACATCCATGATCAAGTTAAGATTGGGTGGTACATTCATCGGGTTCATTTCATGATGCAACTGCGCAAATTGCACCTGAGAAACGGAAACATGGGCCTGCGACGGTGTTTCCGGCGCCGGTTTATGTTCGGGGATATAGGGTTGTGATACGGGCTCCGCCTTTTTCGTGAATTCATTTTGTACCGGTTTTTGCTTGGGTTGATATTTGGACATATCATTTGTACCCAGAAGTTCAGCCACCATATCCTTGGCGAAAGGTACGGGGATTAACTGCATCATCTCACTGTCTACCAGACCCTGGATGACAACCCGAAAAGATATTTTCACCAGGCTGTCGGGATACCCTCCCATAATGTCCTGTTCCCGCAGGTCAATTAAATCCAGAGTCGGGGGCGAGATATCGATACGTTTATTCAACATCTGGGACATAGAAGTGGCCGCAGAACCCATCATTTGGTTCATGGCTTCGCTCACGGCGCTGATATGTAGATCTGTAAGCTCCAGAGGAGGGTTACTGCCATCCCCCCCCATCATTAAGTCAACAATGACTCCCGCATCGTAGGTATGGATCACAAGAACGTTAGATCCTTTTAAACCATGGGTATATTTCACATCAACCACCACATAGGGTTTGGGGTAATTTTCTCTGATGGCCCGCAGATTTGTGATGGAAATCTGCGGTGTAGTAATTTCAACTTTTTTCCCTAGCAGGTAAGACAAGGTAGTTGCCGCCGATCCCATGGAGATATTGGCCAGCTCACCTAAGGCATCTTTTTCCAAATCACTTAACGTATCAGGAAGTATTTCATTTGTAGAAGTATTCGGGGTCACAGTTCCCCTTAACAGGGCATCTATCTCCTCTTGAGACAGAATGCTACTCATTATCCTCACTCCCCTCCTGTTGAATCCTGCTGATTTGCACAGCCAGCTTGCTGCCCAACAAACCAGGTTTGCCATAGAATTTCAAACGCGACCCGGCATAAATTTCAATCTCAGAGTCCTTTTTTCTTTCCAAATCTATGACATCTCCCACCTGGAGTTCCAATAATTCTTTTACGGTAAGACTGGTTTTACCTAGTACAGCCGTGAGAGGAATCCTGGCTTTTTCCACCACTTTCTGAATAAACTTGGAGCTGTCCTGATGCTGGGCTTTAATATTTGTAGTAAACCAAAATTTCGTGTTCAGTTTGCCCGAAAGGGTCTCCAGCATTAAACAAGGCAAACAAATGTTGATTAAGCCTTCCGTTTCCCCTATCTGGGTATTGAGAGTAATGATAACCACCATCTCCAGAGGCGAAACAATTTGGGTGAATTGGGGGTTAATCTCGATGTTTTCTAAAAAGGCGTCTACATGAATCAGACTGGCCCAGGTTTCTGTAAAGAGGGAAAGAATTTTTTCTACGATTCTTTCCATGACGGTTTTTTCGATTTCGGTAAGGGGTCTGCCTTTAATTGTACTAAAGCCCGGTCCGCCGAACAGCCTGTCGATAATACTGAAGCCGATAACGGGGTTAATTTCCAGGATGGCCTTTCCTTCCAAAGGAGCTAGACTAAAAATATTTAAAATGGTTGGGTTTGGTATGGAACGGGTAAATTCCTCATAGGTTACCTGTTCCACCGAAGCCACCTTGACCATTACCCGGGTCCGCAGGCTGCCCGAAAGCAGGGTTGTGAGGAGTCGACAGAAATTATCATAAATGACTTCTATCGTATTCAACTGGTCTTTAGAAAATTTATTGGGACGGCGGAAATCGTAAACCCTGATTTTTTTTGTGTTTTGTTCTTCACGAATTGCTTCAACGTCAACTTCCCCCGACTGCAGGGCTGACAATAACGCATCTATTTCCGATTGGGATAAAACCTCACTCACTTACTCACCTCCCACGCAGCCGCACAGCTAGATTAGTATATATCTAGCTAAACAAGAAACTTTTAAAGTATACTTTTTGTACTTTACCTTTCTCCAGGAAAGAATTAACGGCCTCCATTACCGACTCCTTCAGTTTTTCTTTTCCTTCGGGTGTGCTTAAAACCTCCAGGGATTGTTTGGCTAAAACTGTAATAATAGCATCCTGTAAGAGGGGCAGTTTTTCTTCCAGTTCTGATTTTACTTTACTGTTAGATAATTCTAAAGCAAATTGGGCTTTGATATAACGTTTTGTGGATTCGGAAAGATTTACCGTAAAAGATTCTGTCTCAAACATGGGACCCAATTGAACCTTTTTGTTTTCCGTTTCCTGGCCCTTTGTGGGCTGGGACAGATTAACAATCCAAAAGACGAAAACACCAAGCAAGAGGATAACCACAGCCAGTAAAATCAACCGTATGTTTTTGGCAAGACCTTCCTTGGTATTCATTTGGAACACTTCCTTTGCTATTTGGGTTCATTTTTCATAATACTCTCACGGAGAATGACAATATCCACGCGGCGGTTTTTGCGGCGGTTCTCTTCACTATTGTTATTTGGCACCAAAGGACGGTATTCTCCATAGCCAACGGCTGATAATTTACGCCCGTCTAATCCTTGAGTGATTAAAAACCTTAGCACGTTGGTGGCCCGTGTGGTGGATAATTCCCAGTTGGAAGGAAATTGTGGTGTATTGATGGGTAAATCGTCGGTATGGCCCTCGATGCGGACAGCATTGGGGATGTCTTTCAGTATCCCGCTGACATGTTTTAAGGTAGAAATAGAATCATTCAACAGGTCAGCCTTGCCCTTGGCAAAAAGCACACTGTCCTGAAACCTTAAAATCAAACCTCTTTCTTCTAAGTTTACCGTTATTTGTGCCTGGAGTTTTTTTTCTTCCAGGTAAGCTTCTAAATTTTTCTTAATTTCCTGGAGACTCTGCATCTCTTTTTGGGATTGTAAATATTCGTCCAAATCCTTTTTACCTACCCCTTGACCACTCTCGGCCAGTTCCATGGCCGGCCCAGTAACTAAGGTATTACCGCCGTCCAATACACCTAAAGCCCCTTTGATGGACATCACCACAGCCTGCCATTTAACGGCATCGATGGAGGAATAGGAATAGAGAAGGACAAAGAAAGTAAGGATCAGCGTTACCATATCACCGTATGTAGTGAGCCAGAGGGGAGCCCCCGGGGGAGGCGAATCTTGTTTACGTCTGCGCCTAACCATGGGCCGTACCCTCTTCCCTTAGCTTTTCCAAACGCATTCTTTCTTTGGGCTCCAGGAAGGCCTTCATCTTCTCACCCACAATACGGGGGTTTTCCCCAGCCTGGATAGAGAGGATCCCTTCAATCATAACTTCTTTGATTAATAACTCTTCACTGCTCCTGAGTTTTAACTTGCCCGCGATAGGTAAAAAAAGCAGGTTAGCTAAGAGGGAACCGTAAAAAGTGGTGATTAAGGCTACCGCCATGCCGGGGCCTAATTTACTGGGGTCGTTGAGGTCACGCAGCATGAGAATAAGGCCGATCAGGGTTCCCAGCATACCGAAGGCCGGTGCGCTGGCACCCATGGCTTCAAAGATGCCTGCCCCCACTTTATGACGCTCTTCCACAAAACTTATCTCCGTCTCCAGGATATTACGGACAAGCTCAGGATCAGTACCGTCTACAATCAACTGGATACCTTTCTTCAAGAATTCGTCTTTCGACTCTTCCGCTTCCGCCTCCAGGGCTAAAAGCCCCTCTCTTCTGGCTTTTTCCGCCAGTTTTACCAGGGTTATGATAACCTCTGCAGGCTTCTGGGTCTCTCCCTTAAAAGCAACTTTCACTATACTCATCACACTGACAATTTGGGAAAGGGGATAATTGATGAGGGTAGCGGCCATGGTGCCACCCAACACAATCATCGCCGAAGACAAACTCCAAAAGGAGGATAGTTCACCTTCCACAAGAATTGAGGCTACAATTAAGATGATTCCTGATACTGCGCCAATAATCGTTGCGAGATCCATGAAACCCCCTCTTTCTACAGGGAAACTGCTCTATGGTAGATAGCTTGCTTGTAAGTGATGGTCTTTGCAATGATTTCCTCTACCGATTCTTTGACCACAAACTTTTTACCCGTAGTCAGCGTAATTATGGAATCGGGAGTGGCTTCCACTGTTTCAATCAGCTCGGCATTAACCGTGATGATATCGCCGTTAAGTCTGGTTAATGTAATCATCTTAACCCTCTTTCTGAAAAGCCCACCACCCCGTAGTAAGGGTGGGGGCTTTCTTATTTATTATTATCTACGCAGGTTCACCAGTTCTTCCAAAACCTGGTCGGAAGTGGTAATTACCCGGGAATTGGCCTGGAAACCCCGCTGGGTAATGATCATATCCACAAATTCTTGGGATAAATCCACGTTGGACATTTCCAGGGTCTCGGGCTTGATGATACCTCTGCCGGAAATACCGGGGATCCCTTTATCAGGCTCGCCGGAGTTGTTGGAAAACTGGAAAAGGTTGTTCCCTGCTTTTATCAGACCAGATGGGTTCGTAAAAGTGGCAATGGCTACTTGGGCCAGTTTGCGGCTTTGTCCGTTGGAGTAACTACCGGTAATGGTACCGGTAGTATCTACGCTAACACTCTGAAGGTCACCATATGTATAACCATTTTGATTAAAGGCCAAAGCGGTAAAATCTCCCGCAAATTGGGTCATTTTGCTAAAGTCCAATGATATATTCAAATCATTGGCACCAGGCAATAACGGCAGAGTAGCATTAAATGTACCAGAGTTAAATGTCCCATCTGTATTGAAGCTTATGGTACTTGTCGGCCCTGCAATGATACCGTCTATCTCCACATCCACGTTCCACTCGTTGTCTGTGCCACTTGGTGTAAATATGGCTGTTAAAGTGTGAGTATTACCCTGTGAATCATATACCGTAATTGTACTGCTGAAACTAGTAGGGGCAGTTGCCCTTGCATCAAGGTTTTTGGCAAACTCCACTTTTGTAGTTGCACTGGGAATCGTAGATAACTTTGATGCCAAGTTAATATCCGTAATGGCCCCCTTGGGATCAATCCCGCCATTAGCGTCTGCCATAATACCCTGAACAATCATGCCGTTTGCAGTGTTATAAAATGTCTTATTGTAATCGAAATCGAAATTGCCCGCTCGGGTATAATATATATTTTGCCCGTCACTTAGCATGAAGAAGCCTTCCCCTTCGATAGACAAGTCTGTATTCTTTCCTGTGGACTGGGGACTGCCGGGAGTATGAATCACATCAATGGAAGCTAAGGACATACCCAGACCAACCTGCATGGGGTTAGTACCTGCCCTGTTCCCCTGGGGGGTAGAAGCCCCGCGCAGGGTCTGGCTTAGCATATCCTGGAAAGTAACCCGGCTCTTTTTAAAACCGACGGTGTTGACGTTGGCAATGTTGTTGCCAATGACGTCCATACGGGTCTGGTGGTTTTTCAAGCCGGAAACACCGGCAAAAAGTGAACGCATCATAAATAAATGACCTCCTTTTAATTAGAAACTCAAAAGAACCGATTTCTGTCAATCATCGGTTTCGGGCTTCCTCTGAGAGGTCCAGCCCGTCTAATTTAAATGATGACGGCACTGTCAATGTTGGTAAAGACGTTTTCTTTACGACTTTCACCATCTACGGCCGTGATCACCGTCTTGTTTTTAATGCTGACCACAAAAGCCAGGTCGTCAATTAAAACCAGGGATTCCCTGGCCCCTTTGGCCTGGGCTTTTTGCACCGCCACGTTAAGCCTTTCCAGATGTTGAGGTGTCAGTTTGATTTTCCGTAAATCCAGTCTCTCCTGGGCATGGCGGGAAAATTTCAGTTCTTCCCCTTTCTGCAGTTCTTCTTGCAGCACCTGGTTAAAGGGTGTTTTTACACCCGCAGGTGTTTGTCTGGGGACCGCTGGTTTGCCTACAGGTTGTATGGGTTGGGGTATGATAAAGGGTTTGTCTACCATGATCTCACCTACTTGATTAATGTAATTTTATCCAGTGTCACCTCTTCTCCGTCTACCACAGCCACGTACTGCCCGTCTTTCTGTTTCAATGCTGTCACTATGCCTGACAGCTCTTCCGTACCTTTCTTAAAAGTAACCACGTGTCCCAGGAGGTTCAGCCCTTGCTTCAGTTCATTTCCGGCCATGAGATAACCTAATTGTTGCATTATCCCTGTTAATTTTGTTTCCAAACCCTTTTGCGCTTCAGCCAGGGCCATTAAACCCGATTCCAGGGATTTATTGATGTTCTGCATTTGTTCCAGCGAAGAAAACTGGGCCATCTGGGTAATAAACTCCCTATCTTCCATGGGTTTCATGGGGTCCTGGTAACGCAACTCGGTGACGAGCAGCTTCAAGAAATCATCTTTACCCAAGGTTTTATCCTTGAGAGCAGTTTGGGAATTTGTGTTTTGCACACTTGTTGCGGCGGTTACCGTCATATCCTCACTCCTTTACACCGTATAATCTACTGATCCGCGACTCATCATTTGCATCCTTGGTTCCCCTGGTTGTTCACTTTCGGAAAGGTAGCCGCTGTCGGCCCGTAACCAGTTCTGCGCCCAATAGTTTCCTCTGTTCCAGGATGGTTGCTGTTGTTGGTGTTGTTGGTAAAACTGCTGCTGGCTTAAGGACTGGCCGCCCAGCTCTATCTCCATCCTGCCGGGCTTAAGCCCTTGTTCGGAGAAAGACTGACGTAAGGCTTGCAAACCGTTTTCCAGGAGGTCCCGGGTCACTGGGTGTTCCGCAATAATTCTTACGGAGACGACCCCTTCTTCGCTAAGCAATTTTACCACCATCTTGCCTAAATCCTGTGGTTCCAGGTGAATAACCACTTCGCTGGCGGCGTTTTTCCCTCCAGAAACAAGGCGGGAAAACACTACCTTGGGGAATTCTTTGGGAAATTCCTGGACAGGTACTTTCACAGGATGCTGGGGTATTTCTTCAGACGGAGGGGCACCATCGACCGGTAGAGCCGTTAGTGTTGTGTCTTTCCATACCAGATTATTGTCGCCTTTTAGTTCCGGCTGGTTAGTGGCTTCCTGTAATTCTTCTGTCTTTCCAACAGGTGGAACTAAAGGTTTAAGAAGTTCCGGTGAGACTTTCGCGGTGTTCACAGCCGCCTGCCGGGTAACAAGTATCACTTCCCTGTTTTCAACCTGTCCAGCGGTAAAAACCAGAGCCTCGCCCTTCTCATTTTCCTTCTTCACTTCCATCCTGTTTATACCTAGCTGCTGAACTAACTGAGGGTTTAGCAGGCTATTGTCCAGGCCGGACAGATGAGGGACCGGATTCTGGGTAGGTATGGGATTTTCCTTCATTGTAACCGGGAATTGCCTGGGCGGTATGGTTTGAGCGGTTAAAACCGGAAGCGCCTTAGGATACTCCGGGAAAATACCTAGAGCCGCAGGCTGGAACTCAGTACCTTTAAAGGCTGCCGTTTCTCCCTGCAGCAAGTCCATACCTTTATTCATTCCCGGCATCTGGACGTCCTCAACAAGATATGGGTTGTGAAACAGCAAAGCCGGCTGAATAAAGGTGGCTCCATCCGGTTGAACATTTACTTCCTGCAGTCTCTCTTTTCGCTCATCCTGATTGGCTGTCATATTCCCATTGGAAAGGATAGAAAACAGCATACCAAGAAAGTCCCCGCCAGTTTCCACCTGCACATTTTCCTGGATTTTAACAGTTTGTCCCAGCTGCCCCAATAAAACATTATTTACGTTTAACACATTCTCACCTCCTTTCCAGAGTTTGTTATCACTCATTACTGGTTCCCCAATAACAGCTGCGTGATTCGTGCTGCCCGCTGGGGTTCCATTAATGCCAGTATTTTTCCCGTTTGTTCCTTATTCAGCAAAGGAAGTATGGTAATCACAGTATCATCATCTAAATTTTCCATGACCTTGACAATAGCTTCCGGTTTCATTTCACTGTAATAAAGAGCCAGTTGTTTGGCGTGAATGGCTTTTTTTTCGTTGTTCTCTTTATATGCGCGGAGAGAGGTTACCTCTTGCTGGAGCTGATAAATCTGCTCCAGCATTTTGGTTTTTTCGCTTTCCAAAGCCATCATCTTAGCTTCAAAATCTTTAAGGTCACTTCTCAGTTTTTGATTTTCCTGCTCAATGGGTGAAATAACAGGGATTTTTGGAACAGGGGCAGGCTCTTTTGCATATTTACTAAGGACCGGTATTTTTTGCAAGGCAATGCGTAAATCAATTAACCCAGCTTTGTCAGCGGCCCATAACCCGCCCAATACAATGGCAATGAGACACAAAATTATTAATTTTAACGAAATACTCTGTTGTCCTTGCATGAGAATTATCTTCTCCTAGCGGCTAATGCCAGTTCATCGATAAAAATCTGTTCTCTTCTATTTTCTTCCACCATGAAGCGCCGGTATTGTTTTTCCCGGATTTTATCTATGATTTTCCGGTTCTTCACAGCTTCTCTTAACCTTCCTTGTGCATCTCTGAGTTCGGTATATCTTTGCGTTACGAGCTCTGTTTGCCTTTCTAAAAGTTCCTGTAAATGTTCAAGGTAATAACTGTTAACCATTACCGCCGTTAGAGATACATTTCCTTCCTGGACACGGGCCAGCTCCCCTTGGATTTCTTTCACCATTTGTTCAAGTTCGCCCTGTTTTTGTTCGGCCAGCCTCAGCCTGTTTATACATTGTCCCACTTCTTCCTGGCATCTCTTCTCTTTATATTCATAGAGCCTTCGAACACTGGCTAAGCGAAACTTGAACATAGTGTCCTCCTTTTAGAAAATGTTTATTCTATCCCGGATAGCCATTAACTGCTGCAAAGTATCCTCATAACCGCTTCTTTCGTCGATCCCTTGTCTTAAAAAATCATTTAATACATCGATCAGACTCATGGCTAAATCTATTTTCTTGTTCGTCCCTTGCTGATATGCTCCCACATCAATTAAATCTTTGGCTTCACTGTAAACGGCCAGGAGTTCCTTGAACCTGCCGGCGGCATCAAAATGCTGCTGTTCTATGATATTATACATTACCCTGCTGATGCTGTTTAACACATCTATAGCCGGGTAATGGCCTAAAGCGGCCAGCTGCCTGGAGAGCACGATATGCCCGTCCAGTATCCCCCGTACAGCGTCGGCAATGGGCTCGTTCATATCATCGCTGTCCACCAGGACTGTGTACAAACCTGTGATGCTTCCGTTCTCCGATGTACCGGTTCTTTCCAGCAGCCTGGGCAATAAGGCAAATACAGAAGGAGTATACCCTTTGGTAGCGGGGGGCTCCCCGATGGCCAATCCAACTTCACGCTGGGCCATGGCAAAACGGGTTACGGAATCCATCATCAAAATGACTCTGGCCCCCAGATCCCTAAAATATTCAGCAATGGCTGTGGCCACAAAGGCTCCCTTTATTCTGACCAGGGCGGGTTGATCGGAAGAGGCCACGATGACTACGGAACGTTCCAGGCCTTTTTCGCCCAGGTCATTTTCCATAAATTCGCGAACTTCTCTGCCTCTTTCCCCAATCAGGGCAATGACATTGACATCGGCGTCGCTGTTCCTGGCCACCATGCCTAAAAGAGTACTTTTGCCCACACCGCTTCCGGCAAAGATTCCCAAGCGCTGCCCGTCGCCACAGGTCAACAGGCCGTCGATGGCTCTCACTCCCAAAGGCAGTGGCTCAACGATTCTTTTTCGTTTTAAAGGGTGGGGCGGTGCCGCATCCAGGGGATACTCAAGATCCCAGGAAATTTTTCCTTTGTCATCAAGGGGTTCTCCCAAACCATTGAGAACGCGTCCCACTATATGAGGGCCAACCTTTACCTTTAAAGAACCACCGGTTGCAATAATCTTATTGCCCGGCGAGATACCTTTTAAATTCCCCAGAGGCATCAGCAGTGTTTTCTTTTCGCGAAAACCCACCACTTCCGCTGGGATAAGTTCTATGTCGTTATCAATATATACCAACTCACCGATGCTGGCCCTGGGGCCGGCAGCATGGATGATCAAACCGATGATTTCGCTGACATGGCCTTTAAACTGTATGGTCTTAGTTTCTTTGACGGCTTGTTTTAATCTGGCGAATTCTAGCATGTACCGGCCACATCCCGTAAAGCCTGTTTTAAGAGAGCGATCTGACCTTCCAATTGGGCATCGATAATACCATTTTCGGAGATGATGACACATCCCCCGGGTTTAACGGATACATCCTCCTGGATCACAACATTATCGGGAAAATCGAAAGCCTGCTCACGGGAGATATTCAAATAGGGTATATGGAAAGGATTCACTTTTACCATAATCTTTCCGTTTTCCGCAGTTTGGCTTAAAGTACGGGAGATCACACCGTTAATAATTTCCGGTTTGACCTCAACGATTACACCTAAGATTTTTTCTGTTATCAGCATAACTAAATCTAACAGCTCAGATTCATAAGCTTTTAGCATATTCAGTTTTTCTTGTTGTAAGGCACCGATTAATTCCTGGGCATGCCCGTGCAGTTCTTTAATTTCATGCTGGGCCTCTGCCAAACCTTTTTCATATCCCAGGCGGTAGCCTTCCTCATAAGCCCTGTTTTTAATGTCCTGGCTTTCCTGATGAGCCGTTTCCAGGATCATCTGAGCCTGACTCCTGGATTTCAGCGTAATTTCATCGGCTTTCTGCTGGGCTTCGGCAATTAGTTCTTCAATCATCACTTTAGTTTCCAAGTAAATAGCCTGGGCAGTATCACGGGTCAGAGGAATGTCCTGATTATCTGCGGCAGGTAATTTGGTGCGGCCTTCATTTTTCACGAAGTTTGCCTTTATGATCTTAGACAATCAGCTCATCTCCTCCACCACGGGATATAATGATCTCACCGGCTTCTTCCAGTCTCCGGATGACATTAACAATACGCTGCTGTGCTTCTTCTACATCTCGCAAACGCACCGGCCCCAGGAAGGCAATATCTTCGTCCAGCATCTCCGCCGCCCGCTTGGACATGTTCTTTTTAACCTTACTGGCGACCTCTTCACTGGAACCTTTAAGGGCCAAAGCCAGGTCTTTGCTGTCAACTTCCCGCAATACCATTTGAATGCTTCTGTCATCCATTTTCGTAATGTCTTCAAAGACAAACATCAGTTTCTTAATCTCTTCGGATAAATCAGGGTCCTGTACCTCCAGGGTTTCCAGAATAGTTTTTTCCGTAGCCCTGTCCACATTGTTTAAAATCTGTACGATGGCATTGATGCCGCCGGCGATGGTATAGTCCTGGGTGCCCAGAGTGGCTAATTTTTTTTCCAGGACACCTTCCACTTCCCTGATGATTTCGGGAGAAGTCCTGTCCATAATGGCAATTCTCCGGGCCACGTCGGACTGGCGGTCAGTGGGCAGAGCCGAAAGGATGACAGCGGCCTGCTGCGGGTCCAAATACGACATGATTAAAGCGATAGTCTGGGGATGTTCGTTTTGGATAAAGTTCAAGAGCTGACCGGGGTCAGTCTTGCGCACAAAGTCGAAAGGTCGCAACTGCAGGTTGGAGGAAAGCCTGTTGATAATACTAAAGGCTTTTTCTGTACCTAAGGCCCGTTCCAGAATCTGCTTGGCATAATCTATACCGCCTTGGGCAATATACTGGGAAGCCATAAAGATCTGGTTAAATTCCTCTAGAACGGCATCTAACTGCTCTCCTTGAATTTTTCTCACATTGGCTATTTCCAGGGTTAACTGTTCTATTTCTTCTTCCGTGAGATGTTTCATAACACGGGCCGACTTCTCTGGTCCCAAACTAATGAGAAGGATGGCTGCTTTCTGTCGCCCTGTTAAACGCTGTTGCTTGTTAGCCATCTCCTTTCCCCCTACTCTTCAACTAACCATGTTTTTAGTACTTGTGCTACATCTTCTGAATTCGTTTGGGCAAGTTTCTCTATTTGCGTACGCAGAGCCTTCTTTTCCAAAGCCTCCGGCGATAAGGATAAATCTACTTCAAGATCACCCATAGCGGCAACTTGCTGAAAGCCGCTGACAGGAACCTGTGTTTTTTGCCTGGCCAGATTGCGGCCGATAAAATAGATAAGTCCCAGGGTTAACAGGGCTCCCAAAGAAGCTAAAGCTATTTTGATATATTCATTTCTTTGCTTAGCTTTTTCGGCCAGGGCCATTTCCTCTTCCAGTTTTTTCGACAGTTCGTTATTAAAAGGCAGGGCCACCACCGAAACCTGGTCTCCCCTGCTTAAGTCAACACCTGCCGCCATTTTCACAGCATTGGTAATTTGTTCCTGTTCCTGCTGGGGAATTTCTCCGTCCAGCAATACGGAAACAGAAACCTTCGTAATTTTTCCTGTTGCAGCCACTTTTGTTTCTACGGTTTTGCTGACTTCATAATTACGGGTTCTTTCACTGGACTGGTATTCCGAGTCACCGGATGAACCCATATTTCCATAACTGGGCCCGCCCATATTGGCATCGGCAGGGTTACCACCTGTGCCATTGGTTCTTCCCTTCGACGACTCTTCTTTGGCATGTTCGCTCACTAACACGGCATCGCCGTAGGTTTCGGAACGTTTCTCCACCTGGTCGAAATCCATAGTGACATTAACCCTGACCACAGCTTTACCCGGTCCCCGCATTCTTTCCAGCATACTCTGGATAGAACGGGCTAAATCCTGTTCATATTGTTGTTTTATAGCCAGTTGATTGGCCGAAATACGGGAGAGATTGGCACCCGGTCCGTCGGCAAGCCCTTCTGAAAGCAGGTTGCCGTTTACATCCATCACCGTAACATTTTGCGGTTTTAAGCCTTCCACACTATGACTGACAAAAGCCAAAATAGATTTAACCTGTTCAGGTTTTAGCTGCGCATAGGGTTTCAGGCGCAAGAGAACGGAAGCGGTGGCTTCTTTCTGGTCTTTAATAAAAAGGCTTGGCTGGGGAAGAGCGATATGTACTTTGGCAGAGTCTACTTCGTCTAATTCCTCAATGGTCCTGGTGAGTTCGCCCTGTAAAGCCACTAAAAACTTTACTCGTTTATCGTTTTCCGTTTCCCCAAAACGGGTCTCGTTAAAGGACTCAAATCCAACTACCCCGCCTAAGTTAACCTTTCCTGCCACATCCAGGCGCAGTTGATATTTATCCTCCTTCGGAACCAGAATGGTTTTCCCGTCATCCGCTAATTTATAATTCACTTTCTGTTCTTTCAGCTTTGCTGTAATGGCACTGGCGTCTCTAGGATCCAGATTGGTAAACAGCGGCTCCATTTTCGGCTGCTGAGCATAATAGCTCATGACAATGATGACAATTAGAGCAATGCCACCCACACCGCTGAGCATGATTTTTTGCCATAAACTAAATTTGCGCCACAAGTTTTTTACTTGTTCCGTAAGCTGCGCCCAAAAACCCATTTTATCACCTCAAGATTACACCTGCATTCTCATTACTTCCTGATATGCTTCGATGACTTTATTACGTATCTGTACTGTTAACTGTAAAGCGAGACTTGCTTGTTCCGTTGCCAGCATGACTTGATGTAATTCTACGTTCTTGCCCAAGGCTAAATCTTGGCTGAGTTTTTCTGCCTGGAGATTGGCCTGATTTACTTTGCCGAGATACTCGGCCAAAAGAGCTCCAAAATTTTGTTCCGAAGGGGAATTTTTGGGAGTTTCTTTATCCAGGAGAGGGGTAGTCAGTGTTGAAGTAATCTTATTAATCTCCATATATTACCTCCTAACCTCTTCCGATTTCCAGTGTTTTCAAAGCCATGTTCTTCGTGGCATTTAAGGTGGTGACGTTGGCTTCGTAGGCCCGGGAGGCAGTGATCAACTCCACAATTTCCTTCATGACATCGACGTTGGGATACTCCACGTAGCCGTCGGCAGAGGCATCGGGGTGTTTGGGATCATACACTCTTTTATTGGGCGTAGGGTCGGTGACAATTTTCTCTACCCGGACACCGGAATAGGGGAAATTATTTTGCATGGCATTCTGCAAAGTCTTTTTGAAATTATTGGTGTTGTACATACCCGGTGACAGTAAGGCCACCTGCCTCCGGTAAGGCCCCCCCTGGGGGGAACGGGTTGTATTGGCATTGGCAATGTTGGCAGATATCACATCCATCCGCAGCCTTTCAGCACTTAGCCCTGATGCGCTTATTTTCAGGGGATTAAAGAGATTCATGCTTAGCGTCTCCCTTCCGAAATAGACTGTCTTAAGAGTGCCAGCTGTGAAGACAGCAAGTGGGTCAGGCTGTTAAAGTACAGGTTATTCTCAGCCAGAGCAGAAAGTTCCATGTCGATGTCCACGTTGTTGCCATCATTCCGTAAAGTTGTTTCCCTGTTTTCCTGTATAAAGGGTTGCAACTCCTCGTTAGCCATGGGCAAATGTTTTTTGCTTGTGGTTTTGAGAGTCTGCCGGGGTTCTAATGTATTTTCTAAAACGTGCTGGAAACTTACTTCAATTTTTTTATAGCCCGGTGTGTTGGCATTGGCAATATTATTGCCGATAGCGCTGTGACGCAATGAACTGCCGGTCAAAGCTTTTTCCAGGAGATTCATGGTGTTTGTTTTTAACATAAAACCACCTTATTATACAAAGTTTTACTTAAAGATAAAAGATTTGACATCTGATACTAAATTCGCCTTATAATGCAAAATTCCTTTTTATTCTAATTGATAAATGTATGATTTTGCTAGACTGTTAGTTAAGAAAAACGCAAAAAAAGACTGTAGATTTTTGTTCTACAGTCTTTTGATATTTAGCGTAATTTAGCCAGCTCATCTAATAGGTTTTCGTTTAAGATACGGATGTAAGTACCCTTCATCCCTAAAGACTTTGATTCAATCACGCCGGCACTTTCAAACTTTCTGAGGGCGTTAACGATGACGGAACGGGTTATGCCTACTCTATCGGCAATCTTGCTGGCAACCAACAGCCCTTCTTTACCTTTTAACTCCGCAAAGATATGCTCAATAGCTTCTAATTCCGAATAGGAGAGAGTTCCAATGGCAATCTGTACCGCAGCTTTACGCCGGGCATCTTCTTCAATCCTTTCAGCTTTGGCCCGGAGAATTTCCATACCTATTACAGTGGCCCCGTATTCCGCCAGAATCAAATCCTCATGGGTAAATTCCTGGTCGAATTTGGCTAGAAGAAGCGTACCTTGTCTTTCACCGCCGCCCATGATGGGGACAACGGTGGTAATCTTACCTTCAAAGAGACACCCTCCTTCACTGGCAACACCAAAAACACATTCCGCTTTCTCTTTTTTCAGATTGGCCTGGGTTTGGGTAATCCTCAAAAGATCTTCGTTATAGTTTTCCGGGAACCTTTCCGTATTGAGGACAATATCTTCGATGGTTTTGCACTGGAAACCATCCATAAAAGCATAACCTAAAATTTTACCTCGTCTGCCTACAATATAGATGTTGGCATCTATTAAATCACTTAATACTTTCGCCATCTCTGTAAATTCCACAGGATTGCCTGCTGTTTTTTGCAGCAGTTTGTTAATAGTACGGGTTTTTTCCAATAAACTTTTCATTTATCTTCCTCCTGTTTTTAATTACAAAATGTAACGGCTTAGGTCTTCGTTCTTGACAATGGACTGCAGTTTTTCCCGGACATAGTCGCTATCAATTAAGATGTGCTTGTCTTCCAGATCGGGGGCATTAAACAAAATGTCCTCAAGTAACTTTTCCATAATGGTATGAAGCCGTCGTGCACCAATATTTTCAGTTTGGTCGTTTACAGTATACGCAATATCTGCTATTTCATCAATAGCATTTTCAGTAAATTCAAGCGAAATGCCCTCAATTTTTAATAATTCAGTGTATTGTTTGATCAGAGAGTTGCGCGGCTGGGTCAAAATCAGCTTAAAGTCCTCACAACTAAGGTTGTCTAACTCTACCCGAATGGGAAAACGTCCCTGGAGTTCCGGGATAAGATCCGATGGTTTGGTGACATGGAAAGCGCCTGCGGCAATAAACAAGATATAGTCTGTTTTTACCGGTCCGTACTTTGTCATCACAGTGGAACCTTCAACAATAGGCAGAATATCTCTCTGGACACCCCCTCGTGATACATCTGGGCCGTAGGACTCCCGGCTTGCTATTTTATCGATTTCATCCAGAAAAATAATACCATTTTGTTCGGCATTATTTATAGCTTCTGCTGTTACCTGCTCCATATCGATTAGCTTTTGTGCTTCAGCCTGTGTTAAGATTTTTCTGGCCTCTTTTACCGTGACTTTCCTCTTTTTCTTCTTTTTGGGGAACATGTTGCCAAAGAGGTCCTGAAAATTCAGTCCCACTTCCTCCATATTTCCCCCTACAAACATATCCAGGGGCGGAGCCACGGCGTCTTCAACTTCTATTTCCACATATTCCTGATCCAATTCGCCTTTTAATAGTCTTTCTTTTATTATTTTCCTTTCCCTTAAAATATTTTCCTCCTGGGGTTTTTTTTGTTCTGCAGGAGCTGGATTGTTACCAAAGAGAACCTCAAAAGGATTCTTCATGGCCTGGTCACCGGGAGGTAATGGCACCATGATTTCCACCAGCAAGTCATCGGCAATCTCGGAAGCTTTTTTTTCAACTTGACGGACTTTCTCATGTTTGACCATTCTAATAGAAACTTCTAATAAATCACGGATCATGGATTCTACATCACGACCCACGTACCCCACTTCCGTGAATTTGGTAGCTTCCACTTTAATAAAAGGAGCATTGACTAATTTAGCCAGTCTTCTGGCGATTTCGGTTTTCCCTACGCCAGTGGGGCCAATCATCAAAATATTTTTAGGCATTACTTCCTCTCTTAATTCCGGAGGTAGCTGGCTCCGCCTGTACCTGTTTCTTAAAGCAATAGCGACACTCTTTTTGGCTTTTTCTTGTCCCACGATGTATTTGTCAATCTCTTTGACTACCTCTTTGGGCGTTAAAGTTTCTAACATTTTTAATCCCCTCTTCATACTTCTTCAATAATAATATTTTCATTTGTATAAACGCAAATGGAAGCGGCTATTTCCATGGCCGTCCTGGCTATTTCTGCCGCCGTGAGACTGGTGTGCCTGGTTAAAGCCTTAGCCGCAGCCAGGGCATAGGCTCCTCCCGAACCTATGGCAGCAATGCCGTCATCAGGCTCTATGACTTCCCCTGTGCCGGAGATGATTAATAAATTGGTACTGTCAGCCACAATCAGCATAGCTTCCAAATGACGCATGTATCTGTCCGTACGCCATTCTTTAGCCAATTCCACTGCGGCCCGTGACAGGTTTCCCCGGTATTCCTCCAGCTTTTTCTCAAATTTCTCAAAAAGCATAAAAGCATCGGCTACCGAACCGGCGAAACCGGCCACTACCTTACCCTGGTAAAGGCGTCTTACCTTTTTGGCCGTATGTTTCATAATAGTATTTTGTCCGAGGGTTACCTGACCGTCGCCGGCCACAGCCGTCTTTTTGTCTTTCTTGACCGCAACTATAGTAGTACCGTGAAACACGCTTTTCCCTCCCTCAGGCCCTGGGATGGGCCAGATGATATACTTTTCGTAATTTACTGCGAGAAACGTGGGTATACACTTGCGTTGAGGAAATTTTACTATGACCTAATAATTCCTGGACAACCCGTAAATCTGCTCCGTTATCCAGTAAATGCGTGGCAAAGCTATGCCGGAAACCGTGGGGTGAAATACATTCTTTGGTTTGTGCTCCATGACAGTATTTTCGGACAAATGTCCGGACTGACCTGTCACTCAAACGCCCGCCCTTTTGATTAACAAATAGGGCAGGATTATCCGGGTTGGCCCAAAGGGGTCGGGCCACCTTTTGATATTGCTCCAGAGCTTCTATGGCGGGCTTTCCTATGGGCACAAGCCTTTCTTTGCTTCCTTTGCCGAAAACACGGACAAACCCGTATCTTAAATCCAGGTGCTCCGTGTCCAGCATCACCAGTTCACTGACTCGTATACCGGCACCATACAACAGTTCAAGGATAGCTTTGTCACGTATACCTGTTTCCGTAGCAGAGGAAGGCTGTTCCAAAACTCTGGCCATTTCCTTTTGTTCTAAATATTGGGGTAACTTTTTGGGTATTTTAGGCGTAGCCACATGAACCAGGGGGTTTTGTAAAATAATTTCCTTCCGCAGCAAGTAACGGAAGAAACTTTTTAGGGAGGCAAGTCTCCTGGCCATAGTCGTCTTGGTTAGTCCCCTATGATTTAAAAAGGCCAGGTATTTTCTTACCACTCCGTGATCAACATCTTCCACATGTGCGGTGTGAGAACTTAGTTTCATTTCCTCTTCTAGAAAATTAAAAAAATCTTGCCAGTCACTGTTATAGGCTTTAATGGTTTTAGAGGACATGTTCTTTTCGGCTTGTAAGTAATAGAAAAAGGTATCTACCAGAGGTGCCAAAAGCATCTATCTATCCCCCTCAAGTAACCTTGTTTTTCCACATTTCAACTTCTTCCAGAGCCCGTTTGGCAATCCGGAGATTTTTTGCTTTCTTGTCTTTGATTTTTTCCGGCCAGGGCGGGATGAGACCAAAGGTTATATTCATAGGTTGAAAGTCCCCTGTTGAAGCATGTGTAATGTAATACAACAAAGAACCAATGGCCGAATTACGCGGCGGGACCAGGGGTTCTTGCTGACGGGCCAGGCGTGATGCATTAATACCGCTGATTAATCCGGACGCCGCAGATTCCACGTAACCCTCCACCCCTGATATCTGTCCGGCAATCAAGAGATTATGTCTTGTTTTCAACTGCGTTGTCATTTCCAGTAGCTGTGGCGCATTGATATATGTATTACGGTGCATGACACCGTAACGTACAAATTCTGCCTCTTCCAGGCCCGGTATCATCCGGAAAACTCTCTGCTGTTCTCCCCATTTTAAATGGGTTTGAAAACCCACCAGGTTGAAAAGGGTTCCCGCGGCATTGTCTTTCCTGAGCTGGACAACGGCATAAGGACGAGTATTGGTCCTTGGGTCTGCCAACCCCACAGGTTTGAGGGGGCCAAACAAAAGGGTTTGAGGCCCCCGGCTGGCCATAACTTCCACCGGCATACAACCCTCAAAATAAATTTCTTTTTCAAAATCATGTAATTTATGCACTTCTGCCGAGATAAGGGCCTGGTAGAATCGCTCATACTCTTCCTGATTCATGGGGCAATTGAGATAATCAGCGGTTCCCTTGTTATAGCGAGAACCCCAAAAAACTTTGTCATAATTGATGGTCTCACCATCAACAATGGGGGCAGCAGCGTCATAAAAATACAGGTAATCAGTGCCTGTAAGTTTTCGCAAATCATCGACCAAAGCCTCGCTGGTGAGAGGACCCGAGGCTAGCACAGTGACTCCATCCCGGGGCAGCATTTTTACTTCTTCCCTGATGATTTCCACAAGAGGATGCTCCTGGAGCCTCTTCGTTACCGCCTGGGAAAATCCCGTACGGTCAACAGCTAAAGCTCCCCCTGCCGCCACCGCATTTTCATCGGCACAAAGCATAATGAGGGAGTTAAGCCGGCGCATTTCCTCTTTTAAAAGGCCTACGGCATTTTCCAGATTGTTGGCCCGCAGTGAATTGCTGCAGACCAATTCGGCGAAATAGGGAGTATGGTGAGCCGGTGTCATTTTATCCGGGCGCATCTCATATAACTTCACTTTGATACCTCTTTGGGCAATTTGCCAGGCCGCCTCACTACCGGCAAGTCCTGCCCCGATGACGGTTACAGCATCCAAAAAGAGCCCTCCTTAGTTTTCACCATTCCTACTACTTATCTATAGTTTGGACATATTTGCAATTCTCATTAGAACAGACCAGTCTTTCTCCTGCTTTTTTACCCTGCTTCTTGACCATATAACTCATACAGCGAGGGCATTTTTCTGCGGTAGGTTCATCCCAGGAAACATACTTGCATTCCGGGTAACTACTGCAGCCGTAAAACTTTTTCCCTTTTTTACTGCGTCTAAGCACCACTTTCCCCTGTTGACACTGGGGACAGGTTATTCCTGTTTCTTCCAAGAGGGGCCTGGTGTTCTGGCACTCGGGAAATCCGGGGCAGGCCAGGAATTTACCATAACGTCCAAACTTTATTACCATATTGCGCCCGCATTTTTCACATTTCTCTTCCGTCTCTTCTTCCGCTACTGCAATACGTCCAATATCTTTATCTGCAAACTCCAATTCTTGCAGAAAGGGTTGATAAAAATCCATGAGTATTTTTTTCCAATCTACATTTCCTTCTTCAATAGAATCAAGTTTTTCTTCCATTTGGGCCGTAAATTCTTCATCAATGATTTCGGGAAAATACTTTTTTAATAAATCAACGACGACACAGCCAAGTTCCGTAGGATGAAACTGTTTCTGTTCCCTTACCGCATAGCCCCTGGTAACAATGGTATCCAGGATAGGCGCATAAGTACTGGGTCTTCCTATCCCTTTTTCCTCCAGTGTTTTAACGAGTGTGGCCTCAGTATAGCGAGGTGGGGGCTGGGTAAAATGCTGTTTGGGCACTATTTTATTTACTTTGATTTCTTCTCCTACCTCGAGGGGCGGTAAAATATTATTTTCGTCCTTTTCACTGTCATCCCGGCCTTCGATATAAACTTTCGTAAAACCGGGGAAGACGAGAATAGACCCCGTTGCCCGGAAGGTAAAATAATCGTACTTCAAATCGACTGTCGTTACATCAAGGAGGGCCGAGGCCATTTGGGAAGCGATAAACCGGTCCCAGATGAGTTTATACAGCTTATATTGTTCATTTGAAAGAAATTTTTTAATTTCTTCCGGCGTTCTCTGCACATAGGTAGGCCTGATGGCCTCGTGGGCATTTTGAATTTTCCCTTTAGTCGTATATTCCCGGGGTTTTTCAGGGAGATAGTCTTTCCCGTACTTTTCCAGGATATATTCTTGGGCTTCTTTTTGTGCCTCTTCACTAATCCGGGTGGAATCAGTCCGTATATAGGTGACTAAACCGACTGAGCCAATTTCCTTGCCCAAATCCAGTCCTTCATACAACTGCTGGGCTATCATCATGGTCTTTTTGGCTGTAAAATTTAATTTGCGAGAAGCCTCCTGCTGTAAACTGCTGGTTGTAAAAGGAGGCGCGGGATTACGCCTTTGCTGTCGTTTCTTGATAGAATCTACAGTCAGGTTGTTCTTACCTATTTTTTTAATTATCTCATTAACTTCTTGTTCATTCTTAAGCTCGGCTTTATCCTCGTTAATTTTAACCAGTTTGGCTTCGAAGGCCGTTTTATCTTTATTTAGTCTGGCAGTGATAGACCAAAACTCTTCAGGAATAAAACTGTTGATTTCCTCTTCGCGGTCGCAGATAAGACGTACAACGACAGACTGGACCCGTCCGGCACTTAAACCCTTTTTAATTTTCCGCCAGAGCAAGGGACTCAGGTTATAGCCAACCAACCTGTCTAAGACCCGGCGGGCTTGCTGGGCCTCGACCCGGTCGCGGTCAATTTGGCGGGGTTTTTTAACAGCTTCGGTAACCGCCTTTTTTGTTATTTCATTAAATTCAATACGGCATTGAGCATCCTCAGGTATTTTTAAGACATGCTGCAGGTGCCAGGCGATAGCTTCCCCTTCCCGGTCGGGGTCAGTGGCTAACAGTATCCTAGCACTTTTGGAAGCAGTGTTTTTTAATTCTTGCAAAAGCTCCCCTTTGCCGCGAATCGTAATGTATTTTATGGAAAAATCATTCTCCACATCTACCCCGAATTGGCTTTTGGGGAGATCCCTCACATGACCCATAGAGGCCCGTACGGTATAATTTCTTCCTAAAAACTTACCAATCGTTTTGGCTTTGGCTGGAGATTCCACAACGACTAAAACTTTTGTCAAATCTATCACCTCAAATAAAAGGGTAAGGGGACACACCTGCTGAAGTAACAAGGTCAGGGGACACACCTGCTGAAGTTTTGGTCATTCTGAGGAGACAGGAATATCCCCAATATAAAAACAATCATTTGATTTTATATCTTTACATAATACTTTCCTGGAAGCTGTCTTATTAAACCCTGTAATTCAAGTTTTAACAAAATTTCGTAAACATTTCCCCTTTGTATATCCCACCTGGCCAAAATACTGTCAATATGGAGCGGTTCCCAGGCAATTATATTTAAAAGCTCTTTTTCTTCACGGGTTATGTTTATTATTTTTTCCTGATGCCTGTTAAATAAATTATATGTATATTCATAACCCAATTCTTCCAAAATATCCTGGGCATAGATGACAAGTTTAGCACCCTGCTGGATCAGGCGTAAGGGGCCCATGCTCAAAGGACTGGTAACAGGACCAGGCAGGGCGAATACTTCTTTACCCTGTTCCAGGGCATAGTCGCATGTAATCAGAGACCCACTTTTAGCCTGTCCCTCCACAATAAAAACACCTGAACTTAACCCACTGATGATCCTGTTACGTACCGGGAAATTGATATCCAGGGGCTGGGTACCGGGAGGAAATTCGCTGAGCAATAAACCGGCCTCGCCAATTTTATGATAAAGGTCTTTATTCTCGCGGGGATACGGTATATCCACTCCTGACCCTAATACGGCAACTGTCTTTCCACCGGCGGCAAGGGCTGCTTCGTGAGCCGCACCATCAATCCCCCGGGCCAGGCCGCTGACAATCACCAAATCATGCTGCGCTAATTCTTGAACGATGGTTTTGGTTTGAGTTAAACCATAAGGGCTGGCTTTCCTGGCACCGACAACGGCAAGGGCTTTTTTCTGTAAAAAGTTAAGATCACCACGATAATATAGCATACACGGTGTGTTGGCAATTTGCAACAAGGTAGCCGGAAATGTTTCTTCTAAGCGGGTAACAACCTTAATTTTCTTCCTCTCTAATTCTTGCACCAGGGCTAAAGGATTAAGTGTTTTACGGCGCTCCAGAAACTTTTCCCACATGTATAAAGGCATATTTCCCGGTGGCGGAGCTTGGTGTCCCCTTTCCCACATCTCCTGCCAGGAACCATAGTACTCATATAATGGAAGGAAATGTTTATTAAACTGCAGCCCAAAAATCTGATGTAAGGCCACGGCGTAGATCTGGTCCATTGTAATCACTCCCTTGTTTTACTCTCTTCGGTAGGAGTGAGATTATTCCTGCTTTCCCGGCGAAAGTTGTTGGGAATTTGTGATTTTATTGTGTTGGTCTTTGGTAAATCCATTAAAATAAAAGAGATAGCTGAGCGCTATCTTTTAATCGTTGAGTATTATTTTGTCCCCTGGTTTCATGACCTGACCTTTTAAATGCAAATCCTTGAGTTTTTTCACAAACTGGTCGGGGTCCTGGGCTATGACAGGAAATGTATTGTAATGCATAGGAACTGTCAGTTTGGCCTGGAGCATGGTGGCTGCCCGTAAGGCATCATCGGGACCCATGACATAATTATCGCCAATGGGTAAAAGGGCACAGGCGAGAGGGTACATCTCCGCGATCAGCTTCATATCGCCAAAAAGTCCCGTATCTCCGGCGTGATAAATATACTTATTGTCCATGTGCACAAGAAATCCGCAGGGTGTACCGGTATAAGTAATGCCTTTTTCATCGATCACGGCCGAACCGTGCCAGGCAGGTGTTAATTTAACCCTGCCGAAAGAAAATTGATAAGAACCCCCGATATGCATGGGATGAATGTTAGCGCCTTTGGACTGGCAGTATAGGGCCAGTTCATTGGGAGCGATAATGGGAGCACCCGTGTCCTTAGAAAGGGCTATGGCATCACCTAAATGGTCACCGTGACCATGTGTTACCAGGATATGTGTGGGATGAAGATCTTTTATCGTTACATCAGCCAGCGGGTTATTGGTGATAAAGGGATCAATGATCACATCATATGTACTGTTCACTAACCTAAAACAAGCATGTCCATGAAAAATTAAATTTAACAAGGCCATCACTCCTGGTTTTTTCTACCATTATATCTTTACTTTCCGTACTTAGTCAATGACCAGGAGTTGTTTCACGTAATATGCAGGTTATTCTTCCTTCTTATCTGTTACGTACTCGTTTAACACTTTTACCCACTGGTTAAAAACATCCTTTTTTCGGTTCATTTTTTCCCTGCGGATAATTTCTTCTAGAAAACGGAGCTGTTTTACATTTAAATTTTGTATACTTTCTTTTATTTTCGTAACCTCTTCATCCTCGTAAATTAGACGAATCAACACTTTACATCTCCTCTTCACGCAAATATAATGATTCTGTGTTATTCGACACCACTTGCTATTTTGCCTTTATGTAAATGATTCCAACTAAGTTATTAAAAATTTTCGATTTTCTTTACGTAATAAGATATAATTATTAATAAATTAGTAAATCAATAAAATTTTATGCAAAAGGTGGAGTTCACATGGGTGAAGATATTACAATAAAATTGATGTTTGCTTTACGTATCCTTATTGCCGTCATTTCTACCGGTGCCGCTCTTTTAATGCTAAAATTCAACACCATTCCTGATGCCTTAAGAATCAATGCTTTCGTCGGTCTTGTAAACCCTATAATCTTTTTAAGTATCAGTCTCCTGGGAATTGCCAATATGGCTTCCCAAATATCACTTCCTAAACTCATGGCTTTAATCATTGGTGTCTTCCTGGTTTTATGGGGAACCATGAAATAACTCTTTTACGGAGATAGAACGGGAGGTAGCTTTTCTTGAATTATGATTACCCGCTGTACCGGCCGCCCAGTGAAGCCTACAGTTTAATTTTACAGGTCACTATTGGCTGTTCCCATAACGCTTGTACTTTTTGTACAATGTACAAACAAAAAAGATTCCGGCAGAAAGACTGGCCGGAAATCAGTGAACTGATTAACACCGCATCTCAAGAATACCCCCGTACCAAAAGAATCTTTTTGGCCGATGGCAATGCCCTGGCTCTGCCTACGGAAACCCTTGTCAAGACCCTTAAGCTATTATATGAAAACTTCCCTTCGCTAGAGCGGGTTAGTATCTACGGGGGACCGAAAGACATTCTTAGCAAAACCTCTGCCGAACTGGAAACCCTTTATCAAGAAGGGTTAGGCCTTGTCTACTTAGGGATTGAAAGCGGCAGTGAAAAAATTTTAAAACTCGTCAATAAAGGCGTTTCTCCACTGGAAATGATTGAGGCAGGCCAGAAGGTTAAAAAAAGCGGACTTCAATTATCAGCCACCATTATTTCGGGACTGGGGGGTAAAGAACTGTGGGAAGAACATGCCCTGGAAACGGCACGGGTAGCTTCAGAAATTAATCCCCATTACCTTGCTTCTTTAACCTTGCTGTTGGAAGAAGGGGCTCCCCTTTTACGGAAAATCAAAGAAGGCAGGTTTATCTTCTTGACTCCCTGGGAAACCTTAAGGGAATTATACTTATTAATGCAGCATGTTAACCTGGATAAATGCATTTACCGCGCTAATCATGTTTCTAATTATTTTAGCCTGGCCGGGGTACTTAACCAGGAAAGAAACCTTATCCTGCAAAAGCTGGAATATTATCTGAGCCGTGCCGATATCAAGGCTTTGCCTGTAGACTATAACCGGATGCTATAGTATCTTCCCCTTAAAAAAGCAAGAGGAGCAACGCTCCTCTTATTTTATGTTAAATTTATGTTAATTAGTTGAGGTGCCTGGCACCTCAACTAATTAACATTCCCCCGTACAAAATTTATTTAGACTGACCTTTTTTAAGATATAAACCTAATCCTGCCACCAGTATGATGATGCCACCCACAAAAGCAATATAAACACCAGGAAAAGCCAGTTGAATACTGGTAGCCAAATTGAATCCACCAATATGATAACGGACGGGCATAGTAAAAAAACTTAAGGCGGCAGTAAGAGGTACGATTATACCGATTGCTAAAAGAGAATGCCTTTCTCTTTCTTTGGCCAGGTAAAGATTATATAAAGTAACAAGACCTAAAAATAAGGTGACGGCACCAAACCAGTCTTCTACGCCGTTGATTATGTTTAAGCCCTTTTTACCCCAGGCTGATGCAGACCCGTAAATAACCATTCCGGCCCCCAAAGTTTCCAGGAAATACGACCACCAGAATTTATTGCTCATTGCTTTCCCCCCTTAATCCTGTAAAATATTATCATTGATAAAAATGCGTAAGAGACCAATAATCATAAATCCTAAAGATGTTAAACCTCCCCAGGTATAAAGATTTGCATAGAGCGGTAAATAAGCGAGGCTAACATTCTCCGTGCCAATTTTTAATAAAACCTGTCCCAGCCGAAGGTACTCATCCCTGAATAAATCGATACATACCCAAAGGGTAATAGCCCAGGTCAAAATATCAACCACCCGCAATTTTTTAGAAAAAATATTGAGAATACGGTCATACCATTTCCATAGTCTAATACTAAGACTAAAAGATATGACTAGTACAATACTAAAGATAAACCAGATAAGTACAGGCGATACCTTATAGAGTACTGGGGGCACTATCAGTATTTTCAGGAGATAGAAACCAGTGAACATGAGAGCTAAACTAAGTAAAATCATCCATCTGCCTCCTATAATGCTTAAACCATATACTTGTCTACCATTTACTCAGCTTGATTTTGGTTCATTTCATTATGCCATCAATTGTTAATAATGTTTTATTGACATCATAGCCTGTTTCACCTATAATATTAAACGTAACACGCGCAGGGGTATAGCTCAATTGGTAGAGTAGCGGACTCCAAATCCGTTGGTTGTGGGTTCAAGTCCTACTGCCCCTGCCAAAACTTTAAATACAACACCTGTACAGGGTGTTTTTTTTATACCCAGCCGTGGGGATGTGAAGCTCGGAAATAATTATATCATAGTATTTTAGGCAAATCATTGTCTCCCTCGTGTTAAGATATCCAAAAGAAAAAGGGAGTGTTGCACTCCCTTTTTTTGGTGCCTGCCTGACTTAACTGGTTTTCTCCTGGTTTCTCATGGCCTCTTCAATAATTTCTTTGGCAATTTGCTGCGGTACATCTTCATAATGGGAGAACTCCATCTTGAAATGACCACGCCCCTGGGTAATGGATTTTAAATCAATAGCGTAACGATACATTTCGGAAAGGGGAACCTGGGCTTTTACTACCTGCCATTTTCCTTTTGGTTCCATACCCATGATGCGTCCTCTCTTACCGTTCAAATCACTGATAATATCTCCCATGAACTGTTCAGGTACATAGACTTCCACGTTCATAATAGGTTCCATTAAAACAGGTCTCGCCTTCTCTACACCCTTTTTAAAAGCCATATTGGCGGCAATCTTGAAGGACATTTCAGAAGAGTCAACTTCATGATAAGAACCGTCATAGAGAGTTACCTTGATATTGGTCACGGGATATCCGGCCAGGATTCCTTCTACCATAGCTTCCCGCACGCCTTTTTCTACAGCTGGATGGTAGTTCTTAGGCACAGCACCGCCAAAAATGGTTTCGGCAAACTCAAATTCTTTATCAGGAAGGGGTTCAAAACGGAGCTTAACGTGTCCGTACTGTCCATGTCCGCCCGACTGCTTCTTGTGTTTGTATTCATATTCAGCAGTGCCGCGGATGGTTTCACGATAAGGTACACGCGGCGTAGAAAGATTTACTTCTACCCCGAATTTTCGTTGCAGTCTTTCCATGATAATATCCAGGTGCTGCTCACCCATACCGGTGAGAATTGTTTGTTTCGTTTCCGTATTCTTCTCCAGTCTTAAGGTGGGATCTTCCTCTAATAACCTGTAGAGTGCATTACCTACTTTATCTTCATCATTACGGGATTTTGCTTCTACAGCTACAGAGTAGGTGGGAGCAGGGAAGTTAACACCCGGGAGAATTGGAGTTTTGTCTTTTATACCCAGTGTATCACCGGTTACAGTGACAGCCAGCTTGGCAATAGCTACAATATCCCCGGGATATGCTTCCGTCACTGTATCCTGGTTTTTACCCCGCATGACCATTAATGAACCAAAGCGTTCCTCTTTTTCCTTATTGACATTGTAAACCGTACTATCACCTTTCAAGATACCGCTGACAACTTTCACAAAACTGAGTTTACCAACAAAGGGGTCGGCCAGGGTCTTAAAAACAATAGCAGCCAGAGGTTCTTTGGTTAAGTCTTTTCCCTCTGCATGATCCACAGGAGAGGGCAGCAGTTCCAAAACAGCGTCCATGAGAGGTTGAATACCGATATTTTTCAAGGCAGAACCACAAAAGACGGGAACTACTTTAGCATTCATAACACCGGCCTTCAAACCAGTGTAAATCTCTTCATCGGTAAGGGGCTCTCCCTCCAAATATTTCATGAGAAGCTCGTCATCGCCTTCAGCCGCGGCTTCCATTAAAGCCTCTCTGTATTTCTCCACCTCGGTTTTCAGGTTATCGGGAATGGGCTCTTCTTTTACTTTATTTCCGTCAAATTTGTAGGCTTTTTGTTTAAGAATATCGACAACGCCGGCAAAACTGTCTTCCGCACCGATAGGCAGCATAATAGGCACCACATGGTTACCGAAACGCTGCTGCATATCGTCTAACACCCGGTAAAAGTTGGAATTTTCCCGGTCCAGTTTATTGATAAAGGCCAGACGAGGTATTTTAGCCTCTTCAGCGGCATCCCAGTGTACTTCGGTTTGGACTTCCACGCCGGAAGCACCACACACCACCATGATAATACTATCAATAGCCCTCATTGCACTTTTGACTTCACCTATAAAATCAGCATAACCCGGTGTATCCAGAATATTGATCTTTGTGTCCTTCCATTCTACAGGAGCAAGGGTTGTACTAACAGTAACTTTACGTTTGATTTCCTCGGGAAGATAATCCGTAACCGTATTTCCGTCATCAACTTTACCTAAACGAGTGGTGTGACCGGCATTAAACAGTATGGCCTCGGTTAAAGAGGTTTTACCCGCACCTCCATGAGCTAATATGCCCACATTTCTGAGTTTCTTACTGTCATAGGTTCGCAATATGAGCCCCTCCTTTGGAAGAATTTTTTATTACGTTCGTCTGTAGGCAATAAGGACAAACGTGGTTTATTTAACTAATAATATTAATCACAAGTTTAAAAAATCCTTCTTTTTGTTAATCATAAAATTACACCAAATTTCCGGCAATTTTACCAAATGGAAGGTTATGGCTCTGTTTGCTTATATTATTTCCCCTTTTTTTCTTTTAATATATTTTTTGTATTTTTCTCAACAGGTTACTATGGGTTATCTATAAGGTGCAGGGGCATCTCTTCCCCGCTCCATTGAAAAATTTATGATTAAAACTGAGAATGCTGCATGTGGCAGTCTTTTTTTATGCTTTTACATGGCTCTCCCGGAAATAGTGATGATATTTTTCTCCGTAATGACATAGTTATTTTTAAGTGTAAAACGTTGGAGGATTATTATGGCTAAACATTCTTTTCTGAAGGGAGCTTTTATCCTGGTTATGGCCAACGGCCTGGTGAAAATAATAGGGTTCATTTATCAAATCATTATTGTCAGAATCATCGGCACCGAGGGGGTGGGAGTTTTTAACATGGTTTTCCCTCTTTATATTACAGCCATGGTCATCACCAACGCAGGAATCCCCCTGGCCGTATCCAAGAGCGTTGCTGAAACAAATAACGAGAAAGAATCCCAAAAAATATTAGGAATGGCTCTGACCCTCCTCATCCTCTTATCTACCGGCGGGTCATTTCTTTTAATCCTTTTCTCACCTTTTATCATTAGTAAATTATACGCCGATCCCCGGGTCATCCCCTGCTTTCTGGTACTTATCTCCTCTCTCCTTCTGGTGGCAGTATCTTCAGGTTTCCGGGGCTATTTCCAGGGTACCCAGGATATGAGACCAACGGCCTTGACGCAGCTTGTGGAACAGGTAGTTCGGTTTATAACGGGGTTGTCCCTGGTAATTATATTAGTTCCCTATGGTTTAACCTGGGCGGCGGTTGGTTTGGCCGGCGGCATTTTTCTCAGTGAAATCGCAGGCTTAGTCTACATTTGGCACAGGTACAGGCGAAATGTGGACGTTAGTCGGCTCATTGTCTGGCCTTCCTTGAAAGTCTTGCACAAATTATTTTCTTTCGGGATACCAGTTACCATCACCAGGCTGGTAATAACGCTTTGTATGGCCGTAGAGGCCAGTTTGATTCCACAGCAGTTAATGAAATCAGGCTTTTCTCTTTCCCGGGCCACCTCATTTTACGGTGAATTAACAGGAATTGTGTTTACCCTCATCTCCATCCCTTCTATTTTAACCTTCTCCCTGGCCACCACCTTAGTACCAGCCATTGCTGAAGCCCAAAGCCGAAAACAGGCAAACTTTTTGAGCCAGCGTACAGCAGACGCTATCGGGATCACCCTGCTGGCAGGGGTCCCCAGTATACTGGTTTTATTTTTTTGGGGTCCTGCCCTCTCCGCTTTGTTATTTAATGTAACACAGGCCGGCGTATTGCTGAAAATTATGTCTTGCGGCTGTATCTTCTTATATTTGTCACAAACCATGTCAGGTATGTTACAAGGATTGGGTTACGTAAAAATTATTTTTCTCACCACTTTATTAGGGGGGCTCATCCGTATCTCCGGAATTTATTATTTCGGTGCCCAACCGGACATGGCAGAAACGGCAATTGCCCTCAGTTATATCTTAAGCTACGTTATTACCTGTTTTATTAATCTATGTGTTGTTAAAAACAAAACCAAATTTACGCTTAATCACACTCTGTACGTGAGGCTTTTTTTGAGCAGCATGATTCTAATCTTTTTATTATTCACCTTTGCACCCATGATTGAGCAGAATCTCATGGTCTTATTAACTCTGTCATTCCTTTTTACCGGTATTTTTTACCTGGTGATGTTCTTGACCGGTGATAAATATATCCGTCTGATTATAGAACAGGTGAAACAAAATATAATAAAAAAGCCTGTCTAATCAGGCTTTTAGGGTTTTACCGCTTCAATTCCCCACTCTTTTACTTTATTGATAATTCGATAATTGGTCAAATCAAAATGGATGGGTGTTACTGAGACAAAATTGTATTCCACAGCCACCAAATCAATTTCCGGGTCTTCTTCCCGCGAAGGAATGATGTCGCCAGCCAGCCAGTAATAGGGCCGCCCCCTGGGGTCAGTACGTTTATCAAAGACATTTTCATATTCACGAATCCCCAGTTTGGTAACTTTGTAACCTTTGAGCCGCTCTCTGGGCACCGGGGGTACATTAATGTTCAGAAGGGTATCCGGCGGCAAAGTCTCCTTGTTGGCATACAGTTGTTCTGCCACAAATAAAGCTACCTCTGCGGAAAGTTTGTAATCATCTGCTTCATATGAAGCCAGGGAAACAGCTATCGAAGGTATACCTAAAAGTACACCTTCAATGGCTGCAGAGACTGTCCCTGAATACAAAACATCGGTCCCTAGGTTAGGGCCATTATTAATTCCGGAAATGACCAGGCTGCATTCCTTAGAGACCAGTTCTTTAAGACCAAGTTTTACACAATCTGCCGGTGTGCCGGTTACGGCCCAAGCTTGCCCTATACCGGGTAAGTGAAATTCTTTGATTCGCAGGGGCTGGTGAATAGTAATGCCATGTCCGGTGGCACTCTTTTCTTCCGCCGGTGCTACTACAATGACTTCTCCCAGTTTTGTCATTGTTTTGGCCAGTTCTAAAAGGCCCGGCGCCATAATACCATCGTCATTGGTCACTAAAATCTGCATATCTTCCTCCTGTTTTGCCGGATGAGTCCACTTAGGTTAGAACTCGTAAATATTAATGTACAGCCTTTTCTTTTCTTTATCCTTTTTAAGACCTAGCATAACTCTTTTTTCTTTTAGATTTTTATTAAGAAAATCGATAACTTTATACATTTCTTCGTATTCTGCAAAACTTTTGGTGGCCACAAGTTCTAACTTTTCTTCAGTTATTTCCATAAAAACCTCCATCTCGCGCCGCCGGTGCGGGCGACACAAATAGTAATGAAAACAGGTGCACACCCACCCTGATTACAGTACAATCTGTCTGAGGAGAAGGCACACTACAAAGCACGGTGAGGCGAGTTGCAGACTGCCTCTTGGCTTAAATCAGTATAAAAACCAGTGTAAGGATCGCCTTACAAGCACAAATAAGTGGTGCCATGAGGCCGCACGCTAATCATTGTTTTAACTCAGCGTTAAATGTGCGGCGATCCAGTCACTGTCTTCTCCCTCACAATTTCATTGCAAGGAGGGAGAATTCTGAGAATCGTTTATCCCATCTGTTGTGGCGTCGATGTACACAAGACATTTCTCGTCGCTACGCTCATCACAACGCAGGGTATCGTTCCGAGTTACAAAAAAAAGCGTTTTTCTACCTTTAACAAATCCATTCTGGCGTTTAAGCAGTGGCTGATTGACAACAACTGCTTTGACGTTTGCATGGAGAGCACCGGGAAGTATTATGTTCCCATATACAATTTGCTGGAGGACAGCATCCGGGTTACCGTCGCCAACCCCAAGTGGGTTGCTGCTGTTAAGGGCAACAAGGATGATGTCAAGGATTCCAAGTGGATCGGCGATCTTTTTCGCCTCGGTCTGGTTCCCGGTAGCTTTATCCCGTCCAAGAACATCCGCATTTTGCGGGAGTATACGCGATACCGCTTCAAGCTCGTTTCCTGTAAATCCAGCGAAAAGAACCGCTTTCAGAACGCTTTCACCGTTTGCAATGTCGCCCTTGATGCTGTCGTTTCCGACATGTTTGGCAAATCTGCCTCTTCCATCACGGACTACCTTGTAAACTCGGATTCTTTCGATCCAAAACATTGCGTTTCCTTGCTGCAACGCTCCTTGAAGAAGAAAGCCGACGAGGTCATCGAATCTATTGAGGGTTTTCAAATGTCTGCGGAACAGAAGACACGCATCCGTTTCGTCCGCAAACACTTGGATTTCGTGGAGCAGCTCATTGCCGACCTCGACCAAACCATCGCCCGGTTGGCTGCACCCTTGGAAAGCGCCATTGCCCTACTGTGTACCATTCCCGGAGTTGACCGTAACATAGCCATTACGATCCTCTCCGAAATTGGTACGGATATGTCTCAGTTCTCATCCTCGAAACGCTTATGCTGCTGGGGGGGACTAACGCCCGGCAACAATCAATCCGCAGGCAAAAAGAAGTCCGTTCGCATTACGAGGGCCGGGGTTTATCTCAAGCCCACGCTCGTGCAAGCAGCCCATGCCGCTGTAAAATCGAATTCTTCCGCTTACTACCGTATCAAATATGAGCGGATATCCAAGCGCCGAGGGAAGAAACGAGCCATAATCGCCATTGCCAGAATGATACTTACAGCCACTTATCATATGCTCCAATCAGGTGAAGTCTTCAATCCTTGTGACCTCTACCATGTTGATATGCCGGTGGAGCTTCGCAATAAGCAAAAGGAGAAAGCTTTGAGGCAAGCTGCTAAACTCTTGGTTGCCCATGGTATCGTAAACCCCGAACATATCACGCTGCCTGCTTAATCTTTCTGCGCTCTGCTTCCGTTAGGGCTTGTTTGCTATACCCTTTTTTAAGCTCAGGGGTCTTCGACGCTTGTCGAGAATGTTTTCACGCTATCCTCCTTGAAGTTTTCAAATTTATTTCCCCCTGATAAGTGAAAGAGCCTCGGCCCTGGTGGCATTATTGCTGCGGAATAATCCTCTTACCGCCGAAGTGATGGTTTTACTGCCAGGCTTCTTGACCCCACGCACAGTCATACACATGTGTTCCGCTTCAATAACCACGATAACGCCCAGCGGGTTTAGAACCTTCATGATGGAGTCAGCTATTTGTGTGGTTAAGCGTTCCTGAAGCTGGGGTCTCCGGGCATATCCCTCCACAACACGGGCCAACTTCGACAGGCCCGTTATTTTACCTTTGCGCGGTATATAGGCTACATGGGCTTTACCGAAGAATGGTAAGAGATGATGTTCACAAAAAGAGTAAAGGGGGATATCTTTGATCAGGACCATTTCTTCATGTTCTTCCGTAAAGCATACTTCCAAATGCATACCGGGGTCTTCTTTCATTCCCGAGAATATCTCCTCACACATCTTCGCTACCCGTAAAGGGGTTCCCCGCAAACCTTCCCTTTCCGGATCCTCGCCAATAGCCTCGAGAATCATCCTGACCGCTTTTTGGATTTTTGCCTCGTCCATTTACTAACCTCTTTCTAAAGATCTTCCATCTTATTCTATCACAATCAAAGATTATTCTAAACCTAACGCTTTATTATAATAATCCACGGCCAGGGATTTGGCCTCTAGGCCTTCATAAATTTGCGCTATAGTTGTCCAGGCAATTTTTTGCCAGCCCTTCATCTTGCCCAGATGTTCCAAGATATCAATGGCTTCCAGATACTTTTCCTGTTTTTTGAGGCAGCAAGCTAAATTGTAGATAACATAAGGATTGCCGGGTGATAAAGCAAGACTTCGCCAATAATTGTGCTCGGCTTCCTCCAGGAGCTGGAGGTTTTCGTAGGTCCAGGCCAGGTTATTTAAAATATCCGTATCCTGGGGGTTAGACAGCAGCAAATCCTTAAGTATTTCCAATGCTCTGGTGGATTCTCCATTTTTAGCATAAATACTGGCCATGTTAAGTTTTGTTTCCGGGTCATCAGGATCAACTTCCAGGGCTTTCCGGTAATACTGCAGGCTTTCTTCCCATTTTTCTACACATCCGTAGCAAAAGGCCATGCTTTTACAGATCTCTTTGTCATGATGCTGGTCCATATTTTCATATATTTGTAAAGCCTCTGGATACTTCTGCTGCCTAATATAAGTCAGGCCTAAATTATGTGAAATGGTCTGGTCACGTGGCTTTAAGGCCAGGGCTTGTCCCAAATAATGTCCTGCTTTGTCTGTATCACCCAGATAAAAAAAACATAAACCCGCTGCATTTAACACTTCAGTATCTTTGGGGCTGGTTTTCAAATATTCCCGGAACAACTCCAGGGCTTCTTCATAAATTTCTTTTTTCATTAAGATATGTCCTTTAGCGGCCAGGGCAGTACCATAATTGCCAAGGACTGCCTCGTCATACAGGACTTCGGCCTCTGCTGTATTACCTAAATTTTCCTGGGCAGTACCGAGCCAGTATAGATATTGGGCCTTACGCCGGCTAATTTGTACTGCCTTTTGGAAGGACTGGGCGGCTTCCTCCCACCTCTCTAGCTGGGATAATAAAAGACCCAAGTGCCACCAGTCCCTGTCTGAAGCATGTGCAGTTTGCGTTATTTTTTGCAAATAATCTATGGCCACCTGGTACCTACCTAACAGTCGGTAAAAAAAGGACATATTCCTTAAACGGAATACAGCAAATTTTTCCTTTAAACTCAACACTAACCTAACCCCCCACAAAAATAAATTTTAATTATTATTTTCTACGCTCAACTTACATTTCCTTCCATATTTGTTTTATTTTGTACCTCATTGTTAATTAATTCATATTTACAGGTATCCAGCATAAGGATATGTTAAAAAGATCGCTGGGGGTGAGGCAATTGAGAGAAAATTATCATACTGGCGAGGGTTTACAGTTCCGTTCAGTTATCAAAGGTATCATGTGGTCTCTTATCATAACAATTTTATTAGGTTTAATTGTTAGCCTAATTCTTCAATTTACATCGCTGTCTGAAAACCTTTTATCCAGTTTTTCCACTTTTATCTTCTTTGTCAGCATGTTTCTGGGGGCCACTATTGGTGCCCGGGCAGCAGGTTCTAAGGGTTTAATCCATGGCCTGGCCATAAGCTTCACCTATTTCGTACTGCTCATAATCATTGGACTTGTCTGGAACCCGGCTGGTTTTTCTCTTTATGTCTTAGGGAAGAAGTTTGCCTTTTCTTTTGCAGCGGGTGCCTTAGGGGGAATCATTGGTATCGGCCTTGCTTCCCGCTAGGCTAAGGCAGGATGAAGGTTAAAAGACCTAAAAACCCACCCACACCAATTAAAATAAGGGCAACCCTCATGGTTAATAGACTGTGGTTCTTTAACATATCCGCTACCTCCTTAAAATGCTCGTAGTAGCTTTTTATATGCGGGAAACAATCTTTTGGTGAATACTATTAATTAAGGAAAGGGGACACACCTGCCGGAGCTTGGGTTACCTATGGGGACAGGAATGTCCCCATCGGTATTGGACACACCTGCCGGAGCTTGGGTTACCTATGGGGACAGGAATGTCCCCATCGGTATTGGACACACCTGCCGGAGCTTGGGTTACCTATGGGGACAGGAATGTCCCCATCGGTATTGGACACACCTGCCGGAGCTTGGGTTACCTATGGGGACAGGAATGTCCCCATCGGTATTGGACACACCTGCCGGAGCTTGGGTTATCTATGGGGACAGGAATGTCCCCATCGGTATTGGACACACCTGCCGGAGCTTGGGTTACCTATGGGGACAGGAATGTCCCCATCGGTATTGGACACACCTGCCGGAGCTTGGGTTATCTATGGGGACAGGAATGTCCCCAGTAATAAATAAACAGGGGTGATCTCCAGTCACCCCTGTTTATTTAATGACCTTTTTTAAGATGTTTTTTAAAAAGTTAGGCAGCGGAATAAAATATAAAGCTTTAATGTCTTTCATGAACTGTCACCCTCCATCACACCAGATTCTCTATTTATCTTATTAAGTTTAAGATAAAAGGTGACCGTTTTTTCGAAAATAAGTAGCAAAGAATGATAAGGGTACTCCAATAAAAGCCTTGAGGCCAGGGCACATGAAATAAAGTCACCAGCCCCAAACTAACACGCCAGATATGCACGCTCCAGGTAAAATTGCGCGTAAATAAAAAACAGACAATAGCCATGGTGAAAGACCCTTGAAAACACAGGGCATTGTGGGCTATAGTCATCCCAAGAAAAGAGAGCCAGGCAGAATAATAAAGCCCTTTTACCAGGGAAACCACCAGAAAATTAGCCATAATAAATATCCCAGCGGGAATTAGCCACCAGGCCCCACAGGATGTGATCAAGACAGAACACCATAACCAGGATTTAAAAATGGCGGCAAAAATGACGAAGAAAAAGAAAAATACCCCTTTATTATGCTTGACTAAGAGCCACCCCTCGTGGGGATAGGAAAGATTCTTGCTTAACCGGTAAAGGAGTACTTCCTCATTAAAAAATATACCCATTAACAATGACAGCAAGCAAAAAAAGAGCATAATATCACCCCTTGTCCCCAATGATGTCCCCAATAATATATATGTGTGACAAGGGCGACTAATGCCAAATAAAAAGAGGTGGCAAACCACCACCTCTAATACTTCGGTACTTTAATATTGCTAACCATAAGATAAGACAACACGATGGACATGATGACATAAAACTCGAGGGGCAATCTATTAGAGAGGAGCACGAAAATTGCCATAAGCGGCCCGCAAATCGTAATAAGCACACCCACAAAATGTGTCTTAATGTTTAAAACATTAAACCTGGCAAGTCTTATGGCACCACAGAGAGCAAAGATAATGGCAATTAATAACCCCCAGTAACCTATGGTATTTAATATACTACCATATGTTAACAGGGCAGGTGCCACCCCAAAAGAAACTAAGTCTGACAAGGAATCTAACTCTTTGCCAAAGTCAGAAGTAACGTGAAGACGCCGGGCTAAGCGGCCATCCATCCCATCCAGGACCATAGCAAATAAAATGGCCACTGCCGCTTCTTTATACTGACTTTCCATAGTTAACCATAAGGATGTAATCCCAAAAAACAGATTGGCCAGGGTAACTATGTTAGGTATTAACCTTTTACTCATTATAGAACCTCCCGATAATAGTCTCTCCTCCTCTAACCTTTTGTCCCTTTTGCACAAATATATGACTCCCTTTTGGTAAATATACTTCGGTACAGGAGCCAAATTTTATAAGACCAAACCTTTCACCTTGTTGTAATACCTCCCCCTCTTTTACCCAGCAAACAATTCTGCGGGCGATAAAACCTGTAATTTGCACAACCAAAACTCTATTGCGGGGATTATTCTCACTAACAATGCCAACATAATTTCTTTCGTTCAAATGAGAAGCGTGGCCTTTAAAAGCGGGAAGAAATTTTCCGGCCTGGTAAAAAACATAGGCCACTTTGCCGGCAATAGGACTTCTATTGACATGCACGTTAAAGATATTTAAAAAAATACTTACTTTCACCGCCGGACCATTTAAGAATCTATCTTCCCTAACTTCCTCCACCGCCAAAATCACACCGTCGGCAGGGGATACGACATCTTCGGCCTTACACTCCACACACCGTTCAGGATTACGGAAAAAGTACAACGTAAATATCACGAAAAGAAAAGGTATAAATGCCCACGGAAACCCCAGCCAGAAATATATGATTAAAGTTAACGCGATGCCAAGAGCAAGCATAGGCATAGCGTCCGGTACGATGATCCATTTTCTTTTATCCAATGCTCTGTTCCTTTCTTCTCTATAATTTGCCTTCATTTTACCATCTTTTACAGGACCGTTAAAGTAAAAGTTGAAATTTATCCCCCGGAAGTCTTGAACCATTTACGAACCTGTTCAACGACAAAGCCGGTATCTCCTGCATAGTATTTCTGTTGCGGCAGGGAGTTAATAAATTTTTTTCCGTAACGTTTTTTGACAATCCTGTTATCCAGAACAACAATCACACCCCAGTCCTCCACAGTTCTGATGAGCCTGCCATAACCCTGTCTAAATCTTAATACGGCCTGGGGCAAACTGTAACCATAGAAACCATCTTTGCCTTCGTGGGTCAAAGCCTCAACCCTGGCTTCTACCAGGGGAAGATTGGGCGGGGCAAAGGGCAGTTTAACCATAATTACGGACGTTAAAGCGGCGCCGGGCAGGTCAATTCCTTCCCAAAAAGCATTGGCTCCAAAAACCACCGCCTGGGGGTTTACTTTAAGCTCCTCCACGAGCAATGACCTGCTGCCATTGATGCCGTCGGCGAATAATTCTAATCCTGCCTGTTGCAGAGGGTCATGAAGGACATCGAACATTAGGCGCAGCTGCTTATAGGAAGTAAACAAAACAAGGGTTCTGCCGCCCGTGACCAGTAAAATTTTTAGCAAAGCTTCCTGAATGGCTAAGGAATACAGTTCTTCACTGGTTTTGCCCGGATCGGGTAAGCTGCTGTCCACCAGGAGCAGGGACTGCTCATCATAATAAAATGGCGAAGGTATCTGCAGGGTATCCACCAATTCTTCGGGTAAGCCCAGCTGTTCAATGAGAAAGGCAAAACTTCCATCAACGGTTAAGGTGGCAGAAGTAAGGACTGTGCCGGTCTTTGAAATAAACAAATGATCATAAAGTTGCTGGGCAACTTTGATAGGGGTAATGTGGAGACGGAGATCTTTAAGGGCATTATCCCTTTCAAACCAGTAAACTTTTTCTTCTCCTCCGGCAGCAAAGAAATTTTCGATTACCTGAGCCTCCACGACACTTTCGTTGATATGAGCCTTCAAGTGGCGTAAAGGAATTTCCCAGGTGGCATAATCTAATTCTGCAGCAATGTAATCATAAAGACTTTGCAGTTCCCTTAAGAGCCCTACAATGTTTGAGCGCAGGTTAGCAAAAAGAATATTCAGCGTTTCCCACCAGGCAGCGTGTTTAACCCCTTCCTGCACACGGCTTAGTTCAAGGGAAGGATTCTCCTCCAGCACACAAAGAATATCATGAATTTGCATATTTATATTTTCAGCCAGATGTTGCGCATCTGCCAGGCGGTTCTGGATGTGACCTAAGTCCTGCACTTCCTTGGTTAACAGGGACTGGATAAATGAAAACAAACCAAATTTGCGGTAATTGTCCTTTTTCAACAGGGCACCTATTCTTTTCTGTAATGCATAAAGAGAAAAAGTTTCAGTGAATTGTTTTGTAGCTTCCTCTTCTAAATGGTGGGCCTCATCCACCACTAAATACTGATATTTAGGTAAGAGGGCCTCACCTAATTTTAAATCAGATAAGAGCAGGGAATGGTTCACAATTATCAAATCTGCTTCCAGGGCCTTTTGCTTAGCCCGCTGGTAAAAACACTCCCCGATAAAGGGACAGTTACTTCCCAAACAAATATCTTTGACTGAAGAAACTTGCTGAAAAAACTCCTTTTCCCAGCCTCTTAAGTTTATAGAATCCCTGTCGCCTGTACCGTTTTCCCTAAGCCAAAGACTAATCCTGGACATCAGAAGTTTTTCCGGCCAGCTTAAACCATGTACAGCTTCCTTGAATTCTCGCCATTTATGAAGGCACAGGTAGTTGTTTCTCCCTTTTAGAACTGCGGCACTAAAATGAAAAGGCAGGACTTTTTCTAAAAATTTTATTTCACCACGGGCCAGTTGTTCCTGTAAGGCGATGGTGTGGGTGGCCACTACGATCTTTTCTCCCTGGGAAACAGCCCAGGCTAAAGCAGGTACGAGATAGGCCAGGGATTTACCAACTCCCGTCCCGGCTTCAACCAGTAGGTGGCGCTCTTGTTCTAATACTTTGGCTACGGCCTTTAACATTTGGATTTGTGGTGTTCGAGTTTGATAATTGAGTAGCTGCCCGGCAATATATCCTCCCGGTAGAAACATTTCTTCCAGGGCCTTCACACTCCACTGGAAGGCACGTTTATTTTTTGCCGTACTACTCTTTTCATTTTCTTCTACACAGGCTGTTTCCAACTGTTGTGTAAAATCATAATGCCTTATCTGGTCTTTGAGGATTTCCTGCAAATACCAGGACAAGCCCTGGGGGTTATCCTGCAGGAAAGAACATATCTCCTGGAGTGCATAAATCGGAAGTTTTTTTAGGGTATCTGTTAAGGCGTAAAATAATTTTTCCAGAGCCCTGGTATCCGGCAGGGCCCGGTGAGCAGGTTCCTGATTCAACTGATAAGTTCTTACCAGATTTCTTAAGCTGTACGATGGTGTATGGGGTAAAAGCAGTTTGGCTAATTCCACGGTATCGATGTATAAATTCGGAAGAGGAAATCCTAAGGCTTTTTCCAAAAAGCCGAGATCAAAGGCTGCATTATGGGCCACAATTACTTTCTGCCCCAGGAACTCTAACAGGTCCTTTTTGATGTCAGCCATGGTCGGCGCGGTCCTTATCATCTCCCCGGTTATGCCGGTCAGTCTTGTAATATGCGGTGGTAAAGGCACCTCCGGATTAAGCAAGTGGTGAAATATTTGTTTTTCACCATTTTCATCCATACTGAGGGCGGCAATTTCAATGATTTTATCCCTTTCAGGCTGCAGGCCTGTAGTTTCCAGGTCTAAAAAAACCCAGTTAAATTGGACCATAAAACCTCCTCTATTGGGGACATTCCTGTCTCAAAAGAAGTAATTGGGGACATTCCCTTCCCTTTTACCGCTTTCCGTTTTCCGACTTCCGAAGTCCGACAAAAATCACCAATAACTAGTAACTCCTAAGATAAGCAGGTGTGTCCCCTCTCCTCTTACATCGCCCAGTCATTGAGATATTGCTTTTGTTCCGGTGTTAGTTCATCGATCTGGCGGCCCAGGGCTTCTAAGCGGAGCCTGGCCACGCCCTGATCAATCTCAGTGGGAACAGGGATGACTCCCGGGCGCAGCTGCTCCCGGTTCTTTTCTAGATAGGCCAGCGACAAGGCCTGAATGCCAAAAGACAAATCCATTATTTCCACAGGGTGCCCGTTTCCGGAGGCCAAATTGACCAGCCTGCCTTCGGCCAGCAAGAAGAGTTTTCGTCCGTCCTGTAAAACAAATTCTTCTACGTTAGGCTTGACCGTTCTAACCGACACAGCCAGTTCTTTTAAATCGGGTTTACTGATCTCTACATCAAAATGGCCAGCATTGGCCAATATTGCGCCGTCAGCCATCACGCTGAAGTGTTCTTTGCGGATCACAGCCTTGTTGCCGGTTACGGTAATAAAGAAGTCACCAAGGGCAGCCGCCTTCTGCATGGGCAGTACTTCAAAACCGTCCAAGATAGCCTCATTGGCTTTGATAGGGTCTATTTCCGTGACGATTACCCGGGCCCCCAAACCTTTGGCCCGTAAGGCCACGCCTTTACCGCACCAGCCGTAGCCTACCACTACCACATTCTTCCCTGCCACTACTAAGTTGGTGGTGTTTGTTATGGCATCCCAAACCGATTGTCCGGTACCATAACGGTTATCGAATAAATATTTCATATAAGCATCGTTGACGGCGACAACGGGTATTTTTAAGACTCCAGTCTTTTCCATGCTGCGCAGTCTGATCAGACCTGTAGTGGTTTCCTCACAGCTCCCGGTGACAGCGGGAATTAAATGCTGATATTCCCCATGAAGCAGTGAAACAAGGTCCCCCCCGTCGTCAATGATTAAGTTGGGTTCTGTCTCCAGGGCAAGTTTCAGGTGCTGGTGATATTCGGCATCAGTAGCCCCATGCCAGGCATAAGCCCGGATGCCGTTTTGTACCAGGGCTGCCACTACATCGTCCTGGGTGGACAAAGGGTTGGAGGCTACTACGGTAACTTCGGCACCTCCTGCCTTTATCACTTGCGCAAGATAACCTGTTTTTGCTTCCAGATGCAGGCAAATAACCACTTTTTTCCCGGCGAAGGGTTGTTCGGCGCTGAACTTGTCTTTAATCTGGTTAAGTATAGGCATAAATTTTTGCACCCAACTGAGCTTTTGCTCTCCTTTAGGGGCAAGATTGATGTCGCGAATCTGCGATTCTTTAAGCATTTAAGTCGCCCTCCTGTTCTTCCCTGTTCCGGGAATAATAATAGCAGGTATCTTTTAATTCCTGATTAAAAATATGTACTCTCTCTTCCGGACTGTAATGATGATGGACCCAACTGTATTTCCCTTGTTTGATCACTTTCACCATATCTAAAAATAAATCGGCCAAATGATAACAGCCCTGGGGACCACCCAGTTTTTGCTGAACAATTTTTGTTATGCCCGACTTAATGGGGATACCGTTTAAGCTTTGGATACGTTTTTCTACGTCTTTACATAGTGTGTGCGGAGTACGAACCATCCATGCTTTTACATCTATGATCGTTAAATCCGCCAGACTGGCTTTGGCTTCAAGCACCATTTCATGTGCTGTATCGGTTAGACTCACCTGTGCCCACAATTCGTCACCCACTAGTTTGACACTGTAATTTTTCGCCCTGTTAAAAAGGTACACTTGCTTTCTCTCCTTCGTCTTTTTCACTTTTCCATTTTAGCAAACATCATAGCGAATGCCTATTATTTTTTCTGCCAGCCTAAAAGTGTTTCTCAGTGGTTAGAATACAACTTGCCTTGTATTTCACCGGAATCTGTGCCAGAATATGTGTGGAGGTGAGAAACCTGGACATATCGGAAATGCAGTTGGAGGTAGACCGCTGGATAAGGCAATTCGCCGAAGGCTATTGGCAGCCTTCCTCCATGACTTTACGTCTAATGGAAGAAGTGGGTGAACTGGCCCGGGAGGTCAACCATTTATATGGCGAAAAACCAAAAAAACCTGAGGAGCCCGAAACTGATTTAGAACTAGAACTGGGCGATATCTTATTTATTATCTTGTGTTTTGCCAATGCCCAGGGTTTAGACTTAAACCGGTCTTTTACCCGGGTAATGCAAAAATACTATGAAAGGGATTCCCATAGATGGACCCGTCTAAATCCTTGATTTACCTTTGACAATTCTTCTTTTATGGTATATACTCAATAATGTTATTTTTTCTCCCACTAGGCGCCCGTAGCTCAGTGGATAGAGCGCTGGCCTCCGGAGCCAGGTGCGTAGGTTCGATTCCTACCGGGCGTACCACTACTACTATAAAGGTAATGCGACTTCGCCGCTTCGACATCCGATATCAGATATCCGAACAGTTGATTTTTACCGAACAAAAAACTCCTGAGATCTCAGGAGTTTTTTTGTTGAAGAAAAATATTAATAAAAAGACTTGCTATAAAAATTGGAAAATCGGTAATGCCACAGGCACAAGTCTCGCTATGTCGGAAGTCGGAAAGCGGTAATCGGATAACGTCGTTTTCATTTCAAGCCAGGGAAATCGTGCTGCCTTAGAGCTTCATAAACCATAACAGCAACAGAATTGCTAAGGTTTAAAGAACGGGCGTCTTCCCGCATGGGCAAGCGGAAACACTTGTCCGGATATTTGTGTAATAAACTCTCCGGTAAACCTTTGGTCTCTTTGCCGAAAACTAAGTAGGCGCCTGGTGGGTAATATATCTTTGTATAGCATTGCGCACCCTTGGTAGTGGCTAAAAAGTATAGCTCAGGATTAGTTTTCACAAGGAATTCATCCAGGCTTTTATAGATGTGTACATCTAAAAGATGCCAGTAATCCAAACCCGCTCGTTTTAAATGTTTGTCATCAATGGAAAAACCCAAAGGCTCTACAAGATGCAGGCTGCAGCCTGTAACCGCACATGTTCGGGCTATATTCCCCGTATTGGCAGGAATTTCCGGTTCAACCAGGACAATGTTAAACAAAACTACTCACCTTTCTCATACAGCTCGTTCCACAAACTTGACGGGACAATATCCTTTAAATAGACCTGTTGGGGAGTTATTTTACCGGTCCAGGCATTTTCTGACCAGTCTTCTTCGTTTATTTCCGGGTCCCAGGCTTCGTGAATCACTAACCCATCTTTTACAGATGACCTGAACCACAACCGTACTAACTCGTCCTCTCCCGTATTGACAATGGTATCCCTTAATTTTCTCGCTCTAGGGGCAAGAGGCGTACAGATATAGGTCCTGCAGACCAGAGGACGTTCATTGTAGTTTAAACAGCGGCGGGTCTCCCTGTTTAAAAAGATACACTTCTCGTCACTCTGCCTGGCCAGAGTAATATCCACCACAGGGCCCGAAACACAAACATTAGTAAACCTCTTGAAAAATTCCCCCAAAGGCAGCCCGGGGGCTAGGCCCTTTTGTAGTACCAATACATCTAAACTGGTAAGGGGGACTCGTTCCTGGCAGCAGACATCACAGCCCTCGCATTTTCCAGTCTCCGCCCGTACTCTCTGGTACGTGCCCCTCTCAATATATTCTTCTAAAGCCGAAAGATAATCTGCCAGGGTGGCCTCTTCCGAATGTATAACCACATCTATTCCCGTTTTTCCTTCTATGTTAATGGGTACAAATTCTACACAGGGGTTCATAATAATACCCCTTCTTCTTTCTTTACTGCTGAGGTTTCCGATAGCTTTAGGAAACCAGTTAAAATGAGGGCTGGTATGAGAAGAAGAGCTGTCATTAAAAGAGCAGGTATGTACCCCATTTTATCAGCTAACATTCCGGTGAGAGAAGTGCCTATCCCGCCCAGGCCGAAGGCAAAGCCCATGGTCATACCTGAGGCTAACCCTGCCCGTTCCGGTAATAGTTCTTGGCCAATAACCACTGTGACGGGCCCTGTACCATGGATGATGAGGCCCAATATCACCAGAACCCAGTTACGTAAAGGGGGGCTGACGTAAAAATAAAGTGGCAGGACCACAAGCGTCAATAAGAAATAGACCGCAAGTGTTTTCTTTTTGCCTAACAGAGGGCAGATATAACCACAAAGAAAACCTCCCAATGTCCCGGCCAGTAAATAGTAAGTAAGAACCAACCCGGCCTGCTTTTCATCTGTTCCCTGAGCCACCAGCCAAAGGGGAATGAATGTGGTTGTAGCCGTTACGAGCCAGGAACGTAAACCCACAATGCCGCTCAGCATCCACAACGAACGGTAATTCCTGCCATCATTGGCACAGTAAACCGGCTCTTCATATATTTTTTCGGATTCGGATTTAGGTATAAGACGGAGCAACATAATCCAGATAAGTCCCGGAATGACCAGATATACAAGGCCGTTTAAACCCCATTTGGCCACAATAAGTGCAGTGATGGCCGGTGCAAAAGCGAAGCCGAAATTGCCACCCGCACTGTACACAGACATTTTGATGGCTTTGTGTGAATTTGCCCCCTCTACGGCTTTAGTAGCGCCTAAGGGGTGATATAAGGCTGAGCCTAATCCTCCCAAAGCCACCAAAAAGAGAAACAGAGGATAATTTTGCACATAAGCCAGCAGGCTCATGGGTATGGCAATAGCCGCTAAGGCCAGACCTAATGACCAGTTCCACTTTGCTTTGTCAATGAGATAGCCAAATACGGGCTGCAGGAAATTGGCTGTTATAGTTTGTACCGTTACAGCCAGGGCTAGTTGGGTGTTATTTAAGCCCCATAATATGCCTATAAAAGGCAACAAAGGAGGTAACATATTTACATAGAAATCTACCCAAAAATGTCCTCCCGAAACTAAAAGGGTCCCGCCCCATTTTGTCTGCAGCAATGTCTTCTCATCCCCTTGTCCAATAATCTTGCACAGATAATTATATACGCAGCACAGGAAGTTGAGCAACAAATATTGGTTACTAACGACAAAAATCAAAGTGGTTTTTTCAACCACCTTGATTCTGGCCCGATCCTCCCTGCTGCTGACCTTCTCTTTCTTTTTTACCTTCCTCTTCACCCTTTATTTCTATACTTTCCACTTCCCCGGTGATATTCATCTGGAATTCCTGCCCATCTTTGGTTTTTATCTTGACTACAGTCTTTTTACCTTTTTGGCCTTGTCCTTGTTGATTACTCCCACCCTCTTGCTGCTGGCTTTGTTGATTCCCCCCCCCCTTGGTTACCGCCAGGTTTTTTTTCCGGGCTCTCTTTTTTCTCCCGTTGTTTCTTGATAGTTTCCAGCCTTTCTTTCATCAGCGAAAGATTTTCTTTGGTTATGGCGCGAATGGGTGTAAACCTTGCGGGTACCGTATGGCTTCCGTTATTTATAAGCTGTTCGTATTCCCAGGGCTCATCTTTCTCCAAATCCTTGGCCGCTTGAAGCGAAACTTGAGCAACCAGTTCAGGCATGATATCGATCTCTGCTGCATGGTATCCCTTTTCCATGGCTTCCACAATTTTTTGGTCGGTGCCAATACCAAAAGTCTTAACTTTCCCGGCCATACCTTTTTGCTCCAGAGCCTGCAAGGCACCTAATGACAATTCGGGTGAGGAAGCTAAAATGGCTTGAGGAATTTTATTGTTTTCCAGATACTTTTTCACAACATTAAAGGCCAATGAAGGATCCCAGTTTACTATTTCCTCCGTCCAGATGGCTCCTATGTTTTTATTTTCACGCAAAACATTCAAATTACCTTTTACAATACGTTCAGCAATAGGGTCCCCCCGTGAACCCCTCAGCAACAAAACCGTATAAGGCTCGTTTCCTTTAATAGTTTGTAGCATTTGCTGGGCCTGCATTTCCCCGGCCCTCTCAAAATCAGGGGTGATAAAGGCATCAGCCGTGCTGTCTGGCGGTAGAGAACCAAGAGCGATAATCTTCGCATCTTTTTTCTGGATATCCCCAAACTTCTTGGTTAACATTTCGGGGTTGACCGGCTGTACAATAATAACTTTAACCTTTTCTTTCAGTGCTTCTTCCAAATCCTTGTCCTGTTTCAGGGGATCATTCTGGGCATCGAGCCAGGAAATCTCCATTTTTTCTTCTCCAGCTTTTTTCGTCATGATTTCTTTCAAAACTATATAGTTTTCGTTGGTGGAATTGGGTATGCTTACGGCAATTTTGGTCTTGTTTTGCTCTTCTTGTTGTTTCTTAGGTCTTAATTGAGGTACCCTACTGCAACCCGCTGCCAGCAAAAATACCAGCATAATACAGATAGCCTGTCGCCAATTTTTTTTCATTTATATCACCTAATTTTATAGTGCTATTTCTAGTATGATATTTCCTAATAAAATTATGAGATTTCCATTATATTTTTGTATATTGCTGGTAATATTTACTAAATTTTTGGTAAAGCTATAAATGGGAAATTATTGAAGGAGGTGACCTAAATTGGCTGGTTACGCATGTCCAGTATGCGGTAAAAAGTCAAGACTTCCGGGATTCTGCTGTGGACAAACCATGGTGCAGCAGGGAACATATTATTGTGATAGATGCAGAGCCCAATCCAACTGTGCTGCAGATTGTTGTGGTTCACCCATGAAGCTTATCTAAAATAACTACATAAACTAAATAAAAACAGGGAAGCCAGCTTTTTAGCTTTCTTCCCTGTTTTTACTGTTTTTTTCTTGATCAAGCCGGTACAAAAAAGCAAGAACCCGGGCTACCGCTTCATACAGATCAGGAGGAATTTCCGTCCCCAGGGGTACTTCTATAAGTTTCGCCACTATTTCCCTGTTTTCCAGGATAGGTATCCCGTGGTCCCGGGCTACGCTTAAGATTTTCTCCGCCATCAAACCCTCACCCACAGCTATGACTTTCGGTGCCCCTTGGGGCTCTTCCAGATTATAGTCCAGAGCTGCAGCCTGTTTTTTACCTTTCATTTTCTCACCTCATACAGTGCAATCAATACTGTCTCGCACTTCTTTTCGAATCAAAGGACCCATGGGTGCGGGGACGACCTGGCAAATAGTAGTGGCTGTCTTCAGAATACCGATGCGCTCCTTAAGTAAAATTTCCGTATCTTCCTGTTCCGGCCACATTTGGACATAGGTATATCCATCTACTACTGTGAGCACAATCTGGATATGTCCTAATTTTTTATAATCCATCTGCATGTGAATTTCAAAAATCTTCTTATCTTTAGCTTTCTGCCCATAGTGTAATATCTCTATGGACTCATAGCCACCCTTTTGTTTATTATTGGGGAAAAGTAAAGCCAACATGATATGGGGATCCACCAAATAACGCAAAGCTTCTCCTTGGGCAACCGGAATTCTTCTTAAAGCTGTTTCAATTTTTGTCATCTCTTTATCGATGGAAAACCCATATTTTTTCATCAATTGTTTTAAAGGATCTTCTTTTTTAACTTCTTTTTCCTCCATCCCGGCCGGTATAGTTTTAAAGAGAACCTTTTGGCCTTCATGGCTTAAAACCTGAAGGCGCATAACCTGGCCGATTTCCAGGGGGATATGGGATTGGGCAACAATTAACCGGGCCCCCAACTGCAAAATATAGTTATTTCCTTCCCTTGAAACCACGGTAGCCATAAACTTTTGCCCGGGAGAAAATGTCAAAAGAGTATTTTCTTTCGTTGATGTTCCCAGACATAAAATGAGATTGTTCATTTTATCCATCATATTATTACAACTCCAGCATATAAAGAAAAATGCCGGTTAATCGGCATAAAAGAACAAGGCTATGGTGCCGGGACCAGCATGGGTACCTACTACCGCCCCGATATCAGAAATAATGTGTTCACTACACCTGAGTTCGGAAATCATACGTTTATGGAAGGCAATTGTTTCATCGAGCACATCAGCATGGACCAGCGCACAACGAATCTCGCGGCCTTCATGGGCATCGGAAAATTTACGGGCCAGTTCTAAAATCCGTTCTAATGCTTTCCCCTTTCCCCTTACTTTTTCAAAAGATGCCACAAAACCATCCTGGAGGGTGAGTATGGGTTTGATATTCAACATGGTGCCCAAAAGGGCCTGAGCCTTACCAATACGCCCTCCTTTTTGCAAGTATTCCAGAGTATCCACCACAAAGTATGTATTTACCTTATTCATTACGTTATGGGCAATATTGATAATTTCCAATTTATTTTTGCCTGCCCTGGCCGCCCGGGCAGCCTCAATCACCACCAAACCTAAGGCCATGGAAACAAGTTTACTGTCAATGACGGTGATATCTCTACCAGGCAAAGCATTTTTCGCAATCAAGGCAGCCTGGTATGTCCCACTCATGTTAGCGGAAATGTGAATGGAAATTACAGAAGAGCCGTCCGCCGAAAGACTATTAAATACTTCCTGAAATTCTCCCGGTGAAGGCTGGGATGTGGTGGGGAGCTTATCACTTTCCTTCAATTTCTCGTAAAATTCCCTGGCGCTGATATCAACACCTTCACAGTAAACGTTTTCCCCAAAGAGGACTTTAAGAGGTACAACAGTAATACCCAATTCCTTTATCAAGGCCAGAGGTAAATCGGCTGTACTGTCAGTAACAATCTTTACCTGACTCATCATAACACCTCATTTTTTACTCTAAGGATATTAGGTAATAATACAAGGGTTGGCCACCAAAGTGTAATTCAAAATCGATGCCCGGATACTTATCTGCCAGGTATTCTACCAGATTGTGTGCTTCCTCTTCCCCAATCCCTTCGCCATAATAAATCGTCACCAATTCATGGTCGTTCCGCAAGGTCCTATCAATAACAGTTTCCACTGTGTCTTTCACGTTACTGCCTGTGGTGACTAGTTTGCCATCTACCAGCCCAAGTATTTGTCCTTTTTGGATATCATGCCCTTCAAACTGGGCTTCACGTACCGCATAGGTTATTTCCAGAGAAATTACCTCTTTACTTGCGTCTTCCATTTTGGACTTGTTGGCCATAAGGTCATACTCGGCATTAAAAGCCATTAGTGCGGCAATACCCTGGGGTATTGTTTTTGTGTTAATAACTTCCACGGGTTTACTGGAAAGTTTGGCCGCTTGCCGGGCAGCCAGGACGACGTTACTGTTGTTGGGTAAAATAATGACTTCTTCCGCCAAAATATTCTCAATGGCTTCCACGAAATTTTCTGTGCTGGGATTCATGGTCTGACCACCAGATATGATAATGTCTACCCCTAGACTTTTGAAGATCTCTACCAAACCATTGCCAACGGCCACAGCGATAAGTCCTAAATGTTTTTTGGCCCGCGCTTTAAGCTGCATCTCTTTATTTTGTTCGCTCATGTTATGTATCTGTATTTCATGGAGGGAACCAAAATTTATACAATAATCCAGTACCGTCCCAGGGTAATTGGTATGAATGTGTATTTTGGCCGTATCAGGATTTCCCACTACCAGAAGACAGTCTCCTTTATCGGTAAGGTTTTTCCTAATCGTATCAAGGGGCAGGTCATTTAATGTTTTTTTCAGGATAAATTCAGTACAATACTGGTACTCCAGCACATCACCATTGGGCGCATATCCCGCTGCCGCCACCGCTGGTTTAAATTCTTCTGTTTCTATCACTAAATCCGAAACATCTAAACCTTTAAGGGAGGACAGCATACCCTCCAGAATATACACCAGACCCTGGCCGCCAGCATCTACTACGCCTGCTTGTTTTAATACCGGTAAAAGAGTCGGTGTTCTTTGTAAAGAGGCTATGGCTCCCTTATGTGCGGCTTCTAATACTGAATCAATGGTGGCATGAGGCTGGATTGCAGCTTCACGACCGGCTTCAGATGCTTCCCGGGCCACGGTGAGTATTGTCCCTTCTACTGGATTCATCACGGCTTTATAGGCTGCTTGTACAGCACTCTCCAATGCTTCAGAAAACACCTGAGGGCCGAGAGAATCTAATCCTTCCGCCCTTTTAGCAAAACCGGCAAATAATTGAGAAAGTATAACACCAGAGTTGCCTCTGGCACCCATCAAAGCACCATAAGCGACTTGTTTGGCACAGTTACCAATATGTTCGTCTTGTTTTTGTAAAACTGCTTTGGCAGCCGAGGCCATAGTTAAGCTCATATTGGTTCCCGTGTCTCCATCAGGAACGGGAAACACGTTTAGGGAATCCACCAGATTTTTTCTATCTTCAAGGTATTTACTGGCCGTTACGATTAACTTTAACCATAGCCGGCCATCTAATTCTTTTGTCTTCACCCTTTTGCCTCCTCAAATGCTGTATCTTAGCGGGAAAAATTACCACATTATGTAACTTTCCGAATGATTACACTATATATTCATTCTTTTCTATTATACTTTGTAACAGGAAACATCGTCAATTTCTACCTGCTCCCTTCCTTACCGGGACCTAATACTTATCAGCTTTACCAGCCATACTAAAAGGTGAGGTGCAAAAAATGATTCAGATAGATGATGCAGGCAGCGGCAGCTTAATCGGCGGGACCGGTATCGGGGTCATGCGCGCAGAAACCAGGGAATATTACTTTGATATCATTCCTCTACCTTATTATCAGCCGCCTCTCTTCCCTGAAAAAAAATATCAAGAATGTGTTATAGATATTGTGCGGGAAGCTTTTCAAAGGTTTTCCGTATCACACGATGAGCCCATTGAGATATGCCGTGGCTATATGTTTGACAGCTTACGCGGCTGGTTATCAGATCAAGGCTACCGGTGGAAAAGTACAATTATTGAAGGTACACTGCAGGAAAAAGTAGAAGAAGCTTTTAATCGTTATGTAATTAGCCTCGGATTACCTGAGAATTTCGTGAAACACGCCCGTTATGCTTTCGGTTTTCACCGTTTATTGAAATGGGTTTTTGCTGACCTGGAAAACAGGGCAGCCTTATGTAAAACAGGCTGGAAAAGCTGGCAAAAGTGGTCCCGGATAGAACGGAGTATCTTTTTAAATGAGGCCAGGAAAAAAGAGTATTGTTTGAAATGCGGGAAACCAATTGAACCCAATGAACCGGTAGTCACTATGGAATATATTACAAACAGATTTTGGTCTATTAATATCCATACCGGTTGTTACACCGGAGAATAATACAATGCTGGCAGTGTTAACAAAAAAGCTAAGAATCAACTGTTCTTAGCTTTTTTCCTTATTTCTCATTTTCTTTACTTTGACATTCTTTACAAATACCATACATTTTTAGCTGGTGATTCTGGACTTTGAAACCATTCCTTTTTTGTACCACTGCTTCCAGGGATTCTAAAAGATCGTCATTGAATTCCGCCACAGTACCACACTGGAGACAAATCAGGTGGTGATGGTGATGGTCATCAATATCCGTCAATTCATAGCGGCTTCGGCCATCGCCAAAATTCATCACCCGCAAAATATCCAACTGTGCTAAAAGGTCTAAGGTACGATACACTGTAGCCAGGCCTATTTCAGGATGTTCCTCCTTTACCAAGCCGTAAACATCCTCAGCACTAAGATGTTCATTGGGATTTTCCGAGAATACTTTAACAATAAGCTGTCTTTGCGGCGTTAACTTATAATCCTTGGCATGCAAACGTGTTCTAATATCCTCCAATTTAATCGGCATTACATCACCTGCGTGAAAATTATTATCAGTTATATTATACTCCACTTCCTCAAGTATAAACAAATAATTCCTTATTTCTATTATTTTTTCCAGAAAGAAGGCAGGATTAGCACCAGTACCGTGTACAGTTCCAAACGGCCCAGCAGCATAAAGATAGAAAGCATATATTTGCCAGTGGCCGGTATAAAACTATAGTTCTGTACCGGACCCACCTTGGCCAGGCCGGGGCCAACATTACCCAATGTTGCTGCCACAGCAGTAAAGGCGCTGGTCAGGTCTAATCCAAGCAGAGCCATAAAAACTGTACCGAAAATTGTTATTAAGATGTAAATAAAGAAAAACTGCAGAATATTTATCACAATGTCATGAGGAACATTTTTAGCGCCAATTTTTAAGTTCATAATGGCCCGTGGGTGAACCACCTTTTGTAATTCCAGGAGGCACTGTTTAAGTAAAACCAGGATACGTCCCACTTTAATAGAACCGCCAGTAGAACCTGCACATCCTCCTACAAACATTAAAGCCACCAGGATAGCCTGGGAGAAAAAAGGCCAGCGGTCAAAATCGGCGGTAGCATAACCTGTAGTTGTAATGATGGAAACAACCTGAAAACTTGCCAGGTTTAAAATATTGCCTATTCCCTTTATTCCTGCAAGAAATAAATCGAAGGAGACAAAAGCAATGGAAGCCAGTACAATCAAGGAATATAATTTAAATTCCGGATTACGCCAAAAAGTCCATAAACTCCTGCCCCTGAGAGCCTGATAGTACAACGCAAAATTAGCACCGGACATAAACATAAAAATTGTTATAACCCAGTGAATCATAGGATTAGTATAATAGCCGATACTGGCATTCTTAGTAGAAAATCCCCCCGTAGCTAAGGTCCCAAAAGTATGACACAAAGCATCGAAAAGGGGCATCCCCAGTAACCAGAGCAGCAAGGTTTCAACTATAGTAAACAGGAGATAGGTGTACCATAAGATTTTAGCCGTTTCACTGATACGGGGTTTTATTTTTTCCGCTACCGGACCCGGTGATTCCGCCCTAAACATTTGCATGCCCCCCGTGCCCAGGGAGGATAAAATAGCGATAAACAGCACAACAATACCCATTCCACCCAGCCAGTGGGTTAAACTACGCCAAAACAATACTCCATGGGGTAAAGACTCAATATCAGTCAAAACACTGGCTCCCGTTGTGGTAAAACCGGACATAGTCTCAAAAAAGGCGTCGGCATAGGAGGTAAAAGTACCGGTTAAAATATAAGGTATGGCGCCAAAGGCCGAAGCCAACAGCCAGCTAAAAGTGACTACGATAAAGGCTTCACGGTTGTGAAAAGTCCCTTCCAGTTTAGTTGCTTTATGGGCGACAAAACCAGCCAGGAAGGTAACTATACTGCTACCCAAAAAAGCCAGCCAGTCAGAATCCCCGTAATATAAGGACCACATCAGGGGCAATACCATGGAGACGCCGATAATCATTAACATAATACCTAATGAGGAGATAATTTTTTGATAATTCATCTTAGAACCCCTTTATTTAGCTGTAAAGTACTCTTCAACCTTGCCTATGGCCTTGGGTAGGGCAAAGACGGTCACTGTGTCACCGGACTTCAAGTAATCTTCCCCTGTTGGTACAATCACTTGGTTATTGCGGTAAATAGATCCAATAATGGCGCCGGTGGGAAAGACCAATTCTTTTAACTTTTTGTTTACTACCTTTGATTCGGGGGTAACAACTAACTCCATCATTTCAGCCTGAGCTTGACTTAGCAGGGTTACAGAGACAACATTAACCCCTTTTTTGATAAAGCGTAGAATAGCGTTGGCCGTCAGTATCCTGGGGCTTATCCCCACATCAACACCAACACCCTCCATGAGGCTAATGTAGTCGGAGCGTCGCACCTGGGCAATGGTCCGTTTTGCACCAAGGTGTTTGGATAGGAGAGCAACTAAGAGATTCAGTTTGTCGTCATCGGTAAGACAAACGAATACATCAGTTTCTCCTGCCCCCTCTTCTTTAAGAAGGTCCAGATCAGTACCATCACCGTGTAATACCAGTGTGTTCTCCAAATGTTTGGAAATCTCCATACATCTTTTATAGTCTTTTTCAATAACCTTGACCGAGATCTTTCTTTCCTCCAATATTTTCGCCAGGTGGTACCCGGTAAGGTCACCACCTAAGATCATTACTCGTTCGGCTTTTTGTCTTTCTGTTCCTAAAAATCTCTCAATTCGAATCATTTCTTTAGTTTTACCCAGGATAAAAATGATATCCTCGGGTAATACCACGTCATCACCGCGGGGTATGATCATGTGGCCTTCCCTAACGATGGCCACAATTAAAAAAGGACAGTTAAATTTCAGGTCCTTCATTTTTTTACCGGCAACAGGAGCATGGCCGGGGATTTTTAGTTCCAGTAACTGTATTTTTCCGTCCGCATAATAGACCACATCCAAAGCTTCCGGTACTTCAATGAGCTTGGCTATTTCCTTGGCTGTTACCAGTTCAGGATTGATAATGAGATCAATTCCTGAAATCGCTCCTTTGTTCAGCTTATTATCTTCTACGTATTCCGGATTCCTCACCCGGGCAATGGTTTTGAGAACCCCATACTGCTTGGCCATCATACAGGCGATCATGTTTACTTCATCAATCTCGGTAACTGCAACCAGGAGAGAGGCTTCTTTGATCCCTGCTTCTTCCAAAGTCCGGCAGCTGGCACCACTGCCTATCACTACCTGGACATCAAGATTTTCTTCCAGATGGCGCGCTCTTTCTTCGTTTTGTTCAATGACTACCACATCCTGGTTTTCGTAGGCCAGTATTTGAGCAATGTTATAGCCAACTTTTCCCGCGCCAATGATGATTACTCTCATATGATGTATACACCCCTCTCCCATCCATTCCAATCTCAATAAATCCTACCACGTACATAATAAAGTGTCAATGAGTCCTTGTGTCACCTGGCCTATACTGATTTAGCCCATCAAAAAAGGGGCTTTGTCACGCCCCCTCTTTTCCTATTTTTCAGTTAATAATCCTAATACGTAGTCAGTGCCATATCTTGCCAGGTCTTCTTTCTTATCGTGAGGTAACCGCCTAATGATGTACTCTAATTGCAGGGCTTGGCGGTACGTCAATCCCTTATACGTGAAATGTAAGGAGAAAGGATGTCGACCCCTTGTGTACTTGGCACCTTTCCCCTCTTGATGATTCCTTAACCTGCGTTCTAAATCCTTGGTAATACCTGTATAAATCGAACCATCGGCGCATTTTAACAAATAAAGGGTCCATTCCATCTTAAACAGCCTTGTTGATTTCTCTTTCCACTTCGTGGACTTGTGCTAAAAGACGCTGTAACAGCCTGGTGTCTTTTTCGGGCATTTTAGCCAGTTCCTCAATGCGCCTTTTAATGGTGTTAAAAGCATGTAATAATTCCTGGCTGGTTGTTGCCGGAATCGCTTTAAAGATGTTAGTGTCCTCATTAGCCATTGTATCACTGGCAATATCATATCTTGCTCCATAATGAGGAATCTCGGCTCTTATACCGGTTTCACTTAGAATTACTCTTTGCAGGGTATTAAGGGCATCTTCTTCTCCGTGAACCAGGAAAACCTTATCTGGTGTTTTTTGAAAACCCTTTAACCATTCCACCAAACCTTTTTGATCAGCATGGGCTGAAAAGCCATCAATCCTTACAATATCCGCTTTGACAGCAACCTCTTCACCATGGATTTTCACCTTTTTTTCGCCGTCCAGGATACGCCTGCCCAATGTTCCTTCCGCCTGGTAACCTACAAAGAGGACAGTGCATTCAGGACGCCAGAGATTATGCTTAAGATGGTGTTTTATCCTGCCGGCCTCAGCCATCCCGCTGGCAGAGATAATCACAGCCCCGCTCTTTATCTTATTAAGTTGCATAGACTCCTCTGCCGTACGTACATAATGGATCCCTTCACCCGTGAAAAGGTTTTGCCCACCTTTTTTCTGAAAAATGGCCAGGGCCTCCTCATCAAAGAACTGTGGATTTCTGGTAAATACCTCTGTAGCCTCTACAGCCATAGGACTATCAATATAGATGTTGAGTTCCGGTAAAACCCCTTTGTCCTTTAATTCCATGAGATGGTAAATAAGATCTTGGGTTCTTTCTACGGCAAAAGCAGGAATAATTAAATTACCGCCCTTTTTCATGGTATTCTTTACGACACGTGTAAGAATTTCCAGCCTATCCTCTGCTTCCAGGTGGTAACGGTTCCCATAGGTAGATTCCATGACTATGATGTCCGCCTCTCTGATGACTGTGGGATCATCCACGATGGGCTGGTTGATATTCCCTATATCCCCAGAGAAAACAATTTTTTTACTGATGCCGTCTTCCGTAAGATAAACTTCAATCAAAGCAGAACCCAAAATATGTCCTGCATCTTGAAATCTAACCTTAACATTTGGCGTGATCTCTATCATCTCTTCATAGTGATAGCCTTTAAAATTTTGCAGGCAAGTTTCTGCATCTTTTACTGTATAAATTGGTTCGATCAAAGAATAACCCATCCTTAAAAACTTCCTGTTTTTCCGTTCAACTTCCATTTCCTGAATATGACCGCTGTCCGGTAAAACCACTGCGCATAATTCCCGGGTGGCCTTAGTTGTATGAACCAAACCCTGAAAACCTTTTTTATAAAGCTTGGGGATTAAACCACTATGGTCAATATGGGCATGGGTTAACACAACAAAATCTATTTCCGAGGGGTTAAAAGGAAAATCCTTATAATTGTTTTCTTTTAATTCTTTAGACCCCTGAAACATACCACAATCTACCAAAAATCGTTCATTCTTTGTGGTAATGAGAAAACATGAACCTGTTACAGTTCCCGCCGCTCCATAAAATTGAATGTACAATTTCTATCACCTCTATATTTAAATTTCTACAAAAAATTATTCTTCCCTTTTTCTTTTGACAATTTTTTAAACATAATTAATTTCCTGCTCGTCCCTGGGTTTATCTAAAAAAATAAAACCCACCCAATCACTTTGCCTGGGTGGGAGCATAATAAATTTGTTTTTTTTCCAAGATTTCCAACAAAGTCTGCTCCGTAGGGATAACACCTTCCCGCTGTAGTACTCTAAGAAAGGCATTCACCACTTGTGGGTCAAACTGGGTTCCTTTATTTTTGATGAGTTCGATTACGGCCTTCTCGAGAGAAAGGGCTTTCCGGTAGGGCCTGTCTGTTGTCATGGCATCCCAGGCATCGGCCACACCCAAAATACGGGAACCAATAAATATATTCTCACCCACAACCTGGTCGTTATAGCCTCGTTTGTCACCGTTATAGTAAAGATGATGTTGTCTGGCCATAGACGCGACAGTTTCCATTCCTTCCATACCTAACAAGATCTGTTCACCAAAGGTGGTATGGTTCTTTATCAGTTCAAATTCATCCGAATCTAATTTTCCCTGTTTATTCAAAATGGTATCAGGTACGCCAACCTTACCAACATCATGCATAAGTCCACCCATTTCAATCATTTCCACTTCTTTGGGCGCTAACCCCATTTCCTGCGCTATTTTACGGGACCACACCGCCACACGGCTGGAGTGACCATGGGTATAAGGGTCCCGTAATTCCAAGGCCGTCATCAGAACTTTAACAGTCTGGACAAAACGTGCTTGCATGGTACGAAGATTAAGACTGGCCTGATATAAAATTGTCCGCAAAAAAATAATAAGCACAATGACTAATAAGCTGCCCAGCCAACCGTATGAAAGCACTAACCCGGCGAAAGTGAGCCCTCCGATTCCCAAAATGGCGCTGTGGGCAACGGTATCCTTGTTTAACTCCAACCAAGTTAGCCAAAGGGGCAGTCGCTGTGATAAAGATAGAATCCAGGAAACCAGGAGCGTATTAGGAAGCATATAGGCAACCGGCATGATTAAGGCATGGGCCGTCAAAAGCCCTGCTTGTCCACCCACTGCTGTAAACACATAATACGTAACAGCAGAGGAAATGATGGTTTGCGCTGTATTAAAGCAAGTTTTAATAAGGGGACGTTTCTGAATAAGGCCATAAACAATCCCCCCGATTACCAGGCCGATAAGTGTTACCTTTAACCCCGCAATTAATAAGGCGGCAATTTGCAATGAACTGCTTACCGTCATATCGCCGTCTTGGTTAATGTTTAGTGGGTATAATTCGGCCAGGATAAACAATAAAGCAAACAGTAACTGCCAGATAATATTCATTGAGTCAATCAAGGGACCCCTGAGGCTGTAAAAAATGATAGCCGCAGCAACAATGTCAATTCCAATTACGAAAGGCCAAAGATGCCTCATAAATCCCACCTCTTTTCGGACAAAACCAGAGAGTATTGAGTATTTATACTAATTATAGACAAAAATATTGCATCTTTTGGTAGTTCATTGGGATTGCCCGTTTCGAATGTGGCAGCTCTCATTTTAAAATAATGAGGATTCCAGGATGCCAAGGTCAGAATGAGGCTGCCACATCACTTATACCATTTCCAGTTACCAGCGCCAGCCGGAAGCGGCTGTCATCAGCATGGATACTAAAGCTGTCAATACGACCATCCAGCGAACCATCATTCCACACCTCCTTCAAACAAAAAATGTTTGGGTTAATACAATCGGAATATTCCGTATTTATAGGACCTAAGAATCTCGTTTTAATCGGCTGTGGCCGCACTCTTCCTCTCTAACATACCCTTAATGATAATTCTAATTATCCCTGCAAAAAGTATTACATCACCGATGGAAAGTACTCTGGGAAAGGGGTAAGGGGGGGGCAGTGGTATAATATCAGCCAGTAAGACCAGCTTTGTGGCAGACCCAATAATTACGTGACGGGCGCTTATATCTGAAAGGAGTTCAGGCAGATAATCTGATTGACCTGAAATCACTGCCGCCCACTGAGAGACAGGCATTCGTCCGCCATTTGCCGCCATCACAAGAAAATTTAAGAAAAGACCGATTAAACTTAACTTGACGCCGGGAATATGCCTGTTAGCCCATAATAACAACATCATTAAGGCACCAGCAAACATAATTAACGATTTATAAAGGAACTGTCTTTCCGGAGTTTGAGTAAACTGCATGCTGGCTTCGATGACTCCCAGGAGTATAAACCAGCCTGTCCCCCTTAAGGGTAACCGTCCCAAGTTCTTAATTCTTCCTCCCATTAGTAATCCCATTAACAAACCGAGCACTACAATATCGATGTACACTTGACGCCTCCTAAATTTATCACCACGAAATTTTATTAGTAATTTAGCTCTTCCTGGGAAACCCAATTTAAGTATACTACTTTAATTTAGGCTCAATAAAAATATTCGCTAAGGTTTGCCAGTACCCTTTGGAGAAAATAGTAATTTTTGTTGATTAAAAATAAATTTTGTATCAATTTACGCCCTATTCTGTAATAACATTTAGGTTTTCAACATGTTTTTGCATGTTTATTATCTCTGGTTTTATTTAACGCTTTACAAAAAAACGTTCTCATATTTTGGGTTACTGATAAATTCAATATATTCTACTGAATCTTAGGGTTTAACCCCTTTGTTCAATGCAAGTAGTCTAATCTAAAGTAATTACACTAATTTTATTTTTAAAGCGCCGCAAGATACTGTAAAATGTGCGGCCAAAAGTTAAAGAGAAACCAATATTACCAAGGGCATGTAAAGTATCAAAAGGAAAACTGGCAAGATAAGTAGCCATAAAGGTTTTCAGTGTTAAGGGATAGACAAAGCCAACCCAGTGCCATATATTCATAATCCAGCCAAAAAGATAGCCCCAGAAAGCTCCAAGAATGATAAAATTTCTTAGATTAAACTCTTTTTCTTTTTTGGCTAGAAGGGCAGCTGTCACTCCACACAAGCCCCAGCAAACCATCTGCCAGGGTGTCCAGGGCCCCTGCCCTAAAAAGAAATTAGAAACCAGTGCAGCCAGAGCTCCTACCATAAAACCTGTCTGAACTCCAAAAACATAACCAGTAATCATTACGATAAAAGTGGTGGGTTGCACACTCATAATTATCGCAAAAGGGATCCTGGAAACTGCGGCTAAGGCTGCCATGGTCGCTACTAGTGCAACTTCCTTGGCAGAGACCTCCTTTTGTTCAAAGCGCCAGAAAAAAGCAAGCAAAGCCAACGCTAGTATCACCGCAGAAAGAACTGCCCAATTGATATTGTCTAAAGAGATAATACTAATGCCCAAGAGAGAAACAACAACAAGAATTACGATTAGCCAAAAGTTTTTTTTCATTGTACATGCCCCTAAAACTATGAAACTTTTAGTTGAGCTTAACTGCTTAGTGATTTACTTAGCTTACTGGTTTTTTGTCAGGCTTCTTAGTTTTGCAATACTATAGGCGCACTGGGCTCGGGTGACATAATTCTTATGGTCAAAGCTTGGATATAACAATCCTTTTTCCAAGGCCATGTCTACACTCCCAGAATACCAGTAAGGACCTGCTTTAATTAGAATCTGCTCATCTAAAGGGAGTGCTCTCACAAGCATAGCAGCAAGTTCTGCGCCTGTAATTTTCCCCTCAGGATCAAAGGTTTCCGGCGTTTTCCCTTTAACAAATCCTTGGTCATAGGCTATGGAGATGACTGTATGAGCCCAGTGCTCCATAGGAACATCCTTAAAATGCCGGGCAGAATTACTTTCTAAGGCAGCAAGCCCTAGCCCATAAACCATAAATTTGGTAAATTCAGCCCTGGTTACAGGGTTTTCCGGTCGAAAAGTACCATCAGGGTATCCACCCAAAACTTTAGCCTGGATTAACTCCATTATAGGATTATAAGCCCAATAGTGTTTATCCAGATCGGTAAAGGGATACTTTTGTGCACCCTCAGAGTTTTGTAAAAAATCTATATTTACTGGAAAAGGTCTCTGTGCCAAAGCCATTATAGCATACGCAGTCATCAGTACTGGCGAAGAGACAACATCCTTCATCCAGCTAAAAGACCCGTCACTGTTTTGTAAACTTAATAAATGGGCTACAGGGTTCTTTCCATTGGCTTGCCAACCAACACTAAAAGGGTCTTCTCCAACAGCTACAAGCCCTTGGATTACCCAGGCATCAGTAGCCGCATTACTTCTTTGCCCTGTCCATACAAAACCGCCGTCGGCCTCCTGGCACTTTTTTAAATACTTAAGAGCCTTTTGTATGGCCGTAGAGTCTTGGGGATTTTCTCCCAATAACACAAGAGTCGTTATGGCAACTCCTGTATCATCCGGATCACTTTCCCCTCCAAGGGCCCAGCCAAATCCGCCATCCTCATTTTGCTGGGATAAAAGCCATTCCCTGGCTTTATCCTTATTAGGGATTTCCCGTCCTGCAGAAGCCAAAGCAATAATAGCCCACATATGGCTGTTTACAAGTTCTAGTTCCCCTAAGTCTGGTTGAGCAAATTGCCCATTGTCCCGCTGAAAGGAAATGATTTTTTCAGCCAAATCGATGCCATTGAATTCAGCCCCACACTTACTTGCCGTTAAAGCTAACAAAGTCCTGGCATAATCATTCGTGGCTTCAAGAAGATTACTTCCTGTATTAAGATAATCTAATGGATTTCGGCCACCTTTCATCCATTTGTTGCTTTTTACATCTTCTCCTGCAGCCCTTAGGGCCATTATTACCCAAGCCGTTATACCCATACTGCTTTTACGGCCTTTCTCACTCGGAAAACCACCATCGGAATTTTGCACAGCAGCCAAATAAGCAACAGCTTTTTTAATATTCTCTGCTACCTGTTTGTCAGCAGATCCCGAAGCGGCTATAACCGGGTTAGTCATTAGAAGCAGGAAAACCAGTAGTAAACTAACAATATATTTTATTTTGCTTTTAACCATAAGGTTCTGCCTCCTTGCTTCAAAACTTAATATAAATTTCTCGCAGCAATGATAAGCCTTTTTAAAGCCTGCTCTCCTTCCCTAAGAGTTACTACTGTATCATCGAATTTGTTAAATAATTTACTAACCTGGGGCGAATAAAAAGTAGACTGGGTCAACATCTCATACTTACTGCCCCTGGCTATAATAGTACCCTGGGTCATTAAAACAACTTCTTGGGCAAATTCTGCCGCAAATTCTACATCATGGGTCACTACCAAAAGGGCTTTACCTTCTTTTTGTAATTCTAATAATAATTGACCAAGGTTATTCTTTAATTCATAATCTAGACCTCTGGTTGGTTCATCCAGAAGGATAAGCTGAGGCTCGGCTACCAATACAGAAGCTAAAGCTACTCTCTGTCTTTCACCAGAGCTTAAATCCCTGGGGTTTGACATGGCATACCTGGTTAAATCTAACCTTTCCAGCCATTTATCAATCTTACCATTATCCTTTAAACAAAGGTTTTGTAAGGTAAAAGCCAGCTCTTCCCTAACTGTCGGCAAAAAAAGATAGTCGTTGGGATTCTGAGATAAATAACCCACTATCCCCGCCAGCTGTTCTACACTTGTTTCGCGGATATCCTGGTGTAAAATTTTTATTTTTCCCCTTGTAGGTTTTAGTAGACCCCTGATGTTTTTTAATAAAGTAGTCTTCCCGGCAGCATTCTCTCCCATTAAAACAATCAGGTCTCCTGGATAAATTTTGAAATTAATATTTTGTAAAGCTTCGGTGCCGTTTTCGTAGGCAAACCACATTTTTTCAATTTCTACCAAAGGTTCTTTCTTGCCTGAGCTAACAGTTCTAGGGTTACTCTCTTCTTTTTTAAATTCTTGGTTACTAACTGAAGAAACTGCTTTTAACAATTTTCTCCCTTCCTTAACTGTTAGGGGGATTTCTGAAAACCCAGCAACAGTAAAGAGCTTGGCCAAGGGCGGAATAAAGGGGCTCTTATTCTCTACAGCCCATTTGGCGATTTCTCCCCGATCAGTATGGTTATAAACAATCTGGCCCTGTTCCATTACTAAAAACCTGTCAGCCAGATGAAAACACCTTTCCAGCCTTTGTTCTATCAGAATAACCGTAATGCCGTTATCTTCATTCAATCTTCTAATGATGGTGAGTATTTCTTCTCCAGCCACTGGGTCCAGTTGGGAAGTGGGTTCGTCCAGGATTAAAATATCCGGCTGCATAGCCAGAATGGAAGCAAGGGCTACTTTTTGTTTTAACCCCCCTGATAATTCGGGAGTATTACTTTTTAGTAAAGGAGTTAAACTTAAAGCCTCCGCAACTTCCATAATCCTTCTTTTCATGAGGCTCTTGGGTAAGCCCAGATTTTCTAAGCCAAAGGCCAGTTCCTGTTCCACATTGGTCATGACAAGCTGGCTTTCAGGATCTTGAAATACCATGCCAACCTTTTGTACAAGGCTCTCTCTACCCATCTGCCTTAACTCAACACCAGCAATACTAACACTGCCGCCATATTTCCCGCCATAAAAGTCAGGTATAAGTCCAGCTAAAGCCCTGACCAAAGAAGACTTTCCACTGCCGGAACCGCCTACTATCAGTACAAATTCTCCCTCATTGATAGAAAGATTTATCTTATCTAGCGCTGGCTTATCCGTTTCTGGATAATAGTAAGTCAAATCCTTGACTTCAACAAGGGCCATTTTTTCCACCCCCAGTTCAGACAGGCAGGAAATATGAAGAAGATACTCAGAAATCCAGCCATTACGATCTCTTGTAAATCTACTGGCTGTAACCTGGGATAATACCGGTAACTAGTCCAGCCGGCAAAGACTAACCAGGTTCCCATAATAATACCTATAGCAACAAAGGTAATAATCAGAATATCTCTAGGATGCCATAATTCCTCAGTATAATGGGACCTCTTGCCCAAACCATATCCTCTGACCTGCATGGATTCAGCAAGCTGAAAAGACCTTTCCAGACTGGACAAAAGCATAATGTTAATGACAGGCACAAGTTTTTTAAGTTTTTTCTGCCAATGATTTTCCTGAAAGTTTACTCCCCGGCAGCGCTGCACTTCCATAATTCTTTGAAAATCACTGGTCATTAAAGGGAACAAGCGAGTTGCAAGACTCAATGCCAGTACTGTTTTGTTGCCCCACTTGCCTAAAAGCTTTAAAACTTTATCGGGATGAACAGCATGTGTATATAGACAGAAAGCACTGATAATAACGAAAAATCTCAACCCCATCCCTGCTCCATAGCACAGAGCCTCCAAAGTTATTCTAATCTTCCCGATTCCCGGCATGACTGGCCCTACTAAGAGTACCGTAGTACCAGCTCTTACAAAAAGACAGTTTACCATTATAATAATTAAAATAAAGCCCAGGCTAAATTTGAGACAGGTTACCCACTCCCTGGTAATTTCTGCAGATACTATAACCATACCCAGGGCCAGAAAAAGGGCCAAAAGAAAAACCGGATGGGAAAAAACCAAAGATAACAGGGCTATTGTAAAGATATAGAAAATTGAGGTTAAAGGATGGATTCTATAAATTAGATTATCTCTTTCTCTGTAAATAAACATCTTTAATCCCTCAACAAAGGTAGTCTAATAATCTCTCCGGGCAAAACAACAGCACTGTACATGCCCATAATTTTTTGGGGACACTTAACTAAAACATCTACAGCTTCCTCAAAACCTCTTCTATCCGTACCAGAAATAAGCCAAAGCGGACTGTCATCACCGCTGCCTTCACCAGTAGCAACGATTACTCCGGCACTCCCCTGCAATTTCTTAACCCCTTCCCCCTGATAGTCCAATAATTCGATACTACTTTCTGTAAAGTGAATAAAGGTGCCATTTTTTTTGTAAGCATTGTTTAATTCTTTCATCCAGGCAATATCTTTTAGCTTCTCCCATTCGCCGATAAGGATAGTGGGGCCTTCTCTCTGCGTAAGCATTTCAGCATTAATCTCCTGTACATCAACTCTTAAAATACCGTAATCTTTCATGCTTTCTTTTAATTTTATAGCCAGCTCTGTTTCGCCAGAACCACACATGATGGTAGTCTTCTTAACTTGACCCCTAAAGCCGTGCAAAAATGGTTCAGGAAAACAGCCGACAACAGCAGGTATACCTTGAGACAGCTTCCAGGGATGATAATCCCACCAGATGATTTCACCCGGTTTGGGTTCGTAATCTAAAGCTCCAACGTCAGCAAAAATCCCGTTAACATAGTAAAACCAATCTTTTCTTACACCTGATACCCCGCCAGTATCTGTCAATAAGCCATTAATACCGCTGACAAACCCACCTCCGTAAGAGGTCTTTACATCAGCGCCGGCCAGAAGAAGGGCATCCATTACAGACATATTTTTTTTAAAATTAACTTTAACCTCTAAGAGTTTCTCTTTTCCAAAATCCTTAGTTACTATTACTTCTATTTTTTCATTTTTAGCAGTTGTTACATTGTTTTCTCTGCCATGCTTCTCGCTTACAGGTATTTGGGCATTGGCAAGTTTTCCTTCATCCACATTTGTGTTTACCGGTGCTTGAGTCTTTTCTTTTCCGTCAGTCAGCAAATTACGGTCTTGATTATGTTTATCGCACCCAGCAAGACACACTACCAAACCCAGCAGTAGGATGGCAAGAAGTACTGATCTTTTCATAGAATCCTCCTCATAAACAGCCACAAAGTCATAGCACTGCCTGGCTGCTCCGCTATAGCAGCCAGGCAGTGCAGACCTATAAATGATTACCAGTCTTTGGGTTCTTCACATCTGCTTTTATTTTTTTTATTACTTAACTATTTCTACCATTCTGCTGGATGGAAACCATGTTACATAAGCTCCCAAGGATTCTGAAACATAACGGATGGGTACAAGGGTACGACCAGTAATGATCGTTGCAGGCGTATCTAAACCAGGCCCAGTTTCTCCAATAACCAGGGTTACTTTTTTACCATCCAACATCATTTCCACTGTTTTTGTTTCTGCGATCCACTCTACCTCAGCACCCAAATTTTCCCCGATAAATCTTAAAGGTACCATAGTACGGTTACCCAGGATAACCGGCGGAATATCAAGCCAAATTGTTTTGCCGTTAACCGTAGTAGTTAACTTGTTCACTCCTAAACTGATTTTTTTCAGGTCTTTAGCTTTCACTACCCCATATAAGCTGAATTTATCGCTATAGAAAGTAAAAGTCTTTTTCTCGGAATCGTAAGCTCCGCCCAGTTTTACAGGTTTAACATTACCTTGAGCATCCTTCTCATATCTTATCCCGGTTAATTTAGCAATGTCCTCTTGATTCAGAACTGAGCCTGATAAATCAATAGTTACTTTTACGGGTTCCTGGAAGTTTTTAATTACATCAGTATTAACAGTGCCATCATTGCTGGTGCGTATTATTTGGGCAGTTAAATCTACTATCTTAGCTCCAATATCAAACAACCCGGTACTTTCACCTACAGAAGCCTTTGAAAGTATTTCTTGTTTTTCTGCTCCACTTACTTCTCTTGCTCCGATTTCTAAAGCAGCATTTTTATCTTCTAGAACTTTCATTAACTCTTCTGTAATTAAGGATTGGGGAGCAAATTCTACTTGAAGACCCTTGCTTTCTATAGTTAGTGGTTTGTTATCGTTGGCTAATCCAACAATTGTATGGGGAGAAAGCTTACCCTTTCCATCAGTTTTTTCTGCTAGGTTAAGTCTGGCTTGTCCTGTTTGCTGAATGGTATCAGACAATTTCTTATCATCAAGAATATTAGGGTTTTCTTTAGTATTAGAAGAAACACCGGATATTTCAGTAGGGCTTGTGCTGTACCACCAGACAACCAGGTCATTATTGGCAACCGGGTAATCTTTGGCAGGCACCCCGGGTACAACACCGTTAACCTTATACATCCACCCGTTCATGCCCTGGGGTCCCTGGCCTGCAATTGTGTCAATATAGCTCGGGTTAGCATCATTATAACTAAGTCCTGTTTTATCCAAAGCTCCTAAAGCAGTAACACCCCATCTATCACTCTCCCTCAATGTTACAGTACTTGGACCAAACAAAGTTTCTCCGCTTCTGCCAATAACTTTTATAGTAACTCTGATGCCTTGTTGGTCATTATTGCCGCCATTGTTTCCTCCGCCGGCAACACTTACATCAGCAGTACCGCTAACGCCTTGATAAGTTGCAGTAATAACTGTATTTCCTGCCGCCACCCCTGTAACCAGACCTCTGTTATTTACCGTTGCTATACTGCTGTTATTTACAGACCAGTCTGCTGCTGCACTTACATCCTCATTGGTACCATTCAATTTATAAATTTGGGCCGTATATTGTTGACTGCCGCCTGCAACTATATTTGCACTGGCTGGCGTCACTCTTAAACTTAGTACAGCGTCAGGCGAAATATTTCCTCCTAACACACGGTAAGCATCCAAAGCCCAGGTGTTGTCCATCAGGTTCTTGGAGGTACCAAACGTCCCATCCTCATTGAGAGCACTATCCCGCATGTAATCTACGGCACTCTTGCCGCCGACTGTCCAGACCGCAGGGTCCATACCCAGGCAGTTTAAGGTAAGTATTGTTTCTGCCGTGTCTACAAGCGGATCATCAAATCCTCCAGCGTCTTGAAAGCTTCCATCGTCTTTTTGCAGAGCCCTCAGCCAGGCAATTCCCTTATCGATAGCCGTTTGCACGGCATCAGCCTGCCCTCCCGCAAGGGGCTTCAGGTATTCTAACGCCCGCACCGCCTGGGCTGTCGCCTGAAAATCGTTCCAAGTGGAAGTCCAGGCCCCTGTACCGCCGTCCTGACAGCTTAAGATATAAGTAATGACAGCTGCTGCATCTATTTCGGCCATGTCCCCGGCTCTGCCCAATGATTCAAAGGCGGGCAAGTCGCTGAAGGCATTGTTGTCAAAAGAGCCGTTCCCGCCTGCCGTCTGCCTGTTCTTTAAGATGTTCAGCAACTGGGTCGCTCTTGCATCTCCGAAAGCTTTTGCCGCCAGATATTCATGCGCTACTCTTTTGGCCGAAGACTGATTTTCTTTCCCTTCGTTTGCAATAGTCGCATCAATTAAACTCAAGACACTGTCTTTGAAACTTGTGCCGTTATATACCCATGTTCCTACATCCGCCCCCGCCTGGGTCAGGATATAGGCATCATAGGCACCAAAGTTCCCCCAGCCGCCGTCAACTGCCTGTCCACCTTGGTGTAAATTGTAGTTGTTTCTTGCTGCCTTTAATGCTAAGTTATCATATACCTCTGCGGCCACAGCTTTGCCATTATCGAGTCCACTAAAAAGTAATGGCCATGCAGGCAATAACAAGGTTGCTATAAAGAATATCAGTAATAACTTAGATACCAGGTATCTGTGTGTTTTCTTTGTAAAAATATTCATTTTATTCCTCCTCCTGCTATGTATCTATTTTCTCTTGCTATCAATACATCTTTTGCTAACTTTTCTCACCTCCAATAATAAATCCCTCAGCTAAATAAGCTAAAACCCAGGGCACCAAATGGATAAAAGTAAACATCATGCCTGACAAAGAAAGCTTAAAAAATTAAAAGTCTCTTAGTATGTTACTAAGAGACTTTCCCCATCTTAAAGCCGCTAGCAGCTAGAACGAATTTAATCCCCTTCGTCTAGTTCATACATTTAAGGCAGGTCTCCTGGCTCGCGGGTCAACCTCTTCCCGCCTTCCCATCCGCACTCAACTTGTGATTAAAACTTAATTTATAATTCCATACTCTTTTTTTAGTATGTTCAAATAAATTTTATGCTTTCACATTAACCACTAAGTTGAGTGCTGGACAGTGGCATACTGGGATTTGTCACCGCTTACAGTGGTGGGTCCGCACCGGAATTTCACCGGTTTCCCTATTCTCCCCTTGACGGGGCACCTTAAATGGGAATTATTTACTTCTAGAAATATGTTAATCCTTAGTTTGTTTTTTTGTCAAGTTTTTTTCATAGGTTTTGTTCATAGGTTTTATTTATTATCCCAAAGATATCCGCTTGTCCTTCCCGATGGGAGCAGGCTTAGTAAAAGAACAGATGCTTAAAAACCTGTAATACTTGGATATTGATTTTCCTAACACTCCTACGGAGTTTAAAGAAAGTATGCACTTGATAAGGCGAAGAGTTATTGCACATCACATTGCAATGTGCAACAGACCTATTGAGTTAATAACTTATTGTTATATAACTAGAGTAGACAATGATATAATTTCATAACAATTTTGATAGGTAAATGAATATCCATAAAGAAGTTTAAATTATCCAAGAATGCAAAGGAGGTAGTTTATGAACAAAAAGATTCTCATTATGCTTACGGGGGGTGTTGTAGGTTTATTGGGTGTACTTCTGGTGGTATTCGGAAATCCAGCTAACATGGGCTATTGTATAGCTTGTTTTATACGGGATATAACTGGCGCCTTGGGATTACACCGTGCTGAACCCGTCCAATACCTAAGACCTGAGATTATTGGCTTAGTTATTGGGGCATTTGCTACTGCTCTATACACTGGAGAATTTAAATCTGTTGGTGGGTCTAATACATTCACCCGATTTACTCTAAGTTTTTTTGGAATGTTTGGTATGTTAGTGTTCCTAGGTTGTCCTGTACGGGTTGTGTTACGCCTATCAGGAGGAGACTTAAATGCAATTATGGGATTATTTGGTTTAATTGCTGGCATAGGTTTAGGTACATATTATATTAGCCAAGGATATTCCTTAGGTAGAACAGTATCTCAATCAAAAACAAATGGGTATATTTTTCCTTTGTTTATGGTAGCACTTTTGATTTTATTAATAGCTAACCCCCCATTTATATTCTTTAGTAATAAAGGTCCTGGCTCTCAACATGCAGCAATATGGCTGTCTTTATTGGCAGGGCTAATTGTAGGCTGTCTGGCTCAACGCTCCCGTCTATGCATGATTGGGGGAATAAGAGACTTTGTCTTTTTCAGAGACACTTATTTACTCTCTGGATTTATAGCAATGTTAGTAGTAGCAACTTTAGGCAACTTAGTGGTAGGTAAATTCCACCTGGGTTTTGCGAACCAGCCTGTAGCTCACAGTGATGGTTTATGGAATTTCCTTGGAATGACATTGGCAGGTTTCTCTTTTGTCTTACTTGGTGGTTGTCCTCTTCGCCAGTTAATCTCTGCTGCTGAAGGTAATGGCGACTCAGCAATCACTGTTCTTGGCTTAATGGCAGGAGCAGCATTTTCCCATAATTTCTCTCTTGCTGCCAGTCCTGCAGGTGTACCAATTGGTGGAAAAATAGCTGTTATTCTTGGTCTTATCGTAGTTTCACTTATTGGTGGACTAAACATATTAAAATTTAAGAGAATAGGAGGTACTTTAAATGTCACAAGTGGTGGACGCTAGAGGCTTATCCTGCCCTGAACCCCTTGTTTTAACAACGCAAGCAATAAAACAATTTCCTTCTGGTCCAATTAAAGTTATAGTAGATAACGCTTCAGCAAGGGATAATGTATCCCGCATGGCAGAGAATTTAGGATGGAGAGTAGAAATTGAAAAAGCTCAAGAAGAATACGTTCTTGCATTAAGTAAATAATTTTGTGGAAATCACTTTATTGGAGACCCTATTAAGAAGAGGGTTTCCTTTTTTGTTTATCGAGTTTATTGCACATAATTAACAGATTGTTTATTATGGACTCACTTAATACGTTTAATTATAAATTCCTCATGTGTACTAACTTTTTCCTCAATACGATTTAATTGGTCTGTGTGCTGCTGCCAGCTGTTACTGACACTTCATAATGTCCTGTAACTGCCAGTATATGGTGTCCAGTTTATGACGGACAATTTGGCCAGTGGCCGAGAAGGTGAGACGACTTTATCGCCACCTTCCCGGATGCCGTTATATTTCCACCTTGTACGAATTCCCGATCCGCAAATTGAAGCGGGCTCCCGGCATAATCACATACCACTGATGATCGTACTCTATGCGGCAAGGAATACTAGTTGAACCGATTAACAAATCAAAAACTTCTCCACAATGGAGTTCGTAACAGTAGTCTCCCGTATCCACCATCCAGCGGTCTTGTTCGTGGTCGTATGTCATCTTGCACCATTGCTGCTTCATGACAATTCTCCCTGGATAACCAACTTAACCATATGGTCATCGATGATCCGGCGGCCATTCTGTGCCCCATATAGCAAGCAGTGAGTACAGACCTTGTTCACTAGCCTAGGGACACCACTAGAGAACCGAAATATCTCATCCAAAGCACCATCAGAAAATATATCATGGTCGGCACCAGCGTAAGCAAGATGTCGTTTCACATAATCCCCTACCTGGGCGCGGTCCAAGTGGGGCAGTTTACACTGGAGATCAATGCGTTGCCGGATAGCGGCATAGGCCTGAAGCTTAAACTTCTCCCAAAGTTCAGTCTGACCGACGAGGATAAGAGCCATGGGACTTTGCGCATCCATCTTGAAATTGAGAAGGAATCTGACCTCCTCCAGCATCTCCCGGTCCAGAAGATGTGCTTCATCTACGATGACAACAGGCTGAAGATGCTGGATACCCCGCATAAGCTCGATTTCTCTATGCAGTTGACGCTTGGCATCACCACGATAAAATTTGGATTCACAGCCTAGCTGCTCCAAGAGACCCTTGTAGAAATGTCTGGGTGTCAGCTTGGAATCCGCCAGGTACAGCACCATGAATTTAGCAGGGTCTAAGGAATCCCTGAATCGACGGATAGTAGTAGTCTTGCCAGTCCCGCAGTCACCGGTAACAACGGCGAACAACTGACGCTGGGCAGCATATTCCAGGCGACCTAACGTCTCTTCCAGCATGAGTGACTGATACAACTCGTTTGTTGGGATATCCCGTGAAAACGGAGTTTGAGATAGCCCGTAGAAAGGTTCAAACATCTTAGTTCCCTGCCTTTCTTACGGTTCTGTAGGAAATGGCAGGAGCCTGTTGTTCTATTCTCTGCTGATTCTTCTCAAGAGCTGCAGCCAGGAGTCTTGAGGATTCGGCTGGTTGTGTCCTTAGATGTTCAGGTAGCTTAGGTCGCTGGCCTACCATTTCTCCGATAACGAGTTCCCGGGCCTTCCAAGGGGTATGCCCCTCATATTCTATGGTCAGTTCAGTAATGTCAGCGGGATCATAGATGACATCTACGGTACACCCGATGAAACTAAGCCCGACCTCATACTTTTTCCCCTGGAAGCTGATACATCCAGCTTTATCAACTTTGCGTTCTTCGCAATGAAGAAAGGCGTTGGCTACTGTTTCCGGGTCCAGGAATTTTAGGGCTTTTTTGTCGCTACGATAGGCACTGGCGGGGCTAGCTTTGCCTTCCAATGCAGAATGGGGCTTGTTTTGATAACACTCCTCTAACCACACCCAGAACAGCTCATTGAGTTTGTCTAATGACTGAGGTTTCTCCAAGGCAACTTCACTGAGAAAGGAATCGACCACCCGGTTAAAACGTTCCACTTTCCCAGTCGATTCTGGGGAATATGGCCTAGCAAATAGTAGCCTAATCCCCATCTTGGCGCAGGCCCGTCCCATCCATTTTGTCCGGTACTGGCTGCCGTTATCGAAGAACACTGCCTCCGGCACTCCATATTTTAAGATAGCCTGACGGAAACAGTCTTCAACGATGACCTGATCCAAGGTTGGATAGAACTGACCGTGAAGAACAAACCTAGTGCAATCATCAAAAAATGTTACTAAGTATACCTGCTTCTTGGTACCATCTATGCCGATAGGTAAGTAGGGTCCATACTTAATGTCGGAATGCCAAAGCTTGTTACGATACTTCTGCTGATACCGCCGAGTAGCAACACCGGTACTCATATACATCTGCATATGCCTGGCGCTGTATCCACGTTCGGCTAGCTTCTCTTGCAGTGTACTGCGCTTAATTTGACCCGGCTGGGCCAGACCTTCCCATTCTAGAATCTGTATGATTTGGGCCACACTGCGCTTTGGAACCTCTCGTCGCAATAATATGGCCTGTTCCAGGATGTTTGGCGGAATGGCATCTTCGCTTCTGCTCTGAGCTTTACCTTTGGGCTTAAGTCCGGCAAAGCCATGTGTCTTATACTCTGACAGATATCTGCGCAGAGTACGTTCGGAAATTCCAGCCTGCTCGCAAATTTGGGTTTTAATCTGTCTGGCTTTGGCAGGGTCCAACCCTTCAGTTAGAAGTGGGGATATGAGTTGTACTCGTTGAGTAGCAACGTCCTCGGCCTTTTTTTGGTCTCTCATGCTAGATTACCTCCCTAATATTCGGAATCTAACATGAGTGTATAACCTCTACATCAGGACAAAAAGGCAGAACGGGTCTGTACCCAGTTATTTGAATTAACTACGGTTCGGACAACTCTGGCTAGCCAGCCGTAAGATTCTCCTACATAATGCCATATCCTTTGGAGCGGGGACAGGGGAAGGTCGGATGGTACTTCCACAGAATTTCTGGAATACTGAATAATAGCTATAGATATTAGGCAACCCAAAAAGTGATTAACTAAATCAAAAAACCAGATCCGCCAACGGGTAATAGTTGATTCATCTGCTGCAACGGCGAGAGTATTCCCGGCTATCACAGTCTCTATACTTTCACTGCAATGCCGCTTGTATGGAACAAGGATATCTGGAAGTTCGTGATGGATGCGCTTACAATTACTACATTGAAGTCTTCTAATCATTAGGACCATTTTTTCTCCGGCACTATTAATGCAGTTCCGCCGGCGACTTCCGATCACTTCCATTGATTCGCTACAGCAGGGACAGAGATTCTGTTCCTCGCTCCTAACAAAAAACACCTTTAAGGGGATTCTCAATGAGCTTATATTTTGTTACAATGACCATGTTAAGCTTATTGGGGACGCTCCTAGTGCTACTGTTGGCGCAGTAACACATCAAAACGGGGGCGTCTTTTCCTTTCTATTTGATATGGTCATTATATACAGCAATTCCTGGTCAGGCAATTCCGTCAGCTTTGTGCCATATTAGTTCGACGGCAACAGCCAGCCATCAAAAAGAGCCGAGATCTTCGGAGAGATTTCATTTTCTATTTTTACTTCGATATTAGTAACACGATCTTTAAGTTCATTTATATCAAGACGCATTTCAGTCCACCGCCGCCACGCCCAAAGGGATATTCCCAGTATTTTCCCAGAAAATCATCAATGGTAGACTGTTATGCGGCTTGATATGCGTCTTTAATCGACTGCTCTAATTATTACTTGGAAATATATTAATCACTGGACAAAAGAAAGAATCAAAAGGCATTTTGTTGTGTGTTTTCTGGCTTTTCTTAAAACAATCCGTGTTGATCAGCCCAATAATATCTTATCGTAAGAAGACCTGGTTGCCTGGTATAAAAAATAGGGTAGCCTGTAGTGGCAAACTTTGCGTTTTTTTAGAGAGGAATCCTATTATATCAAAGGTTTGCTGTTCTCAACTGATAAACTCAGGATAAAAATGCTGTTTAAATATCTCATTTATCTTTATTTTACTTTTGTAATCTACGATTTTTGAAACATGCATAGTGTATACCTAAATTCTATCTAAGCACAAAGTTATCCATAACCAAAAAATTTATTTTTGATTCTAATGAAAAAAGTCAAGATTTACGAAGTCTTGTACTATATATAGATAAACCTTTCTTTTATAAATCTACATATAGTGTTTGTACTTTAAAAAATATGGTTTTTGCACTAGAATCATTTTTTCCTAGACAGCAAAAAAAGGGTTCCGACATTATAAGATTGCCGGAACCCTTGATTTTACTGGATTTGGTGCGGCTGAAGAGACTTGAACTCCCACGGGCTTGCACCCACTAGAACCTGAATCAGTTGTGGGGCCTTTTTGGATCCTTGATAAAACATGCTAAACCCTTGATATTACTGGATTTCCGAGAAATACACCTATCGTTTTTTAGTGGAAAAAACCGTTGTTTTTTAAAACAATTAGCCCAAAATTAGCCCATACAATTCATCACATTTGTTATTATTTACCAGAAAATGCTCTCTACACCTCTTCTTAGAATGCCCTGTATTACTTTAAAAATGACGGAGTACAAGAGGACTTTATTAAAGTCAACTTTGGTTTACGAGAATTTGTTATTAAAAGTTCTTTAGGCAAAAAGCATAGACTATCTATTTCTTCTTTATTGAGTGCAATCTTATCAATTATCTCTTGTGGGGAAACTATATTATTTTCTAAAAGTAACTCTATTGCTTGTTTAAACAAATATGGATTCTCCATTGGTATCACGTCGTCCAAGGGCTCATTAGTCTTAAGTCCCCGTTTATTAATTATTGCAAAAAGATATCTAACCTGATGTTCTTTTAACAAACCGAGATTATCACAACGAATTATCATTGCTTGGATTGATACTTTCCAACGTTTTTTCAATACTACGAAATGCTCTAAAGAGTTAGATACCACTTCGGTGGGAAATGAATCTACAGGTAATAAAAAAGCACCAGCAAAATAGTTTGCTTCATTTTCAATCTGATCAAATAGTTCTTTATTTTTGAGGCTTTCCTGGTCTATGTGTGGGTGTAAAATTAAATGACCTAATTCATGTGCTATATCGAAACGAGCTCTTGCGGCAGAAGCCTTATCTGTTCCCATTATTATATAAGGTATTCCGTTATACCATTGAGAAAATGCATCAATTTTTTTGTCTCCAAATTCTATATTGCATATTACAAATCCTTTTTCTTGGAGAATTTCTATAAGATTTTTTATTGGACCTCTATCGATTTTCCAATATTTACGAAGATACAATGCAATCCTTTCTATAGTATCGGCATCATATTCATAATTTTTTACTAAGTGGTCTATATTTGGAATATCAACATCAGGAAAATTCACGAATTTTCTTAGGTATTGATAAATTTCATCAGCCCATTGAATTCTGCAGGAAAATGCATCTTTTAATTTTTTAGATGCACTTTTCATGCTTCTGAAGTTAACTGCACTATTACAAAACGAATTGTTTATATTTATTTTAGGTTTAGTGAAAAAATTAAGCGGAAAATTCAAAACCCCCATCATTTTTACCAAAACATGAGTACCCGGTTTTGATGTTCCCAGCTCATACTGTGAGATAGCCTGACTCGATACTCCGATTAAATCAGCAAGTTCTGTTAACGAGTATCCCCGAGATATTCTTGCCTCCCTTATTCTAGCTGGCACGATCTCATTATTAATAAATTTTTTATGATTCATTTCCCTCACCCTTAAGAAGATTTAACTGCTTAAGCACATCAGCCTTCAAAGAAGTAATTCTTTTTTCCGCTTGTTGTATTAATATATCATTATTTTTTATTAATGAGAATTCGGATCCGAGTTCAATTTTTTTGAGATAACCTGTCATATTTTCATTGGGAACTAAAAGATTTACGAATTCAATATCATTATTTCTTGTACCATATGTAAGAAATAAATAGTAGGGTTCAGGCTTAACTATTAAATTATTCTTAGTATTTGTATCGTAGAAAAGCTGCTTAGCTTTAAACTTATTTTTCCGACACTGCTTAACTCTATACCAAGACCTATTAGGTAGTGCATCCTTGTCTTTTGCTTTACCGATATTGATAATAACATTTTGTCTCACTAGATTAAGAGATTTATAATTAAAATTATTTACCTTAACCGCTTGAACTTTAAATGGGAAATTTTCACTCAACATATCTTCCTCAAACTGCCTAAAAATTAAATAGTTAAATAACCAACCTTTTATATTTGTTAAAAAAGTGGAAGTGAATAGGGTACTGTTGCTTTGAATTACTTCATGAAAAGCTCGTGCACCACTCAAAAAGAAAGGATATAACTGCGCCCTAATTGATCTGGGTAACTCCTTTTTTATTAACTCATCTGCATTATTATAGAATTTCATTTGTACCACTTCCTTTACTCATGCTCCATAAAGTATTTTAGTATAATTTTCAAATTTCATCAAGTAAATGTTGTATTATTTTTAATATTATAAAGCGAAATTATTGTTATGATATTAAACAAAAAAAGGGAGGCCCACGCCTCCCTAAGTTTTTGCACATCTACCATGTCAATTTTTCTTTTGTGACGAACCTCAGTACTAGGTTCACTGCCCCCAGGATAATCGCCTGTTCTTCTGCCGGCAAAAACTGCTCACCAAGATAAGATTGCCCTATTAGGGCGGCAATCGCAATAATGTTTACCCAAAAAGTTTTAGATAAATACCATTTCTTTTCCATACAAATCTCCTTTCAATACCTTTTAATACTAGTTACCAGCGTACATTTCTTCGCATAAGCACCACCTCCCAAAGAAAAAAGCAGCTCACAGGCTGCTTAGTTTATTTATTTCGGCCAATTTGGCCTTGAGTTCGGCATTTTCCCGTGTAGCCGCATTCAGGAGCTTCACCAAGTGCTCGTTCTCTGCTCTCAGATCTATTTCAGATTCAGAGACCTTAGTCTCCTGCATAAACTCCTTTACTTGCGCTAAGAAGTTCTCCCATCCGCCAGATCGCCCCCTTAGAATATGAGGGCAGTTCTTCCCAGTCCACTTGTTGTGCTGAACAACCTTGTCAATACTTAAACCCAGCTCTTTAAGGAGTTGGGCCACAACTTCGGCAGCATTCTTCTCTGCCATAGCACGATCACCGTCACTGTTTTCGCAGATCTCGATGCCAATACTCGTCCTGTTCCCGGGCCCGTTACCACCATCTCCTGCATGCCAACCTACTTCATCCAGGGGAAGATGTTGGATTACCCGCTTATCGTCCACGGTAAAGTGCCAGGACACCGGGGCTTTGGCCGCTGCATCGCCTTTAAGATATTTTGCATGAGCCAGGGCATCGGCACCGGCATTGCTGTTTGCCGTGTCGTGGATAGTGATATACTGCGGGGTCAATTTATGGCCGGGACGGTTCCGCCTTCCTGTGGGGATGAAATCTTGAACAATGTTAACCAAACAAATCACCTCTTCAATAAAAGTAAGAGGAATTGCAGTGCCATGGCCGCAACCCCTCCCATTACCCAGTACTGGAGCCGGTCAACTTTATCTTCCAACCGATGGATGGCTCCATTCTGTGCTTTTTTATAGTCCATCAGATCCTCGATGGCTCTGTCGTGCTCTCCCAGTAGTCTTTCTTGTTTACACACATGTTCAGTCATGCGGGGACTCCCCTCCTTTTACTCATAATAAGAGGGGGATTTTAGCCCCCCTGCATTAACTTCTTTCTTCTCTCCACCAGTTTCTGATACTTTTCCCGCTTTTGTTCAAGTGATAAGGACTTATCCTTGTTTAATTCCGATATCTGCCGGTTAATCTTATCAATTTCCCGCTCCCGCAGAATCATCCGGTACGTGGCATCGGGGTTACTGCTTTTCTGGTACATCTGAGTCTGATTCTCTCCCAGGGGTCTACGGTTATTCTCGTAATACTCCTTAGCCTCCGGGAATGAATACTGACCAAAGAGAACACCTCTTACAATATTGGCAGGAGTCCTCTTAACCGGATATTTTAGTTTGGTGCCATCACTGGTATATGCCCCTCCCTTGGCTAGGGCCGATACCCCTCTGACAGTCTTTTGTATTTGCCCCCCACCGAAGCCGGGAAGGACCTTGTAGAGAGGGTCTGACAATCCCTTTGCCGCCAATAGGCCAGGCCCAAAGCGTGTAGGGTCATTACGACCAAATAACTCTTTCCTGGTGGGTAATGTATCGGTTCCATATTCAGGATAAATGGAGGCGATTGTAGAACCCAAGGGCAAGTTAGAAACTACCTCTCCTGCCAGCCTGCCAGCCCGCTGCAGTGGTGATATATCCTCTTCCGTCAGGGCCTCGATAGTGGCATCTATAGGATCAAAAACTACTCCGGAACCCCTGGTGGCTTCCATAGCTTTGTTAAGCATAAAATTAGCCACGTACAGGGCAACCAGGCCGCCGAAGTCCCGGGCCTTCACAAAGTCTTTCTGTACCTTCCACAGGTTGGACACCTCCAGCGTAAAAGGTGCTACCAACTGCATAATCTTTGATTTTTGTAAGATAGGCACTTCCCCGATTCCCCGGCCGGCAACCAGACTCCTGGTCATATCATCAGCGTATTTTATCGGGTTTGGGATACCCTCTGCCAGAGCCTTTTCATAGACTGAGTACCAAATAAATTCAGTACCGACCTTGTCCACTACCTCAAGCATCCAGGCGGCAAATTTCTTGGGCTGATCCATGAGTTTAGTATCAAACTGGCGATAGATGTCACTGGAAAACCGCTCCGTAAGGAACCCGGATTTGGCCATCTCCGGAGCAGGCTTGAATATTGATTTTATGGTCCTTTTAAAACCTGGGACTGAATATTGCTTGGCGAAAGCTATACCCTGAGGCACGTTGGCTATCTGAGAGAGTGAAGACGATATATTACCCATGACCACGTTAGCCTTTATCCTGCTGTTTAGCCAGTTTAGGACCTTAAAAGTGGTCCGGCCCCCGGGAACAATCTTTTGCGCAAACCTGTCCGCTGGATTCGTTTTTCCGGCCAGATCCCTGGCATAGTCCCGCAGCCATTCGATGAAGTTGTTCAGATGCCTCGATTTTTCTGTTGCCCCAGCCAATTCTGCGGCCAGCCGTTCAAACTGGCCTATGTGCGGGTCGATATGCTTCGCATAAGATGCAGCCGGCAGGTAATTAAGGAAACCCCCAACGGCATCCTCTTTATAAGGCCCAAAACCCCTTTTTTGGGCGAAACTCAAAAACTTAGACTTAGGCAAAGTAAATTCCGAACGCCCCGCCAGACTTGGGTCTATTGCCGATGGGGTCTCAAAAAGGTTTTTCACACCTTCGAAGGTGTCGGCCAGTTCCCGAAAATGGCGATAATAGTCTTGGCGCCGAGGGATGATTTTTTCCGGATTGTTAGGGTAAATCTGGGCCCTTACGGCATTAACTTCATTAAGGAGCTGATCATAGGCCCAGCGGAACCACCGGTCAGCTTCCACCACCTTTTGCCAGTCCTTGGGCCTTAACTTTTGCAATTCAGGCAAAGAAATATTCTTCTCCCCGTATCTCTGGACCAAAGCAGACAATTCACTGCCTTTTTGGATTCCCAGTCTATCTACAACCTCTTCTTTAAGTTTACGTGCCCACTCCCTTTGCATCTCCACGTTTGCTTTCTTGGAAGCATCAAAGGGATCCAGAATAGCCTTTTTCACTTTCTCAAAGTGGGGGCCAAAGACATCCCGGAAGTTGCGATAAATATCAGTGGAATACAGTCTAAAGCCTGATAGGTCCCGGAGGCCATCGGCATTATACAGCTCCTGGGCAGTCTGCTCTGCAACAGTGGTCACTGGTTCCGGGGGTTCCCAGTTACGCCAATTATCATTTTGTTGAGATGATCTGTCGTATACTTTTGGCACTTCTATAGTCTGCTTGAACTGCAATGGTGTTAACGGTTCTACTGGCACGGGAGCCTGTTTGCTACGTCCTCTGACTAAAGCAGGCATCTCTATCCCTGCTGCTCTGGCTATTCTCCCACGCTCCACTGCCCTTTCAAAATTAGGTAAACCTGCTTGCTCCGCTTTCAACACATCGTCGGCCAACTTTTCCAGATCGATGCCCAAAGTGTTTTTAGCAAATTCCATTTCATCAACCCGGAGTTCATTGGTTCGGAAATAATTTTGCAAATACTCGGTAGCTTCCTTTAATTTCTGTTCAGCAATTGCCCGTTCTTTATTGAATATCTTGGCCTTTCCGGCAGGGAGAGCAACATTGCCTGGATAATCTCTAAGAGTGGGGTTCCTGAAAGTAAACTCCTGAGCAGGGTATAACAATCTTCCACTCTGTACCGGTTCAGTTTGCATCCCTGTTACAACTTTGCGAATGGCATCCTTCTGCCGATCGTTTAAATTATCCCAATCAACCCCAATATCTTTGGCTACTTCTCTTTCGACTGTTTCAGGGTTAATAGGCATCCCCTTGTATCTGGAAAGCACTTTACTTACAACCGGCCTTAATGCCTCAATACCTATCCCTACACCAGCACCTATAACGGCATCAAGGGCGATGTTACCAGCAATTTCCCCAGGAGTGCGGTCATTGACAATACCCTCAGTTATTCCGTACACCGTGCCGGCCCCGGCATTCTCAATTGCTCCCTTTGCCACATTTGCCACAGCAGGACTTTTGATTTTACTTGCCATCTTGGATGCAAACTGGGGTACCTTCGCCGCTTCACTTGCCATCATTGAAAACTTACCTAATCCGTTAGGTGCAAATATCCCCGCAGCTCCACCTGTTACATCCGCAGCAATGTCGGCAACTTTATTCCCGGTGCTGGGCCGGTTCTCGTTGTCGGCACCAAAGCCAATGGCGTTAGCAGTCTGAGAACCCCGATGAATAAATTTACCCAGGGCCGAATCATCGAACCGCTGGGTAATGTTAGCAATGGCATTGTTCACTGGCTTTAGGAATCCAGGCAGTCTCTCATTCATCCAGTCGTAAGCCTGCTGCCGATTAGGGCTTAAATTTGTAGGAATATCAAAAATGCCGCCCTGTTGGGGAGGCTGTGGGGGGTGAGTTATGGGTGCTGGTTTGTAGTTATCCTGCCCGGTTTCCCAAGAGGGCCTTTGGAATGAATTTGTTGCTTCCCAAGACGGTTTTATTATTGGCTGCGTGTTTGTTTCCCAGGAAGGCTTTTGGAAAGCCATGGGTATCCCCCCTTATCTATAGCTGGGGTAAAGTTGCTCTAAAAGGTACTGATAAGCACTAGGCCCTGCGTTGGCTATAATTTCAGCCTTATGAGCGTAGAGCCAGTCATTCTTTTCTTGAAGTGTACTAAACTCGTTCATCTTGTTTATAGCCGACGCAATGTAGTAATTAGCGATCTGGGTCTGAGTAGGAGTATCAGGCGCATTTACCCTGGCAGCATTGGTATTAGCGTTTCGCCGATCTATCTTAAGCTGTTCTTGCTGATAAGGGGTAGGCCCTAATTCATAAGGAAGCATGGCATTAGCTGTAGGGTATTGATACGGCAGTTCGGCGCGATAATTGGCTCCCTGTTGCTCTATTTCGGCGCGATAATTGGCTCCCTGTTGCTCTATTCCGGCGCGATAATTGGCTCCCTGTTGCTCTATTCCGGTCCTATAATTCTGTTGTTGCTGTTGGTATACCTTAGTGGCTGCATCCATGCTATTCTTCAATTGATTCTGGATACCTTGAGCATATGTATTCCACTGGTTCATTGCATTCTTATTGTATTCGCTCATATAGTTAAGCCTAGCCTTTGCAAAATTCCAAAGCTGCGCCAGGTACTGATCCTGGAGGGCTTTAACACGGTTCAGGAGTAACGCCTGCTCTTCGCTCAACTGATTCTGGTTGAGCCTGTTTTCCATCTCCAGCCAGATACCGGACTGCAGCAAGCCCCTGCGGTTCATTTCATTCATTAGGTTCTGGCGCTGAGTCTCCACAGTGCCCTTAATCCTTGCCAGGGCCTGCTCCGTGGCCGGGTCTACGCCGCCCAACATCCTCTTAAAGGCATCCTCAATCTGAGACTGCATGGAGTTCAGCTCATTAATAAAGCTGGCATTCAGTTGTGCTAAAAGTGCTTTGCCCTGGTCATTGACCTGGTTCATAATCGCCCCTACCTGCGCAAAATAGGGCGTGATGTCAATATGGGGCTGTTCATGCTCCTGCGTAGGTGGTGTAGTGGGCTGTTTCTGCTCCTGCGTAGGTGGTGTAGTGGGCTGTGCTACCTGATCATTATAATCGGATTTGTAGTTCTCAGGCACAGGTATCATCGGTTTAGCAGTTACCGCCGAAGTTCCTCCTCCTGAGCTTGTACTTCCGCTTCCGCCCCCGCCGCTTGATTTATTAGTTGTACCCCCGCTTCCTCCTGGTACAACAGTGGATGTGCTTGTTGGGGTTGTGCTGCCAGGCCTAGCAACGCCGTTAATTGCATACCTATCTCCGCTTGGCTGAATTTTTGGTTTGGTGGGCTTCGGTAAGATTTTACTCTGAATTATACTCGGGGTATTTTTGCTCATAGTAGTCACTGTCGGCACTTGTGGTTTAGTTTGTGCATAAACCATAGGTTTAGTCGAAGGCGGTTTAATAAAACTTAATAGCTGGCCAATCAAACTCTTTGACGTGATAGGTTGCACCTTAGGTTTAGTTAAAATGGAACTCATCTTTTGTTCCAGTGCTCTTAAAACACCAAATCCCATATTCTTTCCTCCTTTCAAAATAAAAAACAGGGCAATAAAACCCTGTTACCTTATGGATTCAATTTTTAGTGAAAATTTCGAACCACACAAAAGGAAGCTACTTAATCTTTTGCTCAATCAATGTTCTTTCCATATTGTATTTATCCAAAGCCGTTTTATAACTATTACTTAGCGAATCTAACACCTGTCTGCTGGCATTATAGTAATTTAGCGGATTTTTAAACATATCTAACGTAGTTACGTAAGTTATTTGTTGTATCCTTACGACTTCCAAAAGAAGATCACGGAGATTTTGAATTTCTGGATATGATGCGTAATAATTCTCTATATCTTTTTTTAGATTTTCTATACTAGGTATCTTGTTAAACTGCAATTCATAAATCCAATCATTAGGATTACTAGGTTGAAATGTGTTGTTCATAATGCTGGATGATTTTGCCAGCCAACCATTCTCTTCGACTAAATAACAATACCAGTCATCTTTTAGACCATACAATTCATTGCTTTGATTAAGCCAGTAATAATAATCTGCAGGAATAGCAAAATTAAAATCTTTACTACTGTAACCAGCAAATGTGATACCCATAAGTTCACCATAACTGTTTATAACAGCCCCACCACTACTGCCCTTATCTACAGTCGCATCATATTGTATTACCTTAATTGGGCTTTGCTTAAAAGCATCATGTGTAGGCAATTCTCTTTTTGCACTAACTATCCCTTTTGTAACAGTCCCACTTAGCCCAAGAGGATTGCCAAATACTGTGATTTCGTCACCAATTGATACACTATCAATGTACCGTGTTTTTTCTATAAATGGAAACAGCAAATTGTTGCCAATGACTGTAAGAATCGCCAGATCAGTGTGGTTATTAATTTTTTTAATACCAGCCATATATTGTCTGCCATCAATAGTGGTGACCTTAATGCTTTTAGCGCCTCTTACTACATGGGCATTTGTTACAATATCCCCTTCTTTTGATACAAAAAAACCGCTTCCTTGCCCACGCTGGGTCTCGATCAATACCGTGGCTGGTTGGATCAATTGCACTATTTCCCTGGTAGACAGTTCTCTCCGATTGCTCGAAAAAGTAAGCATCTGGGTCTCATTGTCCCAGGTTACTGTATAACCAAATGATTCTGCCAATACTCGTGCTGGTAAATATGTGCGCCTATCCTCTAGTAATTGAGGGGGAACATCGGATACCATAGCTTTTCCGTTAAGAACAAAACCCTTTGCTCCCACAAAAAAAGTAGCCGTTGTGTACCCATTAGATAATGTTACACCCTGAGTTGTTTTATCCCATGTAATATTCTTTATTCCTAAAGCATCAGCTAGATATCTCACAGGAACAAGGGTTCTTCCATCTTTAACCCTTGTTCTTGCATCCATATCTATTCTCTGACTGTCTTTAAAATAATATGCCTTATTTAATGGGAACTGAACAACAGCTAACGCTGATATACTATAGATCGCCAGAATAATTAATGCAGCGACCAATGACAAACAAATTTTTTTTATTCTTTGCATTCAATCACCCTCTTTTTAATTATGTAATATCTATATTCTACAGTATTCGCAAAAAACCTGCTAAATATTACCACAAGGGTGATTACGGCACATAAATCAGTCTTGCCCCGCCCAGGACCGCGGCATAGGAAGCATTGCTTGTCTTTAGTGTTACCCAGATTGTCTGAGCCGTTGTCGGCATAGTCAAAACCTGGCTCCTCTTTAATTCCATGGTGGCCGATGTAGACTGCACAGTCCCTATCACAGAAGCCCCTTTCAGTGTACACGTGGCTGTAGCTCCGTTACATGCCAATGAAGCCTCCAGATACCAGGTTCCTCCCGGGTACTTCCCAGGATCCCACATGAAATAGCCGCCAATGTCATCATCGGCTGTGGCCGTAGTCGAATACGGATCAGCCGGCAGTACCAGGGGTATGGGCCACTCCAACCATTTCAGCTTATTAAGCGAAACAGAAGCGGAGGACAGGATATCATCCCCCGCTATTTTATTCTGGAAATTCCCTTTATCCAGGTAGTTGACCGCTTTCTCAATCAACAAAAACACATTCTGCAGTTTCTGGAGAGATATCTCACCCCTCAAAGGCCCTATTTCAAGCCGCATCCATCATCACCCCGTCAGAGTGGGCCTTGCGCCCTTGATATAGTACTCCTGATGCATGCTCTGGATAGCCACACCGCCATTTAATACCGACTGTTCCAGTTTATAGCCCAAGAGGTGTCCCTGCACCACACCCACCTGAGATGGTAATAGCCTAATTGTTTCTACCTTCTCATCACTCCGTCCAGGAATAACCACGGAAATAGGTGTGGAATACGCTCCACCATCTACGGCAAAAGATACATTAAGCGTGGTATCGCTTGATGCCGGTACGACCTCTATATACAGGGACTTAAACCGTTTAATATGATGCGGTGCCCCGAAGTGGTAATACTTGCTCTCCCAGCCAAAGTTAATCGGCAAGCCTCCATTCGAGTATCCCATCTCCGCTCTTGAAACCTGTCCGATATCAGCATGACCGAATAATAAGATATCCTGACCGGCCTCCCGGAAGTGAGTATAACAACTGGCCGCCTGCAGGTGTGACTCCTTCCACGCGTTCCTGATAGTATCAAATTCAATCCGGAAGTTGTTCCTCAATGAATCACCTAAAGGCACATCAATGCGCAAAATATGGTTATAAAATGATGCGCAAATCTGATTCAGTCTCCGCTTATTTAGGCTGTCCCAGGTTTTACGGATACGCTCGCTCAGGAGCTTGTATGTGGTATAGTCAGAGAGATAATACCCGTCATCAGAGGCAAAGCCGATAGCGCCGTTAATGCTACACAGGGACCTGGGCGCCACACATCCTTTATCAGCATGAATCCTTCTTACGGCAAAAGTATCCACGCTATCACCAGTCAGGAGCCAGATACTGCGCTGCTTGGTGACTACAAGATAGTCGCCGTCCGGCTTGATACCTGTTATATAGTCACCGTCATTAGGCGATATGTCGATAAAGTTGAGCACTGGCCAACTGTCGATATTCAGGAGATCGGAGAAATACAGTCGTGAGGGGTTGCTCCCGGTCCTGGCCGCAAATAGGCGGTTTTTATGGGAGGCCACATAAGCCGCTCTGGGTGCGCTTCCTCCTAAATCCGCAGGTGCATCGATGCCGTTCCACTTCTTCGGTATATCAAGACCATTGGCAATAATAAAGTAGTCCAAAAGTGTTGTATCGAAGTACTCTCCACCGGCGGTTAAACCGCTTAACAAGACTGTAGCAGTTGGCTGTCCATCAAAGGAAACTGTTGCAGTTTGAATACTGGCATCCTTCGTTAAGATCATTCTTATTTGTACGTGGTTATTGGCCGTATGTATCAGTGTTCCGTCTACCAGAGCATTTACCCATGGACCCCAGGTAGCTCCTCCGTCGGCACTGGACCTGGACTGGACCTGGATACCACCAGTTCCTGGAATACTGCTTAAGGCCACATGGCCGCTGGCTTTATCCTGTGCTGTGGAAACATCGATTGTGGGGGACTGCCATACCCCTCGCTTCCCGTTTTGTACCACCTTGAGCGTAATATCAGATACAGTAGGGCTTAGCGTTCTGTCAGTGCTTGCATTAAGCGTTATGCGAGCCTGATTATACAGGTTTAGTGTAGTGATTGTAGATCCGCTTGTCTGAGCCGCCCATGCACCCCAGCTCTGTCCATCTTCACTTCCCCTGGTCTCTACAGTCAGGCTGGTTCCCGAGGGTAGATTGGCCGTCCAGGAGATTACGCTAGATGCAGGATTGATATCAGTTACATTAAAAACAGAACCTGTCCAGGTCCCGCTTGCTTCGTAAATTGGCTCTATTGTTATCGTGATATCATTAAGACTTGGTGTTACAGATGTGTCTGTGGTGCTTAATAAAGCCCTCCACTGTAGGCGGTAATTCGTGAGAACTGTTGCAGTTGGGATTAAGCTGTCACCAGAGTTTTTTGCCACCCAGTTGCCCCACGTATTCCCTCCGTCAGTCGAGACCCTTACCTCTACAGTTAGAGTAGTGTTTGCCGGCGTTGTTTTATTGAAGATTATGCTCGAACTCCTGGCCTGGGTTACTACGCTTATATCTTGTACAGTGTGGGTATAGGTGCCGCTAGAAAGATAACCGCTTCCTGAGGTCCATTTACCGTAAAATTTTACTGCATTTACTTGGTTATCTTGCCATATAGCTAATGGTTCAAGAAAATCATTGAAGTTGGCTATAGTAGAAACTGAGACAATATTATTACCTGTACTGTTTGTAATTGTTTCTATCGTACCCCACGAAGTTCCGTCGAACTTAATTTTCTTTATGTTTTGAACTGTTGTACTACCATTACGTCCTTGCCACATCACAAAAAGATGATTACTGTTGTTAAACGTTATCGAAGGAAAAGATTGTTCGTAGTAAGCACTACTTCCTCCACCACTGGTGAGTTTTAACATAGCACTCCATGTTACTCCACCGTCTGTAGACTTACTGTAGCGAATATGGTTGGAACCAGTATCGGTTGAATCAGTCCCATGCCACACAACATGAATATGAACGTTTCTGTCTACTACTGCACAGGGGTTGGATTGGGTGTAACTTGTACCATCATAAATTACTTTGTATGTCCAGTTAAAACTAGGGTGTGAAGTTAATCCTGTTTCTTTTATAACTATAATTAAATTAGTTGCTGACCACTTGCATACAATAATCGGAACACCACTTTGAATTATAACATTAGGATTTGAAAAGTCTTGACCACTTGTATTGTGTTTACTAACCTGTGTCGGACTACTCCACGTTGTCCCTTCATCTGTACTTTTAGAATAACGAATGTTAAAAGAATCTGGGTAAGTGGAGTTTTTACTTGACCATGCGGCGTGAAGATAGCCGTTGGAATCTACTGTAATACTTATTCCGCCAACAGCACTTTGACCACTATCTACTACCTTGCTGTTTGTTGCAATGTTTGTATTTGTTACAGTGTTGGTGTCTATCTTATAAAAATATACTGCACCATTGTCAGCGGTAGCAATAACATAAACCCATGTGCCATTCGTTGCTAATGCTACAGAAAGGAAATTAGCAGAATAGTCCATGTAACAAAGCTGGTTAAATGTGACTCCATTATCTGCACTCTTATAAAGTCTAATATTTGCAACGGTTGGCTCTAATGCACATGCAATAAGATTGCCATTACTAAGCCTCACCAACTTTCTACCGCCGTTTCCGCTTGTATCATAAGCACTAGCAACAACGGTTGTCGGCGTGGTTCGGTCTATGGTTGTTACTGTACCACCTCCTAGAATAACTGAATCATTGCTTGCCTGTGTGTCGTAGTGAGTTCCGTTGAAATCGGCATTTGTCGTATCAGTCTCGCTAAAGCGTGGGTAAGCATCACTTACCCTTATATCCCCCGGGCTTCCAGTGGTGTTTATATTCGTCCTCGTACCCGCTTCCCAGTCGGCCTGTGTTGTCACAACCTGCACCGCATTTACTGCTTCCAGGGTATCATAGTCAGGTCCTACATATCCGGCATTATCATACTCAGCCTGGGTGATCTGTTTCAGTATTATTCCATCTACCCAGGCGTACTGACCAGCTGAACCGGTCACCTGCACCGCAAAGGAGACCGCTGCTGCCACTTCCGCTGCCGTCAGCTTCAGAGTTACCTTCGTAAAATCAGCCGTAGCTGTAACATAAGTACCGCTTTTCAATACAGCATTATTTGCATCCAAAGTCACCAGTCTTATCCCGCTCCCGGCATTACCATTCACCACATAGGCGCTAAGTACGTGCAGTTTTGTATTATCTACCGTTAGAGAAGACTTGGCCTTCTTAGCAAAGCCGGTAGTTTTCCCTGATGCAATTGTTATTTTTAATGATTTATCATCATACTTTTTCTTTGTCGTATCCGCTTCCAGAGTGGCATCAACTGCAGTCCACTTGGAGGCGTCCTCACAGTCGCCATCTCCGCCGATGATACTGCCTATCAAGGTTAAATCTCCAGGAACCGTTGCAGTATTGCAGAAAAATGATTTTTGCCCACTGTCCCAGTCAGCCTGAGAATCATATTTTGTAGTCACGTGAGGACTGTCACTATATAAATTCGTTCCCGCGGCCATCACCAGGCGGGAAGTACCGTCCGACTTATAAAATGCTCCTATCCCTACACAGGGATTATTGGCATCAAAAGGGGTTGCATATCTGGTCTGGTTCCCTTTTGTAACCTTAAGCGTCCCCTTCTCCTCCAGGGACACGTTTTTATATTTCTTTCCCTCATTATCATTCAAAAGGGCCGGGTGAACACTGTCCACCTGGCCCCCGGAAAAGTCATACAAATCACCGCGTAACGGCACATTAAACTGTATTTTTTGCTTAGGCATCTATCTCAACCCCTTGATAACAAGTATCCTACCGAATCAATAGGGTAACTTTCCTCATCAGATTGAATGAAAACCCTCTGCGGATTGCGTTTTAATTCCAGTGCGGCAAAATCCGCCTTTTTAGCCAGGTATTTTTTCTCCCAGGCCTGAGTCTGGGGATCTCCGTCAGACAGATAAGCCTGCCACACTGTACCCGCAATCAGGGCTTCATACACCAGATAATCAACCCATTCTGGACTGTGAGCATCATCAGTCATGGGAGTGGGCTGTTTAATGCCTCTCACCAGTATCGTTCCTGTGGCCTTGGGGAAAACAGTAATTGTACTACCGTCTTTAAGATAATAATAAGGCGTTCCCATAGTCGTAGTGTCGGGAATAACCTCAAAAGGTGCAGGCGTGATCTTCGTCCGCCTGCTTCCATCAATCCACCAAAAAGATTCGGGGATACGGATGGTAGAGGGGAAAAAGGCTACTCCATCTGTCACGTTTACAGAGGCCGTCAAACGGGTCTGGGATACATCTGCCAGGTCCTCCTGGATGAAGTTGAGGTAATCATTTAGTTGATTATCCGTCCATCTGGCCGGTGTAGGCTCCAGTAATTCTGTCCTAATCCTACTTCTCAGTTCCCCTCTGTTCATTCCCCTCTACCTCCTTGAGCAGCGCTTCCGCTATTTCCTCAAAAGTCATAGATAAGAACCAGCGGGGAGCTGTCGCCAGCATCCCCGGTATTCTTTCCATCAGTTCTCTTTTTAAAGTTTCTCTATCCTTACCCTGTGCTAGGGCGAATAGTTCAGTTCTATCCATGGTTAGTTTCTATGTTTGGCGATACCAGTCACTGCGAAAGTAAAGCTGGGACTGGTCCCGCCTATAGTGTAAGAGATACGCACATCTTGACCGAAGCCGGAGATCGCCTTGGCTTCTTTCTTGGCAGCTGTAGCCTGTGTGAAGCTAGCTAAATCGTACCAATCGCCCTCAGGACTTTTTGCTTGAACCTTGACATCCAGCGTAGGTGAAGTGCCAGAAGCAGCTTTAACATTTAAGAAGAGCAGTAGTTCTTCGGCATCATACAGATTCATGGCTCCGCTCTCGCCGGATGCTGTCCTGGCCGCACTGGCCAGAAATGTAATATTAGATGTGTAAGCCATCCGTTACTCCTCTCCTTCCTTCTCTTTTTTCCGGGCTAATTTCTTCTCAGGTTCTTTTTCGGCGGTCTTCTTTTCCGCTATTTCTTCAACAGAGATTAAGGGGCATTCGCCGCCGCCCCAGAAGTTTGGTTGTTTCCATATGATATAAACCTCTTCCGGGATGTTTTTCGTCTCACCGGCCTTAATCTCGAATGTCCCATGGCCAAAGAACGTCTCTTTGGCATCTCTTGAACCCTGGTTAACTACTTTCATACTGCACCTCCTAGGAGGGAGCGGCTAGCCCCCTCTATTTTAGTAACCAGTCTCATCGATATCGGTAATCTTACCCTGCCGTCTACGGTTGGAGCAGGTGAGGTTACCGGACCAGAGAATTTCCTGCTTAATACCGATATAAGTATCGGCAGGACGTACAGGCGTGGCCTTGAAGTTAGCAATCGGACTGTAACGCAGTTTCAGGTACTTAGTGTTTAGGAAAAACATAGTACCGGCAGTGCAGTCCTTATCTGCAACGATGGGTACACCCATAAACTCAAGGACCTGGAATCCCAGATCGGCTAGCATCTTACTGTTGGTAGAGAGCTGCAGTTTTCCTTCTGCCATCTCCGCATATCTGTTCCATATCTTGTCCGTAGTAATAATAAGATCAGGCTTATCCGGCCCGTCGGAAGAGGAGAGGAACATCCTTCTCATCATGCGGGTATTTAGAGGTCTCGCTTGTCCGGAGTTGGAATCAACCTGGGCCACCCAGCCGGCGAAGTCGACGGGCGAAATATTCCCGTAAGTTCCGCTTGCGGCCACGCAGGCGCCCAGACCGGTGATATCTTTGCCGCTGTTTCCTGTACCATCACCATACAACTGGGTAGAGAATTTCTTCATCAGTGTTTCTTCGGCAACCTGGTACTTGGCATCCAGGAGATCCAGGACCTTCACATCTGAGCCATGGTTTTGCACTTCTTCGGGGAAGCTCAGGGTGATAGGTGCAACCAGGTGCTTCACGGCAAATTCGGCTGCAGTAATAGGTGTGGACTGGTCGTAGTTGGTGGTGTCATAAGCTCCGTAGGAACCAACATTATTTAGTTCCCCATACATCAGGGGTTCCACGATAGAATGGCCCTCAAAGGGGCTATAGCCCTTATCTCTTTTCTTTAAGAGCACCAAAAGGGGGTGAGAGTTGAAAAAGTTATCGACTAACTTTGGAACATGTTTCTTCCTGGTAAGTGCCGTAATGGCATTGTAGTTAAGAGCCATGGTTTATCTATCCTCCTTTTAATCATCCGTATAAAGCGAAAGCCCCAGGCTCGTCAACACCTCCTGGTTAGACATCTTTTTGTAGTCTACAGGAACTGCACTGGGGGCTTTAGGCCCTAAAGTGGCCGCGTTCTTACGCTGATTTTGTTTATTGATTACCTTTTTCTGTGCGTTCAGAGCCGCCTGCTGGGCCAGTTTTTCGGCATTTTCCCCTTTCCACATGAGATAAGCCTTTTGCTTTTCGGCAAAAGTCTCGAAAGGAATACCGTTATCCTCTGCCCAGTCCTGAATGTCAGCCTCATGCTGGTTAAACATAGCATCTTTGGCCAGTTTTTGCATAACAGTGTACTCTGCACGCAGGTCCACCTGCGGCTGCTGGAATACCGGCCCGTTGTCAGGATACTGCTCAATGAGCGCATTAATTTGAGCCGCCAGGTCTGGCCTCTGGGAGATGTAGTCATACAGAGGGATTGCAGACTGCTTATACTGGGCCAGTTCCTGGGTTGCCTTCGTAAACTTTCGCTCCAGCCGCTGGTAATTTTTTTGTACCTCCGCTAGTTGGGCCTTGAGGGATTCAGGCGTTTCCGGCTGATCTGCCGTGTCAGGGTTGTTTGGATCAACATTAGAGTTATCACCCTCAGGACCATCCGGATTGTCTCCGGGAGAAACATCGAGACTATCGTCCGAGTCATCGTCAATAAACAAAGGGTCATTACCTGGTTCTGTGTCCGCCGGTTCGGGGAGTGTATCGGCAAACATTTGAAGGTTCATCTTGAAGGGAAATACCGTTTTTTCCATGATTTTTTCCATTTCTCTTTTCCTCCTTGACTGTACCCAGATAGGGGGCTGTCTTTGCACTTGGCAAGCTTGGCCTTTTACTATCTAAGCCTTGATCATAATTTTTTGCGCACTAAATGAGAATAAAAAAAGGCGGTTTAGACTTGTAAACCACCATCTATCCCAGGTTGATTCATCAATTGTTGTTGCATCAGCATTTCCTGCTGTTGTTGCATGGTCTGCTGGTTTTTGAGTTCTTCAATTTCCCTGATAAGCTCTGATGCTTTGGGATAATCGAGGGCATCCAACAACGCCTTACGCGTAATTACAGGCAGACCATCCTCTGCCGGCGTTTCCATTAGTTTAAGAGATACCTGTGCCCTAGCTGATCTGTCCGCCGGCAGCGCATTCTCCGCCTGCACCACTATATCGTGCAGCTCATCTATGTCTGAAAGCACCAGGTCAACGCCGTTCTGCTCCATCCAGGCGCGTTTTTCTTCTTCCGTTGCCTCCTGGAGTTCGGCAGGGTATTCATCGATGATGCGATATACACCTTCGCCGGCAATCTTGATCTCCCGGTAAGGCCCGAAATTCTCTTTAATGAGGGCCAAAGTCTCCTGAGCTACTTCTGCCGCTGTTTCTGCCAGGAGCTTGAGCCTCATTTTAATGGTGCTGGTGGAAGCATCCTGTAGGGCTGCCACTGTGGAATAAGTCTGTATATTAAATTCCGGCTTACCCTGAGCTACTGAGAAGATTCCGGTGACGATTGAGATACGCTCCTCGATTTCCTTCCGGTAAGCAAATATCTCTTGTCCTAGTAAAGTGGGCTCATCCCACTTCATGGCTTTGTCAATGTCACCGCTTACCATGTATACTTCACCGGCAGCGTCCGTTATCATATTGCGAGTTAAACCCGTTGCACTGCTTACTATCCTTTGCCGCTTGACGGTCATTCGGATGTTCCGGTAAATCTGCTCATCAATGGCATCGGCCAAGTCCTGCAACGGCTCTGCCATCTCTACGATAGAAGGAGGATACATATTTCCCGTTTCATCCGTAGGCCAATATGGCTTAAGAGGCAACCTATCAACAGGTTTATCAGCCAGTACAGTGTTTCCTGCTACCACAATCATGCGCCAGTTGGGGTACTTACGCCGCTTTACTTTTGCTAGAACCTGCACGACTCCTTGCTCTGTTTCCTGCTCAACCGGCTCTTCTGCTGTTTCCATAGAATAATCCCTGATATATGCCTCGTAGACATCACAGGTCTGCCCTGGTGTGGATGCTTTTTGCTCATCAGGCCTATTATCGTTCTTCGTATCTTCCTTATCACTGCCAATGACCTTTTTACCGTAGAATGCTTCAATTTCTTCCACAGAAACGTCCGGTATATGCTGTATAATCCAGCGGGCGTTACCCGGTTCCGTAGCCTTGGGGTCTACCTTTACATTTTCAGAGGGTATTACATCATAGACCACAATCCCCTGGCCATTGAAAGCATCGGGATCTAGTCTTGGTTTTATCCAGGCGATGCCGCATACTTCCGCTTCATGGGCAAGTTCCCGGGCTTTTTTCTCCCATTTGGCCATACGTAAAGCCCACTGCAGGACATTGTTTTTTACTTCTGCTGCAATATCATCATTTCTTTCCTGTCCTTTCACCTCCGGCACAGGCAACTGCTGGGAGATATAGGCTTTCACCGTCTCTACCTTACTCCTTAAGTAGTTAGTAGAGTATAACGGCCTCTGGCTCCACTGATTATTGATATACCACTCGTTTCTGAGCTTCCTGCGGTATCTTTGCCAGCGTTGGTACTTAGGAGCCATGGCCTTATTAGTAGTAGCCACAAGCTCATGTATTAGCCCCGCCGGGTTGTCTTTCAGTTTGTCGGTAAGGCTTTTTATCTCCTCCAAGGGGTATCACCTCACTCCTCATCCTCATCCACATGCATGTTGTATCTATTTGCCCACTGCTTTTCTTCCTCATAATCATCCACAAGCTTTTTCTGTTCTTGCTTCTGCGGTATTGCCACCACAGGCAGATTCTGCTTTAACCTGTCGGTGAAGTACATACCGGCTATAAAAGAAACAAAGGCCACAAAAGCCCCTGTCAGGAATATCAATATCGTTCCAGCCATGATTCCTCTTCCTCTCTTTCTCTCTCCTTTTGGAGTAAATTAATAAGATTCTGTACTGTACCTGGTTGAGCTGGCTTGGTTCTTGCATCAGGTGCGATAAATGAAGCTGCTTTAACGCTGGGCCTGCTCATGAGAGCATAACGGCAGCTTTCAGCGGCGTGGTCCTCGCATTTATCATCAACATCCTCTACCCTATGCTCGTCATGTACGAGATCAGGGAGGGTCCTGGTTAGGTTTTGACAAACATCGAATATCTGCCACCAGGGTTTTCCATCCGGTGCATCGGCAAGATATTCATGCATCCTCTGCCAGCCGTTTAACCGGTCATCATCGGCTTTTGTTAGCATCACTCCATTGTTAATAAAGGTCTCAGCTATTGACTCACCCTGTAACCCGTCATTTCCTCTCTTGGCCCAAATATCGGGCGAAGCAACGGTATAAGCGATATTCTCACCTTCACTCAATTCCAGGGTCTTCTTCGCAACGTCAGAGGCCTTGGTCTGGGTAATGTAAAGTTCACGGTAGGTGTATACTCTTCCCTCAGGATCCACAGCATGCCAGTAAACAGCACAGGGGTCATTGTATCCCCAGTCCATACTCCTGAACCTTTTCCATCCCTGGGGAATGGGGAAAGGTTTAATAATATGCTTGTCCCGGCGCCATTCGCTAAAATACTGGCCAGCGAATACGTCCCAATCCCCTTCTAAGTAGGCTCTGCGTAAATCATCAGGCAAGGACTCAAGGTCCTGGACATATTCCGGGTTTATCTCCATCAGTATTTTATTGTCATACACCCTAGCCGGGATAAAAGAGTAATCATCTGGGTTATCTTTTGGTCCGTATTCACGGGTAATAAACAGCCTCTTGAACCATCCATGCCCTGGCCCCCCGGGGTTAGCAGTATAATACATCCGTGGGGAAAACCCCATGGCTTTTAATTCCGCTTTTGTAGTACGGTTACAAGTTCGCATCCACCTGGCTTGGTATTCAGTAAAATTAGTGGCCTCTTCAAGCCCAATTACGTCGTACTCATGCCCCTGGTATTGAAAAACGTCTTTCTCCAGCTTTAGGTAGCCTAAAACAAGCCTACTTCTGTTGGGGAACACAAATTCATGGGTTTTATCCCGGTACTTGGCTATTCCTTTCAATTCTTCCATCAATGGTAGTACATGGTTAGAGTAGAGTTCGGGATATGTCCGGCGTAACAGTAAAATATCAATTCCCGGATATTTAAGGCACATCAAAACAAATTTTCGCCTCATGGCCCAGGACTTGCCACCGCCTCGGGCCCCTCCGTATCCTATGTGCCTGTGCGTATCAAGGAAAAATTCCTCCTGCCTTGGCTGCGGTTTTCCTTTTAGCTTTACTACTGCGCCCATTTGTCCAAATCACCATCTAACTCTACCTTGAGGGTTCCACCAAGGTTGTTAGTAGGCTCACCATTGGCCAGGGCCTGTTTATCGTAAAGGGTACCAAAATAAGTAGAAATGTGACTCAGCGGAATACTGGTCACACTGGAAATGGCTTTAATAAGTTCGATGATGTCCTTCCCATTAGTCTCCTCGTTCTTCTCAAGAAGTTCCACTAATTTATCAATAGTCTGCTGGAAGTTCTCAAGAGTCACCGTGGCCAGCCTTATTTTTTGCCTACCCAGAAACATCGCGGCTTTTATGTCTTCCCAGGCCTCATTGATAAATTCCCTTCTTTTTTGCTCTCGCAAATCCTCGATTTCATCTGCGTTTTCCTGTGAGTACTTATCTACAGTTGCCCAGGAGATACCCAGTTCCCTGGCCACTGCGTTCTTTGCCTTACCAGTGGCAAGCAGGGCTTTGATTTTCTCTATCGTTTTGTCATCTACTTTATTCTTAGAGCCCATACCTACTCACCTCAAGCTTAGCGTAATTCCCTTTTCTCTCGACCGGCTAATCAAATCAGCGACACTCGCCGGCCGTACAGCTATAATCTCTTTCACACCGCATAGAATCCTCCTGGCACGGTCCCGTGCATGGACACAATCTCTTGCAGCGATAACCCTTACTGCATCAGGGGCCTTTTTTCTGCCTCTTTTGTTGTTGTGTCCAAGTAATACGGTCACCTCGAACAGTTTGCATCGATATTTCATTTACCTCACTTCCCTAAAATATAAAAGGCACCTGCTTCTGCAAGTGCCTATACTTCTTATACTCAATATACTACAAATCAGAGAAAAAACTCGGCGGAAATTCGGCGAAAATTCGGCATTTGCTACTTGTTTTTTTCAGGGTACATTCTGGTAACCATACCTGCTAAAGATGTCCCAGGATATCGTTTAAGACAACTGTTTCTTTGGAATGTGCATTAAACTTTCTCTATACAACTAAATAACCAAGCACATGCCCATGAACCTTTCTTACCATCAATAGTTAATTTACAGCAATACGGAGCATGTGTGCTTACTTCCTCAACTATACCTATTTTGCCAATATAGCTTCTATCCATAGCATCGGTTATTATCACTTTGTCACCAACTTGATACATCAAACCACTCCTTTAACTAATTCACATAATCGTTGTATTGTGCAGTTACTTAAAAGAAACACAATTGTCTAAATACCTTCTTTGGTTTCGGATTTTCCACAGGCTCTAAACTTTGGCATCTAATATCTCTAAAACCGTATGGGCTTGTTTGTTCAAGCAGTGTATGCTCATCGATATATATATAAGCCTGATACCAACCCTCCCAATCTTGCAAATATTCCCTAAATAGCAAATGCTTAATACCTTTATCATCTAAAAGTCCAGCATATTCAAGATAATAACCCTCCTGCATTGTTACAGCGGTTCTTTCATTTTCACCTATTCTGTCAAATACCATACCTGGTCTAAGCACTTTACCTCCCAAGCTGATTGGCTCCTGACTTATAACCTCATCTTCAGGTTTTATAAACAAGCTTCTCCACTTTAAAGCCAATTGCATCCATCTAATCACCTGCCTTGCTACGTTAAATTAACATCATAGGTACTGCATTTCCATGATTGGCTTAGCACCTCTCATAGGTTTTTCCGAAAAGTATAAAATGGACCACCCTTTAAATCGGGGAATAATTTTGTAATAACCTTTGCGTGCCACTCTATATTCTTCAGGTACTTCCATATCACATTCTGTTTTTAAGAAATCAACCGCAACCCTTTTAAACTGTTCCATATCGTGGTGTCCTTCAATATAGCATCCCAATATTTCATCTTCAGTTCGCAGAACGCACATTTTTCTGTACATTTCATCATTAGTCACATTGCTCACTCCTTGTTTTTGCTATATCACAGTTATGTATGTCACACTTTTTCACAAACATTCCCTCCTATGCCCGGATTCGCAGAAACTCATAGAACGTCAGCAGTATCTTTTCCCTCTTCCTTCTGACTGTGGCTTCATCACAATTGAGAGCAATACCTACTTGGATATTACTCCGCCCGTAGGCGTAACACTGCTCGAATATTTTTCTCTCAAAATCATCCAGGTGGTTTTCCGCAATATAATCTATCCAGTCATTTGAAAACCTTATCTTAAAAATTCGTTGGGATAATTGTGCCTGCTTTTGTCTCAGTTCTTTAATACGTTGAATTAAGGATATTTGTGTCATTTCATATAACTGCAATGTTCTTTCAACTGGAGTAAATTCACATGAACCTCCACCAGCTACACCTAGCGTAAAAGATAGTTGAGTCGGGGAAGGAATAAGGTCCTCTTTTTCGGCTAAGATTGTCCGGCATCTTTTTATTTCTTTTTCTACAAGTTCGAGCCCACGCTCTAAGCCCCAGAGTTTTTGCTTACTCTTCCAGTATTCTCGAAGTGTCCGTTCAAGTTTTTCCTTAGCCTCTTGATTCACTTCTCCTTCCCCCTCTCCTTTCTAAATCACAATAATCTCACAGTGCATGTACCGCCATATCTCATCTATCCTGTTATAGCCTTCGCCAGTGGCTATATTGATCTGGCATATGGGGGTCTTAAATTGCTCCTCCGTGTACTCTATATCCCGCCGGCGGATGTTGTACTCAATCGCATTCATGCTTATACCTCCGCTATTTCAGTCCCGGGTAACGTATATTAACCAGTCGCCTCATGGCTTCTTTCTGCCTTTGTGTCCTGGCGGCAATCTTCACTATAGCTACAAGGACTATCGCCGCCACCATTATACCGATGTAGAACATGTTTCACTCCTCCACTTCTCAACCAGTCGCCTTTATTTCAAAATATTTTAAAACCATATTGCCTACATCACGAAAAATTTTGTATATTTCATATTTCCCGCAAGAATTTAAAAATCTATTTGTCAATTCATCAGCTTCATAATCAGTAAAATAATTGTCTAATAAAACTGTTACTGCTCCTTTTATTTTTTCTCTCCCATACTCACGATAAATCTTTTCGTACCGCTCACTTAAAATAGCAATTCTGTTTTTAAGTTCACAATCAATCTTTTCATCTTCAAATGTCTCAAAAAGTTCTTCAATTTCCCAAAGCAATCTATCCCCAAAGAGAGTACTTTCAAGATCATCGCTTTTAAACTTTTTAGCAGCCATTCAACTCTCACTCCTCCACAAACTCAATTTCCGGGTATTTAAACTTAAACAGTTTCTTTTTGATAGCATACTCTTTTGTTCGATATCCCTTGGTATCAATAATTTGCTGACGTCCGTCTGGATACATCACTCGAAAATCAGCTATATACTTAATTGGCCTTATCCATAATCCGTGAATATCGCGATACCCTGGCTGTAACTCAAACTCCGGTTGCAACTCAAAGTCTATTATTTACCCCGTCTTTTTTAAAAGCTTTAGCTCACAATATTTGTTTGCCTCTTTCTGGCTGTCGAAGGTAATTCCGTCAATTGTTACCTTTCTTGCCCGATACTTGCTAGACTTAGGCATCTCAATGCCCAGTTCTTTTGCCTGTTTCATGCTGAGTCTGGTCATTAGTATCTCTTCCCATGCAATCGTTCTCGAAGGGCGTTTTTATTCATCTTCTGGATAATTTCCCATTCCAGGTCAATCCCCAGTCCACCACACAAATCACAAACCCTGATAACAATATCAGCCATCTCCTCTGCAAAATTACCCCAGCGTCCCTTTCGGTCCGCCTCCAAGGCCTCGGATACCTCGCTATGTATTAAAGCAAGCAGGGTACCTATTTCCCGCCTCTCATCCCAGAAGCCTTTCTTTTTTGCGTTTTCATGTGCTTGTTTAACTAACTCGTTTATCGTCATTTCAAACATTCCCCCTAAAATGGAATATCATCATCGCTAAAAGGTACTTCTTTCCCGATCTGCTCTAAAGTAGATCCCTTCTCCCGCTTGTCCAAAAACCGCACATTCTCAGCTACCACTTCCGTTACCCAGCGGCGCTGTCCATCCTTACCATCATAAGTCCTTACCTGTAGGCGCCCATCGATAGCCACCAGGCTCCCTTTGCCGATATAATTAGCACAGTTTTCGGCCTGTTTTTGCCAAACTACGACGGGGATAAAATCCGCTTCCCTTTCCCCCTCTTGATTGGCTCTGTTCCTGTTCACGGCCAGGGTGAAAGTTGCCACTGCCGTACCGCTTGGGGTATATCGCAATTCCGGGTCTTTCGTAAGGCGGCCGATTAGAATTACTCTATTGAGCATACTCAACTCCTCCCGTCCTCTCTATTACCTGGGCTTCCTGGACCCATGTTTCGTAAAAACGCATAATTTTTGCATCGTACTTACAGGGAATAGCCCCTATCGGCCCATTACGATGTTTTGCAAGTATAATCTCCGCATCTTGCTTCTCCCGGTCTGGTCTATGTAAAAGCATGATTATATCTGCATCCTGCTCAAGGGCACCTGATTCTCGCAGTTCAGACATACCTGGCTTCTTATCTGCTTTCGATTCGGAGGCCCTGTTCAACTGACTTAGCGCAATCACCGGCACTTGTAACTCCTTGGCCAGTAGTTTCAGTCCACGGGATATCTTTGTCACCTCCTGGGTCCGATTCTCGGCCTTTGCCTCCATGAGCTGCAGATAGTCGATAATTATAAGGCTCAGCCCCTTAGTATTTTTCAATCTCCTTGCTTTTGCCCGTATGTCGGCCACTGTTGTAGCGTACTCATCAAGGTAGATGGGGGCATTTGTCAGCTTCCCCAGATAGAATGAGAGTGTCTTTTCTTCCCCGGGGTCCAGCTCGCCAATTTTAAGTTTCTTCCCGTCGATTCCGGATAAGTTAATAAGCATTCTTTCTGCGATCTGCTCCTTGGACATTTCCAGTGTCACAAAGAACACCGGCTTTTTGTCCAGGGCATTTTTGGCAGCGATCTGTAGAGCAAAAGCGGTTTTTCCTACGCTTGGTCTGGCTGCGATGATCACGAAGTCAGTAGCTTGGATCCCTGACAGGTAACAGTCAAGGCCAGAGAGATGCGTCTTAATCCCTTTCGGGTCACTCTTTTTCCGAGACATAATCTCGTCAAAGTGATAGTTCAGTACCTCCCGGGCGGAGACTATTTTCCCGGTCTGGTCTTGATTCAGGGAAAGCATCTGGTCCTCTATCTCGCTTTTGAATTGCGCAAGGTTCTCGTAGTCTTTTTCATAGCATCGGTTTACAAAGGTCGATGATACTGAGATAAAGCGTCTCAAGTATGCATTGTCCTTCACGATCTGCATGTGCCGCTGTAGATCATCGCTCGCATAGAAGTTGGCTATTTCTACGATCTTGGCTAACTCCACCTTAGCCCCTGTCCGGCGCACTTCTTCCGAGAGATTGACCATATCTACGGTTACATGCTCCTCGCAAAGCTTTAGCATGGCCTTATAAATCTCGCGGTGGGTATAGTTAAAAAAATCCTCAGGCTTGAGATTAGCCGCTACCTCGATGATGGCATCTTCTTTGACCAGGCATGCGGCTAATACGCTTTTTTCCGCTTCTTGGTTGTTAGGAGGTATCCGCTCTGGCATTCTCTAATGCCTCCCTTGCAAGTCGTTCCTGTTTACGCCTCCAAAGTTCGATTACTTCATCCTTGACTGGAGGACTACTTTCCCTCTGCGCCGGGGGCTCCCCATATCCACAGTCCTCTTGCTCGTCCTTAGGCACATATTCCATAAAAGGCGTATTAGGGCCCAAAAACGTCTTGGGATGTTTTATATACTGCTCTTCAGTGTTTTTGCGCTTGCATTCGGCCGCGTAATTTTTGGCAGCCATGATCATATCCTCTGGACTAACCCCCTCTTTAAGACGGGTATTCCAGCACTTATAAGCTCCTTTTTTCTCGACTTTCCGTGGATAGTGAGACCAAAATGTTTCAAACTCAGGCGAATAAGCATCGTTTTGCACCGTATTAATTCGATTACGTATACGATTACGATTACGTATATCGGTGACAACTGCTTTCTCCTGATTTCCATTGATATCAATTGATATCAATTGTGAGCCTTCGTCATCAGGTCCTGGGTACTTGCTTTTTGTTGCTCTCACTTGCTGGTGGTCTCTCCAGGTAACCATCTCAAGATATGGTTTACCTTCAAATGTGTAAAGAACTATTAAGTTTTCTCTGACCAGAGACTGTAACCACTTTTCTATGGTTTCAATTGATATCTGATCAACTTTCCAGGGGAAACACATTGCTCTAAGTACCTGCGGTCTGGCATCAAATCTCCCGAAGTCGTCACATTTAGTGATAAGGCGGTAAAAAAACACCTCTTCTTCGGGAGTAAGATTATTGATGTTCTCACTGGTGCAGATACTCTCTTTAATAGTTCTATTCGGCATTTAACCACCTACTTTACAGATTTTTCAAGTTCCAACAACTCTTTATGAAGTTCAGAATAAAGCTCCTCAAGCAATTCATTCCTCTTTGTGAGGACCTCAATCATGTGATAGTTTTCATTCCGGGCATTCAGAATCTTTTGCATATGTGTAAGGAGTTCTTTTATCTGGGGATCCATATCACCATCTCTTTCAGAAAAGTAGAGTTATCCAAATTGGTCCGGTTATAATCAGTAAGATTAGCAAGGTTATAAAGATTCCGTCTGCTATATCTTCCATAATCATCCTCCGCGCATTTCCGCGATAATTTTCACTTAATCTTTGAAATGTGAAATTAGTTATTATTTCTTAAAGTTTTAACAGCTTCCTTAACAGCCTCATAATCGTAATAAATATTTCCATCACATCCGTAAAATTGTTCAAGTCCTTCATATCCCCATTCCCCGGGATTGGATACAATCGGATTTCCATCTGCATCCCCATGAATCGCAAACCCTTCGCAGATATGTATTTGTATTGTGTATTGTGGCGGAGGACATTCATAATCTTTGTGTTGACGTACACAGTCTAAAGCCGAATATCCAACTTCTTTGCCGTGTATACATATTTCACAAGGACAATCAGTACGGCTTATTGTGTAAACTCTATCACCTGGTCTACATGGTAATATCGCAACCCTACCTTTTGACTTGGCAATAGCTATGTCAACAAGTTCATTTATGGACATCCCTAATTCATTTAACACCTTTTCAACCTCGCTCATTTTTCTTATCTCATCCTTTCTTTCCTTCACATTATTTACAATTGCGCCTTATGCAGCACGAGCTATTACCCCGCCAGCCTCTTCTGCATTTCAACGACCAGCCTGTCTACCTTCCTGCTCATGGCCAGAACCCGGGGATCAGTGAGTCCATATTTCTCGCACATTTCCTCCAGCCGCCGGCGAAGGAGGCATAGGCGTTTGTGTAGAGCAAAAACATTATCACTCATTCTATTTCACCGTCCGCAGTCATGCTACGCCAAACAGCCTTAGCTGGGCACGCTCGCCTTGGATATACAACTTGACCTCATCACAAAGAACGTCAAGAGCATCAATGCATTCATCAGTTAGTAACTGATTCTCATCTGCTGGTTGATCGTTATAGGAGTCACTGGCCTTATGAGGCGTGTTAATATTAAGATCGGTGTTAGAATAGAATAGTTCCATCTGGGCGATGATGGTCGCCCCCATGACCTGTTTTTCTCCCCTGTAAGAGAACGATACACCACGGACTTTTATGCGACTTAGATAATCTTCAGGTAGCTCGCACATTTCGATAACGTGCGGTGCTAGGGCGTTTAAGGCCTCGTAAAACTCAGGACGTGCTTTTTCTGAGCAGGTAAATGAATACTCATCCCATGACCCTGTTTTACTCTGCTGATCATAAGAAACAGCAACCTTATCATCAGAGGTGATTTTCACCTTTTTGATTCGCATACTCATGCTATATACACAACCTTTCCGGTTAATTCTTTTCCCTCGAGAAGATTAACCCAGGGGACTACGGTAGCCCCCAGGGTTTTACATTAAGCACTTGCTTTCTCAGCAGCAATCTTTTCAATCTTTTCACAGATTTCGTTGTATTTGACTTTTTCTACCTCAGAGCTGCCCTTATATCCGTACTCTGACAATACCTGTCGTACAATATCTTGATCACCTTTAGCAAGAGCAAACATTCTTTTTGCCTGGCTGGAAGTGATGGTGCCGGACTGGTCAGTAGCTACTCTCTGATTTTGTACACTCTCTTGAATCGGTGTACCCTCAAGATCCATGTCCTCCAGGTCTTGGGTGAAAATGTCAGATAAACTGGCGACAAGGAGTGTAGCATCAATTAGTGCTCTTTTCTTTGCCATTTTCAGAACAGTATTATCCGCACCAAATGCATCCTGCTTAATATATTTCTTTTCCTTGGTATTGCAGCTGCCCAGGCCTTCTGTAATCAGGACATCACCTTTAAATAACTTGCACCTGACCTGGTACTGGAAAAATCCCTCCCGGAAATCCCGGGTACTATCCACAATCTCAAACTCAGAGCGGAGACCCATCAGCATTAGAATTTTTTCTGCTCCTGGTTTTAATAGCGTAGGTTTAGGGGTTCCCGGGATAATGCCGTAATCGTGATTCTGGCGTAAATTCTTTTGGACCAGGGCCTGGAATTGGTTAATCTTTGCCATGGTAGCCTGTACATGCTGAATGTTCACCTCATCAATGACAGAGAGAGATGTCACGGGTGGAGGAGTAGGTTGGGATATCTCATACTTTACCTGCGTCATAGGCTATCCACCTCCACACTGAATTTGTCTTCCCGTTCGATTACCAGGATACCGGGCACCATCTCACCGGTAGTGAGGTCTATTGCCTTATCCCCTTCTACCACTAACTGCTTCTTAAGCCCGGCCCAATCAAGTTTGGGCTCTTGCGGAATTAGCACTTCCGGTTTATTTTCCTTTGCCCAGGCCTTGATTAATGCGTCATCCCGTTGGAACTCAGGCTGTTGTTTTGTGAGTTTCAATTTGCCGTATGGGGTTTTCACAGTCTTAGCCTTCGGATCCTGCTGTATTAGGTTGCGGTGATATCCCTCGAGGGCACCTAAGAAGAAGCTGCGGCTTCTCTCGATTCCCTTAAATTCGTCTTGTAGCCAGGCATTAATACGGGCAATTTCTTCCTCTGCCACCTTCCTTATTTCCGCTTCCTTGGCAGCCAGGGCCCGGAGTTTCCGCATAGCCCAGGTGGCCTGCTCTAAATTGGTTATGCGGAAGGCCTCCCGCTGCTCTTCCTGGTCTTCCTGGGGAACCTGTATATCATCAAGGTCAAGTTTTAATAATGCGTCCATGGCTAAACCTCCTTACGCCAATTTTCTTTTGAGTACTGCATTGTACTCCCGTTCGGTTTCCAGCTCATCTTTCAACTGCTCAAGCTGCTGTTCAAGATTTAGGACCTTTTCTTCCAAGATGGAACGATGGTAGGAGTCATCGTACAAAGCAATCTCAAGCTGTCTTTCTAAGGCTTCTGCATCGTCCTCACTCAGGGTTAAAGTTATGCTTTCACCATTCACATCAAGTGTAATGTCAACTCTGTTACGAAAAGCACGAGCGTCTATACTAAGAAACTTGCCAGCCAGGTCTATATCTATCATGATTTAAATTGCCTCCTTTTTTGGGGCGCCGGAATAAGCGCGCCACATTTGTCACATTCCCAATGATTCACAGTATCCGCAGAAAACCATACCTTTCCGCAGTTTGGGCAGGTTCGCTTGTCCATAAGAACCTCCTTTAACTTGCTTTTCTTTTTCTTTTGATACGTCCATAAATCTGATCCGGACTCATGGCGTAAACCTCAGCAACTTGCGTACTGTCCGGATTAGCCTGGGGCTTTCATCAGACTGCATAAGCCGAAAAGCCAATTCTGGCGTAGCTGGGGTCAGTATGGCTATACAAAGAGCGTAGTAGTTTATCTTTAGGTTTGAACGAAGCAAATATTTCACCCCTCGAAAATGGGATTTTCTTATAATGATTGGCGACATCGGCTGCCGCCGATTGCTAGAGGGAGGGAATATTAGCTTGACGAAAATCCGTCATAATGCTAAAATTCCCTTAGGTTTTTTTGATTTGGCCGCATTCCTGCGGTCTTTTTCTTTTTTTGATATAACCACGAGCCCAACATTTTTGGTTATGCTGGTGTATTAATTCTGCAACATCGCACCAGCGGCCCAGGGCTATCTTAAATGTCTCAATGCAATGCTCCACATCAAAAAATTCCTGCAAATATGTTACAAAGGTATCCCACTCATCCGGCGTGAAGTCTTCACGTCGGTTTTTATTTATTGTCAGAATCATCATCCGCTGAAGAACTTCTTGTGCTTCGCTCATTTCCCCCATCAGCTTTAACAAAACACTGACCGGGTCCTGGTTAATATTGTTAAGAACTTCATAGCTATAAGCGGCTCCAATAGCACAATTCTCACGACAATAAATCTGGGTTAACCACGGCACTTTATATAACCTGCTCATCCCAAGGACCACATCAGGTGGGGGCATTGTTTTTCCTGATTCGTAATCAGCCAACGTCCTGCAGCCTATGTGCAAAGCATCAGCTGCAGCATCTCTGCTTATTCTAGCAGCTTCACGTGCAATTCTGTACATTCCTCTCACCTCCTTGGCATGTTTTAATTTAAGTAGAATCAGTTAAATAGAATCAGTTTGCATAGACCGCATAGATGCATAGGCTTTGAGAAGTTTATAGAAATGATAGTCCTTGGCCCTACATATGAAAGGTTTAAACATTAGTCGCTTCACCGGCTACCCTCTCTTTCTTTAAAATCTCCCGCTCAATTTGTTCCCGGAGTTCTCTCAATCTCGCATAATGTATCGGGTGAGCACTCCCGGGAAGCCCAGCGGCTGCGACGGCTAACGTAAGCAAATAGCCCGCCGCCTCCTTGTCTGGAATGTAAATTAGCAACTGCCGGCACCTCCTCGTTCTGTTCTTGCTCGAATCCCTTATCTCCACCACCTTTTCTATAAACGAGCAACCAATATCATCAGGACTATGCCGATTACCATAAAGCAAAAGGCAAAAGTATCTGATTCACGGCATTTCTCAACTAAGCCGTCGTGAATCGGTTTAGGTAATATCCACATGGGTACACCTCCTTTCACTCGTCCGCATCCTCAAGTTTTTTGAAAACGGCCTGGCATCTCTTGCACTGGTATTTAACTATGTGGTATGACCCCATAGGTTTAATTGGTGGCAGCAGCCGCCAATTTCTGGCCCCAAGGCCGCAAATCGGGCATTCGTCGCTAAACTGGCTTAACATCATTTTTACAGTCGGATTAGGGGTCTGGGCCCACACCTCCCTAGCGATTTGGATCTCGCTGGGTGTCGGGGTAAACCCTAAAGCCTTTGGATTGATTTGTATTGACATGAAAATCACTCCTTATGACAAATTGACCAACACTGTCACAGATGCCTGTTATATTTAAACTTAGAGTTGTTCCCTGTAAGCAGTATTGGTGTAACATCAAACAAACCTCCATCGCGCTCGTAATGCTCTGTCCAGGCTTCACCACCCTTGGTCTTCAACAACCTTTTAGCCTCACTAACAGTAACCACTTCCGGCTCTTGTTCAGGTCTCTCGCGATAATATGAGATGCGCACTTTCAGCCCTCCTTTCATCCAGTTTTAGCTTCGGGTTTTGGGCTATAACGCAAGGCCTTCTAAGCAACTAAACTGCACTATTTTTATTCCCTGGGCTCCATCCGGGAGTAATAACTTCGTACACCTTCGTACAGTGTTGTTGTCGGGCAGGTGTTTTCTTATGTGCTTTTGTTTGCGTTCTCCCAGATGGGATGAATTGAACACCAGCATTTGCCCTCTTACACTCTATCCATTTGTCCAGTTCCTGTTCATCAATTTTCCAACGGCCACAGATGAAATATGCTGGAAATGTCGGATCCGTGGCTATTATCTTTCTGATGCATGTGTCTCCCATATCAAGCTTTTCCCGGGCTTTTTTAAGAGAAATCATCTGGCGTCCGATGGTAGTTCTTCTATCCAGCGTCATTTTCACCCCTCCCCTATCCCACTCTGGACTGAGTTGACTCTGATAACTTAATACAGGATTTACCACCGCTCTGTCGAATTAGATAGTTGTCTAGGCTATCCGTATTGAAGGAGGTGGTATCTTGGAAGGCAGAACCGACATGTGTCTCAAATGCCAGAACAAAGAGTTTTCCGATTATGCAAAGTTTTGCAAAATGTGTGGGACACCGCTATTAAACACCTGTACTGATGAAAAATGTGCCAAAGTTAATATTCCGGATGCATGGCACTGTGAGTATTGCGGAGCTCCTACTCTGTTTGGCTCCAATGGGTTGCTTGCAGAGTACGAAAACAGTTTTGGTGACTAATCGCATTTATCTGTCGGGCAACTTCCAGGTTGCCCATTTTTCTTCCAGCACCTCGGGCATATCTCGTTTAGCTTAGTTCCGCAGTATTCACAGAAATTAGCGTCTTCCACGTTTGATAAGCCGCAGTTCTTACAAAACATTCCTCCCCCCTCCTTTCATCCCGCTTTGGCTTCGGGCAACGTTCTCGTTTCGTGAACATCGTCGTCAAAAAAAAGTTCATCTACAGTACAACTGTAGAAATTAGCTATCTTTTTCTGGACTTCTCTCCGGGGATTTCTCCTGTAACCTGCCTCAATCATTGCATAAGAACTCAAAGGCATTTCAAGCTTTGTAGCCACTTCCGCTTGTGTAAGTCCCATTTCTTCCCTTAATTTCTTCATTTTTTTATTAGGTACAGGTTGCAACTTTATCACCTCACTTTTCTCACCAAACGTGAACATTGATTAATTATAATTATACTCACGTTTAGTGAACAGTCAATAGATTTTTAGTAAAAATATTACTTATCGTGAACTTTGTTTTTATAAATCACGTATCGTGATATTATTTAATAGAGGTGGTGTTATGCCAAGTTTTGGTGAAAGATTATCAGAACTAAGAAAAGAAAAAGGATTATCCCAGCAAGAATTAGCTGACCTGTTTGAAGTTTCAAAAAGTGCCATAGCAATGTATGAAACAGATCGTAGAGAACCAGATAATGAAACATTAAAAAAGTTCGCTACTTTTTTTGACGTATCAACCGATTATCTTCTTGGCCGTACAGACGAGCGCCGGCCAGCTGAGCAAATCATAGAAGATGTTCTCCCAATCACCGACCCCCTTCTCGATGACCTGCTAAAGAAGGTCCCGGACCTAACTGATGAGGAAAAGGAATCCTTGGCCGAACACATGCAGTTTGCTCTCAAAATTATTGAGAAGGAACGCCAGAAACGGGCTCAACAGAAGAAGGATGGTGAATGATAATGGAAGATGTTTTAAAGCAAATCCTGGACAAGCTAAATTCGTTAGAACAAGGTCAAGAGAGATTGAGTAAAGATGTTGCATTTCTAAAACAGGATCAACAGGAAATGCGGAATGATATTACGGAACTAAAACAAGGACAATCCAAACTAGAACAATACCTTGTACGCATCGAGCAAAACCACGGTGAAAAGCTCTCTGCCCTCTTTGACGCCAGGGAAGTACAGACCGATGTTAACGAAAAAATACTCTCTACCCTGGGCCGTATCGAAGCTAAGGTAGATGTCTTACAAATGGAGACAGCTCACATCAGAAGAATAAAATAAGGTGGTCATCATGAACATTGCTATAAAAAAAGCCCTGGAGGTATTAGAACTCCACGGGCTTTTGGATTCTTATATAGATTTTCAACAATTATCGACCATTCTAGACAAAGAAAACATAATATTCTATACCTTTCCTTTTCAAGGAAGGCTCAAAGAAAGGTACATAGCAACAAACGATGAGATAACTCAAATCGCTGTTAAAGAAAGTATAGATATTGCCCAAGAAAAACATATGATTGCCCATGCCCTGGGTCATCATTTCCTCCATCGGGGGAACTATGCACATATTGACGGCATCGTTCAGGACAAGCAGGAGAATCAGGCCGAAGATTTTGCCGCAGTTCTCCTGGTGCCACCATCAATTTTAAAGAAATTTCGTCCCACCTGGTCATTTCAAATCGCTGAGGAATGCAATATACCTTTAAGTCTGGCAGAAAGGCGGATAAGAATTCTTGAGGCAATCGGTATCTAGGAGGAAGATGATGGAAATATCTTTGATCCTCAGACATATTAAAATCGTTTCCGCAAACTCTTTACGATGACAATAAAATTAATATCGGCGAGAGCGTTATGGAAATTCAATAACAGGGAGGTATTAATTGATGTTTGACCAGAAACATTATGTTCCGGTATTAAAATGGAAGAGGGGTGAACAAATAGCTCTTAAACAGCTTGACGCATCAAGCCGGGAATCCCTTACGCCTTTAATTGAATTGGTTCCTGTTCCCTACGACTATGTCAATGAAAGACCAGCGAAATCAATTGATGACCATCTTAATGGTATCGGGGAAGAGTTATTGAACGCATGGGGGGAAAAACGCCCTGTATTCATCGATCCATATTGGATTGACCAATCTGAGAGAATGTCAAATGGACTTCATCCGTTCTACTTCATCTTGGAAGATATCCGTAGAAACAAAATGAAAGCTATACCTGTAACTGGAACCTCTCGTGACAAAGACTATCAGCAAGAAGTAATAAAAGCCCATAAAAAAGACGGTTTAGGCGTATGTTTAAGACTTGAGGACGAAGACTTTTTAGATGTTAAAGGGGCTATAATAGATTTAATAAAACTATTGAAGGTCACACCAGCTGAGACCGATATTATCATTGATTTAAGAAGCATATCTACAAACGACGACAGCAAGAATGCAATTTTCGCACTAACTCTTCTAAAAGACTTACCGTCTATTATGGATTGGCGTACATTAACAATTTGTGCGTCAGCGTTCCCCGAAACACTATCTGAAATACCCGCTAATAGTATAGGGATAATACCAAGATCGGAATGGGGTGTTTGGAAAATACTCAAAGGTAAAGAACATTTATTCAAGAGAATGCCGACATTTGGGGATTACGCAATAGCACATCCGGAGTATGTTGATATCGACCCAAGAATAATGCGGATGAGCGGCAATATTAGATATACCACAGAAAACTCTTGGCTCGTAGTAAAAGGGGTACAAGTCAAAAAGAACACCTGGGATCAAATGCACGGCTTGTCAGCCCAATTAGTCAATCACCCAAGTTTCTGCGGCAAGGGCTTTAGCTGGGGGGATGAATACGTCTTCAATTGTTCTAACAGAGACTGTTCAAGTGGAAATGCAGAAACTTGGCGACGGGTCGGAACAAACCATCATCTAACCTACGTTACTAAACAGATCTCCAATTTTTTCTCTTCTTAAGTTGATTCCTAACATGAAACTTCAACTCCTCCAAAGGAACACAATCTACTAGTCTATTCCATATATCTCTCCTCGGTTTACTTATAAATCCCCTTTCTGCCCCATAAACCTTAAGTAATTCCAAAGCCTCATCTCGCCACAATAATTGTACCAAGGAGTGTGGATCGATATCTGGGTTCTGTTTACCATTCCTTATCGTACTTAATATTATTGTTTTGGTATCACTCATTTCCGCCTGCTGTACCCCCCACCAGGGGGGTGTCATCTTTAAGATTCGATCAATGTGGCATTGCCCAGTTATTATTGTTATATTGTCTAAAATTTTGTTATATATATCAATCTGATTCGGCAGTCTTTCTAATGTATCGCTCTCGCTTTTGATCTCGTAGCCGTGTATGGCGCCATTTATTACTGCAACATCAACTCTTGCGTCTCCTTGACATAGCCCGAGCTCATCAATGATTAATGTATTTGGATCATCTGAGAATTCCTCTGATAATATAGAATGCAAGCTCATACGTATATCAATGTCTCGGGTTTTCATAAACATCTCCATCCTTTTAAACAAAGAGATTAACCTTGGTTTTTATTGTATTCTGCTTGTCCTTTTTTCAGACGCTATTCCTTTGGTAATTCTTCTCAATTGCCATTATATTTTTTGATTTGGTTAGTGTAAATAGGACTTTATTGTCCAGAAGAGCTTGAATAATTGTTCTAACCCAGATGGAAATCAACTTTATGGGGAAACAAATCATGGCAACTAGCAAGCGTACTATTTACTCTTATGAAATTATATGATTACCTAAACGCTACTTCAAGACAAAGCTAAAAGCCCGCCCGGCTGGTTTTCTTATAGGAGGTTCCTGCATGAAATACACAAGCAGAATAGACAAAATTGGCGAAAAACACTATCGAATAGTAATAAACCTGGGACGTGACCCCAAGACCGGTACTTACAAAAAAAAGCGAAAAGATGTTCATGTTTCAAGACCGGAAGCTGAAGCTATACTTCGGCAAATGTTGGACGAACTTGAAAATCCACCTAAGAAATACTCTGAACAATTAACAGCCGATTTTCTCATCAATTGGGTGGATACTATCGCTAAACCCGATCTTGAAAAGAATACATATGATAGTTACAGGTGGGAAATAGAAAAACATATCAATCCTTGTATTGGACACATACCTCTTTCCGAGCTTACCCCGCTCCACATTCAAACCTTTTACAGCTATAAAACAGAAGCCGGCCGACTTGATGGTAAAGGCGGCCTCTCAAACAGGTCGATCATATATATCGGCACAATTTTAAACCAGGCTCTCAATAAAGCTGTCGATTTGGAACTGATAGAAAAAAATCCCTGTGACAGCGTTAAGCCGCCCAGGGATAAAAATAAAAAACGCAAAAAAGAAGAAATGGTTATCCTTTCCAAAGAAGAGCTTAAAACCTTCCTAGAAAACACCAGGAAACACATAGACTGGCCTCTTATACATACTGCCGCTTATACTGGCATGAGGCAATCAGAGCTTTTAGGGCTGCGTAGAGAGGATATCCTCTGGAAAGAAAAGAAAATACGAGTAACAATGACATTGCACCGCCATGAAGACGGGAAATATGAGCATCGACCCCGGACCAAAAACGAAACAAGCACGCGAATAATACCTGTGACAAGAAGAGTTCTTGCAGTCCTGAGATGGCATTTATGGAAACAGTCACGCAAACTCAAGGGATTAAATGGTTCTTCCAAAAACAATGACCTAAGCAAAATTCTTGTTTTCCTGGATTCGCAAGGGAATCCAATAGATAGAAAAAATCTATCACATCGATTTTCAAACCTCGCTGCTAAATACGGCCATAAAGGCATGAGATTTCACGATCTCCGCCATACCCATGCAACAATCCTGCTAGCTGCTGGCGAAATGATTAATGCTGTGAGTGAAAGGCTCGGCCACGCTGACATACAGACTACCCTAAATATTTACGGACATGTTTTACCAAAAAAAGCTCTAGATACCGCCCAAAAATTTGAACAACTGTTGAGCTAAATTTTTTTAGCCTAAAATTAGCCCATTTTTAGCCCACAGTCTATTTTTTAGACCAAAAATGCAAAAATAAAAAAAGCCCCAAGGCCTTGATTTTATTGGTGGTGCGGCTGAAGAGACTTGAACTCCCACGGGCTTGCACCCACTAGAACCTGAATCTAGCGCGTCTGCCAATTCCGCCACAGCCGCATGTATATTGTTGCTAGTTGCTAGTTGATCGTCACTAGTATAATTATACACATAATTTATTTTTTGTCCACTAGTAACTATGAACTAGTGACTAGAAACTTTTTGAAGATGGCAGGGGCGGCAGGACTCGAACCTACGCATGACGGAGTCAAAGTCCGTTGCCTTACCAACTTGGCTACGCCCCTGTATTGGTGGAGGGGGTAGGATTCGAACCTACGAAGGCAGTGCCAGCAGATTTACAGTCTGCCCCCTTTGGCCAGCTCGGGAACCCCTCCATGTTGGATATTCGAGATTGGAAGTCCGATTAACGTGGCAAACCCGATGGGGTTTGCATCTAGTCGAACCTCTAATTTCGAAAATCGAATCTCGAAGAGTGGAGCCGACGATGGGACTCGAACCCGCAACCTGCTGATTACAAGTCAGCTGCTCTGCCAATTGAGCTACGTCGGCATGTATGGCGGAGCTGACGGGAGTCGAACCCGCGATCTCCTGCGTGACAGGCAGGCATGTTAGGCCACTACACCACAGCTCCTTATATAGTTGTTAGTTGCTAGTGGGTTTAGTCCACTAATAACTAGTACCTGCTTTTTTGGTGACCCGTACGGGATTCGAACCCGTGTTACAGCCTTGAAAGGGCCGTGTCTTAACCACTTGACCAACGGGCCATGATTATCCTCTTGACATGGTCGGGGCAGAGGGATTTGAACCCCCGACCCCCTGGTCCCAAACCAGGTGCGCTACCAAGCTGCGCTATGCCCCGTCTCGACGTGACGAATTATATTTTAACAAAATATCATATGGCGGTCAAGACTAATTACTAAGATAATTTTTTGGTAGTTACTGGAGAAAAAACTTGGCATATTTGTCCTTTTTCATAATAACATTTAATAGAATTCCCCACACTGAGGTGATTAATTTGAATCGCGATGACCGTCTTATTGAAAAAGCTATTTTATCACGTGTTGACCGTTTAGTCAACATATTAATCGAGTTAAGCCATACAAACGAACATCATAAAGGAACATTATTGGAGGAAGCGGTTAAAGTAATTGAAGAAATGAAACCCTTGCTTTTAGGCCTTGTAGACGGACAGGAGCAACATCTGGAGCCCATGTTAAGGCAGTTGATCTCACAAAAATTACCTAACGGTGTTATTATGAACAGTTTTGGCGACCTGCAAAAAGATTTAACCCGTATTTTAAATCTCGCCCTACGTCATGAAACCAGTGAGCAGCAGAACATCGTGGACAAAGTGGAACAACTCCACCAGCAGCAGTATAATCAATCTAAAACCGGTCACCCTGTAAAAAAGGAGAACCCCAAAGAACTGCTAGAACAGTTTCTCAAAAAAACATATCCTGATATGAAAATCGTTAAAGGCTATTATATACGCAGTTTATGCTTAGATTTCTACCTGCCCGAAAAGAAACTCGGCTTCATTCTTGTCTCGCCCCAGTATAGGAATAATAAAGTCCTGGAACATTTTCTAAAAAAGGAAGAAATAAAACTTATAGAGGTTTACCCCGCTGACCTGGAAAACAGCCGTTTACTGGCTCGTAAAATGCCAAAATAACAACTTAACTTTACTATAAGTACGCATAAAAATAATTAGGCCAAAAAGCTAGCTTAGTCGCTAGTTTTTTATTTTTTATAATCGGCAATCGGGAATCGGGAGTCGGAGATCGAAATATATTATGTCCAGGAAATTTCAATTTTATCTCCATCTTGTAAAGGGTACGTATATTCTTTCTCTTCGTTATTTACCAAAAGCAAAAGCCGGGTTTTGCCAGGAGGCGGGTTTGGTGAAAAATTTATTTTATTAAATATATCGATGAGGATAGGAGGAAATTTTTTATCACAAAATTGATAGTCAATTTCATCACCTGGTTGAACCGGGGTAGTTCTTTCCGCAGGATTTTTATTCACCCAGATTTTTTCACCCTGCTGCAGAGCAACCTTTTCTCCGTTTACATAAACTTGTAGGGCAGTTCCTTTAGTGACAGTTCCGGGAAGAAAATTGTCCACAGTAAGATTTTTTACAGGTTCAAAATAAATGTGATCTCCCGGTGCTACCTGGTCATCGAGCTTTGCCTTTTTGCCGTTAATTGTACAAAGGGACATATCCAGTAGAGATAAAACTTTACCATTAACCGTCACCTCTGTAGAACCCCCGAGAAAACCGGCTTCCGCCAGGACGTCTTTTACAGTTTGCTTCGTCACCACTTCCGCTTTACTGCCATCAACGATGTTGTCTTCAAGAGAGATAATCTTATTACCTGTTTTAACAACCGGTTTTATCTCCACATTTTTTCCGTTTACTCGACAAAAACCAAAATAATCTTTCAAGACCTCTCCATAGGTAGCTTTGGCCTCTTCACCGGGCTTGCCCGGCGTAAAGATAATTTTATCTCCTTGTCTTACCGTATTGTTTAATTGGGCAGGCTCACCATTTAAAGTGATACTGCCGGGTGTTCCCATTTTACCGGGGATAGAAACCATCTGTCCGTTTATTTCAAAGGTTAAGGCCATACCAGGTCTGCCATAAAGGTCACGGAGATTAAAGCCTCCCGCCAGTAATGCTTCCGCCACGGTATTTTTCCCTATATTTAACAGGCGTACAGGTATATCATTAATGTTTACGGAAACAAACCCCATGGTTGGACAGGTTAAACCTGTATAGGCAATACCCAGTACTGTGATAAAATTGGGCCCCAGAGAATCGGGCGGTAAATTTAAAACATTGTTCAGTTTGCCGGCCTGTTGCACGGCCACCCTGTTTTCGGGGAGCTGAAGTTTCTCAGCCAAGCTACGGGTTAGCCCGGGAGTAAGACTGCCGCCGCCCACTAACAATACAGCCTGCGGTGTTTTGCCGTTTAATCCATATATTTCTTGAGCAATTGCCTCCGCCAAACTATCTACAGCGGGGACTAAGGTTGTGAGAACTTCACTTTTTTTGAGATTTTGTTCAATACCTAATACGTCTGTTACGGTAATATTTTCATCAGTTAGGTTGCGTTTTACCTGTTCCCCCACGTTAAAATCTAATAAATACGCATCACAGATAGCCTCTGTAATTTCATCGCCCGCCATGGGTACCATGCCAAAGGCGCTGACAGTGTTATCACCGCACACGGCGATATCAGATGTTCCCGCCCCAATGTCAACCAGTACTAAATTTAAACGTCTCATGGTGGGATTTAAAACCAGGTTGGCTACAGCAATGGGCTCCAGGGTGATACTGAACAACTCCAGCCCTGCCTGTTCCACCACAGTCTGCAAGGAGTCAACAACAATGCGCGGCAAGAAAGTAGCCACGACCTGAAGGTCCGCGTCCTGTCCCCTCTGACCAACTAAAGAACCGATGGTAATATTATCCAGATGTTGTTCCACCACACTGTAACCAACACAGTAATACTGTTGGGAAAGAGGTATATAGCCTTGGTTTTTGGGCAGGGCAAGCTGGGCATCCTGTACTGCCTGCAATTCAAGAGATAAAACATCTTCCCTGGTGATGACAGTTCCCACAGGAAATTTAACTTTGGCCGTACCCCTCACTGTGCGTAAAGCCCTACCTGCTGCAGCTACAGCCACTTTTTTTAATTCCAAACCGGACAGGCTCCTAATTTCCTGTACTATTTCTTTGACAATTTGCGTAACTTGTTCTACATTATGTATTTGCCCGTCTAACATTGATCTGGTCTTATGCTCTTTATAAATCAAATGAGAAACAGAAAGCTTCCCATCCTCTAATGAGGCGATTAAACCCATTACTGTCCTGGTGCCGATATCTAAGACAAAGATAGATTCCAATTGTCTTCACCTCCCAACATTTACCCTATTTCGACTTTATACCCAATAAATCCTTTTCTGAGCAAAAAATTAAAGCATTGATTACTCAATGCTTTAAGATCCATGCTTTTATTCACTCAGGCTCTCTATATGCGCCCGACTCAATTTGTAATATCTAAGAGCATGGGTCTTTCTCTCTTCAAAACTAGAAGAATCTAAGGTCTTAATTACTTTGGCCGGAGAACCAACTACCACAGAATAAGGGGGAATTTTAGTTCCTTTGGTAACTAACGCGCCGGCTCCAATCACAGCCCCTTCCCCGATCTCCACATCATTAAGAATGATAGCACCCATACCGATTAAGCTGTAGTCATTTATTTTGCAGCCATGAACCACTGCATTGTGACCAATGGTTACATATTTACCGATAACTGTGGGTGATCCCGGATCAGCATGAACGATACAGTTATCCTGGATATTTGTATATTCATCCACGGAGATGGCTTCCACATCACCACGGATGACAGCGTTGTACCAGATGTTAACACCTTTTTTTAAAGTAACCTTCCCGATAACGGTGGCACCGGGTGCAATAAAAACATCCTCCTCTGCCTGCGGCAAACTTCCTTTGTAAGGATACAAATTACTCATTGAATCTCCTCCTGTAACTAAAACTGCTCTATAGATTTGATTCTCCCTTTACCTTTCACTAATTTGTTTAAATCTTTCATACCCCTGTTTATATCTAAAACCGTTACGTACTCGGCATCAAACTCCACTACAATATGTTCAATGGCATCCCAGGGATCCACTGTTTCCCCACAGGTAAAGACATCTACGGCGGCATAACCCAGTTCGGGCCAGGTATGAATCGTGAGATGAGATTCAGAAATTACTACCACACCACTGACTCCCTGGGGTTCAAATTTGTGAAAGACAGTCTCCCTTATTTCCGCATGAGCAGCCTGGGCAGCTCCTACCATGATCTCCCGGCATTTCTCTATTTCATCTAAATAATCTTTGTTACAGTCATGGAGTTCCGCTAAAATTTGATGACCAAGAGAGTGGATTAGAGGATTACTACCCAACGTATAATACCTCCCAGCATTGTTAAATACTTTTTTTAGCATTCCCCAGCTAAAAAGTACTATTCAGCAAATCTTTAGGGTCGACGATAGAAGAATATGGCGACCGATTCATAGCCGATTTCCCTGGCCTGGATGATCTGTTCGGTACTGCCGGTAAAAAGTATTCCCTGCCTACGCAGTGCGTAAAAGAACTTCTTATAGAGTTCGTATTTTGTTTCTTCCGTAAAGTAAATCACTACATTGCGACATAAAATCAGGTCAAGCTGTTCGGGGAACTTATCGCGCATCAAATTATGATTACGGAAAGTGATCAGTCTCTTTAGTTCGTCTTTGACCCTGTATGTATCACCCTGCTGGATAAAATATTTCTGCAGGTAATGACCTGGAATCCCTGCTGTGGTTTTTGCCGGATAAGCACCTTCCTGGGCTTTTTTTAATACCCTGACATCAAAATCCGTGGCCAGGATGCTGTGCTGTCCCCGGGGAGCAACTTCTGATAACAGCATGGCCAGAGAATAAGGTTCTTCCCCCGTGGAACAACCTGCGCTCCAGATTTTTAAATTGGGATTTTGCGCTAAAAGGGCCGGCAAAATCTGTTTCTCTAAAACCTGCCACTGGGCAGGGTTACGGAAAAACTCCGAAACGTTAATGGTTAGATGATCTAAAAACTGGTCAAATCTCTGTTTATCCCTAACCATTAAATCTATGAATTCATCATAGTCTTTTACCCCTAAAGAACGCATAAGGGTATTGATTCTTCTTTCCATTTGCGGTCGCTTATACCCTGTAAGATCCACATCCAACCGCCGCTGTAAATCCTTTAAAAACTTTTCGTATACGTCCATATCAAGCCTCACCCCAAATTTTGTCCTTACTTTATTCGCTATTCTTTTGCCATCTCCTGCCTGCTAACGCTATCCGATCGCCGATTTCCGACATCGAGCCATCGCCCTCGATTTCCGATTTTCCCACATCCGACAGTTCGCAGTTATCAGTTGGCTGAACTAAGAAAAAAACCCACAAAGTGTGGGTTAATCAACACGTATCTTGAACCAGCTTGAAATTGGTAATTCCGGGGATCTCTATAAATTTCCGTGGACGTCGGAAGTCGGATATCGGATTGTCGTAGTTCGTTATTTAATAGCAGCTCGGAAAGCTATACGGCTGGCGGCAATAGTTTTTTCCAGGTCCGCCATGCTGTGGGCACTGGAGACAAAAAGGGCTTCAAACTGGGAGGGAGCCAGATAAACACCCTGCTCCAGCATAGAACGGAAGAACTTCCCGAAGGCTTCCGTATCCGCAGTGGAAGCAGAAGTAAAATCGCGGACTTTCTCTTCTGTAAAGAAGCAACACAGCATAGAGCCTACTCTGGTGAAATAGACTTTGGCCCCTGCCTCTTTAGCCGCATCGGCAAGGCCTTCTGCCAGGAAAGCAGCTTTTTTCTCTAATTCTTCATAAAAGCCCGGTGTGTTGATGACCCTTAAAGTAGCCAGTCCCGCCGCCATCGCCAGGGGATTGCCGGAAAGGGTACCGGCCTGGTACACAGGTCCCGTCGGGGCAATCATTTTCATAATCTCGGCTTTGCCTCCATAAGCACCCACAGGAAGCCCTCCGCCAATAATCTTGCCTAAACAGGTCAAATCGGGATCTATGTTATACAGGGCCTGGGCGCCACCAAGGGCTACACGGAATCCGGTCATTACTTCATCAAAGATTAAAAGGGCTCCATACTGTTTGGTAATTTTTCTTAACCCTTCCAAAAACCCAGGTTCAGGAGAAACGACGCCCATATTGCCGGGAACCGGCTCCACGATCACAGCGGCAATATTGTTTCCCTCCGCTCTAAAAATAGCCTCCATCCCAGCCAGATCATTAAACTGGGCCGTAATGGTATTCTGGGCAATACTATTAGGCACACCGGGGCTGGAGGGAATTCCTAAGGTTAAAACACCGGAACCTGCCTTCACCAAGAGGGGGTCGGCATGTCCATGATAACAACCGGCAAATTTCACGATTTTATCCCGACCGGTGTAAGCTCTGGCCAAACGCAAGGCACTCATGGTTGCTTCTGTCCCCGAATTCACCATCCTCACCATTTCAATGGAAGGAACGATTTCCCGGATAAGCTTAGCCATTTCCGTCTCCAGTAAAGTCGGTGCCCCGAAACTCGTCCCGATCTCCAGGGTTTTCCTTAGGGCTTCTTCTACCTGGGGATGCCGGTGTCCCAGGATGAGAGGTCCCCAGGAGCCCACATAATCAATATACTGGTTACCATCTACGTCATAGAGGTAAGCACCCTCGCCGCGGGCAATAAAAACAGGATCATGTCCCACGGCCTTAAAAGCCCTGACCGGGCTGTTCACACCGCCGGGTATATATTGTTGTGCTTCTTCATAGTAGGCCCGTGAGGTGGAATAGTTTTTACCCATACCATCTACCTCCTATCTAAAAATTTCCGTCCCGGATCCATTTGGCTATATCCTTGGCGTGATAAGTGATAATCATATCACTGCCCGCTCTTTTCATACCCAGCATCATTTCCCGCACAGTTTTCTTTTCATCAAGCCAGCCATTCTGGGCGGCAGCTTTCACCATAGCGTACTCCCCGCTCACATTATAAGCGACAACAGGAGCAGCGAAAGTATCCCTTACCCTGCGGATGACATCAAGGTAAGCCAGGGCAGGCTTGACTATCACCATATCGGCCCCTTCCGCCAGGTCCAGCCGCACCTCTTCTAAGGCTTGTTCCACAGAACTGGCCGGGTCCATCTGGTAGCTTCTCCTGTCACCAAACTGAGGGGCTGAGCCCGCTGCATCACGAAAAGGCCCGTAAAAACAGGAAGCATATTTGGCTGAATAAGCCATGATAGGGATGTGGCTGTAACCTTTTTCATCCAGCTTTTGACGGATGGCATAAACCCTCCCGTCCATCATATCAGAGGGAGCCACAATATCAGCACCGGCCTGGGCATGGCTTAGTGCGGTTAAAGCCAAAAGTTCCAGAGTTTCATCATTTTTGATTTCCCCTTTTTCCACGAGACCACAGTGACCATGGCTGGTATATTCGCAGAGGCAGACATCGGTAATCACCACAATTTCCGGGTATTTACCCTTTATCTCTTTGACCGCCTTTTGTACTATGCCCTGTTCGGCATAGGCCTGGCTGCCCACTTCATCTTTTGTTTCAGGAATGCCAAATAATAATATGGCAGGAATTCCCAAAGCCACTACCTCTTCTGCTTCCTCCAAAACCCTGTCCAGGGAAAGCTGGTAAATCCCCGGCATAGAAGGTATGGGGTTTCTTACATTGTGGCCTTCACTGACAAAGATGGGATAAATCAAATCATCAAGCTGCAAATATGTATGCCTCACTAAGCGTCTTATTCCTTCGGATTGTCGTAACCTGCGCATGCGCAGCCAAGGAAAAACTGACATGCCTACCTCACTCCTTTTAAACATTTAATGATAATAAGCGAGAATAGCCTTCACTAAACCGGGAATGGTGTACTCTTCTGCCTGAATTTCCACTTTGAGCCCATATTCCTGGGCGGTTTGTGCCGTAATGGGCCCTATGCAGGCTATGACTACTCCTTCTAATAAAGAAAGGTTATCTTTACCTAACATCTCCACAAAATTTACCACTGTCGATGAACTGGTAAAGGTTACGACACTAATCTTGTTTTCCTTGAGGTAGTTTAACAGTTCCCGGACGGAACTCTTTTCCTTCACTGTCCTGTAGACATCTACTTCCGTAACGTGCGCTCCCAGCTTTCGAAGTTCTTGCGGCAGGAGGGCTCTCGCTATGTCCGCTCTGGGTAGAAGAACCCTGTCCCCCGGTTTTATCCTGGTTTTCAGCCCTTCCACAATGGCCTCGGCCCGAAATTCCTGTGGTACATAATCCACCAGGAAGCCCTTTTCCGCTAAAGCCCGTTCAGTGGCCGGTCCAATGGCAGAGAGGCGAAGATTGTATAGTTCCCGGATATCCCGGCCCAGGTCCCGAAAACGCTTGAAAAAGTGCTGCACACCGTTGACACTGGTGAAAATCAGCCACTGATAATCACTAATCTCTTGAATGGCCTGGTCCAGGGGACCATAATCATCAGGTTCGGCAATGGTAATGGTTGGAAACTCCAAAACTTCTCCACCTAAGCGACTAATTTCCTCACTGAGCTGGCTGGCCTGCTCTCGGGACCGTGTCACCACAATACGCTTCCCAAAAAGAGGTTTATCCTCAAACCAGCTGAGTTTCCCTCGTAATTGAACCACTTCCCCTACAATAATGATGGCCGGAGAAGTGAGCCCAACCTCTTGTACCTTTACTTCAATATCCGCCAGTGTTCCGGTAACCGTTTGCTGCTCAGGCCTGGTGCCCCAGCGAATAACACCCACCGGGGTTCCTGGATCTTTACCGTGTTTCAAGAGCTGTCCCACAATTAAGGGTAAATTTTCCATACCCATGAGAAATACCAGAGTACCAGACCTGCCGGCCAAGCATGGCCATTCGATACGGGAATCATCTTTGAGGGGATCTTCATGCCCGGTAATAATGGTAAAGGTTGAGGTATAATCTCGATGGGTAACAGGAATTCCTGCATAGGCGGGAACGGCAATAGCAGAGGTTATACCAGGTACAACTTCAAAGGGTATCTGGTGTTCCCGCAGCACTTCTGCTTCTTCTCCCCCTCTGCCAAACACAAAGGGGTCCCCCCCTTTTAATCTGGCTACGGTTTTCCCGTCCAAGGAGAGCTTCACGAGGAGCTCATTGATTTCTTCCTGTTTTAAGACATGCCGTTCCGGTGATTTTCCGACGAAAATGAGTTCGGCATCTTTTCTGGCATAAGATAAAAGCCGCGGGCTGGCCAACCTGTCGTAGACAATACAATCAGCCTCTTTGATACATTCCAGCCCCTTTACGGTAATTAATTTGGGATCACCCGGGCCGGCGCCGATTAAATACACTTTTCCTTCATTCATCTTTCTATCTCCTGTAACACTTGGTTTAATATTTCCTGGGCTCCTTGGCTTCGCATCAATTCTGCCAGTTTTTCCCCGAGACTTGGGGCATTTTGCGGGGCATCCGTCATCGCTTGACGGATCAGCCTGGTACCATCCAGGCTTGCCACAACCCCGGTTAAAACCAGACCCTCTTTTTTAACCTCGCCATAGGCACCTATCGGTATCTGGCAGCCTCCTTCCAGGGTACGTAGAAAAGCCCTTTCCGCCGTGATAGCCACCCTGGTTTCCCAATGGTCTATAACTGCCACAATTTCGGTGATTCTTTCATCATTTTCCCGGCTCTCTACGCCAATGGATCCCTGACCCACAGCAGGCACGATTTCCTCCGGCGAAAACCAGGTGCTGATTCGATCCTCCAACCCAAGCCTGGATAAACCGGCTGCGGCCAGCATAATGGCCGCAAAACCCTCCTTCTCCAGCTTGGCTAAACGGGTGTTAATATTACCTCTCAGGTCTTCTACCCTTAAATCCGGACGTTTATGCAAGAGTTGGGCACGTCTTCGCAAACTGCTGGTGCCAATCTTGGCCCCCGGGGGAAGCGTCTGCAGGTTGTAGTTATTGGTGGAAACCAGCACATCACGGGGATCATGACGTTCTGTCATGGCACTGATGATTAATCCCTGGGGTAGTTTAGTCGGCAGGTCTTTCATACTGTGCACAGCCAGGTCGATCTCCCCGGCTAATAAGGCTGTCTCCAGTTCTTTGGTAAAGAGTCCTTTGTCGCCAATCTTGGCTAAGGCCACGTCTAATATTTTATCCCCTTTGGTTTTCATGGGAACGATGACAAAGTCATATTGAGGCCAGTATCTTTTCAGTTCTTCCACAACCCATTGGGTTTGCTGCAAGGCCAAGACGCTGTCACGCGTTCCCACCTTAATCCGGTTATCCATTTACTAAGCCCCACCCCTTTAGTGAGATTCAACCCGAGTCTTTTCGGGAGCTTCCTCAATTTGCAAATTGAAAAGTTTGTTGATCACTTCCGCGTATAAAAGTCCTTGGGTGCTGTATGATGCGTCTTTTAACTCCAGTATGGCATCGTGTAACAGCTGGTTAACTACAGAACTGACACAAGAACTGATGACTTTCTTATCTTTTTCACTTAGATTCCCCAGGCGGCGAAAAGCCCGGTCCAGTTCCTTTTTCTTAAGACCTTCCGCTTTCTCTTTAAGGGCTACGATGGTGGGCACAACTTTTAAACTGCACACCCATTTAAAATAGTTTTCTTTTTCTTCTATGATAATATTTTCCACTTTTTCCGCTTCTTTAAGGCGCTCATTGATATTTTTCTGGACCACATTCTCCAAATCATCAACATCGTAAAGAGTCACATTAGGATAGCTGGCACAGAGTGGATCAATATCCCGGGGTACCGCAATATCAATGAGAAACAAGGGTTTATTTTGACGCTGATCCTGTATTCTTTCGATATCCGACGGGTGGACAATATAATTAGGTGCCGCTGTACAGCTGATGACAATGTCGGCTTCCTTTAGATAATCGTGAAACTGGTCCATCTTGACCGCCAGGCCGCCAAACTCCTGAGCCAGGGCTTGGGCACGGGCAAAAGTTCTATTGGCCACAATCACAGAGGAAATACCGTTGGCCACTAAATGACGTGCCGTTAATTCACTGGTTTCCCCTGCTCCCAGCACCATGACCGTACGCCCCTCAAGATCACCAAAAATTCCTTTGGCCAGTTCTACCGCAGCGGAACTAACAGATACGGCCTGCCTGTCGATAAAAGTTTCTGTACGGGCCCTTTTCCCCACAATAATGGCTTTTTGCCATAAGTTATTAAGATAATTGTTGGTGGTGCCGGCCTTAAGTGCCTCCTGAAATGCTTCCTGCACCTGACCTAAGATCTGGCTTTCTCCTAAGATCATAGAATCTAATCCGGCCGATACCCGAAAAAGGTGATGTACAGCTTTTTCCTCCTCATAGGTATAAAGAAAAGGCAGAATCTCGGCCACAGTCATATTGGCGATTTTCCCATAATACTCCTGTAAAACCCCCTTGGCCAGTTCTATCTCCCCTGTAGACAGGTAAACTTCCGTCCTGTTGCAGGTGGAAAGAATCACAGCCCCACTCACACCCTGCTTCTCCATTAAATAGTGTAAATGATCCTGAAGGCGATATTTGGCTACAGCCACCTTTTCCCTTACTTCCACTGGCGCTGTTTTATGGTTTAATCCTGTAACGATAATAAACAACGATTAATCCTCTCCTTTACAACCTCCAGTTGTCCATCTTCAATAAGTTTGAGCAATTCCCCGGTAACCAAACCCTGCAACACCTTACCCCGCATCTTGTCATCAGGACATTCCGCAAACAGCGTCTCCCGCAGATTGCCCAGTAATTCTAAAGCTTGGGCAAATTCTCCCCGGAACTTTTCCGCCAGTTCTTCCTTGATGACCCGGGCCAGAGCGGGACTTTTTCCATTGGTGGAGACAGCAATAAGCAAATCTCCCTGTCTGTGTACCGCAGGTAAAGTAAAGCTGCACCAAAGGGGGTCGTCCACAACGTTGATGAGAATATTTTTTTCCGTACAAAGGGCCGCCACCTCATGATTTAATTCTGCATTATCCGTAGCGGCAATCACCAGAAATTTATCGTTAATATCTTCTGCTTGAAAATTACGGTTCAGCCATACAATTTGTTTTTCTTCCGTTAATTTTAGGAGCAGGGGATGAAGCATAGGACTTACCACACAGACCTTGCCCCCACATTCCAGAAGACCTCTTACTTTTCTTGCGGCAACGCTTCCCCCGCCGACTACCAGGCACCCTTTACCGCTAATATTTAAATTTACTGGATAAGATAAAGACATAACATCACCATCATTAACAAATTTAAACCCTACCTGTAAGTAGGGGGTAGAGCAATTGCTAGAATTGACGTCTTTTGATGAACACGGCTAATTTGTGAAGGGATTCCGTAATTTCATTGGCGGGAAGCATTTCCAACTCTTTTAAAGCCTTTTCCACATAGAGGCCTGCAATATCCAGGGAATAAGGTATTGCCTCGCTTTGTTTGATTAATTCCACCACGTCATGAATATCATCCTGGGAGCTAACAGGAGAATTTAACTTTTCCCAAAGACTTTTTTTCACCGCTTCATTGCCGCAGTTTAAAAGATAGATAACCGGGAGTGTAATAATACCCTGTCGTAAATCACTGCCTACCGGTTTTCCTAATGTTTTTTCATCGGCGATAAAGTCTAAAACATCATCAGTGATTTGGAAAGCCATCCCCAGATAATGCCCATACCTTCCCAGGGTTTTCACAATATGAGGGTCGGCTTGGGCAGCGATGGCACCAATCTGGCAGCTGGCAGAAATTAAAAGTGAGGTCTTTCGTTTAATACGATAAAAATAATTACGAATGTTTTGTTCAAGTTTAAAAGCGGAGGCTATCTGTTCTAATTCGCCCTGGCACATCTCGACGCTGACGTGGGCCAGCAACTGGTTAATCTTGTTATTCTTATATTTTTCAATAATAATTAAAGCCTTGGCAAAAAGAAAATCACCGGAATGAAGGGAAAAATTATTACCGTATTGGGCTTTAACGGTTTGTCTTCCTCTTCTAATGATAGAAGAATCAATGACATCATCATGAACCAGAGTGGCCATATGGATGAGTTCCAAAGCTGCCGCCAGAGGTATGATCTTGCCGCTTTCATATTGGCCATATTTCGCCGATAATAAGGCAAAAGCCGGCCTAATCCTTTTTCCTCCCGCTTTTAACAGGTGCACAAAACTCTTTCGTAAATCTGCATGTCCTGCCTGAATATATTCCAATAAATATTCTTCAACTTGTCTAAGTTCACCTTCTATTTCATAAAACAGATAATTCACTTGAATATCGCACCTTTATCATTTAGTGTTCACAGAAGATTAAGCACGTAAATCTTTGCAGATAGGCGGTCTTTCCAATCCCCATTTACAACCCAGCCCTAATAATGAAGCTTGAAAACATTCTCGACCCGGGCCGGGAGGCAGTAACTCCAAAAGCTCCCAGGCACGGTACCACTTGGCCAGATAGGGATAAGGGTCATAGTTTTCTCCCCAAACACCCCTCAGGATACCGAGATGATTACCAATCTGTTTTATGGCTTCAGAAAGATAGGTTTTACCCACAAGGAGATGGGCTGCCAGGTAACAGGCGGTTTCCCCCAGCAGGGAATATATCCTTAGAACATGGGGTTCTTCGGGAAGATTTTGTTTTCTTTTCTCATTGCGCAGGACGTGTTCCTGATGAATATTCCCGATGAGGGTAGCTAGATATGCCAGGTATTGATCCAGTTCGTACCTGCAGATAGTGGCATAAAAACGGCTGTATAATAAATCCCCCAGTAAAATAGGGTACTGTATTTGCTCTTTTAATTTTAAACAATCTTTATCTTCAGGAATAGCCCAATGGATACGGGTTGCGAAATATAAAACCTGCATACTGGCAGCCAGGTGAAGCACCTTGGTATTTGGTTCTTTCAAAGTTTTGGCTGAAATGAGAGAGAGCAGAGGTAACCACAAATGATCATCGGGGGCTTCTTTGATACTAAGCAAATTTGCCACATGGCCCGCTTTGCTGTGCAGTGCTTTTTGAGTTTTGGCCTGGATGACGGCGATTTCAGGAGTAAATTCTAGTACAATTTTTTCTAGCATTGGGACCCCCCTATCTCAATTATACCAAATAAATGATGGTTTCTTCTCCCCGGTTAAATTCAATTAAAATATAGTAATTAATACATAATACTATTTCTTACATTATTTTAATCTTTTCTTCACAAACCGGCTTCTTCCTTTTCTTTCTCTTTTTTGCGATAGATTAACCAAGAGATGATAATACTTAACTCATAGAGTATTAACATGGGGATAGCCATTAATAACTGTGATATAACATCAGATCCCGGTGACAACACCGCAGCCAGGATAAACATGCCTAATATAACATAACCTCTTTTCTCCCGCAAAAACTGGGGAGTAATTAATCCTAAACAGGTAAGAAAGTATGTAATGATGGGAATTTCAAAAACAATACCGAAAGGCACCAAAAAAGCAATAATAAAGGAAATATATTTACTTATGGAGATCATGGGGGTTAGACCGCCGCTAAAATCAATTAAAAGCACTTTCAGGCCTAATCCCAGCGCATATTTATACGCGAAGAAAATACCGGAAATAAACAAAAAGAGAGCAAGAAAAAATGCAGGTACAAAGACCCTCTTCTCGTGCACGTGTAAAGCAGGAAGGAAAAACTTTAACAATTGCCATAAAACAATAGGGGACGCTAATATTATACCACCCATTAAGGCCAGCTTAATATGGATGAATATTCCTTCCGTAACGCCTAAAAACACCAAATTCATCCCCAGCTTCTTAATGGGTTCAAGCAAAATATCTTTAATGGTGTTAAGAAATAGAAAGTAGCTAAGAATAGAAGCAAAAAAAATTGAGACAAGGGATATTAACATAACCCTTCTCAGTTCTTCTAAATGTTCGGTTATAGGTGCAATTTTCTCACTCATCGTTTTCACCTTATAAAACCGGCGTTTTGGAATATTATCATTCATAACAAAAATATTATACCAAAAACCCTGTAAAACTACAGAGAAAAAGCGTATAAATAATCCTAGAAAAAACAAAACGTCAACCTCACAAACTTGTGGGTCTGCAAGGTTGACGTTTAACCTTTCTTTTTTCGTCGGAATAAAATAAATATCCCTCCTACAGATTTACCGCTTCCTTCTGAAGTCCTTCCATGATTCCTCTTTTAACCTCAGTAGCGGTCATGTGCCCAGCCTTGAATTTCTCAACGAGATAATTGCAGGCATCCCATGGATTAACGCTTTCGCCACAGGTGAAGACATCAATTGCTGCATAACCTAGTTCAGGCCAGGTATGGATTGCCAGATGTGATTCAGAGATTACTACGACTCCGCTTACCCCTTGAGGACTAAACTTATGAAATACGTACTCCCTTACTTCGGCACCAGCCTCAAGAGCCGCATTTACCATAATTTCCTCTACTTTTTTTAGGTCATTAAGAATCTCAAATTCACATCCATAAACTTCGGCCAACACATGACGGCCCAATGCGCTCATTTATCATGCCCCCTTTAGTGACTTTATTTTGAGAGAACCCGAACATTTTCGCCAGGGTCCAATCCAATCAAAAACAATTTTAGCACATCTGGAAGTGATGTCAATAAAAAAGTTTGTTTTTCCCATTAGTGCCGCTGATATTTTATATTCCCCGCCCGAGCATTTTGTCTACCGCTCACATTAATACATCTTACTTTTTGTTATATAAGTTTGTTAAATATTTAACAGTTCTTCTGCATACTTGATGGCATTGTTCAAGGCCGCAGTAATGTAATCATTCTCCTCATAGGTAATGAATAAAGGCGGCTCTAACCGTATCACCTTGCGGTTTTGCAGGGTAGGGGCGGTGATTACTTTTTGTTCTAAAAGTTTCGCCATGATTATTGCCCCTGCTCTTTCGTCAGTAAGTTCAATCCCTGCGATTAAACCTCTTCCTCGTATTTCTTTGATCACCGTGGGAAATATTTTCTAAAAAGCGTGAAGCTGTTGAAGCAGGTAATACCCTTTTAAAAAATAATGGTATTTTATACCATATTATAGTTTAGCCAAGTTTTGTCCGGGGTATAACTTTTCATAAGATATAGCAAAAAAACCTAAGTACGTTTGTACTTAGGTTTGGTAAACTCAATTAAATTAAATGGTCGGAGCGACTGGACTTGAACCAGCGGCCTCCACCACCCCAAGATGGCGCTCTAGCCAAACTGAGCTACGCCCCGACAACCACAATAATTATTATATTACCCCAAAACCCTTCTGTCAAGAAATTAATCCTGGTTTTTTGTAGAAGATTAATTTATTATGATGGAATATTCTGCTCCCTGGGAGGCTATGTTTAAGATATAGGCTTTCGCTTCAATATTATATTCTTTCCAGGTATCAACCATAATCCTGGCAATTGCCTCCTCCTCCTGATCCGCAAAGGCCAGAATGGAAGGTCCTGCTCCGCTTAAACAACTGCCGAGCGCTCCTTTGCTGACAGCTTCCTTAATTACCCGATCTAAACCCGGTACTAAAGGCATGCGATACGGCTGGTGTAAGAAATCTTCCATGGCTACAGACAAAAATCTATAATCGCCTGTTAACAGCGAGGTCATAAAAAAACCGAAACGGCCGGTGTTATTCACTGCGTCTTTATGACTGATGAGGGAAGGTAACACTTTACGGGCTTCAGAAGTAGCAAGTTCGAAATCCGGAACGGCAACCACTGCTTTAAGAGGTTTTCCGGGCATTATTTTTTTATAAACCAATCCTTGTGAAGTCATCAGGGAAACGACCAAACCGCCGCATAAAGCCGGAGCGGCATTGTCAGGATGGCCCTCCAATTGTGAGGCTAGCTCAATAAGTTTTTGTTCTGGGAGATTAGCCTGAAAAATCAGATTGGCGGCAATGATCCCGGCAACGGTAAGGGTAGCGCTGCTCCCCAATCCTCTGGACGGAGGTACATTACCCTTAACGGCGATATTGACCTGTGGTGTCCTTTCCCTAAAATACCGGGCAAAATGAGCTACAGCCCTATGGGCTAAGCTGTTTTCCAAAAGTGTTTGACATCCCTCAGGCGGGGTTTCCTTTTGGTCATAAAAGTAGAATTCATTATATAAATCTAAAGCAATACCAACACAATCAAAACCTGGTCCCAGGTTTGCCGATGTAGCCGGTACCCTTACTTTAATCATTGCATCTTTCCTCCTAACCTTAAGGGCCTGAACTAAAAATGCACATCCGCCTGCCTCAGCTCAGTTTTCTTCCACCCTGATTAAATTGGCAATCTCTTTGGTTATTGATAATTCACGGATAATTTTCAGAGCATCCTGAATATCGTTTTCCCTTACTTTATGGGTAATTACCACCAGTTCCGCAATACCATCCTCGCAATTTTTCTGGATAACCGAGGCGAGGCTTACGCCGTGGTTGCCAAATATACCGGCGATACTGGCCAATACACCGGGTCGATCGATAACATGTAAGCGTAAATAGTATTTGGTCATAATTTCACCCATGGGTTTAAAGGCTTTATGCTCATAGCAGGTACAGCTTAAACGTCCGGTACTGCCCTTCTCTATATTTTTAACCACTTCGATGATATCGCCGACTACCGCACTGCCTGTGGGCATTTGGCCCGCCCCCCGTCCAAAGAACATGGTTTCGCCAACGGCATCGCCCCGTACAAATACGGCATTAAAAGAATCATAAACATTGGCCAGTGGATGGCTGGACGGGATTAAAGCGGGATGAACCCTAGCCTCCACTTGTCCACTTTCTTCTCTGGCAATTCCTAAAAGTTTAACGGTGTAACCTAATTCCCTGGCATAGGAGAGGTCTTTAGGTCTGATTTTCGTTATTCCTTCCACATAGACATCTTGGAAGGTAACTCTGGTATGAAAAGCCAAAGAGGCAAGAATAGCAATTTTCCGGGCCGCATCATAACCTTCTACGTCTGCAGTGGGATCAGCTTCGGCATAACCCAGCTCCTGGGCTCTTTTTAAGGCATCGGCAAAACCCATCCCTTCCTGGGTCATCCTGGTTAAGATGTAGTTGGTAGTACCATTCACAATCCCCATTACCTGTTCGATATTATTGGCAATAAGGCTTTGTTTTAAAGGATTGATGATAGGAATGCCGCCGGCAACGCTGGCCTCAAAATATAAATCACACCCGGCCGCTTGACTTTTTTCAAACAACTCGCGCCCATGTTCCGCCAGCAAATCCTTATTTGCCGTAACAACATTTTTCCCCTTGGCTAGGGCTTCCATCACATAAGTCCTTGCCGGCTCAATACCACCCATAACCTCTACGATAATTTTAATTTCCGGGTCACTGATGATCTCTTGCCACCGGCCTGTTACCACATCCGGGGGCAGGCTGACATCTCTTTTTTTCGCGGGGTCCCTCACGAGAACCTTTTTAATTATTATATTGGCACCGCACTTATTACGCCACTTTTCTGTATTTTCCTGTAATATTTTGACAACACCCTGTCCTACATTTCCTAATCCCAAAATAGCTATCTCTATTTTTTCCACGTGAAGCCCTCCTAGCTTTGGCCTACTATCTCTACTTTCTTTACACCACTAATCTGCTGTAATTTATAGATTAACTCTTCAAGGTCCCCTAAAACCTCTGCTGTGTCAATACTTAACGTGGCATTGGCAACCCCTTGCAAAGGTATCCCCTGGTTAATGGTTAAAATGTTTCCTTTAAAATGAGCTACAGCGTTAAGAACGTTGGACAGGATGCCAGGCCTGTGTTCCAGTATTAAAGAAACTGTAATAATTTTCTCCTTACTGGCTTGATAAAATGGGAAGACACCGTCCCGGTACTTGTAAAAAGCACTGCGGCTTAAGCCCACACGTTCTACAGCTTCATTCACGGTCAAAACTTCACCACGGGCTAATAATTCCTTCACCATAGCCGTTTTTAAGATGGCTTCCGGCAGGATGTCTTTGCTTACCATATAAAACTTTTTTGTCTGGTCAATTCCCATAATGATTTTCACCGCCTTACATGTCCTCGTATCACGGATATAACTCCTTGTATGGTAGACATTATAACATCAACTTCATTCCAATTCAATAAAAATCTTTTTACATAAAAATCTTTTCCCCCACCAAAAAGAAAAATCGGTCTTTTGGACCGATTAACTAAATGATGATACAAATTATGCCCCCACTACCTTCGTTGACAATACGCCGCAAGGTTTCTTTTAATTTGGCTTGTGTATTTTCCGGCATCTCTTGCAGTTTGCCCTGGATGTTTTCTTTCACCAGGTCATGGAGGGATTTGCCGAAAATATCATAGGACCAAATCTGTGAGGGGTTCTCCTGAAATTTTTCCGTAATATAACGGGCAAGATCAGCACATTGTTTTTCCGTGCCCATAAGAGGCGTAATTTCCGTTGTGATGTCGGTGCGAATAATATGCAGGGATGGAGCACTGGCCTTTAATTTCACACCAAAGAGACCACCCTGTTTAATAAGCTCCGGTTCTTCCAGATGCATTTCCGAAAGAAGATTAACTACACCGTAACCAGTTTCATGTACTTGAACTAATCCCTCAGCAACCTTATCGTATTCACGTTTGGCGGCACTCAGTTCTTTCATCAGCCGGAGGACATCGTGGTCACCCTCGATTTTTAAGCCAGTCACTTCATTGATAACCTCGTGGAAGAGACCGGCTTTGGCTGTCATTTCAATAGCTGCAGCTCCCGTACCCATATCCATGTTATCCAAAACAACATCCTCCACAAAATCCATCTGGGCTAAAACCTCAATAGCCTGGTCGATATCACGGAGTCTCCTCACAATGCTGATGGTATCATGCACTGCTGTTTCAAACTTCTGGCGCAGCCAGTGTTCACTGTCAAGTTCTTCAATCCACTTAGGCAAACTTACATTAACTTCTGTTACCGGGAATTCAAAGAGGGCCTCCTCTAAGATCTGAAGAATAGCTCCTTCACTGAGCTGTGCTACATCTATGGGCAGTACAGGAACCCCGTAAAGATTCTCTAATTCCTGGGCCAGTTCTATGGTCTCCACGTTATTGGGATGTAAAGAGTTCAGGACAACCACAAAGGGCTTGTTCTGGGCCTGTAATTCTTCAATAACCCTGGCTTCTGCTTCAAGATAGTTCTCCCGTGGGATGTCAGTGATGCTGCCATCGGTAGTTACAACGATACCTATAGTAGAGTGGTCAGCGATCACTTTCCGTGTTCCCATCTCGGCTGCTTCCTGGAAGGGCATGGGCTCTTCCGCCCAAGGAGTATTCACCATACGTGGGCCCAACTCATCTTCATAACCCTTGGCCCCGGGCACTGTATAACCCACACAGTCAACTAAACGCACTCTTACGGAGAGTCCTTCTTTCACCTGGATTTCTACAGCCTCATTGGGCACAAATTTAGGCTCGGTAGTCATGATGGTTCTGCCGGCGCCACTCTGGGGTAATTCGTCGATGGCTCTTTCTCTGTCGTAAACATCTTTGATATTGGGTATCACTAAGAGATCCATAAACTTTTTAATGAAAGTCGATTTGCCGGCACGAACCGGTCCGACTACACCTAAATACACATCACCCCCAGTTCGTTCGGCTAAGTCGCGGAAAATCCTTTCCACATTATCCCCTCCTTCTACATATCATTTCGCAACCTTTGCAGTCGTACAGTAACATCCCCCCTTAAAATCAACAAGGAGTCACAAGTAAACACACCCCCAGGCTGGTATTCATTAACAATACATATATACTTGCAATAGGACTTATTTAGTACTGGTCTAAAAAAAAATGACCTTTAGCTTCTTAGAGCTAGAGGTCATTTTTTCACAGATAAATTCTTACCATTTGAGATTGGTTACTACCTCTTCCACTTCGTGGGTCTTCATCCTGAGCATCAGGTCCACCACTGCTTCTTTTGGTTTCTTATTCTCAAAAAGTACATGATAGGTCTCCGTTGTAATGGGCATGGGCACACCATATTTTTTACTTAAAGCAAAAGCTGCCGCTGTGGCTTTGACGCCCTCTACCACCATGCCCATGTTAGCCAGGACCTCTTCTAAAGGAATTCCCTGGCCTATTTGTATACCTGCCCGGCGGTTACGAGAGTGCATACTGGTACAGGTCACCACTAGATCTCCGATGCCCGTCAGCCCGGCAAAGGTTAAGGGATTGGCCCCTGCCGCCACGCCTAACCGCGCCATTTCCGCTACACCACGGGTAATCAGGGCGGCTTTAGTATTATCGCCGAAACCCAACCCGTCTGCAATCCCTGTCCCCAAAGCGATGACATTTTTTAAGGCCCCGCCCAGTTCAATACCAATGAGATCCGGGTTTGTATAAACCCGGAATTTGGGCGACATAAACAAATCCTGGACTTCTTCCGCTACCTGTCGTTTATGGGCCCCGGCAACGACAGCCGTAGGAATATCCCTTCCTACTTCTTCCGCATGGCTGGGACCTGACAGCACTGCTATATGGGGTTTTTTTACGCTTAATTCCTCTTCTATCACCTGGCTTAATCGTTTGAGGGAGTCTGTTTCCAACCCCTTGGCCGTATTAATGATGACGGTTTCTTCCTCAATAAGGCCAACGATTTTACGACAGAGTTCCCTGATGCTGTGGGAAGGAACAGAAAGCACTATGTATTTTGCACTATCTATGCTTTCCCCTAAATCAGAGGTAGCCGTGACACCATGGGGTATAACCACTCCCGGTAAATAATGAAGATTTTCCCGTGCACGATTTAAGGAATCTATCTGTTCACTGTTCCTGCCCCACAGGTTCACCTTAAAACCCTTTTTGGCCAGTAGTACAGCTAAGGCCGTCCCCCAACTCCCAGCCCCTAAAACAGCCACATCTGCCACATCAGTCCCCCCTTATTTCTCCCCTACCTTATATTCAGTGCCATTCACAAGTCTTTTAATATTTGCCTTATGACGATAAATCACAAACCCCGCACCAAGTACACCGAAAAGAAGAATAGGCAAGGGTTTCTGTAAAATTGTCATAGTGAGCGGTACGCTTAAAGCCGCCAGAATAGAGCCTAAAGATACATAACGGCTGAGAAAAACCGTTAACAAAAAGATAGACAGGGCAATAAGGGTCACATCCGGGGTCAGTGTTAAAATTACCCCAAACCCTGTGGCTACGCCCCTGCCGCCTCTAAAACCGTGAAAAAGCGGGTAGGTATGACCGGCCATGGCAGCCAGCCCAGCTATCACCGCGTACACGGTACTTCCCAAGCTTAATCCTATCCCAACACTAACGGCTCCTTTTAAAGCATCACCTAACAGAACCAGCATAGCAGGGCCCTTGCCGATGGTTCGCATGACGTTGGTCATACCCGTGTTGCCACTGCCGTACTGCCTGATGTCCACACCCCTCAATAACTTAGTAAGGATAATGCCAAAGGAAACAGAACCCACCAGATAACCGGAGATCACTGCCACAAACAACTCCATCCATTACCCCTCCACTTTTACCCTTCTCTTTTTCTCACTGTGATGCGGATAGGTGTCCCCTCAAAACCAAAATTGTCCCTTATTTTATTTTCCAGGTATCTTAAATAGGAAAAATGCATCAATTCAGGTTCATTGACAAAGAAAATAAAGTTGGGCGGCTTAATACCTGCCTGGGTACAAAAGAGTATTTTCAGTCTTTTACCCTTATCGGCCGGCGGTGGATTTAACTGAACCGCGTCGGTGATAACCTCATTGAGCACACTGGTATTAATTCGGTGATTCTGCTGTTCAGCCACAAAATTGACCAGGTCAATGATTTTAATAACCCGCTGCTTGGTGAGAGCCGAAACAAAGATAGTAGGAGCATACTGCATAAACGCCAGTTCAGAGCGGATAGTTTTTTCATATTTATGCATGGTTTTCTCATCTTTTTCTACCAAATCCCACTTGTTGATGACAATGATAGTGGCCTTACCGGCTTCATGAATGTAACCGGCTATCCGTTTATCCTGTTCTGTGACGCCTTCCGTTCCATCCAAAACTAAAAGACAGACATCACTCCTGTCCACAGCCCGGAGGGAACGAATAACACTGTAACGTTCCGTTGTTTCTTCGATTTTCCCCTTGCGCCGCATTCCCGCTGTATCAATAATGGTATACCTTTGGTTATCCTTGATAAAGGGGGTGTCAATGGCGTCACGGGTTGTACCGGCTATGTCACTAACGATTACCCTTTCCTCGCCTAAGATCACATTGACCAGTGAAGATTTCCCCACGTTAGGTCTACCCACCACAGCGATTTTAATCACATCGGGCTCATAATCATCGTTAGGGATGTCTTTAAAGTGCCCTACGACCTCATCCAGCAGGTCACCAATATTCATGCCATGAGCTGCGGAAATGGGTACCGGATCACCCAGTCCCAGCTGATAAAATTCATAAACGGTCTCGTTGCCTTTAAATTGCTCAACCTTGTTGACAACGAGAATTACAGGTTTATTTGTCCTACGCAGCATTTCCGCCACGTTCTCATCATCGGAGGTAATCCCCGTACGGCCATCCACCACAAAAAGGATAACATCTGCTTCTTCTATGGCCAACTGGGCCTGTTTTCTCACTTGGCCCAGGATGGAGTTACTTTCACTGGCAAAATCAATCCCACCGGTATCCACTACGGTAAAGGATTTTCCCAGCCATTCGGCATCCCGGTAGAGCCTGTCCCTGGTTACACCGGGAGTATCTTCAACGATAGCCACAAGTCCACCTGTTAACCGGTTAAAGAGCGTTGACTTACCTACATTAGGACGCCCAACTATGGCAACAATAGGTTTACTCATCCTTCCACCTTCTTCCTCATCTCGAGATGATCATTTCTAATAAAGCGCCGGCATGTATAGGAACGAGGGTAATCCTTACACCTAATCTTTCCTCAATATCCACGGGTGTAAGATCGTCGAGAAAACGTCCTTCCTGTGTTTTCAGCATTACGGAAGGAAGAAAGACCTCGGTACCCGGCTCAAGCCCTTTTAGCCCGGATAAGAGACACATTCCTGTCAAAAGTCCCGTTACTGTCACTGTCGGTCCGAAAAATTCATTGGACACAACTTTTAACGACAGGTGCAAGCCCTTAATCTGATTAAGCTTTTCTATAAGTGGGTCCAGTACATAGCGCCCGGAAACACCGGTTACCAGGGTAATTTTTTTTTCAGGCCTTACTTGTTCAGGGAGAGTTAGCTCAGAGAATTCCTGCCAAAAGAGTCTGACCATACCCACACCATTTTCCAGTTGGGGAAAATCTTCGTAGGTATCATATCCTGGCAAGGCTTCTCCCGCCGCCAGGTAAAACTCGTCAGAAAGCCACATAAAGTTGGAATGCCGTTTTTTTTGACATTCTCGCTGTTTTTCATGGACCCAGGCAATAATCTCCCTGGCCTCGCGGGGAGTGAAAAGCCGAAGTTCAGGGAGGTTCTCCCTGTACTTCGTAATCCCTACAGGTACAATGGCCAATGACCTAACGCCCTTAATCTTCAGCAAATCTTCATAAGTCTGTTCTAAATACTGCCCATCATTGATTCCAGGGCATAAAACAACCTGGGTATGGAACTCAATGCCTGCACGGGCTAAATCTTTCATAAGAGCCAGCAGCTGTCCCGCCCGGGGGTTTTTGAGAAGCCTTGTCCGTAGCTCACTGTCGGTGGCATGAACCGATACATACAAAGGAGATAAATGTTCTTTTTTGATCCTCTCTATATCCTCTTTTTTAAGGTTTGTCAGTGTCACAAAACTCCCCTGGAGAAAAGAAAGGCGGAAATCATCATCTTTAACATAAAGACTTTGGCGCATATTGAAAGGCATCTGGTCAACAAAACAAAAAAGACATTTGTTTTGGCACACTTTGATACGATCAAAAACGGCACTGCCGAAAACCACACCCAATGGTTCGTCGTAGTCCTTATCAATCTCAAATATTTGCGGCTCTCCGTCTCGCTCTATTTCCAACTCTACTTCCTCTCCGGCCCATTCAAATTGAAACTCAATAACATCGCGTAATGTTTTACCGTTAACACTGATAATCTTGTCTCCTGCTTTTAAGCCTAACTCCTCAGCCAATGAACCGGGTTCTATTTCAACTATTACTGCTGCCGTCATTTACGATTACACCACCATACTAAATTCACACAATATATCTATTATACAAAGAAAACTTGGCTTGTGCTATTTCATCTAATTTTATTTTAACTAATTTCTTTATTTTTGGCAGCTCTCTCTTTAGGAAATAAGCGGAGCATAAACTCATCATGTACTTTAAGGGCTTAATCATTTGCAAATACCAGCATAGTCTGATAAAGAAATGGTTACAAGGAGAAACATCAATGACTAAAACTTGCTCCTTAGCTTCCAGCAATTTAAATAAATCCAAGGCAGCTATCGATATAATCTTGCCTTCCGATCCAACTCCCAGCGTAAATAGCTCAGTTCCCCGGGTATCTTTTCCCACATAGTATAACTTCCCCACACGAAAGTCAGTATGTGCCGCAAAATGCGGTAGCTTAAGGATATCCCGGCTGTGCATCGTTTCATCATAGAAACCGGCATACCAGGAGGCGGCAAGAACGGAAGCGTGACAACCAAGCTGATCAAGGTAAACAATTTTCACAGCGATCCTCCATATTTTGCTTTAAAAACTTGTTTTTGACCAACCTCACCAGGTGGACAAATTTCATGTACGAAAGCTGTGTGCCCCTAATGACGATAGGACGGCCTAAAAGAGATAAACCCAGGCGGCGTGAAGTGTAACCTCCAATAACCATGAGAAAATTGACATAGGCCATAGTATTAATAAATAGGAAATCTTCCTGATTTCCGCCTGCCAGGTAAATAAATTGACGCATAATACTCTCGTATTGACGGCCCAGGTTTTTTTTGCTGGTGATATAGACTTCATTCCCGTACTCATCAAACCCTATAAACCTTATCCGTCCATGGTCAGGGGCAACCTGGGCATCAAAATAAGGAACATTCAGCAGTTCCTCTTTCTTGGCCACCCGAGTTTCCGGCAAGAGCCCTACGTGAATGGCCGCAGCAGTAATAGAAGAATGAGACCCCCCGTAACAGTTATATATAATCCTCACTTTTTCACCCCAATATTTAAAAAGGGGGGTAACAAAAACTGCTACCCCCTTTTATCTATTTATTTGGGTTTTTTGTATCTTCATCCTTATCTTGTTTTTTCTTTCCCTGAACAGGACCTAAATAGTTGGCGAATTCCTTACCCAGTCCCCCCAGTTTATCCAGGGAGCCTTTAATACTGCCCGTACTGATAAGGAGAAAAGCACCGCCACCAATTACCAGGAAAGCTAAGAGCCATAATAGTGATCTACCTGCGCCGGGACTGGGGGCCCCTTGAAGTCCGGGAGCACCGGGAACTGGTGCGGCAGGTCCGGGTACTGCGGCTATACCTAGTACTTTGGGGATACCATCAGCAAACAGAGCCACACCCCTTTCCGCAGCAGTTCTACTATTGGTATGTGTCCCTACCTCAATAAGTATGGCCCGGGGACCCAGGTCCTGGTTGTAGTTCCCTTTAGCCATGAAAATTCCTTTAATCAGGCCGGGATAATTTTTATCATAATAGGCTTTAATCTGTTTGGCGAATTCCAGGTTGGAAGACATGTGGGGGTTCTGTCTTCCCACTACGAGCCTTACTTTAGTGGCTTCTCTACCATCGATCACTTTGCGATAGAAATTAGGGTCAGGCACACCATCGCGGTGCACATCGATCAAAGCAATGGGATTCGTTTTTAGAAGCTGTACTGCCGTCTTACGGGAACGATGATAGGCATTGGCATCGTGGGGATCGTGATTATTAAAGGAAACTACGGCATTAGCCCCTTTTTCCCTCAGGGCATTGCCCAGGGTGTTGCCAACCTGTTTAATACCGCCTTTACCGGGTTTACTTTCTGTACCGTCCGTAGGCACATAGGACTCGTCGGTATGGGTCATGTAAATGGCCACATGATTTTTCCCCTGGGCTAAATTCACGACAGGAACCTGATCCCACTCGGGCAGCCAGGCAATGTTTTCTTTTCCAACCAGTTTGCAATAGACTGTATCTTTCTCTATACGGACCACCTTATACCGGTTATTGTCTTCAACGATGATTTCATCCCCGATAAAGACATCGCGGGCCATCTGATCTATTTCTTTGCCGTTTTCATCGACAAAAGTATAATACCCTCCGTCTGTGCGCTCTCCTTCCCATTTTCCTAAATTATCCAGGAAATTTAGCTCTAAACCGGCTTCGGCCACCGTGTTGTAGACTTTGGGATTACTTTCATAATAATAAAGAGATCCGCCTACAATGATGAGAAGCAGGCTTAAATATACAATAAAGCGATTAATCTTCTCTCTTTTCATTGGCCTCACCCTCCTTCTCGACACTCGGGGTATCTTGCCGTGCATAAAAGTCCTTTTCCTCCGCTGCTTCCTGTTTAGGTACTGTTTTGAGATGACTGATGAGTACTGGATCTCTTCCTTCCGATTCGGGCCCGCCCTGTAAACGTTCCCGGGTTTCACCAATCACTTCAGCCAGCAGGATGGCTACCAGACCGGCAATCACTATGGAGTCAAAAGCCCCTGCACCGCCGATATTGACAGTTCCCGGTGTACGTGTGGAAATGAGCCAAAACCAGTGAATTAAATCAAGAGACAAGACACCCATGGTAGCGGCCACAAAAGCTGCCCGTCGTGAACGCCCTACCAGATAAGCGATGGTACCGCCAACTAATGGATAGACATACAGAGGGTCTACAACTGCCCGGTCACCGGGATCTCCTTTCATGAGAAAGTGACCGAGATAATAGATTACTGCGCCTGTCACTACTGAGGCCCCTAAGGCTCTTACCCATTCTTTCGTGGTTCCCGCTGTCACTAATAAATAAACAGCAAGTCCAATAGGAACCAAGGCACCCCCAACGTTAATGGAGGCCTGGATGTTCCCGCGGGATAGAGGAATATCAATAAAACTTCCTACGATCAAGGCCGCAATCACAGCTAAGGCGGTTTTGTCCGATAAGCGCATGCGGTCTAACAGCCTTTGGGCAAGCCCAAAATAAATAAGAATTGAGGCAATAACCAACACTAACATGCCTATTGGCAACCTGGCCAAGAGAATCCTCTCCTTTTCCATGTAAACCCTTTTGACCGTAGATTTCCCTGGCAAAAGCAGAAATATACAATCAACATTTCCCAGGAAATGGTAGAGCCTTCCCTTTTGAGGAAGGCTCTACCATTTAGTTGTTGGTTGATAGTTGTTATTCCCGGTTACTGGTCACTAACGTTAGATATCGGATGTCGACCTGGTTAGCAGGTCCCGGTACAGTTCCGGTCTCCGTCCGGCCAGGTAAAAACTATGCCGCATAGAACGGCGTTCTTTCTGCCGAATAGTATTAATTAAGGAACTCTCCAGGGTGACACATAAGAGCCCCTCCCGCTGGGAAAAGTCTTCCGCTATAATATTGCCTTTCGGGTCAAAGACCAGAGCGCCACCGCTGTAACTGTGCCCATTATCTTCACCCACCAGGTTGCAGGCTGCCAGGAAAACAGAATTATCATAGGCCCGGGCTGTTAAATATTTCGTCCAAATCTCTTTCCTATCCCCTACAATACTGGGAGAAGCATGAGGAGCAAAAATAATTTCTGCTCCTTTAAGGGATTGAATGATACTAATTTCGGGGAAATGGGTATCCCAGCATATCTGGACAGCAAATTTCCCTTTAGCGCTATGGAATACAGGGAGGCTTTCGCCAGCAGTATAATAAGGTTCCTCGCTTTGCCCCAGATGGGTTTTACGGTACACATCCCAGGACCCGTCGGGAAAGAAGAGTAATTGCGTGATATAGGGATTACCGGCCTGATTGTTTTCGGCCAGCCCCACGGCAATGATCATTTGATGTGATTCCGCCATCTGCCTGAGACTTGACATCCAGACACCAGGAATCTCCAGGGGACATTGGGGCGGAACACCGCGGCGGTAACCATGGATACACATCTCAGGGAAACAAAGGATATCTACCTTGTGTTCAGCGGCCTGCAAGCTAAAGTTAGTTACTTTACGCAAGTTTTCTTCAATCTGACCAAACCTGGCGGTCATTTGTACGAGACCGATTGTAAGATCCTGCACGACTCTACCTCATCTTGTGATGTAAATCTTTTACAGTTCTAAAACAACATCCTTAAGTTTACGCTTAGGCACATGGTGAACCCGGTTATTATCTCGCCAGTATTTAATATCGGCTTCATTTTCTATTTCATCCACCACCACTTCTTCCTTGGGCTGCCCCAGAGCTAACACCATGAGAATTTCATACTTTTCCGGGATATGGAGGACTTCACGTAATTTTTGGCGTTGTACCATATAAATCATACAGCCACCCAGTCCCTTTTCCGCCGCGCCCAGCATGATACTCTGGGCGGCGATTCCAAAATCTATTTTGGGAACATTCATGTTGATGTCTTTATCCTCTAAGATAATAATATAAGCCGCCGGTCTTTCCCCAGCTTCAGGACCGGCCCAATCTGTCAAATAACCCGCCCAGGCTAAAGTGGGATAAATCAATTCATTTTTCTCTTTCTCCCAGGAAATAATGAATTTCAAGGGCTGTTTGTTCCCCCCGGTGGGCGAAAGCCTGCCCAGGTCTACCAGTTCCAGTAAAGTCTCTTGACTTACGGTTAAATCTTCATAAAAACCTCCATCTCGCGCCGCCGGTGCGGGCGACACAAATAGTAATGAAAACAGGTGCACACCCACCCTGATTACAGTACAATCTGTCTGAGGAGAAGGCACACTACAAAGCACGGTGAGGCGAGTTGCAGACTGCCTCTTGGCTTAAATCAGTATAAAAACCAGTGTAAGGATCGCCTTACAAGCACAAATAAGTGGTGCCATGAGGCCGCACGCTAATCATTGTTTTAACTCAGCGTTAAATGTGCGGCGATCCAGTCACTGTCTTCTCCCTCACAATTTCATTGCAAGGAGGGAGAATTCTGAGAATCGTTTATCCCATCTGTTGTGGCGTCGATGTACACAAGACATTTCTCGTCGCTACGCTCATCACAACGCAGGGTATCGTTCCGAGTTACAAAAAAAAGCGTTTTTCTACCTTTAACAAATCCATTCTGGCGTTTAAGCAGTGGCTGATTGACAACAACTGCTTTGACGTTTGCATGGAGAGCACCGGGAAGTATTATGTTCCCATATACAATTTGCTGGAGGACAGCATCCGGGTTACCGTCGCCAACCCCAAGTGGGTTGCTGCTGTTAAGGGCAACAAGGATGATGTCAAGGATTCCAAGTGGATCGGCGATCTTTTTCGCCTCGGTCTGGTTCCCGGTAGCTTTATCCCGTCCAAGAACATCCGCATTTTGCGGGAGTATACGCGATACCGCTTCAAGCTCGTTTCCTGTAAATCCAGCGAAAAGAACCGCTTTCAGAACGCTTTCACCGTTTGCAATGTCGCCCTTGATGCTGTCGTTTCCGACATGTTTGGCAAATCTGCCTCTTCCATCACGGACTACCTTGTAAACTCGGATTCTTTCGATCCAAAACATTGCGTTTCCTTGCTGCAACGCTCCTTGAAGAAGAAAGCCGACGAGGTCATCGAATCTATTGAGGGTTTTCAAATGTCTGCGGAACAGAAGACACGCATCCGTTTCGTCCGCAAACACTTGGATTTCGTGGAGCAGCTCATTGCCGACCTCGACCAAACCATCGCCCGGTTGGCTGCACCCTTGGAAAGCGCCATTGCCCTACTGTGTACCATTCCCGGAGTTGACCGTAACATAGCCATTACGATCCTCTCCGAAATTGGTACGGATATGTCTCAGTTCTCATCCTCGAAACGCTTATGCTGCTGGGGGGGACTAACGCCCGGCAACAATCAATCCGCAGGCAAAAAGAAGTCCGTTCGCATTACGAGGGCCGGGGTTTATCTCAAGCCCACGCTCGTGCAAGCAGCCCATGCCGCTGTAAAATCGAATTCTTCCGCTTACTACCGTATCAAATATGAGCGGATATCCAAGCGCCGAGGGAAGAAACGAGCCATAATCGCCATTGCCAGAATGATACTTACAGCCACTTATCATATGCTCCAATCAGGTGAAGTCTTCAATCCTTGTGACCTCTACCATGTTGATATGCCGGTGGAGCTTCGCAATAAGCAAAAGGAGAAAGCTTTGAGGCAAGCTGCTAAACTCTTGGTTGCCCATGGTATCGTAAACCCCGAACATATCACGCTGCCTGCTTAATCTTTCTGCGCTCTGCTTCCGTTAGGGCTTGTTTGCTATACCCTTTTTTAAGCTCAGGGGTCTTCGACGCTTGTCGAGAATGTTTTCACGCTATCTCCTGTAGCTCCTGCTTTTAAGAACCAGGTCCTTTAGCATAAAACTATCTTCTCCTTAGTTTGATCTCTGGTAATCCTTCATTATTATTTTTTTTTCTAATCAGAAAAAGTTTCCTTTAAGCCCAAGGAGGAAAATTTTTGCTGGTAGCTCCCAATGGCTTCCGCAATGGTTCGTACTGCTTCTTCCCTTCCCAGGACCTCTTTCACGCTGGTTATTTTATGTTCTAATTGTTTATATACCTCGAAAAAATGGGATATTTCCTGGAACAGATGATGAGGCAGTTCATTGATGTGGCGGTACTCGTTAAAAGAAGGGTCTTTAAAAGGTATGGCAATAATTTTTTCATCTACTTCCTCATTATCAATCATTTTAATCAGGCCAACAGGATAACACTGGACAAGGGTGAGAGGATCCAAAACCTCAGAACATAAAACCAGAACGTCCAGAGGGTCATTATCCTGGGATAAGGTTTTCGGCAAAAAGCCGTAGTTAGCAGGATAATGGGTAGAAGTGTATAAAATCCGGTCCAGGATAATCATACCGGTTTCCTTATCCAGCTCATATTTTTTCTTGCTGCCTTTGGGTATCTCAATGACGGTCAGAAAATTCTCCGGTGTGATTCGGCGAGGGTCTACATCATGCCAAATATTAATCATTATCTCAACCTCCTATAAAAGCTATTATATCTTTTACCTATTTTTTTTAAAAGCCCTTGCCTGTCTTAACATGAGGAAATAATCTGTTATATACTGAAATTAACTATATTTAACATTGTAAAGGAGTTCCAAACTATGAAAAAACGTGAGGATTTACCGGCAGAATATACCTGGGATTTATCTCATCTCTATCCCACCCGCGCTGAATGGGAAAAGGATTTACAGGAAATTAGCGTGCTGCTGCAAAGAATCGTCCAAAGGAAAGGTGAGATAACCAAGAGTTCTACAGCTTTACTGGATACACTTACCCTTCTTGACCAACTTAACCTTAAACTGGAATGGGCCGCAAGCTATGCCCGGATGTCTTTTGACGTGGATATGGGTAACCCCCAAGCCAAAAAAGACTATGAAACAATCTATAACCTCAATACTAATGTGGGTGACCAGTTAGCCTTTATCGAACCGGAATTATTGACTATTTCTCCGGAAACCTTGAAAACATATGAACAGGAGAAACCTGAACTTCACACCTACGTCTTTATGTTTGAAAAACTCTTTAAACAAAAGGAACACATCCTGCGCCCGGAAGAGGAAGAAATACTGGCCCGCATGGAATCCCTCGGCGGTACTTTTGAAAAAATCTTCGACGATATTACCGTAAATGATTTGCAATTCCCTGAAATTGAGGACGAAAAGGGCGAAAAAGTAATAGCCAATGAAGTTAATTATAGAAAAAGCCTGACTTCCTACGACCGGGAAACCAGGAAAAGGTTTTTTAAAGGCCTTTTGAGTACCTATGGTTCTCACATCAATTCTATCAGTTCCACCTTCTACGGCAGTGTAAAGTACCGTGCTTATCTCGCCAAAACGCGAAGATATCGTTCATCCCGCCATATGGCCGTGTCCCGGAACCATATACCTATTGAGGTCTATGATACCTTAATTAATACAGTCCGCAGTAATGTAGGGCTTCTCCAGGATTATATCAGGTTACGAAAAAAAACCTTAGGCTATGAGGACATCCACTTTTACGACATGTTTGTACCATTGGTTGAGGATATCAATAAAATCTACTCTTTGGAGGAAGCTCGGGAAACCGTACTGGAAGCTTTAAGTGTCCTGGGGGAGACATATATCACCGACTTAAAGCAAGCCTTTAATAAGCGCTGGCTGGATTATTATCCTAACAAAGGTAAAACTCCGGGGGCTTACGCCAATGGCGTGTATGGAGTTCATCCTTATTCCCTGCTTAACTTTACAGGAACTTTGGAAGACATTTTTACCATGGCCCATGAGTTAGGTCATGTGATGCACAGTTACTACAGCAATAAAAACCAGCCTTATATTAATTCTGACTACACCATTTTTACCGCCGAAGTAGCTTCCACTGTTAATGAATACTTCCTTTTCAGGTACCTGCTGAATAAGGCTGCTTCCGCCAAGGAAAAGGCTCATCTCCTCAGCATGCATCTGGACAGTATTCGTTCTACCCTCTTCCGCCAGGCCTTTTTTGCGGACTTTGAAATGCGCGTGCACCAGATGGCTGAAGAAGACCAGCCCCTTACGCCCGATGTCCTTTGCTCCCTGTACCGGCAGCTTTACGAGTACTACCACGGTCCCGGTTTTACCATTGATGAAGAACTGACTTACGAGTGGGCCCGTATTCCCCATTTTTATAACGCTTTTTATGTCTATCAATATGCCACGGGAATCTCCGCCGCCATCAGCCTGGCTCGCAATATCTTGGTGCAAAAACCCCAGGCTTTGGGGGCTTATCTTGATTTTCTTAAAGCAGGAGGTTCCGATTATCCCATTAACATCCTGAAAAAGGCCGGTGTAGATATGTCTACTTCTGCGCCTATCCTGGCTGCCTTCCAGGACTTCTCGGACACCCTTCAGGAACTGACCCAATTATTATGATTTTGTTGTAAGAGAAAACAGCGTCCGGTTATCCGGGCGCTGTTTTTATGCTTAAGACAACTTGGCTTACGCCAAGCTTTTAGCACCGCTGGAGTTGCACTTACGCCAAATTATACTTTTCTTTAGTATAAAATAAGTAAAGGTTGTAGCCTTAAGACTACACCCTTTTTTTACACGGGCTTCCGGTCAAAACTGCGGTACTGGATGGCTTCGGCCAGGTGGGCAGTGGTAATCTCCTCAGAACCGCCCAGGTCGGCAATGGTACGGGCAATTTTTAGTATCCTGTCATGGGCACGGGCGCTTAGGCCCAGGGAGTTAAAAGCCATTTTTAAAAGGTCTTTGGCTTCACCCTGTAAAGTACAGTATTTTCTTACTTCTTTCCCGCCCATCTGGGCATTACACTTGATACTGCTCCCGGCAAAACGGGCCAGCTGCTTCTCCCGGGCCTGAATGACCCTGGCCCTCACCACCTGGGAGGATTCCTCCTCTTTCTTGTTATCCAGGTCCTGAAAAGTCACGCGGGGCACATCCACATGAATATCGATCCGGTCCAGGAGAGGGCCCGATATTTTGTTACGGTATTTATTAATCTGATGAGGAGTGCATGTACACTCCTTGAGGGGGTCACCATAGAAACCACAGTAACAGGGGTTAGCCGCAGCCGCCAGTTGAAACCTGGCCGGATAAGTCAAAGCGGCAGAAACCCGCGAGATGGTGACTACCTTGTCTTCGATGGGCTGGCGCAGGGCCTCCAGCACATCTCTCCGGTATTCGGGCAACTCATCCATGAATAAGACTCCGTGGGTGGCTAAGCTGACTTCTCCCGGTCTGGGTATTTGCCCGCCGCCGATGAGGCTGGCGGGGGAAGAGGTATGGTGGGGAGCCCGGAAAGGCCTTCGCGTCACCAGAGGTGTATCCTTGGATAACAGCCCTGCAATACTGTAAATCTTACTGACATCCAGGGCTTCTTCCGCTGTTAAGGGCGGCAAAATTGAGGGCAGGCACCTGGCCAGCATACTCTTACCGGAGCCAGGAGTCCCTACTAATAAAATGTTATGCCCTCCTGCCGCCGCCACTTCCAGGGCCCGTTTGACCATGGCTTGTCCTTTGACTTCAGCCAGATCCGCCTCTCCAGGCTGTTCCTGGTTCAAGAATTCTGTTAAACTAATCTTTTCCACGGGGGTAAAGAGTTCCGGCTTCTCCAGGAATTCTTTCACCTGAGACAGGTTACAAAAGCCATAGGCATTCACGGGAGTAAGAGCCGCTTCACCGCTGTTATCTACAGCTACAACAAGAGCTTTGCTGTTTTTCTCTGCTAAAAATAAGGCCATAGGTAAAATTCCCGGCACCGGACGGATACTTCCGTCCAGGGATAGTTCTCCCACCAGAACATGGTTCTCTAAAAAGTCACTCTTTACCTGTTCGGTAGCCGCCAGGATACCCACAGCGATGGCAAGATCAAAACCAGGTCCTTCTTTCCTAATATCGGCTGGAGCTAAATTTACAATGATTTTTCTAGGTGGAACCTCAAAGCCTGCGTTTTTGAGAGCTGTCCGTACCCGCTCCTTACTCTCCTTCACTGTTGTATCAGGTAACCCAACTATCTCCAGATTAGGCAATCCTCCCGAAACGTCCACTTCTACTTCAATGATATAAGGGTCCAATCCTACCGTAGTACAGCTAAAGACTTTTGCTAACAAAATTACCACTCCGCTGACAATATTTTCTATAAAATTATATATTCTGGCGTGTTTGGGGATTTTCCTTCATTTATATCAGAAAAAGGGAAATTTTAATTGTTAACTATTCCATAATGCCTTTAAGATATGTTTTTTTCCGGGAAAGTATTACTTCAACCCCTAATCGTTTTTGCTAATTACTACCACTTAAAATCCCCTGCCACAGACTCCTAATTCCTTTGACCTTTGAATATCATGGTGTAAGGAATCAAATATCCGCTGTGACATCTGATTATCGGAATGCACACTTTTAAGTTCCCTGCATATGATGCAAAATGACGTTCTTTAGGAGGTGGAGATTTAATGGGTATAGGAACAGCAGTGATCGCTTTGGCCACACTGCTGAAAAGTTTACTCCTGTTAATTTACTACCTGAACAACAATGCTTTTCCCCAACCCCTCTCGGAAGAGGAGGAAGCCCTCTATCTGGAGAAATTCAAAAAAGGGGATATGAACGCCCGCAACGTCTTGATTGAACGAAACCTGAGGCTGGTTGCTCATATCGCCAGGTCCTTTGAAAACACGGGGGAGGACCGGGAAGATATTATCTCTATCGGTACCATTGGCCTGATTAAAGCTGTTAACACTTTTGATGAAACTAAAGGCACCAAGCTGGCCACCTATGCCACTAAATGCATCAAAAACGAAATCCTTATGCATTTGCGCAAGCGAAACAAGGCTGAGATTTTCCTTTACGACCCCATCAGCACGGATAAAGAAGGTAATGAAGTAGCTCTTATTGATATCCTGGGTACTAATCCCGATACTGTTCATGAAACAGTACAAAATAATGTAGAAATGGAGAAAATCATTTCTCAGATAAAATATTTAAGCAGTATCGAAAAAAAAGTGGTAGAAATGCGTTATGGTCTCTTAGACGGCATTCGTAAACCCCAGCGGGAAATCGCTAAAATTCTTAAATTCTCCCGCTCTTACGTTTCCCGCATCGAAAAAAGGGCCTTAGAAAAATTGATAAAAGAGTTGTCTTAATTTCAAGTTATTGACATATAACTAAAGTATAAAATATAATCAAAGAAAGTTGTTTTTGTAGTATGGTGTTTAGGTATTCTTGGCTAATATTGAAAACACTGCAGGATGGAAGAATGGCAGGAGGTGTTGCTATGACATATTACAGCACCCCTTCTTGGGGTGTTTTTTTTTATTTTTTTACTTTAGGAGGCTTAAGCTATGGCTGAGAAACATTTTAAATTGAAATACGGTTCTATCTACCTTCCCCTGGAACTGAAAGAGGAAAACATCCTGCACATCCTGGAGGGTCAAGATCTGGAACCCATTACAGACCTGGAAGCCGCAGTAAATGAAATCCTGGATAATCCCTTGGGAACTGAACCCTTTAATCACATTTTTGCCTCGGGTCAAAAAGTAGTTATTGTGGTAAGTGATGTCACACGCCTTTGGGTCAAAACCAGCCTCTTTCTTCCTTTTATCATAAAGCGCTTAAACCAGCTGGGTATTACTGATGATGCTATTACTATCCTGGTAGCTACAGGCACCCATCGTGAAGAATCGGAAAGTGAACTGCGGGCCATCGTTGGAACTGATATTTTCCAGCGCATTAAAGTAATAGACCATATTTGTGACCAAAGGGAAAACCTGGTCTATGTGGGTACTACCTCCCGGGGCACGGAAGTAGAAGTAAACCGTTTTTTGTTAGAAGCCGACCGGGTCATTCTCACCGGGGGTATTGTCCACCACTTGATGGCCGGTTTTGGCGGCGGGCGCAAGAGCATTGTACCGGGGGTAGCCAGTAAAAAGACTATTGCCCAAAACCATCTCCATGCCTTAGATCCCCAGGCGAAAAAATCCAATCCCCTTATCGGCGTAGGAGCCCTGAGATACAATCCTCTTCACGAGGATATGGTGGAAGCCACTGCTCTGGTGAATCCCGATTTTCTCGTCAATAGTATCATTGATACAAAAGGTCAGATTGTTAAGCTGGTGGGAGGTCACTGGCTAAAAGCCTGGGAAGAGGGCTGCCGGTGGTGTGATGATAATTTCGGTATTACTATCAATGAGCAAGCCGACCTGGTGATTGCCAGCTGCGGCGGTTACCCCAAGGATATGAACCTTTACCAGTCCACCAAGTCCCTGTTTAATGCGGCTAAAGCCGTAAAACCCGATGGTGTGATGATTTTAATTACGGAATGTCGTGAGGGAGCGGGCGCTGATGAATTTTTCGGCTGGAGCAAATTCCTGCTGGACGACACCATCGACCAGGAACTGCGCCATAATTTCACCATCCCCGGCTATGTCTTTTTTGCCGCCGTAGAAACAGCCCAAAAATGTAAAGTTATCCTGGTTTCCCAGATTTCACCGGAAGATGTAAAACCCATGGGCTTTCACGCCGTTCCTGACCTTCAGGAAGCCTTAAGTATAGCTTATGGCATCCTGGGCCCCAATCCTGTTACTATTCTTATGCCCTATGCGGGAAGTACGGTTCCTCTCTTTCCTCCTGTTTAAAAATTAATATAAAGAGGTGCATGACTATGAATATCCAACTCCTGATCGTTGTCTTATATATTGCCGTTTTATTTGGTATCAGCTGGTATGCCAAACGTTTAGCCTCCCAGGGCTCCACTCATTTTCTCCTGGCCGGTCGGGCTCTCTCCCCTGCTTTAGTGGCCGTCAGTATCGCTGGTTTGGCTATAGGGGGAGCCTCCACTATCGGTGTTTCCGAAAATGCCTACAACATGGGTCTCTCGGCCGGCTGGTATGACGTGGCCTGGGCAGCCGGAGCTTTTATCATGGGTTTACTGGCCGCAGGTAAATACCGGGAACTGCAGGTTACTACGATTCCAGAACTTTTTGAGCGCTTCTATGATAAAAAAGGACGAATTATCAGTGTCATTGGCCAGATCATTATTATGCTGGTGATCACCTCTCTTCAATATGTGGCTGGCGGAGCCATCTTAGCCTCCCTCCTCCCTCAATATTTCAACATGCAAACGGGTATGATAACCAGCGCCCTGGTCTTTATCGGCATGACCCTTATTGGCGGTATGTGGTCCGCCGGATTATCAAATCTTCTTAATGTTTCCTTAATCTACATAGGTACCATTATCGGTACCTTCATGTGCGTTAAATCCCAGGGTGGTTTACAGCAGATTGCCCTGGCCATACCGGACAGTGCCAAGTACTTCAGCCCCATCAAAGGTGCCGGTATGGGCACCATTATGGCCTGGATGGCGGTAATGATTACCCAAACCCTGTCTGCTCAGGGTCCCGTGCAGATTGCCTGCGGCGCCAAAGACGCCAGAGCTGCCCGTAATGGGTTCCTCCTGGGAGGTCTCTTAATCTTACCCATTGGTTTCCTCTCCGCCCTCATGGGTATTGCCGCCAGAGCCGCCTTCCCAGGTATTCAAGCTACCCTGGCTTTACCCAAAATCATCATGTCTTTAGACCCTGTGGTTGCCGGAATAACCCTGGCTGCCCTCTGGGCCGCTGATGTATCCACCGCAGGCACCCTGCTCTTAGGTTCTGCCACCCTCTTCTCCCAGGATATCTGGAAACGGTTTATTCAGAAAAATATGGACGATAAACAGTATCTTCTGGTCAATCGTCTTGCCGTGGCCCTGCTCGGTATCCTTACCTACTGGATGGCTGCATCCGTGGTGGGAATTGTGAAAACCCTGGTCATTGGGTTGAGCCTCACTACCGCTTTCACCGTTATCTTTCTCTTCACCGTTTTTGCCCCGGGTCTCTGCCGTAAAAATTCCGCCTTCTATACCACGCTGGTCGGGATTATCGTTTTAGTTCTCTGGCAGTTTGTCCCTGCTATACGCATACTGCCCCATGTCATCTATCTGGAATGGATTGTCTGCCTCATCACCTTCCTGGTGATTACCCTCTTTGACAGTAAACCTGCAAGGATTAGTATAGTAAATAACTTAAAGAACGTTAACCGTTAAAACGTTAACAGTTAACCGCTATATACCTGTGATTTAATAAATCAACAATATTACTAAGTAACGTAAACCATATATGTTTAAACATAACGAAAAGCCCGTTTCTCCTGGCGAGAGACGGGCTTTTTAAATGCCTAATAAAGACTAACCTTAGATACGGTTCACGGTTAACGTTAACTAGAATGCATCCCGTATCAATTCCAATGACTTCACTTCCCCTTCTTCATTAAAAAGAATACCCACAACATCAAAACGGCAGGCTTTCTTCCAGGCGTTTTTGGTTTTCAGATAGTGGGTAGCAATTCTCTTTACCTTTTGCTGCTTGGCCCAGTTGACCGTTTCCTGGGGCAGTCCAAAGCGTGTCCCCTGCCTGCTTCTCACTTCTATGAAAACAAGGGTATTCCGATCTTCCGCAATAATATCAATTTCCCCTAAAGGAGACCGGTAATTTCTCTCTAAAATTTGATAGCCCTGGTGTTTAAGATAGTGAACCGCCGCCTCTTCAGCTACCTGGCCCATACGTTTTCTGTCCATTCTTTCACCTTTTTTCCCTGATTCACTAATATCATAACACACCCTAAGGCATAAGCAACAATTCTATACTAAAAAAACAGGCAGTTCCCCGCAGGAACTGCCCAAATAATTTTACGGCAAGAAAACTCTGACCACACTTACGGCTACGTTGGTCAATGGATCGGGATATACGCCCAGGAAAACGGTAATGACAAGGGTTACAATCATGGTAACTTTCATAGACAAGGAAACCGGTATAGTACTGGGTTCCTTAGGGTCATGGAGATACATGACCTTGGCTACCATGAGGTAATAGTATACAGATACGAGGCTCATGGCTAAAGCCACAAAGACCAGCCAGAGATAACCCTGTTCCATGACTGCTGTAAAGAGATAGAACTTTCCGTAGAAACCGGCCAAAGGCGGTATCCCGGCCAGGGATAAGAGACATACCAGCATGGTGGCAGCCATAAGGGGTGAGCGTTTCCATAAACCTGAATAATCTTCGATCTCGTCACTTTGAATTTCTTTACCCATGACGGTAATGACGGCAAAGGCTCCCAGGTTGGAGAAGACATAAAGCATGGCGTAAAACATGGCGGCTTCCAGACCGGAGTTACTGTATGCAATTAAACCTAAGAGGATGTAGCCGGCCTGGGCAATACCGGAGTAAGCCATCAGGCGTTTGATGTTGGTCTGGGGAATAGCCACATAGTTTCCTAAAAGAATCGTCAAGGTGGCAATGGTAACGACGATGGGCATCCAGGCCTCGGCATTGGTAAAAGCCTGCATAAAGAGGCGTAACAGCACTGCAAAGCCTGCTCCTTTGGAGGCCACAGAAAGGAAAGCAGTCACAGGTGTAGGAGCCCCTTCGTACACATCAGGCGCCCACATGTGGAAGGGAACAGCCGAAATCTTAAAACTGAAGCCGGCCAGCACAAAAACCAGGCCGAGAATCATCACGGGTTCCAGGGTAGGAGCATTGGCCACATATTTGGCGATCTTCACCAGTAAAGGTGATTTGGAGAGCCCATATACCAGGGTTAAGCCGTACAACAGGAGGGCTGAAGACAGGGCGCTGAGCAGGATATATTTAATCGCCGCTTCTGATGATTTTTTCAGTCCCTTTCCAAAGCCTACGAGAGCAATAAAGGAAAGGGTCATCAGTTCCAATGCCATATAGAGGGTAATCACGTCCCCGGCGGATACCAGGATCATCATGCCCAGGACGGCGAAGATGAGTAAAGAATAATACTCGCTCATAATCCCTGGTAATTCTTTATCAACGTATTCCGTAGAAATCATGGAAACAAAGATGGCCGAGATGACAATCAGGATTTTGAAATAGGTAGAAAAGCTGTCGACGATATACATGCCATCGAGGAAAGTATCATTGACTCCTAAGAGGTATATGAGATTACCCAGGATACCGAGGAGTCCCAGGGTGGTCACATAACTGAGTCCTCTCCTCTGCTCTTTGGGAATCATGAGGGATACCATCAGCACAAAGAAAGCCAGGGCGGTGGTTAGAATTTCCGGACTAATTAAAGTAAAGTTCATTAGAATCCACCCCCTACGGTGATATGTTTCAAATAGGTGTTAACAAAAGGATCCACACCATTGTTAATCACATCGATCAAGAGGGATGGGAAGAAACCAAAGAGAATTAAAACGCCGCAGAGGACGACAATCGGTACCATCTGGGCACCTTTGGCATCTGTCAGGTCAGCCCACTTGGGATTTACGGGGCCGAAGAATACCTTTTGCACAACCCTGAGAACATAGACAGCAGTGATGACCACACCGGATACGGCCAGAATGGCCAAAATGGGATAGGTCTTATAAGCACCGACAAAAATCAAGAATTCAGCCACAAAGTTGTTGAGCCCTGGCAGTCCCAGGGAAGCCAAGCCGGCAATGACAAAACCTGTGGCCACACGGGGCATCTGGTAGGCCAGGCCCCCAAAATCGGCAATCACTCTGGTATGAGCCTTATCATAGATGACCCCTACCAGGGCGAAGAATAAAGCAGTCATGATACCATGGGCAAACATCTGGGCTACAGCGCCGTTAATACTGATGGTATTAAGGGCAGCAATACCCAATAATACATAGCCCATGTGGCTTACACTGGAGTAACCGATCACAAACTTCAGGTCTTTCTGGGCCATGGCAACCATGGCACCGTAAACCACGTTAACGATACACAATAAACCGATGACCGGTGACCAGAATACTGCTCCTTCCGGGAATAAGAAGATCCCGGCTCTGACTAAACCGTAGCCCCCTAATTTCATCAGAACCCCGGCGTGCAGCATACTGACGGCTGTAGGCGCAGCTACGTGACCGTCGGGAGACCAGGTATGGAGAGGCCACATAGGTACCAGGAAGCCAAAGCCAACCATCATTAAAAAGAAGGCGAATTTCTGGAAGAAGGGGTCATATTTGAAGGCTGTTAAGGCCTGGATATCGAAGGTCCCTAACCCTGTATAAAGATAGACGGCGATGACACCGATAAGGGCGAAAGCACTGCCCACCAGGAGGTAGAGGGTCAGCTTCATAGCGGCATACTCTTTACGGGTACTGCCCCATACGCCAATGAGGATATACATGGGGATTACCGCTACCTCGAAGAACAGATAGAAGAAAAATAAATCTCTGGATACAAAAACACCGAAAACCCCTGCTACCAGTGTCAAGAGGAAGATAAAGAACTCTTTGACCCGTTTAGTCATCCCCCAGGAGGCAAAAACTCCTGTAAAGATAACGATGGCAGTTAGGAGGACTAAAGGTAAACTAATCCCGTCCACACCTAGGGAGTAATTGATGCCAAACTTCTCGATCCAGGGAATATCCTCCAGGAACTGGAGACCACCTTTAGCTTGGTCATAAGACACATAAACATAGATGGAAGCAATCAGGGATACGCCGGTAAAGAGAGCGGCCACCCATTTGATAATCCTATCTTCATTTTCTGGTATAAAGAGTATGATCAGTGCTCCCAAGATGGGTGCTAAAACAATAATTGATAATAGTGGCATGCCTATTTTACACCTCCCAGCGCAGGTACGGCCATGAAGATTACAATGACCACCACGGCAGCAAAGATGACCAGGGCATAACTCTGCAGGTTACCCGTGTGAATGTAGCGTAATCTCTTCCCGATTCCCCTTGTTCCATCAGCGATGGCATGGGCCAAACCATCCACCAGGTTGCGGTCACTCCAGTTAAAGGCACTGGCAATTCTTAAGACTACATTGTCAAAGAACCAGAGATAGATTTCATCGATATAGTACTTGTTATAAAGTACTTTATATACCCCAGGGAAGGTTTGGGCGATTTTCTCCGGGGAGATGGCTTTTTTCATATACATGAGCCAGGCAAGAAGAATACCAAGGACTGCCAGTACCACCGAGGAACCCATGACCACTGCATTAACTGCCGGATGATGGGGTTCGCCAAAATAGACATAAGAGCTAAAACCGTGTTCCAGGAAAGGGGCACCGATGAAACCGCTAAAGATGGAGAACACAGCCAGAATCATCAGGGGGACCGTCATAGTCCAGGGTGATTCATGGGGTTCATGGTGACTTTCACTTCTTGATTCACCAAAGAAGGCCAGGAAGATCATCCGGAACATATAGAAAGCGGTGAGAAATGCGGTTAAGGAAGCCATGGCATAAAGACCATAATAACCGTGGTCAAAAGCAGCCAGGAGAATTTCGTCCTTACTCCAGAAACCGGCCAGAGGTGGAATTCCTGCGATGGCCAAACCACCGATTACCATGGTAATAGAGGTAATTTTCATGTGCTTATACACGCCGCCCATTTTCATGATATCCTGCTCATGGAGGGCATGTATAACACTACCGGCACATAAGAACATGAGGGCTTTGAAAAAGGCATGGGTGGTAAGATGGAACATCCCTGCCGTCATGCTGCCAACCCCCATAGCCATGACCATGTAACCCAGCTGGCTTAAGGTAGAAAAAGCCAAGATACGTTTTAAGTCTCTCTGCACAATAGCAATGCTGGCGGCAAAAAGCGCAGTAAATCCACCGACTACCGCTACAGTATAGAGGGTAGTGTTAGAGGCTGCAAACAAGATGTAACCCCTGGCAATCAGGTATACCCCGGCGGCAACCATGGTAGCGGCGTGGATCAAGGCACTCACAGGCGTAGGACCTTCCATGGCATCAGGCAGCCACACATGGAGGGGAAACTGACCGGACTTACCTACTGGGCCGATAAAGATCAGAATACCTGCCAGGGTGAGAAAGGCCAGGTCTTTACTTTGCTTAATGGCTTCGGCTAACTCGCCAAAGTTAAAGGTGCCAAAGTACAGGAAAAGGATGATGATACCGAGCAAAAAGCCGAAGTCCGCCACCCTGTTGGTGATAAAGGCTTTCTTATTGGCCTCGGCTGCAGAGTTCTTCTGGTACCAGAAGCCGATGAGAAGATAAGAACAAAGACCCACCAGTTCCCAGAATACGAACATCTGGAAGTAGTTGTTGGCAATGACCAAACCCAGCATGGAGAAAGCAAAGATGGAAACGTAGGAAAAGAATCTGGAAAAACCCGGGTCACCGTGCATATAACCTACAGAATAGATTAAAACCAGAAGGGCAATGAAGGTTACAACAAACAGCATCACCGCTGTTAAAGGATCCACCAAAGCGCCCATTTCGATATAGAGCCCTGGGATATTAATCCAGTCCACCGCCATCTCTACCGGTTTTTCCATGGTAATTCCCTGTTTGAACACTTCTGCCATAATCCCCAGAGAGATTAGAAAAGAGCCGGCCATGGCCAAGATTGCGGTGAGGGCGCTTAACCCTTGATACCTTTTTGTTAGGAAATTAATCATAACAAAGGCCACCAAAGGCAAAAAGGGCACTAACCAAACCTGTTCAATCATAATCGTTTCTACACCTGCCTTTGTGTTAGTACCTTACTACCATTTCATCCAATCCAGATCTTCTACAGCCACAGAATTCCTCTGCCGGTAAATAGCTATAACTATGGCTAAAGCGAGGGCTACTTCTGCCGCGGCAACGACAATTACAAAGATAGCAAATACTTGACCAACCAATTCACCGGGTGTAAGGAATTTGGTAAAAGCAACTAAGTTGATATTGACGGCATTCAACATGAGCTCGATGGATAAGAGGATAGCAACGGCATTTTTTTTGGATAAAGCCCCAAAAAGCCCAATACAGAATAGTATGGCACTTAAGATAAGATAATGCTGTAAAGTAATCATCGGGCGTTCTTCACCTCTTTCCCGATCACGATGGCCCCAATCAAAGCCACCAGCAAAAGAATAGCAGCTACTTCAAAAGGAATAGCATATTTGGTCAGCATTAATTCGGCAATTCCTGTAACCGTTGTTTCAGGGAGTTTTTTCTCCACAGTCTGCCAGCCGGTAATACTGATAAGCCAACTTAAGATTCCCACAGTAGCCAGGCTCACGACGAAAGCAGGTATTTTGAGATTACCGAAGAGATTAGTTTCCTTAATGGTCCCCCTTTGAATGAGCATGATGGCGAAGACAATTAAGACGGAAACAGCGCCGCCATAGACCAGAACCTGCACCAGGGCCACATAATCGGCCTGGAGAGTAACATAAAGGGCAGCCACCCCGATAAAAGTAACCACTAAACTTAAAGCACTATGCACAATGTTTTTAAAAAGAACTACACCTAAAGCGGAAAGAATAGTAACCAAAGCGATAAAGCCAAAGGCTAAAGTGAATATATCCATGGTTTAGCCCTCCTTCTTCTGTTCTGTCTTTTGGGCATAGGTAGAAGACGGAGCAGAAAGCTTAGGATTGTGATAAAGATCTAATTTGACATCGTCTCTGAAATAAGTGGCCAACTCATATTCCCGGGTAAATTTCAAACATTGTTTGGGACAGGCTTCCACACACAAACCGCAAACAAGGCAGCGTTCAAAATTCACTTCATACCTGGTAAGAAAACGCTTATTGTTCTCGTCTTTCCCTGATTCTAACGTAATGACACCGTTAGGGCAGGCGTTCACACACATATTGCAACAAATACAAGCATCCTTATCCAATTGCAAAGAACCGCGCCAGCGGTGATCGATAAATGGACGCTCTTCGGGGTACTGCTCAGTAATCTTTTTGCTAAAAAATTTTTTTAAAGTTAAGGCTAAACCTTTTACAACTCCCGACCCGTACATTCACTCACCACCCTATCGTCTTGTAGAGATAAACACCGATTCCTGTAATGAAGATATTGGCTAAGGATAAAGGAACCAGGAACTTCCAGCCAAAATGCATTAAATGGTCCACCCTGACCCTTGGGAATGTCCAGCGCATCCACATAAAGAAGAAAATCATGATGGAAGTCTTAATAAAGAACCAGAACCAGCCCGGTAAAACAGGCCCATGCCAGCCTCCCAAAAACATGGTGGTAGCGATGGCGGAAACCAGGACCAGGTTAGCGTATTCGGCCAGGAAAAAGAGGGCCCACTTCATGCCGGTATATTCAGTAAACACACCGGCCACCAGTTCCGATTCCCCTTCCGGAATATCAAAGGGTGCCCGGTTACATTCGGCCGTAGCGGCAATGACATAAATGAGAAACGCCACAGGCTGTAAAAGGACAAACCATACTTTACTCTGGGCTTCTACAATGGCTGACATCTGCAGGGACCCCACAATCATGACCACACCCAAGAGGGAAAAGACCATGGGTACTTCATAACTTACCATTTGAGCGACTGCTCTCATACCACCTAATAAGGAGTATTTATTGTTAGAACTCCAACCGGCCATCAAAAAGGGAATGGTGGCCAGGGACGAGACAGCAATCAAGTAAAAAATACCTATGTTGACATCGGTAGCAATCATACCCTTACCGAAAGGAATAACAGCAAAGGCCAGGATAGTCGGTACCAGGACCAGAACCGGTGCTAACATGAAGACCTTTCTATCCGCACAGGCGGGGATAATATCCTCCTTGGTTAAGAGTTTAATGGTATCGGCTACTGTTTGCAGGCTTCCCCAGGGCCCTACACGGTTGGGACCTGGTCTTAATTGAATAAAGCCGGCGATTTTTCTTTCCACCAAAACCAGCACTAAGGCCGCTGTCATCATCACACCCAAAATACCTGCCAGGTAAAGGATGACCATAGCCAGGTTCACCCAGATATCCCCCAGGCCTAATCCAGTCAGGGTAGTGCGAACCAAAGCGGCTATTTTGACAAACAAGTTGTCCAGTACACTCATTATCATTCTCCCCTATACGTGGATTTTGTGTAAAATCCTAACCATCCACTTCGCCTAAAACGATATCAAGACTTGCTAAGATGGCTATCACGTCGGCAACTTTCCAGCCCTTAATGATTTCTTCCAAAACCCCCAGGTTTACGAAAGAAGGTCTTCTAATGTGTAAACGATATGGTTTAGGAGAGCCGTCACTCACAATATAGAAGCCAAGTTCTCCCTTGGGATTTTCAATGGAATGGTAAACTTCTCCAGCGGGTGGCTTGATTAATTTCGGTACTTTACCCAGCACAGGACCCTCAGGCAAATCTTTGATGGCCTGGCGAATGATTTTAACACTCTCTTCCATCTCAATCATCCTGACCATGTAACGGTCAAAGGTATCACCAGATTCAAAGACAGGAACATTAAAATTGAAGCGGTCGTAAATCCCGTAAGGATGGGCTTTGCGCACATCATAGCATACACCAGAAGCCCTTACATTCGGCCCGGACAGCCCGTAAGACATGGCCATTTCTTTCGTAATCACACCAACGCCCTTGGTACGGGCCAGGAAGATTTCATTGCCTGTAACAAGCTGATGATATTCCTCAAGGGCCGTACGCATATAATCCAAGAACTCCTGTAGTTTGGGCAGGAATTCCTCGGGAATATCATGGGATAACCCGCCTATACGCATATAGTTATAGGTTAGGCGTCCCCCACAGGTCATACTGAATAAGTCTAATATTTTTTCCCTGTGGATAAAGGGATAAAATACAGCCGTTACTGCCCCCAGGTCCATGACAAAGGTTCCAACCCCTACCATGTGGCTGGCAATCCGCTGCAGTTCCGCAAAAATCACCCGGAGATATTCTGCACGCTCCGGCACCTCTATGCCCATCAGTTTTTCCACTGTTTGTACATAAGCCAGGTTATTGCTCATGGAAGCAAGATAATCCAGGCGGTCTGTATAGGGAATAAACTGGGGATAGGTCCGGCTCTCGGCCAGTTTTTCCAAACCACGGTGAAGATATCCCAACACTGAAGTCCCACCTGTAGCCACTTCGCCGTCTAAGTGAATGACGAGGCGAAATACTCCGTGGGTACTGGGGTGCTGGGGACCCAAATTGACGGTGATTTCCTGTGTCCTCACTAGCTCTCCACCCCTATTTATTATGATTCGTTACCTTATCCAACGAAGTCTTTGCGCAGGGGATACCCCATAAAAGAATCATCCAGGAGAATGCGTTTAAGGTTGGGGTGCCCTGTAAACTTAATGCCAAACATGTCATAGACTTCTCTTTCCAACCAATCGGCAGAATCCCAAAGCCCCGTCATGGAAGGGACCACGGGTTTATCTTTGGCCACATTCACTTTTACGGTAAGCTTATCGGGCTTTTCGTAGGATCGTACTTGATAAACAACCGTAAAGTGTTGGGGCCAGTCAACTGCAGTCACATCATGCAAATAGGCAAAACCGTTTTCTTTTAAAAAGTCCATAAGTTTTGCCAATTGCTCGGGGGATACCTGAAGATGACCTTCCTGTATCTCTAACTCGGGGAAACTGTCTTTGATTAAAGCGTGAATGTTATTTTCCATACTTCTTTAACCTCACCTTTGTGGGATTGTTAATTTTCTCCTTAAGCTGAAGCATACCGTAAATTAAAGCTTCAGGCCGTGGAGGACAGCCAGGAATATAAACATCCACCGGCAAAATCTCGTCTGCACCAGGCACAACAGCATAGGAGTCGGCAAAAGGTCCTCCGCCAATGGCACAGTTTCCCATGGCGATAACCCATTTAGGTTCTGGCATCTGGTCATAAATTCTTCTAACGGCAGGCGCCATTTTTTTCGTGATGGTTCCAGCCACAATCATGACATCGGCCTGTCTGGGGGAGGGCCGGAACACTTCATAACCGAAACGGGATAAATCATAACGGCTTTGTGTGGAACAGATCATTTCGATGGCACAACAGGCTAAGCCAAAGGATACTGGCCACAAGGAATTGCCCCGGGCCCAGTTCAGGACGGTATCCAGGGAGGTTAAGAGGATATTTTTCTTAACCATTTCCTCAATTTCTTTTTGTTCTTTTTCTTGATCTACTGCCATTCAAACGCTCCCTCCTTCCAGGCATACCAGAAGCCTACCACAAGTATGGCAAGAAAAATAAACATTTCTACAAAAGCGAAGAAACCTAATTTTTGGAACGTTACTGCCCAGGGATACAGGAAAATTGTTTCTACGTCGAAGACGAGAAAAACAAGGGCGTACAGGAAATAATTGATTTTAAACTGTACCCAGGTTTCACCAATGGTCTCCATACCACACTCATATGTTTCTAATTTTACCTGGTGCGGCTTCTTGGGACGTAATAACCAGTTGGTAGCTAAGGCTGCAAAACCGAAAATAATACCGAAAATGAAGAACAATCCTATGGCCCCGTATTGCTGAAGCATTATATTACCTCCTTTCCCCTGTTATTTTTAACCCCAAACACTCTCGTGACTAGGGGTAAAGAGCTGTAGTGCGTGAAGTTTTTCACACAAGGATCAAACATATTTAATTTTCGCGAAAGAATAGCTCCTTTCCTCTTCCTTCTCTATAATAACCCATTATTCTTTCTTATCAAGATAAAATCAAATATTTTATACATATTAAATAACCTCAATATAAAATCCCCTCTTATGTTTTCTATCTTGAACCATAGTTTATAAATGCCCATCCGAAAACAACTCGATATTACTGCAAAAATTCCTTTCCTAAAGGATATTTTTCTGTTTTAATCATCTATTATTATAACTTTTCATTATCTTTTGCATAAAACTTTGCCGGTGAATTTCACAGGGGCCATAACGCCTGATAGCTTCCACATGACGGGGTGTAGCATATCCTTTATGCTCTTTGAATCCATATTGCGGGTATATTTGATCAAGTACATCCATCACCCTGTCGCGGTATGTCTTGGCAATTATAGAAGCTGCTGCGATAGCAGCGCATTTACAGTCTCCCTGAACAATACCTTCCTGGGGTATATTAAGAGGAAGCTTTAATGCATCAATGATCAGGTAATCAGGCTGGATTTTCAAAGACTGTACAGCCTTAACCATAGCTTTTATAGTGGCTTGATAAATATTAATACGATCAATCTCCTGATGATCACAGATGCCAATGCTCCAGGCTATACATTGTTCTTTGATTAACTCTGCCAATTTGGAACGCGCATCCAAGGTCAATTGTTTGGAATCATTAAGGCCGGGAAGACTGCAGCCGGAAGGTAAAACAACACAGGCAGCCACCACAGGCCCGGCCAGGGGACCGCGTCCCGCTTCATCAAGCCCGGCTATATGTGTATAGCCATTTTTTCGTAAGTCTGTTTCCTTTTCCCAAAGTATACTCAGGCGTTCTTCTTCCGCTATCTGTGAAGCTAACTCTTTTTGATAACGTCTAAGCAGAGTCTGGACGCCTTTACGCGCATCCTGCTGAAACCGCGCCATTATTAGGGGCAAGGCCTCCCGGGGAGCAGTAGACAACATTTTCCTAATTTCTTCTATGGTCAAACGCCTAAGTTCCATAATCTCTCCACTCATATAGTCATATTATAGTATAAATTATACAATTTATAAATATTATTATATATAGAAATTTATTTTTTATTCTATTTTTGTGGTTCTTGATCCAAGGTAACCTGCCCCAATTTGCCGGCACGAAATTCATCCAGCAGCATAATGGCGCCCTTTTCCAGGTCGGGAACACCCCCCGGCCGCAGGAAACCCCTTCTTTTACAGATATCTGTTAACATGAGAAAGACGTCCTCATTTTCCGTAATCTTATAGCGGGTCTCAACCCGTCCCGGTGCATGCAGACGGAACCAGTTTAAAAGCTCGAGACTGAGTTCCACCGGGTCGTAAGCATTTTCACTGATCGCTCCGGTAGCCGCCAGTTTGAACCCTACCTGGGGGTCTTCAAATTTGGGCCATAAAATCCCCGGCGTATCTAAGAGTTCCAAATCCTTTTCCAGGCGAATCCACTGTTTCCCCCGGGTAACACCGGGCCGGTCAGCAGTTTCAGCAGCACCTTTTCCCACCAGGAAATTGATGAGGGTAGACTTACCCACATTGGGTATGCCAACAATCATCATACGGATGGTTTTGTTGATGATCCCTTTGTTCTTACGTTTTTCCAAAAGGTTTTGGGCCTGGCTTTGAATTGCCTCCAATAATTGTTTTTTAGCACTGCGGGAAGCCCCTTGGAGGGCATTAAAAGGCAGCACGACCAGTCCCTGGTCACTGTAATACTGAGTCCACAGGCGGGTTAATTGCTCATCTGCTAAATCCGCTTTGTTTAATAACATCACCCGGGGCTTATCACCAACAATCTCATCAATTAAGGGATTCCGGCTGCTTAAAGGCAGTCTGGCATCTACTATCTCTATCACTACATCAACTAATTTGAGATTTTCCGTAATGAGCCTTCTCGTTTTGGCCATATGACCAGGAAACCATTGAATCACGCATGCGCCTCCTTAGTAAATTTTCCCTACCCTGGAGAGGGGCCAATAGCGGTACTGGGCTTTCCCCACCACCAGCCGCGCAGGAACATAACCCCAGGAGCGGCTGTCTTCACTGCTGTCTCTGTTATCCCCTAAAACAAAATAATGGCCGTCCGGGACCACCACAGGCCCAAAATCCTGATATTTTTCGTTGTTAATATAAGGTTCGTCTAATAATTTACCGTTTATGTAAACTTGATTATTCCTGATACTAATAATTTCGCCACCCATACCAATGACGCGCTTAACCAGATGCTTGGACGTGTCTTTAGGGAAACGAAAGACAATAATGTCACCGCGTTGGGGTTCTTCGTACCAATAGCTGAATTTGGTCACGATGATCCGATCGTTAATTAACAATATTGGTTCCATGGAACGGGACGGTATCCAGAATAATTGCACAATAAATGTTTTGATAATAACCACCAGGAAAAGAGCAACAAGCAAGGACTGCAACAGTTCCCGCAAGGTAAAGGCACCTTGATTTGTTTTATTCTCCCTTTCCACCGCTTTCACCTTCATATCCTCCTAAGAATAGGTTAAAAGGGACTGACAGCTCAGTCCCTTCATAACGTCATTATTCTCTTTCTTTAATTCTGGCGGCTTTGCCTCTTAGTTCACGGAGGTAGTAAAGTTTTGCCCTGCGCACACGACCTTTACGGATAACCTCTATCTTCTCAAGTCTGGGTGAATGTACAGGGAAGCAGCGCTCTACACCAACACCGTAGGATACACGGCGTACAGTAAATGTTTCATTCAAACCGCTGCCTCTTCTTTTGATAACTACTCCTTCAAAGGCCTGAATCCTTTCACGGTTTCCTTCCACAACCTTTACGTTAACGCGTACGGTATCACCGGGGCGGAACTCAGGAATATCTTGACGCATTTGCTCTTTTTCCACAGCTTTTACTAAGTCCATACTCTATACCTCCTTCCCGCGTAGACGTTCATATCTTGCCCCTTTGTCAAGACAGCGGACCGTCCTGATAGCCATTACGGCAGGTAACCGTCAAGTATTATACCATAAAGTTAAATTGGAAAACAACTTATTTCCACCATTTTTCGCCTAAAATCCTATCCAAAATGATGGCTACCGCGCTGCGTACGGAGAGATGATTATAATTACCCTTCCCGTAGATGGGTTCCAGTACATAATCGGCACTTTCCATGACTTCTCCAATCATTCCCCAGCCGGTACCAAAAAGAAAGAAAAAATTATTCTCTTCATCCCTCTCGATAATTTCCCTTAGAGCCCGGTAACCAATGGTCCGGGGGTAAACCCGGGCATCTGTAACTACAGTGTAGACCGGTCCGCTAAACTGTTCCTGGATTTTTGCCCTGGCCCTTTCAATGGAATCGATAAGTTCCACGCTATTTAAGGCTTCTTTCCGGTCCGGATTGTACTGGGCCCCATATCCTTTCTGCCAGTAGTCGATAATTTCCTGGACAAGTTTATGCTGTGTAGGCAGGGGATGAATAATATAATATTTCTCCAGATTATAAGTGGTTACACAGCGGGCAATATCATGAATATCGAGATTGGTCACAGAAGTAGCCACTGTTTCCAGATGCTTATTGTAAACAGGATAGTGAACAAGCCCTAAAAAAAATCGATTAGCCATTGGTTCCTTTCTCCTCATTGGCTATCTCTGCCAAAAGTTTTAGGTCTTCTTTCGTAAGATTTACCTTCTCCAGTAGTTCCGGGCGGCGCTCTAAGGTTCGTCTCAGGGACTCTTTGCGCCGCCACAGGCGAATTTTTTCATGATTTCCGGAGAGGAGTACATCCGGCACATTCATCCCTCTAAAAGAGCGGGGCCGCGTATAGTGAGGATATTCCAACAACCCATCGTAAAAAGAATCAGAAACAACGGATTCACTTTCACCCAACACGCCGGGAATTAAACGGCTGACGGCATCAATAATCACCATGGCGGGAAGCTCTCCCCCCGTGAGCACATAGTCCCCAATAGAGATTTCTTTATGGGCCAGGGCCCGAACCCTTTCGTCAAAACCTTCATAGTGGCCGCAGATAAAGACTAAGCTTTGCTCTTTGGCTAACTCCTTGGCCAGTTCCTGGTTAAACTGTACACCCTGGGGTGACATGAGAAGAATTTGGCCCGGATATGTGACGAGATCACCGAGTTTATCCTCCAAAGCCAGGTAAATAGGATCCGGCTTTAAGACCATACCGGCCCCTCCCCCAAAAGGAGCATCATCAACATTTTTATGTTTACTGGGCGAATAGGGGCGAAAATCAATGAGCTCGATGTTTAATATCTTTTTCTCCCGGGCCTTTTTCAGGATGCTGGTATTTAACGGTCCCTCAAACATCTCGGGAAATATGGTAAAAACATAAATATTCATGCTCTCTCACTACTCCAACAGTCCCGGCGGTATCTGTACCTCCATTTTACCGGAATCCAGGTCTATTTTCTTAATAACCTCTTTTAGAGCCGGTAAATAGATAGGTTTCTGCCGCTCCTTCTTCACCACATACACATCATTGCTGCCCGTCTCTAATATTTCTTCAACCTTACCAAGGTAATACTCACCTTCATAAACCTCCAGCCCCACGATTTGAAAATGATAATAATGTCCCGGCGGCAAAGGTCTAAGTTCTCCTGCGGGGAGTTCCAGGTACAGCCCTTTCATTTTTTCTCCTTCATTCATATCGGGGATTTCCCGGAGGGCGATAATCACCACATTTTGGTGAAGGCGCACACTATGAACGTGATATTCCATATACTCATCGTTTCTCTTAATATAAACATGCTCTAGTTCATAAAAACGCTGGGGGTCATCACTTAAAGGATAAACCTTTAATTCACCTCTATGCCCGTGGGTATTGACGATTTGTCCAATTTTTATGTACATCCCGCAATCACCTTTATCTTATATTGACAACCACACCATCTTTAATCACAATCTCTTTGTCCAAAACCCCGTCCCAACTGTCACCCAGTTTGATCTCCACCGGCCCCTCCACTTCACCTTGCAAAACTTCTTGACCTTCCTCCAGAACATTGATTTTTTTAAGCTGTTCTAAAAGTGTAGCCTTACCTTCTTCTCGTTTCTTCTTTTCCCACTCGAACTGTTCCCTGACGGCCTGTACCTGTGGTGACGCTTTAAGGGTTAACTCGGTAAGAGCTTTTTTGTTGCGCTGTTCCAGGAAACTTAACTCCATCTCCATCTTTTTTATTCCTTCCTGGATCTGCTGTACCAGTTCCTGTTTTAACCTTTCCGTGACAATAGCTTTAACTTTTATCCTGCGAATTATTGTTATTTTATCCATATTTTCCTCCTCAACACATCAGTTTATGAGCTTACGAGTTAACGAGCAAGGGGGTTCAAAACCGGAGAACCAAGCAATACCTCAAACTCATTAACTCGTGAACTCATTAACTCATAAACTAAGGAAAGAGAGGCCAGGACGGCCCCCCTCTACTCAATGATGTCTACAATAACTTTCTTGTTTTCTTCACGTACCGCAGCTGCCTTAACTACAGTCCGTATAGCTTTAGCGATCCGGCCCTGTTTACCAATGACCTTCCCCATATCTGTGGGCGCTACGCGCAGCTCAATGATGACAGCATCACCATCTTCGCGTCTCGTCACAGTTACATCTTCCGGCCGGTCAACCAGAGCCTGGGCTAATGTTTTTACTAATTCTTCCATATACCCTACCCCCAAGCATGGGTGTTATTCACCCAGCTTATTTAATACACCGGCTTTGTTCAGTAATGCTCTAGCAGTTTCGGAAGGCTGCGCACCGGTTTTTAACCACTTAAGTGCTTTTTCCTCATTAATTTCGATGACCGCCGGATTCTTGGTGGGATCATAATAACCAATTTCCTCAATAAAGCGCCCGTCGCGAGGAGAGCGGGAATCAGCCACTACCAGGCGATAAAAAGGAGCTTTTTTGGCGCCCATACGTCTCAGCCTAATTCTTGTTGCCATGAATATCACCTCCTTGATAAAGTTCAAATATTTGCGACTGTCCGACTTCCGACATAGCGAGACTTGTGTCTGTGGTGTACCCCACTTCCCAATAGCAAAACCTGTTCTCCTATAACGGATAGCGGAAAACGGTTAGCGGATAGTCGTTATTATTTAAAGAAAGGCAGTTTGAAGCCACCTTTTTTTCCACTTTTTGCCCCCTGCTGCATTTGGGCTATTTGTTTCATCATTTTCTGGGCCTGCTCGAACTGTTTGAGCAGTTTATTCACTTCCTGTACGGATGTCCCGCTCCCCAGGGCAATACGTTTTCTCCTGCTGCCGTTAATAATTTCCGGGTGCCTTCTTTCTTCCCTGGTCATGGAGCGAATGATAGCCTCCGTATGTTTTACATCTTTTTCACTAATCTCCATACCCTTCAAGGCTTTCATCTGCCCCATCCCCGGCAGCATCCCCATCAATTCACTAAGAGGTCCCATGGATTTCATTTGCTGGATCTGATCAAGAAAATCTTCCAGGGTGAATTCGGCCTTACGTAATTTACGTTCCAATTCCTCCGCTTTTTTGGCGTCAAAATTAGCCTGGGCTTTTTCTATGAGGGTTAAAACATCACCCATACCTAAAATCCGGGAGGCCATCCTGTCGGGATAGAAGGGTTCCAGGGCATCGAGCTTTTCACCCATACCCACGAATTTAATAGGTTTCCCCGTCACTGCTTTTACAGAAAGGGCAGCTCCCCCCCGGGTATCTCCATCAAGTTTGGTAAGTATAACGCCGTCTAAACCTAGCCTTGCATTAAAGGTTTCAGCCACGTTGACGGCATCCTGTCCGGTCATGGCATCAACCACAAGGAGTATTTCATGGGGCCTAATATTGGTTTTGATGTTTTCCAGTTCAGACATCAAGGCATCGTCAATATGGAGACGGCCTGCCGTATCCACGATCATCAGGTCATGGCCCTGGTTTTCCGCATAAGCCCTGGCTGCCTTGGCAATATCCACGGGATTTTGTTTATCCCCCATGGAAAAAACGGGAATCTCCAGCTGCTCACCTAAAACCTGCAGCTGCTTGATGGCTGCGGGCCGGTAAATGTCACAGGCCACCAGCAAAGGACGCCGCCCTTGTTTTTTAAAGAGCCTGGCCAGTTTACCGCTGGAAGTGGTTTTGCCGGAACCCTGTAAGCCCACCATCATGACGATAGTCGGGGGTTTGGAAGCCAAATTTATCTTACTCTGAGTACCACCCATCAACTGGGTCATTTCATCATGGACTACTTTGATGACCTGCTGTCCCGGCGTAAGGCTTTCCAGAACCTCCACACCCACAGCTCTTTCCTTAACTCTGTTTACGAAATCTTTAACAACTTTATAGTTGACATCTGCCTCCAAAAGAGCCATTCGTATTTCCCGCATGGCTTCAGTAACGTCTTTTTCCGAGATCTTACCCTTGCCGCGTAAATTTTTAAAAATTCCCTGGAGTTTTTCCGCTAAACCTTCGAAAGCCACATGTCTCACCACCTTTTTATGCTTCGGCCATTTTTTTTAAAAGAGCGTAAACTTCCCTTATTTCGTAAGCCCCGTATTTTTCCTGGATGCTTTCTAATCTTTCCTGCACCTGTTTCAATATTTCTGTGTTATCGTTGTGTTTTCTCACCAGTCCCAGTTTGTTTTCGTACTCTTCCAAGGTCTCTTCCGTTCTTCTTAAGAGGTCATAGATGGCCTGCCGGGAAACCCTGTGCAGTTCCGCAATTTCTCCCAGGGACAAGTCTTGCTGGAAATAAAGGTCGTAGATTTCCTGCTGTTTTTTTGTTAACAGTTGACCGTAAAAATCAAACAATAAGGACCGCCGGGCGATATCCTGCACAACTCCCACCACCCATGCTGTTAAGGATATTTACTTAACAGGCTTTATTCTACACTTTTCCCTCACCAGTGTCAACTCGTAATCTTAGTTTAAGTTTAAGATATTGTTTTTAAGTATTTGATAAACATACTCCGGGGCCGTTCCTTTAGGAATATTCTCTTCAATCACTAAATTCAAACTAAACACATCTTCAATATATTACTATACTAGTATGTACGTTATGAAGGGTGAAATTTAAAAGACCTGCAAAAAAATATGCAGGTCTTTATCACGCATTTATTGTCTGGTCACCAGGTCCTGCCCGCGTTTCCGGGCTTCATAAATGACCCTTTCTTCATCCATGGTTACCATGTGACGGTCCTTCATGACAAGCTTGCCGTCTATAATAACATTTTTTACATCCGAAGACTGGGCGGCATAAACCAGATTGGCCACGGGATCATGGAGGGGGGTTAGGTGGGGTTTATGTAGATCCACCATAATCAGGTCAGCTTTCTGACCTGGCGCAATCAAACCCACTTTTTCCAGGCCCAGAACTTGGGCACCATTTCGTGTAGCCATTTCTAAAACCTGATAAGCAGGAAGCACAGTAGGGTCCTGGGTAGTTACTTTATGCAGGAGGGCACAGGTTCTCATTTCTTCCAGGAGATCCAGGTTATTGTTGCTGGCAGCGCCATCGGTGCCCAGTCCTACACGGGCTCCTTCCTTGACCAGCTCCGGGATGGGAGCCACACCACTGGCCAGTTTCATATTGCTTTCGGGGTTATGGGCGATCCCAACCTGGTGTTTGATTAAGATGGCCCGCTCTTCCGGGGTCAGGTGCACGCAGTGAGCGGCCAAAACATGGCGGCCTGTAAACAAGCCTAAGGAATCCATGAGCTTTACGGGGGTCATACCGTACTGTTTTTGGATATCTTCCACTTCCGTACGTGTTTCAGCTAAATGAATATGTAACCCCACCCCTAGCTTATCGGCCAGTGCCATGACCTCTTTCAGGTAATCGGGAGGACAGGTGTAGGGGGCGTGGGGCCCCAGTAAACAGGTGATTCGCCCCTGGGCCTTGCCATGCCACTTTTGCACAAACTCTTCACTTTCCCGCAAAGCTAATTCCGCCTTATCACCAAGACCAATCATTCCCCGGGAAAGAGAAGCCCGGATACCCGTCTCTTCCACAGCCTGGGCCACCTGATCCATATAAAAGTACATATCGGCAAAACAAGTGGTGCCTGATTTAATCATTTCCAGGATGGAGAGCATAGTACCCCAGTAAATGTCTTCCTCCGTAAGATGGGCTTCCCGGGGCCAGATGCGCTGGGAGAGCCAGACCATCAGGGGCATATCGTCCCCATAACTCCTGAGCAAAGTCATGGCCGCATGGGTATGACAATTAACAAACCCCGGCAGCACTACCGTATCCTGCCCATCCAGGATAGTAATATTGGGTGTGTCCGGCGAAAGCTCTTTACCGACCTCTTTGATTGAGTTTCCCTCAACGTAAATATCACCTTGAAACCACGTTGTTTCCTTATTCATAGGCAGTATTAAGGCATTCTTAATTAACAAGCCGGTCATTTACTTCTCCTCCTTTTGTCCGTAGTGAAATAAATAAGCCTGGCGCATGATTCTTTTCTCATTGTCACTCAAAAGAACAGGTTCTCCCAGCATTTTGGCCATGATGCCTATCTGGGCCGTCTTTTCAATTAACTGGCATACCCTTAAAGCTTCGGTGATATCCCTGCCCACACCGATGACCCCATGATTGGCCAGTAATACGCCCATTTTGCCGGCCAGAGCGTTAACGGCATGATCGGCCAGTTCCTGGGTCCCCGGGCTGGCATAAAGGGCTACATCAACGTCCCCGCCCACAATCTGGGCCAGGTCTTCCACCAGGGCGGGAATGGGCTTTCTCACTACGGCATAAGCCGTGGCATAGGGGCTGTGGGTATGCACAACGGCCTGGACATCGGGACGATGCCGGTAAATAGTAAGGTGCAGGAGTTTTTCACTGGAAGGTTTACGCTCCCCCTCCAGCACCTTTCCCTGAAGATCTAAGACTACCAGGTCTTCCGGGTTGATATTGTAGTAATCCATGCCGCTGGGGGTGATGAGTACCCCTTGATTTTTCGGCAAACGGATACTGATGTTTCCCCAGGTGGCTGCTACCAATCCCAGGTCTACCAGCTCTTTGCCGGTATGTATGAGTTCTTCTTTATAAACTCTCCAGTTCACTTACCTGCCCCCTTAAACAGCTTAGCCAGGTTTTCTTCATAGGGTGCCTTCACAATTCCCTGGTCTGTAATAATAGCTTCTATGAGGGAGGATGGTGTAACATCAAAAGCTGGATTATAAACCTTCACATCCTTGGGTGCCAGCTGGAGATTGCCTAAACGTCTGATCTCATCATGGTGCCGCTCCTCTATCGGGATCTCTCTACCTGTCCGTAAATCCATATCGATGGTGGAAAGAGGAGCTGCCACGCAAAAAGGTATCTTGTGATAATTGGCCAGGACGGCCAGGCTGTATGTACCTATTTTGTTGGCTACGTCCCCGTTGGCTGTAATGCGGTCTGCTCCTACGATGACTAAATCTATTTTGCCCTGCTGCATCAAATACCCGGCCATACTGTCCGTGATCAGGGTAACGGGAATATTATCCTGCATTAACTCCCAGGCCGTAAGCCTGGCTCCCTGCAGGAGAGGCCGGGTTTCATCGGCATAAACCTGTACCTCTTTACCTGCTTCTTGCGCGGCCCTGATGACCCCTAAAGCCGTACCGTAACCTGCTGTAGCCAGGGCTCCGGCATTACAGTGGGTTAAGATACGGGCTTTAGCGGGAATTAGCTCTTTGCCAAAATCCCCTATGCGCCTGTTCATGGCCTGGTCTTCCTCGTCAATGGCCCGGGCCTCATTTTCCAGGACTGCTTTTAAGGTCTTTACATCTTTATCCCGGTGGTCCTGCCAAACCCTTTCCATCCGTGCCAGGGCCCAGAAAAGGTTAACTGCCGTGGGCCTGGTCCGGGCCAGAACTTCTTTGGCCCTCCTCAATTCTTCTATCATTTTCCCGGTTTCCGTACCCGCAAAGTGTATAGCCGCTAAGGCCAGACCGTACGCCGCCGCCACACCGATAGCAGGGGCGCCTCTTACTTTCATGGTTTTAATGCTGTCGGCCACTTCCTGGTAGGTATGGCATTCTACTATTTTTAGTTCAGCGGGTAAAAGGGTCTGGTCAATAAGATGCAAGACCTGGTCCTTCCATTCCACAGACTTCACGTCATCATCCTCCTAAAACTTGCCCGCTTCGCCCGGTCCCTTGCCGCATGTGCAGTTTCCTTCCAGGGGTATGGTTTCCAGCACGGTCATAATCAGCTGTGAGATATTGGCACTTAGTTCATTCATGACCTGCAGGACCTCACCATGGGTTAAAGGGTCCGGCGAGATGCCGGCAGCGAAATTCGTCACCATAGCCACAGTGGCATAACATAAACCGGCCTCCCGGGCCAACACCACTTCCGGAACACTGGTCATGCCTACCAGGTCACCACCGAGCACTTTAAACATTTTAATTTCTGCCGGCGTTTCGAAACGGGGGCCTTCCGTACAGACATAAGAGCCCCCGTCATGGACCCTGAAATTTAACTCCCGGGCTTTTTGCAGGAGAAATTGACGGACTTCCCGGCAATAGGGGTCGGTAACGTCCACATGTAAAACGCCCTGGGGTCCCCCCTCAAAAAAAGTTTGCGGTCGGCTTTTCGTAAAATCCAAAAACTGATCTACGATCACAAAATCCTTAGGACCCATCTTTTCATTGAGGGAACCTACTGCTGCCGTGGCAATAACCCTCTTGGCTCCCAGCTTTTTCAGGGCCATGATATTAGCCCTGTAATTCACCAGATGAGGCGGTACGGAATGGCCTTTGCCGTGGCGCGCCAGAAAGGCCACACTTCTCCCTTTATAAAAGCCGGCAATGAGATTCACCTTACCATAAGGAGTTTCTACCTCCACATCTTTTACCTGTTCCAGCATATCCGCTTTATACACACCGGTCCCGCCGATAACGGCTAAATCCACTTTCAACATTATTCTTCCTCCTCACTCTTACCAAATAGCGCTTGGGCAAAGGCCTGGGGTTCAAAATCCCGTAAATCCTCCATCTTTTCCCCTACACCGATGAATTTCACGGGAAATTTATATTCGTTCTGAATGCCTAAAATGACCCCGCCTTTGGCGGTCCCGTCCAGTTTGGTCAGGATGACCCCGCTAACCTGCACCACCTCACCGAAAATCCTGGCCTGGGATAAGGCATTCTGTCCCGTAGTGGCATCCAGGACCAGGAGCACTTCGTGGGGACCGTCAGGAATCTCCCGTTCCACCACACGCCGTATCTTCCGCAGTTCCTCCATGAGATTAGTCTTATTCTGCAAACGTCCTGCCGTATCAATAACCAGCACGTCGGCTTTCCGTGACCTGGCCGCCTGGATCCCGTCGTAAACCACGGCAGCAGGGTCTGAGCCCTCTTTCTGGTGAATAATGTCTACCCCGGCCCGCTGGCACCAGACTTCCAGCTGGTCAATGGCCGCCGCCCTAAAGGTATCCCCGGCGGCCACCAGTACTTTGTAGCCGTCCTGTTTCAGTTTATGGCTGAGTTTGCCGATGGAAGTGGTTTTGCCTACGCCATTGACACCCACGATTAAAATGACATTAATCCTTCCTTTTTGTATGTTGAGGGTGTGCTCACCCTCTTCCAGCATGCGGGTGATCTCTTCTTCCAGGAGGCCTCTTAATTCGTGTGCTTCCTCCAGTTTGTTTTCCTTGGCTTTTTTACGTAAGGTTTCCACCAGTTTCAGGGAGGTAGTCACCCCTACATCAGCCTGGATCAAGGCTTCTTCCAGCTCATCAAAAAGTTCCTCATCAATAGGCTTTCTTCCGGTAACTACTTGGGTAACCTTTTCCACAAAAGCTTCCTTGGTTTTTACCAGGCTTTCTTTCAGTTTGCTAAAAAATCCCATTATTTCTGTCCTCCCATCTTTTGTCTCATATTTATCTTTCCTTATCCAGCCCTGCCTTACAACGCCACGCGATATCTTTTTATACAACTTCCGATATCCGCTTTCCGATATTCCGAGTTTAATTTATTTCTAGTCCATGTTCTAGCACAGCATTGTAGGAAGTCGTCCAGTAGGCGGTCGGTTGTCGGAAATCGGTTAACGGTTCACGTTTTTATTAAAAAAAGAATAGAGAGAAAACCCCCTCCCTATTAACTGGCTTCTCTTCTCACATCTGCAAGTTTTACCGATAATAAACGGGAGACCCCAGTTTCTTCCATGGTAACACCGTAAAGAACATCGGCCACTTCCATGGTTCCTTTGCGGTGGGATATCACAATAAACTGTGTTGTCTCGGCGAATTCCCGGAGGAATTGGGCAAAACGCGCTACATTGGCTTCATCCAGCGCGGCTTCAATTTCATCCAGCACGCAGAAGGGACTTGGTTTAACCTTCAAAATGGCCAATAGGAGGGCAATGGCTGTAAGGGCCCGTTCTCCCCCGGATAAGAGGGATAAAGACTGGGTCTTTTTCCCCGGGGGCTGGGCGATAATCTCCACCCCGGTTTCCAGGATATTCTCGGGGGAATTTAAGATGAGCTGCGCACGGCCTCCCCCGAAGAGCTGGCGAAAAACCTCCTGGAAAGCCGTATCTACTTGGACAAAGGTCTCCTTGAATCTCCTGGTCATGATCTGGTCCATTTCCCGGATAACCTGCTCCAGGCGTTCTTTGGCTTCCAGCATATCCCGAACCTGGTGTGTAAGAAATTCCAAGCGTTCTTTTAAACGGGCATATTCTTCAATAGCCGCCAGGTTAACGCTGCCCAGGGCATTAATTTCTTCTTTGAGTTCATTGATGCGCTGCAGGGTTTTCCGGCGTTCCTGGATCTGGGCGCCTTTATGCTTAGCCTGGTGAAATTCCAGGGAAAACTGTTCCGTCAAGCGTCTCACCGCCGCCTCCAGGGCTGTCTCTATTTTGGATTGCTGCACCTGCCATTGGTGGATTTTGTCTTCTTTTTCCTTAATCTTACTCTGTAGTTGTTTAAGTTCTTGCCCAACCTCCAGCAAAATATCCTGGATGTTTTGTTTTTCAATTCTTAAAGCGGAAAGTTTCATCTCCAGTTCTTTTAGGGCGACCTGTACTTTGCCCTGTTCTTCTTCCAGAGTACGCTGGGTGTTCAGCAGTTCCTGTCTTTTTTCCTTCAGGAAAGTCAATTCCTGTTCTTTCCCGGCTTTTTGCTGTTCCAGATTCCTTAGCTGTTGTATGTACTGCTGCTCTTCTTTCTGGTGGACCGACAATTTTTCTTCACAAGTGGCTACCTGTACCCTTAACTGGGACAACTGTTCATTTTTGCTGAGCTGTTCCTGTTGGGTGTTTTTGATTCTCTCCTGAAGCTCCTGGATTTTTGCCTGATACACTGCTGTTTTTTCGCGCAGAATTCCTTTCTCTTCCTCCAGGGACAGTATCTTCTTTTGCAGTTGTGCTTTTTCTTCCCGGGTTTCCTCATGCTGCCACTTTAAGCTTTCCAACTCCCGTACAAGGCGTTGAATTTCGCCTTCCCAGCGGGCCAAACGGTTCTTTAATTCCACATCTTTCAAAGAACACTCCTGCATCCTTTGTTTACAGCCCTCAATATCAACCTGCAGGGACTGGAGTAATTTTTCCTTTTTCCCTTCCTGCTCTTGACCAAGGGTTATTTTATCTTCCAATACCGCTGCCTTACCGGCCAGTTCCTCGATATGGCGCTTACGGCTTAAGATTCCAGTCTGGTTGGCTTTAACACTTCCTCCCGTTAAAGATCCGCCTGCATTCACTAATTGTCCGTCTAAAGTAACCATCCGGTATTTAAAGCCCGTTTCTTTAGCCTTTTTAACGGCAGTAGGTAAATCCTCCACGAGAAAAACCCGGCCTAAGAGGTACTCGATGATACCGGCAAATTTTTTATCAAAACTTACCAGTTCACTGGCGCGGCCGATGATGCCTTTTCCCTGAGGCAAGAGGTCATTGGGTTTACTCCCTTTAATTGTATTTAAAGGCAGGAAAGTAGCCCGGCCCTTATCTTTGTTTTTCAGGTAGTGAATAGCCTCCTGGGCACACTGGTCGTCCTCGGTAACAATAAACTGCAGTGAACCGCCCAAAACCTCTTCTATGGCTGTTTCATAGGCCTTGGGAACAATAATAAGCTGGGCGACGGTGCCTAAAATTCCTTTGAGCTGATGATGGTGACTGGCCTGCAGCAGTTCCCGGACACCTTGTGCATATCCCTGCCCATCCCTCTCCATTTCTATTAAGACTTTCCGGCGGGAGAGAATGTTATTTTTTTCGTCCATTAAACAACGGTTTTGCTGCAATAATTCCTGGTGGAGGACCGTTTCCCGCTTCAACCTTTCCTCATGGGCTTTGAATTCCTTTTCCAACTGAGCCAGGGTTTCCTGGTTCTCGCTCAAAGACCGTTTTAGCTCGGTAACTTTGGCCGCGACTTCCAGTTTTTCCCGGTACAACATTTCCTTTTTGCTTTTTAGCTGTTCCCATTGTCTTTCCAGTCCGGCTATTTGCTGCTTGGCACCGGCAATTTCGTTGTTTATTTTGGTTTCTTCCTGTAAGGACTCAAAGTGTTCTGTTTTTAAGGTTTCCAAATCTGCGCTGTCTTTTAAATGACGACTGTATTCCTGGTGAATCAGGTTTTCAAACTCTTTTAAACTGGTCTTGGCCAATTGCAAGTTTACTTTGAGTTGTTCCCCTTCCTTTTGATGTCGGGAAATTTCCTCCAGTAAACAGGCGGCATTTTCCGTTACCAGGGCCAACTCCCGTTCCAGGGCTAATTCCTCTCTGTCCAGGGAGGATAACCGCTCTGCACTGAGTTTCTTTTCCCCTTCATATTTCTCCAGCAGGATATTTTCCTGGTACACCTTTTCCTGAAACCTGGCTACATCCTCTTCCTTCTGCTGCAGCTTCAGCTTTTGCTCTTCTTCCTGGGCCTGCAGTCCATGAAACCGTGAGGTAAGGGCCTCGCACTCCCGTTCTTCCTGGTTGATGTCGTTTTTGAGAAGCTCCAGTCTATTTTGGGCGTTTTGGGCTTCATCGATTAAGAGGCCAATTTCCAGGGAATCAAGCTCTTCTTTGTATTGCTGGTAGATGGAAGCTATTCTGGCCTGTTCCGCCAGGGGTTCCTCCTGCTGGGAAAGTTCACTGATGATATCACTTAGCCTGATGAGACTTGCTTCCGTATCTTCCAGTTTTCTGACGGCTTCTCGCTTACGATGCCGGTATTTAACAATGCCTGCAGCCTCTTCAAGCAAACCACGCCGTTCCTCCGGCTTGGCGGAAAGAATCTCGTCAACCTTTCCCTGGCCAATAATGGAAAAACCTTCCCTCCCTACACCCGTATCCATGAAAAGTTCGTGTACATCCTTTAAACGGCAGGGTACCCGGTTAATCAGATAATCACTTTCCCCTGAACGGTATAACCGCCTGGTGACGGTCACTTCATTAAATTCCAAGGGAAAGATCCCTGAAGAATTATCAATGGTTAAGGAAACCTCAGACATCCCCAGAGGACGCCGCTTATCACTGCCCGCAAAAATAACATCTTCCATTTTTCCGCCGCGCAGGGATTTTACACTTTGTTCCCCCAGAACCCAGCGGATGGCATCGGCAATATTGGATTTGCCGCTGCCGTTGGGACCTACCACCAGTGTAATCCCCGGATTAAATTCCAGATTTGTTTTATCGGCAAAAGATTTAAATCCTTGTATCTCCAAGCGTTTCAGGTACACCTTTTCCGTCCCCTCCTTGTTCACGCTTTACTTAATTCGATATTTTTCCAAAAACTCCTGTCTCGCTAAAATGAGAGGATGGCATGAAGATGATACCAAAATCCCTATGTCCTGATTGGGAATGGCGGGGTCAGGGACAACCTTGATTTCCCTTATTTTTAAATGTTCCTTAAAGAAGCCGATATTACAGCGTTTCTGGCCCACCACCTTGGAATAGTCCCGGGGATTAATATATAAAATTAACTCCTTCTCCCGGAAGTTTATCTTTTTTAAAAAACAAAGAATCTGCTCCCGCATCAAATAACCTTCTACCAGTTCACCAAAGGCAGGATGATAAGGCCCGGCCAGCAAATCCCGTGTAAAGGAAAGGTTTTCCGCGGCCTGGAGACCTATGCGAATAACGGGGATGTCATACAGGGAAAAAGTTGCTAACCAGTGGGCAGCATAAGTTACCGCTGCGGAAAGACTTAAGGGATGATAGATCCCTTGTTCATACCACTGGGCCAAAAGCGTACCTTTAAGAACCACAGTGGGATAGATGCGGATAAAATCAGGCCTGGCTTCCACTGCTCTCCTGGCCGTAAGAAAAATATACTCTTCCTTATCTCCCGGCAATCCCAGCATGAGCTGGTAACCCAGTTGGACCGGGTATTTCCTGATGATTTCTGTGGCTCGCAAAATGTCTTCATAGGTATGCCCTCTCCTGGTTTCCAACAAGACTTCATTAACCAGGGACTGTACCCCCAGTTCAATGGTGGTAACACCGTGAGCCAAGAGCCTCCGCAATATCCCGTCATCAACATAATCGGGGCGCGTAGAAAGGCGTAAGCCCGCTATCTTCCCCTTTTGGATGGCGTTTAACCCTTCTTTTAACCACTTGAGCTGGACTTCCACCGGCAGCCCGGTAAAACTCCCCCCGAAAAAAGCTGCCTCTACCCTGGTATCTTCAGTAACCTGGGCCGTAGCCAAAAAACTTTGTACCCGCCTGCTGAATGCTTCAGGCTGCAGTTCTTCACTTTGCCCGCTGATCTCCCACTGATTACAAAATACACAGGTGAAAGGACATCCCCCATGGGGTATAAAAAAGGGGATAATCATTGTTTTTCCCACTACTGGAGGACCCCCAGTTTGAGGAGTGCTAGCCTTGCGGCCTGCTGTTCCGCTTCTTTTTTCGTACGTCCCTGGCCACGGGCCATTTCTTCATCATTGCAGTAGACCGCTGCCAGGAACAGCTTGTCGTGATCCGGCCCTGTCTCCGCCAGGATCTGGTAACTCACGCGGCTTTCCGGCGCCCTCTGGATATATTCTTGCAACTGGGTCTTAAAATCACCATAATTGCCCTGGGCCGCCTGTATGATATCATGATGTAACACCCTGAGAATAAGGTTCCGCACAAAATCCAACCCCACTGTAAGATAAAGAGCCCCGGCAAAGGCCTCAAAACAATCGGCCAGATTGGAGGGACGTTTTGCACCGCCCATCATTTCTTCTCCCCGACCCAAAAGAAGATACTGGCCTAAATTGAGCTGCTGGGCCGCCCGAGCCAAAGCCGGTTCACATACTACGGCTGCCCTCATTTTTGTCAGTTCTCCCTCAGTTTTGTGAGGATACTTTTCAAAAAGAAACTGGCCGATGACCAGACCCACCACGGCATCACCCAGAAACTCCAGGCGCTGATTATGCTCACCCGCTGCGGCTCCTCCTTCATAAACATAAGAGGGGTGAATTAAAGCCTGGTGCACCAGGGTAAGGTCAACCTTATCTTTTATACCCACCTCTTCCAGCAACTGTTCTAACTGTTTTTTGCGATTTCCGTTCATTGCTTACATCCTCCTGACATGTGAAGACCGACATCCGATATCCGATATCCGACTTCCGAGCATCAGATTTGGGTGACCAGAGACCAGTGTCCGGAGTCCGGCTCCTGTATGAGTGACCAGAGCCCAGTGTCCAGTGTCCGGTTAATTTACTGGTCACGGGTCACCGGTCACTGATATCTGCCAACTACCAACTGCGAACTCAATTCTACTAATAACTAAGAACTAGTAACTACCAACTAAGAAGGAGGCTTATCGCCTCCCTCTTATTATGCCTTAAATTTTCCAATTACAACAGTAGCATTATGTCCACCAAAGCCCAAAGAATTACTGAGGGCATAATCCACGGTCATCTTCCGGGCTTGGTTGGGTACATAGTCCAGATCACATTCGGGGTCTGGGGTTTCGTAGTTTATGGTGGGTGGTACGATATCGTTATAAACCGCCAGAGCTGTTGCCACCATTTCGATACCACCGGCAGCGCCCAGGAGGTGCCCGGTCATGGATTTGGTAGAACTGATAGCCAGCTTATAGGCATGCTCACCAAAAACTTGTTTGATGGCCATAGTTTCGTACTTATCGTTAAGGTCGGTAGATGTACCGTGGGCATTAATATAGTCGATGTTCTCGGGTTTGAGCCCTGCATCCCTGATAGCTTCGGCCATGGCTTTGGCTGCACCGGCACCGCCAGGAGCAGGAGCTGTGATATGATGGGCATCAGCGGTAGTGCCATAACCCAGGACCTCTGCATATATCCTGGCCCCTCTTTTTTGGGCATGTTCAAAACTCTCCAGGATAAGTATACCGCTTCCTTCACCCATGACAAAACCGTCACGGTTGGCGTCAAAGGGACGGCTGGCTTTTTGCGGTTCATCGTTATGGGTGGACATGGCTTTCATGGAACAGAATCCGGCAAAGGCCAAGGGGGTAATAGAAGCTTCCGTACCACCGGTTATAACGACTTCCGCCCCTCCCCTTTGGATTAACTTAAAGGCATCGCCAATGGCATTGGTGGCCGAAGCACAGGCCGTTACCACCGTAATATTGGGACCAGTAACACCTAAAGCGATGGCTACTTGCCCGGCGGCCATGTTCCCAATCATCATGGGGACAAAGAAGGGACTCACCCGTCCCGGTCCTTTTTCCCTGAGGATTCTCGCCTGTTCCTCTAAGGTCTCCATCCCGCCAATTCCGGAACCCAGGATAACGCCGACTTTTTCTTTGTCGAGACCTTCCATGTCCATTTTTGCGTCTTCTAAAGCCACCTTGGCCCCGGCTACCGCAAATTGGGTAAAGCGGTCCATGCGTTTAGCCTCTTTTTTATCCATGTAAAGTCCGGGATCAAAGTCTTTTACTTCACCAGCAATCTTAGTAGGAAATTCCGTAACATCGAAACGCGTCACCAAGTCAATACCAGACTTTCCTTCCAGGAGACCCTGCCAAAATTTCTCCACACCTGTCCCCAGGGGGGAAATGGCGGCAAGGCCAGTAATCACTACTCTTCTTGTCATATTACACCCCTCTTTTGACTTACTCCTCTTAATCCTTATGGTAAAGCCTCTACTTCTTTAAGCAGAGTGCGAATGATCTCTTTCACAGGTAAAATCTCTTTTATTTTTCCTATAAATTCACCGGAAAAAGCTAAACCGTCTTCCAGGTTTCCTTGCTGGGCATTGACAAGAGCTTCCATAATACAGAAATTACGGGCGCATTCTTTTAAGCAGTTCACACAGTTACTGGGGGGAATAACCTTATCACCGGCAATTTTTTCAGTAAATTCATTACGAATGGCCCTCCCGGGTAAGCCTACGGGGCTGTTGATCAAAACAATATCTTCGTCGGTAGCCTTCACATATAATTCCTTTAAACTATCTGCGGCATTTGATTCTTCACTGGCTGCAAACCGAATACCAAGCTGCACGCCATCAGCGCCTAATCTAAAAGCTTCCGCCATATCTTTACCGTCTACAATACCGCCTGCAGCAATCACCGGTATATTGACGGTACTCTTAACCTCCGGCACCAGTTTCCGCATGGATTCATCAGTTCCCAGGTGTCCGCCCGCTTCTTTTCCCTCCACGATGACGGCGGCAGCCCCAAGCTTTTCCGAAATCTTAGCCAATTTTGCTGTAGAGACAATGGGAACTACAGGAATGTTGGCCTCTTTTCCCAGTACAAACATATCCCGGGAAAAACCTGCTCCTGAGACAATCAGGTCAATACCTTCGGAGATAGCCGTTTTTACCATTTGGGTAAAGGCGGATACTGCAAACATAATATTAATACCAATTATCCCGGAGGAAAGTGAACGGGCAGTACGTATCTCCTGTCTCAGTTCGTCAGGAGACATGCCGCTGGCAGCGATCAGGCCAATACCGCCTTCATTGGCCACAGCCGCCGCTAAACGCGCTGTTGATATACGGACGGCCATTCCGCCCTGAATAATAGGTATTTGGGGAGCTAAATTTCCAATACGTAGTGTAGGCAACTTCACGTTCATTCCTCCAGTATTTGACCAGCTAACAGGTTTCTTAAGAAGGTCCCGCAGAGATGACTACGGGACCTTGAAAAATTTTGTGTCGATTACTGTCTCTCTTTTATGTAATCAACAGCATCACCAACAGTTCTAATCTTCTCAGCATCCTCATCGGGAATTTCAATATCAAATTCCTCTTCTAAGGCCATAATGAGTTCCACCACATCTAAGGAATCGGCATTCAGATCATCAAAACTTGTCTCCAGAGTTATTTCAGCCGCATCAACTCCTAATTGTTCAGCGACGATAGATTTTACCTTTTCAAATATGTTCATAGTTTCACCTCCTTCCACAAGATACTAAAAATTACATAGACATACCGCCATCCACGGCAATAACCTGTCCTGTTATGTAATCAGCCCCTGGTCCGGCCAAGAAAACCACAATGTGTGCTACATCCTCAGGATTACCCAAGCGTTCTAATGGTATTCCCGCAGCAATCTTTTCTTTTACCTCGTCTGATAGTTTATCTGTCATATCTGTAGTGATATAACCAGGAGCAACAGCATTCACGGTGATCCCCCGAGAAGCAAGTTCCCTGGCGGCAGACTTAGTCAAGCCGATGACGCCCGCTTTAGCTGAAGCATAATTGATCTGCCCCGCATTGCCCATGATTCCCACAACGGAAGTGATATTAATAATTTTTCCCCCGCGCTGTTTCATCATGGGACGGGTGACAGCTCTCACACAGTTGAAGACACCGGTAAGATTGACTTTGAGAACCTTTTCCCATTCTTCATCCTTCATACGCATAATCAGACCGTCTTGTGTGATACCTGCATTATTCACAAGAATATCAATGCGCCCATACTTGTCTACTATCTCTTTTATCATAACATCGACTTGTTGAGAAGAGGAGACGTCAGCTTTTTTTATTTCACCTGAACCGCCATTTTGTAAAATAAAGTCCAGTGTCTCCTGGGCCGCCTGTTCGTTACCGGCATAATTGACGATAACTGTGGCCCCTTCCTTGGCCAAGGCTATAGCCACCGCCCTGCCGATACCCCTAGAGGCCCCGGTTACCACAGCCACCTTTTCTTTTAACACCTACATCCCCTCCTTAAGCTTAAGTATAGTCTCGCCCAAGGAAGCCATATCTTCAATATTATATATTTCTGCCTCTTTGGCAATCTTCTTGATCAAACCGCTGAGTACTTTTCCAGGCCCTATCTCCACAAAGACTGATGCACCTAAATCTATCAACTTAAGGATAGACTGCTCCCAACGCACAGACCCGCTGACCTGGTCTATTAAATTCTGGCGAATTTCCGCCGGATCGGTTGTGATTTCAGCGGTGATATTGGCTACCACAGGTATCCGCGCAGGTGATATTTGTACTTTTTCTAATACTTCTTTTAATTTTACAGAAGCCGGTCTCAAGAGGCTAGAATGAAAAGGACCGCTTACCGGGAGCAGAACGGCTCTTTTCGCCCCATAGGTTTTAGCAAGTATCAAAGCTTTTTGTACGGCTGGAGTGGCTCCGGCAATAGCAATCTGTCCTGGGCAATTATAGTTAGCTGGCTCCACAACGCCTACATCTGACACTTCCCGGCAAAGAGCTTCTACCTTATCCTGGTCCAACCCCATGATGGCAGCCATAGTGCCTTCTCCAGGGGGAACGGCTTCCTGCATAAAAACTCCCCTCTGTCTTACTAACCAGGCTGCGTCTGTATAGGAGAGAGATCCTGCAGCTACCAAGGCTGAATATTCCCCCAGACTGTGACCGGCCACAAAATCAGGCTTAATTCCTTCCTTCTCCACCACTTTGAGAATGGCCACACTGGTCGTTAAGATAGCCGGCTGGGTATTGATGGTCAGCTTTAATTCTTCCTCCGGACCGCTAAAGCAAATTTCACTGAGGGATACCCCTAGTCTTTCATCGACTTGTTCAAATACCTCCCGGGAAAGGGGGAAATGATTATAAAACTCTTTTCCCATACCTACATATTGAGAACCCTGTCCAGGAAATACAAAGGCTGTTTTCTTCATGTTATTCCCCTTACCTTAAAATAATTTCATTTTTTCTTTCAGGACTTGTTCTGCCTCAGCAATAATCTCCTCGATTATCTCCCGGGCGGGCTGGATTTTGTTCACCATCGCTGCCACCTGTCCGGCCATGAGGGACCCCATCTGGTCGTCTCCATCTATGACCGCCGCCCGCAGGCGTCCTGCCCCCAGTTTATCAAACTCCTCAGCGGGTGCCCCCTCTCTGGTGAGCCGTTCGAACTCTTTGGTGAGCTTATTCTGAATAACCCGGACAAAATGCCCATGATAACCGGTCAGCGTAGTATCCCGGTCTTTGGCCCTGAGGACCGCATTTTTATAGTTCATATGTACCTGGCATTCTTCTGCACAGATAAACCTGGTGCCCATCTGCACGCCCTGGGCCCCCAGGCAGAGGGCCGCTGCCAGCTGCCTGCCGTCGGCGATGCCCCCGGCCGCAATCACCGGTACCTTTACTGCATCTACAATTTGGGGTACCAGGGCCATGGTGGTTAAATCACCGGTATGACCGCCGCATTCCATGCCTTCTGCAATCATGGCATCTACCCCGGTCCGTTCCAGGCGTTTAGCCAGGGCGACGGCGGAAACCACAGGGATGACCTTGATTCCAATCTCTTTTAGCTTGGGAATATGCTTCCCAGGGTTACCCGCCCCCGTTGTGATCACACTTACTTTTTCTTCTAAGATTACCTGGATCACATCTTCCACAAAAGGGGATAAATAATAAACATTGACGCCAAAAGGCTTGTCGGTTAAGGTTTTGGCCTTTCTGATCTGTTCCCGTACTACCTCACCGGGAGCATTACCGGCACCGATAATCCCTAAACCACCGGCATTGGATACGGCAGCAGCCAGCTCTGCCGTGGCTACCCAGGCCATACCACCCTGTATCACAGGATATTTGATACCTAAAAGCTCACATAAAACCGTATGCATCCCAATTACCCCCTTTATTTAGACCACTTCATAACGCAGGAACCCCAGGTGAGACCGGCGCCAAATCCCACCAGTACCACATGATCACCTTTTTTAATTTTTCCTTCCTTGACGGCTTCATCAAGAGCCACGGGGATAGAGGCACCAGACATGTTACCGTACTTGTGCAGGTTTACATAAACCTTATCCGGTGATAACCCCAGTCTTTTTACTGCCGAATCGATGATACGGGTATTGGCCTGATGGGGAACAAGATAATCCACATCCTCCTTACTGAGGCCTGCCTTTTCCAATGCCTTTAAGGCTGCATCCCCCATCACCTTCACAGCAAATTTGAAGACTTCGTTTCCGCTCATCTGGATAAAATGCTCTTTATTCTCCACAGTTTCTTTTGTAGCAGGTTTACGGGAACCTCCGGCCGGCAATTTCAAAAGTTCTCCCCCTGAACCGTCGGCACCCAGGTAAAAAGATAAGAACCCTTCACCTTCCTCTACGGGTTTCAGGACTGCCGCACCCGCACCATCCCCAAAGAGAATACAGGTGGTTCTATCTTCCATGTTCATGATTTTCGTCAGTGTTTCTGAGGCAATCACCAGAACCGTATCATACATACCTGTAGCGACAAACTGGCTTCCCATGGCCAGCCCATATAAGAAACCGGAACAGGCTGCCGAAGCATCAAAAGCTGCCGCGTTCACTGCCCCGATGTTGTTTTGGATTATACAGGCGGTAGAGGGGAAAAACATGTCAGGCGTAACCGTAGCCACAATAATCAGGTCAACTTCCTCATGCTTCGTTTTAGCGTCTTCCAGGGCTTTTAAAGCCGCCTGGGTACCTAAATCGGAAGCTGCTTCAGCAACCGAGGCCCTGCGTCTTTCCCCAATTCCTGTTCTCTGTAAAATCCATTCTTCAGTAGTATCAACAATCTTGGTTAAATCGGCATTGGTAACTCTCTCCTCCGGTAAGTAGGAACCTAACCCTACTATACCCACGGGTCGAAGTGTTATGGTCATGCTATTCACCAACTTTCTCAGTTTTCACACAGGTTTTAAGGGTTTCTACAATGTTATTCTGCACACACTCCATAGCCACACGGATGGCATTCTTGATGGCAGGTGCCTTGGAACTGCCGTGACAGATAATACTTATGCCCTTAACACCTAAAAGAGGTGCACCGCCATATTCGGCATAATCCAGGCGTGATTTCAGAGCTCTTAAACCAGGAGCCAGAAGGGCCGCTCCCATTTTACTGGTTAAATTTTTACTAAACTCCTGTTTCAGCAGGCTGAAAATGGCCCCCGCCGTTCCTTCTATGACCTTAAGGATAGTATTGCCAACAAAACCGTCACAAACCATCACATCTGCTTTACCAGCAGGGATATCCCGTCCCTCAATATTTCCTATAAAATTAAGTTCAGTGACTTTACTTAATAAGTCATAAGCCTGAAGGGTCAACTCATTACCTTTGCTAGGTTCTTCTCCAATATTGACTAATCCCACGCGCGGCCGGGTATATTCCAGAATTTTTTCTGCATAAATACTGCCCATTAGGGCAAACTGGACCAGATGGTCAGGTTTACAGTCAGCATTAGCCCCTGCATCAAGTAACAGTTTAGGGCCTGCCAGGGTAGGAATCACCGTGCCAATAGCCGGTCTGTCAATACCGGGAATCCTCCCCAAACCAAAAAGGGCTGCTACCATCTGGGCCCCTGTACTGCCCGCTGAGACAACGGCATCGGCTTTTTGTTCTTTCACCAGGCGTGTAGCCACGCTGATGGAGGCATCTTTTTTCTTGCGATAGGCAATAGCGGGATGTTCATCCATGGCTATAACTTCTTCACAATGGCAGATGGAAATTCTACCTTCCTTACCATGCTCAGCCAAACATTTTTTGATGATATCTTCTTTGCCCACCAGGACAATATGTAAGTCTTTATTAAGGTTTAATGCAGCTAGCGCACCTTTAACGATCTCTTCCGGTGCATAATCGCCACCCATAGCATCCAGGGCAATCCTCATGGTATCTCCTCCTATCTTGCAACCACCACGAACTTGGCTACAAAAACTTCTTCTGCCCCCACCTTGGAAACAACCTTAACCAGGTATTTATTCGTTTTTTTTCTAGCCAGCACCGCCCTAGCCACAATTTTTTCATTTAAATATACAGGTCTGCGATAACGAATCCGGGCACTGCCGGTTAAAACCACATCAGCATCGATGAGGGCCACAGCCAGCGTATTAGCCTGAGAAAAAATATAGTCTCCCCGGCAAACTTTACTTTTTTCCGCCACCATATCAGAAGTTACTTCCATGACCGAAGTAGCATGCTGACCTAATTCCAACTCCAGGAGTTCCCCAACCAATTCCCCGCCGCTAATGGAGCGGACTTTGGCAAAAGTTTGCTCAGCCACTTGTTTGAGCCTCTGGCGCAATTCAGGAATGGCCATTTCCATACGGTCTAAGCGGATAGTCTGGATACTCACATTAAAATACTTAGCCAGTTCTTCATCAGTAGTAAAAGGATTTTCCTGAAGTAATTCCACTAAACGGGCCTGGCGCTGAGCTTTACTCAACTGGCGTACCATGGCACTCTTCAACCCCTTGCAAAATTAATACCAGGTCTCATAACCTAGTATAAAGTCCCATCATTATTTTGGCAAGTAAAAATCTGGTTTAATTTTCATATAGAGTTAAAATCACAAAAAAAGAAAGCTGAAAACAGCTTTCTTTTCGCGGCTAAACTTATTCAGCTTTAGCAATAACTACCCGGTTCTTATAATAACCACATGCAGGGCATACGGCATGGGGCTTTTTAAGCTCATGGCACTGAGGACACTCCATGAATTTAGGTGCTTCAAGTTTCATGATTTCAGCTCTTCTTCTACGATTTCTCGCTTTGGAACGGCGGTGTTGTTGTACTCCCACTGGTACCACCTCCTCCTTATTCTTTCTAACTTTATTTCCACCCGGGTTATTTTTTTAATTTGGCCAGTACTGCTAAACGCGGATCAACGTTATCCTTGTGGCATTCACAGGTTCCTTCTTTTAGATTCCGGCCACATTGAGGACAAAACCCAGGGCAGTCCGGCTCACAAAGGGTGCGCATCGGTAAAGAGAGTATGAGATTTTCCTGTACTGCCTCGGTAATATCAATGAAATCACTGTCAAAAACAATAACAGCAGAATCGTCAAGGCCTTGTTTTTGCAAACAATCACTGGCATGGCAGTACTCTTCAGCAAAAGTGATTTCTACCGGTACTTTTACTTCATCCAAACAACGACTACATGTGGTGAGAGCAGATGTCTTAAGGTTAACATTCAGTTCCAGGACATTTCCTGTATTGGTGATTTTACCTTTTACCTTGATGGGCTCTACAAAGGAGAATTCACTAATAGCGGGAACCTCTTGCAAGACAAACTCAAACTGTTCCTCGGCACCTGGATGTTTTCTTAAATCACCGACATTTATTTTCATGAGAAATCACCTTGCCATTTAAGGCTGACCAAAGAATGCCTTGAATAAAAACCTGCATTTCATTATACAAAGATAAATATTCCTTGTCAAGAAAACACAGAGTTTAAGCTAAGTCCTGACATGCCGTGATGGCTGTGGTATTTACTATATCGTCGACACTGCAGCCCCTGGACAAATCGTTGACAGGTTTGGCCATTCCTTGCAAGACCGGTCCTACAGCTTCTGCCCCGGCCAGGCGCTGTACCAGTTTATACCCGATATTGCCCGCTTGCAGGTCGGGGAAAACCAGGACATTGACTTTACCGGCCACAGGGCTTCCCGGTGCTTTAGACTGGCCTACTTTAGGCACGATGGCGGCATCAGCCTGCAGTTCACCATCGACCATCAAGTCAGGATATTTTTCTTTAGCAATGGCAGTGGCTTTTACTACCTTATCGACCAGTTCGTGGGAGGCACTTCCCTTGGTCGAGAAAGATAACATACCCACTCTTGGTTCAAAACCCACCAGGGCCTTAGCCGTTTTGGCCGATGCATAGGCAATTTCCGCCAGCTGTTCCGCAGTAGGATTGGGGTTTACGGCACAGTCGGCAAAAACCATAATACCGTTTTCACCGTATTCTGTCTTGGGCGTAATCATGATAAAGGCACCAGAAACCACAGAAATACCCGGCGCGGTTTTAATGATTTGTAGAGCAGGACGTAAAACATCACCCGTAGTATTTTGCGCCCCCGCCACCATACCATCGGCGTCACCTTTGTAGACCATCATGGAACCAAAATATAAGGTGTTTTTCATTTGGGTTTGGGCTTCTTCTAAAGAAAGGCCTTTTTTCTTACGCAGTTCACAAAATTCTTCACTGTAGGCTTTATATTTCGGTGATTTTATAGGATCTATGACGGTTACGCCGGTTAGGTCAGCTCCTACCCTGGCAGCTACCTGCCGTACTTCATTTTCCTCCCCCAGTAAAATTATTTTGGCCAGGCCTTCTTTTGTGATAATCCCGGCAGCTTTTACAGTACGTTCTTCTGTTCCTTCCGCCAGAACGATGGTCCTGTTATTCTGTTTAGCCTTGGCTTTAATTTGTTCAATGAGATTCATTAGTATATCCCCCTCTGGTATAATTTACATAACTAGAAAATGATTCTCCAAAAATCGCAGAATTCCTATTCCTTTAGCAGTATTTTTTTATAAAAATAACATCTTTATGTAAATCCCCGGATTAAATATTTCACCTGAGTCAGCTTTTCATAATAAGGAGGTCACAATAAAATCATGAATATTGCCGGTATTATTGCCGAATACAACCCCTTCCACCTGGGTCATTTGTATCACCTGCAAGAAACAAGAAAAAAGACGGCCGCCGAAGGGATTATTTGTGTAATGAGCGGTCATTTTGTGCAGCGTGGTGAACCTTCTCTTGTCAATAAATGGGCCAGAGCCGAAATGGCCCTGGCCCACGGCGCAGATCTGGTCCTGGAATTACCCGCCCTTTATGCCACGAGGAGCGCCTACTGGTTTGCCAGGGGCGGGGTGGAAACCCTGGCCCATACCGGCATAGTGACCCACCTCTCCTTCGGGGTAGAAGCATTAGAACCGGAAGTTCTGGAAAAGGCCGCCGGGTTGTTAGCCCAGGAAACTTCCGACTTCCAGGCGAACTTAAAGAACTTTCTAGACGAAGGCCTGTCCTTTCCGAAAGCCAGAGCCCAGGCTTTGTCCTTAAAAATACCCGAGGGAGAAGGAATTTGGCATCAGCCCAACATCATCTTAGCCCTCTCCTATTTACGAACCATCAAAGAAAAAAAACTGGCCATCAAACCAGTGATCATTGAGCGTCAGGGGGCAGGTTACCATGATAAAAACTTAATCCCCGGAAAATATGCCAGTGCTTCAGCTATACGGGAAGAGCTGTTTAAGGCCCCAGAGCCTAAGGAGGTTTCCCTTAAAAAAGTGGAGGAATTTTTACCCCAGGCCGCAATCACAATTCTCCACAGGGAATTCGCTGCAGGCCGGGGCCCCCTTTCCCTGGAAGATTTTGCTCCTCAACTGCTGACCCTTTTGAGGCGAAGTGAATTACTGGAACTACAAAGGATTATTGATATCAAAGAAGGATTGGAGAACCGTATCCGGTCAGCAGCTAATACTGCTACAAGTATCCGGGATTTTTTAACTAAACTTAAAACCAAAAGGTATACCTATACCCGTTTACAGCGTTTTCTCATCCATCTTCTATTGAATTACACCATGGATAAAGAAGCATACCTGGCAGAAGGGCCCCCTTATCTCCGTGTACTAGGTTTTACCTCCCAGGGACGTAAGCTTTTAAAAATAATAAAAGGGAACTCCCCGCTACCCGTTATCACCAAAGGGGGCCATGCCCAAAAATATCTTACAAACTGTAAAAATTTCAGCACCTTCTGGGAAATGGAGATAAAGGCCACCAATCTCTACACTCTACTCTATTCAGAGCCCAAACAAAGATTGGGAAATTTAGATTATCTGAAAGGCCCCGTTTATATCCCCGACAACCGCCATCCGATATCTTAATACGATTTCCGATATCCGTTTTCGTTATCCGATGTCTTTTTTTGACGAATACGACTTCGCCTCCCGCATCCGACGTCCGAGTTTAATTGCTTCCTAGTTCATGCTCTAGCAAAACATTATCGGAAGTCGGCAGTCGGAGAGCGGAAGTCGGTTAACAGTTCACTGTTCACGGTTAACGGTTAACAATTATGCTTTGGGGCAAAACCTTCAATTACTCTTTTGATTAACTCTATTTTATTTTCCGCAGCAAGCCTGCCTCTTTTTATACATTCCCCGGCTTTGGAAAAATCAGCAGTAGAAATATCGCTAACATCAGGGTTGATGATAACATCACACAACTCAAGACAGGGTTTACAGGCTTCTCTCTCCATAATTTCAATGGACTGCATAATGACGGCATAGATATTATTAATTTCTATTTTTTGAGGTGACCAGAGCTTTACATCAACGCCGATAATAATATCCGCTCCCATTTCTTTCAAAATACCCACAGGAAGCCTTTCCGTCACGGCGCCGTCTACCAATAGTCTATCATTGATACAAACAGGGTTGAAAACACCGGGTACTGACATGCTGGCCCGTACAGCGGAGGCCACATCCCCTTCACGGAAAATGACCTTTTCACCTCTTTCGATATCTGTAGCCACGATGGCCAAGGGTATATTCAGTTCGGAAAATTTTTTGTTGTGGGTGAGTAAACGAATAATGGCCATAGCATTATCCCCTTTTAAGAGACCGAGCCTGGGCAAGTTTACATCAAGAAAAAGTGCCTGGTTGAGGTTAAGAGCCAGTTTCTCCATTAATTGCAAATCTGCCCCGGCTGCATAGGCGGCACCGATGATGGCGCCCATACTGGAACCTGCAATCATATCGATAGGAATATTCTCATTGGTTAAAACCTGTAAAACCCCTATATGGGCTAATCCCTTGGCTCCACCAGCCCCCAAAGCCAGCCCGATTTTTGGACGCATGGGCATCACCTGTTACTTTTAGTCTGGTAAGATTTTACTTCTTTTAAGGTTGTTTCGTCAATCTCATGGTCTAGCTGCCTCTCTTGACCAATATACTCTATAGAGAGTGACTGTCAGGGAGGAAAGATATGCTCACCCTTTGGTTAAAAATAAAAAGAAATATTCTCTCTCTTCTCTATGCTTTAGGCGCCGTGGTCTTGGTAAGCGCCATGATGATCTGGCCCCAGCAGACTTATGAGGGTGCACGTTTTGGTTTAAATATCTGGCTAACCATTTTGGTCCCTTCCCTTTTTCCTTTTTTTATCATTGCCGAGATCCTTTTAAATCTGGGAGTGGTCAATTTTTTGGGTGTTTTATTGGAACCTGTTATGCGTCCCTTGTTTAATCTTCCCGGCACTGCTTCCTTCGTCATCGCCATGGGTTTTACTTCCGGTTTTCCTATGGGAGCGGTAATGACCAAACGTTTATGTGAAGAAAAGTGCTGTACACTGGCTGAAGGTGAACGCCTGGTAGCTTTCACCAATAATTCGAGTCCCCTTTTTATTCTTGTGGCAGTAGCCGTGGGAATGTTCAATAATCCAGGTTTAGGACTGGTATTGGCCGTTTCCCATTACACCGCCAATATTATTTTAGGAATTATTTTAGGATTCTTATCCCCCAGAACCCGTGTACAAAGCACAGGAAGCGGGAACATCATGCTTAAGAGCATCCGGGCACTCCTTCACGTGCAAAGAACCCGAAAACCCTGGGGACAACTGTTGGGGGATTCTATCAGAAACAGTATTAATACCATGGCTTTAATTGGTGGCTTTGTCATCATCTTCGCCGTCATCATCAAGGTTTTGACTGTTTCCATGCTCATCCGGTATTTGACGTCGATTTTGATCCTGCCCTTGAAGATGGTAGGATTTGATCCCTCAGCTGGATTAGCCTTAGCTACAGGCTTCTTTGAAATGACTCTTGGTCTCAAGGAAAGCTCCCTGCTGGCCTCATCTATACAGGAAAAAGCGGCGGTAGCCGGTATGCTCCTGGGGTGGAGCGGTCTTTCCATTCAAGCGCAGGTTACCAGTATCCTGTCAGGCTCGGGTATTCTCCCTTACCTTTATTACTGGGGGCGAATCTTCCAAAGCCTCTTAGGAGGAGTCCTGGCCTATTTCCTGGCTGCTACACCTCTCTTATTATCGCAAGTATCCGTACCGGCTTTTTCCTGGGAAGTGGGGCAAAGCAATCTTGTGTTTACAGCTTTTCATCATTTTACCGGCGCAGTATATATGCTGGTATTTGTACTCTCTGCCTTGTTTATTCTTTCGCTTCTCGTAATCATTTGGGACCTAATCCGCCGTCTGGTCTTTTCATAAATTTCTGCATTGTACTACATTCAGAAAAAAGCCCAATCACTCCAATGTGACCAGGCTTTTCTTATTGCAAAATATAACGACTCTATAGTATGTTACAGCAAAGAACATTAATATATGTTATATGTTCGGTGATCGGGACACGGTGATCGGAGAACGGAGTTGTCAGCTTTTCTTCTCTCTGATATTATGCCTTAATTCTTCCCGCCCTTTTTTAACGACCTGCAGGGTTTTTTCCAGTTCCATCTGTAATTGAGCCATAACCTCGTCAGCATAGGAGAATGCCCCCTGGGTAACTTCCCGGGCCACATTCTTAGCACTGTCTATGATTTCATCCCCCTGGGCTTTGGCCAGCTTCACAATTTCACTTTCCCCGGCAATTCTCTGGAGTTTATTTTTGGCAGTTTCAATAATGGCTTCCCCTTCTTTTTCCGCATCCTTCAGGATACGCTCTCTCTCCCTGATAATCCACTCCGCCTCACGTACCGCTTCCGGCAGCATGGCCCGGAATTTATCCAAAAAGTTATAAAGCGTATCTTCATGGATGATGACCTTCCCTGTCATGGGAATACGAGAGCATTCTTCCACAACTACCTCAAATTCTTCTAATAAACGTACAATCTCCATACCTTATTCCTCCTACCCACATCAGTTAGGTTGATAATACCAGACAAGGGTATCTCCATAACTGCTTTTTTTGACAAGTTCTAACTTACCATAACTCTTCTCAAGGGGTGTATTACGGTCACTTTCAACGACCACAGCAGTGTTTGTTTTCAGAAGAGTAGAAATTCCCAGCTTGCTTAATACCGGTTCATACAAACCTTTGTCATACGGGGGGTCCAGAAAGATAATATCAAGGCTGAAAGCAGGTTCCTCTTCTAACATACCTAGCAAAGAACCAGCATTCATATTAAAGACCCTGGCCTTTTCCGCTAAACGGCAATGCATTAAATTTTCTTTAATGATAGAGCAGGCCTTGTTATTAATGTCGTTAAACAAACAAAATTTGCTGCCCCGGCTTAGCGCTTCAATACCTAAAGCACCCGTCCCCGCGAACAAATCGAGAACAACCGCATCAATCGTTTTCGCACCCAGGACGTTAAAAATCGCTTCCCGGACCCTGTCCAGGGTGGGCCTGGTGGTTAAGCCTTTCAGGCACTTGAGTTTATGGCCTTTGGCCTCCCCGGCAATAATCCGCATATGTAAAATTCACTTCCCTTATAATAACAAATTATAACACATATATACATTATTCACGATATCTTTCATGCTAAACCTCATATTACCTACTTTCGTCAAACATATTGATACTCCTTTTTGTTCATACTATAAAAGGAGACTATTCCCGGACAAATTCTTCCTTCCTCATCTATCCCACTCATGAATGCTCACGCTAAGTGAGCATTTTTTTTAAGCATAAAAAAAGCCCAAAAAGGGCCTAAAGAATTCATTCGCCAGGATATACTTCATAGGTGCCAGGCCGTTCAGTGAGGTTACCTTTAACACCTGAAATTTTGAAGAATTGTTTTTCAGTTTTCCTGGTGACCATCTCTGAGGCAAACTCGGTACTAGCGGTTCTCTTATTAATCTTTCCCATTAATCTTGAGGATTTATTGTTCATCACTAATTTATTCCCCCTTTATTTTTATATTTTATTGTGCCCTTAAACAGCACTGTTAATGTATGAAACATAAATTCTCGAGAGCGGGGAAAACTTTAAGTGAAGTTTGTGAAGGAGGTTAAAAAGCATGCAAAAAAGCGAACTTTATAAATTAATGGGTATTAAACTGGACCTTGCCGTGGAAGCCCATGAAATCCTTAGGGGTGAAGTGGGCAGGGAAATCCCCGGCGTAAAAATGGACGAAGAGCGTTATGAAAATGCTGTGGTCAAGACCATTACCATTTTAGACGAGCAAGGCGCCCAGATTATGGGCCGGGCTCCCGGTACTTATGTAACTCTGGAGTCAAGGGAAATTCGTGACAACAATAAAATGGTACATAAACAGATAGGTGAAATTCTCGCTAATAAACTAAAAGAAATCCTTCCTTTAAGAGAAGATTCTACCGTATTAATTGTAGGCTTGGGTAACTGGAACGCCACACCCGATGCTTTGGGGCCAAAAGTAGTAGAATTGTCTATGGCCACACGTCATCTATTCCATTATGCCCCGGAAGAACTGCGGCAGGGCTTGCGTTCCGTATGCGTGTTAGCTCCCGGAGTTTTAGGCTTAACGGGTATTGAAACGGCAGAAATTATCAAAGGTACCGTGGACCGCGTCCAGCCTGACCTTGTGATTTGCATAGACGCCCTGGCAGCAGGAAGTGTGGAGCGAATAAATTCTTCTCTCCAGGTAGCTACTACCGGTATCAACCCTGGGTCGGGCGTAGGCAATAAACGCATAGGTATTAATCAGGAAACCATGGGTGTACCTGTGGTGGCTATTGGTGTACCGACGGTAGTTCATGCCGGTATTATCGCCCACCAGGCAATGGAGAAATTATTTAATCATTTACAAACCACGCCTGCCTTACAAGATGTCTATCATGCCCTGAGACCAGTAGCTGTTAATGAAATGATTAATGATGTTTTGGAACCTTTCGGCGGCCAACTCATGGTTACACCTAAAGAGATCGATGAACAAATCAGCAACACGGCAAGAATTATTGCCATGGCCTTGGCGATGGCCTTACACCCGGGAATGCCTGAAGATGAGGTAGAACATTACTTGCACTGAACCGATCACCGTGACCCGTGACCAGTAACAAAATTTCCTTACAGTAAAAGAAGGGTAACTCCAGTTTTAACGGTCTTAACAAAAAAACAAGCAGAGGAATGTCCCCTGCTTGTTTTTTTATTTACTTAGAATTGTTGACCTTTAGCCAGAGCCTCTTCGGCGAACTGGACCATCTTTCTGGTCATATAACCTCCCACATAACCGTTTTGACGGGAAGTGAGCTGGCCTTTGTCGATTTGTGCATAGTTGGTCAAACCTAATTCACTGGCAATTTCAAACTTTAGTCTGTCCAGACCTTGAGCAGCGCCTTGAACAGCAGGAGTATTGGTGTTTCTTGGCATTGATTATTCACCTCCTTTCAAGCGTAAAACACACCAATTAAAATTGCTGACCCTTAGCCAGAGCCTCTTCGGCGAACTGAACCATCTTTCTGGTCATATAGCCACCAACATAACCGTTTTGACGGGAAGTGAGTTGACCTTTATCAATTTCGGCATAGTTGGCGAGTCCTAATTCACTGGCAATTTCATACTTTAATCTGTCTAATCCGGGAGCGGCACCTTGCACAGCGGGTTTATTTCTATTACGTGGCATTGCTGGTGTCACCTCCTTCTCTTTGACTAGTCTTAGTATAAGCAGGGGAAAAATTTTTTATACATTCATACAAACCTTGTTATTATGAAAGTTTTCCCATATTTTTATTTGTCGTTTTTTTCATTTTCTGTTGCAAATTTTGTCCATTTTCTCTCATTGTGTAAACCAAATTCTTGGGCAACTTCATATTTAAAATGTTCTAAATTGGGATTTACCTGTTTTGTAGAGGTTTTTCCGTTCTTTTTCAAGATTTCACCTCCTGTTAGTAGTGTGAGCAGGCATAAAAAAAGGATACTAGGATTTGCCTGGCAATAAAGCCAAATATCTTTAGTAAGCTTTTAAGCAAAATCAAAAAAGTGGGCTGCCCCACTTTTATTACGAATAGGAAACTTAAATGCTTTTTTAATATTTAACCATTTTTTTGATTAAAGACCACACTTTATCGTGCAGATTTTTGTAAGAGAGTTCTCGCAAGTAAGGATCCTTTTGTAAAACCTTTAATGCCATATGGCGGGCTCTCAGTAAAATTTCGCCGTCTCGCGCCAGATCCCCCACTTTAAACTCAGGTAACCCGTGCTGCCGCATACCAAAGAATTCTCCCGGCCCCCGCAGTTTTAAATCTTCTTCAGCCAGTTTAAAACCATCCTGGGTTTTGCTTAAGATACGGAGCCGTTCCAGGACAGCAGGATTTCGACTTGAAGAAATAAGGATACAATAAGACTGGGCATTCCCTCTGCCTACCCGGCCCCGCAGCTGATGCAACTGAGCCAGACCAAACCTTTCTGCATCTTCAACAATCATCACCGTGGCATTGGGAACATTAACACCAACTTCAATGACAGTAGTACTTACTAGAATATGCACTCTGCCATGCTGAAAGTCCTGCATAATTTTTTCCTTTTCTTTTGCCTTCATCTGGCCGTGTAAAAGCCCAATATTGTAGGAAGGAAACTCCCTTTTTATGTTTTCCGCCAGAGTCGTCGCATTCTTAATATCCAGCGTTTCCGACTCTTCCACCAAAGGGCAGACAATATAGGCTTGAGAGCCTAAACTAAGCTGCTTTGCTAAAAACATTTTCAATTTACCGCGCGATTCTTCCCTAATACAATAAGTTTCCACGGGTTTCCTACCAGGGGGAAGCTCGTCCAGAAGAGAGATGTCCAGATCCCCGTATACAGTCAAAGCCAGAGTCCTGGGGATTGGGGTAGCCGACATTACCAGTACATCGGGCTGCTGCCCCTTCTCTTCTAACAAGGACCTTTGTTTTACACCAAAACGGTGCTGCTCATCAATCACGACCAGTCCGAGATCGGCAAATTCCACATTTTCCTGAATAAGCGCATGTGTACCCACAAGTACATCAATTTCCCGATTCATCACCCGCTCTATGAGTAAATCCTTTTCCCTGCGATTTAGACTGCCTTTTAACAGGGCAGTCTTTACCCCTAGCGGCGCAAACCAGCCGGTTAAGGTATGATAATGCTGTTGAGCCAATATTTCGGTGGGGGCCATCAATGCTCCCTGATATCCCCCCTCTACAGCTTTTAATAAGCCCCAGGCGGCAATAACTGTTTTACCGGAACCTACATCCCCCTGAATGAGGCGCTGCATGGGATACGAAGATTCCATATCACCATTGATTTCCGCAAGGACCCGTCTTTGTGCCCCGGTTAGGGGAAAGGGCAGGTTTTGTACAAAACGTTCCGGCAGCTTATTTTCTTTTTGATGGGCTATCCCTTTCGCACTTTTCTGAGAATTACCTCTTAGCACCAGAAGGGCCAGCTGGAGGAGATAGAACTCCTCAAAGACCAGGCGATAACGGGCTTTTTCCATCTGGGTATAGCTGGAAGGAAAGTGAATTTCCCGTAAAGCTTCTTTAACAGGAAGAAGATCCAGTTGTTGGAGTTCCTCAGGCGTAAAAATCTCCCTGAACTCCTCCGCATTCCTCGCTAAGGCCTGGTGTTGAATTTCCCTCCAAAAACGCTGGTTTAAACCCTCTGTACTGGGATAAAAGGGTACAATGCGACCGGTATGTAACGACGTTTTACCAGATACCAGCTCATATTCGTTAACAGCAATTTCTTTCTGTCCAAATCTATAATCTACCTTACCGGTTATGATCAACTGAGCGCCCAATGCCAACTGCTTTTTGAGATAAGACTGGTTATACCAGAGGGCTATGGCTGATCCGGTATTATCCTGAATATAGACCTTAGTAATCAAAAGCCCTTTGCGAGGATTTAATTCTTCTATGCGCCGAATATAAGCTATGGTTGTTTCTGTTTCTCCTACCCGCAATTGGCTGATGGTCTTTAGGTTTGAACGGTCCTCGTATCTGCGCGGCAAATGATATAACAAATCTTCCTCAGTTTCTATTCCTAACTTTGCCAGTATCTTAACCCGCCGGGGACCTACGCCTTTCAGATATTGTAAAGGAGACTTTGTTTCCATTTTGGCAAATTCAGCTCCTATTTATTCTCCACCTCATTCAATTCAGCCAATAGTTTGGTCAAATCTACCTTATGGATTTTTGCACCCTTTTCCAATGACTCCAAAGAGGCTCCTAGACAAGCTCCACAACCCATGCCATAGCGCACCAGGATCTCCCGGGCACGGGGATAATTTTGTACTATTTCCATGATGGACATATCTTTCGTAATCATGGTCATCACACTCCTTACCTTACAATATTCTACGTTAGAGGAGTTGTTCCTGCAGAGTGAGTTACTAGTTACTAGTTATTAGTTATTAGTGGTTTAAGGTCTTCTGACCCCAAAGAATACGTTTAAAAAACACTAGTAACTAGGAACTAATAACTAGTAACTAAAAAAAGAGCCCGAAGGCTCTTTTTTAATGGGTTCCAAAGAGTGACAGCAGAACACCGGCAGCAACGGCAGAACCGATAACACCGGCCACGTTGGGACCCATAGCATGCATCAGGAGGAAGTTCCTGGGGTTATCTTTCTGGCCCACTACCTGGGATACCCGGGCCGCCATAGGCACAGCCGATACACCGGCAGAACCGATGAGGGGGTTAACCTTACCCCCGGAGAGAACATACATCAGGTTGCCAAGGAGCACGCCACCGGCCGTACCCATTGCAAATGCTGCTAAACCCAGGAGAATAATCGAGATAGTTTGAAAGTTGAGGAAGTTTTCGGCACTGGCTGTGGCACCAACGGTTGTACCTAAGAAGATGGTGACGATGTTGATGAGGGCGTTTTGCGCTGTATCATTCAAACGTCCCACCACACCTGATTCTCTAAAGAGGTTACCCAGCATGAGCATACCAATGAGCGGAGCCGCATCGGGTAATAACAGGGTTACAATAACCGTTACCACAATGGGGAAAATGATTTTTTCCGTCTGGGAAACGGGACGAAGCTGTTCCATCACTGTCATCCGGGCCTTCTTGGTGGTTAATGCCCGCATAATAGGCGGCTGGATAATGGGTACCAGAGCCATGTAGGAATATGCAGCCACAGCAATGGCGCCTAAGAGGTGGGGCGCTAGCTTCGAGGTTAAAAAGATAGCGGTAGGACCGTCAGCACCGCCGATAATACCGATAGAAGCAGCTTCCTGGGGATTAAACCCTAAGAAGAGGGCCCCGATAAAGGTGGTGAAGATACCTAACTGGGCAGCAGCACCTAAAAGCAGGGTCTTAGGGTTGGCAATGAGGGGACCGAAGTCGGTCATGGCTCCTATTCCCAGGAAGATCAGGGGTGGATAGATTCCCATTTTTACCCCTTGATAGAGGTACCATAAAAGGCCGCCGGGCACGATCTTTTCTTTACCGGTAATGGGATCAATGGCAGTTCCCTGGGGTGCCATAATGCCGGTATCAGGCAGGTTCGCTAAAAGCATACCAAAGGCAATTGGTAATAAAAGAAGCGGTTCAAAGCCTTTGACGATGGCCAGGTACAGCAGAGTAAAGGAAATGAAGAGCATAACAATTTGCTGCCAGGTTATGGTGACAAAGCCGGTACTCATGGCCAAATCGTAAAGGGCCTGGGTCAGATTAAGTTCCATTGGTGAGTTCAACCCCTCTCGTATTTTTAAACACTCACGCTTAGCCGATCACTACAAGTACGTCCCCTGGGTTAACAGCCGCACCTTCGGATACTCTGATTTCTTTAACGCTACCAGTTGCGCCGGAGAAGATTTCGTTTTCCATTTTCATGGCTTCAAGGGTTAAAACGAGATCACCCTCTTTCACGGCTTGGCCTACCTTCACTTTAATGGACATAATTTTACCGGGCATGGGAGCAGTAATGACTTCAGCGCCGGCAGCTACAGGAGCAGGGGCAGCCTTGGGAGCCGGGGCAGGTGCAGCTTGAGGTGCAGGAACAGATGCTGCTGCAGGAGCGGCAGGCCTTTGCGCAGGGGCTGCACTACCGCCAATTTCTTCTACTTCCACTTCATAGGTCTTACCATTCACTGTGATATTAAATTTTTTCATTTTTTGTCTCTCCTTTCCCACATCAACCAATTAAAATTGTCTTAAGTTCATTGTTTCCTGACGACCAGCCAGGCTCCAGGAGGGAGCATGGCCGCCAGGCACACGGGTTATGGTCTTTATGCTCATCCGGCCCTGGGTTAAGAAAGCCACAGTGGCAGCGATAACAGCTATGACGTCACTGTCGTCTTCCTTTTTCACAGCCGCTGCCGGGTCTGCTCCTTTTGTTACAGGCGCAGCTACCTTAGGAGTTTTTTTTACCTCTCTATTTCCTGTGGCTACTGCCATTACCTTAATAACACCAATCAGGAAAGTTAAGGCTACAAAAACGATACCCAGGCCAATGAGTGCCACCTGTAAACCAAATGTTAGTAACATTTATGTTCCTCCTTTGGTCTCGTTATCCTTAGAGCGGAATGTTGCCGTGTTTCTTAGCGGGACGACTTTCACGCTTGGTAGCCAGCATCTCTAAGGCATTGGCCAGACGAGGTCTGGTTTCTTTAGGTTCGATAACCATATCCACGAAACCTCTCTCAGCAGCCACATAAGGGGTAGCAAAACGATCACGGTATTCTTGAATCTTTTCAGCACGCTTTTCGGCGGGGTTGGCCGCACTTTCGATCTCTTTACGGAAGATGATGTTAGCGGCACCTTCGGCACCCATAACGGCAATTTCTGCTGTAGGCCAGGCAATAACCTGATCAGCACCTAAATCACGGGAGCACATAGCGAGATATGCTCCACCGTAAGCTTTACGGGTTACGATAGTGATTTTGGGAACAGTGGCTTCAGAATATGCATACAGCATCTTGGCGCCGTGACGGATAATACCGCCGTACTCCTGGTTGGTTCCGGGTAAGAAGCCGGGAACGTCAACGAAGTTGACGATAGGAATGTTGAAGGCATCACAGAAACGAATAAAACGTGCGGCTTTATCGGAAGCATTGATATCCAGGCAGCCGGCCATGACTTTGGGCTGGTTAGCAATAATACCAATAACGCGACCGTTAATCCGCGCAAAACCGGTAAGAATGTTTGGTGCATATAAAGGTTGAGTCTGGAAGAATTCGCCATTATCCACGACTTTTTGGATAAGTTCAACCATGTCATAAGCAGCATTGGGGTTATCGGGAATGATATCGTTTAATGATTCATCCATGCGGCCGGGATCATCACCGGTATCATAGATGGGAGCATCTTCTAAGTTGTTGGACGGGAGGAAGCTTAATAATTTCTTGATTTGGGCAAAGCAGTCGTCTTCATTTTCAGCGGCAAAATGGGCAACACCACTGGTACGGTTATGGGTAATGGCACCACCAAGTTGTTCTGCAGATACTTCTTCACCGGTTACAGCTTTAATAACCTGGGGACCGGTAATAAACATCTGGGAATTGTTCTTCACCATGAAGATAAAGTCGGTTAGAGCAGGAGAATAAACGGCTCCGCCGGCACAAGGTCCCATAATGACGGAAATTTGGGGAATAACCCCTGAAGCCAGGGTATTGCGGTAGAAAATCTGACCGTAACCGGAAAGGGCATCTACCGCTTCCTGGATACGGGCCCCTCCGGAGTCGTTAAGCCCTATACAGGGTGCACCCATTTTTACCGCCAGGTCCATTACTTTACAGATCTTGGCGGCATGCATTTCCCCCAGAGAACCGCCCAGTACTGTAAAGTCTTGGGCAAAGACATAAACCAGACGGCCATCAATGGTGCCATATCCCGTTACTACGCCTTCACCGGGGGCTTCTTTGCCGGCCATGTCAAAGTTTACGCAGCGATGGGCAACAAACTTGTCCAGTTCAGTAAAGGTCCCCGGATCCAGGAGTTTCTCGATGCGCTCACGGGCAGTGAATTTACCGCTCTGGTGCTGCTTATCGATGGCTTTTTGACCGCCGCCTAATTCAATCTTTTTACTACGGGCCAGAAGATCATCAATTTTAGCTCTGGTACTCATTTTGTAACTCCCCTCTTTCTGTTGGTTATATCACTACTTCCGCTCAGAGAGCTCCAGTAAAACTCCCTTTGTGGCTTTAGGATGCACGAAGGCGATGGAAGCGCCGCCAGCACCATAACGGGGCTTTTCATCGATGAGACGGACACCTTTCTCTTTTAGTTCAGCCAGGGCTTCTTCAATGTTCTCTACTCTGAGGGCAATGTGCTGGATCCCTTCACCGTTCTTTTCGATAAATTTAGCAATGGGGCCATCAGGAGAAGTGGACTCTAACAGTTCAAGCTCACTGTCGCCACAGGGCAGGAAGGCAACTTTAACCTTTTGCTCTTCCACGACTTCTGTACCTTCTGCCTTTAAGCCTAAAACTTCCGTATAGAACTTTAAGGATTCTTCCAGGTTGCTGACAGCAATACCAATATGGTCTACTTTTAAAACTTTCATTCTTATAAACCCCCCTTTTACCTTGTGCTCATGTGGAATATAATACCACACATGTCCCGATTTTGGTATTATTAAATTATTTTAAAGTTTCTTGGAAAATTTTATTCACTACTGTGTAGGGATCTACTTCCCTCCGCATAATGCGATCTAATTCTTTATTCAGCCTTCCCTCTTGGCCCACTTTTTCCGTGATATAGTTCGATATTTTTTGTACCACCAGGTCTAACACTTCGTTTTCCAGTCTTTCCCGGCGGCGTTTTTCCAAAAGGCCGGATTTTTCCAGAAACTCTTTATGGTTCATGATTGTATCTAATAATTCTGTGATGCCTTTACTTTGAGCAGCAACGGTCAAAAGTATAGGCGGACGCCAGTTCGACTTTTCCGGGTCAAGGTCTAACATCATTTCCAGCTCAACCACAACCCTGTTGGCACCATCACGGTCGGCCTTGTTGACCGCGAAGATGTCGCCTATTTCCAGAATTCCCGCCTTAATGGCCTGGATATCATCCCCTAACCCCGGAACCGTAATGACCAGTACGGTATCAGCAGTTTTTACGATATCCACTTCAGACTGGCCAACACCAACAGTCTCGATAAGGATATAATCAAAGCCACAGGCATCCAGAATCTTGATGGTATAATGGGTTGCTTTGGATAGGCCACCTAAGCTGCCCCGTGTACCCATACTGCGGATATATACGCCCTCATCAAGGGCTAAATCCGCCATCCGCACCCGGTCGCCCAGGATAGCCCCACCTGTGAAAGGGCTGGTAGGGTCGACTGCAATAACCCCTACTGTTTTACCGCGCTTACGTAGTTCCTTCACCAATTTGTCCGTTAATGTACTTTTACCAGAACCAGGGGGACCCGTTATACCAATGATATGGGCCCCTCCTGTATATTGGTAAAGTTCTTGTAAGGCCGCAGTGGCTTCAGGTGCTTCATTTTCCGCCAGGCTGATGAGCCGGGCAATGGCACGGCGATCGCCCTGGCGAGCACGCTGAACTAATTCCATGCTTACCACCGCCTTTTATAATTCTTTGTAAATTTACCGTTTTACGTTATTCTTAATGAACTCTATAGATACACTGGTGGGAGTTCCGGGAGTGAAGATTTCTGCAACGCCCTTTTCCTTCAAGAAAGGAATGTCGGCATCAGGAATTACGCCGCCCCCTACTACCAGGACGTCGTCAGCACCTTTTTCCTTTAAGAGTTCTACTACTCTGGGGAACAGGTGATTGTGAGCACCAGACAAGATACTCATAGCCACAACATCAACGTCTTCCTGAATGGCAGCAGCGACTATTTGTTCAGGGGTTTGACGCAGCCCTGTATAAATTACTTCCATACCAGCATCCCGTAAGGCACGGGCAACAACTTTGGCCCCGCGGTCATGCCCGTCCAGGCCAGGCTTAGCAACTAAAACCCTAATCCGTTTCTCAGTCATTTCACTAACCTCCTCGTAAGTATTTCTACTTCATATTAGAGAATTTCCACGGGTCTGTACTCACCGAATACTTCTCTCAGTACGTTGCAGATTTCACCCTCGGTACTATATACCCGAACAGCATCTAAGATGTAAGGCATGAGGTTGGCATCAGTTTTGGCAGCTTCACGCAGGGCGTCCAGTTTGGTCTTTACAGCCACGTTGTCACGGGAAGCCTTCATAGCTTGCAGTTTCTTAACCTGGGCTTCTCCTACGGCTGGGTCAACCCTTAAGAGGCCTTCCACAGGCTTCTCTTTGATTTGGAATTTGTTCATACCAACGACGATGCGCTTGCCTGACTCAACTTCCTTCTGGTAAGCATAGGAGCTATCAGCAATTTCCTTCTGGATGTAGCCTTGCTCAATAGCTTTAGCAGCGCCACCCATAGCATCAATCTTTTCAATATACTTCATGGCTTCATCTTCAATCTTCTTAGTGAGGGCTTCTACATAGTAAGAACCAGCTAAAGGATCGATAGTTTCACAAACGCCAGATTCATATGCCACGATTTGCTGGGTTCTAAGGGCAATACGTACAGAATCTTCAGTAGGCAGAGCCAGAGCCTCGTCTTTGGAGTTAGTATGGAGAGACTGAGTTCCACCTAATACGGCTGCTAAGGTCTGAATAGCAACACGTACGATGTTATTGTCAGGCTGCTGGGCAGTTAAGGTAGAACCACCGGTTTGGGTATGGAAACGCAACATCCAGGAGCGAGGATCTTTGGCGCCGAAACGCTCCTTCATAATTCTGGCCCAGAGCTTACGGGCAGCGCGGAACTTGGCCACTTCCTCCAGGAGGTCATTGTGAGCATTAAAGAAGAAGGACAGACGGCCAGCAAAGGTATCAACGTCCATACCGGCTTTGATAGCAGCATCTACATAAGCAATCCCATCAGCTAAGGTAAAGGCAACTTCCTGGACGGCGGTGGCACCGGCTTCCCGAATATGGTAACCGGAAATGGAGATGGTGTTCCAGTTAGGAACATGCTGAGAGCAGAATTCGAAGATATTAGTGATCAATCTCATGGACGGGCCGGGCGGGAAAATGTAGGTACCACGAGCCGCATACTCTTTGAGAATATCGTTTTGGATCGTACCGTTAAGTTTATCGGAAGAAATACCTTGTTTCTCTGCCACGGCAATATACATAGCCAGAAGAACAGAGGCAGGAGCATTGATGGTCATAGACGTACTTACTTTGTCCAGAGGAATACCTTTGAACAGGATTTCCATATCGGCTAAGGAGTCGATAGCAACCCCTACTTTACCGATTTCACCCTGGGCAATGGGGTCATCAGAGTCATAACCAATCTGAGTGGGCAGGTCAAAGGCTACGGATAAGCCAGTCTGACCCTGGTCTAACAGGTATCTGTAACGGGCGTTGGATTCCTCAGCAGTGGCGAAACCGGCGTACTGGCGCATAGTCCAGAAACGGCCACGGTACATGGTAGGTTGTACCCCACGGGTAAATGGATACTTGCCGGGGAAGCCCAGGTCTTTTTCGTAGTCAAAATCTGCCAGATCAAGGGGAGTGTAGAGCCGTTCCACGGGTACACCGGAACCGGTTACAAATTGTTCTTTACGCTCAGGGTTCTTGGCCAGGGTTTTGGCAATGGGACCGTTTTCCCAGGCTTCTTTTGCCCTTGCCAGTTGTTGAAGCTTTTCTTTGTCAAACATTCTTTCTACTCTCCTTCCATCTTTTTATATATTTTTTGAAGCTGTAAGGTTTAGAGGGTTCCTAGGCAGGAGTAGGCATTCCTGCCCAGGGAACTCCAAATCTTAACTGCTCAGCTCCGCAGGTTTGGAAAAAACTGTTGAATTTTACCTTTAAACAGGTGTTTGACCAAAAACACCAAATGACTGTAAAACTGACCCTCCAATGAATAACTCTAATTTCCGTATAATTTTAGAAGAATGGTCATACGATAGGAATAATCACTATAGACTAGGATAAAACAAATTATGATTAATGGAATTCCTACCTGGACATAATCCATAAAGCGGTAATTACCAGGACCAAAAACCAGGGTGTTAGGAGATGTACCAACAGGTGTAGCAAAGGCACAGGATGCTGCTACTGCGATGGCCCCGGGGGTCTGCACCAAGTCCTTTGGCAATGGCAATACCAATAGGCGCTAAAAGTCTTCAAAGAGAAGCGACACTGAGCAACCTGCTCTATTTAAACCGGCTGTTAAACCAGTTTAAATCTCCTACAGGGGGACCCGGTTATGCTGCTTATCTTTTATTGGGTACCCCTCAATTAGTTGGCAGTCCGCAGTTGGCAGTCGACAGTATTATTACTATCAGTACTGCACCATGTCTTGCGTCCTGTCCATTTTTCTAAAATCTGCCGCAACCTCTAAGCTATTTGATTTTCATGGAGCCGGTTTCGATAAAACGCTGATGCCAGGAGAGAGCTTCTTTTAAAAGATGGGGTGTATGGGCTTGCTTGCCTAAAGTTTTAAGGGCTCTTTCATAGTAATCTAAAAGCATTGGTCTGAAATCGGGATGGGCACAGTTGTTGATGATTTCCAGGGCCCTTTCTCTGGGAGACTTGTTCCGCAGGTCAGCCACGCCGATTTCTGTGACAATGACGTTAACATCATGTTCTGTATGGTCAATGTGGGAGCACATGGGCACAATGCTGGAGATTTCTCCATTTTTCGCTGTAGAGGCGGTAGTGAAGATGGAGAGGTAAGCATTTCTGGTGAAGTCTCCGGAACCGCCTATACCGTTCATCATCCGGGTTCCCATAATGTGTGTGGAATTAACATGCCCATAAATATCCACTTCTATTGCAGTATTCATACTAATGACGCCGAGACGGCGGGCAACTTCGGGGTTGTTGCTGATTTCCTGGGGACGAAGAATGATAGTCTTCTTATAATTCTCAATATTGGCGTAGAATCTCTTTAAGCCTTCAGCCGAGGGTGTCAAGGAGGTACCGGAGCAGACTTTGAATTTTCCGGCATCAATCAAGTCGAGGGCAGAATCCTGGATAACTTCAGAGTAGAATTCCAGGTCGGTGAAATCGGATTCTAAAAGACCTGCCAGTACAGCGTTGGCTACACTGCCTACCCCCGACTGTAAGGGAAGAAGGTTTTGGGGGAGACGGCCGGCTTCTACTTCTTTCTTTAGAAAACCGATAAGGTTCTTCGCCATAGCCCGGGATTCATCATCAAGGGGGGCCAGGGGACGAACATTGTCAGGAATATCTGTGACGACAATGGCAGCGATCTTTTCAGGGTTACACTCAATGTAAGGAGTACCTATTCTCTGTCCCGCTTTGGTAATGGGAATAGGTTCCCGGTTGGGGGGATCATGGGGAATATAAACATCATGCATTCCCTCTAGCTCAAGGGGCTGACTGGTATTCAATTCAACAATAACTTTTTTGGCTACTTTTACAAAAGTAGGAGAGTTGCCTAAAGAAGTCGTAGGAACAATATGTCCATCCTCAGTAATCGCACAGGCTTCAACAATAGCAAAGTCAATATCACCAAAGTATCCGTAGCGCACCTGCTGGGGAGTATGGCTCAAGTGCTGGTCCTGATACTGGACCCCATTAGGATCATTTAAGGCTTTACGCATCTCATTACTGGTCTGATAGGGCAGGCGCTTATGCACCACACCGGCACGGGCCAGTGCTCCGTCTAATTCATCACCAACTGAGGCACCGGTTAACAAATTAATTTTCAGTTTTTCACCTGTCTCCTGAACACGCTTGGCCAGGGCCAAAGGTACGGCTTTAGGATAACCAGACGGGGTAAAACCGCTTGTACCGATATTCATACCGTCTTTGATCATGGCGGCCGCCTGCTCTGCAGACATGATTTTGTCAAGAAGCTTTTTGTTTCTAATACGCTCTTGATACATCTTTTTCCCTCCCTGTAATTTTTATATATCTTAAACCTGAGGCTTAAGTGACACTGGGGTGGGCATTACGCCAAGCAAGGTAATCCCGGTATATTTTCTTAATTCCCACGACCAGGGCCTTTCTCACTTCACCTTTATATCTTTTTTCAATACTTTCCAGGATATTCTGTATATCATCCAGCAGGTTTTTCTGTACAACAAGTTTGCTAAAAAAAGTCCTGGCCACAGCAGTACTGAAAGTGCATTCTGCATCTAGTATACGTGAATCTTCTGGGTCAATCTCCATGGCAATGGTTAAAACACCATAGAGTTTTTCCACCGTTAGCCCTGCGGCGGGTTTGGTTTGGGCGCTAAAAAACAAGGTATCCGCCATTTTGTCACCTCCGTAGGAACGGTTACCACCACTTCTATCCTTAAACGGAAAGGGGATTGAAAATGATTTCACGAAAAACACGGCAAATTTAGATAGTTATATATTATTATTGCTTTAAAATTGCAATAAAAAAACCTGGCAAGATATGCGGCTAAAATAGAACTAAGCAGCATAACCAGCCAGGTTTTACTTACTTTCTGCCGGTGATGGTATTCACCCTGCCATAAGCAAAATGGTAGTTCCAATCAAGTAGCGACCCGCCTCTAGAGGGGCGTCGATCATACTCTTTTATTATTTATTTACACATGAAACCTGGGACCTGTTTTCATAGTAAGTAAGCCATTTTTCGTACATAATCTTAAGACCTGTGACAATGGCTTTTCGTGCACTGCCATAATACCTCTTTTCAAAACGTTCCACCAGATTTTCAATCCCATCAGTTAAGCGGTACCCTATGACCAGCTTTCGGAAGAAATTCTTCCCCACGTTCGTAGCAAGGGTACAATCAGCATCGATAATTGTTCCATCATAGGGATTTACTTCCACACCCACCGCTATCACTTCATATAGTTTCTCAGCAGTAATCGAGGAAGGTAGTTTGGCATAGCCTGTAAAAAATAAAGTTTCTACAACTTCAGCCTGCCCAGAGCTTTCTGGACTTTTCACCTATCCCCCCTCCTCCCCATAGTCCTATTCTTCAATAACATTATATAGTAGTGTGAAATAATGTTCAATGGTACAAAATTGCTATTATTATCTCAATGTTAACTCATCGTTTGCCAATTGTACATATTCGCTATTTAACGACAAAATCCTCTTATAAAAAATTTTTTATAAAATATCTATCCGGTAAACATTCATATAAAAATTAGAAAAGGGGGGAAATCCCCCTTTCTAAGTTAATACATACTTAAACGTTCCTGGATAACCTGGTTTCTTCCGGCGGAACTCCAGGCCGCTGCGGGCTGCACAGGCAAACGGCGAATAGAGGTAATGGTGTAACCTGATCCCATAAAGGCAGCCAGGGCAGCTGCGATGACAGCGGAAATCTCATCTTCATCATCTTGTGCTTTAACAGCCACAGGCTCCACGGTCTCAACTACAGGGGCCTGGGCTTCAGGTTTTTTTCCTGCTGGTTTCCCAACCGCCAGTTCGATGGCTCTGATGACAAAAGTCAGAAAATACAGGGCTACAAATACTACTCCCATGCCGATGATTGAAACTTGTAACCCGAACAGTAGTTTATCCACTTGTAATGCGCCTCCATTATTTTACATCTTTTGTATTTAAAATGTAGAGTTTAAGAGTCAAGACAATTTCTTAAGAGTATTTTTTATTTAAAGAATGGCCAGATCATAGGAATCAGAGCTACAGAAACCACAAACATAACGACGATGAGCGGAGTACCTACTTTAACATAATCCATGAACTTGTAATTGCCAGGTCCTAGGACAAGGGTGTTAGGCGGTGTTCCTACAGGAGTGGCAAAGGCGCATGACGCAGCAATGGCAATGGCCATTAATACCGCTCTGGGATCGGCGCCAAGGCCTTTGGCAATAGCAATACCAATAGGTGCCAGAAGCGCTGTGCTGGCAGTATTTGACATAAACTGAGTTAAACTGCAAGCCAGTAAGAACAGGCCGGCAGTAATGACATAAGGACTGGCGTTTTTGCCAATCAGGCCAATAACTACATCGGCAATCATTTTACCGGCACCGGTTTTATCCAGAGCCTGGGCCAAAGGCAACATACCAGCGAAGAGGAAGATAGTGGTCCAGTCAATGGCTCTGTAAGCCTGCTTGTCAGTCATTACACCGGTGATGACCAGAACCAGTGCACCGATCGTAGCGGAAACGTGAAGTCCTACACCCAGTTGTTTCTCGAATATCATGGCTAACACAGTACCAATCATAACAAGGATAGAAATCATCTGCTTAGTAGAATTAGCCGTCTTATTTCCCGCTTCCGCTTTAACAGCTGCGGCCACTTCCTCCTGGTCTACACCCCGATCGGGGATAAGCTTATAACCGATAGTAAGCATATAAATAATGCCCGCAATAGTAAGAGGAATACCAATAAGACCAAATTCAAAGAAACCGAAAGTTCCTAACCCGGCTTTCTCAATGGCACCTTTAACTACCAGGTTTGGTGGAGTACCTACCAGGGTAATCATACCACCCAGACCTGCAGCCAGGGCCAAAGGCATTAATAGTTTACCGCGGCTGAAACCGGCGGCAGCAGCAATACTGATGGTCACAGGCATTAAGACAGCCGTGGTACCTGTATTGGAAAGTACAGAAGAAAGACCAGCAGCTACGATCATCACTGCAGCGAGCAAAGCCTTTTCGCTCTTCCCCGCTATCTTTACAACACTATTACCAAGTTTGGTAGCCACCCCTGTTTCAAATAGCGCCTGACCAACAACAAACATACCGGCAAAAAGAATAACGTTACTGTCCATAAGTCCGCTGAAAGCTGCTTTGGCATCCAGCACACCTGTAAGGGTTAAAACTACCGCCACGGACATGGCTGTAACAGCCAGAGGAATCACCTCAGTAACAAAGAGCACTGCGGCAGCAGCCAGAATGAGCAAAGTAATAGTTGCAGCTGTCATTTAAATCACCCTCCAAAAATATTGTTGTTTTCTGTTCTTCTACTTCTCTTTTCTTAAGTTGGGGTAACCTGTCTTTTCATCATCACCTCCTTATCTAATTTAGGGGACTCCGTCCCCTAACACCCCTAATATCAGAAAGTTATACTTTCTGATATTATAAAAAAAACCGACTGACTACTTGTTTAAGTAGCTGGTCGGGATTTTTACAAAACAGGTGCACACAACAAATGTAACCTGTGGGGCCTACTGTTGACCCGAGCCAAGCTATTTAAACATACAAGCACTTATTAAAATAAGCACTCCCATGTTACTTAGCCGGGTCTTGCTCCTTAGGCGCCGCACAGGGTCGCTTGGGGCAGAACTCGTCTACCTCGCAAGGGGTGTATGGAATTTAGAATAATTATTCGTCATCTTTTTGTGAAATCCTTCTCTATCCATACTATAATCTACATTATTTTTTAACCTTTTTACAAGACATGATTCTGCTGCAAAAAGTCGAGATTTACGAAGTCTTGTGCTATATATAGATAAACCTTTCTTTTGTAAATCGATATATAGTGTCTGTGCTTTAAAAATATGGTTTTTGTACTAGAATCAAGACATAAATTAGAGGTAATGTCCCTCTTTGCCACGGAGGGAAACATCTCCCACCATGACAGAGCGCACATTTCCATCCTCTGTTCTTACCAGGAGGCAGCCTTCTCCGTTGATATCTTCCGCCACTCCGGTAAAGGTTTCATCTGTAGATGACACCATTACCTCTTGTCCAAGGGTGGAAGTTAAGCTTCGCCAGTGCTTTAGTACCGCCGGAAAACCCTCGGTGAGATATATTTCGTATTCCTTTTCCAATTCTTTTAAGATGGCCTTCAAGAGCCCAACCCTGTTATATTTGGTGTTTCCGGCTACAGCCAGGGAAATGGCTTTTTCCTGTAATTCAGGGGGAAAGTCAGCCATCTCCTGGTTCACATTAATGCCAATACCTATAACGACATAATTAATGATGTCTATTTCGGCACTTAGCTCAGTCAATATACCACAAACTTTTTTACCCGAGAAGAGGATATCATTAGGCCATTTTATGGTGACCGGAAGCCCCGTATAATCCCGGATAGCATGGCAAACAGCCACAGCTGAGACAAAGATTAGCTGTGGGGCAAGAAATGGTTTAAGAGGAGGGCGCAATACCACGGAAAACCAAAGACCAGTGCCCGGAGGAGAAGCCCAGGGACGGCCTAAACGGCCCCTGCCGCTGAGCTGCTGATCAGCTACTACCACCGTACCGTGAGATGCTCCTTCGGCAGCCTTTTTTTTCGCTAAATCATTCGTAGAATTAACCTGTTCAAAAACATAAAGTTCCCGGCCTAAAATTTCCGTCGCTAAGCCGATTTTTATCTCTTCCGGCTTAAGAATATCGGGACGGGAGAGCAGGCGGTAGCCCAAGCGGGGCGAAGAATCAATCTCATATCCTTCTTGTTTTAAATTTTTTATTTGCTTCCAGATAGCCGTTCTTGTTACATGAAGCGTTTTACTGATTTGTTCCCCGGAAACATATTCCCCCTGGTTCTCGATGAGCATTTGTAATATGGCTTGTTTCATGTCTTTTTCCCCTTGTCTTGTACTTATTTCCTAAAACCAGCTTATCCTAAGAGAGAAATTGTTGCAATAGCGTAGTGTTTCTGATAAAATAACAAGAGTGATGCGTATTTCTAGGTATTTCCACAGGCTTAAAGGAGGTGGATTCTATGTCATTCAAATGCGACGTTTGCGGCAAAGGTAAAGCTACCGGTATGCAGGTTAGTCACTCCCACATCAGAACAAAAAAGACCTGGTCACCTAACCTTCAACCTGTGCGGGCTATCGTTAACGGTACTCCTAAAAAATTAAGAGTGTGCACTCGCTGCCTCCGTTCCGGTAAGATACAAAGGGCCATCTAATAGTTGTTAGTTGGCAGTAGGCAGTGATTTGTGAGTTACTAGTTACTAGTTATTAGTTTCTAGTGAAATTAAATTTAAGTATTTTTATTACTTCTAAATAAAGAAGCGGGATTGTCCCGCTTCTTTTATTTGTTCTCCCATTCACGCTACTAACACGTCGGAATTCGGAAAGCGGACGTCGGATATCGCTAATAGCTTCTAATTTCCTCCAGCAAAGCCTCAATCTCCTCCCGGGAAAAGTGATACTGCTTGTTGCAAAAATGGCAGCGCAGCTCGGCGCCCTGCTCTTTCTCCAGCATATCTTTCAATTCTTCGGGCCCCAGGCTGATTAAGATTTTTTCCAGGCGTTCTTTCCCGCAGCGACACAAGAAACGCCAGTCTTCTTCCGCCAGTACTTCAAAAGGGATGTTGCCAAAAACCTTCTGTAAAATCTCAACTTCCTGGAACCCATCGGCAATGAGATTGGTAACAGGTGGTACCTCCCCAATGTTTTTTTCGAGCTGAGCGAGGGTGTCTTCTTGGGCTCCGGGAAAGGCCTGGATAAAATATCCCCCTGCTGCAATGCAAGTATGGTCCCGGTCAATTAACACTCCCAGAGCAACGACAGCAGGAGTTTGTTCCGACTGGTGAAGAAAATAGGCAAAGTCTTCGGCAATTTCCCCACTGACCAGTGGGCTGCTCCCTGTATAAGGTTCTTTAAGACCTAAGTCTTTGGTAACATAGATAAATCCATCCTTGCCCACAGCTCTTCCCACATCCAGTTTGCCCTGGGATGTAGGCGGCAGATGGACATGGGGTTCCTGCACATATCCACGTACGGAGTAATTGGCATCGGCCTGGGTAATAATGCCTCCCAGGGGACCATCGCCGAAAATGCGGACTGTAAGGGTATCCTCACCTTTAAGATTCAGTCCCAAAAACATTGTCCCAATCAGTGCCCTTCCCAAGGCCGCGGTAGCCGTTGGCGAGGTCTCATGGCATCGTCTTGCCGTTTCTACCAGTTCTGTGGCTATACAGGCCGCTGCTCTTATGGAACCGTCCCGGGTAGCGGCCCGGATCAACCTGTTATGCAAAATAGACCCTCCTTAGTACAAAATAATTTTAAATCTTTTCCTCCCTCAGCCTGATTATTAGCAGTAACCCCTCTCCGATTTCAATACTCACGCGATTTTCCGCAAAGACATTACTGATCCCGTTAGGGACCCCCATGGTAAAAGTTCCTCCCGGTACCTGGTAGAGAAGGCCTTCAGTGCGAATGCCTTTGACAACCTCACTGAGAGGTAAAAGTGATACCTGACTCCCCCGCTCCCCCTCTAAAACCATGCTCCGGGAAACCAGCATAATTTCCTGGGTTTCATCCAAAATCCGGATTTTAGCGTGTCTGGCTTGGGGTAAAGCCAGTAATATGACATTGGCATAAGCATGGTCAAAACGCCCACCCAGGCAGCCCAACAAATCCACCTGTGTGTATCCCATTTCCATAGCTTTTAGAAGGGCCAGGTGAGTATCGGTAAAATCTTTCTCCCGGGGATATTGCTCGGTTTTAACACCGGCTACCCGTAATTCCTCCAGTTCTAGCTCGGTTAGGGTATCAAAGTCTCCCACTACCAAATCGGGTAAAATACCCATTCTTTTAGCGTGTCTGGCCCCCCCATCGGCACAGATCAGGAAGTCAGCCTCGGCCACAATTTCTTTATGAAACTCCACATCGTTAAGTGAGCCGCCGGCTATGATTACACATTTTTTTTCAGACATGTTTTCACCCCGTTTTAGTTGATAGTTGTTAAGTAAGTTACTAGTTACTATTTATTAGTTGCTATTTGCTAGTAAATCAATATCCGCTTTCCGATATCCGATGTCTTTTTTGACGAATACGGCTTCGCCTCCCGATATCCGACTTCCGACGTCCCAAGAATTAATATTATGTATCTTTGAAGTAGAACTATCATTATCGGCGGTTGGTTGTCAGAAATCGGTTAACGGTTCACGGTTTACGGTTAACGATTATGCTTAGGTGGCAAAACCTTCATTCTGATTGATAATTTCAGGGTATTTTCGGAAAGCGGATGTCGGAAATCGTATAGTCGAAAAAAGCCGCACAAGGCGGCTTATTTACGTCTGGGCGGATTCCATGAGCTGGGCCACGGCCTGAGCAGGATTAGGATGATTAAACACAAAAGAACCAGCGACCAAAACATTGGCTCCCGCTTCTACCACCAGGGGAGCAGTTTCTTTATTGATACCACCGTCCACCTGTATATACAGTTCCGGATTTCTCTCCTTAGCCCATTCCTTGAGCAGGCTAATCTTTGGCAAAACATTGGGAATGAAACTCTGGCCGCCGAAACCGGGATTGACACTCATTAACAGCACCATATCCAGGTCCTCCAATACGTACTTGATAATATCAAGAGGTGTATGAGGATTTAGCGCTACGCCGGCTTTAGCTCCTGTTTCTTTTATGGCCTGGATAACCCGGTGCAAATGAGGGCAAACCTCGGCGTGTACGGTTAACAAGTCCGCACCTGCAGCCCGGAAATCCCGGAGGTACAGTTCAGGGCGCTCCACCATCAAATGCACATCAAATAAAAGCTGGCTTTTGGGTCTTAAGGCTTTTACCACTCCGGGGCCGATGGTGATATTGGGGACAAAGTGACCGTCCATCACATCGATATGGAGCCAGTGGGCACCAGCCTTTTCTACATAGGCCACAGCCTCACCTAAACGGCTGAAATCAGCGGATAGGATAGATGGGGCCAGTAAAACCATGTTAGTACCTCCTCTCCTGTTCAATAACCTCTTCTAAAATACCTATATACCTCTCGTATCTCATTTTATCCAGATTCCCCAAGGCTACTGCTTCTTTGACGGCACATTGGGGTTCATCACGGTGCAAACAGGTCGTAAAACGGCACAGTTGTTGATACTCAAGAAAATCGGGATAATATTTGATCAACTCTTCCCGCTTTAATTCTTTAGGCAGGTAAATACTGCTAAAACCGGGAGTATCAGCAATGAAGCCGCCTGAAGACAAATGAATCAATTCCACATGCCGGGTAGTATGTTTTCCCCGTCCCATTTTTTCGCTGATTTCTCCTGTTTTTAAAGAAAGACCGGGTTCTAAAGCATTGAGCAAACTTGACTTGCCCACTCCCGAGGACCCGGCAAAAACTGAGATTTTATCTTTGAGAACCTCTTTTAGCTGGTCCAGCCCCCAGCCTTTTTTGGCACTGGCCAAAATAGAGGGGAACCCAGCTTTTTCATATACTTCTTTTACCCTTTGGGACTCAGCGGGAGATACCATATCACATTTATTAAAACACAGTACAGGAACAACTAAACTGAACTGGACCATCACCAGCAGTCTGTCCAGAAGCCGGAAATCCGGGTTCGGATTGGCCAGGGCAGTAACAATCACAGCCTGGTCCACATTGGCAACAGTTGGACGCACCAGTTCCGTCTTCCGGGGTAATACCTGTTCTATGACTGCCTTTTTCCGGTCTTCATCGAGGACGTTAATGATGACACGGTCCCCTGGAAGAAACGTCTGCTTCTTTACCCGGAATTTACCCCGTAAGGAACATTCCCAGAGGCTGTTCCCATCCCACACATAGTAAAAACCGCTGTAACCTTTAGTTATAATTCCTTCTCTGGTCATCACCATCACCTAGCTTACCGGGACCGGTTTTCGTTCCACCAGTCTGTTATTCACATAAACTTCGATAAAGCCGGAGCCGAAATAACTGATACGCCGCTTTACAACTTCCCCCCCGCTGTGGGATTTCTCATAAGCTACATTAACTCCCCGGTCATCGTTGACAACAATTCGCACAAGACCATCGCTGGGGAGCGTCACCGTAACATTGGCCTGTTCTCCTGCGGGACCCGGTCCTGCACTGACCACCAGGTTGACAGTGGAACCCTGCAATATTTCGCTTTCCGGCCCGGGATCCTGGCGAATAACCTGGTCTTTGGGGTATTTATAGTTGGTTTCCGGTTGGATAAAGCCAGGAATCAATTTGTTAGTTTCCAGGATAACCTTGGCCTGGTAAAGGGGCAGGCCAGTGAGATTCGGCATCTTAATCCAGATGGGCTCCGGCCCTTTACTGACAACAAGGTTCACGGCTGTGCCTTCCACTACCTGTTTATCTTTGGCAGGATCCTGGTGAATCACTTCACCGGCGGGAATCTGTTTATGATAGACCCTGGTCACTTCCCCTACTACTAGTTTTTGATTGTCCAGGGTAACTTGAGCTACGGCAAAAGAACTGTTCACGACGTTGGGAACAGTGACCATGGTAGGTCCTTCACTGACCAGCACATCGACGGTTCGGTTTTTTTTCACAATTTCACTGGCACCGGGGGATTGGGAAGTAATTAGTCCTTTGGCAATGGTGGGATGGTTAACGGATTGTACCTCACCAAGGCTTAAACCCGCTTTTTCCAGCTTTTCTCTCCCTTCCTCTACACTCAATTCCACTATGTTAGGAACAGTCACGTCGCCTCTGGCCAAGACGGTAGCCGATAAATACATGCCAATGGCAAAACCCAAAATAAGGAGGACAATCATGACCCAGGTCCACAGCTTCAAGGGGGCGGCCAGGTCATCTTTCCTGGGCTGCTCCCTATTCAACCTGGGTATGGTAATGGTATCCTCGGTTACGGTTTTGTCCACCGGTTTATGCTCCAGCCGGTTGTAAAGAAGCGCGGATATAAGATCCTGGCGCAGTTCCCTCACGGAAGGGTAACGGTGAAGGGGCTCCTTGTCCATGGCTCTCAGGATCACCTGTTCTATGGCCTCACCGATAGCCGGGTTTATCTTACGGGGAGGGACAGGGTCAGATTGCAACTTCTTCAAGGCAATACTGATAGGGGACTCGCCTTCGAAAGGCAGTACACCTGTCAGCATCTCATAAAGCACAACTCCCAGGGAATAAATATCGGATTTTTCATCGGCAATTTCTCCCTTGGCCTGTTCCGGGGAAAAGTAATGAACAGAGCCCATGATACTGCCGGTATGGGTCACCGTCGCCGTGGTCATGGCCCGCGCAATACCAAAATCCGTGACCTTCACTTTTCCCTGGGCAGTAATGATAATGTTATGGGGTTTTATATCACGATGAATAATCTGGTTGTCATGGGCGTGTTCCAAAGCATCACAAATCTGCTTAGCAATATCAACAGCATCTTTAGGTGAAAGAGACCCTTCTTCTTTAATAATCTCTTTAAGATTTCGCCCCTGAATGAATTCCATCACCAGGTAATAGGTTTCTTTTTCTTGCCCTACATCATATATGCTGACGATATTGGCATGAGAGAGACTGGCGACAGCCTGGGCTTCCCGCCTAAAACGAGCCACAAATTCTTCATCACTGGTAAATTGCTCCCGCAAAACTTTAACAGCTACCAACCTATTCAGATAAATATCTCTTGCCCGGTAAACCAGGGACATACCCCCGCCACCGATTTGTTCTAATATTTCATAACGGTTACCCAACAGCCGACCAATCACCATCTCACCCCTTTCTGTCTGACAGTTCATTGTTCCACAGGGTTTTATTCATACTGGACAAGCACAACTGTAATATTATCGTTTCCACCGCGTTCCAAGGCCAGGTTCACCAAATGCTTGACTTTTTGTTTTAAATTGCTTTCCTCACTAAGGACCGTCTTAATTTCCTGGTCCGTCACGTGGTTGGACAGTCCGTCTGTGCATAAAAGCAACATATCCCCCGGTAAAGCCGGTGTTGTGGTAAAGTCAATCTGGGGCAGCACCTGGGTTCCCAAAGCTCTCGTTAAGATATTACGCTGCGGATGATACTGGGCTTCTTCCACGGTGATACCTCCTTTTTGCAGGAGTTCGTTCACCAGGGAATGGTCCTGGGTCAAGAGAGTAAGAGCCTGGTCACGGTATAAATAAGCTCGACTATCACCGATATGGGCGATGTAAATTGAGCCTTTTTGAAACAAAGCCGCCGTGACGGTAGTTCCCATTCCGCAAAGATTCTCACTCTGACCTTGCTGCAAAATTAAGGAATTGGCTTTTAACAGCGCCGTGTGGAGTAAACGGCTGGGGTTCTCCTCCAGATGGGGTTCCCGTATTTCTTCATCTATCACTTTAATCGCCATACTGCTGGCCACAGCCCCTCCCAAATGGCCGCCCATACCGTCGGCCACAACAAAGAGGCCTCTGTCAGCAGAGACCAGATAGTTATCCTCATTATCTTTACGGACAAGTCCTACATCTGTTAAAGCATTCACATGCATACTCTCACCTCACACCTACCGAGGTGCAACATTGACGGGATAAGTCCCTGCCAATTGTCCACACGCAGCCTGGATATCGCTACCTTTTTCTTCACGGATGACAGCTTTGATACCGTTATCCTCCAGAGCTTTTACAAACCTGTACACTTCCGTTAAGGCCGGGCGCTGGTAAACATTATTGTCTGTAGTATTCACAGGAATAATATTGACATTGGCTTCCAGGCCCCGGAGAAGTTTCACCAGAGCATGGACTTCCTTAAGCCCGTCATTAAATCCTTTTACCAAAGCATATTCAAAGGTGATTCTTCGCCCCGTGAGTTCTATGTATTCACGGCAGGCCTTAATTAGTTCCTCTAAAGGATATTTTTGATTAACGGGCATGATCTGATTGCGCAGCTCATTGGTGGGTGCATGGAGGGAGACAGCCAGGACAATATCCAGTTTCTCCCGGGCTAATTCTCTAATCTGGGGTACCAAACCACAAGTAGATATGGTAAAGCGGCGGATGCCGATATTTTGTCCTTGTTCATGATTTAAAATACGGATGCTTTTTAATACAGCCGCTAAGTTAAGGAGTGGTTCTCCCATCCCCATATAGACCACGTTATTGATTTTAAAGTCATTCTCGACTTTGCGCCTGTGATAAGTAATATCCAGGACCTGCCCAGCAATTTCACCGGCCGTGAGATTCCTGGTAAACTTTAGTTTACCCGTGGCACAGAAACCGCATCCCATGGGACAACCCACTTGTGTGGAAAGGCAAACTGTATAGCGTGTCTTCGTGATATCGCCCGTATGGTGTAGCAACACGCTTTCGATATTCCGTCCATCTTTTAACTCCCACAGAAATTTTCGTGTGCCATCATGGCTTATCCGTTCTGTAAGCAGTTTATGAGGTGTAAATTCAGCATATTGTTCCAGCTTTGTTTTTGTTTCTTGACCGATATTGCGCATTTCCGTCCAGTTCTGGACTGCTTTATCCTGGACCCACTGAAATATTTGCTGACCTCGAAAAGATTTTTCCCCCAAAGAAGTTAATAACTCTTTCATTTCCTCTAATGTCAGTCCCCGGATGTCAGCTTTAGCTTCCTTCATGGCCCTCTCCATTATCTTTACTCGGGTTTACTAATATTATCAACTTGGTAAAGGCTTTTCTAAACCTGCGATAAAGAAACCGTCCATCCCATCCTCAAAGGGTAAAAACTGCCTCATTCCCTGTTCCAATTGAGCTGTTTCCTCACTGCCGGCAGGTTCATAGGGAAGGTACGGTTTAAGATTGATGCTTTTGAGTTCAGGATGAGAGGCTTTAATGGCTTCAATGACGCCAAAATTTTCTTCCGGTTCTATAGTACAGGTGCTGTAGATAAGGCGTCCCCCCGGTGCCAATACCTTTAATACACTCTCTAAAATTGCCTTCTGCAGGCTCACAAGTGTCGCAATATCCTCAGGCTTCTTCCGCCAGCGGGCATCGGGGCGCCGGCGGATGACACCCAGACCGGAACAGGGGGCGTCAACCAAAATCAGCGGATAATGGGCTTTTGCTATTTCACCGATTTTGGTGGCATCTTGCAGTTGTGTCCTAATGATCGTAATTCCTAACCGCCTGGCATTTTCGTTTATCAAATTAAGACGGTGCTCATGGACATCACAGGCCACAATGAGTCCTTTATCCTCCATGAGCTGAGCCAAATGGGTAGTCTTGCCGCCTGGGCCTGCGCACACGTCCAAAACCGTCTGATGAGGCTGGGGTTTTAACATGTGGGCCACTAACATAGAACTTTCGTCTTGTACTGTAAACAATCCTGCTTGAAAGGAGGACAATTTACTTAAGGGGGGCGCTGATTTTAAAAGAAGCCCTTCCGGAACTTTATGGCTTACAGCCACCTCACACCCTTCCGCGATCAAACGTTCCTGTAGTGACTCTCTGATTGTCCGCAGAGTATTTGTCCTGATCCATAAATCGGCCGGAGCGTTGTTAAATTCACAAAGCTTAATGGTGTTCTCCAGCCCGTAACGATCTAACCAGCGCCGTACCATCCAGCGGGGATGAGAATAAACCACTTCCAAATATAAAAGAGGGTCGTCCTCTTGGCGGGGGAGTTTGATCTTTTTAGGATTACGCAGATAGTTACGTAAAACACCATTGATTAAACCGGCTACCCCCGTATGAAACAACTTTTTGGCCAGTTTAACGGCCTCATCGGTGACGGCGGCCTGCGGCACTCTGTCCATGTGGTTCAATTGATAAAAAGCCAAGCGCAGTAAAAGGCGGGGGCCTGTTTCCAGTTTACCCGCTTTTTTTACCAGTTGATCAATGAACCAATCCAGCCTGGCCTGGTATTTGATGGTACCATACACCAGTTCGGTAACAAAAGCCCGGTCCAGGGAGGAAAGTTCATACCTGTTTAAATAATCATCGAGGAGGATGTTGGCATAGCCACCCTCCTCGACTTTTAAAAGAACCCTATAAGCTAGTTCTCTAGCTTTCATCCTCTACTATTCGTCCCTTCGTCCTAATAATCCCGATAACAGTAATAGTCTAACCAAATTCAAGACGGCTACTAAAGCTGCTGCCACATAGGTAAGGGCGGCGGCATCCAGTACAGCCTTAGTCCCCGGCACTTCCCCACGGGAAATAAAACCGCGTCCCTCCAGGACAGCCAGGGCCCGGCTGGAAGCATTAAATTCTACAGGGAGAGTAATTAACTGGAAAAGAACTACGGCAGAAAAGAGATACACCCCAAACTTAACCAGAGTAGGACTGGCCAGGATCAGTCCCAGGATGAAAAGGGGCAGGGCCAGGTTAGAGCCGAAAGAGGCTACAGGCAACAGGCTGTGCCTGATATTCAGGGGCAAATAGCCCACATCATGCTGGATGGCATGACCCGTTTCGTGGGCAGCCACACCTAAGGCGGCCAGGGAAGTACCACGGTAGACCTGGGGTGACAGTCTTACTACTTTCGTTCGGGGATCATAGTGGTCACTGAGATGCCCCTCGGTCATCTCCACTTCCACATGGTCCAAGCCCTGCTGTCTTAAAATTTCCCTGGCCACTTGAGCGCCCGTCATACCACAGGCTGAGGCCACACGAGCGAAATAATCAAAGGTGGACGATACTTTGTACTGGGCATACATGGCCAAAAGGATACCCGGGATCAAAATAATCATGGTAGGATCAAAAAATGGACCGTAAAACATACTCTAACCTCCTTCTTGAAAGAACTTGATGGCTTCCTCTACTTTACCAAGATCAACCAGGGTATTACAACAAGGCCCTTCGGGACGTTGATTGACCACACCCATGACAGGTAAACCCACTGTATCCTGGAGACCACTGGTCAAATCCCGTTCACAGGCAATGGCCACTACAGCTTCCGGCCTGTATTCTTTAATAAACTTGCGGGCAAAGGTGCCGCCTGTGGCTACCACCAGGTTCACCTGATACTGTCGGGCAATCTTTAAGAGACTCTCCACCGGGCATTTACCACATTCTCTGCAGTTATTGACGTCAATAGTAATTTTATGCGGGCACTCCACCCATTGTAAACAGTGGGGAGCCAGGATCAGAATGCGCTTTTTCGGTTGAGATTTTACGGTTGTCTTGACAAGCTGGTTGGATACCTGGATATAGGAATTTTTAATTTTATCCTCATCCACACCCAGCCATTTGCCAAACTGGAGGGCAAAGGGGAATAGGACATTGGTGGCTGTGTACATGACATTTTCCAAAGAGGGAATGGTTTTGGCGTGCCAAATGCTCCAGACCAGGGCAACCAGTCCCAGGCCCAGCACCAGGAAAAAACAGATAATAACCGCCACGACCACAGTAAGAATGACTTTGTTCAGCAATAGCCCCTGGCGTGACACAATCCACCAGGCCAGAAATAGAATGAATAATAAAGTGGTAAGGCTAAGACCCAAAAGACCAATATATAGTCTTTTCTTGATATGCTGGTCAATTTTAAGATGTTCCGAAAACATAGCCTACCTCGAGATGATAACCATTACAAAAACTTGTGGCAGCCATAGTCTGTTTGCCAAAGGGCTGTACTTTTGTAACTAAAATACTCCCTTCCCCTGTTTGCACAACGAACCCCCGATCCTTCACAATCTTAAGAACTGTACCAGGCTGGGCTTTTTGTTCCGTCTGGTGATAAATTTGGGCTCCCCTTATTTTCAGAATACTGCCTTTATGCATGGTATATGCCCCCGGCCAAGGTTCCAGACCCCTAATCTGGTTAAAGATGGTCTCAGCCGTCTTTTCCCACTGTATTAATTCATGCTCCCTTTTTAAAAGAGGAGCATAGCTAAAGGCTAACCCATTTTGCGAGATAGGTGAAATCTTTTTATCCTGCCAGAGTTCAATGGTTTTTACCAGAAGACCGGCACCAACCTGGGCTAAAAGGTCATGGAGTTCCCCTGTGGTCATGTCCGGAGAAATAGGAACCTCTTCCTTTAAGAGCATATCTCCTGTATCCAGACCCGTATCCATCAGCATAGTCGTAATCCCGGTAACCTTTTCACCGTTCATAATCGCCCAATGAATGGGAGCAGGACCACGATAAGCAGGCAAAAGTGAAGCATGAACATTAATACAGCCGTAAGGCGGCATACTTAAAATATTTGGGGGTAAAATCTGTCCAAAAGCCACCACAACGATTAAATCCGGTGAAAGATCCTCCAGTATCTCCACAAACCCTTGTTCTCTGATTTTATGGGGTTGATAAATGTTTAATCCCAAGGCTAAAGCAGCCTCTTTTACCGGTGGTAAACTTAGTTTTTGCCCCCTCCCTCTGGGACGATCCGGCTGAGTGATTACCGCAATAATCTCATGTCCCGCCTCATATAAGGCTTTAAGGGAAGGCACGGCAAACTCCGGTGTTCCCATGAAAACTATGCGCATTGTGCCTCCTACTCCACAGTTCGTAAATTTTGCGCTTTATCAATAAAGAGAATACCATCCAAATGATCCATCTCATGCTGAAAGGCCCTGGCCAATAAGTCTTCGGCTTCAATTTCTACGGTTTTTCCTTGACGGTTGAGACCCTTTATTTTAATCTTTTTTGCCCTGGCTACCTCTCCCACTATACCAGGTACACTGAGACACCCTTCTGTATCCGTTTCCAGGCCCTCGCTAAAGACAATTTGCGGGTTAATCAGCTCGAATAATTCTTCATCTCCGATATCCACAACGATGACACATTTGGAAACACCTATCTGGGGTGCAGCCAAACCCACACCGTTAGCGGCATACATGGTCTCTTTCATATTGTCTAATAATTTTAGGATGCTGTCATTGATCTCTTTCACTTCTTTGGCTTTTTCCCTCAGAATGGGATCACCTTTTTTTACAATCTGATAGACGGCCATTCTTACACTCCTTACAGTATACTTTGGGGTTCAATATCGATAATTGTCCTGGGTTCCAGGGGTAACTCCCCGGCTTTATCCTTAATTAGCCGGGCAAGCTTTTGTAGAAAGGTGAGGTTTTCGCTTTTGAGCAGGAGATGATAGCGGTAGCGCCCCCTAATGATAGCAATGGGAGCAGGCGTAGGCCCTAACAATTCAGTTTTATACCGGGAGCTATTTATCTCTATTTTAAGCATTTTCGCAAAAAATTCCACCCTTTCTACTACTTTTTTCTCAACAAATCCACTTATTAAGACGCGTGTCAGGTAATGATAAGGGGGATATTGGAGAATTAGGCGATTCTGCATTTCCTGTTGAAAGAACAGCCTGTAATCATTTTGCACAATCGTTGGAAAAAGGAAATGTTCCGGGTAATGGGTTTGCACCAGGACTTCTCCCTTTTTCTCGCCCCGCCCGGCCCTGCCCGCTACCTGGGTCAGAAGCTGGAAAGTTCTCTCTGCCGCCTGGAAATCCGGCATATTGAGGAGTGTATCGGCATTGATCACTCCCACCAGGGTCACAGCGGGAAAATCAAAACCTTTCGCTACCATCTGGGTGCCTATAAGAATCTGGGCTTTCCCCTCGGCAAACTCTTTGAGAATGGCAGCATGACTCCCCTTGTTTTGGGTAGTATCCGTGTCCATCCGCACATAACGGGTCTGGGGGAAGAGTTTACTGCACTCCCGCTCTACCCTTTCCGTTCCTGTACCAAAAAAACGGATAAAGCCGCTGCCACAGGCAGGACAACTGCGCGGCACCGCCCGCTTAAAGCCGCAGTAGTGGCAGGTTAACACTTGTCCGGTAGCATGATAGGTTAAGGTAATGCTGCAGTGAGGACACATCAGGGGATGCCCGCACTCCCGGCATAAAACAAAAGTATGATATCCCCGCCTATTGATAAAAAGTATGGCCTGTTCCCCGGAAGCCAAGACCCTTTTCAGAGAACCAATCAGGACGCTGCTGAAAAGGCTCGTATTTCCCTCCTTAATTTCTTTTTTCATATCAATAATTGTGATATCCGGTAAGGGATGTTGGCCCGCTCTTTGGGGAAGTTCCAGCAGCCGGTATTGTCCTTCGGTGGCTTTATAAAAGCCCTGCAGGGAAGGCGTGGCCGATCCGAAAACCAGTGTAGCCTGATAATACTTTGCCAACTCTAAGGCAACCTGCCTGGCATCATAGCGGGGATCTGGTTCATTCTGTTTGTAGGTATTCTCATGTTCTTCATCTATAATAATCAGGCCTAAGTCGGAAAAAGGCGCGAACACAGCAGATCGGGGACCTAAAATCACCCGGGCCTCTCCCCGGCGAATCCTCATCCATTCATCATATCTTTCCCCGGCCGATAAGGCACTATGTAGCACAGCTACCTCGGGCCCAAAGGCGTCTAGCAAGATTGAGGTTATCTGCGGCGTCAGGGCTATTTCAGGGACAAGATATAAGGTTTGCTTGCCCAGACTCAGGGCCTCCTCCACTGCTTTGAGATAGACCTCTGTCTTCCCACTGCCCGTAACCCCAAATAGATAAAAGGTTTGAGCATCCTGCTTTCTGATAGACTCACAGATGGCCTGGCAGGCGGCCTGCTGGTACCCGTTAAGCATGAGCGGTCTTTTTGTCTCCAGGATCACGCTTTTGGGATCCCGTCCAGCTTCTACCTCAAATGTTTCAACCCATCCTTTTTCTTTTAAAGCTTTTAATACAGGGCTTACACTTTTACCGTCCTTTTGCAGTTCGGAAATAAGTTTCGGGCCTGCCTTTAGCATTTCTATAATTTCAGCCTGGCGCGGCGCCTTTCTCCTGATGGTCTCCCCATCCTTACACTGGCCAGTTAAACGGACAGCCCTTATCTTTTTGGCAAGAACCCTTGGAGCAAAGACTTTGTTTACCTGCAAACAGCCGGCTTTCTTAAGGCTTTCCAGGGCAGCTTTAGCCTCTATCCCGTACTTCTCCACGATCTGCCGGCGGGTAATTCCCCGAGCCTCATTATCCATTACTTCTTGAAAGATAGCTTTCTCTATTTCGCTAAAAAACAAATGCGCCTCCGGTTTAGCCGGCCCGGGCAGCAAAATCTCCTTTTCTTTCTGCCGGACAGGGGGGGGCAAAAAAACTTGCACCGCTTTATTTAAGGAACATACATAATAATCTGAAAGCCAGGAAGCCAGCTTAAGCCCAGAAGAACTGAGGGTAGGTTCGTCACTCAATACTTCTTTAAGGGGCTTTATCATCTTGAGCTGGGGTTTTTCTTCGTAAATCTTCAGGATAAGGCCCTGCAGCAAGTGCTGGCGCACGGGTACGGAAACAAGAGAACCTACTTGAGCTTCCGCTTTTTCCGGGAGAAGGTAGGTGTAAATCTGATCATGGTTGCTTTCCGGTTGTAAGATTAAGACATCGCAGAACATACCTTTTCTCCCTTTATTGAGATTAATTCTTAGTTAATTATAACATAGTTGCTAGTTATTAGTTACTAGTTACTAGTTATTAGTTATTAGATAAACCTGATTGTGGATATCGTCATGGGTTCGACTAAAAAAGCATGGCTATTGGCCATGCTTTTTTTTTTTAAAGATTAAAGTAATTCTTCAAGGCTTCCACTTTGTCTAAGCGTTCCCAGGGGAGGTCCAGATCAAGGCGGCCAAAGTGCCCGTAAGCGGCAGTCTGCTTATAAATGGGCCTGCGCAGGTCTAATTCCTTAATGATTCCGGCAGGACGAAGATCAAATATTTCTTTGATGGCAGCCACAATTTTTTCTTCATCTACCTTGCCTGTCCCCTGGGTATCCACCATAATGCTGACAGGATGGGCCACACCGATGGCGTAAGCCAACTGAATTTCACATTTATCGGCAAGACCGGCGGCGACAATATTTTTAGCTACGTGCCGCGCGGCATAAGCAGCAGAACGGTCCACCTTGGTGGGGTCTTTCCCGGAAAAAGCTCCACCGCCGTGACGGGCCATACCGCCGTATGTATCCACAATAATTTTTCTCCCGGTTAAGCCTGCATCGCCCTGGGGCCCGCCAATCACAAATCTTCCTGTGGGGTTAATAAAGTAGCGGGTCTTCCGGTCAATGAGTTCACCTGGTACTATGGGGAGAATGACTTCCTCCATGATATCGTCCCTTATTTCCTCAGTTTCCACATTAGGGCTGTGCTGGGTAGAGATGACGATGGTATCAACTCTAACGGGTTTCCCGTCCGCGTATTCTACGGTAACCTGGGACTTTCCATCAGGACGCAGGTAAGGTATAATTGCTTTCTTTCTGACCTCGGCCAGGCGGCGAGTTAATTTATGGGCCAGGGAAATGGTCAGGGGCATGTATTCCGGTGTTTCGTTGGTAGCATAACCAAACATCATACCCTGGTCGCCGGCACCGATGGCTTCGATCTGGGCATCGCTCATTTCCCCTGTTTTAGCTTCCAGAGCTTTATCCACTCCCATGGCAATGTCCGGAGATTGTTCATCAATAGAGGTTAGGACAGCACAAGTATCGCCATCAAACCCATATTTAGCTCTGGTATACCCGATATCCTTGATGGTCTGGCGTACCAGCTTGGGAATATCCACATAACACTTGGTGGTTATTTCGCCCATGACCAGGACAAGACCGGTAGTAACAGAAGTTTCACAGGCGACCCTGGCCATAGGGTCTTCGGCAATGATGGCATCAAGCACAGCATCTGATATCTGGTCGGCAATTTTATCGGGATGGCCTTCCGTAACAGATTCAGAGGTAAATAATTTTTTCACCAAACTTACTCACTCCTTGGTTTTGTTTAAATGTTTTGCAGCTACCAGAAGAATCTCACGGGCTGCCTCTTCTTTATCCATTTGCGGGAAACTCTTTATTTGCCCATCAGGGAAGACCAGGGAAATAATATTGGTGTCCACACCAAACCCTGCGCCAGGTTGAGTCAGGTCGTTGGCCACTATAAAGTCCAGGTTTTTCCGTTTGGCTTTCTCTGCCGCATAGGCTAAAACATTATTAGTTTCCGCGGCAAATCCGATTAAAATACGACTTCCCTTATTTTGACCCAACTCAGCCAGGATATCAGGATTCCGTTCCAGTTCCAGCACCATTTCGCCTGGCTGCTTTTTAATTTTGTGTTCTGCTGAATTTTTCGGCCGGTAATCGGCTACGGCCGCCGCCTTGATGACGATATCCTGATTTTCATAAGTTTTTAGCACAATATCATGCATCTCCCGGGCCGATTCAATATTAATCCGTTTTACCCCCGGAAAAGGCCGGAGAGTAGTAGGACCGCTGATTAATGTTACTTCAGCTCCCAAAAGATAAGCCTGTTTGGCCAGGGAATAGCCCATCTTGCCCGAACTCCGGTTAGTAATATAACGTACGGGATCCAGGGTTTCCCGGGTAGGCCCCGCCGTGATTAGTACTTTCTTCCCTTTTAAAGGTTTGTCCCGGACCAGGAGTTCCTCGGCCTTAGCCAGGATGTCCTCCAGTTCAGCCAAGCGTCCCTGTCCCTGATAGCCGCAGGCTAAATCACCAAACCCCGGCTCGACAAAATGATAGTTTAATTCCTTTAATTTTTTAATATTTTCCTGGGTAATAGGATTTAAATACATATTCACATTCATGGCCGGGGCAATTAACACGGGAGCCCTGGTGGCCATGACAGTTGTACTCAAAAAGTCATCGGCTATGCCGTGGCTGATTTTCCCGATCGTATTGGCGGAAGCGGGAACAATCATAAACAAATCTGCCCTGTCAGCGAGGGAAATGTGCTCCACATTCCACTGACGGGGTTCTGCAAACATATCAGTATACACTGGATTACGGGAAAGGGTTTGTAAAGTGAGGGGCGTGATAAATTCCCGGGCCGACCTGGTCATAATACAGTAGACCTGGGCCCCTTTTTTACAGAGACGGCTTACCAAATCCGCCGCTTTATAAGCTGCGATCCCTCCCGTAATACCCACAATAATCACTTTATCTTGAAACACAACAAAACCTCCCTACTTGATACCACCTTTGGGAGATTCCACATTTATTTTACCGGCAGCAATTTCCTCCAGAGCAATAGAGACCGGCTTGTTTGCTTCATTAGGTGTAACATTGATTAGTGTTTCAGCACCGTCTGTTAATAACCTGGCCCTTTTGGCGGCAGCCACCACAAGAGCATACTTGGATTCCATTTTTCCCATTAATATATCCAGCGAGGGTTGGCGCATCGTCTACACCTCCATATTAATTAGTTTACACATTCTTGATGAGCGGCATCTTTCCGCTACGATAATAGCGCGGACTTGTTCTACTGCGCTGGGTACTTCATCATTTACCACAATATAATCGTAGTCCTGCAGGTGGGACATTTCCTCAGAGACTTGACTCATACGTTTTTCTATTTCTGAAGGATCCTCTGTACCACGGCAAGTTATGCGCCTAATGAGTTCTTGCAGGGAGGGCGGCACCACAAAGATAAAGATTCCCTCAGGCATCTTTTGCTTAACCTGAAGAGCCCCCTGGATATCAATCTCCAAAATACAGTCTTTGCCCGCCTGAAGAATTTCCTCCACATACTGGCGGGGTGTGCCGTAATAGTTACCATAGACTTGGGCCCATTCTAAAAAAGCATCCTGGGCAATAAGTTTCTGAAATTCCTCTTCTGTGGTAAAAAAATAATGTTTGCCTTCTACCTCACCTGGCCGGGGTTTGCGGGTGGTGGTAGAAACAGAATAAATAATATCATCATATTTGTTAAAAAGCTCGCGACAAATGGTACCTTTGCCCACTCCTGAGGGACCAGAGATGACAATCAATAAACCTTTTTCAGGGTCATGCATAATTTTTCCCCTTATAATGAAGCTTCCTCACCATGAGTTGTATCTTTAGCATTTAGCCGGTGAGCTACCGTTTCCGGCTGCACAGCCGAGAGTACCACGTGGTCACTGTCAGTGATTACAACAGCTCTGGTCCGGCGCCCGTATGTGGCATCGATGAGCATACCCCTGTCTCTTGCTTCTTGAATTATTCTTTTGATGGGAGCTGATTCTGGGCTAACGATAGCAACTATCCGGTTAGCCGAAACAATATTACCAAACCCAATATTAATCAACTTAATATCCATGATGATACCCTCCCGCTCTTACTCAATATTTTGTACCTGTTCACGCATCTTCTCCAGTTCACTTTTAACTTCCACCACATACTGGGTTATCTCCAGGTCATTGGCCTTAGAGCCGATGGTATTGATTTCCCTGTTTAATTCCTGGAGCAGGAAATCCAGCTTTCGACCAACGGGGTTGTTTTCCTGTAAAATGCCGGCAAATTGGGAAAGATGACTTTCCATTCTTACCAGTTCTTCGTTAATACTGCTTCTATCGGCAAAAAGGGCTACTTCCATGGTTAGACGGTTCTCATCTATCTTAACGTCATCCAGTAGTTCCTTTAACCGGCTCTGCAGTTTTTCCCGGTACAGGATCACAACCTTGGGACTTTTTTCGCACAATTTTCCATGGAGGGCCTTGATATCCTTTAAGCGCTCGAGCAGGTCAAGGTGAAGTTTTTCCCCTTCCTTTTCCCGCATGCTCATTAAAGCATCGGCAGCCTGACTCAAAGCAGGCAACATATCCTGCCAGATAATTTCCAAATCCTCTTCTTCCTCTTCAACTTTTAAGACGTTAGGAAGCTGGGCCAGTTGAATAACACCCACATCCAGGAAGGTTTCAGTAATTCCTGCCAATTCCTTCAATGCTTTATAATACGCTAAGGCTAATTCTTTGTCAACCTGAACATCCCGGGGTTTGGTAACGGCCTCATCTACTTTCATAAATACTTCAATACGTCCCCGGGAAACCCGGCTCAAAATGTACCTTCGAACGGCGTCCTCTAACAAATTATACTGCCGCGGCATTTTTACCAGCACTTCATTATACCGGTGATTCACTGATTTAATTTCTACAACCACATGCTTTAATTTTCCCCCATGTTCACCGCGGCCGAAACCTGTCATACTCTTAATCAATCAGTTCACCCTCGCTTTATATCCTTACTATTATTAACCATTTTGGTACAAAGCAAACTTGGCTTGTGCCGAACATAGTGAAGGCAGAAGCCTTAGTTGCACTTGTGCCGACCCAAAGTTTTACTTTCATATTGGTATAAAAGTTTCTATTCTACTTTTTAAAGTATATTCCTTCCTTATCTCAAAGAAAAGCGAGATAAGCAGAAAAAATAGCTGCATAACTGCAGCTATCTAGCATAAATTATCATTAATCTAGGGACATTCCTGTCTCCTCTCCAGAGAATGACCCATACTTCAGCAGGTGTGTCCAATACCGATGGGGACATTCCTGTCCCTTTTACCGCTTTCCGTTTTCCGACTTCCGAAGTCCGACAAAAATCACTAGTAACAGTAACTAATAACTAGTAACTAATAACTAGTAACTAAATAAACAGGTATGTCCCCTTTCCTTTTTACCCGTAATAGGACAGGCGCTCATTCATCAACTGCTGGCGTCCGGCGCCAAACCAGGGACTGGAATAAAGGGCGGGTATACGTTTAATATAGATCACGCTACTTAATATGGCGGTGCTTTAGTTCCAACAAATAGAATTACCAATTGAACAGCTTAAAAATAATGCCCTTTATGGGTTAAATATGCACTACTAACCTCAACTTCCGGTTTTTAGGGAATCATCATTCATTATCCCGCTACAGATGTAATATGATGACCTCTTTAACAAATCCGCGGCAAGTGTTCTCCCTCAAGCACCGGTAATATCCTTTTAGCCCCTAATTCAGTTTCCACTAAAACTTTACCGGAATCATCCCTGGAAGTAACTCTGCCAATTACGCGTCCGGCTCTGCCCAGCGGGTGGTTCCTCAACACATTCATTATTTCACTTTCCTTTTCCGGCCTGGCAAAAATTAATAACTTGCCTTCGTTTGCCAGGTATATGGGATCCAAACCCAGCATGCTGCACCCTGCAGCCACTGCATGGTGTATAGGAACTGCTTCATTTAAAATTTCCATGGTCATTTTAGATTGCCTCGCAAGTTCGTAGAGGACTGAAGCAACTCCCCCGCGAGTAGGGTCCCGCATACAGGATACTCCTCCCGTGGAAACCAAAAGTTCCGCCAAATCACTTAATGGCGCACAATCGCTAGCAATCTGCCCGCCGAGTGATAAACCTTCCCGCTGGCATAAAACGGCCATCCCGTGGTCGCCAACCGTTCCACTTATTATTATCAAGTCTCCCACCGAGATTTCCGTTGGCCCCAGGGAAACCCCTTCAGGAACTATTCCAATACCAGTTGTATTTATGAATATTTTATCGGCACTACCACGTTCCACTACCTTGGTGTCTCCCGTGACGACAAGAACACCGGCATTTGCTGCAGTATCCGAAAGGGAACGGAGGATTTTTTTTAAGTCTTCTACCGGAAATCCTTCCTCTATAATCAAGCCAACGCTTAAAAATTTCGGTATCGCCCCGCAAACCGCCAGGTCATTAATGGTACCGCAGGCAGCCAGCTTCCCGATATCTCCGCCAGGAAAAAACAAGGGAGAGATAACATAACTGTCTGTTGTCATTGCAATTCTGCCGCCTTCAAGCGCTAGAAACGCCGAATCCAAAAGCTCCTGTCCGCCGTTATTGTCAAAAATGGGATAGATAATTTCTTCAATAAGCTCCCGGGACAATTCCCCCCCACTGCCGTGGGCAAGTAGAATCTTATCTCTCTTCATTCTATCCTCCTCCAAATTCAGTAAAACGGTAATATGCAGCGCAAGCTCCTTCAGAAGATACCATACAGGGCCCTACAGGATTAAGGGGTGTGCATGCTCTACCAAACAGCCTGCATTCCTGAGGCAGTTTAATTCCCTTCAGAATGTCCCCACAAGCACAATTCTTGTTGGATTCTTCCTTTTCATTAGGATATGGTTCCGGGATATTGAATTTTTTATTAGCATCATAGTTTCTAAAGCTTTCCCTTATCCTTAGACCACTTTTAGGAATCAAACCAAGACCTCTCCACCAGGCATCCGCCGGTTCAAAGACCCTGGCCGTTACCTGCCTGGCAAGGGGGATCCCCTGGGGTAAAACTCCCCTCCTGTACTGGATCTCAACGTAGGGGTTATCTTCCCTTATTTGTTCAAGAAGCATTACGAGACCCTGTAAAATGTCATGTGTTTCAAATCCTGTAATCACACCTGCCTTATGATACTCTCGAGCGAGGAAGTAATAGGGTTCAACCCCAATGATGGTGCTAACATGTCCCGGTAAAATAAAACCATCAATCTTTACCTCTTTGTCCAACAGCAGTGCCTCCAGCGCCGGAGGAACTAATTTGTGCAGAGAATAAACGGAAAAGTTTTCAATTCCTTCTTCTTGGGCCTGAATTACAGACATTGCCACTGTCGGAGCGGTAGTTTCAAATCCGGCCCCCAAAAATACCACTTCTTTACCGGGATTCTTTTTTGCCAGTTTCAATGCATCCAGCGTTGAATAGACTACACTTACCTTTGCCCCCTGCCCCCTGGCATCTGCTAAACTACTACCCTTTTTACCGGGAACCCGCAGCAGGTCGCCGAAGGTAGCGATAATGACATTCCTATGCCGAGCCAGCTCTAAATAAACCTCAATCTCACAGTCATGAATGACACAAACCGGGCAACCGGGACCGGAAAGCAATCTGATATTGTCAGGCAATAGCTGCCTGAGGCCGCTTTTACCGATGGCCATGGTATGGGCGCCGCAAACTTCCATAATATTTAGCGGCTTATCCGCAGGAGCTAATCTTTCAACCTGTTGTATTAGTTTGGCCAGTTGCCTTTTATTTGCTGTTTGCTTCATGTAACTCCTCCAGAAATCTTATGGTTTTCCGGGCCTCCTCATAATCTATCCGGTGGATGGCATAGCCCGCATGTACCAGTACCCAGTCACCTACATTCACTTCCGGAGTTAAAGCAATTGAAATTTCCTTTGAAATCCCTTCCAGTTCAGCAATTGCCATGGTTCCCGTTACTTTTATAACCTTAAGCGGTACTGCCAGGCACATTCTTCGTCACCTCGTTTCCGGCCACAGCCTGTCCCAGCGATATACCCCCGTCATTGGGAGGAACTTCCTTATGGCGGTATACCGCTATCCCCTCTTCAGCCAGTAATTCCATTATCAGTTCGGTTAATAACCTGTTTTGGAATACGCCTCCAGATATTACCACCTTATTTAACGCGGTACTGCGGGACATATGCAGCACCCCGTCCCTAATTGCCCGGGCAACCCCCATATGAAATTTATATGCCATACGTACAGTATCTAATCCCGATGACAAATCGGAAATGAGTTCCTCCCACAATGGCGCTGTGTCCAATTCAAAGGTTAAATCTTCATTATCTTTCAGCAGTATAGTATAAAAACCTTCCTCGTGTCCGGCCATCCGGGCCCGGGCTTCCATTACCATTGGGCCCTGTCCCTCATACTTCGCTTCCCGGCAAATTCCCATTAAAGCCGCAGCTGCATCAAATAACCTGCCACAGCTTGAGGTTGCTACCGAATTGATACCCTTTTTAAGCTGCACTTCCAGAACCTCAACTTCGCAGAGACTTAAGCCGCTCAGCCATTTAGAAGCGTATACCCTGCCGGTTTCTCCCAGTGTGGAAAGGAGAAAGCTGTATGCCATTCGCAGAGGCCTTTTTATTGAAGCCTCTCCGCCCAGCAGCGGAACCTTTGCCAGGTGGCCCATACGTTTAAAAGAACTGTAATCACCGCAGAGAAATTCAAACCCCCAAATTGTACCATCGGTTCCATATCCAGTACCGTCACAGACCACTGCCATTACCTTCTCAGCCAGCCCGTTTTCTGCCATACAACTGACCATATGAGAATGATGGTGCTGTACTCCTATTGCCGGCAATCCCCATTGGGACGCCAGTTCCCGAGCGTAGCGAGTGGTTTGGTAATCGGGGTGGAGATCGTGAACAAGTAATTCGGGTTTTATCCCTAGTAGAGAAATCATTTTGGAAATAGTTTTTTTGTATATGTCAAAATTTAAATAATTGTCCAAATCACCTAAATGCTGACTAAGGAAAACCCGGTCTCCTTTGGCCAGGGCAAAGGTATTTTTTAGATTCCCGCCACAGGCAAGAAGCGGTGTTAACTCCCTCCTCTGTAATTGCACGGGTAACGGGACATAACCCCGGGCCCTTCTTACAGGTTGCCAGGTATTTCTTACCACCATTCCTACAGAATCATCACAGGGATTTTCTATTTCCCGATTATGAAAAATGAAATAATCGGCAATACCTTTTAGTTTTTCTGCTGCTTCCTCGTTTTTAGTAATCAGCGGATCACCGGATAAATTGGCACTTGTCATTACCAGCAAAGGAATTTCGGGAGAAAATAACAACCAGTGAAGGGGTGTATAGGGTAACATTACTCCCAGGGTATCCAGATGGGGATTAATTTCTGGAGGAAGTTCTCCCTTGGTCTCTTCCCTTTGTTTTAAAATTATAATTGGCCTGGCAAGACTTACCAGACACTCTTCTTCCTCAGCTGATAAATGGCAGTATTTTCTCACAGTCTCAAGGTTATAAGCCATTAAAGCAAAAGGTTTGGCATCCCTGAATTTACGTTTCCTTAATTGGGATACCGCATTTCCATCAAGAGCATTACAGGCCAGGTGGAACCCTCCTAATCCTTTTATGGCAACAATTGCACCCTCCTTAAACAGTTCCCGAAAATCTTTATTACAGGATTTACCCCGGCTATCTCTAACTTCAATTTTTGGCCCACATGCCGGGCAGGCATTGGGCTGGGCATGAAAACGCCTGTTTGAGGGATCGTCATATTCCTGCCGGCATTGCGGGCACATGGTAAATCCCTTCATGGTGGTAAGATGCCGGTCATAGGGTATATCTCTAATAATCGTAAACCTGGGACCGCAGTTGGTACAGTTTATAAAGGGGTAAGAAAACCTTCTGTCAGAAGGCTCCTGCAATTCAGCTAAACAGTCAGAACATATTCCCACATCCGGGGAAATTAAGACCCGTTTATCATCCTGAATACAACTTTTTTGAATAAAGAAACCAGAATACCCCTGAAAAGCAGCTGGCGAGGAGTCATATCCCGTTATTTTAGCCAGCGGTGGTAAGGAAGATAACAGTTCCATTAGGGCCTGTGAAATCTTTTCCTCCTGCCCTTCCCAGTGAATAGTTACTCCCTGGCTGTTATTGAGAACCCACCCTTTTAATTGATATTTTTGGGAAAGGTTATATACATAAGGGCGAAATCCCACCCCTTGTACAATTCCATAAACCTTTATCTCCTTCGCTGTCGCTTCCTTTCCCACTCTCCCTTTAGCCACAGGCACCACTCATCAATTCCCTCCCCGGAAGATGCAGACATTTGGAATATTTCAATGTTGGGATTCAAACTCAGTACATCCTCGGTAAAGTTATCCACATTAAAATTGCTATAAGGTAATAAGTCAATTTTATTGAAAATACAAGCCTTAGCTTCTCGAAACATAAGGGGATATTTTAAAGGTTTATCATCGCCTTCGGGAACACTAATAACCACTACCCTCAAATCCTCACCCAGGTCAAATGCGCTCGGACATACCAGATTACCTACGTTCTCAATGATAATTAAATCTAAATTTTCTATTTCCAATTCCTGCATGGCCCGGTTAACCATATTTGCATCCAGGTGGCAGCCGCCTTCAGTATTTATCTGCACCACCGGCACCCCGTGGCGGTGAATCCTTTCCGCATCCCTGGTGGTCATCAAATCCCCTTCTATAACACCGATTTTAAGTTCGTCCTTTAATTTTAAAATGGCCCGTTCCAAAATCGTTGTTTTTCCAGCACCGGGAGAACTCATCAGGTTAACAGCAAGAATTCCATACCGGTCAAAAAGTTCCCGGTTTACTGCCGCCAGGTCTTCGTTTCTCTTCATAATGTTTCTCAGCACCTTAATTTCCACTGCCAAATCCTCCTACTCTCCTTCTATGGAATCCACATACAGTTCCTCACCTGATACTATCCGTTCTACCCCGCCGCCGCACAGAGGACATGAAAGGGTTTTTCTCACCTCGTATTCCGCTCCATATTTGTCTATGGATTAACACTTCCACTGCTAGTCTAGCGTGCCTCAGATATACCTAGAGCTTAAGCAAGGTTTGCATCGTAGGGAATTATGCTGATTCTAAAGTAACAGTAGTTATGCAGTTTCAGGATAATTTTCCCAATCCCATAACCTAAGTTCCAAAGAATGTGGCCAGAATTTATCAATAAGCCTTGAAAAACGCTGGGTTGCCGTGTCAAAATAGACTTGGATCAACTGCTCGCAACAGCGGATCCGACAACCGGCGTTGAAGAAGTACCTTATCACTTCGCAGAGGGAGGGGGCTTGTTCGGCGCCTTCTTTATTGCACTCCCAAGAGGCATAACAAAGAAGGGTCTTCGCTGTAAACAAGAGCTCCACATGTGCGAAATGAGCTGTTTCAGACTGAGCATAGCAAGATGTTAAACCAAGATTCTGTTTAGCGGTGCGGTAAAAAACTTCTATTCTCCATCGTTTAACATAGGCAGTTGCAGCTTCTTCCGGCGTATCTACGCGATTGCTTATCAGGAGATACGCATCCTTGAAGGTTGCTGGGCATTCTTCCTCCGGAAGAACTATGCTGCCCTCGACAGCCTGCTTCTCATAAGTGGCTGCAATGGCAGCTATGGGTAAAAAACGTTGTCTAGTAATGGGTTTTCCCTTGCGTGTTAAGGTCTCATAGGGCATTTTGATGTAAATGTCCGGAATACTGAGAACCGATTCTTTGCCAAGGACCCGAAGCTGGGAATAAACTTCTCGCAGCAGTTGCTTCGGATTAAGTTTAATGTAGCGTTCCTTTCCTAGTACCGGGTCGTAGATTTTCCTGAATAGCGCTGTGTTACGTTTGGCTTTGGTAACCCAGTCAAAATTTTGACCCATCAGCCAGTTCAGGAACTTTTTACACAAAAACCAGCGATCCATGGCTACCCATAGTCTGGCCTTGTTCAGCTGACGAGCCTCTGCGAGCATCTGTTTAGCAAGATCAAGCTTGCTTTGTTTTTCATTCTCCTGACCGGTTTTAACCCAAAAGCGCCATAACATGGGATATTCAAGACCATTCTTTAAGATAGCCAGGGTCGACACAAGATTAATACACCATACATGGCGCTTATCCGAACTGTCAAAGAGCCAACAGAGAAAGGGGATTTTTTTACCGTGAGGATGCTCAATTTTGGTATCGTCTAAGGCAATGATATCGCCGTCGGTCAGCCTGCTATCCGTATTTTCTTGTAACCTGGCAAATCTGCCCAAAGAGAACCGGAGCCACTGAAAGGGCTTGGAGAGAAACCGGCTGAAGGCACTTTGAGAGATGATTTGCCCGGAAAGCAGTTGTTGTAAAAATGGAGCTTCCTTAGCATTTTGATTTGCAGAACTTGAATGATTAACAAGGCCGCAGATGTAGGCAAAAGCCAGGAGCCACGCTGGAATTCCGGAGTGTTTGCGTATTCCGGACTGGGAAAACAGCAGAGACAGGTCAAACAAATCCCAAATTGTCTTGAGTACCGGGATTCCGGCACCTTGACCGTGATCCTTTTTTTCGAAAGTTGGTTTACACAGTTTCTTCATCAGCATCACCCATATCGCTAGAGTGATGGTAGAAAATACCATCCAAAGCGATTATGGGGGCTTTCCGAAAAAGTCAAGCCTTTTTTGTCGAAAATTAGGATCTTTTTTTTAAAAAAAATATTTTTGGAGTTATCATTTTCTATTTATTTCCACCAACTGCATAACTCCTGTAAAGTAATATACACAACTATTTATTTAACTAATACTTCTTAAATGTCAGTAGCAAGTTACCCTCTTCCGTTGCTTTCGTATCTACACATTCCATCTTGGTTTTAGTAATCTCGGGATAAAGTATCGCCTGAACTCCTATCCATGGACAAAAGATTGTTGTTATGTTTTTCTCGTATGCTTCCTTTAAAAAATCTGTTACTACAGAACCCCTCAATTCAACGACAAGCTTATCCCCTTTGTCTTCAATTTTTACCTCCCGGGTAATTTTCAAGACATCAACTACCGCATGCTTCACATCATCAAGAGTCATCCCTTCTTTGATTAGACCCTTTTTATTTAAAAAGTCTATAACCCCCTGTCCTGCTGCCTTGTTAAACTTTTTAATTTCTTCATCTGTCATATTCTCCATGGCTTTATTCATGCCATACCATGTAGCATTAACAAAAAGACTGGTTATTTCGCTGTTCTCTTTTATACACATAATAATTTTACCTCCCATTTTAATTTTATAGTTCACCGGGCAGACATACATGTCTGCCCCTACAGTTACCTACACCAATATTCCCTTCAATAGCTACAGGTATTGCCATCCCTACATCTTTATATTCAGATTTGTCGTTCCTAATCCTATGACACGGACCTACAATATTACAACATACACACCGTACTTTTCATCGATTATCTTAGCAAAATGTGTTATTGGATATCCAAACGGTCTGTATTTTACCAAATCTCCAACTTTAAGAGAAATTTTACCTATTATTTAGAGGTGTCTCTCTACATGAAGGTTCTCCCGGTAAAGGATCCAGTAGAAAATCTGCCTCATAATCATCGGGTCCTCATTGGCAAAAACTTAAATACCTAAACCTTTACGTCTTTCCTTAATCGCAGTAAACAATTGGTCGGCAGCCTTTTCCGGATCGGTTTCTACGATAAAGTAACCACCAAGCAGATCTTTTGCTTTTTCTGTTAAAAATTCAGCAACTACAGAAGAACCCATAATTTGTGGTACAATTCCTATATGGGTAGGTAATCCCAACGCAACTGCCCAGGTTCCAATTGCCACTGCCTTCTCCGCCATAGCCTCAGGTGCGGAAGCTACAACTGGTAGCTTATCCAAATCTACTCCTAAATTGTCTGCAACGGCTACAGCTACTTTAACTGCCCTAGTATTATCAACACAAGAACCCATGTGCAATACTAAAGGTAGCGGTCCATTAAACCCGGCTGCCTTACCTATGGCAGTTAATACGGCCTTTAAGGAATCACCGGCATAAGCCTCTGTTGCCTCTTGAGTCATTAGACCATTCTTGGCAAAAGCACCGGCTCCACAACCTGTAGCTAACATTAAGACATTATTTTTGGCCAATTCTTTAGCAATAGTTATAAAGTTATTGTCTTGAGTTACCTGAGGATTGTTACAACCGGCAAACAATGCAATACCTTGAATGTTGCCGTTAACAATATTATCAATTAAGGGCTTTAACGGGTCTTTAGCATTTACCTTGCTTAAGGCCGCCATGATTGCCTCGGCACTGAAGCCTGCAATGGCTGTTTGCTTGTAGTCAGGAATGTTAACTTTACGGTTATCCCGTCTTTTAAAAGCATCAATTGCCACCTCAACAATCTTTTTAGCACTGTCGAAGGCTGAATCTTCATGGAACTCTATGTGAGTAGCGCCAGTAATCTTGTTCTCGCGCATAGTGGTAATTACTTGTGTATGGAAACACTCAGCTAAGCTGGTAATAGCAGGCATAATACACTGCACGTCGACGACCATGGCATCTACAGCGCCTGTAATTATGGCTAGTTCCTGGGACAGGTAGTTAGTAGCCAGAGGAATTCCACGGCGCATCATTACTTCGTTACCTGTACAACAAATACCCACTATATTAATACCTTCTTTAGCTCCGGCTTTCTTAGCTTCTTCATTCATTTTCAACGCTACATCACAAATAATTTCACTAAGCAAAGGGTTATGACCGTGAACCGCAATGTTGACAGCATCTTTCTTCAGTACGCCGAGGTTGGCTGCAGTAACTACCGGTTCAGGTGTGCCAAATAATACATCAGACAGCTCGGTTGACAAATACATACCAGTATAATCGGCCAGTGCTCCCTTTAATCCGCCAAGCAAAACATTGACTGCATCAGCATCACAACCCACATGAGTGCGACCCATAATCTCGGTGATAACAGCATCAATATTATGGGGCATAACCCCCAGTTTCGCCAATTTATCCACCCGTTCAGCAGACATGGTCTCTTTGGCCCAGTTACAAGGTATGCTATGCTTCTGACGTGAAAAATCCTCCAGGGAAGCTAAAGCTACTTCTTTTGCCACTTGCTTTATATCTTTACCTGCCGGTGACAAGTTTAATTTTTCTGCTATATCTCTTAGTTTTTGCTCATCTTTGATTTGGTATGCAGGTGCATGCCCTTCACCAACTTCCAATAAAGTCAGAGCTACGTGACGACCATGTTCAGAGTGCGCAGCAGCTCCCGCTACAATCATTCTGCTTAAATTTCGGGCCACGATGGTATGAGCATCCGCTCCACAAACCCCTCTCTGTGGTCCATTGCCAAAAGGATCGATACGACAAGGTCCCTTCCAACAAATGCGACAACAGATTCCCAGCTCTCCGAAACCACATTGGGGCTGCATTGCTTCATAACGGTCCCAAGCAGTTTCAAGTCCCGCCTTTTTTGCTAAGGGTAGCAAGTAATTAACAGCAGGATCAATGGTTTTATTCATCTTACTCATAATATCCCCCCGCTTTTTTTAACCTAAACCTTAGTTTTTGTGTGAGCCCTTACAAGTTCTTTTCCTCTTTCTTCAATAAGTTTCTTACGGTAGCTTTCGTAATCCACCAGCATTATCGCTTTGGTGGGACAAGCTTCAACGCAGGCACAGGAGACTTCATTGTTGTCTTGTATTCTACTGAAACAAAGGTCACATTTACGGGCTTTAGCCTTTTTGGTTCTGTAATTACTGTTATCATTTATGTCTTTTGTTATACTAATAGCTCCAAAGGGGCAAACCATAGTACAAACTTTACAGCCAATACAATTACCCTCATTAATTTTAACAAACCCATCCTCTTGGTATATTGCTCCTGTAGGACAGGCGAGAGCACAAGGTGCATCTTCACATTGTCTACATTGAATAGGCATAACCATGTCATCAACTTGAACTACTAAGTTTCTTGGTTGTAATTGTAAGCCTTTAGTTACGGCAGTTTGTAAATCACAATCTGCATGAGCAATAGCACAGGCCAGCTCGCAATTCTTGCAACCCAAACATTTCCGGGGATCGGCGTAAATAAAGAAATTCTCTTTAACTCTCACCATTGGGGTTCACCTCCTTTCTATCCTTTTCTTCTACTTCCAAATTCTCAATGTATAATTCCTTTCCGGCAACGATGTCTACAGATCTGCTCTCACATTGTGGACATTGAAAATTGTAATTGCAAACCCGGAACACATTGGTACATTCCTGACACTTTCCCTGCAGAGGAATCCGCTCAATAACCAGCTCTGCGCCCTCGGCAACAGTATTTTGCGCATAGGCCTCAAAACAAGCAGTTAAAGTCATAGGTTCCACTGCTGTCATCTCGCCAACTTTTATTTTTACCTTCAATACCTTTTGGATTTGATGCTCTTTTACCTTAGCATTGATAATCTTAAATAGACTATCCACTATCGCCATCTCATGCATGACACCGCATCCTTTCACTACGACATAAATCATGAGGACTACTGCCATGTCTTTAGATTTTATATTATCTTTCAGTGCAGGAGATACAGGGATCAATACTACTTATAATAAGTGGAATATCAGACACCTTATTTCCCGGCATCATAACATTGAGCGCTTCCCAGTTCATATAAGTTGGTACTCGCCACTTAAGGCGTTCCGGTATATCAGAACCGTTTGTGCGTAGATAATAAATCAATTCTCCCCGCGGAGCCTCTGACTTGGCTACAGCCTCCCCAGCAGGTATTTCCGGCAAATAGTCTATACAAGTTGGACCGTCAGGCAATTTTTTTAGACATTGTTGAATAATATTGATAGCTTCCTGAATATCCCTTAACCTAACTATGGCTCTCGCTCTAACATCACAACCAGTTTCTACATTAACATTAACTTTTATCTTGTCATAAGCCGCATAAGGACTCTTTACCCGCACATCATTATTTACTCCAGACCCCCTGGCAACAGGACCAACCACACCATACCGGATGGCTTCTTCTTTAGGCAAGATCCCTACACCTTCAGTTCGAGCCCGAACAAGCTTATTGTTCATATAGATATCAACAATTTCTTCCAATGGCTTTTTCAAGCTGTCCATCTGCTTCATCATATATTTAATTTTTTCATTAGATAGGTTATATTTTACGCCGCCAATGGTATTAGCGGCCAAGTCCATCCGATTACCATAAATAGTCTCTTTTGTATCCTGGACTATCTCCCGTATCTCCATCACATGCATAAATAAGGAATCAAAACCAATGATATGAGCCAATATACCAGCATTGAACAAGTTGGATGCTATCCTTTTTATTTCATCAGCAATAACCCTTAGATATTCACCTCTTTCCGGAACTTTGATTCCGGCAATCTTCTCAATAGCCATACAATAGGTAAATGGATGGTTATTTGAACACAAAGAACAAAGACGCTCAGTTAAAGTTATATTTTGGTAAATGTTGCGTTGCAATGCCAAGGATTCCATCCCCCGGTGTACAAACCCTGCCGTTATATCCAAACCAACAACAGTCTCTCCTTCAACCTGCACCCTGAAATACATTGGTTCTTCTAACGCTACATGTAGTGGTCCTACTGGGATGGTATAAGTGCTCATTTATTATCTACCTCCTTAGAAGTGGCTGCAAATACCTTCTCCCATAACGTTTTACTAGTTGCTCCGTTCATAGCTAATGATAAAGGAATTAATTTATTCATTATTCCTTCATCAATAGTTTCATCAAGGAACAATCTCTTTGGATTAGGATGACCGACCACTTTAATATCATATAATTCTTGCAATTCGCGTTCCGTCCAATCAGCACCTTTAAAAATCGGAGTAATGGAATTAACTTTACCACTATCACGGGGTATTTCTATGGTAACTGTGCAAGTACAGCCATCCAGATCAAAATGGTAAGCTATTTCATGAATATCTCTCTGTTGGGCATCTTTAGTTTTATAAGCTGTAATAGTGATTACCCGGCCGCCCAAGTTCGACACAATTAACGCAACGTTAGTAATTTGGCTGTGGTCATTAAGCCTACACCAGCCAGTAACAACTCCTTTCGAATCTGTTTCCCAACGCAAGGAGAATCCTTCGCCCACTGCCTGAGTTAGTTTCTCTTTAAAATCCTTCTGAATATTCCGCTCCATCCTGTTTCCTCCTCTCCTTCATCGAAGGGCTCGTTCTTGGCGGCATTTTGGGCATAAATGCCTTAATTTTTCAATGTCCTTGTTAACTTGATCATAAGCTACGTTCAGTAATTCAGAAGCTATGGGCACCATAGGTGTACCACACTGGGCACAATTTACATATTTAATGAACCCTTTTTCCACATATCTGTACTTGTCCTCTTGCTTGTGAGCTGTATGATAATCCTCAGTTAAGCGAATTGCTTTAGTTGGGCAGTAATGTTCACAGAGACCGCAAAAGGCACACGTATTATGCCAAAGTATAAACTCCAGGCCACTTTTGTCGGCCACTTCCCTGATTTGGATTGCTCCACCAGCACAAACGTGCTCACACATTCTACAGGCAACACAAGCCTTGGCATTATATTTGATTTTACCTCTCAGTCCCTTGGGAACAAAAGTTTCACCGAAGGGATAAGGATCGGTAGACGGACCTTTGAGCAAATTACGAATGGCTATTTTTAAAAATGAAGACATGGATCCCCCTCCCTTACAGCCTGGTTTCCCAAATTTTGATGGCTTCAACTATCCCGTCAATAATCGCCTGTGGTCTGGGAGGACAGCCCGGTACATTTACATCTACCGGAATAAATTTGTCAATAGGCCCGGTAATAGCATAACTGTCTCTAAACACCCCTCCCGATATTGGACACACTCCTATGGCTACCGTTACTTTAGGATCAGGAATTTCATCGTAAAGACGCAAAACCTTTTCCTTAACCCGAGCAGTAAGAGGACCGGTAATCAAAACGATGTCGGCATGCTTTGGACTTCCACAATATTTACAGCCTAAGCGTTCAACATCATAACGAGGGATGCATGCCGTAGTTGCCAATTCCACATCACACCCATTACAGGATCCCGCATTTATGCGGTACAACCACGGTGATTTCTTGGCAATTTTTTGCAGTAACTTTTTCATCCAGACTCCTCCCTGTTATCCTTGTAACAACGTTAAAACCAAGCTGATCAAAGCCAGTACTGTCGGATACTTAAGATAGAATTTGAAAGCCTGATCCATCCGTATCCGTCCTGTACTGGTGCGAACAACTGTAATAGAAATTACCATTAAAACTAAACATTTCAGGAAAAACCACAATAGGTTAATCAAGAAATTTTCACCCAGTGGTGTCGGGAAAAAGAGTGCTATGGCTAAACCCAATACCACAACCATTTTTAGGGAGGTCATTAGTTTAAATAAAGCTAAACCGGTACCGGAATATTCCAGAATAGGACCCTCGACAATTTCAGTTTCCGCCTCGGGGATATCAAAGGGAACCACCCCCATATTACCCGGAATGAATACCAGAAAAGCCAGCAGAGCCGGTAACATGGTGTAATCAAAAAGTAATGCCCCGTTTTCCAATTGAAACTGCACAATTTCACTTAAAGAAAAGGTAGCTATACCACCTGTTGCCAGTCCAACCTTCATAGCAACGGTTACGAGCACTATCAGTAACGGCAACTCATAGGACATCATCATGACCATTTCCCTGGAAAAGCCTATAGCCCCAAAGGGTGAACTGGAGGCAGAACCACCGATCATCAAAGCAATGGCAGGTAATGACAGCAAATAAAGCAAAACCAATAAATCTCCCAAATGCTCAAAACCTTGGTATACGCCAGCGATAGGTATCAAAGTCACAGCTGCCATCATCCCTACAAACCCCAACAATGGCGCTAACCTAAAGGCCTGCAGGTGCGCGGTCTCCGGTACAACTATCTCCTTCCTGGTAAGTTTGACCAGGTCAATAAAGGGCTGGTAGACAGGGGGACCAACCCTCCTCTGTAGTCGAGCAGCAATTTTACGATCAATTCCCATAAGAAACAATCCAAAAACTACGGCAAACAAGCCACCAGGAAAAATTAATAAATCAAAAATTAATTTAACAATATCCGTCATAGTTATACCCCCTTACCTAAGCCGGTAATCCGGTATAAAACTTTAATGCACTGTTTAACCAAGCCTTTTGGCGATTCATAAAGATTATGGGAATTAACATGCACCTCTTCAGCTGTTAAATCAGTTACCCCACAAGTATAGATTTTTGTATATCTGATTTTCCCATTGCCAATAAAGTAGACACTAACACCTGCAATAAAGGCTATTGCCAATAGTACAGCGATAACTCCGGCATTCCAAGTTCCCAGGCCGGAATCAATCCCGAAAAGTGAAACTGAAACCGGTGTAAGGCCCAACCAACTCTCTATAGCAGCAATAGTAGTTAGTGGTATCCCCGGGAACACACCAAACACCACACACAAAACAGCTAAAATCACCATAGGAACTTGCATTGTCCAAGGAGCTTCAGTTACATTCTCTAACTCCTGCGGTAGTTGCCCGAAAAAGGCAGAATGTAAAAACTTTACTATATAAGCTAAGGTCAAAACACTTGCTAACAAAGAAACTAAAGCTAAAAACACATATCCTTTCTCCATGGCAGCTTGATAGATTATCCATTTAGAGGTAAATCCATTAAGGGGCGGAACACCAGCAACTGCCAATGCGCCAATCGTAAAGACCCCGAGAGTGACAGGCATTTTTCTGCCAATTCCTCCTAGCCGATTCAAATTCTCGATACCGGTTTCCACCATAATGGCACCGGCTACTAAGAACAGCAGGTTCTTAAACAGCATATGGTTAACAAAATGTAATAATCCCCCGGCCACTCCCAAAGAAGAGCCTAGGCTTATTCCTAAAATGATATAACCTATTTGACTCACAGTAGAATATATAAGCAGGCGTTTTAGACCATTTTGTAAGAGAGCCAGCGCCGCAGCCATTAATATAGTTAAGCCGCTTACCCAGGCAAGTATATACATGAAGATCGGCATCTCTCCTGCCAGACCAAACTTGCCTATAAGAGCAACTCCTCCAAAAACATAAAACAATTTAACCATCCCAAAAGGTGCACTTTTTAAAAGCACAGAAGAAATGTAACCACTGACCGGTGTTGGTGCAGTTGGCGGATGCATCTGATAGTCGATGCGAAAAGGTAGCATAGCTGCCTTCATGGCAAAGCCGATCAACATCAAGATCAAGCCAAAAGCCACAAGGTTTGTCGGCAAAGTACTTAACCGTCCAGCCAGCGCACCCATCTCAAAAGTACCGGTATTAGCTGTTAAGATAATTAGCCCTAAAAACATCAGACTGGCTCCAACATAATTAAAAATAAAGTATTTAAAACCTTCCTGTAATGCCTCCCTGGTTTCCTCATGAATAATCACAAAGTACAGGGTCCAGCTGCTCATGATTTCCCAGAAAGCAAAGAAGCTGAAAAGGTCTTTGCTCACCGCCACACCCAGAAGGCCGCCAATCATTAAAAGGAAGAACGCGTAAAAGCGATTTTGAGCGTGTCCGTGATCCATATAACCCAGTGAGTAGAATAAATTTAAAACTCCAATAAAAGCGATAAGTAAAACAAAACTCCGGGAAAAAACATCAAGATCAGAAGAGGCAGTAAATACTGTTATCAATGTTACCACCATTGTCACAACTGCTAACCAGCCGCTGACCTGGGCCGAACGTCTTCCCAAAAGGTAAGCAACCAGAGCGCCTACCATTGGAATTACCGCAACCATGGGCCAAACGATGGAAACGTTAGGAATGGCAGTTACAGCCATTTGTCCTTTGGCTGCAATTAAATCAGCCACCGGCTTAACCAGAACCATGCCTGCTTGTGGATACAAACCATTAAAAACAGTTAAACCCGTTAGAATACCAATTGGAATCAACATAGTAATCGGAGCTTCCTTAAGAGCGGGTCCCTCATACTTTTCAAAGAAAATAATCCTAACCAGTTTCAAGTAATAAAAACTACCAATAATACTGCCTACAAGTATTAAACCTGCCACTGCCAGATGACCGGATTGTACACTGGCGTAAAGCATTAAGAATTTACTGATGAACCCGTTGAAAGGCGGCAAGCCCATGATAGCTAATATGCCAATACTAAAACACAGAGATGTTACAGGCATTACTCGGCCGATACCTTTGAACTTTGTAATTTCCTGACTCTTCAAGCGATAGATTAAAGCACCCACAGCCAGGAACAAGAGGTTTTTCATGATTGCATGATTCAAAACATGATAAAGGGAACCAATAAGACCCAAATAAGTTCCTATTCCCAGAGTAATTACAATCTCTCCTACCTGGGCCATAGTTGAATAAGCCAACATCTTTTTAATATCAGTCTGTCTAAGGGCCATGATTTCACCGACCAAAAGCGTCAGTGCCCCAAGCATGGAGATAATAAATCCAATGGTAGAAAACTGACCGGCAGTACCCAACTTGGTCAGTAAACCTGCACCAAAAACAACAAAGAGAATACGTACCAGTCCGTAAATACCGGTTTTGGTCAAAATCCCCGACATTGGCGCCGAAATGGACGAAGGTGCTACAGGATGAGCATCAGGCAACCAACTATGCATCGGCACCAAGCCTGTTTTGACACCAAAACCGATTATAAACATTCCCAAAACTGCTAACATAAGGCTTGGAGATAATACCTGTAAGTTTGCAGAAATTGCCGCCATATCAAAGGTTCCAAGCTTTACATGCAATGTTAAAATTGCAAAATGCATAATATAAGCTCCGGAAGTACACATGATAAAATATTTGAAACCGGCTCGCAGGGCTTTGTTAGTTTGCTCATGAATAACCAAAAAGTAAGAGGTCCAGGTCATTAATTCCCAGAAGACGTAAAAATTCCCCAGCTCCTTGCTGGTTGTCAAACCCAACAAAGTGCCTAACATTAAGAGCAAGAAGAAAAAGTAACGATTTGTATACGGCTTATCCTTAAAATAACCCACAGAGTAAAGAGTGACTAAGAAACCGATAAAGACCATAATCAGAGCAAAAAGTTTTGATAAACTGTCAAAATCGCCACCTTGCCAAGCCAAGTATACTGTTATACCGGTAATGATAACCGCCAACAAATTACGTAAGTCCGGCGAAAATCGCCCAATAAGATAAACTACGAACCCACCCGCATAAGGAACGAGAACCAAGGTGGACCAAGGTGATTCAAATACAGGCAATTGTTCCAGACCAGCATTCCCTAATAATGTGGCAGCAGCATGCTCAGCACTGTGAATGAAAGGCTCCGGAAACAAGCCCATAAAAGCAGTGAGACCACTCAGAACCAGTAAAACTGCCATCAAAGCAGGAGAAACTTCTCTAACTTTTTCTGCACCGTGCCCTTCTTGGACAGGTTCCTCGAAACACAGTCTTTGAATTACCAGAAGGAAATACACTGCCTCAATGATACTGCCTAACGTGGCCATAGCAGCATAAAACCAATGACCGCTTTCAATAGCTGCATAAATAATTAAAAATTTACTAATAGAACCCTTAAATGGTGATAAACCCATTACCGAGAACAACCCAAAACCGAACAAGGTTGCTGTAACCGGCATGGTCTTACCTATTCCTTTGAGCTTTTCAATACTATAAGAGCGCCCTCGCGCAATAAATGCTGCCGCAGCAACAAAGACCAATGCTCGCATTACTATTTGATATTCTAAATGCAACAGAGCTCCTGAGTTACCTTCATGAGTACCCATACCAAGTCCCAGCAAAACATAACCGATTTCAGCAATACTGGAAATAGTCAGTAATCGGATTAAGTTTTTCATCTGCTTCAGTGCAACCACTTCACCAACCAAAATAACCATTACACCAAGCAAAGCAAAATTCACATTTCCTGCCTCCTTCCCAAAACCAACACTTTATGTTTGTGTTTCTTTTCACGTTCAGTGTATCATTGTCTATCCTTAATTTCTGTCGCTAAGATGACATAAAGACAAAAAAATAGCCATAAAGTTGCTTGAATGGTCTGCGCTTGCCGACCATTTCAACAGTTACTTTAGGGCCATTTAATTTTATTATGTCTAAGGCTTTAGAGAAATATCCTACAAAAGGAGCAACACTCAGTTACGCCTTTCCCAACTCTTCCATTAAGCGATTTTTAATTTTATAACCTATTGCCACGATTTCTGGAGCTTGCTCAAATACACTTACCCCTGACAAATCAGCAGAAATTAATGCCGGGTCATAAGGGATGAAGCCTAAAATCGGCAAAAAGTTTAGTTCTTGCCGAATTATTTCCTCATCTCCCAGGCGTACCTTGTTGGCCACTGCAAAAACCCTGGCAACTCCCAAATCTTTGGCCAAACCTACTATCGATCCCGCTGTTTGGAAACTCCGTTTCCCCGGTTCGACTACGACTATAAAAGCATCTACTCCTTCAGCTGTACCCCGTCCTAAATGCTCCAAACCGGCTTCCATATCAACAACTACAGTATCCTCAGCCTTTAATACCAAATGACGAAGAAGATGTTTAAGCAAGACACTTTCCGGACAAACACACCCTGAGCCCCCTTTAGCTACTTTACCCATTTGCATCAACCGTATTCCAGCATGCTCTACCATATATTTTTCAGGGATATCTTCAACACGGGGATTTAAGGTAAAAAACTGACCCGATGTTCCCGGTTCAGCTCCGGTACGCTCTTTGATTAGCTCTTTATTCTCGGAAATTGTAGTCAACTTTTCCAAAATCTCCGGTGGGAACCCCAAAGCTGTGCCTAAATTGGCATCAGGGTCCGCATCAACAGCTAATACTCGCTTTCCTTCTCGGGCAAAAATATGACAGAGGAGGACGGACAGAGTTGTTTTTCCCACCCCTCCCTTACCGGAAACAGCAATTTTAAGTCCTTTTTCTGACACCCGCATCAACTCCTGACATTTAAATTATGTCCTTATAAAACAACTCTTATGCGGCCTTGACTGGGTATTCTTCAATAACCGTTAACCCTGTTTCAGCCGGTTGTTTGTCACTAGCTATAATTTGTGCCATTTTTACTATAGCGAAGAGTTTTTAAAAAAACTGTCGGTTTGCCGACAGTTCTCAGAAAAAATTCAGCCATTCCTTTTTATTGTATCGCTACACATAAGCGAAATAGTACCTTCTCTCCCTAACTAGAAACCTGCGGAAATCTCCTGTAATTTTTTTAAGTCTTTAATCAATAGTGTTCGCTGATTCACTCTTTCTAAAATCCCCGATTTTCTCAGGTCATTTAAAAGAATTGAAACCGTTTGACGGGTAGCCCCCAACATCAGGGCAATTTCTTCAGTAGTTAAACCAAGCTCTAACTTGATTCCTTGTTGTACCGTTATACCTGTGTCCTTTGCAGCTTGAACTAAAAATTCCGCCAGTCTTAAGCGAGCGTCTTTAAAAACCAAACCATTAATTATGGTAATTGAGTTTTTTAGTAAATCCCCCAACACTTTAACCATAATCAAACCAAAAGCAGGTAACTCGGCAATAATCTTTTGGAAATTACGGACATCGGTAACCAATATAGTTGTATCTTCCATTGCCTGGGTAAAGGCCCTGGTATGTGTACTGTATATATCACCAGCCTCCAAAATGGACAGGGTAAATTCCTTATCCTCATAAGCAAGATAAACCCTAACCTTCCCGGACTTTACTAAAAACACCAGGTTTTTCTCATCGTTCGGTGAAAAGAGTATTGCCTTTCTAGAAAACCGGTGTTCCTGAAACTTTTCCAAGAACTTGTCATACTCCGGGGAACTCAGAGTTTCCAACAAGTCGATGTCTGTTAACCTCATTCTGGTTGGCATAATTTTTCCCCCTCTCGTAATAAATGGATATGCCCAATAATTGCAAATCTACACCCTTATCTTGTTTTCAACAAAGGATCAAGTCCATCTTTGGAAATAGTTAGTTGTTAACTCCCTCCGGCAATAATCCTGCCAATCTACCAAAAAACAAAGCAACAAACAACGTGATGCCCCCTACTTATTTTCCATTAATCCGGAGTTTGGCGACATTTTTTCCAAACCCTTGTAAATCAATGGTTCCGGCCCACATGACAGGTTATTTGTAGTAGCGAATAATTTGTAAAATATGGTTTATATCAGTTGTTAAAACCTTGAGAATACTGTCTTCTGATGATATTATTGTAGTATAGAATAATATCGCAGGAGTTTGCCATGTTCCTTAAACGAGCGACCAAAACAGATAAAAATATTGTTTAACTATAAATATTCCCATAATCTTTATGTACTTAGAAGAAAATAGGGTCTAACCAAACACTTTTTGCAGTGAAATCATAATATATATTCTCCCTAAAGTTGGATTTGCCTTCTCATTTCTCATAAAAAAATCCCCGGAGTTTTCACTCCGGGGATTCTACTAAAATTCTACTTTTACTAAATGTTTTTCTAAGCGGGCAATACCTTCCTTAATCCGCTCATCGGGAATGGTAATAGAAATACGGAAATATCCTTCCCCATAATGGCCATAGCCATTGCCGGGAGTAATGATCACACCCGCTTTTTCTAAAACATATTCGGCAAATTCTGCCGAGGTATAACCTTTGGGAACACGAGCCCAGATATAGAAAGTAGCTTTGGGCTTAGACAGGTTCCAGCCTAAGCGGTTTAATCCCTCTACGACCATATCCCTTCTTCTCTCATAAACCCGGCGTAATTCCATAATGCTGTCCTTAGGTCCGGTTAAGCCTTTAATTCCCGCATACTGGATAGCCTGGAACTGTCCCGAATCCAAATTAGACTTAAGGCGACCTAAAGCTTCAATGACATCCTGGCGGCCCACAGCCCAGCCAATACGCCACCCTGTCATGTTAAAGGGCTTGGAGAGGCTGCCAAATTCAATACCTACATCTTTTGCCCCCGGCACCTCCAGGAAACTTGGGGGCTGGTATCCCTCGTAAGCCATTTCCGTATAGGCTGCATCATGACAGACGATGATGTCGTATTTCTTAGCAAATTCTACTACTTCGGCAAAAAATTCTTTGGTGGCGATGGCGCCGGTAGGGTTATTGGGATAATTAATAAACATCAATTTGGCTTTACGCGCGATGTCTTCAGGAATTTTGGCAAGGTCAGGCAAATAATTATTTTCTTCTAATAATGGCATGAGATAGGGTTCGCCGCCGGCCAGTAAAGTACCGATACCGTAAACGGGATACCCTGGATCGGGAACCAGGTTGATATCACCGGGATCAACATAGCAAAAGCTGATATGCCCTATTCCTTCTTTGGATCCGATGAGTGTCACAACTTCCTTTCTGGGATCCAGTTGAACATCATGCGTTTTCTCATAATACTCACAAACGGCCTGACGGTAAGCCAGCATACCCACGGAAGATGGATACTGGTGGTTTGCCGGATTTTGGGCTTCTTTACAGAGTTCATCAATAATAGGCTTTGGTGTGGGCAAATCGGGGTCACCAATACCAAAGCTGATAATATCGATTCCTTTTTCTTTGGCTTCCTCAATCTTTTTTTCTATCCTGGCAAAAAGATACGGAGGTAGTTTTTTGATTCTTGTCGCTTCCATGACAACACCCTTTCTTTTATTTTATTAATGAAACATCCTTGACTTCACCGGCAAAGACTGTTTGGGCAGGACCAGTCATATACACATGGTTATTCAGAGCCCATTCAATATCCAGTGTGCCACCTGGCAAATGTATTTTAGCCTTGCGACCTGTCTTGTTATTCAGAACAGCGGCAACCAAGGATGCACAAGCACCTGTACCACAAGCGAGGGTGAGACCTGCACCTCTTTCCCAAACCCGCATCTTCATCTCATGCTCATTGAGGACCTCAATGAAGTGGACATTGGTTTTCCTGGGAAATGCTGGATGATATTCAATAGCCGGTCCATATTTCCCCAGGTCGATTCCTTCCACATCATCCACGAAGATGACACAGTGAGGAACCCCTAAAAGAAGTGCAGTCACATAAAATACGGTATCCAGTACCCTCAGTGGTTCGTTGAGGGCTTGTCCTGCAGAACCGGACATGGGGACCTTATCCCTGTCCAAGGAAGGCTTTCCCATATTTACTGTCACTGCAGTGACTTTACCATCCTGGAGAACCAGCCGGGGCAGCATGACCCCGGCCAGGGTTTCCACAGTAAAACTTTCTTTATGTACCAATCCCTCTTCGAAGGCATATTTGGCAAAACAGCGAATGGCATTCCCGCACATTTCACCTTCGCTGCCGTCAGAATTGAAATATCTCATCCTGATATCGGCTTTTTCCGAAGGGAGAAGGAAAACCAATCCATCAGCCCCTATGCCAAAATGGCGGTCACACAAATTTTGCGCAGTTAAAGGGATGTTTGGGGGCATCTGTTCCTTAAACCCGTTTACCAAAATAAAATCGTTTCCTATTCCGTGCATTTTTACAAACTTCACTGGTGAGCACCTCACTAAGCACGCAAAGTAATAATTCGTCTCTTTCTCCTGATTTTAACAGTACGATACAATCCCTGCAAGAGGGTTGTTCCTCCGGATAAACCAATTATTAAGACCCAGTGCCAAACTTCTAAAGGAACAGTCTTAAAAATTGGCTGGAAGAAGGGTATATAGATAACGGCAAGTTGCATCAGCACTGAAGTGGTCACTGCTGCTACGAGGTAATTATTGGAAAAGAATCCTAATTCAAAAATAGAGTAGCGTTCGGAACGACAATCGAAAACATAGAAGAGCTGGGCAAAGACTAAAGTTGAAAAAGCCATGGTTCTGGCTAAATCCAGGTTTTCCCCCCCCAGATAAAAACCAGCTATATAGGTGATGAGGGTAATAATGGTAATCAGGCTGCCTCTCACTAATATTCTCCTGGTTAAGCCATGGGCAAATATACTTTCCTGCGGGTCCCGGGGCTTACGTGTCATAATATCAGGATCTGAGGTATCAACCCCTAAAGCCATGGCAGGCAAACCATCTGTCACAAGATTCATCCAGAGGATTTGGATGGGGATTAAAGGAAGGGGTAAACCCATCAAGGCTGCAAAAAACATGGTCAACACTTCCCCCACATTACATGAAAGCAGGTAACGAATAAATTTTCTAATATTATCATAGATGCCCCGACCTTCTTCAACAGCTGCCACAATAGTAGCAAAATCGTCATTGCCTAAAATCATAGCCGAAGCTTCTTTGGTCACGTCAGTTCCCGTAATGCCCATGCTCACACCGATATCCGCCTCTTTTACAGCAGGAGCATCATTCACACCGTCTCCGGTCATTGCCACAATATGTCCTGCCCCTTTTAAGGCTTTGACGATACGGAGCTTGTGCTTAGGAGAAACCCGTGCATATACCGCTATTTGATTGACTTCTTTTAACAACTGGCTGTCACTCAGCCTGTCGAGCTCAGGGCCTGTTAAAACTTTTTGCTGGCTACTTGTGATGATGCCTAATTCCTTAGCTACTGCCTCCGCCGTTTTTCTATGGTCACCCGTGATCATCACAGTTTTGATGCCCGCAGTTTTACACACCCTTACGGCCTTTTTTGCTGACAGCCTGGGCGGGTCAATCATTCCCGCCAGGGCCACAAAAGTCAAGTTCTCCTCTAATGTGCTCCCATCCTTCTCCCAGTTTAATTTCTGGGGAATGTCCCGGAAGGCCAAACCTAATACGCGTAAGGCCTGTGCAGCCATTCTGTCATTAGCCCGCAGTATTTCTTCTTTGACTTCTTTCGTCAAGGGTACTATTTTCCCCTGCCAAAGGGCACTTGTACAGAGATTTAATATGACGTCGGGAGCGCCTTTACAGTAGACCACAGGTCCATTTTTCGTTAAATAGACCACACTCATGCGTTTACGTTCCGAATCAAAGGGAATTTCATAAACCCGTCTTTCCGACTTTTCTAAAGTCTCACGCCATATTCCCGCTTTGGCAGCAGCTACTAGCAAAGCGCCCTCTGTAGGGTCACCCGAAATTTCCCAGGTATCTTCTTTTTTATTTCTGAAAAATCCCTGCACTACAGTATCGTTCTTTTGCAGGTCGGCATTATTACAAAGAGCGGCAATCTTAAAAGCCATGTCTAAACTATGCTTATTTTCTTTACGCCATTTATCCACCTCAGGATAAACAAATTTGCCCCGGGGTTCGTACCCTTCACCTGTAACGTGCACAAAATCTCCGGAAGAAAAAATCTGGCGAACTGTCATTTCATTCTGAGTTAAAGTACCGGTTTTATCGGAGCAAATCACAGTAGCACAGCCCAAAGTCTCCACTGCCGGCAATTTACGGACAATGGCCTGTCTTTTGACCATCTTCTGTACACCCACGGCCAGGGCGATGGTCACAATGGCCGGTAAACCCTCCGGTATGGCCGCCACAGCCAGGCTTACCCCTGTCAGAAACATGCGATAAACGGGTTCACCCCGCAGCACACCTGTCACTACAACCACAGCCACAATAGCCAGGCAGAACAGGACAAGCCAACGCCCCAGTTGGGCTAATCTCTTTTGCAGGGGTGTATCTTCATCTTCAACCTGTTGGATATAGTCTGCGATTTGCCCCATTTCCGTACTCATGCCTGTCTCTACTACTATTCCCCAGCCTTTACCCCTGGTAACCACGGTACCCATAAATCCCATGTTCCTTCTGTCTCCCAGCGGGGTATCGGCTAAGTATATTTCCTGGGGTCTTTTTTTCACAGGCACTGATTCACCGGTCAGAGCCGCTTCTTCTACCTCCAGCTGGTGAGCCTCCATAATGCGTAAGTCTGCCGGTATAATATCACCAGTATCTAATATTACGAGATCTCCCGGAACCAACTGGCTGGCAGGAATTCGTAATGTCTCTCCCTCTCTTTTCACAGTGGCTTCGGGGGCAATCAATTTTTTCAGAGCCTCCATAGATTTTTCAGCACGAAATTCCTGGATAAAACCTAAGATAGCATTGATGATGACTATGGCCATAATGGTAATGGCATCAGCATATTCACACAGTAACCCCGAAATGACGGTGGCCGCAATTAAAACCAAAACCATAAAGTCCTTAAATTGAGTTAAAAAAATAGCTACAGGAGATATTCGTTTCTGTTGTACCAATTGATTGGGACCAACGAGTTCCAACCTCCTGGCTGCTTCCTTCTGCTCCAATCCTTTTTCTCTATCTGTTTGTAATTTTAGCACTACCTCTTCCTGCCCCAGGGCATGCCAGTTACTCTTTTCCATACTCGAGCCTCCTCTGCTGCCTAATCTTATTTTCTATTCCTTAATTCTTATTCGCAGCGTGAGACAAAAATGACGAGAATTAGCTGACAACTCTTGATACAGAAAAGAGGAAGATGGGATATACTGATGTATAGCGATTGTCCGACTTCCGCTTTCCGACTAAGTTAATCGCCACCCGCCACCCGCTACCAGTTACCCGAAAATATACTTCTAATTCTGGTATCGGGGATGGGGAAACGGGGGCTTAGGAGCTAACAACTAACAACTAACTCTGGAGGTAAACTATGTCATTTGATGGAATTGTGATGCGTGCCGTAAGCCTGGAACTGGACCAGTTGCTCTGTGGCGCACGTATCGATAAAATATACCAACCCCTGCCCCATGAAATTATTATTTTGCTTAGACAAAAGGGGCAAAATTATAAACTCCTTATTTCCGCCCATGCCCAAGAGGCCCGCATTCACCTGGTAACCCAAAGTAAACCCAACCCTGCCGAACCTCCCCTCTTCTGTATGGTTTTGCGCAAACACTTGGAAGGGGGAAAAATTGTCTCCATCACCCAGCAGGGCCTGGAACGAGTCCTGGACATCACCTGTGAGGTAATGGATGAACTGGGTGATTTGGTTACACGCAAGCTTATGGTGGAAATCATGGGGCGCCACAGCAATATTATTCTGATTAACCCCCAGAATAATAAAATTCTTGATGCCATCCACAGGGTACCCCATACCGTGAGCCGCTACCGCCAGGTCTTACCCGGTTTACCCTATCAGGCTCCTCCTCCCCAGAAAAAAATCAACCCCTGGGAGGTAAACGAGGAAGAATTTTATGCCAGGTTTTTGGCCAATCCCCTTTCTCAGCCCGTAAGTAAAGCCATCTTAAACACATACAGCGGCCTTGGTCCCCAGACTGTGGAAGTAATAATCACAAGGGGAGGTCTAAATCCCTCCTTGCCTTTGGAATACTGTGGCCAATATGAACTAACCAAACTATGGCTGGCTTTTAAGGAAGCTGCCTATGCTATCTATCACGGTAGTTTTACCCCTGAAGTCCTTATGCTTAATAAAAAAACCAGGACCTTCTCCGCCCTGGCTTTAACCCACTTTACCACCGGTGAACGCATCTCCTTCCCGACCATGAATGAAGCGCTGGATTATTTCTACCGTCATAAAGAAGAGACCAATACCTTCCAACAAAAAAAGGCAGATATCGAACACCTGCTCAAAAAAGAAATCGAGCGCTGTGAGAAAAAGGCAGGACTCCAGGAGCAAACGGTGCTGGAAGCCCAGGATACAGAAAAATACCGGCTCTGGGGCGAACTGTTGATGGCTCACCTCCACCAGTTGAAACCGGGAAAAGAAGTGCAGGTAATCAATTACTATTCTCCTGCCAGTGAGACCTTAACTATTCCCTTAGATGAGCATCTTTCCGTCTTAGAAAATGCACAAGTCTATTTCAACAAGTATCAAAAAGCCAAAAATGCTGCCCATAAAGCAAAGGAGCATTTGGCCGAAACCCGGGCAGAACTTGACTATCTCTACAGCCTCTCTGCCTCCTTAGACACAGTAACCAGTGTCCAGGAAGTTGATGAGATCAAGGAAGAGTTCCGCGAGGCCGGTTACTTGAAAACCGTTACTCCGCAAAAAGGAAAAATACCCGTGAAAGAAAACACTTCTCCCCAAAAGGTTATCGTTGATGGCTGGGAAATCTATTACGGGAAAAATAACAAACAAAATGACCTTCTAACCATGAAAATGGCCAAAGCCGATGATGTCTGGCTTCACACCAAAGATATACCCGGTTCCCATGTGATCATTAAAAATCCCGAAGGTAAAGCTGTCCCGGACAACATCCTGGAAGCAGCAGCTTTATTGGCCGCTTATCATTCTAAAGTCCGTAATTCCACCCATGTACCTATTGATTATACATTGCGTAAACATGTACGTAAGCCTAAGGGGGCCAAACCCGGCATGGTCATTTATGATAACCAGCGAACCATATATATAACACCGGAACTAGAAAGAATAAAAAACATTCTAGGTGAATGAAATACACCATCAAATTAGAGCCCAGGCTTAAATGCCTGGGCTCAGGTTTATTTTTTTCGCCTTATCAATGTATTTAACTAGCATTGAGGGAAGCCACAAGGCCTTTCCTGTTGCCGTCGAACTAATATGGCACAAAGCTGACGGAATTGCCTGACCAGGAATTGCTGTATATAATGACCATATCAAATAGAAAGGAAAAGACGCCCCCGTTTTGATGTGTTACTGCGCCAACAGTAGCACTAGGAGCGTCCCCAATAAGCTTAACATGGTCATTGTAACAAAATATAAGCTCATTGAGAATCCCCTTAAAGGTGTTTTTTGTTAGGAGCGAGGAACAGAATCTCTGTCCCTGCTGTAGCGAATCAATGGAAGTGATCGGAAGTCGCCGGCGGAACTGCATTAATAGTGCCGGAGAAAAAATGGTCCTAATGATTAGAAGACTTCAATGTAGTAATTGTAAGCGCATCCATCACGAACTTCCAGATATCCTTGTTCCATACAAGCGGCATTGCAGTGAAAGTATAGAGACTGTGATAGCCGGGAATACTCTCGCCGTTGCAGCAGATGAATCAACTATTACCCGTTGGCGGATCTGGTTTTTTGATTTAGTTAATCACTTTTTGGGTTGCCTAATATCTATAGCTATTATTCAGTATTCCAGAAATTCTGTGGAAGTACCATCCGACCTTCCCCTGTCCCCGCTCCAAAGGATATGGCATTATGTAGGAGAATCTTACGGCTGGCTAGCCAGAGTTGTCCGAACCGTAGTTAATTCAAATAACTGGGTACAGACCCGTTCTGCCTTTTTGTCCTGATGTAGAGGTTATACACTCATGTTAGATTCCGAATATTAGGGAGGTAATCTAGCATGAGAGACCAAAAAAAGGCCGAGGACGTTGCTACTCAACGAGTACAACTCATATCCCCACTTCTAACTGAAGGGTTGGACCCTGCCAAAGCCAGACAGATTAAAACCCAAATTTGCGAGCAGGCTGGAATTTCCGAACGTACTCTGCGCAGATATCTGTCAGAGTATAAGACACATGGCTTTGCCGGACTTAAGCCCAAAGGTAAAGCTCAGAGCAGAAGCGAAGATGCCATTCCGCCAAACATCCTGGAACAGGCCATATTATTGCGACGAGAGGTTCCAAAGCGCAGTGTGGCCCAAATCATACAGATTCTAGAATGGGAAGGTCTGGCCCAGCCGGGTCAAATTAAGCGCAGTACACTGCAAGAGAAGCTAGCCGAACGTGGATACAGCGCCAGGCATATGCAGATGTATATGAGTACCGGTGTTGCTACTCGGCGGTATCAGCAGAAGTATCGTAACAAGCTTTGGCATTCCGACATTAAGTATGGACCCTACTTACCTATCGGCATAGATGGTACCAAGAAGCAGGTATACTTAGTAACATTTTTTGATGATTGCACTAGGTTTGTTCTTCACGGTCAGTTCTATCCAACCTTGGATCAGGTCATCGTTGAAGACTGTTTCCGTCAGGCTATCTTAAAATATGGAGTGCCGGAGGCAGTGTTCTTCGATAACGGCAGCCAGTACCGGACAAAATGGATGGGACGGGCCTGCGCCAAGATGGGGATTAGGCTACTATTTGCTAGGCCATATTCCCCAGAATCGACTGGGAAAGTGGAACGTTTTAACCGGGTGGTCGATTCCTTTCTCAGTGAAGTTGCCTTGGAGAAACCTCAGTCATTAGACAAACTCAATGAGCTGTTCTGGGTGTGGTTAGAGGAGTGTTATCAAAACAAGCCCCATTCTGCATTGGAAGGCAAAGCTAGCCCCGCCAGTGCCTATCGTAGCGACAAAAAAGCCCTAAAATTCCTGGACCCGGAAACAGTAGCCAACGCCTTTCTTCATTGCGAAGAACGCAAAGTTGATAAAGCTGGATGTATCAGCTTCCAGGGGAAAAAGTATGAGGTCGGGCTTAGTTTCATCGGGTGTACCGTAGATGTCATCTATGATCCCGCTGACATTACTGAACTGACCATAGAATATGAGGGGCATACCCCTTGGAAGGCCCGGGAACTCGTTATCGGAGAAATGGTAGGCCAGCGACCTAAGCTACCTGAACATCTAAGGACACAACCAGCCGAATCCTCAAGACTCCTGGCTGCAGCTCTTGAGAAGAATCAGCAGAGAATAGAACAACAGGCTCCTGCCATTTCCTACAGAACCGTAAGAAAGGCAGGGAACTAAGATGTTTGAACCTTTCTACGGGCTATCTCAAACTCCGTTTTCACGGGATATCCCAACAAACGAGTTGTATCAGTCACTCATGCTGGAAGAGACGTTAGGTCGCCTGGAATATGCTGCCCAGCGTCAGTTGTTCGCCGTTGTTACCGGTGACTGCGGGACTGGCAAGACTACTACTATCCGTCGATTCAGGGATTCCTTAGACCCTGCTAAATTCATGGTGCTGTACCTGGCGGATTCCAAGCTGACACCCAGACATTTCTACAAGGGTCTCTTGGAGCAGCTAGGCTGTGAATCCAAATTTTATCGTGGTGATGCCAAGCGTCAACTGCATAGAGAAATCGAGCTTATGCGGGGTATCCAGCATCTTCAGCCTGTTGTCATCGTAGATGAAGCACATCTTCTGGACCGGGAGATGCTGGAGGAGGTCAGATTCCTTCTCAATTTCAAGATGGATGCGCAAAGTCCCATGGCTCTTATCCTCGTCGGTCAGACTGAACTTTGGGAGAAGTTTAAGCTTCAGGCCTATGCCGCTATCCGGCAACGCATTGATCTCCAGTGTAAACTGCCCCACTTGGACCGCGCCCAGGTAGGGGATTATGTGAAACGACATCTTGCTTACGCTGGTGCCGACCATGATATATTTTCTGATGGTGCTTTGGATGAGATATTTCGGTTCTCTAGTGGTGTCCCTAGGCTAGTGAACAAGGTCTGTACTCACTGCTTGCTATATGGGGCACAGAATGGCCGCCGGATCATCGATGACCATATGGTTAAGTTGGTTATCCAGGGAGAATTGTCATGAAGCAGCAATGGTGCAAGATGACATACGACCACGAACAAGACCGCTGGATGGTGGATACGGGAGACTACTGTTACGAACTCCATTGTGGAGAAGTTTTTGATTTGTTAATCGGTTCAACTAGTATTCCTTGCCGCATAGAGTACGATCATCAGTGGTATGTGATTATGCCGGGAGCCCGCTTCAATTTGCGGATCGGGAATTCGTACAAGGTGGAAATATAACGGCATCCGGGAAGGTGGCGATAAAGTCGTCTCACCTTCTCGGCCACTGGCCAAATTGTCCGTCATAAACTGGACACCATATACTGGCAGTTACAGGACATTATGAAGTGTCAGTAACACCTTTCCCCACCGCCTTAGCCAACTGGTAAGGTATCCAGAGAAAGGCAAAAAGAGACGGCAGGCTGTGTAAAAAGTGAACTTAATTAACTACTTTTTCCGCTCCAGTCTGCCTTCCCCACTTCCTCCTTTGCTCAAAAAGTTGTCTTTTTCTTTCCTAAGGGCTAATATTGCCTGTCGATAATGCCTTCTTGACAGATTAATGCGACACGGGAACCGTCCCCCTGTCGCATTTTCAGTTAGAGCAATGACATTACCATGGCCGTTTGCATGGTAGTAACAAAACTGCATACATTTACACAAAAATGTTATAAATATATGGGTTTTTGGCGTTTAACTGATTCCTTGGCAGCCAATAATACCCTTAATGTATCTATTGCATCTTCAGCCGTAACTATGGGCTCTACGTCGTCAATAATACACTTTATGAAATAATTTAATTCATCCTTAAGCGCGTATGATTCAATACCAGCATCCTCTTCAGAACCTCCGGGCCATCTTAATATTCCGGGATATTGCCATCCTTTTTCCTCGTTACACAAAGAGATAGTCTGTTCAAGGTTATTAACTTTCATAACTCCCTTTGTCCCAAAAATATCAATTCGTGTATCATTCTCTTCGGTTGGAAAAGTTGACGGCAAGGACCAAGATTCCTCAATTACACCTATTCCACCATTTCTAAATCTTAAAAGTAAACAAATATTGTCATCTTGACCTTCTCTGTTACGTACAAACGAACCGCTTTCCGCATATACTCGTTCTACTTTATCATCTAGCATCCATTTTAGGATATCCACATCATGACCAACTATGTGAGTCATCATCCCCACTTCTGTAAAGCACCATTCAGGTTTTCCTAAAAGTCGTGACGATCTTCTACTTGAAACTTTAAAAACGTTACCAATATGTCCATTTTTTAAAATACTTTTTACACGTCTTAGGGAAGGATTAAATCGTTCTATATATCCCACCATTACTTTTCTATTATATTTTACTGCTGTTTCAGCAATTGCATACGCATCTTCAATATTTGTGGCAATAGGCTTTTCAAGCAGAACGTGCTTACCTGCAACTAACGCTTTTATAGCCATTTCCTTTTGTATATTCGGAGGAACTGCAATGGATACTGCATCGATGTTAGGATTCGAGAGCAATTGGTTGTAATCCGTGTAAGCAATAGCATCATACTTATCAGCGATCGCTTTTACATTATTATAATTTCTGCTACTGACGCCAATTAATTTTACATTATATAGTTCTGAAAATGTCTTGGCATGTAAAGTACCAAACTGACCAATGCCAATTACGCCAACTCCAATTTGCACCATATTTATATTCACCCTTTTATAGTTTTCTCAATAAAGTCTGTGAGAGTTTCAATCTCTTCATCAGTGATAAACCAGGCTAGCGACACCCGAATACCTTTGGTTTTCTTAATCAGATCTATGGTTCTCCATTGAATAATTATGTTTTTTTCTGCTGCCCTTCTAACAATTAATTCATGATCAGCATTTTCTATAAAAAATGTAAAAATACCCGTAGAAAGTTCCTTGTTTTCCGGTGAAATAATATTAAGACCTTTTAAACCTTTCAGTCTGTATCTTAAATTCTCTGCTAATTCCCTGCTCCTTTTTACTATATTGTTTATTCCGATCTGGGCATTAAATTCAATGGCTTTTCCCATTGCATGGTATAAAGGAAGGTGTCTTCCTCCAAACTCAAACTTTTTTGCGTTATCGTGAAACACAATTATATCATTTTCAAAGTCGAACGACTCTTGCGCACCCACGCCTGTAAAAGGAGGTCGTATTTTACCCAAAGTCTTTTCATCTATATACATGGCTCCTACGCCTTCTGGCCCACATAGCCACTTGTGGCAGGTCATCAAATAAAAGTCACAACCTAAAAATTTTACATTTACATCCACCTGACCGCAAGCCTGGGCACCGTCAACAGCCACGAGTATTCCCATAGAATGTGCGATATTACAAATTTCGGTAACTGGCAATTGAATTCCTGAAACATGTGTCACATGGCTTAGTGCTATTAATTTAGTTTTAGTGTTAATAATCTCTTTAAGGTTCTGAATAATTTTCTCTATACTGTTTTCTATCTTAAGCTTTTTTACTTTAATTCCCTTTATATGTACAAGATTTAAAAAAGGTAATATAAAGGCGGGATTTTCCTGGTCAGAAATAATCACTTCATCGCCGCGTTGCAAGTCCATAGCGTAAGCGATAGTATTTATTCCTTCTGTAATACATCTTGTAAAGCTGATTTCTTCAGGTGAGGCTCCTAAAAAACTTGCTATGGTGTTTCTTACTTTTTCAGCTTTTGCTTTCATGTTGTTTACAACAGGTATAAGAATTTGACCTTCAGTTGCTAGATATTCGTATGTGCTCTTTATTTCTTCGAGAATCGGTATAGGTAGCGGTCCGGAGCCACCTGTATTTAGATATATACTCTTTTTAAGGGCTGGTAACTGCTCTCTATATTTAATAAAGTTATTTGATTCCATCACGGTCACCTCTATTGATAGGTACATTCATACCATTTTTAAATACTTTGACTACACGTTTTAGACTACTTAGATCATCATAGGGGCATCCATCAACGAAAATGATATCCGCTTTCTTGCCCTTTTCAATTGTACCTACCACATTTCCAACTCCTATGGCTTCAGCTGCTAAACTAGTTGCCGATTTAACCACTTCTTCCTTTGGCATATCTAACTTTTCATGCATCAATAGAAGTGTCTTCCAAAGCTCATCGAATTCAGTCAGTTTACAACCTGCGTCCGTCCCGGCAATTATTTTTACTCCAGAATTATACATCTTTTTGGTGGTGTAAAATCTATTCTCCTGAAATGTTTCCCAGAGTTGTATCTTTTCTGGAAGTGGTGCTGCCTCTTTAGGAGGAAGTATATATGACTTACCCATTGCTGGACAAACATAAATCCCTTTTGCCACAATTTCCTCTACAGTTTTTTGGTCATAATCTACATTATCGTCCTTCATCCAGCTACAGTGATCCAATACATCTACGCCGGAACTAACTGCATCATTAATACTAACTGTACTATGTACATGGGCACTAACTTTCTTGCCAAACATATGGGCCTGCTCGGTAACTGTCTCTACTATATTTTTTGAATACTGATTTATTTTTGAACTACTACCCGGGGTCATATTTCCACCGGATATCATAATCTTTATAAAATCAACACCGTTCTTAACAAGTTTACGGAGTGCTTTGATTACCTCATCCTTACTATCTACTTCTAAATTGAAAAAATGGCAGTGGCCTCCGGTAATGGTAAGAGGCATGCCACTGCATACGATTCGCGGCCCAATAATGATATTTTTATTTATAGCTTCCCTCAGTTTTATTATGGAATAACCTTTTGCACCACAATCTCTCAGAGTTGTTATTCCAGCTGATAAGGCTTTTTGTGCGTTTCCCGCCATTCTCAATAAAACTTCGTTTTCTTCTTCTGCAAGTATTTCGTTTAATGGATTAGTACTTGCACTGAATGACAAATGGACATGAGTATCAATTAGGCCTGGCATTACAGTACAATCCCCTGCATCAATAATTTCTATGCCTGGTTCCGATAGCAAGGGCTGTAACTTATCTCGCTGCTCAACAATAACAATATTTTCCTTTTCTATTACTACACCTATATCAGTTTTTAATTCTTTACTATATCCGTCAATCATTTTCTTGGCTAGAATAACCTTCACTGTTTGAGCCCCCTTTAAATTTATACCATAGGCGGTAGAGAGGATCCTTTTAAACGTTCCAATGCAATGTCGATATGGCTCTGTCCATCTTTTAATGTGAACATATGATGGGCTGGAAACAATCCATCAATATTAAGCCCAGCAAGGCGTGGCAATCCTATTCTATATCCTTCCATAGTTGATCCAGGACAGTTAAGAAGACTCAAATATCCATTCATAAATACTTCGTCTCCACTGAACAACCATTTCATTCCACTTTTTTCTATAAGATAACAAGTTGAGCCTTCACTGTGCCCTGGTGTAATGATTGCCGTAACAGTTAAATTCCCTACCTTAAATACTTCTTCATTATTCGCCGTTATATCAATGGCAGTATGTTTATAAACATAATCCTGTGGATAACTCCCCTTATACTTTGCAAAAGTTAAACCAAGCTCATATTCGGTACCATTTTCAATTAAATATTTTTCTGGCTCAGAGGCAACAGTTTTACTGTTTATAAGCTTCTGTTTTAGGTAATAGGTACCTCCGGCATGATCACCATGAGCATGAGTAATAAAAATATATTTTATATTGCTTAATGGGCACCCTGTTTCAATTATGTTATTTAGTATCAATTCACTCTCAAGTCCTGATCCAGTATCAATTAATATAGCATCATCCTTATCTATTACTAGATAGACTGCACAGTCCTTCCCATTCGATAAACCAATAGCACCATTACCAACCATAAATAAGCCATCATGAATTCGAAGAAACATTATAACCACTCCAGTAGAAAATTCTTTTTCATATAACTAATTCAGGAACCTCGGATAATTGCACTTATTTAATTAACCCCATTAATTTTGGAAAAGTCAAAATTAAAGCTGGGAAATATGTCACCAAGAACAATACGCAAATTTCAACTAGAACAAATGGTATTATTGCCTTCATGGCTCTCTCAATGGGGATTTTACCAATTCCAGAGGCAACAAATAAACATACTCCAAAAGGCGGTGTTGCCAAACCTATTATAATATTAAGAACAAAAATTACTCCAAAATGCACCGGATCAATACCAAGTTGGAGGGCAAGAGGTGCCAAAATAGGAGCAAAAATGAGAAGGTTCGCATTGGCATCCATAATACACCCGAGAAATAGTAGAAAGATATTTATAAAGAATAAAACCAGGTATTTATTCGATGTAATTGATGTAATTATTTCTACCAGATGCTGAGGGACCTGCCCCATCGCCACAAGCCAACCTAAAGGATAGGTAATCGCGACTATGGTTAAGACAGCACCTGCTAGAACCATACTGGATTTGATACAACTTATAACCCCTTTTAAGTCCAACGACCTGTAATAGAAAAAACCTATTAACAATGCATAGATATTTGCAACCGCTGCAGCCTCAGTTGGAGTAAAGACACCGCCCAATATACCACCCAAAATGATAATGGGCATTAGGAGTGCCGGGAATGTTTTAACTAGAGCCTTAATTGTGCCTTTAACACCATATTTTTCCGTAATAACCGGATACTTGCGCTTATAACTAATGAAGGTTGCTACCATCATCAAACCAATACCCAGCATTATTCCCGGTACCAAACCGCCTGCAAAAAGCGCCGCAACTGACACAGGCATTATAGATCCATAAAGTACCATACCAATACTGGGAGGAATGATAGGTCCAATTACTGAAGCTGAAGCGGTTACAGCGACAGAGAAATCCGGGTCATAACCATTCTTAACCATTGCCGGTATAAGAGCTCCTCCTATTGCTGCGGTCTCTGCAACAGCCGAACCTGATATTCCAGCAAAAAACATACTTCCAACTATATTTGCATTTGCCAGTCCACCACGAATTTTGCCTACTAAAACATTACACAAAACAAGAATATCATCTATAATCTTAGCCTGGGCTATTAGGTTACCTGCCAGTATAAACAGGGGCAACGCAATAAGAGTAAAGCTATCTACCCCTTGATAGAACTGTTGAAAAACCATGGTCATAGGTATTTTCCCATTGATTAAAATTGTCATAGCAACCGCAAGTCCAAGACCAAATGCAATTGGCATACCTATTACTAAAAACAAAACAATAAAAGTAAACAACCAAATCGCCATTATCTGTTTCTCCCTTTCTTATCAATTTTTTCTCATAGAAATAGCCTGTTCAAGAAGCATGTGTATTGAGTGAACTAACATAAAGATCGCTCCTAAATACAAGCCAACTGAAGGCCAGAATAATGACAATCCGGTAGCAGATGCTTTCATTCGCATGAATAATTTTAAAGCATCAATGCCATATCTTAGAAATATTGCAATGAATAGTATTATTAATAATGTGTTAACTAGCCTTAAAAATTTAGAAAATTTAGCTGGAATTGAATCGATTAAAACTGAGAAATTAACAAGTTCCCTTTGTTTCATGGCTACACTTCCACCAATGAAAGTTAACCAGATCATACAAAACCTGGCTATTTCCTCAGTCCAAATGTAAGGATTTTTAATAACATATCTGGAAAATACCCCCATTGACAGAGAACCCAGTAAGACGATGCCTATTATAATTGAAATAATTTCAGCAATACTGTTTAACTTATCACTTATAACACCTACTGTGGAATGTAGTTTATAAATAAGTTTTTTTGCCAATCACTATCAGCCTCCTTAATACGGAAAAACACATATTATATACACAATATTTCTGAAAAAGTATCTATTTTTTGATTAAGGGAGAGTATTGGGGTAATCCCTTTACTCTCCCTACTATAACTTACTAATTACTGTTTCTCTAACTCTTGGACCTTTTTAACAAGTTCCTCAGATATCAACTTACCTGAACCAACGTATTCAGACCATACTTTCTGGGCAGCCTCTCTCCAAAGTTTAATCTGGTCACTGTTTGGTTTTATAATCTTTACGCCAGCCTTAGTTATTAGATCCTCAATTTCTTTATTTTTGTTACTAATTAATTTATCTTTTTCTAGTTCCGCCTCTTTACCAGCTTGAATCACAATATTATAGAGCTCGGAGTTTTCACCACCCAGTTTTTCTACAGCGGATTTACTAAGAAGCTTTAATGTAGTTATGTAAGATATGTCAACTATGGTACAATATTTTGTTACCTCACACAGCTTATTATAATAAGTTCCTATAGGATGCCCGTACATTCCGTCAACAACACCTTGCTGTAATGATGTATAGAGTTCGTTAAAGTTCATCGGTGTAGCAGCAACACCCCACTCCTTAAATAGAGAAACCTCAATTGGCGAACCCGTAGTTCTAAACTTCATTCCCTTTATGTCTGCCGGAACTGTGATTGGTTTTTTGTTATAAAATAAAGCTCTTGCCGCTCCACCATCAATATCAAACATAACAGGTGTTAAACCAGTATCCTTTTTTATCTGAGATGTAACCTGTTCTCTAATATCGCTCTTCCAAACTTTTCTCATATGCTCTGCATTCTTAAAGAGCCCGGGAAGGTCAGTAAAACTTAGTGCTTTAGAAAACTCACTAAAGTTACCAGCCGCGCACTTTACTATATCAAGGGTCCCTGCCATAGCAGCAGCAGTAATCTGCTTGTCATTACCCATCTGGTTACTATGGTAATACTCAATTTTTACTTTTCCTTTGGTGCGCTCTTCTACTAGTTTTATGAAGTATAAGTTACCTTCATATTCGGGCATACCTGGAACTTCCGTATCAGCAAAACGAAGTACTATTGGCTTAACCTCATTTGTTTTTTCCTCGGGGGGTTTGGAATCGGCAGGTTTTTGTCCAGAGCAACCTGTAAATAAAAGAGTAGCCATACAGAAGATTAATAAAATTGAAATTAACTTTTTCATTTTTTTCCTCCTCTTTTTATTAATAAAATAACACTTAACATTTTTAAAGGACAATGTTTTTTTGTTATTAATATAATAGTAATACAGTTTGTTTAAACTATTCTATCTATTCAAAACAGAAATAAGGCGCCATTATTTCTGTTTTCACACTTAAATGCAATTATTTAAGTAATACAGATTTCTAGTAACATATCATTTTAGTTCAAAAATTACTTCAATCTCAACAGGTGTACCAAAGGGTAACTGATTCGTTCCTATTGCTGAACGGGCATGCTTACCATTCTCTCCGAATACTGTCTCAAAGAGTTCTGACCCTCCGTTAATTACATATGGCTGTTCCTCAAAACCAGGTGCACTTGCTACGAAACCAAGAACTTTTACAACACGTTTTACTTTTTCTAAATCACCTATATGTTGTTTTAGTACAGCCAAACAATTAATTGCAGACTGCCTGGCACACTCATAGCCTTGTTGAACAGTCAAATCCCTTCCAAGTAGGCCCTCGTAAATTAGTTTTCCGTTTTTTCTACAGTCCTGACCTGAAACATACACCAGTTTGTCTAAAAAAGTAACTGCGGGTACATATGCAGCAACTGGTGAAGGGGGCTCATCAAGTAATATCCCCAACTGTTCCAACCTATCTTGTATTTTACTCATTGTAAGTCCTCCTCTTATTATATAATGTACTAATCAGTTAATTGACAGAATTGTTTGACGATGTTAAAAGAGGGTTGCTCCTTGGTATCCCATAAACTTCTCTTATTCTTTCTTCGACTTCCAATCCTGGTGGTGCACAACCTTCTATGTAGTGAACGTTTGGATTACACTTACTTTTTTCGTAATTTTGTTTAGTACAATTACCTAAGTAGAATAACCTTTTTATATTTTTAATGTTTTGTGTTGCAGAACCGAGACATATCTGAAGTCCTTCGAATTTAACGAGATCGCCCATTTTTAGCATTCTATCCAATGCAATAACCAATGCTGCAATACAACCACTACATGGATTGGATGAATAGATTTCAACCCCGGGATATTCTTTAAGAGCTGTAACTGCCGGTTCAAATTTTCTTGCTACGCTTTCAATGGTCGCACCGACTATTTCTATATCATTGAGGGAATAACTACCTATTCCTATCTCTGCACTGTAGCGTATATGCCTTATATCTGCCGGATTAAAACCCATGATACGGGAACAGACTGAATCTACTGCGACAGGATTATCACCTGCAATTATTAATCCCAAAGGTACAGGTGTACCCTCTGCCGGCCCTAACCCCTCCTGGGCAATTAAGCCATCGGCGATAGTCAAATACTTAGGAAGTACTAAATGTAGATCAGCTACTGCCTGATGTAAATTTATGTTATGAAATCTTCTCTTTTCACTGGGCGCAATTACACCTTTCATATTTTTTAATGATAAAGTGACGTCCGTTAACGGGTGTGTCTTTAACATAGGGATGTTTATGATTAAATCAACGTTATATACTGTCTCTGCAACTTTTACTTCTTTTAATTCTTTAAATCGCTTATCCTTAACGGTTATCATTTTGTCTAAATTTAAATCTCTGAGCATTACATTGTAACGTTCGGCAAGCTTGGACACACCGACATTTTCAAAGATTCTGGACGTACCAACGTGAACAGTACCGCAACCTTCACCTATAATAATATTTTCAATTCCCACTTCCTGGAGCATAACTATTATACCTTCTAAAACTGCTAATGAAGTAACAGAGCCTGTTTCAGGGAGTAGATTACCAGTATAATTAGGTTTTAACATAACTTTTTGGCCAGGTTTAACAAATCTTCCAATACCACCGAGTAGATCAACAGCTTTTTTAATGGTTTCATAGGTACTATTTACTCCCTTATGTACTATCGCAACTTTTCCTTTGGTATTCATAACTCCTCCTTTATGTTCTGGCCTATACCATTTCTCGCCTCTTCTAAATAATTATAAAGGGTGAACTTAGAAATATCGTAATATTTTGATATTCTGTCGGCTGATTTCTTTATTAAAAATGCTCCTTTATCGTCGAGAAATTTTAATCCCTTTATTTTATCCTCTTTATTCATCAAGGCAACTGGTATACCTACATGTTGTAATGACTTTTGAATTAAATAATCGAGAAGTTCATTTATATCGTTTGTTATTACTTCATTAGTTTCGTCTTTTTGGTTACTGATGGTAATTGATTTTAGTGTCTTTTCTGCCATAACAAAATCCGTAATATCATAATTTATACAAATTGCACCGATCGGTTTACCTTCGTCATTTTTTATATAAATAGATGAGGAGCGAAGTAGCTTTCCACTTTTAGTTTGGGTTAAGTAATTATATCTATCCCCGTTTTTAACTGTACCTCTAAGTACTTCTAGGCCAAGGTTCGTGCCACAATCGCCAACTTTACGTCCAGTAACATGACCATTCTCTATCGCAACAATTGTTTTATCATACGGATTGTCATAATCGTGTAATACAACTTCACAACGCTCACCAAACTGTTCAGCAATCCCTTTAATTATAGATTTTAGTAAATCCATTTCTTCCCTTATTTTTTTCATATTTACCCCCATATGAATATTTTTATTTAGTCTCTCGGATAATCGAGAGTGTCATGGTTCAAGGCATTATACCTTGGCCATTTTTGTTATCTTACGGAAAATTGATTTGCAACTGCAGAAAAAAGGGGTCTTTAATTTGTTGTCATTTGTTCCGAGAGCCACATTTTATATTTAAACTAATTTTATTTTCTACAATTAAAATAATAGCAAGATTTGAGTTTTATTACAATAAGTTTTACAAAAAAAATTTTTTTGTAAAACTTTTTTTGTAAAACTTATTGATGTCTGTTGATTGTTATTATTAGCATCATTTATTTCTGTTAGGTTGTTGCTATTGTCGTAGGAGAGAGTAGTAAACAGATTTATTAACCGAGTCAAGAGGATTTCAAGCTATTTGCGTGATATTTCCATTGGCGTTGTAGCTATAGTTAACACAACGTCCTTCCCCGTCTACCATTAGTTACACGTTTGTCGTGTCATAAGTGTATGTGGCAGTGCTGGTAGTGGGTGTACCTTCAATAGTCACAGGCCCGCTTAAACACCACTGGGAGCTCCATAACCTCCCCCTTGTTTTGCTGGTTCTCTTGCATCTGTAGACAACACAGGAAAATAGGGGATATTATTATTTCTTTTACGAAGAAAGGAGTGAGGCAGAATTTACCTCACTCCTTTCTTATTTTGTAGCGCCAGAGCCCAAAAAATCACGAAAATCGGTATATCAAAAAACCTCAATTAGGAGAAACTCCCATTCGAATCAAATATTTTGCCCTTATGATTAATTAATATAGAAATAGAAACATATATTGACATGTATAAAGATGTTTAATCTTAAGTGTTACCCAAACTACTTTTTCCCCGTATCAATATACTTGACGGCACTGAGGGCGGCTACCAGGCCTTCCCCCACCGCTTTCGCCAACTGGTAGGGGGCCCCTGTGCAGTCGCCGGCAGCATAGATCCCCGGGATGTTGGTGGCCATGGCCCGGTCTACCTTAATGACATTGCCCTCGAATTCCAAACCCGGCAAGATTTCCTGAACAGGTGTGACTTGACGAATGATAAAAAGCCCATCAGCTTCGTATTTCCCCCTGTCGGTTTCCAAGGCTGTAAAATGTCCTTCACCGTGAATAGCTCTGGGGTTTCCCTCCTGGACCTTCACTTTGTCTTTGAGATGTTTGGGTTCACCATAACGGGGTATATAGAGAACCTCTTCACAAATATCGGCCAGAAAATTAGCCTCCTCTTCAGCCTCCTCCACTTCACCGATCATGATGACTTTTTTCCCCTTATATAAAGGCCCGTCACAGGTAGCACAATAGCCTACCCCTTTACCCAGGAGTTCCTGTTCTCCCGGCAAATATTTAGGGCTGGAGAGGCCCGTAGCCAAAATGACAGTCCGAGCGGTAAAAACATCTGTTTTGCTTAATACCTGAAAAGTTTCCCCGGCAGGATAGATGGTATCGACTCTGCGGTGGTGAATCTTTATGTCCAAGGCTTTCAGGTGTTTAAGATAATTCTGTCGCAATTCTTCACCTGTGATATGGTAGATGCCCAAATAATTATCGATCCAGGGAGCCTTGTGGAGTTTGGGAGAACAGAATTCTCCGCCTAAGAGGAGAAAATCCTTTTCCCGGATCCTCGCGTTTACCGCCGCCGAAAGACCAGCAGGTCCGCAGCCCACAATAATAAGATCATAAGTTTTATTGCTATCCATTAACAAAACGCCTCCTCCTTCTAAAAAAAGAGTTCCCCAAGGAGGAAGAATCCATACCTAAAGTCCGTACGTAGTTTCGTTAACGGTTAACCGTAAACCGTAAACGGTAAACACTTTAATTGTTTTAGTATAAAAAATGTTACGACTCCTTTTCCCCCGTTTCTTTCTCGTAGGGATAAACTTCCAAACCACCTTCCAGGATTTTTACATTATTGAATCCTAGTTCCTGGAGAATCTTGTAGGTCAGGTAGGCACGTTTCCCCAGTTTGCATACGACAACTATCTCCTGGTCGGGATCCATCTCTTCCGCCTCCATGCGGACATAACTCAAAGGAATATTATCGGAACCGGGCAGGTGAACAGTCTTAAATTCATCTTCAATACGCACATCTAAGAGGTAAGTATCCGGGTTTTCTTTGAGCTTGTCGGCCAACTCCTGGTAAGTGAGCCCGGAAAACTTCCCCGCCAGCTTGTTGGCCATGACATGGGAAGCCACCAGGGTATTGGCCATAGCCATAGAAAAGGGAGGAGCATAAGCCAAATCCAGATTGCTTAAATCGTCAACAGTGGCCCCTAAAGAGATGGCTGTAACGTAGATATCAATGGGTTTATCTACTACGCCGTCCCCGACAATTTGAGCTCCCAAGATTTTACGGGTCTTTTTGTCTACCACCAGTTTCGTAATAATATCAGCGCAATCCTCGTAGAAATGGGACTTGTCATGGGTTGGCACCCAAACCATTTCCGGTTCAAAACCGGCCTTTTTGGCCTCTTCTACAGTGAGTCCTGTCCTGGCCCCATTCATGTGAAAAACTTTGACAATAGCTGTACCCAGGACACCCGGAAACTTTTCGACTTTTTTGTCAAGGGCAATGTTGATGCCGGCTATACGACCTGTTTTATTGGCTGTAGAACCCATGGGATACCAGACAGGTTTGCCGGTAAGCAGGTGATAATTCTCGGCGCAATCCCCCACGGCAAAAATTCCCGGGATACTCGTTTCCTGGAAGGGGTCCACGGCAATAGCGCCGGTAGGCCCAATCTTTATACCTGCCTCCCGGGCCAGCTCCACGTTTGGTTTAATGCCGGTAGCAAGAACCACCAGTTGAGCAGGTATTTCTTCATCGGGCAGGCTGACCGACTGTACTTTACCTTCCTCATTGCCGGCAAAGCCCACAACTTTCGTACCTGTTTTTATTTTCAGGCCGCACTGGGCAATGTTGCGTGTGACGAAAAGAGCCATTTCCTGATCAAACCCCGGCATAATGGTGGGAGCCATTTCCACCAGGGTGGTTTTAACACCCTGCCGTACCAGGTTTTCCGCCGTTTCCAGGCCGATGAATCCTCCCCCTACTACCAGGGCCTCTTTTACAGTACCGCCCTCTACCAGCTTACGAATATTCTCCGCATCCAAAACGGTGCGTAAAGTAAAGATATTATCCAAATCTACTCCCGGTATGGGCGGTACAATGGGCGAAGCACCTGTGGCCAGGACCAGGTAATCATAAGCATACTCTTTCCCCTGATTTTTCTTTGAATCCGTAACAAGAACCTTTTTCTCGGCGGGAAGGATTTGGGTCACTTCATGATTGACGAAAATCTGGATCCCCTGTTCCAGTTTGAACTCATGAGGGGCCCGCACTACCAGCTCCCGGCGCTCTTTCATCATACCCCCGATGTAATATGGCAACCCGCAACCGGCATAAGAAACGTCGCCTTCCCGGGTAAAGATGAAAACTTCCAGACTGGGGTTTTCTCTTTTAGCTTTGCTGGCCGCCTTGGTCCCGGCTGCCACTCCCCCAATCACGATCAGCCGTTTTTTCTCCACTTTATTTCCTCCTCTCTCTTCTACGACTTCCGCTTTCCGACTTCCGACATCCAATTTATCGGTGACCAGAGCCCAGTGTCCGGTGTCCGGTTAATTTACTTGTCACTGGTAACAGGTCACCGGTCACGGAACGGAGCTACCAACTGACAACTTATACTGCCTGGCCTTTTCCACCAGGGCCGGTGCCCATTCCGGCGTGCTCAAGGCATGGATATGGGTATAGGTGGCAAAGGTATTCTTATAGGTTAAGCCCTCCAACTTTCCGGTAATACCGTTCCCCCGTTCCAGGCTGCAGGAGAGGCTTGTCATTTGTTCATCCAGGTTGATGACCTTAGAATGATGGAACTTGTGTCCCACCACCAGGCAGCCCTGGGGATAAAAAGAAGATTTCTCTCCCACCCGCATGGCCACATACCCGTGGGCTTGCGGCTTATCACCAAAGACCGTATCACACGCCAAAGCCCCCACCATGGCATACGTCTCGCCATGTATCTGGATGGAGCGGGTCAAATACATAAGTCCCCCGCATTCGGCATAAACGGGCAGGCCCTTTTCAATTAAATCTTTAATATTCTTTCTTAAAGACTGATTAGCTTCCAGTTCTCGGGCAAACATTTCGGGGAAACCCCCACCGATGTATAAACCATGGACTTCCGGCAATTCCGGCTGACTAAAGCTGTCTACAAAAACCAGTTCAGCTCCGGACTTTTCCAGGGCTTCTAAATTCTCCGGATAGTAGAAAGAAAAGGCTGCATCCTTCAAGACCCCAATCCTTACTTTATCTGCCGGGATCTTTGTCACTGCAGACACGGACAGGGGTAAGTCTTCCTGCTGCCGGGCAATCTCCAGGAGTTTGGGTATGTCTACATTTTCCTTAATTAAATTGGCTGCCCTTATTCTCAAATCCTGGGCAGTTGAATTTTCCTGGGTTGGCACCAAACCCAGATGCCTTTCGGGCAATTCCAGCCATTTTTCTTTCGGTACTGCTCCCAGCACCGGCACAGGACAATAATCAGCGATAGCTTTCCGTAATTTACTTTCATGGCGGGGATTGGCCACTTTATTTAGGATAACCCCCACCACGTTTAATTCCGGGTCGAAATGCACAAAGCCGTTCACCAGAGCGGCCACACTGCGCGTCATGCGTTCTGTACTGACAACCAAAATGACAGGGCTTTTCGTTATTTTAGCTAATTCTGCCGTAGACCCTTCTCCCCGGTCCCCCAAGCCATCATATAACCCCATAGCGCCTTCAATCACAGCAATATCGGCCAGGGAACCCTGCCTGACCAGGGAATCTAAAATAACTTCGGACTTCATTAAATAAGGGTCCAGGTTGCGGCAGGGTGTCCCTGCAGCCACCGTTAACCAACCGGGATCAATATAGTCAGGCCCTTTTTTGAAAGGCTGCACCTTTAAGCCTTCCAGGCTTAGGGCTGCCACCAGGCCAAAAACTACCGTAGTCTTTCCGGAGCGGCCATGGGAAGCCGATAAAAGCAAACGGGGTACTTTAAGGTTCATGTATATATCACCTATTTCTGTTTAACTTGTATCACATTTACATCATAGCTTGTAAAGTCCCCATGCACAATATAATCTTGCCTTCAGTGACCAGTAATTAATAGTCTAATTTATGTTCACTTCTCCTGGACTCCGGTCACCGGCCACAGAGAAAAGAACAGCCAGTACTAACCGTACTGGCTGTTCTTTTGTTTTGAATTAAACGCAACCTGTGGGTTTGGGTAAACCAGCCAGTTTACATGCACCTTTGGCGGGGCCAGTGGGGAACAGGTCATAAATTTCCTTTAAGCTGAAACCTGTTTCCTTAGTGAGTTTTCTAATCATAGGTGCAATACCAAACTGGAGATAGTAGTTGCGGAGATAATTGATGACTTTCCAGTGGTCTTCAGTTAATTCACCGGTGACCTCTTCTGTAGGAGCTAAAGCTTTAGCTACAGCTTCGTTCCAAAGATCAGGGTTTACCATGAAACCATCCTCATCAAGTTCTATCACAACACCATTTACTTCAATACTTGCCATAAGACAACACCTCACTGTTTTTTTTTATTATTCTAAAACTAAGGCATAACCAACCAAATCCATGAGCCCGCCAATCTTAAAGCCGGGAACTTCTTTTTCATAACCTTCGAAGGCTACAGGGAACTGGGCTTTACAGATTGAACAGGGTGCACAGAGATAATTGGCTCCTGTAGCTCTCACCTGGTCCCGTTTAACTTGAGTGACCTTTTTTCGCCACTCAATCATTTCTTCCATGAGGATGCCCCCACCGGAGCCACAGCAGAAATTCTTCTCCCGGTTAGGATACATCTCCACGAAATTATTGACACAGGCTCTTAGTACAATACGGGGTTCCTCCATGAGATTACTGGAACGCACCGCATTGCAGGGATCGTGTAAAGTAACAATTTTGTCATCGTTTTTGGAAGGATCAAGCTTGAGCTGACCCCGCTGGATGGCTGCTGCAGCTTCTTCGATGATATGGGTGATTTCAAAGGGTACAGGCCCGCTTAAACTGGGTGTGTACATTCTGGCAGCCCGCCAGCCGTGGCCACACTCTCCCTGTACAACTTTTTTAACCCCCAGTTTCTTGGCAACCCTAACCAGACGGTTGTTATGGGACTTCATGGTAAAGTCATGGTCAAAGAAAAGCCCAAAATTACCCGCTTCCAGAATCTCGGAAGAGATAGTCCAGTTGGCCCCGATAGCATGGAAGAATTTTGCTGCTCCCACCATGGTATCAAAATTGGTAAAAAAGTCGGCAGAAGAGGGAACATACAGAATTTCAGCCTTCTGGTCCACAGGTATTTTGACATCAACACCTGTTTCCTCTCTGATCTCGTCTTCAATAAATTCACAGCTGTCAATACAGGCTCCCTTGGGAATCCCCATATTATTCCCTGTCTTATCTACCTGCTTGGCGATACTCATATGGAATTTTGGTATCAAACCAAGATACACCAGGATTTGCCGCGCCATGATGGTAACTTCTGCCGTATCTATACCAAGGGGGCAGAAAACTGCACAGCGCCGGCATTCATTGCACTGGTAGAAATAGTTTACCCATTTTTCCAGGAGTTCATCATCGAGTTCCCTGGCGCCGACGAAACTCCCCAGGAGCTTTCCGCCGGCTGTAAAATACTTTTTATAAACAGCCCTCATTAAATCAGCTCTGGCTGTAGGTATATTATCAGGATCGCCTGTACCCAGGTAAACGTGGCACTCTTTGGCACAACGCCCGCACTTTGTGCAGTTTTCCATGGCCATCACTACAGACCGGCACTGGTTTCTCATTTTTTCAAAGAGCTGTTTGGTTCTTTCCACCCTTTTCTCGGGTTCTGTTGTGGTAACGGGAATGGGATGCAAGTCAGTTTCCAAATGAATGATGGTTTTAATAGCTGACACCCCCTTTTTGAGTTGTAACCACCTTGGCAGAGGTTCTCTTTTCTACTTTAAGCGAGGCAGGTTTGGGGGGTGCTATTTTCGTAGAGATAGCCTGGGTATAAAAGGTACCAATAAAGTGGAAAAGTTTACTGAAGGGGAAATAAATCAGAAGGATCATTACCAGAGTAAAATGCAGGACAAACCAGCCATTTGTGGGTAGAGCCACAGGTGTAAAAGTTAATATCCCTATAACAAAGTTCTTGGCTTCAACATATTCGATTGGTGCTAAAAAACGCATATAATTCCCAGTTAGTGCAATAGCAATTAAAAGAATTGCATCAAAATAATCACTGGGGTCAGAAATTTTCTTCACTTCTAAAATGGTTAAACGTCGGATTAAAAGGTAAATGAGTCCGACAAACATGAAGATTCCGGCAACTGAACCAAGGATATGGGACAGCTCTTTAGACACTTCTACTGAGGTTCCCAGATAAACGAATTGTTTTCCTTCAAAGGGAATACCTACCAGGTGTCCTCCAAGGGCCAGGAACAAGCCGATGTGGAAAAACCAGGAGCCGAACCAGAGGGCCTTATCAGTGTTAAAAATCTTTTTAAAGAAGATGGTTTCCGTGGCAATCTCCATGACCACGTCTTTCGTAGTTTCCGGGGCAGGATACAAAACCTGTTCATGGGGTATGGGAGCACTGTTCCATCTCCCTATACGATAAATCAAACCTACCGCAAAGCAGGTTACAGCCAGATAAGGAAGAATTCGTCCAATAAAAAATTCCATATTTCACCTCCGGGGGTATTACTCACCCTGGGCAATTCTTACTTGCTATACTCTTCGAGTATGACCTCTATAGCTTCTATGGCCATGGCCAGTCCCTCGGCCATGCCTTTTTTGTATTCATTGGACTTGTAAGCCCTCATCTCATTGAGAATAGGTTTATACATAGCCAAAAAATCTTTCAGGGCTTCTTCTAAAGTCATAGCGGTTTTCTCCCCAAGTTTTTTAGCTTAGGTTACCACCACCCGCGGGGAATAATACCCATAACACCGGTATTACCTCTTGGGTGTTAAAGTACCAGGCCGCCGCTTGAAAAGCAGCGGCCCGTGTAAATATTATTCTTTACCCTTGATTCTGACGTATGATGTGCCCAGATAGAGGAATTCCAGAATATCTTCTTTGGCCAATTCATTGATTACCTTGTCTACATCACGCTTTAAAGCTCCAATGGCAGTGGCTACGTCTTTATTTTTGGCTTTGTCAACCTTGTTGAGATATTCAAGGATTTTGGCCCGCAATTCCTCATTTGTTAGTTCAGCCATTTTTTACACCACCTATTTTTTAGTACTTAAAGTTAGTGGTTGTTCTGAAGGTGGGCACGGAGAAAATAAAGTCATCGATATGCTTGTCGGTGAAAGGCAGATTGGCCATTTCAAAGAATTTTTCCCAGCCAATTCTCTCGATCCACTCGCCGTAACGCTCACCCTTACGGGCATCCTTGACCCAAATCTCCACCAGGTTACGAATAGCAACTACTAATTCATCCCATCTGGGCGGAGTATTGGGTACCCAGGGAATAGCCAGCCTGGAGAAAGCAGGACCACTTCTGGCGTTCGATACTTTACCACCCACAAAGATGGCCACACCATCGTTGACAGGGTCCATAATTTTCATGGAAGGACATACTGTATAGCAGTTACCGCAGTACATACATTTCTCTTCGTTTACCATAACGCTCTTGGCTTTGGGATTGGGACGGATAGCTCCAGTAGGACAGCTGGCAATAACGTTAGGTATTTCACAGCCCTTAGCGACACCGGCATCATCAATGGTGGGAACGGTTCTATGAATTCCTACAAAAGCAATGTCGGAGCAGTGAACAGCACCGCACATGTTCAAGCAGCAGGCCATGGAAATTTTTAGTTTAGCAGGAAGATCGTCTTTTTTGAAATACTCAAAGAGATCATCCATTACTGCTTTCACGGGGCCGGAAGCATCGGTAGCCGCACTGTGGCAGTGAATCCAGCCCTGGGTATGGATAATATTGTTGAGACAGTCGCCGGTACCGCCGACAGGATAGCCTTTGGCCTCCAACTCAGCAATCAGTGGTTCGATATTAGCAGGGTCAGAGAGTAAAAACTCCACATTATGACGGCTGGTGAAGCGCAGATGCCCTCCGCTGTATTTGTCTGCCAGGTCTGCATACTCTCTGATGGTAACAATACTCAAAAGGCGGGGTGAACCGGCTCTTACGGTGTATAACTCAGCCCCGTTCTCGGATACATGCTTCAATACGCCGGGTTTGATCTTTTCATGATACTTCCACTTGCCATAATTTTCTTTGATGATTTCGGGAAGCATATCATAGTAATAAGGAGGTCCAATGTCTGTTTTAGGCTTTTTTACAGGTACGCTACACATTATTTCTCCACCTCCGCTCCGGCAGCAGCTTCTGCCTCAGCATCGCCGCTGGCACTGGATATAATTTCATCAGGCCACCAGAAGAAATAGGGGTTGGCTCTGGGGTGTTTGACCATCTGAGGTACGGGCGGTAAGCCCACGGCTTTGAGGAATTCCCTCATACCCTTTCTGTAAATCAACTCGCCCACTCTTTCACGGACCTTGCCGTTTTCATCCCACCATTCCCAGATGCGCTCGATGAGATCTTTCAGTTCCGCATAGTCATCTTCTTTTTCCAGTTTCATGAAGGGAACAATAACCCAGGATAAGAAAGCAGACTGGACAATCGTAGCTTTACCACCGATCAAGATAGTAGCGCCTGTTTCCTTGCCGATGCGTAAAGCTTTGGGCATCTTGTTGATACAGTGCATACATCTTACACAGTTGGGATTGTCTACAGTGAACTCTTGAGTTTCAGCGTTGTAAGTGCAAGCCTGGCTGGGGCACTTGTCTACAACCAGACCTTGGATATCATAACCCTGAGCAGCATATTCCTTAACAGCTTCTTGATCAATACGAATGGCATCCCGCCAGGTACCGATGATAGAAAGGTCTGCCCGGGCAATGGAGGCTACACAGTCGTTGGCACAGCCCGAAATCTTAATTTTAAATTTATAGGGAAAACTTGGTCTGTGTAAATAATCCTGGAAGGTGTTGGTTAAATTGTGGCAAAGGTCTAAAGTATCGATACAGGCATTCTGGCAGCGGGCAGGACCTGCGCAGCAGCTGGGAGTTCTCATATTAGAACCGGAACCGCCCAAGTCAAAACCAGCCTCAGAGAGATCATTGAAGCAGGGTTGGAGATGTTCGGTGGTAGTACCGAGTAAGATTGCATCCCCGGTAGCACCGTGCATATTCGTTAAACCACTGCCATGCTTTTCCCAGATATCACAAAGAGTTCTTAACGCGTCACTGGTGTAATACCAACCACTGGGCTGGTTCACTCGCATGGTGTGGAATTCCCTTACTTCAGGAAATTCTTCGGGTAAATCGGTATATCTGCCGATTACACCTCCACCATAACCAGTTACCCCTACGATACCACCATGTTTCCAGTGACCGGTTTTGTCTTCGTAGGAGCGTTCCAGGAGATCCAGGAGTTCCGCCGTCTTGGAGTTATGGGCTGATTTCTCCATCTCTTTGACGAAACTAGGCCAGGGACCTTTTTTCAGCTCCTCTAAAAGAGGCCTTTTCTTTTCAGACAAATTAAACCCACCTTTCCTTGATAACTTTATTTTAAATAGTAATGATATTTTTACTATTTTGTACAGGAAAGTTTATCTTTCCTCAGTTTATAGTTCACGAATTTCCACAGCACCGTTAGGGCACATAGCAACACAGCTTTCGCAGCCCAGGCATTCATCGGAGCCATTGGGAAGGTCGGCTTTGTCACCTACTAATTCAATGATTTGCGCGGGACATGCATTGGCACAGGCACTGCAGCCGTCACATTTGTCTTGGTCAATGGTTACTAAATACATTTTATACTCCTCCTTTTCTGAGTATATAAAAATAAAAGCACAGGAAGTTAAATGGTTAGTTCCAAATAGTACTAAGTTCCCGAAATCAACCTTTAATCACCTATGGCTTTATCTTGATTATATGCTATTGTTTCTCTTTCCCAACACCCCCCAGATAGGCCATTTTGTGAAATCAGGCACACTCAAATCTAGTGCTTTTTGGCCATAAGTATATTTTATAAGCTTGACATAACCCTTTGATGGTGAGGTTTTCGGCAATCTACAAGGTTTTGTGTTTGTCATGCGACAACTTGTTATAGTATTAATTTACTATTTCTGTTCTCGCCTTTTTGCACTTACTTGTCCAAAAACACCATCTAATCTTTATAACGATTATTTATAGAGTACATAAAACGTTCTTTGCGGTGGAAAAAACCGCCCAGTTCATGAACTAGACGGTCTCATCTTCTACCAATCCTTCACGCATGGCATAGGTGGCCAGCTGGACTCTGTTTTCCAAATGGAGCTTTTCCATAATATTACATAGGTGGTTTTTTACTGTATTTTCTGTAATGGACAAACGGCTCGCTATCTCCCGGTTGGTAATCCCCTGGGCCACCAGGGAGAGAACTTCTTTCTCCCTGCTAGTCAGATTCTCCGTAGTAGGGGATTGCTTTACCGGCCTATGGGATAATTCGGCAAATTCTTTTAAAATTTTGGTAGCCATAAGAGGTGATAAAGCAGCTTCACCTTTACGCAAGCCCCTTATTTGTTTTAGCAGTTCATCAGGTTCCATGTTTTTTAAAAGATAGCCTTGGGCCCCATTCTTAATGGCCTGGAAAAGGTCATCATCATCTTCGGAAATACTGAACATAACAACCATGCATTTGGGATATTCTTTCTTAATAATGCGGACCGCTTCAATACCCGACATCACAGGCATGTGTACATCCATTAATACCAGATCAGGATTACATTCCTGTATTTTATTGATGGCTTCCATCCCATTAGCAGCTTCGGCTACCACCTTAATGTCAGGCTGGCCTTCCAGGAAGCTGGCTATCCCTTTACGGAAAAGCAGGTGGTCATCTACCAATAAAATTCTAATTTGTTTCATTTGTTGCCTCCCTTTACGAGACATTTTCTGTTCTTTTTCCCGTCCGGGGAATCGTTAAACAAATGGTTGTACCGGCAGGTTCATTAGGCAATATGGTTAAACTTCCTCCAATGAGACCTGCTCTTTCTTCCATAATAGAAAGGCCAAAATGTTTCTTGCCAATTTTCTCAACTTTTTCCTTAACAAAGCCAATGCCGTTATCCGAAATGACAAGCACCATTTCGCCGGATTTTTCAGTAAGCTCAATCCTTACTTTTGTTGCCTGGGCATGTTTGCGTACATTGGTCAAGGCTTCCTGTACAATCCGTGTAACATGAATTTTCACTGCTGTGGGCAGTTCCCATTCGTCTTTTACGTTGATAATTACTTCCACCGGGATACGGAAGTTATCGGCAAATTTACATCCATAGTCCTTAAGCCATAGACTAAAGGACTGCTGCAACTGGGGGTTTGCTTTTAGATCAAAAATGTTAAAACGAACTTCTTCCAGAGCTTCCTGGATAACAGATTTCACCTCAGAAATTTCACTGAGCAATTCCCCAGTCTTGGAAAGCTTATTTTCAATGGTTTTACACTTCAAATTAAGAAAACATAAGGTTTGGGCCAGGCCATCATGCATTTCCCGGGCTAAACGGTAGCGTTCCTCCAGAACGGCCATATCATGCATGGCTTTCTCTAGCTTCTTACGTTCAGTGATGTCACGCAAAATTATTTCTACCTGGGGTTCATTATATCCGTCACCAGGAATATAGGAATAACTTACGGCCACAGGTTTACTGCAACCTTCCCGGTCACTAATACACATTTCCACATAGGGTATGGAACACTGTTTTTCAAAGACCAGTCTTCCCCAACACTGGCTGTGCCCGCACTCGGGATTGAGGCATGCTTCGGAACAATACTTTTTTGTGGCCTCTGTTTCAAATTTACACTTGTTTATTACTGAACAAGTTAGTTTGCCAATGGTCTCATCGGCTTTCCAACCGGTAATTTTTTCCGCTGCAGGGTTTATGGAGAGAATTTTTAAATTCCTGTCGATCATAATAATGCCATCTGAGGTATAAGTAAAGGCACTTTGGAGCTTTTGCCTCTCCCTTATAATTTCATGGTGCTGGTTATCTATGATTTTAAAAACACCCTGGGAGAAAATGGCCCCTCCGGCCAGTACAAATAAAAGCAAGATCGCACTCCCTCCCCATCCGTCTGAGGATAAGCCGGGAAACAACACAGGGACTACTGTAAACCTTAATATTTCGAAAATTGCTGCTCCTACCACGGGAACTACAATTGTCAGCCAGCGAAGATGCCTGTACATTACATCCTCCCATGTAGCGATTTATTACTACTATTAATATTAACACAAATAGTAGTATAATACTACGTTCTGTCCAGCACTTCCTGTTTTATTTACCATTATTGTTTTCAGCAGTAAGTTCAGCCACTTTTTGTAAGATCTGTTGCCGTGCAGAAGGGGCTAACCCCTGAAAGAAGCGGTTGATGTCACGATTGAACCCGCATATATCCGAATCTTTTACCAGAGAACGTAAGAGGACTATTATTCTGTTAATAATTTCTAATTCTCTGACAGTAAAACCTAAGAGGTTCTCCCTGATAGCATGCAACATGGCAATCTCATCTTCTGACTGCTGGATAGCCATGCCGCCAATCCCCTCGTTAAGGAGAAAGTAAGAAGTACTGATTCCCAGCCTGCGGGCTATTTTCTGTAATGTAAGCAGAGAAGGTTTAACACGCCCTGTTTCAATCTGGGTTATCAGGCTCAAAGACACTCCCACAGCATCCCCCAATTGAGCCTGGGTCAAGCCATGGCTTTCTCTGAGCCGTCTAATCCTCTCTCCTAAATTAAGGACTTCCTCAGAAACCACAAAGTGACTAATTGGCACCTCCAGAACCTTTGCCAATTTTTCAAGGGTTTTTAAAGATGCGCAAGTTTTGCCGCGCTCTATTTCACTGATATGGGTGTAAGAAACCCCTGACAGGTTACCTAATTCCATCAACGTTAAACCTTTAGCCTCACGAAGCTGTCTTAATTCCGCACCTAAATAGGTATAGATACTTTCGGGATTATCCACCGCCCCCACCACCTTATTCGGCTAATAATTGGCGAACCTCTTCTGAACGTAAGTATTTTAAAAACTCCTCTACGGCCTGGGTACGAAACTTTTTCCGATGATAAATCAAGGTAAATTCCCGATGAAACTTTAGATCTTTAATATTAACAGTATCAATAAACCCGGCTTTCTTTCTAGCTTTTCCGGCAAATTTTGAGACCAGCGAGATACCTAATCCTTTCTGAACTGCTTCTAAAATTGCTGATGTACTGCCTATTTCCATAATGACATCCAATTTTTCATGTGGATATCCTGCCAAATCTAAAGCCTTCTCCATAACTACCCGGGTCCCTGAACCTTTTTCTCTAAGAATAAAGGGATAATTAACAAAGTCCGATACAGAAACCTCTTCTTTTTTTGATAGAGGATGTCCCGGAGGAATTACTAAAACTAATTCATCATCAATAAATTTTTCCTTAACAATTTCCTTGCCATGTACAGGTCCTTCTACAAAACCTATATCTAATTCTCCCTCTAAAAGTCTATGTTCTATATCTTCTGTGTTGTGAATTTCTAAACTTAATTCTACATCAGAATGTTTTTTCTTAAAGGAACCAACAATAATTGGAAGTACCCATTCGCCTATGGTGGTGCTGGCACCAATGATGAGTTTGCCCCGGATCTTTCCTGTAAGCTCCTGCATTTCTCTCTCCAACTGGGCCTGAAGAATACTCATTTCATTAGCGTACTTTAACAAAAGTTCACCAGCAGCCGTCAGGTTGATAGTCCGGTTCACCCTGTCAAAAAGCCTGGTCCCATAGTATTCCTCCAGCATCTGGATTTGAAAACTGACAGCAGGCTGGGTTAAAAAAAGTGCTTTGGCTGCCTTGGAAAAGCTCTTTTTTTCCACCACAGTTAAAAATACTTTAATGCCATTATCAAGCATTTTACACCAACACTCCCCTTCATCTACCTATTCGGGATTTTCCATAATGACGACCTCATCTTCTCCATCGATCTCCGTCAGTTTGACATGGATAAGTTCCCGGCGGGACGTCGGTACATTCTTTCCAACAAAATCGGCCCGAATAGGAAGTTCACGATGCCCCCTGTCGATCAGGACTGCTAACTGGATATATTGAGGCCGGCCCAAATCGACAATAGCATCCATGGCTGCTCGCACAGTACGTCCCGTATATAAGACATCGTCTACTAAAACTAGTCTTTTTCCAACAATATCCCAGGGTATTTCTGTTCCGTGTACCACGGGTTGATCACCTAAAGCGGTAAGATCATCGCGGTACAAGGTGATATCCAGTTTGCCTACCCGCACCTTTGTTCCTTCAATATCTTGTATTAACTGAGCTAAACGCTCAGCTAAGGGAACCCCGCGGCGACGTATACCTACCAGGATCAGGTCCTCTACTCCCTTATTTTTTTCCAGTATTTCATGGGCAATCCGGGTTAAAGAACGTCGCATACCGTTGGCATCCAGGATTTTAGCCTTTTCTATCATGGCCATAGGTACTCCTCCTTTCAGGTAGTTTCAATACTACTGCGTAATTCCTGTAGAATATCTGCAAACTCCTTGGGAACATCAACAGAAAACTCCAGCCATTTACCACTGCGGGGATGATGAAATCCCAAGGTTTTGGCGTGGAGAGCCTGTCCCTTAAATCCTAAATGGGCTTTCCGCGGCCCATATTTTGGATCCCCCACTACAGGATGACCCAGGTAAGCCATGTGAACTCTTATCTGATGAGTCCTCCCCGTTTTCAACTGACATTCCACCAGCGTATATGCCCTGAAACGTTCCAGGACAAGGTATTTGGTGATGGCTTCTTTACTATTCTTTAGTACCACAGCCATCTTCTGCCGGTCTTTGGGGTCCCGGCCAATAGGAGCATCAACAATACCGCCGGGTTCAGAGATAACCCCGTGAACCAAAGCGATATATTCTCTTTTTACTGTATGTTCTTTTATTTGTTTGGCGAGACTGATATGAGCCTTATCGTTTTTGGCCACTACCAAAAGACCTGAGGTATCCTTGTCTATTCTATGAACTATCCCCGGCCGCAAGACCCCGTTAATCCCGGAGAGGTCCCGGCAATGAAAAAGAAGGGCATTTACCAGTGTTCCCCGGTAATTGCCATTAGCGGGATGCACTACCATACCCTGTGGTTTATTAATTATGATGACATCCTGGTCTTCATAGACAACATCCAGGGGAATAGGTTCCGCCTCTACCTTTAAAGGCTCGGGAGCGGGGAGCAGGGCCCTGATAAGGTTCCCGATTCTCAATTTATAATTACTTTTTTGACGGATATCATTAACGGTGATATTTCCTTCTTCAATTAACTTTTGTACCTGGGAACGACTGATTTCCGGAATTTTTTCCGTTAAAAATACATCCAGGCGTGTTCCCTGCTGCTCGGGGTTAACGGTAAACTTAAATTCCTGCATAACCTCTCCTAAATTTTATCAGATTTCAGCACATGGTAAGCCAACAGTATCATACCCACAACAATGGCCGAATCCGCCATATTAAATACGAAAGGCCAGATTCCGCGAAAGTCAATGAAATCAACAACCAGCCCCGTTTGCATACGATCGATAAGGTTACCGATTGCTCCTCCCGCTACCAGACCCAGGGTAAGAGCTAAAAAGAGGCTTTTTTTTCCTTCTGTATAAGCCAGGTAGAAAAGGGCCGCTAAAATAAGAATGGTAATAACAATAAAAAACCAGGTTTTCTCAGCCAATATACCAAAAGCTGCCCCGGGGTTTTTTACATAAGTGATGTGGAGAAAGTTAGGAATTAGCGGGATGGTTTGTCCCAGCAGCATTTGCGTGGTCACCAGATACTTGGTAAACCTATCGATGACTAGTGTTAAAACTAATGTTGTCCAAAAATACATTGTCCACTCCATAAATATTCCTTATTATAATTTATTTACTATATTATATTAACACAATTAGCCAACAAGGCGCAATCAACCGCATCTTCCTATACCGGATACTCAGAGTATTAATTAAAAAGCAGCCGGTCTTAACCTGCTGCTATTCTACAACATATACTGTCTCTGCCAAAGAGCGCCTGGAGGGTTGATTTGGTTCCATTTCGCCATAACCCAAAGCAATAATCGCTACTGGCCGCAGCTCTCCCTGTATCTCCAGTATTTTTTTCACCACTTCTTCCTGAAAAGCACCGATCCAGAGACTCCCCACACCAAAAGCAGTGGCTGCCAGGAGCATATTCTGGACAGCCGCGGCAGTATCCTGCAGGCAGTATAACTTCTCTCCCCGCTCTCCGTAGCGTGACCGGGCTATAGAAGTATCTGCACAGACTACTACGATGAGGGGTGCCTCCGCTAAAACCTTTTGATCCAGGGCAGCCTTCATAATTTCTTCTTTTTTACTCTGACTATAGACAGCGTAAAATTTCCATGGTTGCAAATTTCCTGCCGAAGGTGCCCACAGCGCTGCTTCTAAGATCCGGCTTACTGTGGCTGGGGGCAGGGGTTCAGGTTTAAACTTGCGGATACTCCGTCTATCCCTGATAGCATCCATTACATCTTTAGTCATGTTGGTACCTCCCTAACTAAATATTAAGGTTTAGTCTGCATATGTTCATTGACCATTTCTACAATTTCCGCAATAAAGTTACCGATAAGCGGCAGGTTTAACAATACTATTTTTTGGAGCAAGTAAAGAACTACTGCACCTAAAATGGTAAAGCCTATGGCCATGCCCAATCCCCGGGCTACACCGGCCATTAAGTTGATTGCCAGCATTTTTCGGGTATTGTGCAGGTATTCCACATATTCGGCCAGCTTCATTTTTTCCATGGCAATGACGAGTTCGTCAACCTTGGCCTCTAATCGGTGTTTTGCTTCCTGCCCCGGCATATTTCTTTCCTCTTAGTTATTAGTTACTAGTTATTAGTTATTAGTTATTTTAAGATTATTTAAACTGGAAATTAAACGAAAAACTTTGTTTGTGCAAAAAATTACTTATACTATAAATAAAAGACTTAAGGTTTTATGCAGCCTTAAGTCTTCTTTCTTGTTGAGGAAACTACAGTTCAATTTCTATTAAGTTGCAGTAAAGGACACCATCAATCGTAATATTTCGGTAGTCGGAGAGCGGACTTCGGAAATCGAAGCCAGATAACGGCATTTTACCAGTTTCTTGGCTTGCAGATGATTTCATGAACTTTTGTTTCAAAGAAATTATTGGAGTGGGCGGGTGTGACCACAATGGCAGCATCAGCTCCTTCTGCCGTCCCTCCTACAGCTATAACCTCTTCCCCGTAAGGAATAAGTCCTGCATCCAGAGCCATGGAGGCTATCTCTATGCTTACTTTTACACCCTGTCCAAAAAGACGTAAGGTAAATCCCATAATCTCAGCAGGATAAATGCCGCCAAACTTGTTTTTTAAGGACCTGTCCACGCCCGCCAGTAAATGGGTAGTGGTAAGTATCTTGCAGCCGCCTTTCTCCAACATAGCCCTGTTCTCAGGGTCCATTTCATCTATACCCGGGCCGGCAAAGCCCACATGATGGGTAACACAGACCACATTTAACCCCTTGTCCAGGAATTTCAAGGCCGTTTCACCGCTGCAGGAAGCCACTACCACATGTTTAATTCCCAATTCTTTGGCTTTGGCCAGGACTAATTCCTCTGTTTTTGGGGTATTAATCTTACCTGCTTCAGGAAAGTACATTGGAACACCTCCGGAAACACTGTATTTTCTATCAGTTATTCAAGGCCAGAATAGGCGCAGGAATACGGCCGCCCCTTTTCACAAAGGTCTCAGCACTGTATTGATGGACAGGCATAATAGGACCCGTACCCAACAAGCCGCCAAATTCTACCCTTTCCCCAACTTTCTTACCGGGAACGGGAATAATACGCACGGCGGTAGTCTTCTTATTAATCATGCCGATGGCAGCTTCGTCAGCAATAATGGCCGCTATCGTTTCAGTTGAAGTGTCACCGGGTACGGCAATCATATCCAGGCCTACGGAACAGACACAGGTCATGGCCTCTAACTTATCCATACTTAAACTCCCTTCTTCCACGGCTCTAATCATTCCCGCATCTTCACTAACCGGGATAAAGGCCCCGCTCAAACCGCCTACATAAGAGGAAGCCATGGCCCCTCCTTTCTTTACGGCATCATTTAAGAGGGCTAAGGCAGCCGTAGTACCGTGGGTGCCTACTTTCTCCAGGCCCATAGCCTCAAGAATATCGGCCACACTGTCCCCAATAGCCGGAGTAGGTGCCAGGGATAAGTCTACAATACCAAAGGGAACCTTTAATCTCTTAGCAGCTTCCCGTCCCACCAGTTCTCCCATGCGTGTGACTTTAAATGCTGTATGTTTGATAATGGTAGCCAGACTGCCAAAATCCACGTTAGGATTCTGTCTTACTGCATTCAATACAACACCGGGTCCGCTTACTCCTACATTGATGACCGTTTCCGGCTCACCGATACCATGGAAGGCCCCGGCCATAAAGGGGTTGTCCTCCGGTACGTTGCAAAAGACCACAAGCTTGGCACATCCCAAAGCCCCCTGTTCTTTGGTCAGTTCTGCCGTCTCTTTGATAATCTGCCCCATACGATAGACGGCATCCATATTAATGCCGGCTTTGGTGGAAGCCACATTAACCGAGGAACAAACCCTTTCTGTTTCGGCTAGACTTTGGGCAATAGAATCACACAAATATTCATCACCCTTGGTAAAGCCTTTATGCACAAGAGCGGAAAAACCACCGATAAAATTGACCCCTACTTCCTGGGCTGCTTTGTCCATGGCTTTTGCCAAGACTGTATAATCCCCGCTCTCACAACCTTCTCCAACGATGGCAATAGGGGTAACTGAAATTCTTTTGTTGATGATAGGGATACCATACTCCCGGGAAATGGCTTCACCCACTTCCACCAGGTTTTCTGCTTTCCGGGTTATTTTATCGTATATTTTCCGGGCTACTACCTGAATATCGCTGTGGGTGCAATCTCGCAGGCTGATCCCCATGGTAATGGTACGTATATCTAAATTTTCCGCTTGAACCATACGGATTGTTTCCATAATTTCCGCCGGTGAAAAAGCAATTGGCATGATCCTACCTCCTAAATGCGGTGCATATATTTGAAGACATCCTCGTGCTGTGCGTTAATACTAACTCCGATTTCTTCCCCTTTATCTTTCAGTAATAATTGAAGTTCCTGGAGACTAACCTTACAGTGGGCAATATCCACCACCATGATCATGGTAAAGAAATCCTGGAGAATGGTTTGACTAATGTCCAAAATATTAACGCCCTGGGCGGCTAATATACCGGAAACCCCGGCAATAATACCCACTCTGTCCTGCCCTACCACTGTAACAATCACACGCTGTTGTTCAGGCTGTGGATGTTGTACCTTCCATTGATTCATAAACTTTAACCTCCTTGGTATAACCTAATATTAAGTTATTATAACAGCTTATCATTAATATTGCCCACTTTTTTTTCCATTTTATAAAAAAAATAATCGAGTAAGGTAAAGCCGAAGTAATTTGCTTCGGCTTTTATCCTTCTCATAGAACCGTACGTACGGGCCTCGTATACGGCTCCTGATAAATCTCAGTCACTATTACCTATAGTGATGCAAAATGCCGACATTGTATTTTGGAGTGATCTAACTAAACTGGACACACAGAACGGCGCTTTTCTCCTCTTTTCTTAGAATTACTCATTATTTCATAAAAAGGGGATTCTTTGTATTTTCACTTTTGCTTTGCCGGGGTAATAAGCATAATATTCTGAATATAATCTGGGTGATATCCATATATTTCCATTCATAGGGCCGACAGAGACCTATCCCAGCTTTTTACTAGTTTTTTCTTTGTGTAAGCTAGGCCGCCAGAGATTTTCTGTAATGCCTTTCAAACTCTATGAGAGACATATATCCCAAGGCACTGTGCAGTCGTTTTGCATTGTAGAATGTCTCAATATAGTCTATGATCATTAGCTTAGCCTCATCCCGTGTTCGGAAACGACGGCCATGGATAAGTTCTTTTTTTAGTGTGGCGAAGAAGGACTCCATACAAGCGTTGTCATAACAATCACCTTTGGCGCTCATGCTTTGCCATATGCCATTGGAAACAAGCTTATCCTGATAGGCATAGGCTGCATATTGGGATCCCCTGTCGGAGTGAAAGATAAGTCCTTGGGCAGGTTTTCCCTTCATAATCGCCTGTTCAATGGCATCAATGGTTAGCTGTTTTGTCATACGACTGTCCAGGGTCCAGCCGATAACCTTTTTGTGAAAGAGGTCTTCTACGGCTGCTAAATATAGCCTGCCTTCGTCTGTCGGAATATATGTAATATCGCCGACCCATTTCTGGTTAGGCCTCTCAGCATTAAAGTCTTTCTCTAAAAGGTTAGGGGCTACGGGGTAGCCATGGTTTGAGTTGGTAGTAGCCTTGTATTTTCTTTTCAGGCGGCTGATTAACCCGTTTTCTTTCATAAGTCGTGCTAAACGCCGGTTACTACATTTTATCCCTTTTCTTTTAAGCACTTTCTTTATTCTTCGATGACCATAGGTCTGTCTGGATTCTTGGAATATCTGTTTAATGATTTCTGTCAGTTCTTGGTCTTCCTGTCTCCGCATGGTTATAGGTCGGCTGAGCCAGTCATAGTAGGCGCTCCTGTGCATTTTCCTCCTCAAGATCCTTGATCTTTCTTTCTAAAGCCTTTCGTTCAGCATCATCACTCTTGAGATTACCTTTGGTTTGCTCCGCATAAACATTCCTCCAAAATGATATTTGGGCGTTAAGCCCTGTCATCATCTTGGGAGATTATGCAAAGTAAATCAATAAAAAATTCCGTAAACATCAGCATTTCAAAAGTTTACTTTGCATAACTACTTTCTTTGCATAAGGCGGATTATGCAAAGCTTTGCATAATCCGCCTTGCGGGCTCCCCAAGTCTGTTTCTTCCCATGCTCCGTCTTTCATTACTCCAACAGTCAGAAATTTCTTTATCAGTTTCAGGATGCTTCCGTCACTGATTTTACGGTTGACTCCTTCCAGGATTAGTTCATGGTCCAGCCGGTCAAAGCATTTGGATAGGTCCATGTCTACAACATGATTCAGTCCATATTTGTTTATGAACATCTCTGCCTTGGCTACTGCCTGGTGACAGGAGCGCCCAGGTCTATATCCATAGCTTGACGGGTGAAAGTCGGGTTCAAAGATTGGTTGTAGGATGTTTAGGAGGGCTTGTTGGACTATCCGGTCCCTGACTGTAGGTATACCTAGCGGGCGTTTACTGCCGTCCGCTTTGGGTATTTCTACCCGCAGTACCGGTTGGGGTTCGTAAATGCCGGTCTTGAGTTCGTGTTGAAGTTGGCTTAACCTTTCTTGCAGATTTTGGCCGAAGGCTTCCACGGTCTCCCCGTCTACTCCGGGGGCGCCATTGTTGGCTTTAACGGCTTTGTATGCTTTTTCCAGGTTGTCCATCCGGTATACTTTGTCTATTAGGCTATACCATTTCTTCAATCACTTCACCCCATTTCGCTATGCTTCCTCTGTAGTCCAGGATTTCGCGCCGGTTCCTTCATGTGCTTTCCAGGCGTCTCTAGCTCTCTGGCAATCTTACCTCTCCAGTCACTTTACTCCGGCTGAGCGGACGTACTGCCCAGCAGGTTCGTCACCCCCGGTTCAGCCGTTCCCTTTGGCTTTCCAGCCAAAGTTGTCTTCTCTTCCCATCCTTTGTCTACTTTGGTTGCATTCTTTGATTTATCTTCCTCCCTTCGCAAGTACAGCCGCTTTTGGCTTGCTGTACCCCACTGCAACCAGGTGCAGTGTCCTCCCGGTTTTGCCCTCCCGTCTGTTACCAGCTTTCATTGGCCGAGAGTTTGTCACTACTACGGAGTCATCTGCCACCCCACATCACTTCGTCCCGCACTTGTGTTTCCACTTGTTTGGGCCTACCCTCTCTGAGGGATGATGCCGGGCTTCTCCGGTTAAGTCTACCTGCCTGAATCTGAACGCATCCGTCTTAACTCCTCAGGTTATCCAGCTTTCGGGCTTTCCCACTTTGTGCAAGGTTACCCACCTGACGAGCCAACCCCGGTTCGCTTGCGCTATGTTCCAGATTCCCCCTTCAGCTTCCTTCAGACCCCACCGTTGGCCAGTGACGCCCTTGCTTACGGGTTGTCTTCCCGCTGGTTAGGTGACAGGGTTTCTTTCAACCCATCGGCTCAGTAAACATGCCGGACGAACACAAAAACCCAAGAGTATGAAACTCTTGGGTTCAGATTAAGAGGTTTTAACCTACTATGCTTTAGTAACATTTTCAAAAATTATTTGACTATCATATATACTTCCGTGAAAGTTAATGAATTTACTAATTCTAATTTCAGGATTTAATGTAACATCTTCCAGTACCACATTCTTAAATTCACTATAGCCGGTTCTATCAAAAATGTAGCCAACATGCTCTTTTTCCAAGGTTCGATCAATATGTTTATCAATATATTTATACATGTTCTTGATTACCCCTAAGACCACATCCTCACTGGCCCACTGTACAAAAGTTTGGGCTAAACGGGGATTGCGTTTACCGGTCCTACCCATAATGACCAAGCGATAAAATTTGTTGCCCCGAGTCCAGGCAGCGTTAGGGCATTTGAGAATACATTCGCCACAACCAAGGCAGCGGTGGGGATCTCTTTCCACTTTATAATTGCCCATGGTAAGGGCGCCAGTGGCCACTTTTTGACAGTTCTTAACACAAGCCTTGCAACTAATACAGCGGGTTTCATCATAGAGGGGTTCTACCTGAGCAATTACACCAATATCCTGCATGTGAGCCTTAATACAATCGTTGGGACAGCCTGTCACAGCAATTTTGACATGAAAGTCATTAGGGAATATTGTTCTCTCTATCTTTTGGGCTAATGCTGTTGTGTCACAATTCGCCATAGTACAAACACGATTGCCGATACAGGCTGACACATTTCTGGTACCGGCTGCCGGGTAGCCTTTGTCAAAACCGTTTGCCAAAGGAACCCCTATCTCTTTTTCTAATCCAACGATTATTGGGGAAATTAATTGATTAATCACCTCAATACTGGAAAAATCAATACCGGGGATTTCAAATCCTTGCCGGGTTGTAAGGTGCACTGTGCCGTTACCGAACTTATCAGCAATTTCTTTAATTATTTCAAGGTACTGGCTTGGTAAATGACCACCTGGTACTCTTACCCGTAAACAGGTTTTGCCCCTGGTCTTGGTAACCCTATAGGCATTCTTTTTTATTTTTTTCGTGTCAACGGACAAGCTTTTTCACCCCTTTAGTCTAAGAGATTTTTGGCCGTGATATAAGGAAAGACTGGTCCTTCCAGGCAGACATAGGTATCATTAATTCTACAGTGACCGCATTTACCGATACCACAGCACATTTTGCGTTCAAAAGAGAGCCAGATATTCTCTTCAGGAATGTTATACTTAATAAATTCCTGGCTTGTAAATTTCATCATTAAGGGCGGACCGACAATGATCACCCGGGAAGCTGAAGAATTCTCGCCAACAGCATCTTTCACAAAATTCGTGATCAGCCCCACATGGCCAGACCAGCCGGGGCTCTCTTTATCTACAGTAAGAAGAACCTTAAATTTACTGCGCCATTTTTCAATATCCTCTTTAAATAATATATCTTCAGGCGTTTTAAAACCCATTAACAGGCTTAATTGCCTAACTTCACCAGGGTGTTGATAATAGTAGTTGATCAGATTCCGTACAGGAGCTAATCCAGTACCTCCCGCAGCAATAATAAGTGACTTATCTCGATATTGCTCTTTAGGGAAGCCCTTGCCGTAGGGGCCTCGAATGAAGAGAAGATCACCAGGTTTTAACTCATGCAGTTCATTGGTAAGATGCCCTACACGCCTGATGGTTAATTCGATCCAGCCAGGCTGCGCATTGCTTACGGAAATAGGGGCTTCCCCCACTTTGGGTATGGAAACCTCCACAAATTGGCCAAAATCAGGCTGTATATCAGTCTTCAGACGGAAGGTATAATCTGTGGTTGTTTCTTTGGTTATGGAGATGATTTCTGCAGGCTGGGGTAAATACGGGTTAGTTATCATGAGCTACTACCCCCTTTAACCCACTGATACACTGACTAAAAGAAATGTACTCCGGACAGACATCGTCACAGCGGCCACAGCCCACACACATGTGCATGTTAAAGCGCTTAGCAAAATCGTGGATTTTGTGCATTACCTTGAAACGCATCCTTTCCCCTTGCTGTTTTCGATAGGAATGGCCTCCCGCCATATCTGTAAAGCCGTCTACCTGGCAACTGGCCCACACGCGTCTACGTTCTCCGGCATTTTTGTTATCCCGGTAAAAAATATCCTGCATGGTAAAACAGGTACAGGTGGGGCAGGAAAAATTACAGCGCCCGCAGCCGATACAACGTTTGCCATACTGGTCCCAGTAAGGATGATCGTAAATTTTCGTACTCAGTCCTTCGGGAATATCCACTTGTATGTGATTTCTCTCAATAAATTGAGGTAATATGTCCTCGTTTTCTTCGTATCCGGCAAAATATCTTTTAAAGGGCTCGGAAGGAAATAAGTTGATTTTCTCCCCTTTAAAATTTAAGAAAGCATCATAGCCTTCACACTGGTTAGTTCCCGTGGAAACACAAAAGCAATTCTCGTAAGATTTTTCACAACCAAATACGAAAAAATGGGTCTTCTCTCTTAGACGCTTATAATAAGCATCGACAAACTGACCGTTCTCTAAGAATAATAAATCCAACCGCTTAATTGCATTAAAATCACAAGCTCGTAAAAAGACTATTTGTTTTTGGGGTTCAAATTTGGGTTCTCTGTACTCATCCTCTGTAAAGTAAAAAAGCGTCTGGCTAGGTGGAAATATGGTCTCTTTCGCTGAGAATTGTGATTTTCCATTAGTCTCTAAGTCTGAAAGAGATTCAATCTGACCATAAGTAATTAAGTCAGCATCAGAAAATTTCCCTTTATTCTTTTTACGTACTGGACCAATGAGTATATAGTCTTGTTTTAATCGCTGAAGCACAGTGTCAAATTCTGCATGGGTTAGAATATAGGCCATCCTCTTGACCCCCCTTTTCACATATTTTTCAACCCAACTGTACCAGTTTCAGAAACCGTTGAAAGTGATATATATCACAAAATAAAATACATAAGCAGGTTTTATAGTCATAAAGTTATCAACTTTAGTAGAATAGGGAGGCCTCTTGCCCATTTAGGGCCAGTGAAAAAATTAGGCGACTGAAAAACCCTGATTTTTTGGGTTCTCAGTCGCCTAATTATTGTACTGAGCTATTTGGGGTGATTACTACAAGCCGAGATAAGCTTTTTCAACTTCAGGATTCTGCAGCAGTTCTCTTCCACTACCTGATAATACTATTTTACCTAACTCAATCACATAGGCGTGATGGGCATGGTTTAAAGCCATGGTGGCATTCTGCTCCACCAGCAGGATGGTCTTCCCCATTTCCTTAATCTGATGGATAACTTTAAAAACTTCCTGGACAATAATAGGTGCTAACCCCATAGAAGGTTCATCCATTAACATCAGTTCCGGATTCGCCATTAAGGACCTGCCTACAGCAAGCATTTGCTGTTCTCCTCCGGACATGGTACCGGCCAACTGTTTATACCTGGTCTTGAGAACCGGAAAAAGTTCCAGCACCCATTCCAAATCACGTCTAACTCCCTCTTTATCCTTCCTGGTATAAGCCCCCATCTCCAAATTTTCGGCTACCGTCATTTGCGGGAAAACGTGCCTTCCTTCAGGAATCAGTGAAATCCCCATTCTCACAATTTGGCTGGGTTTCAGTGTGGTGATATCCTGGCCTTTCCACAGAATCCTGCCTTCTTGAGGTTTAATTACTCCAGCTATGCAATTTAAGGTTGTAGTCTTACCTGCACCGTTGGCGCCAATTAAGGTGGTTATCTTACCTTCCTCTGCCGTAAAAGAAACTCCGTGAAGAACCTCCGTATGACCATAGCTTGCTTTAATCCCTTCAACTACCAGCATGGACGAGATCACCCTTTCCCAGATAAGCACTTATGACATCGGGATGCTTGCGAATATGTTCAGGTCTTCCTTCCGCTATTTTCTTGCCGTGATCCAGTACGGAAATGGTTTCACAGATGTTCATAACCAATTTCATATCATGTTCAATCAGTACGATAGTATACCCTTTTTCCTGCAGCAGTGAAACCAAGCGCAGCAGATTGGCTTTCTCCGTGGGATTCATACCGGCAGCAGGCTCGTCCAGGAGAATTAACTTAGGCTTAGCGGCCAGGGCTCTGGCAAACTCCACCAGGCGCTGCTGGCCGTAGGAGAGATTTTTCACCTGTTCATCAGCCTTTGTCTCCAGGCCCACAAAACGTAAGGCGTCCATAGCTTCCTGGAGGGCTACCTCTTCCCAGTAGCGCGATTTTTTCCCGTTAATCATGATGGAAAAGATGGGCGTAGGAGTATGAACGTGCTGCCCGATCAGTACATTTTCAATTACGGACATCTCTTTGAACAACCGGATATTCTGGAAGGTCCGGGCCACACCCCGGGGTACAAGCTGGTAGGGTTTAAGGGAATCTATTCTCCTTCCTTCCAGGTAAAGCCCCCCCTGGTCCGGTTGAATGAGTCCCGTGATAACATTAAAAAGAGTTGTCTTACCAGCCCCGTTGGGCCCGATAATGCCATGGACCGTTTGAGGTTTGACCCCAATGGTTATATCATCCAGGGCCTGCAGACCGCCAAATCTTTTACTGACACCCCTTACTTCGAGGATATTGGTAACTTCCGTCATTCTTATCACTCCATTGTCATTTAGCTGGAATAATCCTTTTTCCCTGCCAGGAACTGCCGGCTAAACCAATTTTGGCCCTGTTCAACCAGTCCGTACAGTCCTTTGGGCATGTAGATAACTGTAAAGATCAGAATACCGCCGTAGATGACCAGACGCAGGGCCTGAAAAACACGTAAGGCCTCGGAAAGAAAAGTCAGGACAAAGGCCCCGATGACAGCCCCTACAATAGAACGGTTACCACCTATGACAGACATAGATAAAAAGGCCACCGATTCATCAAAGGTAAAATTGTCAGGACTGGCCACCCCGGCAAAAGAACCAAAAAGGGCCCCTGCCACTCCCGCATACACAGCGCTAATGACAAAAGCAGAAATCTTATAGAGGTTAACTGGTACACCCATGGCTTCCGCGGCCAATTCATCTTCCCTGATAGCCGTAAAAGTCCTGCCGATTTTTGATTTAGCTAAACGCTGGGCTACATAGGTCCCCAGGAGCAGGACTATAAAGATAAGGTAAAAGAAGTCCTTTTCTGAGGAAATCCGCATACCCATAAATTCCGGCAAAGGTATCCCTGTGAGACCTGCGGCACCCTTGGTAACCGGTGTCCAGTTCAGGAGCACCAGCCTGACGATCTCTCCAAAACCCACCGTAGCCAGGACCAGATAAGGCCCGGAAAGCTTCATGGCAGGAATTCCGATAATCAGACCGCAGATAGCGGCAGCCACTACAGCCACCAGCAAAGCCGCCCAAAAGGGGAATTTCAGGTTCATCATCAAAAGAGAAGAAACATAAGTACCAACGGCAAAATACCCGGCCTGTCCCATGGATACCTGTCCGGTATAGCCCGAGAGCAGGTTGAGGCCGATGGTAATGAGGGTGTAAATACCGCCCAGGTTAATGATGTGCAGATAATATATATTAGAAACTACCTGTGGTACCAGGAACAAGAGCAGTAATAAAACTCCCAGGATTCCATAAGTTCTCCATTTCGTTATACCTTTCATAAAAACAGCACCACCAGACCTTTAAACTTTTTGCCGGGTTTTACGTAAAAACAGACCCGATGGTTTTAACCACAGAACAAGAATCAGTAAAGCAAAAGTTATGGCATCACGGTAACCGGAGCTGATTTTTCCTCCCGCTATGGCCTCCACAATTCCCAAAAAGAATCCCCCTGCAATGGCACCGGGTATATAGCCCAGTCCTCCGATGACCGCGGCTACAAAACCCTTTAAGCCGATGCCCGCACCCATGTTAAAGGTAACAAAGAAGATAGGTGCTACCAGGATGCCGGCAGCAGCCCCTAAGACAGCACTGGCGGCAAAGGCTACACCGTCGGAGCGCTGGGTATCAATACCCATAAGAATGGCTCCGTAGCGGTCCTGAGCTACGGCTCTAAGGGCCTTCCCTTCTTTGGTCTTCTTCAGGAAATACTGGAGCACCAGCATCAGACCAATACCCACTGTTACGATCAAGATGTCCTGAGGAGTAATACTTAACGCACCCAGGGTAATAGGTTTGGCACTCACAGGGGAGGAAAAAATCTGGGCATCCGGTCCCCAAATGACAAGAGCTATATTTCTCGTAATAATAGCTACCCCCAGGGTAGCGATCACCACGTTAATAGGGGGTGCTTTTCTTTCTCTCAAAGGACGCAGGATAAAATACTGGACCAGGACCCCTACGCAGGCCACAAAAGCCATAGAAATAAACAGGGCCGGGGTAAAACCAAGGTTTAAAAGCTGAAACAGAGTGAAACCCAAATAGGCCCCCAGCATCACCATATCGCCCTGGGACCAGTTCAGTACCCCTGAGGCAGCATAGATTAAACTATAGCTCAAAGCCACAAGGGCATAAATTGCTCCGATAGGCAAACCATTTAAAAAGTATTGCAAGATCCCACTTCCCTTTAACTGAAATGTTTAATAAAAGAAGGCCGGTTCCTTTCAGATCCGGAAAGAAACCGGCGGCTTTCCTCTGTTTATTCATTCGTCATAACAGCTTTAACCAGCTCGAATTTATCACCCTTAATGGTGGTGATTAAAAGGCGCTTACCGATGTCATCACCTTTATCATTAAACTTTGGCTCACCTGTGACGAGTTTTAATCCGGCTGTTTTAGCAATAGCATCTCTTAAAGCATCAGGTTTGTTACTATTGGCCCTTTTTACAGCGTCCGCAATAATGTACACAGTATCGTAAGCCTGGGCAGCATGAGGAATGGGATTCTCATTGTATTTGCTCTTGTACTTTTGCACGAACTCCTTAACCTTTTCGTCATTGGAATCAGGCAGGAAGGTCTGGGTTAAAATCAGTCCCTGCACAGCATCGCCACCCAGTTCAATGAGTTTTAAGGCAGCCATACCGGATGCTCCGAAGAGCTGAGCTTTGACGTCTAACTGCTGGGCTTGTTTGGCGATGAGAGCGGCTTCCGTATAAAGTCCCCACATGAAGATGCCTTGGGCGCCCTTTTCTTTAATGGTCAAAAGTTGCGGTTTAAAGTCCTTATCGCCGTTGTTATAGGTAGGAGTGGCCACCAGTTCCACACCGTATTTTTGCGCAGCAGCGGCCAGGAGTTTGGCCCCACTCTGACCATAGTCGTCAGCTGCTGTGAAGGTAGCCATTTTTTTGATTCCCAGGACTTCTTTAGCGTATTTGACCAGGGCATTAGCCTGGAACTCGTCGTTTACAGCGGTACGGAAGATCCACTTGTTATTTTGCTCGGTTATTGATGCACCCGTTGACCCTGCAGTAATTTGGGGAATACCAGCCCGGGAAGTGACAACCATATCAGCAAGAGTAGCGGAACTGTGAATAGCCCCGATAATCACATTAGCCTGGGACTGTTGGAGCAACTTGTTGGTGGCACTGGCTGACTTGGTGGGGTTTCCCTCGTCATCTTCAAAGAAAACCTCCAGTTTCCATTCGCCGGCACCCTTGTTGGCATTAATCTCATCTACTGCCATCTGTATAGCCTTACGCTGTCCCTGTCCCAACTGGGCACCGCCACCGGATTCAGGGCCTACTACACCGATTTTCAAAACTTTTTGAACTGATTTCTGACCACAGCCTACGGTCCCCAGCATACTGCCCAGTAAGAGGGCCAGCATTAAGATCACAGCGATTTTCTTATGATAGCGAAACATCAGTAACTCCTCCCTTTTCCTACTCTCAATTTTTATCACTACTGGAACGAGACAAGACTTATGTTCTAACAGAGCACCTCCTAAATTTTTAATCTTTCAATCACCTTAACCAGGTTGTCCACAACATGGTCGTGGTAGATTTGGCCTTTTTCTTTGGAACTTTTACTGGGTATACCGGTAGTACCCCCTGCTGCATCCACAGATTTATGCATGTCCTTTATGGTACTGGGGACATAACACAAAGTATCACCAGGATAAGCAGGGTCAACGGAATACAATTCATGCTTCTGCACCGGGTTATCCTGGGCTTTTTCCAGGTGAACCAGATGGGGGTGTTTATATAACATGTGGGAAGTTTCTATTTCTTCTGAATGTCCTACCGGACCGTAACCCAATTGAGGTACAATCTCTTTGGACATATAAGCGGGATCAAAGAGAACTACTTTAACACCTAATACCCGTTGGGCACGTTCCGCCGAGATTTGCATCCAGGGAATATTCACTATTCTATGCCCGTTAATCACCACGAACTTCTGGAACCCGTGTTTAGATAAGGATTCAATAACATCATATAAAACTTCAATCAAGACCTCAGGTCTTAATGTAATAGTGCCAGGCAAAACCATATGATGGGGGCTCCAGCCAAACCAGAGGGGTGGTGCAACCGGAATACCTGTTTTTTTAGCAGCATCTTCTGCGAGCATCATGGCCACCATGGTATCCGTCCCCAGAGGAAGGTGGCTACCGTGCTGTTCAGTGCTGCCCACAGGAATGACAATCACCCCGCCGGACTTTTCTTTTAGTACTTCAACTTCATCCCAACTATTCTCCTGTAACCAGACGTTCACTTCCATTTCTCCTCTCCCACAATGACTAAATAAAATGTAGTCAGTCAATAGCGTATTGTCTAAATATTATATTGTTATTATTTTACTACCTCCATCTATTGGTAGCAAGCATTTGTTTATATGACATATACATTAAATACAACATACCGAATCTTTTGTATTTTTGTACTATAACAGCTCAGATATGGGAATAGTAATCCCAACGGGGGGGGGGTTTTAATAAGGAGAGCTTTGCTCCCCTGTTGTCTCATATCTCACTTGCAGTTGTTCTATCTTATCTGATTCGTAAATATAAGTCCTGTAGATTGCTGGTATATAAAATAACTATGTAAAATTTGTAAATTTACTACAAACCCTCAGTCTGGTAGTAAGGTTGTCCTGAGACACATAATGTTATAAACTTGATACTGGGAGGAAATAGCAAAATTAGTTAAAGAGGTGAAGATTATGAGCAATATCAAAGATGTAATGAGAGAACGCAGGAGTATCAGGAATTATAAAAAGGATGAAAAAATCTCCCAGGAAACTTTGAATGAAATCTTAGATTTGGCTACTACGGCGCCTTCTGGCTGGAATCTTCAACATTGGAAGTTTATTGTCATTCAGGAGCAGGAAAGGAAGCAACGCCTCCTCCCGATTGCGTACAATCAACAACATGTAGCAGACTGTTCCGCTCTTGTAATTGTGCTAGGCGACACTGAAGCCTACAAAAATGCAGAAGAACTTTACAGCGATGCTAATTTAGTTAAACAGATTCAAGGGGGTTACATAAACAATGAAGATTCCCGGAAAAAGGGAGCCCTTCTTAATCCTGCTCTTGCTGCCATGCAGTTAATGCTTGCCGCTAAAGCCAATGGTATTGATTCCTGCCCCATGACAGCCTTCGACCAGGAATCGCTTCGGAAGGAACTACGAATTCCTGAACAATATATTCCAGTAATGATGATCACCCTCGGTTATGCTGCAGAGCAAACAGCTCCGACCGGTCGTTTCCCATTAGATAGAGTAGTAATTCAGGAAAGTTTTTAGAGGAATTACAAAGACCCCGTCAAACCTAACTAGCCTGGTTTGACGGGGTCTTTCTTTGATGGAGTGATTTAACTAAACTGGACACGCAGAACGGCGCTTTTCTCCTCTTTTCTTAGAAATACTCATTATTTCATAAAAAGGGGATTCTTTGTATTTTCACTTTTGCTTTGCCAGGGTAATAAGCATAATATTCTGAATATAACCTGGGTCATACCCATATATTACCATTCATAGGGCCGACAGGAGCCTATCCAAGCCTTTAATAGTTTTTCTTTGTGTAAGCTAGGCTTGCCAGAGATTTTCTGTAATGCCTTTCAAACTCTACAGGAGACATATATCCCAAGGCACTGTGCAGTTGTTTTGCATTGTAGAATGTCTCGATATAGTCTATGATCATTAGCTTAGCCTCATCCCGTGTTCGGAAACGACGGCCATGGATAAGTTCTTTTTTTAGTGTGGCGAAGAAGGACTCCATACAAGCGTTGTCATAACAATCACCTTTGGCGCTCATGCTTTGCCGTATGCCATTGGAAACAAGCTTATCCTGATAGGCATAGGCTGCATATTGGGATCCCCTGTCGGAGTGAAAGATAAGTCCTTTGTTAGGTTTTTCCTTAATAATCGCCTGTTCAATAGCATCAATGGTTAGCTGTTTTGTCATACGACTGTCCAGGGTCCAGCCGATAACCTTTTTGTGAAAGAGGTCTTCTACGGCTGCTAAATATAGCCAGCCTTCGTCTGTCGGAATATATGTAATATCGCCGACCCATTTCTGGTTAGGCCTCTCAGCTTTAAAGTCTTTCTCTAAAAGGTTAGGGGCTACGGGGTAGCCATGGTTTGAGTTGGTAGTAGCCTTGTATTTTCTTTTCAGGCGGCTGATTAACCCGTTTTCTTTTATCAGCCGTGCTATACGCCGGTTACTACATTTTATCCCTTTTCTTTTAAGCACTTTCTTTATTCTTCGATGACCATAGGTCTGTCTGGATTCTTCGAATATCTGTTTAATGATTTCTGTCAGTTCTTGGTCTTCCTGTCTCCGCATGGTTATAGGTCGGCTGAGCCAGTCATAGTAAGCGCTCCTGTGCATTTTCCTCCTCAAGATCCTTGATCTTTCTTTCTAAAGCCTTTCGTTCAGCATCATCACTCTTGAGATTTCCTTTGCCGGGAAAGGCCTGGTCGCCGTGAGCGTTGCATTGTTGTACCCAACGCCGGATTGTTGTAGCACTGACGCCAATATCTTCTGCTACTTTAACAGGTTTCTTACCAAGGTCTGTAATAAGCTTAACGATTTCTTTTTTGTAATCAGCGCTAAATTTGTTTTTTTCAGTCATTTGCTTAACACGCCCTTTCTTTAGGTTCTATTATAACAACCTTTCTGCGTGTCCAGCAAACCGAGTACAGTCCACCTCAGGTGCAGATGCACTGGCCATTGACGTTTATACCACCGTCAGAAGCGTGGGTTACCCTATCCAAGTTCTCAAAGATTATCATGAAACAATGAATAGATATGCTTTTCTCATGGTTGAGTAACTGGGTTTTATCTTGCCCGCTAATCTACTTCTTTTGCTCAATAGCAGTCCCGGTAACCAGTTCCAAACCTAGCTCCGCTCCTTTGGTATATACGGGTTCCAATGCCGCCAGCATAGATTCTTTACCCCGCCAAAAGGGCAAATTCCCAAGCTTTCGCAAAAGAGCAAGCCTTTGGCTGGGAAAAGCAATTTCCCCGAAGATATCATCCTTTATTTTTTCTCCTTCCCAGAAGGCGCTAAGATCCGTGGTGAGAACTCCCCAAGGTTCTTCATTTAAATCTTTAATACCTGATGGTACTGATTCCTCTGAGGGTTTTCCGGAAACAGTTCCCATTTTCCCTAATCTATCCAATAATTCTTCCCGTTCTATGCCCCGGAGCTTAAAAATCAGAAAAGGGTCCCGGTCAAATTCTTTTCCCAAAATATAATACACAGCGGCAATATGTTTACAAGGATTGGACCAATCCGGACAAGAGCAATCGGTTTCCAAGTCATTTTGTTTAGCAGGAAAAAGGGAAACCCCGGCCTGCTTAAATACTGTCTCGATCTCGTGGGGCATTTCTCCGGTTAAAAGTTTAGTGGTAAAAAGGGCATGGGCAGCTAAGCCGGTAATAACCCTGTCCCATTCGCCTGTAGAAAGAGTCTTTACCTTGAGTTTTACTGTATAAGGTTTAACCCGTGAGCCCTGGACCCTGGCATTCACTATCCCCTTCTTAATCTCCACAGATAAAACCTGCCCCTGACGGGCATAGCTCTTTCCCCGGTTAAGCCTGGCCCCCAGGTTAAAGCTTTCCAATACCCCATTCCATTGTTTAGCCCACCAGTTCTTACCAAAAGAGCCCTTCTTTCCTTCAGCTTTAATTCCTCCTTTAGCCTTACGGGGTACAGAAGGTGTATAGTCATAAAAATCCCATCCCATACCTTATTCTCCTATCGCTTCACGGCCAAGGGCCATGATTTCTTTAAGCTCGGCTGTGCTAAGTTCCGTCAGCCATTCCTCGCCGGTTTTAACCACCTGACCTGCTACTTCTTTTTTCCGTTCAATCATTTCATCAATTCTCTCTTCCAATGTCCCAGCACAGATAAACTTATAGACCTGGACATTTTTTGTCTGCCCGATGCGAAAAGCCCGGTCGGTGGCCTGGTTTTCCACAGCCGGGTTCCACCAGCGGTCAAAATGGATGACATGATTGGCTTTGGTTAAGTTAAGTCCAGTCCCCCCCGCCTTCAAAGAAAGAATAAACAAGGGTGGGCCTTCTTCCCTTTGAAAAAGATCTACCATCCGGTCCCTCTCCTTCTTCGGCACACCGCCGTGAAGGAAAAGCACCCTGGGGCCAAAGGTTTCCGTAAGATATTTTCTGAGGATTTCACCCATTTCAGCAAACTGCGTAAAGATTAAGGCCCTATCGCCCACAGCAAGAATCTCTTCACACATTTCTGTTAAACGAGCAAGTTTTCCCGAGCGACCGGCAATAGAGGAACGATCCTTCAAAAACTGAGCCGGATGATTACATACTTGCTTCAATTTAGCCAGGGTCGCTAAAATAAGCCCCTTACGCTCCATCCCTTCACTTTCTGCCAAAGCGAGTTCCACTTCTCTGACCACGGCTGCATAAAGGGAAGCTTGTTCTTTGGTCAAGGTACAATAGGTCTTGATTTCCATTTTTTCCGGGAGGTCATTAATAATCGCCTTGTCACTCTTCAACCGCCGCAAAATGAAGGGGCCGGTAATACGTTTTAATTTCTCAGCCACAGCTTCATTCCGGTTAACTTGAATGGGAATGTAAAAATCCCGCTTAAACTTGGCCTGATTTCCTAAAAAACCGGGATTTATAAATTCCATAAGGGACCAGAGGTCGCCCACGTTATTTTCCACCGGGGTCCCTGTCAGGGCCACCTTCCAATCGGATTGCAGAGACCGAACCGCCTGGGCTTGCTTGGTTTGGGAATTTTTGATATTCTGAGCTTCATCCAGGACAACCCCTGCCCAGGTTATCTCTCTAAACAGTTCGAAATCTCTGTGTAATAACGAATAACTGGAGATAACTATGGACCGTTCCCTGACTTCTTGTATAAAAGACGATTTCTCCTTTTCCCGTTCGTTCCCGTGATGAACCATAAAAGACAAATCAGGGGTAAAACGTTGGACTTCTTTTTGCCAGTTTCCCAAAACTGATGTAGGGCAAATAATCAGCACCGGGCGTTTTTCTCCTTGTTCCCGTACGTGTTGAATGAGGGCCAGGGTCTGAATGCTTTTTCCCAAACCCATATCATCAGCCAGACAGGTGCCCAGGCCCAGCCTTGTCATAAAACCCAGCCAGGAATAACCTTTACTCTGGTAAGGACGCAAGTGACCTTGAAGGCCCTGGGGAGCCGGCAGCTCTGCCCAGGGTGCTGCCCCCTGAAGTTGCTCAAGTAAATCAGCTATCCATCCGCTGGCCCTAACCCCTTCAAAAGGAATATTTCCTAAAGTATCCCCTGCTCCCAGCGCCATTCGAACGATATCGCGAGTTCTTACTGAACCCTCCTTTTTATGCCACTGGTTAAGGAGTGTCTGTATCTCCTGAGCATTTACTTCTACCCATTGGCCCCGCATCTTAACCAAGGGGACTTTCATTTTTACCAGATTCTCCAATTCTTTGTGGGAAAGGGTTTCCTCACCCAGGGCTACTTCCCAGGAAAACGAAACAATACTATCCAATGAAAGATGGCCACCGCCCGGATATTTGGGCGTTTCAACCCGTGCGTAAGCCCTCAGTCGGCTACGCTCACCTTTACGGGACCACCAGGCCGGCAAGATTACGGTAAAACCGGCCTGCTGCAAAACAGGAGCCCTTTCTCTTAGAAATTCATAAGCTCCTGCAGTATCAAGGGTATATCCCGTGGGCAGGGCAGTCTTCAAGCTTTCCTCAATACGGGGGCAAATTGCCGCCCCCTGTCCCAGAGCAGTCAAAATAAACTCGTGAAGAGAAATCTTTTTGCCTTTAAACAATTTGGTCATTTTTTTATCCGCCTGCCAGGCTTCTTTCACGGGAATTAAAAAACTGGGGTCATCCACGGACTGCAGTAAATATGAAACAACCCATTCGTCTTTGTCCTCCTTGGGTTCTTCTAAACGAAAGCAAAACCGGAAAGGGGCAGTGGCTAAGAAAAAGGCCTTTTTCTTCCATTCAGCCACAGTAGTAATGAACCGGGCTAAAACCTCCGGACTGTCTTTCATTTCCCCGGTGGGCGACTGCAGGGCATAGAGCCATTGATCATGAATACTGTCAAAGTCCGGGGCCTTACCCCCTCCCTTGCTTGCTTCAGGATATTTTTGATTAGCCCCTTCCCTCACAATAGCATCCACCATAAGAGACGTGGCCTGGGATAACAAAGCAAAAGATCCGGCGACCGGTGGCGCTTCACTATCTTCATGCAAGGCCTGACAAACGGCCGGCATGGCCTGGGCCAATTGCTTTAAGCTCTTTAACTCGTCATCCGCCAGGAATGGCTCCCAATGGGCATAATATATACCTTTTTCTTCCCTCACGCCGGGTAAAAACCTCTCCCGTACGGTAAGGACTGCGGCAAACTGTATGACCTTGGTCCAAAAAATTACATCAGAACCCAACATCACACCTAAATCAAGAAACTCTTTTCCAATACAGGCAGATAAAAAGTATATTACCTCTTTTGGTGACAGGGGCAATACCGTTACCCTCCAGGGACGCAGCACTGGTTCTTCTTTAATTGCAAAGTTCCCTGTATTTATATGCCTTGAGCCTATGGGGCCACTGGCACTGGAAGGCAGCCAGGCTGTGAGATTCCTGCTCTTTTTTGAACCTGTCTCTATTCCAACAGAAAGAAGAGCCTCTTTTAAAGGAACAGGCCCTATATCACCAGGCAATATCTCCGGTTTAGTAATTTTAGTTTTTGGCCGGCCCCTTTTAGCACTGTTGCTTTCATCATTATGTAATATTTCTCCCCAGAGAAACCAACTTCCATCATACATGGCTAAATGTAAAACAATCATTAATTAATGCTCCTTGTTTTTTTGAGAATTATGAATCTCTAACATTATTAATATTAAAACAATAATTTAGGGAAAAGTAAACTGAATTAACCACATGTTAGTACGAAAATAACCCTATCAAATAATCAATATGCTTGTAAGGCAAAAAAGACAATAACGAACTAGCAGATGCAAGTTCATGCATCTGACGGATTAATCCTTCTGGAGGATATAACTGTTAGACAGCTTACTGGACTTCTCTCACCTCCAGACCGAGTTTTTTAGCTTCGGCAATAATTCTTTTTACACGGAATTTTTCCTGTTTTTGTTTAGCTTTTTCAAAGGATGTCTCGTCGTAGTCAACATCTTTCTTCAATAAGTTGTAAATGATCACGAGGAGCTTTCTGGCTAATGCAATGAGAGCTTTCTTGGCCCCGCGGCGTTGTTTTATCTTCCAGTACCAAGACGATAAATAGCTATCGCGTATTCGGGTGATGCACCAGGCAATTTCGCAAAGGATTCGTTTTAGATAGGTGTTGCCATGGGTGGTACGGGTGGACTTTTTTTTCCTGCACTTTCATTATTACCAGGACTTAAGCCCGCCCAGGAACAGATATGTTCCGCGGTTTTGAATCGGCTCATATCAATGCCGATTTCCGCCAAGATTGCAGCAGCGGCGGTTTTGTCAATCCCCGGGATGCCGTCCAGTTGCTCCAGTTGTCTTTGATATTGCTTGAGTTTTTCCTCAAGCTTTTGCTCTACCTGGTGAAGATGCTCGTAGTGCTGATCCAGCCACCCTAGCAAAAGCTTGAGGAACTCCCTTTGGTGAACATCCATTTTACCATTGACAGCCTGTTTGATCTCATGGAGCTTGCTCTTAGCGCGCCCCTTTACAAATGTTTCTACTTCGCGGGCAGATATCTTCCCGTAGCAGCAAAGGTGATCTATAATTGCTCGGCCTGATACGCCGAATATATCGGTAAGAAATGTTGACAGCTTAAAGCCGCAGCTTTGTAAGTGCTTTTCAATCCGATTTTTCTGGGAAGTAATTTCCTCGACGATGCTTTTACGGTACCGGGTCAGATTACGGAGTTCCCGGATAGGTTTCGAGGGGATAAAACTTCCTTCTAACAATCCGGCACGCAAGAGAGTGGCTATCCATTCAGCGTCCTTCATGTCGGTCTTTTTGCCAGGAACATTCTTCATGTGCCGGGCGTTGGTAACAATCAAAACCATACTGCCGTCAAAGGCTTCTTCCAGTACGTTATATACAGGCTGCCAATAAACACCAGTACTTTCCATAGCCACATTCCGGCAGTTTTCCTCTTCCAGCCAGGCTTTTAGTTCATCAAGTCCAGCAAGAAGGGTGGAAAAAGTGCGGATGGTTTTAACTGGTTCCCCGTCAACATTGCCTTTTAATAAGCAGGCGACAACAGTTTCCTTGTGGACATCAAGACCACAACAAATTTCCAGAATGTCTTGCATACGACTCACTCCTGCTCCAATGGATTTCAGGGATGATTGCCCGAGAAAATATGGAGTTTAGTACCCGTGCTGTTCCCAAGTCCTTAAAAACAAGGGGCGACAATTGGCCGTGCTCAAAGGCAATCAGGTTAGGTTTTTAGTCGAGGTTATACCATCAAAATACAATCAACCTTTGTCCCTGATAATTCCAATGTAGCAGAAAATTAGACCATTGTAATCACTTCTACATATTTTCATAATTGGTTGTGCCTTCTAGGCATGGGTGGTTTTTAGGTAAACCCATCTTGGGCTTTTAATGACTAGGTTTTACGCTCCTTGTTGAAAAATTTTAATGCTTCATATAGTATTAGTCATGAAGCGATGGAAATGTTTCGTAGGGACAATTTAACAATATAATGCTCAAAGAAGGTGAAACTGATGGAGAACGAAAGAATTTATAACCTCATGGAAAAGATGTACAGAGAATTCTCCGAATTTAGAAAAGAAATGACTGAATTTAAAACAGAAATGACTGAATTTAAAACAGAAACTGGTAAACGATTCGATAAAGTCGAAGAAAGTATTTCCAAGTTTGAAAACGAAACCGTAGATAAAATAAAAGCCCTCTTCGATGCCCGTGAAGTCCAGACCGATGTAAACGAAAAAATACTCTCTACCCTGGGCCGTATCGAAGCTAAAGTAGATGTACTGCAAATGGAGACAGCGCATATTCGGAGAATAAAGTAACCGGGGTAAAATGAGTAACCAGTTACTGGACAAGCAGTATTTAAAAATAGGACACACAACATAAAAAAAGCGCGACCAAGGTCGCGCGCTCTTTGGTTCCTATAACTCATATTTAATACCATGCACACCTAAGTATTCTTTTGGGCGCATCTCACCGCCACAAACCTCACAACTAAACCTTGGTGGAACTGAAATATCTCCGTCATCCATCATATCGCAGTAATCCACCACTTCCTTCGGAATGTCTTCTTCTATGTTACACTGCAAACAAACAAATTTGATGGTTGCCTTGCCGCCTACTTTAGGCGGCTTTTTCTTTGCGTGTTTCTTTCTTTTTCTGCTTACTGGGCTCATCTATTCCTGCCAACTCCTTTAGTCTTTTTTTAGCAAAGTCATCTACGGCATCAACAACTTTCAATATCCCTGATTTTAGACACACTTTCCCCTTGTATTCCATTATCTCTTTACATCTCATACATTCTAACGGGTCTTTTCCTGTGAATTCTTCTATTTTATTTCTCCAGCCTATCCGTTGCTTTCCTCTTTGGCCGTTTTTCCTTCTTTTCTGCCTTCCCAGGTATGCTTCCATTAATTTGTCAGCCAATCTTTTACTCCTTCTGGAGTAAATTCCATAATACCGGATTGTTTTAAATTGCTCATCCGGTATATGCCTTATTATCCGTGATATGAATTCTTCTACGGTGATGGTTTCTTGTTTTTCTTTTTGCTCTGTTTTATCAAAGTATTTAAAGGTTACATTTTCCCCGTCATAGTCTACAATTCTGCTTAACGCCATGGCAGGTCTTCTCATGTACCGCCCTATATATCCTACTTGGGCTTCTACTGACCCTTGTCCTTTTTTATTGGGCGGACCATAGATTACAAATCCTTCAGGGTTATCATCCCATATCTTTTGAAACAACTTCTTATATCGTTTAACTTCTTGTTCCGGCAGTTTTTTCTTCAACATCTCCATTACTGCCGCCTGCCACCTTTTCCTCAGCATTACATATGGGATAAAGTCTTTAACAACCCATTTCCCCGCTCCGTCAAAACCACCTTCAGTTACTAGGATATGTACATGGGGATTGAAGTTCATTCTTGCTCCAAAGGTATGTATTCCTACCATGGCGCCGGATTTGACTTTTCCTCTTTTCTTCAGCCATTCTAATAGTATTTTTACTGCCAGGTCCATTAGATCTTTCAAGAGTTCTCTATGACGGGTAAATATTTCCCACAAACGTTCGTCCACTGTAAACATGATGTGGCGATGAGGAACCGGATACATTCTTTTACTGGTTTCTCGACTCCATTCTTGGGTGTATCCGGTTGCGCACGATGTACAAAAACGTCCCTTACACGTGTGAGGAACTATTTTCATTTCTCCACATACCGGACATGCGAACAGAGTAAATCCTGCTTCTTTTTGTCCACATCGATTAAATTTATTGATTTCCTTTATCACAACAGGACGTATTCTGTCTTCGTATTTATTAACAAACTTTTCCCAATGCTTGTTCTCATCAAAAAATATCTCTCTTAAGATATTATCCTGGCCCATATGTTCTCACCTTTCTAACAACTACTTCCTGCTTTCGTTAAAAAATGAAAAAACCCTTGCTTAGCAAGGGCTGAGAACCACAAAAATTTTTATACTTTCCTATACGTGAACAAAAGCACGTACGTGCACTAAATTAATTGTTGTGCTTTTGTTCTTTCAAAGGGAACCCATACGTTCCCTATGACGCTCCGCTGTTACCCTCCTTATCTAAGCTTAAGGGACTACGTCCCCTAACACCCCTGTTTAGGAAATTTATATAATTTCCCAAACTACAAAAAAGACACCTCTTTCGGTGTCTTTATCTTTTCTAAGTGGTGCCCGGAGCCGGACTTGAACCGGCACGGGAGGTAAGTCCCGCAGGATTTTAAGTCCTGTGCGTCTGCCTATTCCGCCACCCGGGCATGTGGTATATATTGTTTGTTTTACTTGTATTCGATAACCGATATCCGCTTTCCGATATCCGAAAACTATTAACTTTCCTCGGAAGTCGGAATTCGGTAGTCGGATAATCGTAATATATTAATATTGGAGGTGCGGGTCGGATTTGAACCGACGGATGGCGGATTTGCAGTCCGCAGCGTTAGCCTCTTCGCCACCGCACCACACCATGTTTCAATCGGTACAGAAGATATCTTATCAAAAATCTCAGCAATCGTCAAGTTAAATATTTTTCCTAAAATCCTGTGAGTCGAGCAAGTTCTCTGCCAAGTTCCGGTGTGCCCGCGGCAATGACATTAAACTTGAGTTTGTTGAGCAAACTAACCTCACGGGTTTTGATTATATCATACAGGAAAGTATCATGCAAGCCGGTATTCGTTTGTCCGTTTAAATAAACTTTCATCTGAAAATCTCCACCGGCACACTGGACCAGGTGAAAAGGCTGGCAGACATCTGTCACCTTCAAGCGTCTACCCAGGCTGACATAGGCGTCATACTGGCCGCTGGCCACCTGGCAAAGATCCAGGATAGAAGAACCGGCCCGCCGTAAGACCAGTTCACTGGTCAAGAGATTTAACTGGTTGATGGGCGTTGAACTTTGTACATCAAGATCAATCCCAATCACAGCCTTTTTATACAGTTTGGTGAGAGGTGATGTCCTGAGCTTCAGTTCCTCCCCTTCACTTTGATAATAAGAGCAGTCATCGGAGGAATAATACCACTTGTCAGCAAAGATTTCTTTTTGCATGGTGAATTCCAGGGCCCGGTGGTTGCCGGTAATCTCCAGGTCAGCCAATTTACCAAAGGCAATGGATACAGATAAAACCGGGGAGGGTGTCAACCATGGCCGGACATTATTAGACCCGTCAATAGGATCTACCAGCATAAAATGCCTGGGATTATCACCAATTACGTCCACACCCGTCTCTTCACTGACCAGGATAACGGGGAAAACTTCTTTTCTTTCATGCACAAAATTAAGAACAGTCCTGTTTATGATCTCATCAAAACCCGTGGGGACGTCTCCCGATACATTAAGACAATCATGTTTAAAAAATAAAGAACATTGGGGAGATTTCATCTCTTCCCGTACTACTCTGTTAATTTTCTCTATGAGATCCCTACCATACCGGAAGTAGAAGTGCTTGTCCACCCTCTTCACCATCCCATCCCTAATGATACAGTCCGCCATCGACAGCCATTATTCATTATAGATGATGTGCTCTATGCACTCAATACAGCAAAATCAGTGCAGGCAAGTTTAAATTTAAGCAACAAAAAACCCGGCTTAAGCCAGGTTGTATGCTTCTGGAGCGGAAGACGGGATTCGAACCCGCGACCCTCGCCTTGGCAAGGCGATGCTCTACCACTGAGCCACTTCCGCACATTCGTTTTTTAATGGTGCCTCGGGGCGGAATCGAACCACCGACACGAGGATTTTCAGTCCTCTGCTCTACCGACTGAGCTACCGAGGCAGTTGCTTTCACCAGTTGACAAGTGATATTTTAACATTGCTTTTAGCGTCCTGTCAACTTCTTTTTTCTTCTTGCACTGCCGGATTTGCCAGACGAGACTATTTGAGTATAGCAGGGAGACGGGCTCAAGTCAAGCCCATTCTCCCCGTTAATATATGTTATTCTGTTTTTTTCTGTACCTTATTTTACATAAGCTAGAAGTGCTTCCCGTACCAGTTTGGCAGCCAGGAAAGCGGTTCTTTCAGACTCGTCATTCATGGGAGAAACCTCTACGATGTCCATACCTACCACATTCAATGTTTTCATAGTGTGAATAGCGGCCAGGAGTTCCCGTGCCGTACAGCCGCCAGGCTCTGGGGTTCCTGTACCCGGGGCAAAGGCAGGATCTACCACATCAATATCCAGAGTGATAAAAATGGGGTTGCCCTGTAATTCACCTACTACTTTCCCCAGGGCGGGGAAAATTTCATCCACATACATGTGAGTATGTTCTTTAGCAAATTCAAACTCTTCTTTGATGCCGGAACGTATACCAAACTGGTAAACCCTTTTGGGTCCTAAAAGTTTGGCCACTTTATTAATCACAGTGGCATGGGACTGTTCCTCACCCTCGTAGTCTTCTCTTAAATCTGCATGAGCATCAAAATGAATGACCACCAAATCGGGGTAAAACTTATGACAGGCTTTAACAAGAGGATAAGTCACCAGGTGTTCCCCGCCCAAAAAGAGGGGAAATTTTTTATCGGCAAAAATTTTTGCAGCCACTTCCTCCATGCGCTGCAGGCTGCCCGCAACGTTGCCGAAAGGCAGAGCCACGTCACCTGCATCATAAAAGCTGATGTCATTAAGGCTTCTATCCAAATAAACGCTGTAGTCTTCAATGCCAAAGGAAACGTTCCGGATTTGCTGGGGACCCATCCTGGTGCCAGGGCGCAGGCTTACGGTGAAGTCCATGGGCAGTCCTACCAGGACAGCTTGAGCTTCTTCATAAGTCTCCCTTGTCCCCATGAAGCCCGTGGGACGGTACATATACTCGTGCAAAGCTAATACCCTCCCTTATCCTACTTGAAAATCTCTGCGGCAAAATTAGGCAGTACAAAGGCAGCGAAATGGATGTTCTTGTTATAGTAACGGGTGTTGGTATCAGCGATGTCCTCGGGATTAACCTTTTGCGGATCATGTTTTTTCGAAGCCAGGGTAAAGCTCCAGAGTCCTGTGGGATAAGTAGGAATGGCCGCCAGATATAATTTAACCAGCGGGAAAATGTGCTTCAGATCATTATGTATTCCTTTAATAAGATCCTGGTGCATAAAAGGGGATTCACTTTGGGCCACCATGATACCGTCTTCTCTCAGGGCATCGTAGACATTTTTGTAAAAGTCGGAAGCAAAGAGCCCTACAGCCGGCCCTACGGGGTCTGTGGAGTCCACCAGAATAACATCATACTTGTTCTTATTCTCCTGAATATGTTTAATCCCATCATCGACCAAAACGGTGACTTTCGGATTATCAAAAGCTGCGGCTATTTCCGGCAAATACTCCTTGGAAGTTTCGATGACACGGCCATCAATCTCTACTAAGGTAGCTGTTTTGACTTTGGGGTGTTTCACTATCTCCCTGATGGCTCCCCCGTCTCCGCCGCCAATAACCAGGACGTGCTCCGGGTTGGGGTGGGTATTTAGAGCCACCAGGCTGATCATTTCGTGATAAACAAATTCGTCTTTAATAGAGGTCATGACACAGTTGTCCAAAAAGAGCATACGGCCAAATTCATATGTATCCACCAGAGCCAAATGCTGAAAATCCGTTTGCTCCTCATGAAGAGTCTTCTTCACTCTAAAGGAAATAGCTAAGTCTTCTGTTTGTTTTTCGGTAATCCACAAATCACTCTTCATTTTTCTCCTCCTAATACCATAATGGTACAGCCGCCAAAGCACAGCCGATTTTTTCCACGGTGTGCTCCACAGCCGCTATCTTTACATCAACCAGTTTCATACCACGCAGTGCAAAGGCTTCCTCCACCATTTTCCTAATGGTCTCTTCCGCTTCCTGCTTGGTACTATAACCCGAGTACTCCATGATGACACCGAAGTTATTTTCGGAGACACCTACACCAACTGCCGCGGCAATCACTTTACCCGGCTCCTTACAAACAATAGATCCGTAAGCCGTCGGTACCAGGGATCCCGGGGGTATTTCCAGATCAGGCTTATACACTGCCCCGGGTGGTAAAATGCTGCTCACGCGAATGAGATTGATATTACCAATACCGGCTTTCAGCAGCGCTCCATCAAAAGCTGTCAGGGAACTTCTCCCCTCACTGCTGCCCGCCACAACCTTGTACATTTTAGGTGTTGGCAACATGTTTTTACCCCCTTTATTTTCGGATAAAAATTAACAGTGTTATTATACCAGAATCAAGTTGAAAATAAACCAGATTTTACCCTCTCTGTTACCCTCGCTATAATATATGAAAAAAAGCCCTAAAGCAAGGGCTTTCAGACATTAAATTTTCACCAGTTCATAATCCCGGGTTCCCAGTCCGATTTCTTCACCGTAGGCCAGCTGTACCCCCCAGTCCACATCGGGATAAAGAGTTCCGAATTTATCCTCGGCCTGGTTCTCTTCACCCAGCCGGCTGTTTTTAAGACCCGCCTGCTGGTTCACCAGGTCTATACAGGCCTGGTCCAAAGCCACGGGATCACGGGAAGCCAAGATGCCCACATCCCCAATAATGGGAGCATCGCTATAACTTACACAGTCACAATCCGGGGTCACACCCATGACAAAGGTAATAAACCCTGCCTTATCCTTCTTATCTTTAAGAACGCCATAGGCATATTCCACAATCTTCTCCTGGATCACATCCTGCTGGGTCTTCCAGTTAATGCCGATAGCGCCGTGGGGACAGGTTACAGTACATTCCCCGCAGCCCATACATTTCTCGTATTCAATAATGGCCTGTTCCGCTACGGAAATTGCCTCGCCAGGACACCATTTGATACACCGCCCGCAGGCCAGGCATTTGCCATCCTTAATTCTCGGTAATAAATCGGAGTGCATCTGTTGTTTGCCGCTCCGGCTGCCCGAACCCATGCCCACATTCTTCAAAGTACCGCCGAAACCTGTAGCCTCGTGGCCTTTAAAATGGCTGACAGCGATAAAGCTGTCGGCATGGAAGATGGCACTGCCAATCTTCACTTCTTTAAAGTGTTTCAGGTTTACTTCCACTGTCCTGTAATCCTTGCCGTTTAAACCATCGGCAATGACTAAGGGAGCATTCACTACCGAATAGGGAAAGCCGTTTTCGATGGCCGTGATGAGATGGTCTACAGCATTGGCCCGGCTCCCCACGTAGAGAGTATTGGCATCGGTCAAAAAGGGTTTACCCCCTGCCGTTTTTACCTTGTCGACAATCTTGCGAAGAAACTGGGGCCTGATATAAGAAGTATTTCCCCGTTCTCCGAAATGAACTTTTAAAGCCACCAACTCTTTGGGTTTGATAAACTCCTGGAACCCGGCAGCATCATAGAGCTTGCCCAGTTTGTCCAAAAGATTCAAACCATGCTTGGCCCGCATATCGGTGAAATATACTTTGCTTGGCATTTTCATTCCTCCTTCAATTCTTATCTTTTCGCGGTAAAGCACGGTTATCCTGCCTCTGTCTTAAAATGAAGCAAAAGAAAAAGGGTACGCCCTTCGCGCACCCCTCTACTCTTCAATTAATGGGTATTGCCTTAGATAGCTTTTTCCAGCGGAGTGTAAGGCAGGTTGTGGGCCTCAGCTACAGCCTGGTAAGTAATCTTGCCGTTTACCACGTTAACACCTTTGGCCAGGACAGGATTGTCCAGGACAGCCTGTTTCCAGCCCTTGTTGGCAATCTCCACAGCATAAGGAATGGTAACATTGGTGAGGGCGAAGGTGGAAGTACGGGCTACAGCTCCGGGCATGTTGGCTACAGAATAGTGAACAACGCCGTGTTTCACATAAATGGGATCGCTGTGGGTGGTAACACGGTCGATAGTTTCGATGGAACCTCCCTGGTCAATGGCTACGTCTACAATGACAGAACCCGGTTTCATCTGCTTGACCATTTCTTCCGTTACCAGGCGAGGAGCCCGGGCGCCGGGAATGAGGACGGCGCCAACCAGGAGGTCGGCCTTGGCCACTTCTTTTTCAATATTATAGGCATTGGACATCATGGTCTTGACGCGGCCCATAAAGAGGTCATCCAGGTATCTCAAACGGTCAGGATTTCTTTCAATAATCGTCACCTGGGCACCCATCCCCACGGCCATCTTGGCAGCGTTGGTTCCCACAATACCGCCGCCGATAATGACGACTTCCGCCGGTTCCACCCCGGGAACGCCACCTAAGAGCACACCCCGTCCGCCCTGGGGCTTTTCCAAGTAGTGAGCACCGATTTGGACGGACATTCTCCCGGCTACCTCACTCATAGGGGTTAAAAGGGGCAGAGAACCATTGGGTAACTGGACAGTCTCATAGGCAATGGAGACTACGTTTTTCTCCATAAGGACTTTGGTTAATTCCGGTTCCGGGGCCAGATGCAAATAAGTATAGAGAATTTGTCCATCCTTAAATAAGTCATATTCCGCGGGTAGAGGTTCTTTTACCTTGATGATCATATCTGCCTGGGCAAATACTGCCAGGGCAGACCCCACGATTTGTGCTCCTGCCTGGATGTAATCCGTGTCGGCAATCCCGCTGCCTAAACCGGCTGATTGTTCCACCAGTACGGTATGGCCTGCATTTACCAGGGCTTTGACCCCGGCAGGAGTAATTCCTACACGATTCTCATTATTCTTAATTTCCTTAGGTACACCAATAATCATAGTTAAACCTCCTTCTAATATCGTTGTCATACTTTCATGCAAAAATCATGCCCAAAAGCAGGAAAAATATTCCTTGTTTCAACATTGATTTGGCGCCTTTACATTGTTGTTCCCCGGGAGTGTGGCAACTTTTATTGTCACATGTCCAGTTAAAATAAAATTGACGGCGGCACGATATGTTGCCGCCGTCAATTTTATTTGCCAGTCTCAATACCCAGCTTTTTAATTTTATTGGATATGGTGGTATGGGATACTCCCAAAGCTTTGGCTGCCTTGCGCACACTGCCGTACGTTTTCAGAGCCGACAGGATGACTTCTTTTTCCGCCTGAGCTGCTGCCCGTTTTAAATAAATACGTTCGGGAGTACTCTCGACAGCGACCGCTACCTCCCCTTCCCCATCAAAGATTATATGCTGTGTGGTAATCTCCTGACCTGCGGAAAGATGCAGGGCTCTCTCCAAAACATTTTCCAATTCCCGGACATTGCCGTACCAGCTGTAGTTGACGAGTTTTTCCACTGCCGGGGCCGTCAGGTATTTTTCCACTCCGCAGCGTTTTTTGTGTTTGGTCAAATAGTTTTCTGCCAGGAGGACGATGTCTTCCTTGCGCTGGCGTAAAGGCGGTATTTGAATGGGAATGACATTCAGGCGGTAGTAAAGGTCTTCCCGGAAAGTACCTTTTTGCACCATTTCTTCAATATTACGATTGGTAGCCGTAATTACCCGGCAATTCACAGGTATCTCTTCATTTGCCCCCAAAGGCCGTACTTTTCCCTCCTGGAGTACCCGCAAAAGTTTTACCTGCAGGGGCATAGGCAGGTCGCTGATCTCATCCAGGAAGATGGTTCCGCCGCTGGCGAACTGGAAAAGGCCAACCCGGCCACCTTTTTTGGCCCCGGTAAAGGCTCCTTCCACATAGCCGAACAGTTCGCTTTCCAGGAGACTTTCCGGCAAGGCGCCGCAGTTGATGGGTACAAATACTTTATCCCGGCGCCGGCTGTGCATATGAATGGCCCGGGCAAACAGTTCTTTACCCGTGCCGCTTTCCCCCCGCAGCATGATGGTAGTATCCGTATTGGCCACGTGCTCCGCCAGGGCGATGGCCTTTTTAATAGCGTGGCTTACACCTACAATCTCCCCAAAGCCCTGGGAAGGGTTGGCTGAGGGACTGATGGAGTTGATGATGGCCTCAATCTGTTTTTCCCTGGACTGGTAGGGCATATCATTAATCCGTTCCACAGAGAGAACGGAATACACACCTTCCAATTCTTCTTTTAAGAGAGGCCAGGTTTCCGGCAGGTGGTTTTCAATTTCCAGAAACATGACATTGGATACTAACTGGAGAGCCACTATATTCAAGCCATGGTTAAAGAGAACCTTGGAAACATCCAGGACCAGGCCCAGGCGGTCTTCATAAGGTATCTTTAACTTGAGTGTATCCATGATCCCCCCCTCCTCCTAGGGTGAAAATTCTACACCGCCCGGTAAATTCCTTTATTTCTTAACACTTTTACATACTTTTCTCTGCAGGTTCCTGGCTTTTCATCCGGTGCATAATCTCTTTGGACAAAAGTTCCAGGAGCAACATTAATTTTTCATTGTCTAACTTCCTTACAAATCTTTCCAAAAGGTGTTTCTGTTCCTGGCCGGAAGAGATTTTATCCACATCCTGGGGAACCAGGTTATACCTGCGGAATTTGGTCACGGTAAACTTGGCCTGGCAGTAGGTGCATCTGACCATATCCCCGTCACTTATTCCCGGCTCCAGGCTGATCGCTTTACACATGGGACACTTAATGCCTTCCATTTTCGTCACGCTCCTTAATAGGGTTAAAGCATTCTATGTTTACGCCGCCGGGTTTATACCAAAAAAATAAGGTTTTCCCTTCAGTCTTTGAAGTGAAAACCTTACCAGACACTGATGAAGTTGTTGTCGGCTTTAGCCCACCGTGGCCACTAATTCTTCGCTCCGGTAATAGTTATATTTCCGGTAAGCCAAACGAACAAGTGACCTGTCTTGACTGTAAGTAATTTTCTCTAAAGCCTCTTCGATAGGGAAGAACCCACCATCAGAAAAGCCTTCCTCCCGGTTCACGGAGTAGGAATCGCTCCCTGCTTCCATAATAAACCAGTCAATTCTGTTGCATACTGGTTGCTTCCGAGAGTAAGAATAGAATTCGTAGCTTGTTTCTCCTGCCGGGGAAACAATCTGTGCGGTAACTCCTCCTTCTTCCCTGACACGGTCAATAGCTACTTCCTGAGGTAGCTGGTTAAAGCGGATAACTCCTTTCGGCAGTACCCATTCACCCTTGTCATTTTTCAGGATGAATACCTGATCCTCAAAAAACACTACACCGCCAGCACAAACTCTCGTCAACATGGTAGATCCCTCCTACTTTTAATTTGGGAACTTCGCCATTACTATTTTCGACAATCCGTCCGGCATCTCCTGCCTTAAATTTAACATTTAATTAAAGTTTATTTAACCTTTTACCCCCTGGCTAAAAACAAATCACAGGAGCCGCCAAACCAATTGACACAGTGCTCACAGCTTGGCATATAACTTTTTGTGTCAATAATTCCTGCCTCCCAGCCTCCAGAAGAGCGGATTGATTCGAAATGGGGACATTTTGCTGCGATACGGTAGTTCTTTTCTGTCAAAAGCCACACCTCCTGTTAACCTCAGAAAACAATTGGGTTCATCTCCACTTTGGTAATTTTTCCGAACCAACTTTTTCTATTAGTTTTTCCCAACAGGAAGTGTTTTAGCATTGTTAGGTAATATATTATTATTTTTTTTCTTTTTTATGTGCTAAATAGCTATAAAGCCCAATAGAAAAAGGCCATACCTGGCCTTTTAAACATTGAATCTGAAGTTGATGATGTCACCGTCTTCGACTATATATTCCTTGCCTTCCAGGCGGAAAAGTCCTTTTTCCTTAACTTTACTCATAGCGCCCAGTTCGGCAATATCTTTGTATTTTACGATTTCCGCTCTAATAAAGCCTCTCTCTATATCGGAATGAATTTTTCCTGCGGCTTCCTTGGCATTTGTTCCTTTATCAATGGTCCAGGCCCGGACTTCGTCCTCACCCACAGTGAAGAAAGAGATTAATCCCAGGTGTTCGTAGACATTTCTGGCTAATAGTTCTATCCCCGTAGCCTCAAGCCCCAGGTCCTCCATAAACAATTTCTTGTCCTCTTCCTCCAGTTCGCTAATTTCCAGCTCCATCAAGGCACAGATTTCCAGGAGAGGAATATTCTTTTCCCGGCATAAAGCCTGGAGTTCCTGGCGATGAGGGTATTCTTTCTTTTTAAACTGTTCTTCATCTAAATTAACTACAGCCAGGCGGGGTTTTTCCGTAAGGAAGGCATAGTTGCGCAAGGAGATCCGTTCTTCCTCCGAAAGCTCCACATCACGCATGGACATGCCTGATTCTAAGACACTGTAGCACTTTTCCAGGATATTTAATTCAACCTGATTTTCTTTGGTGATCTTCTTGCCAGTCTTGATCCTTTCCATACGTTTTTCAATGAGCTCCATGTCGGAAAACAAAAGTTCCATCTCTACCGCTTCCAGGTCCCTGGCCGGGTTAATCTCTCCCACCACGTGGACGACATCAGGATTAGCAAAAGCCCTCAAAACATGAACCAAGGCATCACAGTTTCTCACGTCATTGAGGAATTTGCTGGCAGCCTTGTGGTCACCCTCGCTGACCATGAGCCCCGCAATATCAGTAAACTCTATCTGAGCATAGGTAGTTTTTTTAGGTTTGTAGAGGTTGCTCAAAAAGTCAATCCGCACATCAGGAACCCGGGCCACACCTACGTTGGCCTCTGCCTTACCGGAAAAATTGCCTGTAGCCACCTTGCCGCTGGTTAACAGGTTAAAAAAGGTAGTTTTCCCTGTCAGGGGTAAGCCTATCAATCCGATTTTCACTGTCTTTCTCCTCCTAAGCTTGTATGGCACCAAAAAGATATTACCATAAAGGAAGCTTGGGAGCAAATATCTTACGCTTCCCGCTGCCCGCTTCCCGACGCCCGAATTCAGTGACCAGTAACCGGTGACCGGTTGCCGGTTAATGATTTCCGCAATCGGATTTCCGACACCTAAAAAACCACTACTACTCTGAAATTATCAATTAGAATGAAGGTTTTGCCACAAACGATCCCTATCGGAGCATAGCTAAACAGACTTAAAATGATTTCATTCTTCTGCGGGTGCTGTTAACAGCATGAGTGTCTAATAAATTAAAAGGCAAGGTGCGAAACCTTGCCTTTTTGCAACTTAGACATGGGGAACATGGGTAAAGACAACTTTGAATTCCTTGTCATAAATATTGTTGAGATAATGGGAAACCCCTTTAGGTACCCGGGCGATTATCCCCGGTTCCAGGTGATAGGATTCCCCGTTAATGACGATTTCACACTGTCCTTCTACAGGGAAGAATATTTCCACGCTTTTCTCATGAATATGCTCATTCATGGCCTTTCCGGGTTCCAAACGTAATAAACCCTGGCTCACATCTTCTTCACCAATGGTGTTTTTGGACACTGCCAGGCGGACCCTGGCATTGAGCCTGTCGATTTCCGTAACATCGGCCAGCTTTACAAGATAACTCATACTTACCTCCCCACAATATATAAAATCTGGTAATTCAATTATACTATGATTAAAGAGCCTTGGGGATTTTATTTTTCTTTTTGTTCAAAGCAGGGAACTCACATTTTTTGTCTAAATATTTTATTGGAATTTTATGATGAAAGGATGAAAGGATATGTGTAATGATTATGCAGAACTCAAACCCAGTGAACGCCTGTTGTTAGGTCCCGGGCCCAGTAATGCCGACCCCCGCGTTCTGCGGGCCATGGCTGCACCTCTGGTGGGACATTTGGACCCGGAATTTTTACAGATCATGAATGACAATATGTCCCTCTTACGCTATGTGTTTCAGACTAAAAACGAACTGACCATGGCTATGTCCGGTACGGGCAGCGCCGGTATGGAAACGGTTTTTGTCAACCTGGTGGAGCCGGGTGACAAAGTAGTGGTATGTGTAAACGGCGTCTTTGGCCAGCGCATGGTGGATGTGGCGCAAAGGGCCGGGGCAGAAGTAACAGTAGTCAACGCACCCTGGGGCCAAATCATTGAGGCCGCCGAAGTGAAAAAAGCCGTAGAGTCCGTGAAACCCAAGCTGGTTGCTATTGTTCATGCTGAAACATCCACGGGTATTCTCCAGCCCCTGGAGGAAATTTCCGCTATTTGTAAAGAAGCGGACTGCCTCCTGGTGGTAGACTGTGTCACTTCCTTAGGCGGTGTGGAAGTTAAAATTGACGAATGGGGGATTGACGCGGCTTACAGCGGCACCCAGAAATGCCTGAGCTGCCCGCCCGGTCTGGCCCCCGTTACTTTTAACGAGAAAGCCCGGGCTGTTATAAATAAGCGGAAAAACAAAGTACAAAGCTGGTACCTGGACCTCACCATGATTCAGAATTACTGGGGCCAGGAGCGCTTCTACCACCATACTGCGCCTATTTCCATGGGTTATGCTCTCCGGGAATGTTTGCGTGTGATTTATGAGGAAGGCCTGGAAGCCCGTTTCGCCCGGCATAAACTAAATGCTGAGGCCTTAAAAGCCGGCTTAAAGGCCATGGGCTTTAAGCTATACGCCCAGGAAGGCCGTCAATTGCCCTCTCTCACTACAGCCTGGATACCTGAAGGCGTGGAAGATGCGTCAACCAGGAAGTTCCTCCTCAACAAGTATAACATCGAGATCGGCGGCGGATTAGGAGAAGGCAAAGGAAAAGTTTGGCGTTTCGGCCTCATGGGCCATAACTCTACAGAGAAAAATGTCCTGACACTCCTTACGGCCTTAGAAGCAGCCTTTGTCTACCAGGGTAAAACCGTAGAGCCCGGTGCCGGTATTGCTGCTGCTTTAGAGGTATATAAAAACAAATAAAAAAATTTAAGGAGCCTACCAGCTAGGTAGGCTCCAAATGTTATTGATAAATGAGAATTTCCACATCTTCCAGTTCTACAGCCAGGATAATTTTTCAAGACTTTTACTGTTTATTTTCCACAACGGGATCATACTTTTCTACCTCTATGATACTCTTGACCTTTTTATAGAGGGCAAAGGTAACAACCGAAGAAAGAGAAAACTTCACAGCATTAAAAGGTAAGACGGCGCCGGTTAGCATGGGCAGTACCTGATTGGCCGGCACACCCCAGAGCGGCAATAACCAGAAATAGTTGACCGCACCCATGACCAGAGTAGTTGTCACAACGCCGGCCAAAAGACCTATCACCGCCATTCCTCTGGTTTTCTTCAGGGAGTATACTAAACCTGCCACCAAAGCCATAGTACCCCCGGCAATGAAATTGGCAGTGACACCGATGATTCCCGCCTTGGAACCGCCAATCAAAAAGGTAATGACGTTTTTCAACAGCTGCACCAGAACTCCCGCCCAGGGACCTACTGCAAAAGCGGCGATAAGGGCAGGAATGTCGCCTGGGTCATAAGTAAGAAATTCGGGAAAGAAAGGCAAAGGAAAAGCAACGGCGTACATTAAGAGAACCCCAAAACCAGCCAGCAGAGCCAAACGTACCATTTGTTTTGTCGACATAGGTAAACATCTCCTTTGTAAATGATTATTCGGACTACCGGCAAACTCCAAACAAAAATCCCGAAGGGGTTAACCTCCGGGAGAAAAAGGCAATAACCAACAGCAATACTATTTCAGCATGCTGTTTATCTCCTTCTCCCATCCAGACTGTACTGTCGGCCCTGGAATTACACCAGATCAACCATACGGCTCGCGGGCTTTACCGCCGGTAAGGAATTTCACCTTCCCCGAAGGAGTTTGCTTTTCTTTTGTCCTTAATTAATATTATATTGATCTTTAACTATTTGACAATTCCCTTTTAGGGCTTACTTCTGTTAAAATAATAACGACCCTTTCCAACTTCCGAATTCCGACTTCCGAGGTCCGACATCAAATTTGGGTGACCAGAGACCAGTGTCCGGAGTCCAGTTAAAAAACTGGTCACAGGTCATGGGTCACCGGTCCTAATATCTGCCAGCTGCCAACTGTGAACTGCGACCTTCAACTAACAACTAACAACTATCAACTACCAACTAACAACTAAAATTGCGGGGTATTTATGAAACGTGTCTTCTTCGTTGATTTTGATGGGACCATCACCCTTGAGGATACCTGTGATGCTATGACCAAAGCTTTTGCCGGCGAGGGTTGGCAGGAAAGCCTTCACCGCTGGGAAAAAGGAGAACTGACCACCCAGAGCTGTGCCCGGGAAATCTTTCGCCTGTTTAATGTGACCATAGAGGAACTGGCCTCTTTTCTCGCCAACATACCCATTGATGAGACTTTCCGCGATTTTGTCGGGTATGTGGAAAGCCGCGGAGAAAAACTTTTCATCATCAGTGACGGGTACGATTTCAATCTATCCATTATCCTGGGAAAAGCCGGGCTAAGCCATCTCCCCTGTTTCTCCAACCGCCTTGTCATAAGGGATAATCAATATGATATTGACAGCCCTTTTCAATTGACAGAATGCAATAAATGCGGGACCTGTAAAAAAGAACTGGTATCCCGGCTAAAAGAAGATGCCGCAGAGGTAGTTTATATCGGTGACGGCTACTCCGATATGTGCGGCTGCCAGGCTGCCGACCTTATTTTCGCCAAAGGCCGTTTGCTGAACTACTGCCAAAAAGAGAATCTCCCGGTGATTCCTTTTTCCTCCTTTGCCGATATCCTGAGCTGGCTAAAAGAACATGATGAAAGATAAAGCTATGCTGCTTCGACTTCCAACCTCTGATTTCCGACTTCCGCATATTTGTTGGAAACTTAAGGCACCCACCAGGGTGCCTTTTATCTTTAGGTGACATTCTCCATTTTCTCTTTTTTCTTTCTCATTTTCTGCCACACATAATAAATTACCGAAATGACGGCCACCCAGACCAGTATTCCTCCCAGGTTAATGTACCAGGCATACTGCTCCCTCCCCCAGAGGGAATAAAAGAGGATAGCGGGAGTTTGACCCAAAGCAGTTCCCACCAGGAAAGTTTTCAACCTTACATGGGTTAAGGCAAAAGCGTAGCTGGCCAGGTCAAAGGGAACAAAAGGCAAGACCCGGGCCACAAAGACAGCCTGATCCTGGTATTCTTCGATTAATTTGATCATTGACGCTAATATCCGCGGCGGGGCTGTAATATTAAGCCCAAGATAGCGGATTAGCCCGAAACATACCACAGCACTGCACAAAGACCCCACCCAGGAGATGAGAAACCCCCCCCAGCTCCCGAAAATGATGCCGTTGGCTATGAAAATCATCACCGAGGGCAAGGGTGAGATAAAGGCCTGTATAATGATCAGGGCGAAAGATATGAGGGGCGCCAGGTACCCGCCGCGCAGAATCAGCTCCTTGAGAGCTGTCATATTGCCTGTGGCCAGAATGGCCACTAGGTCGGCTCCCCAGTAAAAAATAGCTCCTATTGTCAATAAAACAAGAAGTATTTTCTTTATCATATCAGGCTCCTCATCCATGAGTAGTTATCTTAATATACTTCTCCATTCCCGTAGCAAAATCCTATCTCAACAGGGCTTATCTTATGCCAATTTTACAGAAAAATTCTTAAATACCCCTGTTCCATTCTGACACAATCCGTTGTTTTTGCTGCTCTGTTTTGAAGCAATTTGCCCTTTCCAACCCTGATACGACCATTGGCACGAATTTTGCAACTGTTTAGAAGATAAGAGCATATTGCTTCCGACTCATCCTGTCCCCCGGGGAAAGGCTGAGCGTTGGGTCAGGGGAGCAATTCCCTGGCCTGCCGGTGCGCAAAGGAAGAGATGTCTGTGAGAGGGACATCTTTTTTCTTTACCAAAATATTTTATGGGGGTGTATATTGTGTATATTCTAAGGGTAAACATGTCTGACCTCTCTATCAAAAAAGAAACGGTGCCGGAGAAGTACCAGTTAATGGGTGGGCGTGCCCTAACGTCACACATCATCAACGCCGAAGTTGATCCCCACAGTCATGCTTTAGGTCCCAACAACAAACTGGTCTTCGCCCCAGGGCTTCTGGCCGGGACTCCTGCTCCCAGCTCGGGACGTCTTTCCGTTGGTACCAAAAGTCCCCTTACCGGTACAATCAAGGAAAGCAACGCCGGTGGTGTTGCTGCCCAAAAACTGGCCCGTTTAGGTGTGAAAGCGATTATCGTCGAAGGCCAGCCCAAAGACGATAAATGGTACATCCTCAAAATAGATAATGAGGGAGGCCAACTCCTTCCCGCCGATAAAATAATAGGAAAAGGTAATTATGAAACGGGTGAATTGTTAAGAGCCCAATTCGGGGAAAAAGCCGGTGTCATCTCCATCGGACCAGCCGGAGAAAACAAGATGAGCGCTGCTTCCATTGCTGTAGCAGATATGGAAGGACATCCCGTGCGCCATGCCGGCCGCGGCGGTACGGGGGCTGTCATGGGATCCAAAGGACTTAAAGCCCTAGTTATTGACGACACTAATGCCCCAGGTGTAGAAATCAAAGATAAAGAAGCCTTTAGGGGAGCCGCTCAAGCCTTTAGCAAGATGCTCCTGGCTAACCCTACCTGTGGTACGGGTTTACCCACTTACGGTACAGCTGTTCTGATTAACATATTAAATGAAGCAGGTGGACTGCCTACGGAAAACTTTAAGCGGGGACGTTTCGAAGGTGCTGAAAAGATCAGTGGCGAATTCATGTATGACACGATTCTGGCCCGGAAAGGCAATCCCACTCATGCCTGCCATCCCGGCTGTGTCATGCGCTGTTCGCAAATTTATAACGACGCTGAGGGCAATTACCTCACAGCCGGCTTTGAATATGAAACCATCTGGGCCTTTGGAGCCGACTGCTGTATTGACAATCTGGACCAGATTGCCATGGCCGACCGCCTCTGTGATGATCTGGGCCTGGATACCATTGAAATGGGTGTAACCATGGCAGTAGCCATGGAAGCTGGTGTTATCCCCTTCGGCGATGGGGAAGGTATGCTTAATCTCCTGAAAAATGAAATTGGCAAAGCTACCCCCCTGGGAAGAATCCTGGGCCAGGGTGCAGCCTTTACAGGCCAAGCCTATGGTATAACCCGGGTACCCGTTGTGAAAAAACAGGGGATTCCTGCTTATGACCCCCGGGCCGTAAAAGGTATCGGTGTTACCTACGCTACTACCACTATGGGTGCTGACCATACGGCGGGATACAGTGTAGCCACTAATATTCTAAAGGTCGGCGGTTTTGTTAATCCTCTCGGCACAGAAGGTCAGGTAGACCTTTCCCGGGGCCTGCAAATCGCCACTGCTGCCATCGACAGTTCCGGTCTCTGTCTCTTTGTAGCCTTTACTGTCTTAGATGAGCCGGAAGCACTGCCGAAAGTGGCCGATATGCTTACCGCCCAGTACGGGGTAAAAGTAACTGTAGATGATATTACAGAATTGGGCAAAGCAGTCTTAAGGGTGGAAAGAGAATTCAATACAAGAGCAGGATTTACACCTGCCCATGACCGCCTCCCCGAGTTCTTTGCCAATGAACCGGTTCCGCCCCACAACACCACTTTTGACATTGCCGGTGAAGAATTGGATAAAGTATTCAACTTTTAAGGAGTGAAAACCATTGCAAGTGGAGGTTCGCCTCTATGCATATTTACGGGACACCATACCTGAAGCAAAAAAAGGGCCTCTCCTGGTAGATATTCCTGAAGACAGTACGATTGGTGATTTACTTGCCTATTTGCAATTACCAGATGAATCAAACTTAATTGTGATGGTAGACGGGATACGACAGTTTAATTCCTATCCTTTAAAAAATGGGTCTCGCATAGCCATCTTCCCTCCTATCGGCGGGGGCTAAACTGAATAGGTGCATTAAAGGGGGATGGTACACATGTGCCATCCCCCCCTTTTTCTTAGCAGATTACAACCCCTTGAACCTCTTCCTGTCCTAGTAATTCCTGGATGGTTTGAGCCAGTTCAAACCGCCCCCAATGCTAATAAGGGGTTCTATAAAACCATTATCTTATATTTTTATCCGGTATTTCTCTATTTTGCGATACAGGGTGTTACGTGAGATACCAAGATAACGGGAGGTCTGGGTGATGTTGTTACCATACCGCTTCAGAGCTAATCTAATGGTCTGAACCTCCAGGTTATCCATAACCGTACCCCCGCCGTCCTGTGGACTCACATTGTACAAGGTCTGTAAGGTGGTAGGCAGATGCTCGGGCAAAATAATTTTGTTATCGGCCAGGTGAATAGCCCTTTCCAGGACATTGACCAGTTCACGGACATTACCCGGCCAGGAATAGGTGTAGAACAACTGGTCTACCTGGGGTGAGACCTCCAGGCCAGCATGATGATAGCGGCTGCTCAAATCCGCCAGGATATGGTCCGTAAGAATACCGATATCCTCCCGGCGCTCCCGGAGGGGAGGGATTTCAATGGTGATCACGTTTAGCCGGTAGTAAAGGTCCAGGCGAAATTTCCCTTGCTGCACCTGTTCATAAAGATTTTTATTGGTGGCAGCGATAATCCGCACATCTGCGGGAATAAGCTGAACTCCGCCAATACGGTGATAACACTTTTCCTGGAGGACGCGGAGCAGGGCCGCCTGGCAATCTAAAGGCAGTTCGGCTATCTCATCCAGAAACAGAGTACCGCCATTGGCCAACTCAAATTTACCTTTGGCCCCCCTGGCCCGGGCGCCGGTAAAGGCACCTTCTTCATAGCCAAAGAGTTCACTTTCTACCAGGTTCTGGGGTACGCCCCCACAGTTAATGGCTACAAAGGGCCCGTGACAACGGCTGCTTTTATTATGGATGGCATGAGCCAGCAATTCTTTTCCCGTGCCGCTTTCGCCCTGGAGCAAAACGGTAGATTCAGTTTGAGCTGCACGCCTGGCCAGCTTTATCACTGTCTGCATTTTTTCACTTTCAGCGATAATGGAATCAAAAGTATAAACGGCCTTGTGCTGGTAAACCGGCGTCATATTTTTATGTTTCTGGCTCTCCAGCATGATCAGGCGGTTTTGTATGGCTTTGGCCCCGGCCACCACCAGAGCCAAATTATGGGGATGAGCCCGGTAGTAATTGCCCGAAATATCCAGTACCCCTGCCACTTCCCCTTTACTGTTAAAAATAGGAGCGGCAGAGCAGGTCAAAAAATGATTTTCCTTTAATAAATGTTCCTGGGCAAAGATAGTCACCGGTTTCTCTTCTACCAACGCTGTTCCGATGGCATTGGTTCCTTTCCTGTGTTCATGCCAGTTAACCCCCTGGGAGAGGTTTACCCGCCGGGCTTTTTCCATAAAACTGGTGTCTCCCAGCACTTTCAGGATGTAGCCCTGGGGATCTGTAAGAATAACACAGAAGCCGGAACCTTTCATAGAAAGATAGATTTCTTCCATGATTGGTTTAGCCACCTCAATAAGCATACTGTATCTTTCCAGTAATTCCTTAAAACGATGTTCCTCCAGCTTATCCAAATGGTTAGCGGTGAAAGGATCCAGCTTAGTCAGACATCTCTCCCAGGAACGGGCTACAACGGTCGGGAGGGTTTTATCCAATTTCCCGTGGTAGACAAATTTTTTCCAGGCTTTTGCTACCTGGGGTGCTTTTAAAAGCATACATCATCCCTCCTCTTAAGGTAGACCAGATCAAAATATTATATTATATATTGTGTTCACAAATTCCTGCAAAGAGCAATATTCCCCGGAATAACTTTATAAAATTAGGGGCTGGTCCAAGGCAAAGGAATAAAGGATCTTTTCCCGTACCGGTTTTTTTAAGATCTGCTCTGCCGCCCGGCTGTACAACATCATTTGGATGTGATAACGGCTTCTTAAGTTTTCCATCGTTTCCTCTGTTACCAGGTCGGTTTTATAGTCCATCAGGACAAAGCCTTCGCTCTCTTCCCACAGGCAGTCAATGGTCCCCTGGACGAGAATCTTTTCCTCAGGATAATCTTCCACTTCGGGGTATAATTCGGCCACAGGTAAGACAAGGGTAAAGGTGACTTCCCGCAGCAGCTTCTCTGCCTTTCTCATTCTCTGTCCCAGAGGTGAATGAAAGAATTGTTCTATTTTCCCGGCATCTACGGCTTCTCCCTGGGCAGGCGTCAGCACTTCCCTTTCCACCAGGCTCCGGATTTGTCCCTCAATGTTTTCCCTACTCAGTTCCTGGGTTACTTCCAGATGCCTCATCACCAGATGGTAAGCGGAGCCTTTTTCATTAGCTGACAATCCTTTTTTCTCCTGGAGAAAACGGGGCCGCCTGGTTAATTCACGCCAGTGAACAAAAGCAAGGCTGGCACTATGGTCCTGGGCTAAATACTGGTAACGGTTTTTTATTTCAGTCACCGATAATTTGGCCGGGATATCAGCTAAAGCCCGGTGTGGGTAAGCCCAGGCCAGCCTGTGGATTATTCCAGTCGTTTCAACCGGGCTATAAGGCACCGGCTCCAACCGCCTCACCTTATCCAGATAAGTACGGTAATCGCCGCTATTTTCCTCTTGTGTGATCTGTAGAGGGGTTTCCCAGAAAGAAATTTTAAAGTCCACGGGATAATCAGCTAAAGAAGGGGCAGGGAATCCAAGCCCTGTACCTTTAGCCCGCAGGGGCTCACCGGAGCGATGACGGATCAGGCAGGGTCCCAACCAATCCCAGTAGCAGCTGGCCTGTGTTAAAACCCCCAAGGGCAGTTCCCACTCCTCCCGGCCTATTACTTTTCCCCAACTTTTTATTTTCTTTTCAGTGTCTTTCAGGGTGCCCACAAGAATTAATTTTTCCCTGGCCCGTGTCATAGCCACATACAAAAGACGGATTTCTTCAGCCAGGAGATCTCTTTTCAACTTATTTTTTATAGCCATTTTGGCCAACGTGGGGTATTTCAGACGCTGCCGGTAATCCACCCAGACGGGCCCCAGACCCAGTTCTTTATCAAGCAAAATATCCTGCTGCAGGTCCTGCTGGTTAAACTTCCTGCCCAAGCCGGCCAGAAACACCACGGGAAACTCCAGGCCTTTGCTCTTATGAACACTCATGATCCTGACCACATCTTCGTTTTCACCCAGGGCCCGGGCTGCCCCCAGGTCGTTGTTGGTCTCTTCTAACTTTTCCAGGAAACGCAGGAATTTAAAGAGCCCCCGGTAGGTAGTGCTTTCATACTCTTTGGCCCTGTCATGGAGGGCCCGCAGGTTAGCCTGTCTCTGTTTCCCGCCGGGCATAGCTCCTGCATAATCGTAGTACCCTGTTTCCCTGTATAAAAGCCAGATTAAATCGACCAGGGAATTACGCCGGGCATAGGTGCGCCAGCTCTGTAATTTTTGTAAGAAAGCACGGAGTTCTTCCCCCAGCCGCCCACTTTCTTTGCGTGCCGCCAAACGTAAGGAATCATAAAAATCACCATAGGGCCGCTGAAGCCTGACACTTGTGAGTTCTTCGGCCGTCAAACCCACCAGGGGTGAACGCAAGGTAGCTACCAGGGGTATGTCCTGGCGGGGATTATCAATAACCTGCAGCAGCGCAACCATGGTCTGTACTTCTTGGGCGGCAAAATAACCTGTCCCTACTTCCGCATAAGCGGGAATCCCCAACTGGCGGAATACTTCCAGGTAGGTATGGGCCTGCCCCCTGGTAGTCCTGAGCAGTACCACCATATCCCGGTAAGTGACCGGGCGGTATTCCCCTTTCCCCCGGTCCCAGACCAAAAACGGTCCGCCTTCGCTTTCCCCCGAGAAGAGCTGCAAGATGCGCCGGCCGATGAGCCGTGCTTCCAGCTCTACAGTATCTAACTCTTCGCTTTCCAGGTAATCTCCTGGGTTCTCCTCTTTTTCTTCCCGCTGGACCTGTTCCCCTTGATTCCTATTCTTTTGCAGCATATGCACTTCAATGGCAGCGGTCCCAGGACCTGTACCCGGGGGATAGCTGGCGCCACAGACCAGTTCCGCCTCCCGGTCGTAAATGATACCGCCCACTTTGGGGCTCATCAACTGGCGAAAAATAAAGTTTACCCCCCGAATAATCTCCTGCCTGCTGCGGAAATTTTCCGCCAGGATAATTTTTTTGCCCCGTACGCCGGGCTCCTGGCCGTAAGCACGGTATTTGGCCAGGAAAAGACCGGGCTCGGCCATGCGAAAACCATAAATACTTTGTTTAACGTCCCCCACCATAAACATATTGGGTTTTTCCCCATTCTGGCGCGAGACGAAAGCGAGGATAGCTTCCTGTACAGGATTGATGTCCTGGTACTCATCGATCAGCACTTCCTCATACCTGGTCCTCAGCTTTTCAGCCAGGGGCGAAGGGAGCCACTGTCCCCCTTCCTCTTTACGCAGTAAAGCCAGAGTAAAATGTTCGATATCGGAGAAATCGATGATATTACGCTGTAATTTGGCTTTGAGAAAACGGAAAGAAAATTCCTCCACCAGATGACACAGGGCCCCCATGAGCGGAGCCATGTCACGCATATCCTGGAGCATTTCCACCGGGGAACGATTAAAATATTCCTGCTGCAGCTGCTGCAGGGATTTTTTTACCTCATCCCTGAGTTCCTGCACTTGCTTTTTTAAAGCTTCGTCTACCTCAGCCCGGCAGGGTTTCAGGGAGTTAAATCTAAAGCCTTGCATCGCCTCGTAAACAGCCTGCCAGGACACTTTACCCTTAGCCAGGATGTCTTCCAGGAGATGTATTTCTTCCGTCAGGTTCTTGTTATAGAGAGCCGGCCCTCCCGGGCTGAGGGCCAGGCGCTGGGCTTCTTTCAGTTTTTCCAGGCCATCCTCCAGGGGTATGATGATACTCTCCAGCATATTGTGGAAGAGGGACTGGGTGATTTCATCCTCCAGGTTGGCCTGAAAAGAGTGTTCCACATGGGCGAGCCATAAAGAGGGTCGGGGCTGGCTCCGAGAAAATTCATAAAGCTTTAATACCAGGTCCTGGAGAATCTTGTCGTCCCTCTCTCCGCCAAACCCCTCCACCAGTTCCAGGAATATTTCGTCTTCCTCCGTATATTTATCTTCAAATAGTTCTTCCAGCACCTCCAGTTGCAAAAGCATGGCCTCGGTATCATCGGCAATTCGGAAACGGGGGTCCAGGGCCAACCCTCCCGGTAAGGATAGCTGGTAATAGTTCTGCCTGATGATTTCCAGGCAAAAAGCATGGAGGGTAGAAATAGAGGCTCTACTGAGCAGTAAAAGCTGGCGCTGTAAGTGTTTATCAGTGGGGTTATCCTGGTAGCGCCTGGTGAGGGCGCTGTTAATTCTTTCCCTCATTTCCTGGGCAGCGGCGTTGGTAAAGGTTACTACCAGCAGCTTATCCACGTCCACGGGCTGGGTGGAATCCAGGACCCGCTGGATGATCCTTTCTACCAGGACGGCGGTTTTGCCCGCTCCCGCGGCAGCAGCTACCAGAATATTCTCACCCCTGTAATAGATGGCTGTCTCCTGTTCTCTGGTCCAGGCCGGTTTACTCATCTTCCGCCACCTCCTTAACGCCAATCTCATACCAGATTTCTCCCGCTTCCCGTTCCTTAAGCACACGGTAAGAATTGCCGGGAACACTAAGGTCAAAACGGCAAACACGGGCATACAGGCAGTAGGTGCAGGGCCGTTTCCCTTTGTACTGGTAGGGCTGAATCCCCACGTCCCCTTCCATAATTTCCTGCCCTATTTCCTTGAGGATTTTCTCCACATGCTGGCGCAATTTCGTGAATTCTTCCAGAGTGAGGGCATTGGCAGTTCCTTTATAAAATTCCTGCTCTTTACTTAAGCTTACGGGAATTAGGTCCGAAGGGCCGCTAATCTCAGCATCCATCATTTTTGCGACCTCAGGATCTTTGAGAAGATACCCTTTCATTTTTAATTCCCGCAGAATTTTCTTTTCAATTTCCGCCGGGGAAAGAGGCCCTTTTTCCGTGATAAAGGGGTCTTTAATGGTAAAATAGAGCACGCCTCCCGGATAGGCTTCTCCCTCTATGAGATGAGGGGCGTGGGTTAACACCACATCCAGGTAAGTCAAAAGCTGGAGCTTGAGGCCGTAATAAATCTCCAGGAGGCTGAGAGAAGAAGAGCCCGATTTAAAGTCTATGATCCGCAGGTAATAACCTTTGTCACCGGCGGCTCCGTCCACCCTGTCAATCCTTCCCTGTAAAATGATGGTGCTTCCGTCAGCCAGGGTTAGCTGCAACCCCGGTAAAGCTCCCTCTTTCCCAAAAGCAATCTCTACACCAAGGGGACGGAATGTCCCACGGCGGGCGTGTTCCCGTAAGACCCAGACGGCCCTTAAGACCGTACGTTTCAGTTTTCCTGTTAAATACCTGTAGCGGGCCGTACTTAAAAGCAGTTCGTTTTGCAGCTGGGGTACCAGTTCATTCACAATCTCTTCGGTAATCTCCCGGGCCTGTTCCATGGTTAATTCAGCCCACTCCAGCTCATGGTCCTGCAGGTATTGATAGAAACGCTCCAGGGCTTTATGGAAAAACTGCCCCAGGTCAGGGGCCCCCAATTTAAATTCCGGCCTTGCTTTGAGTTTTAGCCCGTAGGCCAGGAAATGGGCAAAGGGACAGGCCTTAAACCTTTCCAGCCTTGATATGCTGGCGAGCAAAGTTGTCCCGTATATTTTTCTGACCTGTTCCCGGGATATTCTGGCTTCCTGGTTGACATGATAAAGACCCTGGACTACCCTGCTCACGGGCTTCTGCCATTCTTTTTGGTCTATATACCAGTTATAGACATGCCACCAGAGGGGGTTTATTGCTTTTCCTTCTACAGCCTGGCGCAGAACAGCTGCCAGGTATCCCAGGGTCCGGTAAGAATGAACGACATAATCTTCGTCATTATCGCCGGTAGGCTCCACAGTACATACGGCCAGTGCTAACTTCTCTTCCCCCGGGGTGAATAGCTCCCGGAGCCTGGCAATCAAGGGAGAGGGAGCCAAAGCTTTACCATCCCCATCAGCCATAGGGTAGCTGACCCATAAGAAATCACTGGCTCTGGTCAGGGCAAGATAAATCAAGAACTGTTCACCGTACAGTCGCTTCTCACTGCCGGGAGCCAGGGAGATACCTGTCTCCGCCAGGGCTTTTCGTTCATCGTCAAAGAACAGGCCCTCTTCCAGGCTGCGGGCCGGGAGTACTCCCTCATTAACCCCTAGTACAAAAACCCCTTTTAAATCGGGATTTCGGGACCTTTCCAGGGACCCGACCAGCACCTGATCTAATCCCGGAGGTATCAAACCTAATTGTATTCCTTCCAAACCACTGTTAAAGACCTGGCTGAATTCCGTGATATTTAACGGTTCCTTTCCCAAAACTTCCGCCGTCTGGTCCAGGAGTTCCATGACCTTATCCCACACCTGGGCATGAAGCCTGGCTTCTTCCAGGCGTCCTGCTTCCTCGGCTTTTTTGCTCCAGAACTCCAGTTTCCAGGTAACACCCAGGTCCTCTAAAAGCCTAAAAAGGCTAAAGCAATAATCCTGGGCTGTGTGACTTTTCTTACAGCGGTTTTGCAGGGCCAAAAGGGCGGCAGCTGCCCGTTCCCTCGCCTTGTTGAGGCGCCGTAATTCCGTCTCTTCTCCCTGGGTTAGTTCCCTTTCTTCACCTAAGGTAAGTGAGCGCCTGTACTGCCAGGGTCGTCCATCGGTCCAGCGCGAACCTCGGATTCCATGGGCCAGGCAGTAGTTTTCCAAAAGGTCTACATCCTGGCGGGAGAGGGGAACCAAATCCGTTTTCAGGTAACGGAAAACAGGGTCATAATTCCAGCCTTTTTCCACTACCTCAAGGGCGGCCCGTAATAACTCTAAAAGGGGATGGTGGTGTACGGGACGCTTCATATCTAAAAAATATGGGATTTCATAATCGGAGAAAATGGTTGGCAGTAACAGCTCATACTGGCTGAAATCCCGCAATAACACAGCTACATCCTGGTAACGATACCCTTCTTCCCGGCACAGCCTGATAATTTCCCTGGCCACTCCCTCTATTTCTGCCCGCCGGTTGGCAGCGGCCACCAGTTTTAAACCTGCTCCTGGTGGATGGCTAACTTTTCCCTCTTCCAGGAAACTGTTTTCCAAGAAAGCCAGATCCCTTCGCCGGTAAAAACGATGCTCACCGCTAAAATCCAAAACATCATCTTTTTCCAGAGGACAATTCACCTCAAAGGCAAGCTGGCGCAGCCTCTGGTATGTTTCCCAGGGTGGATAAAAGGTGTGAGTTTCCGGCAAAAGCTTCCTGGTGTGCTCTTCCGCCAGGCAGACAGTGACATTCACCCTAGCACATTTCAGCAACAGTTCCGAGAGAACATGATACTCCTGGGGAGTAAAACCGTGGAAACCGTCTACCCAGACCTCAGCATCCCGTAAAAATGAAGCCCGGTGAATGTTATTAGCCAGGAGATCTAGATAATCATCGGTATCCAGGTACTGGTTTTTGATATAGGCCTCAAATTCCTGATATATTAAGGCCAAATCCGCCAGTTTGTCGGGTAAAGAGGGATGCCTGTTTATTTCTTCATGTTGTAAGCAAGTTTCCAGCAGTTGGGGAGAGACGGCATACAGTTTAAACTCAGAAATACCTTTAACCAGGGTTTCCAAAAATCCGGGCCGTTCAATGACCCGTCCGAATACCTTAAACTTCTCTTTATGTATTTCCACAAGGCGCCGCAGGATTAAAATCTTGCCCAGCTCGTTTAAAGGAGGAAACAATCCTCCCCCTGTCTCCTGCAAAACCCGCCAGGCCAAGCGCTGGAAGCTTAACACCTGAATATTCATGATGCCGCCCGCAGGATGCCGCTGTAGAATGGCTTTCTCTGTTTGAAAGGTGGCCTGTTCCGGGACGAGATAAATCAGGTTTGTACTGCTGTCCCTTGAGGCCCTTTCTACTATTTCCGTAAGACACGTGTGGGTTTTACCGGTACCGGCCCTTCCGATAATGAATCTCAGGGTCACCCCAATCCCCCTCTCCTTTATCGACCTCTTTTTAATATCACTGGTGTTTCTTTTATGAATATTTCCACTGCCTATACATAGGTTCCTGCAATTTGTTTAAATTTAAAATAAAACTAAAAACGGCTGAAAACTTTGCTGTTTCAGCCGCATTTTATGTATTTTCATAAATTTTTGGCAGGCAGAGGTCCCCGTGAGATCACAATCTTCCCCGTACGAACGATCTCAATGATGCCATGGTCCTGCAGCACTTCACAGAGGGCATCAATTTTATCCTGTGAACCCGTTAACTCAATGACCATAGTCTCCCGGTTTACATCAACAATTTTAGCCCGGAAAATATCTACGATATCCACAATATCTGAGCGTTTCTCGGGTAATGCTTTCACCTTGATTAACACCAATTCCCGGTCCAGAGAGTCTACTTCCGTCAGGTTGACAATCTTAATGACATCAACTAATTTTGAAAGCTGATTCACGACCTGTTCAATTTCCAGGTCATCGCCATTGACTACAATGGTGATCCGGGTCATATCGGGTTCTTCCGTGTAGCCGGCAGCAATACTCTCAATATTAAAGGCTCTCCGGCTGATCAGCCCGGAAATTCTGGTCAGAACACCAGGGCGATTCTCTACCAGCACAGCTAAAGTATGGGCCATAACTTGCCTCCTCCTTCAAAACACGATGCATTTGCAGGTATTATATTGAATAGAGGGACAGATTGTCAACCTAAATTTGTAAAGCCGCCAGCAGGTCCGGGCCGAAACAACCTTTGGCTACAGCGGTAACAGGGCCTGTCATCCGGACATTCCAGTCCTCTGCTATCTCTATCTTAATGGTACCTCCCGGCATATGGACATTAACTTCTTTTTCACATAATCCCAACCTGTAAGCCGCACTGGCAGCCGCACAGCTGCTGCTGCCGGAGGCCAGGGTATAGCCGGCGCCCCTTTCCCAGATTTCAATGGCCAGATTTCGAGGGTCCAAAACCTTAAGAAACTGGACATTTATTCTTTTGGGAAACTGGGGATGGTTTTCCAGGAGCGGGCCATATTTATGAGCTATTTCCCAGGAAATTCCTTCCATGGGCACCACACAGTGGGGATTACCGATAGATACACAGGTAACCGGCATTTTTTCTCCACTGGTAAGTGTTAGTTCCCTCGCTACCACTTCACCCTCCAGTCCGAGAACCGGTATCTCCTCGGCACTAAAGGTTACCCTCCCCATGTCCACTTTAATCAGAGATGCCCCTTCATCCAGGATTTCCACCTGGACAGCACCGCCCAGGGTTCTTAGCGAAAAGTTTTTACCCTGGACATATTTTCTTTCAAAAAGATACCGGGAAAAAATCCTGATCCCGTTCCCGCTCTTTTCGGCTTCACTGCCGTCGGGGTTGTAGATCTTGAGGACCAGTTCTTTTTGCGGGTTTACCAGTGGTCCATAGAGAATACCGTCCGAACCTATCCCAAAATGGCGGTGACAGATGAGGCGGATGTTATCAGGCGTCATTTTTATGTCACATTCACCAGGGTCAATGACGATATAATCATTGCCTAGCGCGTGATACTTGTAATAATCAAACTTCATGTCATACACCTTCCTTTTAATAAGAACGCAAAGTGGCCCTCATTCTTTGAGGATTAAGGACGAGAGCCAAAGCATCCTCGATGCTTTGGACAATTATTTGTGCATTAAAGAGAGCTTCCCGGGCACAACCTTCCCTTCCGATCACGGCAATGGAGAGGATACTGTTTTTTAACATCCTGGCATCATTTACGCCGTTACCTATGGCCAAAACTTTATGTACTCCCAAAGTTTTAACGTATTCCTCTTTCTCCCGGATATGGTCCCCGGAAGACAGTTTTTTTATCACAAAAGGCAAACCCTGACACTGCTCCTCCACGCTGCCGAAAGTATCGGAAGTTATGATATGTACTGTCAGGTTCTCTTGTATTTGTTCCAAAAGTGGAAATACCGCGGGAATTATTTTACCATCCACAGCAATAGTCCCGTTTAAGTCTAAAACCAGGTGCTCAATATGAATGATACCCCGTCCAGGTATGTTGTAGCTAAACATGATTCTCCCTCCTTGCAAGATCGAATAATCTAATGTTGTCTCAATTCTTTACCAGCTAACCTTTCCCAAGGAAAATTTTTATAAAATCTGTTAATAGTAATCACTATCATTTTCTTGCGGTCTATAGTATAATTATGATAGAAATTGGTGAAATAGAGAATATAAAACCAGAAAAAACTATTCTTAAATGATTTGGTATCATAGATATACCAACTATTACATGTTGCTATACATTATGTAATATGCTACAATTTAATTCCTTGAAAAAATAAAGCACATGAGTATGCCGGATGATCGCGGGCACAAATGCCGAAAGGCTGTGTCTGAGGAAAGTCCGAGCTCCGCAGGGCAGGGTGCTGGGTAATACCCAGTGGAGGCGACTCCAAGGAAAGTGCCACAGAGACATACCGCCGATGGCGACAGGTTCGCACAGGCAAGGGTGGAAAGGTGAGGTAAGAGCTCACCAGCAGCCAGGTGACTGGCTGGCTCGGTAAACCCCACCTGGAGCAAGACCGAATAGAGGAGCAATGGAACTGCCCGTTCCGCTCCCGGGTTAGGTCGCTTGAGGTGCCAGGTAACTGGCATCCCAGATAGATGATCATCGCTCCGCAAGGAGTACAGAACTCGGCTTACAGGCAAACTCTTGTGCTTCAGTTAAGAGCGTGGATATTCCACGCTCTTTTATTTTTTTCTTTTCTTCAATTTTTTTCAACGGTTATAGATATTATAGACCCAATAGTGGTAAAAATAAAATATTCCACTGTTACGCGCGAGAGGTACATCAATGTTCAATCTAGTGCTTTCCATGCTTAGTCCCTTGACAGTCAATTACCAAAAACTAAAAACATTACCTTTGCCCATGCATTGTGTTAGGGGAGCAAGCCTTACCCACACTTTTTTAAACCGACAGGCTAAAGAAATACTGTACAATGACGGTTATCGAAAGGAAGCCGATTTCTTTAGCTATTTTTCAGAAGAACTGGACTTGGGGGTCACCTGGGCGGATACGGGATTAAAGGCTTTTTGCCACTTCTATGATAACGAGACCAAAGCCGGTAAATGGCTGTGGCCCAATGCAACCCTGACCTGTGAATATTTTTTGGTGAAATCCCTTGAACTATGGAAAAATAAACAGTATGAAAAGGCCATGTTTTTTCTGGGAGCGGCCACGCACCTGGTTCAGGATATGTGTGTTCCCCACCATTCCCGTTGCGTTTTGGGAAAGGGTCACGTTGAATTTGAAAGATGGGTCAGGAAACACCGGGAAAATTACTCCATCACCCATGGTGACATATACCTTGATCTTAAGAAACCGGAGGAATGGATTCATTTAAATGCTGCTTACTCCTTTGATTATTTTCCATACGTTCAGTTAAACAGTCCTGAAGATCATTATCACCTGGCGGCAAGTATACTTCTACCACGAGCCCAAGCCAGCACAAGCGGCTTCTGGTTGTGGTTCTACCGGTTAGTTCATTGAGCACGAGTGACAACATTCTTATGCGATATTGCTGCTTTTATTCATAAATATTGCGGTGCTGGGGCGGTTATGAAGAAAAACGGATTATTAATCATCATTCTTACTTTTGTTTTATTTTCATTTACAGATATTATCCATATAAAAAATGAGCGGTATGAGGGCCACCGGCCTATTCTGCCACCAGAATCTGTAACTTCTAACCGTAATCTCTATTTTGTGTTTCTCCATGGTATAGATAGCTGGTGTGATGGCAGTCCTTTTGCCAACATGGGATTTGAAAACATTAGACGTGCCATGTCTGTAGTAGGTTATTCATACCACGATAACCGCTTTCTCCTCTATAGTTATATGGGCGGGCACATTGAGAACGGCAATTGGGTCCCCTACCCGTACACCCGTAAAAATACCGGTCAATCCCTTTATCTTAGTGTATACCAATTAGAACAATTAATTGAAAATATAACTCAGGCTAACCCCGAGGCCCGCTTTATTCTGGTGGGGCATAGTTTAGGGGGCAGAATAGCCTTGGATTTTGTAAGTACGACCCACCCGGAAAGCAGGAAAAAAATCCATGGTGTTATCACCTTAAATTCTCCTTTAATGGGCTCTACCATCAATGTTCCGGGAATACTTATGAGAATTCTCGATGCTAGTGGCTCAGTTTGGGGGAGCACTGCAGTTAAAGAACTAATTTATGAATCCCGGTTTTATCAAGATTTCCTTCAGTTACGCACTTCATCCATCAAACAACTGCAAAGAGATGGGATACAAGTAGCGACCTTCTCACATTATAAAGATTATTTTGTACGCAGCAAAACCTCCTGCCTAATCGATGCCGAAGGAGATCCTCTCACAGCGGGGTTCATTTTAAACAATAACCCCACCCATTCTAAATACAGATTCAACAGCCATTTGCAAATCTTAGATGACCAGAGTGTCATTTCCTATATCGTAACCCTGGCTTCACCCTCCCCCTAATCATCTGCCAAAAAACAATCACGAATAGTAAGGATATAGGAATATCTTTATTTAAATCGACAAACAATAAACGCAAAATGTACAAGGAGGTTTTACATTATGTCCAATATCTATTGCAGTGTGAACACTTGTCACTACTGGGACAAAGGTAACATTTGTGCAGCTAATGAAATTATGGTAACATCCGACAACTTAGCCGCTGAAAGGCCAGATACATTAGATGCACCCAATCATGCCCAATTCCCCACTACACCTGTTGACGACTGCATGGCCACCTGTTGTAAAACTTTTGTGCGCAAAGGTTCTGGCGATGAAAGATTAGACGGAGTAAAGAAGACAACCTAATCAGGTAATTACTCCAGGTATTGATATCCTCTAATAAAGATGATCCCCGTGCCGGGGGTCATCTTTATTATTTTTTATGGCAAAAACTCTGTCATATAAATAAGTTATTTGGACTCCGTGGAGTCCGGTTCTTTCTTCTTCCTTTATTTTTTCTCCAGAATTGCCATTAATACCTTTTCAGGCGTAATGGGCAGATTTCTGATGTTAACACCGACAGCATTATAAACAGCATGGGCGATGGCCGGTGAAGGTGTATTAATGACCACTTCACCCACAGACTTGGCGCCGAAGGGCCCCGTGGGCTCATAACTGGGCTCAAACTCCACCGTAATCTTCCCGATATCCTTCCTGCAGGGGATTTTATACTGCATAAAGGTATCGGTCTGCATTTTGCCACGCTCACTGTATTTGACATCTTCATACATGGCCATGCCGATACCCTGGACCAGGCCGCCTTCCACCTGGATGCGGACAAGGTTAGGGTTAATCATGGTGCCGCAATCCACAACAGCCACGTATTCAATTACATCTATTTTCCCCGTCTCCGTATCAACTTCTACTTCGGCAAAGCCGGCAATAAATGGCGGAGGACTTGTATCCCCGCCAAAAGTACCCGTACCTACCAGCTGCAACTTTCCTTCCCCGGAAATTAAACGCCGGGCCATTTCATCAAGGGATAAGGATAGATCTTTATTTATCGCCCGCACGAACTCACCGTCAAATTCTATTTCTTCAGAATCCACACCTAAAAGTTTAGCTCCGGCCTCTATAATTTTTGTTCTCATGTCTTCGGCAGCCTTGATGACGGCATTTCCTGTGACATAGGCAGTGCTGGATGCATAGGAACCCGTATCATAGGGTGAGATATCCGTATCGGCGGCATGGACAATGATTTTGTCCATGGTGGTTTCCAATACTTCTGCGGCTATTTGGGCCATGGTGGTGTCGCTGCCGGTCCCCATATCTGTGGAACCTAAGAGCAGGGTATAGAAACCGTCATCATTCAACTTGATGACGGCAGAAGCCGTATCAATGCCGGCTATCCCTGAACCCTGCATGGTGATGGCCATGCCCACGGCACGGATTTTGGTGTCACTGACAACTTTCCGGGGGTATTTTTCCTCCCAGCCAATGAGTTCTTTACCTCTTTTAATACAGCGGTCCAAGGCACTGCTTGCCAATACAACCGGCTTTCCTTCCGGGGTTTCACCTAAAACCGGATGGGCGTCCCCTTCCCTGATAATATTCTTTTCCCGCAACTCCGCCGGGTCCATCTGTAGTTTAGCCGCCAGTTCATTGATGGCTGATTCCAGGGCAAATGTGCCTTGGGTCACGCCATAGCCCCGTAAGGCCCCTGCCGGCATTTTGTTGGTATAGACGGCATGGCCCATATACCTGACGGCCCTGGCTTTACCATACAGGGGCAGTGTCTTATACCCGGCCACGGCAAAAACCGTAGGGGCGTGTTCGCCATAGGCCCCTGTATCAGACAAAGCCTGCATATCTATCGCTTTGATATTCCCCTCTTTATCGGCCCCCAGTCTTACAGTAATCCGCATGGCATGACGGCTGGTGGTACAGGCAAAGGTTTCCCTTCTGTCGTAAATGATCTTAGCGGGCTTGCCAGTTTTCAAGGTCACGAGAGCAGGAAAGACTTCCACCGAGGCTGTCTGCTTCCCTCCGAACCCGCCGCCAATCCTGGGCTTGATGACCCTGACCCTGCTCATGGGGATTTGCAAAGCCCTGGCCACAATCCTTCTCACGTGGAAGGGAATCTGAGTGGAACTGACGATGGTAAGCCTTCCATTGTGGTCAAAATAGGTTAGGGCACGGTAAGTTTCCATCATGGCATGGGCCTGGGCCTGCGTATAATAGGTTCCTTCCACGACCACATCACTGTTTTTCAGTTCCCCTTCCACATCACCGACTTCGATTTTACAGGAAGAGGCGATATTCTTTGTTTTATCCATCCCGATGTCCATATTTACTGTGACATCTCCTTCCGGATGGACTACTGAGGGATGACCGATAGCCTTTTCAAAATCCAGAACGGGCTCCAGGATTTCGTATTCTACTTTAATCAGCTTCATAGCTTTTTCGGCCGCCTTCTCATCTGCGGCGGCGATAATGGCTACTTCATCCCCCACATACCTCACGTATTCGTCTAAGATTAAACGGTCGTAGGGGGAGGGCTCGGGATAGGACTGCCCGGCCATGGTAAAACGTGTTTTGGGAACGTCTTGATATGTAAGTATGCACTCCACGCCGGGTATCCGGCTAGCTTTTTCTAAATTAATGGCTTTGATCCTGGCAAAAGCATAAGGGCTTCTCAGAATTTTTACCACCAGCTCATGGCCGTGAGCCAAATCGTCTGTATAAACAGGCTTTCCCGTGGTAATATCCATCCCGTCAATCTTAGAGATTGGCTGATTTACTATACGCATCACTACACAACCCCCAGATATTTTTTAATTGCTCGCAACTGTCCCTGATACCCTGTGCAGCGGCAAAGATTCCCTGTCAGATAGTGGATGATATCTTCTTCTGTAGGGTTGGACAACTCTCGCTTCATGGCCAGGACCGTCATGATAAACCCGGGGCTGCAGAAGCCACACTGGTCTGCGCCTTCCTTGACCAGGAAATCGGCAAACTCCCGGGCCTCTTTCTGCACACCCTCAATAGTGGTAATATTTCCCCCGTTTACTCTCATTGTAAGAAAAGAACAGGAGAGTACCGGTTTACCGTCCAGCCAGACGGTACATAAACCACAGGAGCCCGTATTGCACCCCTTTTTCACGCTTAAAAAACCATGCTTTCTCAATGTATCGGCTAAAAATTCATCATAAGGGGCTTCCATTTCCATCACTTTTTCATTGACCGTCACCTTTATTCGCACGCTAAAACCTCCCCTATGGCTCTTTTTAGAAGAACTTTGCAGACGGCCTCACGGTATTTTTGACTGGCCCGCATGTTACTGCCGAAGGTCAATTCACTGGTGGCCAGGTTTGCAGCATGTTCGATGTCCTCCGAAGATAAGCTGCTGTTGGCCAAATATAACGAAGCCTCTTTGGCAATTTGGGCCCGCTGGGGTCTGGCCCCTGCCACTAAAAGCCACCGGTCTCCCTCTTTAGAGACGGCGACATTTACAATGGCATAGTCGCTTTGCGAATTCCGCATGCTGTTAAATACCGCTTTTTTGGCCGTCTTGGGAATGATTACTTTAACCAGAATATCTTTTGCCGACCCGTTTTCCAGAAAGTTTTCCAGAGAAACCCGCCCGGCCTTAAATAACTCCACCTCAGCTTCCAGGGAGAGTAGGGCCGTGATGAGATCGGAAAAACCGTAACGGGAATAAACGGTACCGCCTACCGTCACAATATTGCGCAGCTGTACCCCCACGATATGCTTTACCGCTTGGGGTAAAAGACCGTTAAAGTATTCTTTCAAAAGGGGGCTTATCTCAACGTCACGGAAAGTGGTCATGGCCCCAATTTCAATGGTTTGTTCATACTCGTTGATGAAATTTAAATTAAGCCTGGCTAAATCAATGGCGGTCCCTATTCTTTGAGAACCCAGCCGCAGAAAGGCACATCCGCCAAGAATGGTATTATTCCTTTTTGCTTTTAAAATCCCGTACGCTTCTTCCAGCGTTCCGGGAACAACATAGTCCTGAATTGTAAACATAATGATCCTCCCTCATCCCTCAATGGTTAAGCATTACAAGATGTTAAGCCTTTTCCGTGATAGATTCGACCTTTTTATTTTGTAATCCTTTTTCCTGGTCTTCGGGTAAAACAATATTTAAAATCAGGGCAATCAGACCCGTCACCACTTATAACACCTTTCGCGATTTTATAATTCCCACCTTCTATCCTCATGGCCTTGCCTTTGATAATAGCTTCCGCAATTTTGCTTCTGGCACTCATGAGAACCCATTAATTATACTATAAACAGGGTTCTATACATATGACCACCTAATGCCCCATACCTTATCTAGATAACAGTTACATGCTCTTGCTGTTGCAGCGCTTTTACCAGATAATTAATGATGGCATTTTGTAAAGCACCCGCTCCCAGATTGGAACAGTGGGCCTTTTCCTCGGGAAGCCCCCCCAGGTACTCCAGTATATCTGCATCGCAAATTTCCGCGGCCTCATCTATGGATTTGCCTTTCGCCAGTTCGGTCATGGCACTGCCACAGGCAATGGCCGCCGGACATCCGGCTATCTGAAAGCGTATATCACTAATATGATCATCAGTTACCTTAATATAGACTTTTATATAATCTCCACATCCTGGATCTCCCAATACGCCGATGCCATCGGCATCTTCCAAAACTCCCAGGTTACGCGGATTAGTAAAGTGGTCTAATATCTTCTCGGTATACATATAAAAACCTCCCTCTCTAAGTAAAAGGTACTCTCTATCTATGAGAGCACCTTCTAACTATATGCCTATACGATTGGCTTCTAAAACTGAACAAGTAAAAGGTCGGTCTTTAAGAACTCCTCACTGTTAAATTCTTCTATCCTGCCTTCATCACCCAAGGTACTGAGGGAGGATTGCAAGGGCAGGACACACAGCAAAGGTATTTTAAACTCCTGACATATGAGGTTGGCTTTGATAACTTTTCTTACCACCATGACATGCATCCTGTCCACATTTCTCTTCGTTACAGCCACGGGTATTACTGTTACATTGGGCCATGATTAACCACCTCTTATCTTATCATTTCTTGACACTACGTTCGAAAGGCCAGCTCACTATGCCGCCATCCATAAACTTGATATTGGTAAATCCCTTTTCTTCTAATATCCTTTGCGCCTCATATCCCCGCAGGCTAACTTTACAGAATATGATAATTTCCTTATCGCGAGGAAGTTGGTCATACTTTTCTCTTAACACACCCAGGGGTATATAGACTACGTTTTTATAAGGTAAAGACATCTCTTCTACTTCTTTAGGGCTTCTCACATCCAATAAGATAAAGTCTTCATTATTCTCTAACTTTTTCTTTACATCCAATACGGAAATGGATTTGGCAATACCATCAATCTTGTTTTGTATAATATTGGCCGCCGTGATTAAGTTATCCATAGCAGGCGCAAAAGGTGGAGCATAAGCAAGATCCATCTTGGCCATTTCTTTGGCCGTTATTCCATAATAAAGTCCCAAACTTAACATATTCAACCTTTTGGCCACATCACCAGGTCCGATAACCTGTGCGCCAATAATTTTTCCATCTTTTTTGTTTCCGACCAGTTTAATAAAAATAGTTTTTGCTGTTGGATAAAAATGGGCTTTATCAGGCCCAGGTGCAAGTACTGTGACCACATCATAATGTAGTTCCCGCGCCCTCTCTTCAGTAAGCCCTACACTACCCGCGTTAAAATCAAAAACCCTGCAAATAGTTGTTCCCAATACACCTGGAAATTCTTCCGGAGTCCCGGCAATATTATTGGCAATTATCCTTCCATGGATATTGGCCAGATCGCCCAAAGGGGTATAGACTCGTTTCTTTAAAATTAAATGATAATTATCTACACAATCGCCACCGGCATAGATATCCGGGTCTGTTGTTTGCAGGTATTCGTTTACTTTGATGGCGTCATTGTCTGTTATTTCCAAACCTGCTTCCTGAGCAAGTTTACTGTTGGGTCTTACACCAATGGAGACCAGGGCCAGTTGGGCTTCTATGGTCCCCTGTTCTGTCACAACTGCCTTCAGGTTCCCCTGGTCGTCACCTTCGAAACTTAAAACCTTATTATTGACGGAAATATCGACCCCGTTAACTCTCATGTCATGCATTAAGAGACTGGCCATTTCGATATCCAGCATTTTGGGTAAGACACGATCCAGCATCTCCACAATAACGACTTTGATGCCCAGTTTTGTTAAGGATTCGGCTACTTCTAAACCTATTAACCCCCCGCCTACAATAACCGCATTTTTAATTTTACCAGTGCCTACAGCTTTTTTAATTCCTTCGGCATCATAGGGATGATTCAGTTTATACACATTGTTTAAGTTTTTCCCGGGAATGGGCGGGTCCACGGGTGTGCCCCCAACAGCTAATACCAGCTTGTCATAAGAGATCTCCTGGACCTCACCAGTTTCCAGTCTCACTACCTCAACTTTTTTCTCTGTACGGTTGATTTTCTGGGCCAGGGTTCTATCCATAATCTCGATATTTTTTACTTTCTTAAAGAACTGGACGTCACGGGGAACACCTACGGGCGTACTCCACAGTTCCTTGATATCATGCACTTCGTCGGAAATGTAATATGGCATACCACAACCGCCATAGGAGAGAATTTCTCCCTTTTCAATAATGGTAATTTCCGCATCCAGGTCTAAGCGGCGCAATCTCGCTGCAACCTTAGGTCCACATGCAACCCCGCCAATAATCACATACTTGTTGGTCATAAAAGCCCCCCTCTGCTAATATTTACAATCTGTATTCGTTTATATTATAAACATTTGTTAAATTTAATTCATCTCTATACTAAACCTATTTTGAGCATACGTCAACAATAATTACATGTCCACTTCTCCACTGCACCCGTTAATGACTGCGTGAGCCTCTCCCGCCTACGCTTCGCTTAGAGGCGGGAGTCCTCCGGGCGGATTATGATATCAAAAAAACTGCCGGTAACCGGCATTGAGGGAAAAAGATTAAAAGTTGAGATTGATCACTCTGATATTACTATCCCAGTTAACTTGTACCCCCAGGGCTTCGCCAATAAAGCGCAGGGGCACCATGGTCCTGTTGGCAATAATTTGGGGCGGGACATCCAGGACTACATTTTGTCCGTTTATTTGTGCATTGGTGCTCCCAATCTTCAGGGTAATTGTTTTAGAGGCTGTCCTGGCTGTTACGGTTTGGGAAGCTTCATCCCAGGATACAAGAGCCCCCAGAGTACTGAAAATGCCCCGCAGCGGTACTAAAGTACGTCCTCCGGCAATTACCGGTTCGACATCATAAATAAGGGGCAGTCCTTCCAGGTAAAGGGTTACCGGTTCCCGGTCGGCATCATAACTGGGGGGAATCTGGCTTTTGGTTAAGGTGATGGTGAAGTATCCTTCCAATTTACCATTATAGTAACTGTAATAAACCCGGTAACTTTCTGCCTCGCTTTCCTCTGCATAACGCAGTTCATTTAATCCCGTCAACCTGCTGTAATCAACGGTAGGAACCCCATTATAGAGATATGTATAAGTGGGATCAGCCGGTATCCAGCCATAACCAGGCAGGTAGTATTCCACCCACATATGACCCGGAAGCTTCTGACCGCTTTCGTCGGCAATAGTCACCTGGGGTTGGCTTATAGTTCCCATCCACCCGGCCACAGTGCGGCTTGGTACCCCTACAGCCCGCAGAAGGGCTACCATTAAATCAGAGTAATCCTCACAGACCCCGATCCCTGTTTGCAATGCGGAGAGAGCCCCCTTATTGGCAGGATCTGTGGGTTTATCGGCATAATGCATATGGCTGTTCAAAAAAGCAAAAATCTTTTTGGCTTTAAGAAAAGGATTGGTTTCCCCTCCGGTTATCTCCTTGGCTTTCTTGATGATTAGGGGATTATCGCTCTCGATGCCCGGTGCCGGCTTCAAATAAGGAATCAATGCCGGCTCCAGGGGCTTATAACTTTCTATTTTCCCAGGATCAATGGTAAAACTAATCTTACCCACGCGGTAAACTTGCTGGATACTTAAGCTTTTTTTTTCACCTGGCTTAATAGCCGCAATATTAAACTTACCGGTGCGATTGCCTTTCAGGTCTGTAGTGATTTCCAGGGGCTCTTGTGAGTATTTGGTGGCTATCAAATGGGAATAGGGCATGTTTTTCGTTAAATAGACATTGGGTAATGTTATGGCAAGATTAATATCCCGGGCAGTCGATGTGCCCACGTTTTTAAAGTAATAAGTAGTGGTCACCTGGTAATAGGTTTGATCTTTTATGCTATAGGATAATTCTGCTGCCTGTACATGAAGAGAGATGAAAAGTAAAAAGATTAGAATGATTATTGTTGCTCTTTTTTTCATGCTGTCCTCCACTTAACTCAGCTAAAACTAGGTGCTTAGGGAATGTTTATTAAAATTCTCCCGCAGTTGTCGCAGCGCTGTAAAGTTTTACCCTCTTTGATGCGCAGGACTAAAACCGAGGGGATACTGATGTGGCAGCCTGAACAAGTCCCCCCTTTGATTTTTGCCACGGCATTCCTGGGAAAACGCCTTTCCGTTTCCGTATAAAGCCGTAATGTCTCAGGACTTAATTGCTCCTCGATTTCCTCCCTCTTTAGTTTTAGTTCGGCAAGTTTAAAATCCAGCTGGCTTACGGCTTTCTTATACTCCTTCACACCCTCGTTATATTCTTTCTTCAGGGATTTAATAATTTCCTTCACCTGCTCTTGTTTCTTCTTGAGGTTTTCTATCTCATTCAGTACCTCCATGTAACGGTTTTCACTCTTATTCACTTCTTCTTCCATTTTGATCAGAGATTGCTGTAAACTTAATAATTCTTTTAAAGACCCGCCTTTGGCCTGGTACAACTTATCCTTACTTCCCTGGGCCTGTTTGGTGATCCTCGCTACTTCTGTATCAAGCTTGGTAGCCTTAGCCTCTGCCCCGGCAAGGAGGTTACCCAGTTTGCTGCTTTCTTCTTCCGCTCTTTTAATGCTGTCCTGCAGTTGTTTTAAGCGAACCACCAGAGACTTTAATCCTTCTTTTTTCTGCAGGACATACTCTTCCTGGGCGATTGCTTGCAAATCCCATATTAATCTTGCTTGTTCCATACTACCTCTCCTCTCTTGATGATCTTAAAAAAAATAAAAGGACAGGAAATAACTTCCCATCCTATAAATAACGAAAAGGATCTGTATTGATCCGGGAAACAAAAACCTGTACATCCTCCTTAGCCAGCTGCTGGCGGAGGAAATCGGCCAATACATCAACAACAGGCTGTTCTGTGGCAAAATGGCCGCCGTCCACCAGTGCCAGGTCCTGAGAAAGAGCTTCCTGGGCCTCATGGTACTTGATATCTCCAGTTAACAAAACCTGGACACCGGCAAAAACGGCCTGGGCAATAAAAGAAGCGCCGCTTCCCCCGCATAAGGCAATTTTACGGACGGTTTTATGCAAATCGCCGCAATAACGGACATGAGATATCCCCAGGGATTCTTTCACGAGTTCAATAAAATCTGCTAGGGATAAGGGTGCAGCCAAATAACCCACTCTCCCCAAACCTGCCTGCTTACCGGGGTTGGCCAGGGGATAGATGTCATAAGCCACTTCTTCATAGGGATGTGCTTTGAGCATAGCTTTCACGACTTTAGAAAGAATTTCTTCCGGAACAATGGTCTCCAGGCGAATTTCCTCAACATATTCCAGTTTACCCTGCTCACCGATAAAAGGATTGGTGCCGGACAAGGGCCGGAAAGTCCCCGTGCCTTTTAACTGGAATGTACAGTCGGAGTAATTACCGATCCACCCTCCTCCTGCCACAGAAATGGCCTCACGAACCTTTTCCACGTAATCCAGGGGCACGAATACCACCAGTTTAAAGAGTTTCTGCTGCCAGCCGGAGGAGAGTATTGTTACATCCTGGAGCTTGAGTTTTTGGGCCAAAACATCATTTACACCACCCCAGGTCGAATCCAGGTTGGTATGAGCAGTATAGAGAACCAGCCGGTTTTCCACAATCCTGGCAATAAGGCGGCCCAAAGGCAAATCAGTCCTGATGTTTTTAAGGGGTTTGAAAAGGGGCGTATGGTGCACAACAAGCATGTCTGCGCCCAGGCTGAGGGCTTCATCAAGGACTTCTAGGTTCAAATCCAGGGAGACAAAAATCTTCCTTACCTCCTGGGCCGGGTCGCCTATCTGCAGGCCGATATTATCCCAGTCCTCGGCCAAGTATTTGGGTGCAAATTTTTCAATTAACTGTGCTACTGTTTGGCAGCGAACAACCATTCCTGTAACCCCTTTGCCATGTGGATTTTTCTCGTAAATTCATTTACTTTTACTCTACTCTCTTGATTTTGAGATTTCGCCAACTGCTTGAGTATTTCCTGCATCGCTTCTATATCTTTCTGTAAAACTTCCTGCAGTAAAGGGTGTCTCATCTTGATTAAGAGAGGCCCATAATGAATTTCTTCTTCCGTGAGGGCCGTTCTTTCCCCTTTTTCCGCAGCAATTACCACAAAAAGTCTTTTATCTTCGTAAATAATATCCTCTCCGGTAATCACCCAGTTATGCTCCGACAGCCACCTGCGAACTACGTCAGCTCCGTTCATGGGCTGGAAAATCATTTTTTTCAGTTTTTCCACTACTTGAGGAGAATTCTCTAAAATGTCCCTGCCGGTACTTCCTCCCATCCCGGCAATAATCACCACATCTACCTCACCCGGCATAAGCGCTGTCAGCCCGTCGCCCCGCCGTATTTCTACCTGTTCCGCCACATTGTAGGCCCTCACGGTACGGCAGGCCGCCTGGTATGGTCCTTCATGAACATCCACGCCTATGACAAAGGAAGCAATCCCTTCTTTCACCAAATAACAGGGGAGAAAAGCATGGTCCGTACCGATATCTGCCACCCTGGAACCCTGCGGCACCAAACGGGCCAGGGCCAGTAAACGCTGGGATAAATTGAGCACGTTATTACCTCTTTCTTTCAATGAAGTAGTACACCACTACCCTGAAAGTAATCCTCAGAATAAGGAATTTGCCATAAAAGTTCCATATTGGAGCATAGCGAAACAGACTTTGCGAAGTGAGGATGAAAAATCAGAGGGGCATTCATATGGTCAGACCCCACCCTCAACATTCCATAAATGGAATGTTGAGGGTGGTCTGATTTCGACGACACAGGATGTGCCTAATGCCGCCAGTGGCCGGATGCCATAACTGGCGGCGAACCTTAGTTTTTCTTTAGTCTGTTCTATGCGGAGATTCTGGAACGAGGTGGAAAATTCTTTCTCTATCTTCTGGGCGATAGTTCCCAGGTAAAAGTCCATTAATCATCCTGGCAGATGATATCTCCGGGACGGGAAACGCTGCCCCGGGGTAAAAAATTTTTTTTGCAGTTCCCGGTCCTTTTGTAGTATATCACTATATTTGCGGATAATTTCTACCAGGTGATGACTGGCTGGGAAACCCTGGGCATAATCTATGGTCGGGGCAAATAAATATGCCAAACTCTTGGTGGCGAATCGCTCATAAATTTCCTGCCAGGCGTGGACACAACCGGGTACAGAAAGAAGACATCCCCGCCCATGCCGCAAGCATAGGGCTACACCACATTGAGAACGACATTAACCGTAATGGCAGCTTCCATGGCATTAAACCATACCAAGTTTACCCATGACCACAGGACGATGCATAGAGATCCCCCTCTAGTCTACCCGTTTTACCCGTTACCCGGCTTCATCATGCTTATTATATCATAAAAAAGTCTTAATTTAGGGTCACGCTTGCGTAAGTGCATAATTACTTCACCAGTTGATAAATGACAGAACATTGTCGCAAACAAAAGCAATGCGACAGTAGAACCGTCCCCGTTGTCGCGCACAAAAAGCACCATGCATGAGCATGGTGCTATGTTTTGTTTAAAGATGGTGGGCGATGACAGGATCGAACTGCCGACATCCTGCTTGTAAGGCAGGCGCTCTCCCAGCTGAGCTAATCGCCCAATTTAGTTGGTGGGCCCACCTGGGATCGAACCAGGGACCAACCGGTTATGAGCCGGTTGCTCTACCGCTGAGCTATAGGCCCGGTCAATCTCCATCGGAGACAATGATTATTGTATAATAATTTTCCGCAGCGGTCAATAGTAATTTAATCCAAATAATCTTTTAATTTGCGGCTGCGGCTGGGGTGACGAAGTTTTCTTAAGGCTTTGGCTTCTATTTGCCTGATTCTTTCCCGGGTAACGCCAAATTCCTGGCCTACTTCTTCCAGGGTGCGGGCCCGCCCGTCATCGAGACCAAAACGTAAACGGAGGACTTTTTCTTCCCGGGGAGTTAATGTCTCCAGAACTTCTTCCAACTGTTCCTTGAGGAGAATAAAGGAGGCCGCTTCGGCAGGTGCCGGTGCATCTTCATCCTCAATAAAATCGCCTAAATGACTGTCTTCTTCTTCGCCAATGGGCGTTTCCAGGGATACAGGTTCCTGGGCAATTTTTAGAATTTCCCTCACCCTTTCCACAGGAATATCCATCTCTTTGGCGATTTCCTCAGGTGATGGCTCCCGGCCTAACTCTTGCAACAATTGACGTGAAACCCTAATGAGCTTGTTGATGGTTTCCACCATATGCACAGGAATACGAATGGTCCGGGCCTGGTCAGCAATGGCTCTGGTAATGGCCTGCCTAATCCACCAGGTAGCGTAAGTACTGAACTTATAGCCTTTCCGGTAATCAAATTTTTCTACCGCTTTGATTAAGCCCAGGTTACCTTCCTGGATCAAATCTAAAAACAACATGCCCCTACCTACATAGCGCTTGGCGATACTGACCACAAGCCGCAAGTTGGCTTCAGCCAAACGACGCTTGGCTTCCTCATCTCCCTGCTCCATCCTCTTAGCTAATTCCACTTCCTCTTCAGCTGAGAGCAGGGGAACCCGGCCAATTTCCTTTAAGTACATGCGTACAGGGTCATCAATGCCAACACCCTCAGGTACGGAAAGATCAATTTCAATCTCCCCATCCTCAACTTCCGGGTGGTCATCCATAACCTCCGGCTCATGTGCATCGCCGAAAGATTCAATATCAGCAGAATCAGGCACCACATCAATACCCATGGAACCGAGGTGTTCATAAACCTCGTCTATCTGTTCAGGGGTCATTTCCACACCCTGTAGAGTATCCATTATTTCACGGTAGGTTAAAATACCGCGTTTTTTGCCTTTCTGGATAAGTTCTTTCACGCCATTAATTTTTAGTTGTTCTATGTCTTTTTCAGTTTTCAAACCCATTCCCCCCCTTCCGTAGGGTAGCTATTAATCTCTGTTTATGGATAACCAATTGTTGGATGTGAGCCATCAACTCTTGGGATTTGCTGATATCACCCTTTTGTTCACATTGAATCATAAGGTTGCTTTTTTCCTGGATTTTTCTATTAATATATTCAAGTTCTAAAATTGTAAGACAGTCTCTTAAGGCACGTTCCCAATCTTGGGGCAGTTCATCGGCCATCAGTATTTCTGCCAGGATTTCCTGGCTTTCTTTGGCTTCCAAAAAGGCCATTAAATCATTGGCCTTTATATTATGACCAGCCTGACGCATAACTAAATTCAGCTGATAAATTTCTTTTAAAGAATTATGGGTAAAAAGCTCTATCCCACCGGCTTCTTCAATTTGCGGGGTGATTTCCGGAATCTCTACTGCCAGGCGGATGAGAGTTCTCTCCGCCTTTGCGGTGGCCGAAACGGCAACGAATTTATTCTTACTCAATTTGAGGTTTCTATCCCCTGTATTTGGCCCAGCCTCTCCCTGCTGGTATTTCCTGATCTCGGCATGAATAGCTACCTCGGGAAAGCCAAGCTTATCGGCCAACAACTGGATAAAACCTTGCCTGGCTACGGGACTCTGTACCTTATGAAGGTCGGGTATGAGTCCCTGCACCACCTGGATTTTACCATTTACGGTACTAGCATCGTATTTTTCCAGCATTTTCTGCAGTTTATATTCTAAAAGGGGGAGGGCTTCCTGTATTCTTTTTAAAAATGCCTCTCTACCCTGTTTGTTAAGAAATTCATCGGGGTCTTTGCCGTCAGGTATGGTTACGACGGAAACATGACAGCCTAATTGCCGGAGAATATCGAGGCCCCGCAGGGTGGCCTCCTGTCCTGCACTGTCGGCATCAAAACAGGTGGCGGTATTATAGGTGTAACGCATCATCATTCTAGCCTGTTCAGTAGTGAGGGCTGTACCCAAAGTCGCCACAGCATTACTAATCCCGTGCTGGTGAGCAGTGATTACATCCATATAACCTTCCATAATGATGACCTGATCCTGAGTGCGGATGGGTCCCTTGGCTAGATTCAGACCATACAGAAATCTCCCTTTACTAAAAAGCGGCGTATCCGGGGAATTTAAGTACTTAGGTAAAGAATCATCCAATACCCGGCCGCCGAAGCCCACGACACGTCCTCGTTCGTCACAAATAGGAAACATCAACCTGTTACGGAAACGGTCAATGAGATTGCCATTTTGGGCTTTACTTGCCAATCCCAAAATAAGCAGTTCCTCAGGTAAAACCTTTTTATCCAATAACAAACGGGTTAGCTGGTCCCAAGCTTGTGGGGCGTAACCCAGGAGGAATTTTTCACAACTATCTTGGCTCAGTCCCCGCCTCTCCAGATAAAGCAGTGCTTCTTTACCGGCTCCTTCAAATAAGAGGCGATGGTAATATTGTGTCACAAATTCATTGATTTCATAGTAGCGCTGCTTCTTCTTTTCTTGCCTGGCTTTTTCAGGTGAAACGTCATTCTCGGGCATGGTAATCCCGCAGCGTTTGGCTAAATACAGTACAGCTTCGGGATAGCTGAGACTATTTTTTTCCATGAGGAAAGAAAAAACGTTGCCGCCTTTACCACAGCCAAAGCAATGGTAAATTTGTTTCTGGGGTGAAACCACAAAGGAAGGAGTTTTCTCCTGATGGAAAGGACATAAGCCAATAAAATTGTTGCCCTGTTTTCTTAAAGGTAAATATTCACGGATAATTTCCACAATATCTACCCGGTGCCGCAGGTCACTTATAAACTCTTCGGGAATTCGTCCTGACATGACCCGGTCACCACCCCATCATCAGTTGATATTGTTTTCGCCATATCTATTATTTTTTCCTGCTTTTTCGCAAAGTTTTAGACTGAAAGGAAACCTAGAAATGAATGAAAACAATTGTCATTTATTCGAGAAACACAAAGAAATTCCTTCTTTTTTATTAGAAAAATAGTATTAAATTGTTTTTACCTATTATTCTTGCATTACTTGTAAATTATTCCTTTAAAATTTCGCCTTCAGTAAGGAGCGGGGTAAAATCAGGTCCTTAAACACAGCAACACAGTAGTTATCAGTCATACCGGAAATGTAGTCGGCAACTCCCCGGTCTACGCCCTCCTCCCGGGCAATCTGCACGTAAAAATCAGGCATTTTCTCCGGGTTTTTCCGGTAATAGTTAAAAACAAACTCCACCACATACATGGCTTTTTCTCTTTCCAAACGGCAGAGCGGTCCTTTATAAACATGCTCAAACATAAACTTGCGGAGCCCCTGTAAGGCCCTATCCACCCTGGGCCCTAACGTTATCTTAAGTTCTCCCTTCTCAAGTTTTTTCCTGCTATGCTCGATCAAATCCAGAACCAGGGTAGCTATACGTTCACCATGGCTGTGTCCCAGGATTTCCAGGTATTCCCCGGGGAGATCTTCTTTCGTTAAAACACCTGCCCTGATGCTGTCGTCAATATCATGCTGGACATAAGCAATCTTATCTGCGTAGCGTACAACCTGACCTTCCAGGGTAGCGGGAACCTGCTCTTTGGTAGCAAACCCGCTGTGGTGTAATACGCCATCCAGTACTTCCCTGGATAAATTGAGGCCGCAGCCTCTTTTACCCTGTTCAATCCGGGTAAGTACCCGCACACTGTTTTCATTATGGCGAAAACCACCCGGCAATAACATATTAAGAACCTCTTCCCCCGTATGGGAAAAGGGAGTATGCCCTACATCATGACCCATGGCAATGGCTTCGATCAGATCCAGGTTTAAGCGGAGAGCAGCCCCCACGGTTTTAGAAATCTGATTCACTTCCAGGGTATGGGTTAAACGGGTGCGATAATGGTCATTCTCGGGAGAGATATAGACTTGCGTCTTATGTTTTAAACGCCGGAAGGATTTTGAATGAATAATACGGTCGCGGTCCCTCATATAACAGGTACGCAAAGGATCAGGTTCTTCGTCAATGACCCGGCCGCGGCTGTCACGGGAGCGCATGGCGTAGGAAGCAAGGGTCAATTCTTCCAGCTGCTCTATTTCGTCGCGTATGGACATAAAGCCTCCACCACAAAATAATCTTATTTCTTAATTACACTAAAGTCCCCCAAAATCCTTCTTTTTAGTAAAGCATCCACAACTCAAAATCCCCCGGAAAGCGGGATGGGAGAAAAATGTGTTAGGCCCCACTTAACAGTGGGGCCTAACTTCTAGCCATGTTTGATTTTAGCCTGGGCTGCAGCCAGGCGGGCGATGGGCACACGGAAAGGAGAACAGCTTACATAATCCAGGTTCAACAGGTGGCAGAATTCAATGGAACTGGGTTCCCCCCCGTGCTCACCGCAGATACCCACCTTGAATCCTGGCTTTTTCTCCCGGCCTCCTTTAACGGCCAACTCCATTAATTTTCCTACACCTTCCCGGTCCAGGACAATAAAGGGATTGCTGGTAAGAATCTTTTTCTCCAGGTAATGGTTCATAAACTTCCCTTCGGCGTCATCACGGCTGAAGCCAAGGGTTGTCTGCGTTAAGTCATTGGTACCGAAGGCAAAAAAGTCAGCGACTTCCGCAATTTCTCCCGCTGTAAGACAAGCCCTGGGCAGTTCAATCATAGTCCCTACTGTATATTCAAACTTCAGCCCTGTTTCTTTCATAACTTCTTGGGCTACCTCTTCCACATCACGGCGTAAGATAGCCAGCTCGTTCTTGTCAATCACCAGGGGTATTTCCACTTCGGGAATGACCTTGAAGCCCTCCCGGGTCAGGCGGACAACAGCCTGGAAAATGGCCCGGGCCTGCATCCGGTAAATCTCGGGATAGCTAATACCCAGACGGCAGCCCCGGTGACCCAACATGGGGTTAAATTCGTGGAGGGTTCTCGCTTTTCGTAAAATATTCTCCAACTTAGACAACTCTTCCGGGTCTCCGTTGTTCATTTTAAGCTGGGTTATTTCTACCACCAGTTCCTCTATATTAGGCAGGAACTCATGGAGGGGAGGATCCAGGAGACGGATGGTGACGGGATAGCCGCTCATTACTTTGAGTATCCCGTAAAAGTCCTCTTCCTGCATGGGTAGGAGCTTTTCTAAAGCTTTTTCCCTTTCGGGGTAAGTTTCGGCCATAATCATTTCCTGGACGATAGGAATCCGGTCCGGTGCCATAAACATATGCTCCGTACGGCAGAGACCGATGCCTTTAGCCCCAAATTCCCTGGCCTTGGCGGCATCCTGGGGATTATCGGCATTGGCTCTTACCCCAAGTACGCGTATCTCATCGGCCCAGGTCAGGAGTTTTTGAAATTCCCCGCTCAACTCGGGGTCTATGAGCTTAACCTCACCCAACATAACGGCGCCCGTACTGCCATCCAGGGAGATAATATCGTGTTCTTTAATGACTATATCATCGACACGGGCTGTTTTACCTTCGTAATCAATTTTCAGGCTTTCACAGCCACAGACACAGCATTTGCCCATACCCCGGGCTACAACGGCCGCGTGGCTGGTCATGCCGCCGCGGCTGGTGAGAATACCCTGCGCCATGACAATCCCGTGAATATCATCGGGGGTTGTTTCCGTACGTACCAGTATGACCTTTTTCCCTTCTTTACCCAGGGCTTCCGCTTTGTCGGCATCAAAGACCACCTGGCCTGACGCTGCCCCGGGGGAAGCGGGGAGCCCTTTGGCAATCACATTTAATTTAGCGCTTGTGTCTATACGTCTGTGCAGGAGTTGATCTAACGATGCGGGATCGATCCTGCTTATGGCTTCTTCCCTGGTGATAAGGCCTTCTTCCACCATATCCACAGCAATCTTAATGGCGGCATGAGCCGTTCTTTTACCGTTACGGGTCTGGAGCATATATAGTTTACCCCGCTCAATGGTAAATTCAATATCCTGCATATCCCGGTAATGGTTTTCCAGAAGCCTGCAGATGTTTACAAACTGTTCATAAACCTGGGGCAGGTCTTCCTCTAATTTTTGAATGGGCTGGGGAGTACGGATACCGGCCACTACATCCTCACCCTGGGCATTAATCAAGTATTCGCCATAGAGGACCCTCTCACCGTTAGAGGGGTTCCTGGTAAAGGCCACACCCGTACCGGAATCATTACCCATATTGCCAAAGACCATAGATTGAACATTGACCGCCGTGCCTAAATCGGCAGGTATTTTGTTGATGCGGCGGTAAACCTCAGCCCGTGGATTATGCCAGGAATTAAAGACGGCACGGACAGCCATTAAAAGCTGGGTCTTGGGGTCACCGGGGAATTCCTGGCCCACCGCCCGTTTTACGATGGTCTTGTATTCTTTAATTAATTGGGCCAGGGCTTCAGGTGTTAAATCCTGGTCCTGCTCCACGCCAAGCTCGTGCTTCTTTTTCTCCAAAGCCGTTTCAAACTGGAAGTGTTCTACGCCCAGGACCACATCGGAAAACATCTGGATGAAACGGCGATAGCAATCCAGGGCAAAACGCCGGTTCTGGGTGGACTGGGCCAATCCTTCCACTGTTTCATCGTTGAGACCCAAATTGAGAATGGTATCCATCATACCCGGCATGGAGACAACGGCTCCTGACCGTACCGATACAAGCAAGGGGTTTTGAGGATCGCCGAAAATTTTTCCTGTCTTTTCTTCTATGGCCTTCAGCTTTTGCCATAAAAGCTCCTCCATACCCTCGGGAAATTCCCGGTTCTTCCGGAAATACTCGTTACATGCTTCCGTAGTAATGGTCAGGCCGGGCGGTACAGGAAGACCGATGTTGGTCATCTCGGCCAGGTTTGCTCCTTTACCCCCCAGCAGTGACTTCATGCCTGCTTTACCTTCCTCAAAGAGATAGACATAGACCTTATTTTTCATTTCGATCACCCCGGTAATAGATTTGCAAAATTTTGCTGGCTGTTTCTTCTACGGCTTTATTGGATACGTCGATGACAGGGCAGCCCAGTTTTTTCATAATATTTTCCGCATAGTCAAGTTCATGTAAAATTCGTTCCATGCTGGCGTAATCTGCATTGGAAGCCAGGCCTAAAGCTTTTAGGCGTTCCTGGCGGATGGGGTTAAGAATTTCCGGTTTAATGGTGAGCCCGATCACTTTTCGCGGTGGAAGTTTAAAGAGTTCCTCCGGGGGGGCTACCTCAGGAACAAGAGGAATGTTTGCGGCTTTCAGCCGCTTATGGGCCAGGTACATGCATAAGGGTGTCTTGGAAGTACGGGATATGCCAATAAGCACAACGTCGGCATACAATACGCCCCGGGGATCCTTACCGTCATCATATTTAACGGCAAACTCAATAGCCTCAACTTTACGGAAATATTCATCATCTAATTTATGCAATAACCCCGGTTCTAACCGTGGTGTAGTCTTACTAACCTTTCCCAGGGCCTCTAGCATAGGACCTATGACATCGACCACAATTAGCCCCTTCTCCTGGGCAATTTCCGCTAGCCGCTGGCGTAAAGCGGGTACCACTAAAGTATAAGCCACCACTGCCTTATATTCACTGGCTTCCGAGAGTACCTGTTCTAAATGTTCCTCGTCTGATACGTAAGGAATTCTTCTTATCTCAATTTCCCCGGAATTAAACTGGCTGGCTGCGGCTTTGGCTACAAACTCGGCTGTTTCACCGATGGAATCTGAAATCACATAGACGACTGGAATAGCTATGGTCTTTCCCCCCTCTGAATTAATTTGTCTGCACCTAATTCGACAAATGCTTTCGTTATGGTAGTTTTCGTAACTCGGCCGATAACCTCTAATCTTTCACGTCCCTCAACCGTGACTGGACGTACTACAGGGAGGGAATCAATTTCGTGGTTGATGAGTTTTTGCGCGGCCGCCAACAGAGATTCTTCGGGTGTAGTGCTGATAATGTTGGGCATCCGTGTCATGACTACTGTTATGGGTATCTTATGAATATCCACCTGACCTAATGCTATCTTTAATAAATCCTTGCGTGAGACTACGCCTTCTAAAATCCCACCCTCACTAACGATGTAAATAGTGCCCACGTCCTGAACGAACAAGGCTACAATCACATCGTAAACAGACGATTTATCACTTACTACGGCCGGAATCGCCTTAAAATCTTTCACCTTCAGTTTCTTTATTTCCTCCGAGAGCTTGGAGGAAAGACTCTTACCCGTATAATAATAGCCCACCTTGGGCCGGGCTTCCAGTAAGCCGGATTTGGTGAGGAGAGCCAGGTCAGGGCGCAGCGTAGCTCTGGTAAGCCCGATGAGATCGGCTATTTCCTCTCCCGTGATGGGCCCCTGGTCCTGTACTATCTTGATGATCAGTTCCTGGCGCTCAGTCAGTTGAATGGTTATCACCTCTCTTTCAATTATCAGCCACAATATTTATTTATGTCATACTATTTATCAATGTTACACTTATAATGATATACTATAGGCATAATCAAAAATCCTGCTTATGTTATAATTTTTTAGCTAAAAATTAAGTATAAATTGTAAAAAAATAGGGGGGCCCCCTATTTGCTACTGTTTACTCTAAACTTAAAAATTTTTTCGCTAATTTTAACCCGGTAGGAGTCCTGGCTAACCCACCCTGAGCCGTCTCTCTTAATGCTTCGGGCATAGTCCTGCCGATTTCTCCCATAGCCCCGATCACCTCATCAGCCGGGATTACACTTACTATACCTGCCAGGGCCATATCAGCCGCTACCAGGGCATTGGCGGCTCCCAGGGCATTTCGTTTGGCACAGGGTACTTCCACCAGACCTGCCACAGGGTCACAGACCAGGCCCAGGTTATTTTTCATACTGATGGCAACGGCATCCAATACCTGAAAAGGGGTGCCACCCGCCAGTTCTACGACTGCTGCAGCAGCCATGGCTGCCGCCGAACCGCATTCAGCCTGGCAGCCCCCCTGGGCACCGGAAAGGGAGGCACGCTGGGCAATGATGAGTCCTATACCCGAAGCCGCAAATAGAGCGTAGATAACAGCCTCATCGGAAAGGTTTAGTTTTTCCTGCAGCATGGTCAATACCCCCGGAATAATGCCGCAGGAACCCGCCGTGGGCGCCGCCACAATCTTACCCATGGCAGCATTTAATTCTGCCACAGCCAAGGCTCTGCTCACTGCGTCCAATACGTCCCCGCTTAAAGACCTGCCTTTCTTGAGGTAAGCCGCTAATTTATGCCCTTCCCCCCCGATCATCCCGCCCCGGGATTTACTGGGGTTGTTAAGCCCTTCCTGCACGGCCTCCTTCATGACCTGCCAGCTTTTGCTCATTCGTTCATATACTGATCTTTCTTGGCCTTCCGTGTCCTGGACCTCTCCCAGAAAAACCAGGCGACCAAGGGAAATCCCCTGCTCCTCTGCGCAGGCAGCCATTTCAGCCAATGAACTCCATTCCATATGTTTCACCTACACTTTCCCTACTAAACGAACCGAGGACATATAAGGTAACTCTTTAATTTCTTCTAAAACTTCCTGGGGAATACTCTGATCTGTTTCAATCATCATGCTGGCCATTTTCCCTTTATTCTTACGGGCTACCCGCATGAAGGCTATATTAATGCCATGGCGGGAGAGGACCTGGGTCACCTGGGCAATCACACCCGGCACATCCCGGTGGGTAGTGATGATAGTTTCAAAATTACCATACAGTTCCACAGGAAACCCGTTGATTTCCGTAACCACGATATTACCCCCACCCGTGGAGGACCCTTGCATTTCCAGGCGGTAACCCGTCTCCCCTTCCAAAAGAAAACGTACGGTATTGGGATGAACATCCCCCAGGTCTGCAGGTTGAAAAGAAAAATCTAAAGAGGCCTCCTTAGCCAGTCGAAAAGACTCTTTAATGCGGGTGTCATCTGTCTCCAGGCCCAGTAAACCGGCAATCAGGGCCAGGTCGGTACCATGTCCCCGGTAGGTTTCCCGGAAAGAACCGTGAAGGAAAATGTCCGTTTTGCGGGGATTTTCCCCTAACAGGTAACGGGCCATTTTACCTAACCTCACAGCGCCGGCAGTGTGGGAACTGGAGGGACCTACCATGATGGGACCAATAATATCAAAACAACTCATGTATTTAGCCATCTTTATCTCTCCTTACAAACTTACCAATTCTACTTTAAAACCCCTGTGTTCCAGGGCCTGGACAATCCTTTCCCCATGCTCTTTGCTCTGGGTCTCAATGACTGCCTCCACGATGGCCTGATCCAGAGGGAGGCGGGTCCGGGTCCGGTCATGATTAATGGAAATGACATTACCCCGTTCTTGAGCAATGACGTGCAGGAAGGCCTGGAGGGAGCCTGGCTTATCAATCATGGCTGTAGACAGGCGGATATGGCGCCCTGCTTTCACCAAACCTTTTTCAATAATCCGGGAAATAAAGTTCACATCAATATTACCTCCGCTGACCACAACCGCCACATTTTTGCCGGCCACAGGGTATTTATGATATAAAACCGAAGCCAGGGCTACAGCACCGGCACCTTCCACCACAAGTTTCGCTCTTTCCAGGAGGAGTAAAATGGTGCTGGCAATTTCTTCGTCGTCTACGGTAACAATATCGTCTACATATTGTTGAATGAGGTCAAAGGTAAGATTACCGGGACATTTGACGGCAATGCCATCGGCAATGGTACTGGCTGAGGTCAGGTTGCAAATTTTCCCGGCCTCCCGGGATGCTTTCATACAGGCAGCGCCTTCCGCCTCTACACCGATCACTTTTACCTGAGGTTTCCGGGACTTAATGGCAAGGGCCACACCGCTGGCTAATCCTCCGCCCCCGATGGGTACAAAGACCATATCCAATTCCGGAAGCTGGTCCAGTATCTCCAGGCCGATGGTGCCCTGGCCGGCAATCACATGAGGATCATCAAAGGCATGGATAAAGGTTGCCTCCGTGCTTCTCTGGATTTCTTTCGCTTTCTGGTAAGCATCATCATAAACCTGGCCATGGAGGACAACCCGGGCTCCGTAATCACGGGTAGCCATTACTTTACTGAGAGGAGCACCTTCAGGCATGACAATGACCGAGGGGATACCGGCCTTGGCCGCGGCCATGGCTACACCCTGGGCATGATTCCCGGCCGAGGCCGCAATTACTCCCCTCTGGGCTTCTTTTTCTGACAGCTGGGCCACCTTGTTATAGGCGCCGCGGATTTTAAAGGAGCCCGTCTTTTGCAGGTTTTCTGTTTTTAAATAGACTTTTGCCCCTGCCATGTTGCTGAAGGTAGTGGATAAATCCAGGTTCGTCAGATGCGTGATGCCTTTAAGATTATCCCTGGCCTCAATTATATCCTTGAGGTCTATCACATTCCTTCCCCCTCTACCGTTATCTACCTAACATCGTAATTTCCGGCCGTCTATTTGTCAAATTACCCTTAGTATTAATCAACTGGTTTTTAGAAATGCATTTTTTTCAGGATAGAAAAAGCCTTATCTTCACGATAAGGCCTTCCCAGCACTTACTTATCAAAATAAACCATACCCGTTCCTTCTATGACAATTTTCCCGTCCTGGTTTTCACACCAGGTGGCTAACTTCACCCGGTGCTTTTCTTCATTAAGTTCTATGATTTCTGCCCAGGCTGTAATAACATCATCGATAAAAACAGGAGCTCTAAATTTTAATTCCTGGGACATATACAGATTACCGGGTCCAGGCAGTTTGGTTCCTAAAACAGCGGAAATTAACCCGGCGCTAAGCATACCGTGGGCGATATTTTTGCCAAACATGGTATCCTTAGCGTATTCCTCGTCAACATGGACGGGATTATAATCGTCCGTAATTTCCGCAAATTTTCCAATTAATTCTTTGGTGATTTTTTTTGTCATGCTTTCCTTCATCCCAATTTTTAATTCACTAAATGTTCTTTGTTTATACATGTTCTACTCCTCCCGTTTCTATTGTTAGGGCAATCTCCTCTTTCTTAATACTACTTTGGCATTTTCTTCCCTGTCAATGTGACAGGCCAAACGTCTCGCTCAATGAAACAATACCACTATGCGGCCGACTCCCGAATATAGAGATACTTTTAAGTGTATGAGATTATACATAACGGTACAAATATAAAGACAGGCTTTTTAGCCTGCCTTATTCTAAATCACTATCTTACTTAAATCACCCACGATCCGGGTAAGCTCCACAATCCGCAATAATAACCCCAGGCGGTTTTCGCGTACTTTTTCGTCCTCCACCATCACCATCAGCTCTGTAAAGAACCTGTTGATGGGCTGGGCCAGCCGGGAAAGCTCCTTGATAATCTCAACATAATTCTTTTCCTCTGCCAAAACCTTTACCTTGCTTTCCCCTTCCTTTAAGGCCCCGTATAAGGCTTTTTCAGCATCTTCGGTCAGGTATTCAGGGGTAATCTCCGCCCGGTCAACTTTTTTGGCCAGGTTGTAGGCCCTGGTGAAGGAAGTCAACAAGGCCTGGAATTCAGCATTGCCCTTCATTTCCGTGAGAGCCTGGGCCCGGGCCGCTGTTACGGTCACATAATTGTAATCGATGCCCAGCACAGCGTCAATGACGTCGTAACGATGCCCCTCATCACTGAGAATGTTTTTAATCCGGGGCTGGAAGAATTCCTTGATTTTTTTCTGTGTGGCCTCGCCTAATTTCTCCGCAGGTAAAACATTTTTATAATTAGCCAGGGCTGCAGCAATAAGCTGATCCAGGGCCGCCTCGTATTTATGCCCCAAAAGAATCAGGCAGATGCCCATAGCCTGCCGTCTCAAAGCGTAGGGGTCCTGGGAGCCTGTAGGCTCGATGCCAATGGCAAAACAGCCGGCAATAGTGTCCATCTTGTCGGCGATACTGACCAGGGCCCCTTCAGCGCTGGCCGGGATGGCGTCACCTGCAAAACGGGGCTGGTAGTGTTCCAGGATAGCCTGAGCCACCTGGGGCAGTTCCCCGGAAAGCAGGGCGTAATAACGACCCATGATCCCCTGCAATTCAGGAAATTCATAAACCATGTTGGTGACCAAATCCGCCTTGGCCAGTTCGGCAGCTCTTAAGGCATTGGCCTGGATATTGTCACCCAGTTGTAACACCTGGGCCAGCTTCTCGACATTTTTCTTAATCCTGGTGATCTTTTGGGCCACTGTTCCCAGGCTCTCCTGAAAGACGATTTTCTCCAGGCGGGGGAGGTACTCCTCCAGTTTGATTTTCTGGTCCTCTTCCCAGAAAAAGCGGGCATCGGCCAGGCGTGCTTTCAGGACCTTTTCGTTTCCGGCCCGTACAATATCCAGGTATTCTGCATTACCATTACGTACCGTGATAAAGCGGTTTAAAAGTTTCCCTTCTTTGTCCCGGACGGGGAAGTAGCGTTGATGTTCACGCATGGGCGTGATCACGACTTCCTCAGGAATAGCCAGGTAGCTTTCTGCAAAATTTCCCATTAAAGCTGTAGGCCACTCCAAAAGGTAAGTGACTTCCTCCAGCAGTTCCTCGTCTTCCGTAACGACCCCTTCTACTGTTTGGGCCAGTTCCTGGATCTGCCGCCAGCATTCTGCTCTTCTCACATCCTGATCCACCAGTACAAAATTTTCCTTTAATTGTTCCACATACGTGCCAGGATTCTTAATAGCGAATTCAGGCTGTCCCAGGAAGCGGTGGCCTTTAGTCATCCTGTTGGCCTTAAGTCCCTCTAATTCAAAGGGAATTATTTGCTCATCTAAAAGTGAGACCAGCCAGCGGATGGGACGGGCAAAACGCATTTCCTTATTGCCCCAGCGCATAGGCTTGGGGAAATTGAGAGAAGTAATCAACTGCGGGACAATCTCCGGTAAAACTTGGGCCGTAGGCTTCCCTTTAACCTCACGCAAAGCAAAGAGATACTCCCCGTTTCCTGTTTCCTTAATAATTAAGCTTTCTACCGGAACACCCTGGGCACGGGCAAACCCTTCGGCCGCCTTGGTAAATTTGCCTTCAGGGTCAATAGCTGCTTTCTTGGCCGGCCCCCTAACTTCTTCCTTAAGGTCTTCTTCTTTTTCCGCCAGTCCTTCAATAATCAGGGTCAGGCGCCGGGGTGTACCCATAACCCTGATCTTTTCATATTTGAGGCGACATTCCTCTAATTTCTTCTCCGCATTTTCCCGTAACTGATTTAAAGTTCCGGGCATAAATTTTGCCGGAATTTCCTCAGTGCCGATCTCTAATAAGTAATTAGCCATTCTTATGCCTCCTTCTCCGGTGGGGTAAGACCAAGCCGCGCTCTCTCCATGGCGTTTTTCAGCAGGGGATAACCCAGAGATTCCCGCTGTTTCACATAGGCCTGGGCACAAATACGAGCCATATTTCTCACCCGGGCGATGAATCCTGTACGTTCTGTGACACTGATGGCTCCCCTGGCATCTAAAAGGTTGAAGGTATGGGAGCATTTTAAGACATAGTCATAGGCTGGCTGTACCAGGCCTTTTTCAATAACCCTCAATGCTTCTTTTTCATAGGCCTCAAAAAGATTAAACAGCATGGCCACATCTGCAACTTCAAAATTGTAGTGGGAATAATCAACTTCTCCCTGGTGATGCACATCACCGTAAGTAATACCATTCACCCATTCAATGTCAAAGACACTCTCTTTTTCCTGGATGAACATGGCCAGACGTTCGATACCGTAGGTGATTTCCGCGGAAACAGGCTTACAGTCGATACCGCCGCACTGCTGAAAGTAAGTGAACTGGGTAACCTCCATGCCGTCCAACCAGACCTCCCAGCCTAACCCCCAGGCGCCCAGGGTAGGAGATTCCCAGTTGTCCTCCACAAAACGAATATCATGCTGTTCGGGAATAATTCCGATGGAACGCAGGCTCTCCAGGTAGAGTTCCAGGACATCATCGGGAGAGGGCTTTAAAATCACCTGGTACTGGTAATAATGCTGTAAACGGTTGGGGTTTTCCCCGTAGCGTCCGTCCGTAGGACGGCGGGACGGTTCCACATAAGCCACATTCCAGGGTTCAGGACCCAGGGCTCGGAGAAAAGTAGCGGGATTCATGGTACCTGCTCCCTTTTCCAAATCATAGGGCTGCTGGATAATACAGCCCTTTTCACCCCAGAACTTATTCAAGGCTAAAATAATTTCCTGAAAGTTCATCTCTTTGGCACATCCTTCCTTTAGTTGGTAGTTGTTAGTTGGTAGTGACTGACGCTCCCCGTTTCCCGATTCCCGATACCCGAATTAGCAGTATATTTTCGGGTAGCTGGTAGCGGGTGGCGGGCAGCGATTAAGTTAGTTAGAAATCGGATATCGGACATCGGAAGGCGGAAGTCGTAAATAAAAAATCCTCCCATCCTCGCAGCATTTCTGCTGCAGGGACGAGAGGTTATTCCCGCGGTTCCACCCTGCTTGACCTCCTGGCGGAGGTCCCCTTGATTTTTTTCCCGGCTCCGGGGTGCCATACACTATGACCTTGGCCAGGCTTCCACTCTCCCTGACTCGCTTTGTTGCCGGTTCCACAGCTTTCTTCCCCTTCACAGCCTTATTCACTTAATATCAGTGATAATTTACCAGAGGAAAGGTTGTTTGTCAAGCAGTAACGTAGTTGTTAGTTGATAGTTGGTAGTTGGTAGTTGCTTACTCCTAGAATTTGTCCTTGTCTTTTTTCTCGTAACTCTCTTCTAAAAACTTGAGATCGTGCTTTTCTACTTTACCATCGGGACGTACGATTTCCAGGCTGTAGTTTTTAATGAGTGCCGCCACCGTACCCACAACACCGATAATGGCCAGAGGCGTACTGAATAAGGCGCCCCCCACGCCCAATGCTCCCACAGTGGCGGGTATTTCGAAAATTACCTTATCACCTTTCTTCAGGCGGACTTTGGTCACATTGCCTTTTTTGATGATGTCCTTTATGTAATCAACAATCTGTTTGCCCTTGTCTTCAAGCTTATCGTCCCAGCTTTCACGGCGGTTTTCCAAATTGATTAAGGCCTGTACCACATCACCCTGGGCTTGGTCCAGAGCTTCTTTGGCTTCCCTGTAACTTACACCAAGCCTCTCCCGCAGAAGATCAATTTTTTCAAGTTCATCCATTGTTTAACACCTCCATTTATATTTGTATCCAAGAGAACATAAGCACATACGTGTCTTTTTCCTAAAGCATCATTTTTAAAATAGGCCTGGATTTAAGGGGATGTCCTAACTGTGTATAGAGGAAATCTTCGATGACCCGGTCCAGGATGGTCATCCCCTGCCCGGAAATTTTGATACGGTTTAATTTACCCAAATCCATGCGCAGCATCTGCTGCCAAACCTGCATAACCTCCCGGGTAAAATAAAGGCTATCCTTTTGGATACAGGAAGAGCACAACACTCCGCCCAAATCCGTGGAAAAAGCTATTTTCTCCTGAATCCTGAGAGGCTCCCCACAGGAAACGCAAGTATCCATTAAAGGATTATAGCCCAGTAAAGATAAAAGCTTGATTTCCAGGCCGTGGATAATTAACTCCCTGGCCTCCAGACAGATAATATGGAAGCCCGCCAGGGCTAAATTAAAAACTTCGGAATCCACTTCCCCCTCGGGCGTCAGTGAATCCAGAAGTTCTGCCCAATAACTGGCAGCAGTCATACTGCCTATACTCTCTTGAAGGAATGTAAATCCTTCCAAGCACTGGCTCTGCGTCACAATATCCAAGCTTTTACCCTCATAAAGCAACATTTCATTAAGGGTAAAAAGTTGTACTCCGCCGCGTAAACGGCTGGTTGGTTTTCTGACCCCTTTGGCAATGGCTCTCACCTTTCCTTTTTTTCTGGTTAAAAGGGTAAGGAGACAGTCAGCCTCGGCATATTCCTTGCTGCGCAGGACCAGGGCCTGTGTTTTGTATAAACTCATCCCCTTATTCAGCCCTCTTTATCTTTTTATACCCGTACTCTGCTCCCTGATTTTTTGTAATTTCTTTGTAAATCAGATAGGCACCGATGTTACCTGTACTGCTGAAAAACTCCCAGAAAATCTTTGATGTACGCATAGTTTTTGATATCCTTTCTGGCAAGATGATTTTGCTGCTTACTTAGCTTGAGCCCTCATCAGTCATGATATACTGGTTTTTTTCTGCCAGCAGTTGTACCTTATTCCAATTCCTATTATAGCGATTGTGCAAAAACAAAAGCAAGCCTACTGATGAAAATCGCAGCCGCACCGCTTCGACTTCCGATATCCGATAGCCGACAGCCGACCTCAGAAATAGTAAGACAAGAAAGAAGGCTTCGCAGCCTTCTTGTAATTTTTACTTCCTTTCTTCTTTTTTTGTCAGACAGGCGGAACAGTTTCCACTGCAGCCGCCACAGGCTAAAAGGTTTTGCATACAGCGGGGACAGCGGAGTTCTCCCGTTTTAACCTCATAGCCACAGCGCGGGCACTTCATGTTTAACCCTCCTTCGCCATATTTGCTTTGAGGGCCAGACGTGTCTTTAAGTTTTTGATCACAAAAACTGTTAAGGCTGTAAGTATTGTAAAGGAAAGGGCAACAGCGGTCACGGCATGGTTGGGATAAGTCTTAGCAAGCTGCGCTACAGTACCGCCTACCAGGAAGGCTACGATCCAGCTTCCTATCCAGATGAAAGGAGCTTCTTGTTTGCCTCTTTCTTTAAACAGTACCAGCATCGCCGCAATACAGGGAACGAATAAAGTGATGGTGATTAAAGCTACCAGTGTCTGCATGGGATCCAGGGACAATTCTGTCAATCCGGCGGCCCCAAAGTCTCTCCTCACAATACCCATGATAAAGGCCGTTGCCGATTCTTTGGGGAGATTCAACCAACCTACGGTAAGAGGTGCCAGCAGGTTCTGGAGTATTTCCAGGATGCCTGTGACCTGAAGTGTGCTGATTAAAAGGGCACCCAGGGCAAAGATAGGCGTAGCTTCCTGCAGGAACTGGAACGATTTTGTACCTGTCTTTTTCAACACGTTATTAATCCTGGGCAGTCTTAGAGGAGGCAAGTCAATTAAAAGATCAGAGGATTTACCGGGCAGCACATAGTTTAGTAGAGTCCCTACGATAACCAGTACCGTAAAGATCACTAGAACATAAAGGGCTATATAAGGAGCGCCCAGACCAGCCAGCATCCCGGCAATGACACCCAATTGGGCGGAACAGGGAATAGCCAGGGCCAATAGGAAAATAGCGATACGTCTCTCCCGTTCGGAACCCAAAAGCCGTGTAACGATGGTCGCCAGTGTCACACAACCAAAACCCAAAATCATGGGTATGACGGCCCGACCATTTAAGCCTACCGCTGTTAAAACTCTATCTACCAGGGCGGCAATACGTGGCAAATAACCGGAGTCCTCCAAAGTGGAAAGGATTAAATAAAATCCTACCACCAGCGGTAAAAGGAGTCCTAAAACATAAGTTACGGTCATGGTTAGGAGGCCAAACTCGCCGATTAAGATTTGCCCCAGAGTAGAATCTTCTGCCATGAATTTCGTAACAAGCCCCCGTATAGCCGGTTCGTAATAGCCCTGCATTAATGTTTCCTCGGTAAAACCAACCACATCTCCGGCAACGAAGACACCAATAATCTTGTACATGAGATATAAGGTAACGGCCAGGATAGGTACACCCGTGACCGGTCTTAACATCCAGCGTCCCAGTCTGGTACTGAAAGTAGCACCATGGGAGATTTCCCGGATCACCTTACTCACAATGTAGTTAACCCTTTCCCGGCGAGCCAGGTAGATTTCTTCCCGGTGAGGGCCTGGCTTTAAGCCATGCCTTTCCGCCACTACAGGGTCCCCTTCTAAAATGAGCAGGGCTTCTCCCTGGCTGGCTACCCGGGTGGCCATCCGGGTTAGGCGACTTTGCAGTTCCGGAGAGATATTCCCCGGTTTTGCCCGGTCGATGGCCTTTTTCAGCTCTTCCAGCCCCTCTTTCTGTACGGCAATGGTGGGAACCACGGGAATTCCCAGAAGCTCACTCAAAAGCTTCACATCAATTTCCATCCCCTGGCGGGCAGCCTCATCCACCATGTTAAGAGCCATTACCACAGGAACTCCCGTATCAATAATCTGCTGGGTGAGGAACAAATCCCTTTCCAGGTGCACCGCATCCACCACGTTGACAACCACATCAGCGGCCAGGATCACATCACGGGCAATCCGCTCTTCATCATTAAAAGAAGAAATACCGTAAACACCCGGCGTATCAATCACCGCATCTTTCCCGTATCTCCCATGGGAAATCTCCAGGGTCGTACCAGGATAATTGGAGACATCCACATACAGGCCGGTCAGGGCATTAAAGAATACGGATTTACCCACATTGGGATTACCGGCTAAGACTATTTTTCTACCATTTTCGGGTATGTCAATCTTTAAACCCAGTTCGTGACAGTGAGCCAAATTCTTTCCCTCCTTAACTTACGGCCTGAATGGTGATTTCCTCCGCCAGGCCCCTTCCTACGGCAATTTCCTGCCGGTTTTTCCTCAAAATAACCGGACCTGCCGGTATAATTTCTTCACATATGACAACACTTCCCTCACCGATGCCGAAGCGAATGGCTTGAGAACGTACCTGTTCATTAGGAATACGGGCAATTTTCACTACCTGCCCTTTTTTTACCTGTGATAGTTTCATATGTCATCTCCCCTTAATTGAGAATTATTTTCATTCATCCTACTCATATTTTACTACACGAAGGAAAATTTAACTAGAGTTTAAATGTACTAATCAATAAGAAAAAAACCGGATTAATTAGTCGCAAAAGACTAACTAATCCGGGATTATTAGTAGGTTTATACTAATAGGGACAAGAAAATTTTTCGCTATTTCTATAAATATTTTTTTATGGCATACGACATCATTTGGGTTCTGTTCTCAACACCTAATTTATTTTGCAGCCTCTGGAGATGATTTTTGACCGTATTAGGAGAGATACCCAGTTTATCCCCTATTTCCTTATTACTGAGACCCTGGGCCAGTAAAATGAGGATCTCTTTTTCCCGGGCTGTAACAGATGCCACCTCTTCCTCAGGAGCTTTATCCCTCTCCTCCAGTTGAGGGGCTAATTCTCTTAAGATGTCACATGCTACTTTTGTTGCAAAAGGCCTGTCTTTGTTTACAGCACTCAATATCACCTGTTTCCAGACCTCCGGGGAAAGGGTTTTAAGGAGATACCCCTGGGCCCCTAAGCGCATGGCATCAAAAAGGGACTGGACCGCCCGTGAAGCCGTTAAAACCACCACAGGAACATTGATATTGTGCTCCCTAAGCTTTGCTAAAAGGGATTTATCCGGGTTTTCCTGCCATAATTCTGTAAGCACACAGTCAAATTCATATTTTTTAAAGAGCTCCAGGGCCTCTTTGGCCGTAGCGGCTTCACCGGCTACCCGGAATTCCGGAATACTATCTAAAATACTGCTGATTCCTTTGCGTACAAGAAACTCAGGTTCTACTATTAAGAGCCTGAGTTTTGCCTGGTTTTGCTCCACCTTGTACCTCCACGCGTTTATTTACTGTTTGGTCAGCTGTGACTGGAGAATGGCCGGGCCGCTGCTGGTTCCCAGGCGCTGGGCCCCTGCATTCATGAGCGCTTGAGCCTGTTCCCAGGTCCTAATCCCCCCTGAGGCTTTGACTTTTGCCTTACCCCGGACAGCCTCCGCCATCAGCTGGACATCTTCCACAGTAGCTCCCCCGCCACCAAAACCGGTAGAGGTCTTAACGAAATCTGCTCCTGCCTCTACGGCAGCTTGACAGGCCAGGAGCTTTTCTTCCCGGCTTAACAAGGCCGTCTCGATAATGACCTTTACCACTTTACCCGGATAAGCCCGGGCCTCACTGACAACGGCACTAATATCGTCATAAACGTAGGACATCTTCTTTTCTTTTAAAGCACCGATGTTGATGACCATATCCACTTCGTCCGCTCCCTGGCTAAAAGCAAGTTTAGCCTCATAAGCTTTTACCTCCGGGAGGTGGGCCCCTAGAGGAAATCCTATCACGGTGGCTACGGTAATACCTGATTCTTTTAAAGATTTAACGGCCAAAGTTACATAACAGGGCAAGACACAGACGGCTTTAAAGCCAAAATCCCTGGCCTCCTGACAAAGCTGTAAAACCTGTTTTTCAGTAGAATCGGACCTCAGCAAAGTGTGGTCAATGCTTTGGGCTACTTCACGCAATGATAACATATAACCCTCCCTTTCCTATAAAAGATAAGCAATCAGTAAGGTAGCCAGGGTTGAATAAATTAACAGGCCGGTAATATCAATGGCAGTAGAGATGAAAGGCGCCGAAGCTACCGCCGGGTCAATACCAATCCTGCGGAAGATGAGAGGCACCAGCGTACCCATCGTCGCCGCTGTCAGCATATTGCCTAACATGGCCAGTCCCACTACAATACCGAGCATGGGTTTCTGCTGCCAGACAGAGGCAATAACACCTACGATAAGGCCCAAAATAGACCCTATGGCCGCCCCTACCAGGGACTCTCTTAAAACAACGGTAAAAATCTGGTCTTCTTTAATCTGTCCCGTAGCAATACCCCGTACGGTTACGGTCGAAGACTGGGTGCCCACGTTGCCACCCATGCCTGTAAGAAGCGGGATAAAAAAGGCCAGGGCTACTACGGCATCAATCTGTTCGGAAAAACCGCTTAAAACCCGGCCCGAGACCAAACCACCCAACATGGTGATAAAAAGCCAGGGGAGCCGAGCCTTCAGAGAGGCAAAAATCCTCTGAAAAAACTCTTCCTCCTCCTCTTCTTCTTCACCGGCGGCACCGGCCAAACGGTACAAGTCTTCCGCAGCTTCCTCATGAATAACGTCGATGACGTCGTCTACCGTAATAATCCCCAGGAGAGAATTGTCATGGTCAATAACAGGTACGGCGAGAAAATTATATTTGGTAACAATACGGGCAACTTCTTCCTGGTCCATATCTACAGGGACACTGACGACTTTCCTGCGCATGATATCGCGAATGAGGGAATCAGGGTTGGCGATGATTAACTCCCTTAAGGAGATAACCCCAACCAGCTGGTTTTTCAAATTTATCACGTAGACATAATATACTGTTTCGGCATCAGGTGCTATCTCCCGCAGAACCTCAATAGCCCTGGCTGCCGTAATATCCTCCCGTACAGCCACATATTCGGTGGTCATCAGGCCCCCGGCCGTGTCTTCGCGGTAGGTCATGAGTTCCCGGACGTCCTGCTGGTCCTCCGACTCCAGGAGCTCCAGGTACTTGTTCTGCTCCTGATCCGACAATTCACTCAAAAGGTCGGCGGCATCGTCAAAAGACATCTCTTCCAGGATCTCACCGGCCCGCTCCTCATTTAAGTGACCTAAAAGCTCTCCTCCTAACTCAGGATCAAGCTCATTAAGGACCAGGGCCGCCGTCTCGCTGTCCAGCAAGGATAAGATCCACTGCTGTTCTTTAAGCTCCAGTTCTTCGATGATTTCCGCAATATCTACAGGCTGCAAGTCATTAAGAAAGGTTTTGGCTTTTTCTGCGTCAAGATGGGCGATATATGCTTCCAATTCCTCAAGAAGTAATTTCTTATCTTTAACCATGCTGCATCCTCCTTTCTCCTAGGGGAGCAGCACAAAAGACGGGATCTTCAGTGATTCTGCTCCCCTATTTATTTTAAGTTTGGCCTGCTAGGGGGGTACGAATCCACTAAAACCCACCTCCACTATTGTTTACTAAAACAGGGTAAGCCTTTCCGGAGAAGAAAGGCTTACCATCAAATCTACTCTATCAAGTTTAATCCTACGTGTCAAGAAAGGTACGCTCCATCTTGCCCATCTTTTTTTTGTACAGAAACGCACTGGTTAAGGCCGTAAAGGGAACGGCCAGAAACAAACCGATACTCCCCGCTAAAGCCCGGATGATTTCCACGGCGATCATGTCCAGGTTGATAAATTTTAAATACGGCACGTTGTTGGCCATTAATAAAAGCATCAGGGGCAGGGAACTTCCTGTATAGGCCAGGATAAGGGTGTTGGCCATGGTCCCGATAATATCCTTACCCACGTTCAGACCGCTTTGGAAGAGGTGACGGAAGGTGAGTTCCGGGTTAAGCTCATTCATTTCGCTGATGCTGGAAGCAATAGACATGGCCACGTCCATGACTGCTCCCAGGGCACCGATAATAATACCCGCAAACAATAAACCGGTCACATCCAGGGTCCCCCGGGTAAAACTATAGTAAAGCATTTGACTCTCTTCGGAATTAAGGCCGTTGACCCTGGTGAGAACGATAACGTATTTGGCCAGGCCCCCTCCCAGGACCAGTCCTATCACCGTCCCGGTGATGGCGGCCAGGGACTTTTTGCTGAAACCGGTAATCAACATGTGGGTAATAATGGTGACTCCGGTACAGATCAAGATGCTAACCGTAATAGGGTTTTTCCCCGCCAGAATGGCTGGGAGTAAAATCTTAAAAACGGCCAGACACGTAATGATTAAAGAGAGAAGGGTCTTAAATCCTTGCCTGAGCCCAATAGCCAGAATGGAACCGGAAAAGATGAGTGCCAGTAACCCCAGATAATGATCGCGGGCCAGGCTGGAGATATAGGCTTCTTTAAGGACAAAATCCTCTACATCCAGGCTTACCACAACCTTATCCCCGGGTTTAACCATAAAGTCATAGGCAGGATTACTATCCTGATAATGAACGGTGTCAATAAGCCTGCCTTTATAAAAACCTTCCGTGATTTTGAGGCGCACAGCCCACTGTTTCTCAAGTAAGGCCGGATTGTTCTTTTCTCCCCCGGCGGGAGCCATTTCTTTAACGTCCAGGACAACCCCTTTGGTCAGGACTTCAGGGTTATCCTGCTTTTCATATTGCAGGGTACTACTGTAAAAATAACCTGCACAAATGATGACAAGAGAGATGAGGAAAGCCCAAAAACGCTGCATAGTCCACCCCTAGTTTGCTTAGTTTCTTTTTCTCATTATATCCCGGATGGACAGGATTTGTCTTTGGCAAGTGCCAGTAATCCACAGCCTGAAATATTAGTACTGCTCAGAATAGCCAAACTCACGTAAAAGCCTCTCCCGGTTGCGCCAGTCGGCCTTTACCTTCACCCAGAGTTCCAAAAATACTTTGTTGCCTAGCAATCTTTCGATATCCTGGCGAGCCTGGCTGCCGATGTTTTTCAACATCTCACCTTTTTTACCGATTAATATTCCCTTCTGGGAGTCACGCTCCGTATAGATTGTGGCCCCCACATAGACCAGTTCCGGGGAGCGCCTTTCCATCAGTTCTACTTCCACTGCCACGGAATGGGGTACTTCCTCCCGGGTGGCCTGGATTACTTTTTCCCTGATGAGTTCGGCCACAATGAGTCTTTCCGGCTGGTCGGTAATGGCATCCTCCGGGTAATACTGGGGCCCGGGCGGTAAATACTGCAGGGTGGCCCGGATGAGGGAGTCTGTATTCTCACCCTTGAGCGCGGAGATAGGTACTACCTCCGTCCATTTATGCTTGCCCTGATAAAACTCAATCAAGGGTAGGATCTCTGGTTTAGGAATCCGGTCAATTTTATTCAGGAGAAGGAAAACAGGCGTGTTAACCTTGGACAAGGCATCTATCACATAGGCTTCCCCACCTCCGAAAGGAACGGTCACATCCACCAGATAATAAATAACATCCACTTCATGTAAAGTATCCAGGGCAGTGCTCACCATATATTCTCCCAGTTTATCCTTGGGTTTGTGAATGCCGGGAGTATCCAGGAAAATGATCTGCCCCTCGCTTTTTGTCAGGACTCCCATGATTTTATTGCGGGTAGTCTGGGGCTTGTCTGACATAATGGCAATCTTTTGCCCGATGAGCGTATTCAGTAAGGTTGATTTACCGGCATTGGGCCGCCCGATGAGAGCCACAAAGCCGGAACGGTATTCCTTATCAGTCATTACAAGTATCCTGGTTTCTGAAAGCTAAACATATCTGATTTATACAGGATAATCCAGATTCATTTAGTTTTCTCTCCCGTCAACTAACGAGAGGCAGTGTCACAGGATTCAACTGCCAGGCCATAAGCTCTCGCTTATGTTCCGGGTGGTTTGCCTTGCGGTTCACCGCCGTCCCGGCACTCAATTTTATCAGCATATTTCTAAAAGCAGTTGTGACTTTTAAGATCCCCTTCTGCGAAAAATACTCTTGTTCCATTGAGTGTCGGGTCCGTCCTGCCCAGAAAGGGTGTTACCCTTGCCTCGGTAGTTAACTTATGACAGCAGCCTTTCACAGCGTGTACTGCTGCCATAACGCAAACTTATGAGAATAGGGTTTTACCCTACACCTAACAGTTCTTTCCGGTGAACATGCCAGGAAACCAGGCTGTTCACCCCTTTCTTCTTTAGATGTTTTAATATTGCTTTCTTGACAGCAGACCACTGCTGCCAGTTATTTAGCTTTCTAAAGCCTTCTTTTGCTTTGATAAACCTGTCTGCCAGTAATTTGGGAACTCTTTCTGAAACATGACCCAGACCCCTCCGGGCTATCACCAAGGCTGCTGCCTGGTGGTTTGATAACCCGTACTGGTGCTGGTATTTCAGAATTCCTATTACCGAGGTAAAGGCCGGTTTTACTTTGAACACCGGCACTCCTTCCCTCAAAGCCCTCCGTTCTGCATCTGCCAAAAATTTTGACCAGACAAAACCGTGACTCATACGGTTAAATTTGGCCGTTACGGACTTGTCGTGTTTAAGCTTTAAGTCCTCTGTCACCAGGGCGCTGCCTGTTTCCTTTGCCAGAGCCACTACTTTCTTTACCGTTTCTCCAATAAGGTTATCCCTCCGGTTGCTTCCGGCATAAGTCCATTCTCCCTGTCTTAACCACTGACTGCCACGGTACTGCCCCAGGTAGTCTGTCAGAGCCACCCCTAAGCCGTCAGGGTTGGTATCTACCCCAACAACACTGTGGGCATGATAGGGAACCGGAATATCTTCTTCGATGGTGACATGAATATAGTACCTGCCGTCCTTACGGATTATTTCTATTTGATAGGCAGCGCCTGTTTTTAGATAATCCACTACCATCTGCCGGTAGTTCCGTCCGTTAATTTTACCCGTCTTTTTTGAGGGTTTATGGGCCAGGTAGACCGGCGCTGTAATCCGGTTATATCTGACAGTTTTCTCCGTCTGCACCTGTTCCGCTGCTATATCAAGATAGATTTGACCATCAACTTCGTATAAGCGAGTGTTCAAGTTGCCGCCCTTGGTCTTGTCTCCCCGGGACAGGTAACGGTTGCTTCTTGCTTCCTGCCATTCTTTCCGGGTGATATTGCCTTTACATCTTTCCAGAAACAGTTTTTTGCCGCCGAAAACAACTGCCGGAAAGGTCTTGGCTTCCAGATGTTTTTGCCAGTATGACAGCTTTCTTTGTTCTTTCGCCAGCCGTTTTTGCAGGTTGGCTTTTTTCCTGGACGATTTGGCTTTGGCTATTCGCTTTTGGGTAAATTCTACTTTGGCCAGAGTATTGGCGTAGTGTAATTTTACCAATTGATGTTGGCTTTTGATGGTGCTTTGGGCATCATACACCGCATCGTTAGCCTGCCGGGAGTTGAGGTTATACTTGACTTGCACGCCTTGGCGGATGTCCTGGATTCCTTTGCCTTCCAGTAATCTTTTAAAGCTCCACCTGACTGCTGCACAGTAACGGGCCATGAGGTTATCGAGGTAGGCTTGCTGGGTTTCGGTGAGTTCAAGGATTACTCCCATCGCTGTCGTTTTCACCGGCAGCCACCTCGCTTTCAATGACAGTTATCTCTTCACCAATCAAAGCCATTATCTGCGATTCTTTATAACGCCTGTGACCGCCGGGTGTGCGCAATGGTTTTAATTTCCCTTCTCTTTCCCGGCGGCGCAACGTGTGAGGCCATACGTTTAGTAGCTTTGCTGCCTGATGAGATGTTAGCATCTTTTCCATTGACACCACCCCTTGCCATTATTCTAATTAGAACACTTGTTCGATGTCAATGGATTATTGTTTTTTATTTACTTTTGTTCAATTAATCTGTAACTGTTACTTACCTCCTTGAGATCAGCGGGTGTGAAGGCATAAGGTAAAAGTTCCCTGACTGTTGTTATTCTTTTTTCTCCCCGGGTATTGGCCATAATCACAGTCAGATCAGGGGCAAATTCGGCCAGGACTTGCCTGCAGGCGCCGCAAGGAGCGGCGGGATTAACCAGATCAGTTACCAGCGCCAGACGCTCAAATTTCCTCTCCCCGGCACAAACAGCTTTGAAAACAGCATTACGCTCGGCACAGCTGGTTAAACCATAGGAGGCATTTTCCACATTACAGCCTGTATAGATTTCCCCGTTTTGGGCCAAAAGGGCCGCTCCTACCTTAAAACCCGAGTACGGGGCATAAGCATGCTCCCTGGCCTGCCGCGCTTTCTCAATAAGAATGTCATCCACTTTTATTCACCTCAATAATCGACTCTCGTACCTTTGGTCACTACCTGAATCCAGGTGGGACCCGGCACCAGAGTGATACTTTTACCCTTCATATCCACAAATCGGGTAAAGCCGCCGGGCTGTTTCTGCCATAAACCTTTTATGACCTTTCCGTCACGAAAGATCAGGGCATTACCCTCACCATGGAGAATGAGCTGGAGATTGCCGTCTCCGTTCAGCACCCGGTAGGGGACATACTGCACAACAACATTGGCTGCTACAATCTGTTCACCTTTAGGGTTCACGTGGGGCTTTTCCGCCATGAACCTTTCGAAAACCTTACGTTCCTTATTATATGTATAGCGAATTTGACTCTCCCGGTTGGGGTAGAAAATATTAATTTCCTCCATGGGCTCCCCTGATATTTCGATCCCCTGGGAAATATAGGAACGCTCCGGGGGCGGTACGGTCAGGTTATAATTCAATTCTTTGGCGGCACGGCGCAAACTTTCCGAACTGGCATATAAGTTATGGGGTTTAGCCCGGTCCGGAACCCGCCAAAAAGCCGCATCTACCTGGGGTCCTCCCTCTATTTCATCCAGGTGATCTGACTTTTCCCTGTCTATGGCTTCGATAGCATCCTCTGACCCGCCTGCATGGACTAAAATGCCATTATACTCTTTAGCCAGGTCCACCAGATAAGACCTGGCACTGCGGATAGGCCCTACCAGTTCCGTCTCATACCGGCTGATAACAGCCAGGAAACGCGTCATCCCACCCTCCACGGGGGTTTCCACCACCACATCGGCCTGGTCTAAGCCCGATTGGGGCCGCGCCGCAGGGGCGTTATCGATAATCACAGCCAGAGCCCTTTTGCGCGGGGCATCCTTCCAGCCCGGGAAAGGAACCACTTCCTGCTGTTCTCTTTTCTGTTTGTCAGGATTGGTGAAATGATTAATGCCAGCTATATTTGGGGGAATATGGGGACGCATATAATAATAAGCCGCTGCACCCGATAAGATACTTAAAAATATACCTAATATGGCCCATTTTAGGAACTTTCCTCTCATCTCCCTAACCCCTTTTATCTACTCTGTAACTCTCTTTTTGGTCTCGGGAGAAATAACTCCTCCCGAAATAATCAGTTTGATACCATCTTCCACAGACATTTCCAAAGGGATAATATCTTTCTTGGGTACTAAGAGTAAAAAACCGGAGGTTGGGTTGGGTGTTGTCGGTAAAAAGACATTGACAACTTCCTCCCGGGTTTTTTCCTGAATCTCCCCTTGCGATACACCGGTGAGAAATGCCAGGGCATATAAACCTTTCCGGGGATACTCCAGCATGACCACTTGCTGAAAAGCTTTGTTCTCTTTCTGTAGTACGGTATCTAAAACTTGTTTTACCGTAACATAAACACTGCGTACTACGGGGATATGGGATAGAACTCTGTCACTTAAAGAAATCAACTGTTTTCCCAGATAATTCCTGGCGAGAAGGCCCGTTAGCAGGACGACAGTCAAAGTTAACACAAACCCTACCCCATGGACATTTTGGGCCCAGATAACCCATTCACCCAGGAGGGTGTTCCTGATCACGGGAAGGTGGCTGATAATCAAATTATCGAAAAAGTTAAAGATCAACCAGAGGGTGTAGAAACTGATGACAATAGGCAAAAGTACCAATATGCCTGCGAGAAAATAACTTTGTAATTTCTTTCTCATAAACTTCTCCCACTCCTCCTGGATGCTAACTAATCTGTAAGATTCTCCTCCCGGTTTTTCTTAATGAGGCGGAGCTTAGCAATCCGTCTTCCTACTATTTTTTCTACGATAATATGTAAATCGTCTATTTCTACTTCCTGTCCCTCATAGGGCAGTTTACCCAAGGTATGAAAGACCAGACCGCTGATGGTATCAAATTCATCATCGGGCAGGTCCAGTTCCAGGAGTTCGTTAATATCGTAAATGGAGGTACGGGCATCAACCCGCAAAGAGCCATCGGCTAAAGTCTCAATATGTTTTTCCTCCCGGTCAAATTCATCCTGGATATCACCCACAATTTCCTCAATCATGTCCTCAATGGTCACCAGACCCGCCGTACCGCCGTATTCATCCAAGACAATGGCCATATGGACCTTTTCTTTGCGCAATTCCGCAAAAAGGTCACGCACTTTTTTGCTTTCCGGCACATAATAGGCGGGCCGCATGAGACGGCGGATCTCCGTGATATTTTCCTGGGCGCCCAGGAGATTTTTCAAGAGATCCTTGGCATAAATGACACCTATGATGTTATCAATGGTTTGCTCGTAAACGGGAATGCGGGAATGCCCCACATCAACAATCAGATTAATCACAGAGGATAGGCTGTCATTGACATTCACGGCAATGATGTCAATGCGGGGGACCATCACTTCCCTGACCAGGGTATCGTCAAATTCAAAGATGCTGTCGATCATTTCTCTCTCATCCTGGTCAATAAGGCCTTCTTCCTGGCCCACATTCACCAGCATGCGCAGTTCTTCTTCCGTGATAAAAGGGTTTTTATCCGCAGGTCCTCCCATGAGTTTCACAATGCCATTGGTAACAAAATTCAATACTTTAATTACGGGCGATAACAATGTGGCTAAAGAGTTTAAATACCCACTAACTTTCAAAGAAAAACTTTCAGCCCTGCTGGCAGCCAGGGTTTTGGGCGTAATCTCGCCAAAGACAAGGACCAGGATGGTCATGATCCCGGTAGCAATCCCCGCACCTGTGTCCCCGAAAAAAGTGATGGCCAGGGTAGTAGCCAGGGCCGTAGCACCGATGTTCACCACATTATTGCCAATGAGGATGGTAGAAATAAGCTTATTGGGCTGATCCAGCAATTTCCTGGTAAGAATGGCGTTACGGTTTCCTTCTTCGGCCAGGTGCCGGATTTTAACCTTATTGACAGAAAAGATGGCCGTTTCCGATGCCGAAAAAAAGGCTGATAAACCCAATAGTCCCAGCAACAGTACTAGCTGGAGCATTTGCGAACCTGACAAAGATTCCGCCTCCTAGATGAAAAAAATAACCATGCCCATGATAATCGCGTTAAGGGCTGCCAGCAGAACAGCCCCCGCAGCAACGTCCTTGGCTTTCTGCGCCAGGGGATGGTCGTCAAGTGTACATAAGTCAACAGCTGACTCCACTGCAGTGTTAATCATCTCTGTAATTAATACCAGACTAATGGTCATAATAAGGAGTGCCCATTTCCATAAAACCAGATCCCGGTAATAGGCATAGACAAGAACCGTCAGAGCAAAAAACAGGTGAATCTTCATATTGCGCTCGGTTTTACTGCAAATGACAATGCCCCTTATAGCATAATGTAAGCCAAGTATTTTCTTTTTCATAAAAGTTTTATTCCCTTGTAATATTTAACTGCCCGAGGATGGCTTCCTCCAAACTGCGCATTTCAGCTTCTTCGTCCTCGTCTGTATGATCGTAACCCAGAAGATGCAGCATGCCATGGACGGTGAGGAAGGCCAATTCCCTGGTAAAGCTGTGGCCATACTCCTGGGCCTGGGCCAAAGTCATCTCCAGGGAAATAATGATATCACCCAGAAGGTGGGTATCCCCGGCTTCCACAAAGGTTCTTTCTTCTGTGATATCCTCTTCATCCAGAGCAAAGGAAAGCACATCAGTAGGACAGTCCATGGCCCGGTAGTCGCGATTCAACGCTCGAATGTTCTCATCATCTACCAAAGCCACACTAACCTCCACATTGTCCTCCAGCTCCAAATATTCCCCTGCCTTGAGGATGACATCACGAATTATTTTCTCCATCTCCGGTGTTACCGGAATTCTCGTCTGTTGATTGTCGATTAAGATCTCCATCGAGAAGATTGCTCCCTTCCATTGCTTGCAGCACATTTTCCGGGTATTCAATACGGGAATGGAAAATCCCGCTTAAAATCCTGGTAAAGGCCGTGGCAATCAAATCTAAATCCTTGAAAGTCAAAGCAGATTCATCCAACTGTCCATCCTGCAGGCGTTCTTTGATAATTTTACGCACTAAACCTTCAATTTTACCGCTGGAAGTTGAGGTCATGGAACGTACAGCAGCTTCCACATTGTCTGCCAGCATAATAATGGCAGCTTCCTTCGACTGGGGTTTGGGTGCATCGTAGCGGTAATCACTTTCTTTGACATTATCAGCGTTCCCCAATTCTAAAGCTTTATGATAAAAATAGGTAGCCAAACTGGTCCCATGGTGCTGTTGAATCAGATCAATGATCACCGGCGGTATGCCATGCTGCTTAGCCAGTTCCACACCGTCTTTGACATGGGAAGTGATAATCAAAGTACTCAAGGACGGTGTCAGCTTTTCATGGGGATTCTCCCCGCCCAACTGGTTTTCAATAAAGAAATAGGGTCTTTTCAGTTTACCGATATCGTGATAATAAGCGCCCACCCGTACCAGCAGGGAATCAGCTCCCACCGCATCGGCCGCCGCCTCACCCAGGTTACCCACCAGAATGCTGTGATGATATGTCCCGGGCGCTTCGAAAAGCAGTCTCTTTAAAAGAGGATGGTTGGGATTGGAGAGTTCCAACAAACGGACACTGGTGGTGACCTTAAATCCCGATTCCAAAAAGGGTAAGCTGCCATAAGCAAAAATAGCGGAAAAAAGCCCGTTCAAGAGCCCCAGAAAACTGCCAATAAGCATCAGTTGCCAAGAACTGTTGTTCATTAAACCGAGGGAGATAATGGTGATAATCTGGGCGAGAGCCACAAAAAGTCCGGCTTTAACCCAGTCCAGTCTCTGACTGAACTTAGAAACGCTATATATCCCCACCAGGCCGCCGGTAAAGGCATTAATGGCATAGCTAAGCTGGTTGCCAGTGAGAATTCCCACAAAAAAGCTGAGCACGGTGGTCAAAAAGATGGCCAGCTTCGTATCTAGTAAAATGGCCACTAACATAGAACCGGCGGAAATTGGTATCAGATAACCCACAAGCTCGGCTACTTGCGGCTGGGGACTAATCTTAATAGTGGCAATCAGTTTGGCCAACAGCAAGGTGATAAAAAAGAGAAGGCTTAAAAGAAGTAAATTGTTTTCCTTGCGGTACAAATCCCTGCGGTAGTGACGCAAAAACAGGATGGTAAGCACCAGCATCAATAAAACAAAGAGCCCGATTCCGCCGACGGTGACATAGGGCGAAGCTGTCCTTTGATAACCCATAAGTTTCAAAATTTCTATATGTTCGGCGGTTACGACTTCTCCCTCACCAACAATTTTCTGATCTTTACGGATGGTCACAAAAACAGGGCCTTCATTCCTTTGGGCTTCTTCTCTCGCTTTGCGGGTGGCATCTTCATCCAGAAGATGGTTGGGTCTGAATTCAACTTTATGCAAAACGCCCTTAATCAGTTCTTTATAGGAGGCTTTGATATTCAACAGCTCAACCTGGGAAAATATTTTCGTTAATCTTTCATCTACTTCGTTTGTTTTTACCCCGTTCTGCCACTGGGCCCTGACCAGACTAATGGTTTCCGCCCGCAAGGCCTTAATGGTCTCAGTTTCAATGGTCAGGAGGTTATTGGCCGTGTCCTCGCTAATTTTGAATTCATTTTTAATAGTCCGTACTTTTTCCTTATTATCCAGAGCATCATTTTTGGTAATGTTTAAAAAGTCCTGAAAAGTACGGGCAATATCTTCCTCCAGCTCGGACAGCACCTTCTTGTCCATTACATAAACATCAGGGATCTTTTCCGCGGCCAAACGTTTGCGTTCCGCAGTTTTCTTGGCATCTTCAAAGGTAATGGTCTGGCGGGCCTTGATGGTATAGGGGGCCACCTCTCCTTCCTTTAAAGAGTAATTCTCCGGCAGGAAGTGGGTGGCAAAGATACCCATTATCCCTAAAAAGAAAATAAGAAACCAGGTAAACCGGCGTACCTTCCTGTTCACCCAGATATTTCCTATAAACTTTGGAGGCTGAATTCTCCTTTTGTTACCAGTTATAGTGATCTCCTCCTATAAACCCTTGGCATTACCTTCTTCTTCCTGTCTCTGGTACTCCTCGTAAGCCAGGATAATGCGCTGTACTACAGGGTGCCTGATCACATCGGCCTGGCTTAAATACTGAAAACTTATGCCTTTAATACCTTTCAGGATTTTCTGTACCACGACCAGGCCGGAGTTAGCATTCTTTGGTAAGTCTACCTGGGTAACATCGCCTGTCACTACCGCTTTGGAACCAAAGCCAATCCGGGTGAGAAACATTTTCATCTGCTCCGGGGTAGTATTCTGTGCTTCATCCAGAATGATAAAGGAATCATCCAGTGTTCTTCCCCGCATATATGCCAGGGGTGCTATTTCGATAACGGACTTATCCATATAGCGCTGGGCCGTTTCAATACCCAGTACATCATAAAGACCGTCATAAAGGGGACGAAGATAAGGGTCTACCTTCTCCTGTAAGTCACCGGGCAGAAAGCCTAACTTCTCGCCTGCTTCCACAGCGGGACGGGTGAGAATGATACGGTTTACTTCTTTATTTTTCAAAGCCGTAACTGCCATGACCACAGCGAGATACGTTTTGCCCGTCCCGGCAGGACCAATGCCAAAAACGATGTCATGGTTTTTGATGGCCTGGACGTAATTATACTGACCAATGGTTTTGGGTTTAATTTGTCTGCCCCTGGCCGTAACCTGCAGCACCTGGTTCAGCATATCTGTCAAATTAGCGCCTTTACCTTCGGTTACCACTCTTAAACAGTAGTTAATATCGGGAATCGTAATCACGTTTCCGGTACGAATCAATTCAATAAGCTGGTTAAAGACCTCATAAGCTATATCCACTTCTTCGGAACTGCCCGTGATCAGTATTTCACCGCCCCGGGCCACAATTTTTGCTCCCAAATGGTTTTCCAGGAACTTCAGGTTCTCATCCTGGAGTCCATATAAGACTGCTGCTTCCTGATTACTGAGACTCAAGTGCCTTTCTTTGATAGCAGTCAATGAGTTAGTAACCTCCTTGCTTCGTAAAATGAAATACATTCCTAATTATATATTATACCCTATAGGAAGTCAGGAAGAAACTTTATAAACGCCTATGTCCTCGATAGTTTCCAGGAAATAAAGGGCTTTAATCAAACCCTTTTTCTCTGCAGGCACGGGCTCATGTCCTTCTTTAATAATACGGTGGTCTTGAGGGAGTGCTTTCAGTAATTCCGCACGGGCCCTCTTCACGGCTTCCTGGTACGCTCCTTCCACACCCCAGTTCTTCTCATAATGCTCTTGTTGGAAATAAGTATCAGTTATTAATTCGACAGGAGGTAGTATATTCCTGCCCTGGAATAGGGTTTTCACCAGTCTAATCTTGCGATACCGCTCATAAGGTACAGTTTTGGGGCCGCTGACAATAACCTCCCTCCCCATAAATCTTAGGATGACAATAGTTGTCTCGGCGCCTGTATCCAAATCCCCTTCTTCCTTTACAGCACACTGTCCAATCAGTTTCCGTGTTACCTTAGAGCGTACCACACCACGGGCCCGTACCCTTTCGGGATTACCGCTGGGTGTAATACTGCCGTCCTGGTTCACCTGTATTTGCGGGTAGACTAACCCCTGGATCAGTACCTGACCCTTGGTTACCATATCCCCCTCTTTGATCAGAGGTGTACCTTTCAACACTAAAAGTTCTTCCACCTGTCCATCCATACCGGCCACCAAATCCGCCGGTTTACTGTCATCTGTATAAGGGACTACCGTTTTTTCCACCACTTCGATAATCACCTTGGTTCCCTGGATAGTGATTCCCACCCAGGCCAATTCAGGGATTTCAATAAGTAGTTTTTCTTTAACTGTCTCTTTATTAAAGCTTTTGATGGGTACTCCTTTTTTCAGTCCCCGCTCCTCCACTTTAGTTAAGATAAGATCGCCAGGCACCCTTTCATTACCCCGGATTTCGATGAACCAAACGAAAGAGCTAAGCAGGTAAAGGGTTAAACAAAAAAATAGTACCCCGGAGACAAGGATTTTTCGTTTTTGCGCCCGGAAAAGCCAAAAAGGGAATCCTTTTTTTTCCCTGATTTTAACCTTACAGGAAGACCTCCTGACAATATGGCGCAAGGCCTTGTATCCCCCCAAACGAACTTTCAGGCGAAAATAGCCCTTATCCACCTGGCGTATATCCCACAGGTATATTCCCCTGCTCATGGCCATATTAATAACTCTTTCGGGATTTTCCCCCCAGAGGTTCACTTCCACATAACCGGTCAGCATCCCGTACCATTTCATCTTTCTCCCTCCTACCGGTTAAACTGAACCGACTTGATATGACCGTCCAGATACATCTCTTCCCGTGTGATATTGCGAATGACCAGTTTTTCACCGCCAATTTCCAGTTCCCCAATAGCTATAGCGATACGGATTTTCTCAGAAGTATATTCAATAATTCCCCGGTGGTTTTCTATATAGAGCTGAATATCCCCAATGAGAGTGATTTTGGGTAAATCCAGGATAATTTCTTTGGGAATATCCAGGTAATGTGCAATTTTTTGCTGAACGTTTTTGCTGTGCTGGTTTAGATTCATTGCTGCTCCCCTCCCATCTTCCTTTTCATTTTATGCCTGGCAGCGGGCAATAAGAACAAAACCCCTATGGAGTAACCCGGGAAGAAAAAAACCTCCCTGCACCAATAGCACAGAGAGGTTTTTGTATATGGTAAATTTACTATGAACCATTCGGGTCCGATGCTGCCCAGTAAAATACCAACAGCGATGGCAAATAAGAGCTTTGGTAATAGTCCTAGTCTTTTCATTTGCACCTTCTCCTTCTACGTCAAATTTTTCGCCGTATACAGCATACAACAGCATTGGAGAAGTGCCCATGGGCCAAAATATGGTTAGAATAAGTTTATACTGCTTCATGATTGAAGAGCATTGTCAATAATCCTTTGCATCTCTTTATGACAGCATTGACCAGACGGATTGTTTGTGAGACATTTGCCATGCTTCATTGCCCCTGTTATTTCCGTCACAGCTTTCAAATCTTTAGCTCCTTTATTTATTACAGCGTTTATGACTTCCTCAACCGTAACTTTATTGCAATAACAGGCATATTTAGGGCTAGCCCCTTCTTTAAACCAGACAGGCATCTTTACTTCCTGTTGGGTATATACATTGCCATTGGTATCAAAGTACACAATGTCACATTTGGGATTTGCACATAAATAATAGTCATTTTCTTTTATTTGGGGTACTAAATCTTCTGCCACTAAATTTTTCACAGTAATACTTTTTACCAGCTGCCCCATAGTCTGACAAACAGGGCATCGGGCAAAGTTATTTTCCTTTTCGCAACAGCAATCACACATGTGAGAATCACTTCCTTAACCAGGTATTATATCAGCGATTTATCGTATTACAGATGAAAGGACATTTCAAATTGTGCGGCAATCTTTTTACCTAAACACCTTCAAACGCTAACTTCTTCTCTTTCATTAGGTATTATATGCCCAATCTCCAGAAATATATTTGGCAATATACCTGCAATAATCCCAGGGATTACTGCAAATAAAAGCGGGAAACCCAAACAATGACCACTATGATCCAGAAGAGGATATTCTATTGGGTTACCACTCTTTTCCTAAATTATACCATAAGTAGAGAATTTCTGATGTAGTAATCTCCTTACCCTCTCTACCTGGCTACTAACCCAGATAAGCCGGAGATAAAGATACCAATCCCTCGACATAAAGGAGATGTCCCAATCGGTACATTACATAACATCCTAAAAGCGGCGGGCTGAAATAAGCCCCTCGTTTAAATACTTATAGATTACTAAAATGGGTTTGTTAATCTATTTGACGTTGATACAGATCTTTATCGAAAAGAAAATGATAATCGTGCAATTAAAAAAACACTTAGTATACCAAATTGGCTAAACACAAAAGCGGAAAAAGCTAATATAAATTTTTCTCAAACCTTGAAAATGCTTTGATTAAAGAATTAAATATAGATAAACAAGTTATAAGAAAGCGGCCTTAATAGGGCTGCTTTTTTCATTACCATCTTGTCTGTTTCATTGCACCACCATGGCTCTTTTCGATGCTCCAAGGCAAACCAAAAGACTTTCAGTCCCCATGTATCGGGTCTATTCAATGGAACTAGGCCGGATTGCCGCATACCCACCGCCGCTTCCCACATCTTTCAGTCCCCATGTATCGGGTCTATTCAATGGAACGAGAAAGGGCATATTAGAAAAATAAAGCCTGAAATTCTTTCAGTCCCCATGTATCGGGTCTATTCAATGGAACATAGATGAAAGGGGTGGATAAGGCTTTATGACTTTTCTTTCAGTCCCCATGTATCGGGTCTATTCAATGGAACAGTGATGCAACAATATCAACATGGCTTGAATCATCATCTTTCAGTCCCCATGTATCGGGTCTATTCAATGGAACTAGGCCGGATTGCCGCATACCCACCGCCGCTTCCCACATCTTTCAGTCCCCATGTATCGGGTCTATTCAATGGAACGAGAAAGGGCATATTAGAAAAATAAAGCCTGAAATTCTTTCAGTCCCCATGTATCGGGTCTATTCAATGGAACTGAGGTGATAATCATGCCTAAACATGTTATGTTTGACTTTCAGTCCCCATGTATCGGGTCTATTCAATGGAACGTCGGGTGGGGACCAGACAATGAACCCCTGGTCGTACCTTTCAGTCCCCATGTATCGGGTCTATTCAATGGAACTGCTCTATCTCGGCCAGCAATCATTCTTAACTTACTAACTTTCAGTCCCCATGTATCGGGTCTATTCAATGGAACGCAAGATTCCTTATAAGAATCCTTTTAAAATTTTCGTCTTTCAGTCCCCATGTATCGGGTCTATTCAATGGAACTGATGATCACAACGTCGAAGATGTCAGCGACAAATGCGCTTTCAGTCACCATGTATCGGGTCTATTCAATGGAACTGCTGCCCAGGTGCCGACTACGCTTGATGTCACTATACCTTTCAGTCCCCATGTATCGGGTCTATTCAATGGAACAGATGTTGGCTTGTTCGTTTGTTGCCATCTGTATAGATCTTTCAGTCCCCATGTATCGGGTCTATTCAATGGAACAGTTTGCGGTGCATGCATTATTATGGCCGCAGAGGGCTTTCAGTCCCCATGTATCGGGTCTATTCAATGGAACCTGACTAAGGGGGGTGAATACCCTTGCCTATTAATTCTTTCAGTCCCCATGTATCGGGTCTATTCAATGGAACCCTTGATGGGATTGGCAAACCAGCGACTGAACGTCATCTTTCAGTCCCCATGTATCGGGTCTATTCAATGGAACATATCCCCGGGGCCGTACAGCTTTATGGTGAAATCTACCTTTCAGTCCCCATGTATCGGGTCTATTCAATGGAACTAGTTTTATCTTGAATGCCTCCCACAGGGGGAGCGGGCTTTCAGTCCCCATGTATCGGGTCTATTCAATGGAACTACAGAAAAGCCAGTGTATCAACAGGGGAAACTGGTCTTTCAGTCCCCATGTATCGGGTCTATTCAATGGAACAATCCGGACGGTGGATACAAGATGTTATAGATAAGTACCTTTCAGTCCCCATGTATCGGGTCTATTCAATGGAACGCGTATCAACATCTAATGTTATAACAGGACAATATTTCTTTCAGTCCCCATGTATCGGGTCTATTCAATGGAACTTTTGCATTGAAAAAGTCAATAACAAAGCAATTTTGGACTTTCAGTCCCCATGTATCGGGTCTATTCAATGGAACAAAAGGAGGTATGGGAATGGCGAACATAAAACAGTTTGCTTTCAGTCCCCATGTATCGGGTCTATTCAATGGAACGTAGAGCCAAATATACAACAGAGGGTTGAGAAAGAGTCTTTCAGTCCCCATGTATCGGGTCTATTCAATGGAACAAAAGTTACTGCCGTATTTGCAGGAGTTGTTCTAACAACTTTCAGTCCCCATGTATCGGGTCTATTCAATGGAACACGTCTGCTGTCAAGGAAATTCCTTATGTCCGAGAAAACTTTCAGTCCCCATGTATCGGGTCTATTCAATGGAACTTACTCCTCTGTCCACGAATTGTAATGGTTTCTATGACTTTCAGTCCCCATGTATCGGGTCTATTCAATGGAACCCCGGTTGTAAAAATGCCGCCGAAGAAAAATTATGAGGCTTTCAGTCCCCATGTATCGGGTCTATTCAATGGAACGCCGCCCTCAGCAGGTCAGCCAACTCGAACATGTCTTCTTTCAGTCCCCATGTATCGGGTCTATTCAATGGAACTCATGAAATGATAAATCTAGAAATGGATGTCAGGGGCTTTCAGTCCCCATGTATCGGGTCTATTCAATGGAACTACTACTGATGCGGTGAACGGGTATGATTATACTTGCGCTTTCAGTCCCCATGTATCGGGTCTATTCAATGGAACCGATATGTTTCACTGTCTGCCTCCTGGCGGTTTTTGATACTTTCAGTCCCCATGTATCGGGTCTATTCAATGGAACTCATCGGTAAACCTACTAGTGTAATGAAACAAGAACTCTTTCAGTCCCCATGTATCGGGTCTATTCAATGGAACTTTTCTCTTTCTCCGTCCTGGGCCATGTCATCAAGTATCCTTTCAGTCCCCATGTATCGGGTCTATTCAATGGAACATAAACTGATTGAACGAGGAAACGAATTGGAAGAACTAACTTTCAGTCCCCATGTATCGGGTCTATTCAATGGAACGGTAATGCTATCGGTGATATGCGGGTAGTTGCTAATGACTTTCAGTCCCCATGTATCGGGTCTATTCAATGGAACGGACGATGGTGCCTATACGGTTTATAGCCGAGAGCCTCTTTCAGTCCCCATGTATCGGGTCTATTCAATGGAACAGTTGGTTCTTTCATTATTTGAAAATTTTACTAGTATCTTTCAGTCCCCATGTATCGGGTCTATTCAATGGAACATTCGGACCTATGGCCATTCACCGTCAATACTATATACTTTCAGTCCCCATGTATCGGGTCTATTCAATGGAACGTTCCTGCGTCAGGCGAAAAGAATCGCACGATAGGAGCTTTCAGTCCCCATGTATCGGGTCTATTCAATGGAACTAGCCCTATCTTCTAAACTGCCTAAAATATTCTTCCGCCTTTCAGTCCCCATGTATCGGGTCTATTCAATGGAACAAAATACAAATCGTAGCAGTTATAGAGACAATTACATCCTTTCAGTCCCCATGTATCGGGTCTATTCAATGGAACTCTCGATTAGTTTATTCAGATACCATTGCGCCTTTTGTCTTTCAGTCCCCATGTATCGGGTCTATTCAATGGAACGCTATATGTCATCTCATCAAGTTGGCAATCCTTTGGCCTTTCAGTCCCCATGTATCGGGTCTATTCAATGGAACGTCCCGGCAATCACGCAATCTCTGCTCTGCTTCTTTCCTTTCAGTCCCCATGTATCGGGTCTATTCAATGGAACAGGGCCATGCGACACGGGCCCGGGGTCCCGGTGTCAAACTTTCAGTCCCCATGTATCGGGTCTATTCAATGGAACAATCAAAAAAGAAGGATTGCTTGAGCAAAAAATAAAGCCTTTCAGTCCCCATGTATCGGGTCTATTCAATGGAACGTGTGCGGTGGAAATGGATATAGTGCAGGTTGTTTCCCCTTTCAGTCCCCATGTATCGGGTCTATTCAATGGAACGCTTCTTCCATATAGTCGTCTGTGTATGATTTTTTAGCTTTCAGTCCCCATGTATCGGGTCTATTCAATGGAACCCTTTGAGAATAAAAAATCCGGTTAGAATCGACATAACCTTTCAGTCCCCATGTATCGGGTCTATTCAATGGAACTGCAATTTTTGGACAAGCCGAAGAAGGAAGAATCATACTTTCAGTCCCCATGTATCGGGTCTATTCAATGGAACGTAAAACAACTTCTGCAATTATAGCAGCCTATAACGTCTTTCAGTCCCCATGTATCGGGTCTATTCAATGGAACTTAAATCAAACCCTAATTGGGAATATGTTGGAATGTATTCTTTCAGTCCCCATGTATCGGGTCTATTCAATGGAACTGCACTGGCTAGAAAAATAACTCAACCTGCAAAGGATCTTTCAGTCCCCATGTATCGGGTCTATTCAATGGAACCCGACATCACAAAAGAACTGATGGAAAGTCAAAAACTTTCAGTCCCCATGTATCGGGTCTATTCAATGGAACAGATACCGCATATAACGATTATCGGACAAAGAAAATAACTTTCAGTCCCCATGTATCGGGTCTATTCAATGGAACCCAGGAGGCAGATAGTGAAACGTATCGGGAAAGGGTATCTTTCAGTCCCCATGTATCGGGTCTATTCAATGGAACTCGCCTCGTAGTATTTCTCCTTTCCAGACAAATATATCTTTCAGTCCCCATGTATCGGGTCTATTCAATGGAACGTGTCATCATGTGCTTTATAAAATCCCACAATGCAAACTTTCAGTCCCCATGTATCGGGTCTATTCAATGGAACGCTCCTTGAGCGGTCACTTTCCCCATCGGTAACTTCAACTTTCAGTCCCCATGTATCGGGTCTATTCAATGGAACTATTAAGGAAGCGTAATCATTATCTAAATCGATTTTTTCTTTCAGTCCCCATGTATCGGGTCTATTCAATGGAACGCCGATAACAAGATATCAATAAGCTGCAAGATTATAACTTTCAGTCCCCATGTATCGGGTCTATTCAATGGAACTCAACACTTCCAATATTGGCAATTCTATACATTTGTTCTTTCAGTCCCCATGTATCGGGTCTATTCAATGGAACGCAGAAGGAAAAAATAAATTGACAGAGGATGATTTTTCTTTCAGTCCCCATGTATCGGGTCTATTCAATGGAACGACCGAAACCCGTAATTCTATATTACGGTTACTTAGATCTTTCAGTCCCCATGTATCGGGTCTATTCAATGGAACAGACCAAGCGTTTCCATTACGGCGTAGACTTTGCCGCTTTCAGTCCCCATGTATCGGGTCTATTCAATGGAACTGATAAGAGTGAAGTCTTGAGTGGCAGGCGGTAAGGCCAACTTTCAGTCCCCATGTATCGGGTCTATTCAATGGAACGCAATGTTTATGGGTTCGTTACTCCGGTAGACTTCCTCTTTCAGTCCCCATGTATCGGGTCTATTCAATGGAACTTCAATTTTTCACAACAATAACGTACTATTCGAGTTGGCTTTCAGTCCCCATGTATCGGGTCTATTCAATGGAACTCCTGGGGAGTCCGAGGGGCAGGGGTCCCCGTGTCAACTTTCAGTCCCCATGTATCGGGTCTATTCAATGGAACCAACTCAAGACGAACCTTTATATTTCGAACTTACAACCGACTTTCAGTCCCCATGTATCGGGTCTATTCAATGGAACAAAAAGTCCTGCTCAAATGGGGCGAAGGGCTAAGTTTGCTTTCAGTCCCCATGTATCGGGTCTATTCAATGGAACAATTACTGGAAAAAATGCGTAGCGAACAAAAAGAAATACTTTCAGTCCCCATGTATCGGGTCTATTCAATGGAACTGATGTATTCCCCTTTCGGGGCTGACTGGTTGAAACTGCCTTTCAGTCCCCATGTATCGGGTCTATTCAATGGAACGAAGCCTGCGGGGGCGATAAGGCTCTGGAGAATATTCCTTTCAGTCCCCATGTATCGGGTCTATTCAATGGAACCGACTTTGGCGAAATGCCTAGAAATGGCTTGTGACTTGCGTTTCGGGACTCCAAAATAAATCAAGCTACATCTATTTTTCCGCAAAAATATTTTCTGTTTGAAATACCAGGTCTTTTGCGAAAATACCATTTCCCCCTATTACGAACCAAATCGTAGATAAACGCTAACTACTATAAGCTTTCCCCCTTTCAAATCATTTCTTGCAAACATTCATAAGATAATTTCTATAAAAGATAAGATAAATCCTGTCTTTTAAAGAAAAATATTAGCCAAGGCAGTTACGGTAATAAGGGCAGGTATCATAGCAGTTCTGGGCAATTCCGGGGTCAATTTCCTCATAAATCATCCGCATTTTTTCATCCCGTTCTTCGATAAACCATTGTCTTAACTCATCATCAATAATGTGAATGTCTTTTTTTACGCTCAGTCTTCCATTCTTAAATTCCGCATAGACTAAGCACCCCAGGTTAACTGGAAATTCATGAATAGCCTCCATCACCAGAGCATAACCGGTAGTAGTCAAGCGGTGAAATTTTTTAGGTTCCCCAAACTTAAGGTCAATGATCATGGGTTCTGAGAAAGTAAAAGCATCGGCGCTTAAATTTTGGCTCAACCCCAGGAATGACCCGTCCAATTTCTGCTCTACTACCACGGGAATAGCTAAGGAGACCAAGGAATCTTCGGCAATATAAGGTTGCTTTATTAAAATTTCCTGGATACGGGCAACAATCCTTGAAGTCTCAAAGTTGGCGAGGATTTCAGCGTCTCTTGCTAAACTACTGAATTCTTCTTCGGAAAGTTGGGAGCGATACCGTTCAAAATTTGTTTTGAAAGGAATTTTATGCTCTTGTAAAAACTCCTGGTAGTTACCCACACCATGGAGATAGATGAGTTTCTTTGCCCGGACCAGTACATCAACCAAAACCTGGTGTAAAAGTTTACCCCGAAGCATGGCAGCATTGGGCCTCGCTTTTACACCATCTATGCGACGCAAAAATAAATCGCGGTTAGTTGGGCAGTAAGAATTGGCGATTTCATAGAGGGCAAGCTTAATATCATACACGGGCTCCAAGGGAGGCTGATTCCAATTCCAGCCCCTGAGTTCATCGGCTATATCCATCTGCCTGGACTTAGGCAAATAACTCTTTAGTAATTGTTTGCGTTCTTCATCAGTGAGAAAATACATTTTTTCTAACTCACATCCCCACAATAGTTTCTATATTCGCAATCAGTACAACGGCCCTTATGCTGGTTGGGACGGGGTATTCTTTCCTTGAGAATTATCTCTCGAATTTTTTCTAAGACATCTTTGACAAATATCCGGGCATTAGGAGTAATTTGGATAGGATAAGGTGTTTTTTCCGGAATAATGTATAAAAATCCATAGCGAACCGGCTTGTTATAATAATCCTCTAAGAGCATAGCATAGCTTACCAGTTGATATTTATGATTTAGGGATGGCCCTTTTCTTGTATGCTTAAACTCTACGGGGAAATATTCTCCTTCCGAGACAATGTGCATATCCAGCTTACCTTCCAAACCCAACCGTTCTGAGCGAAGGTACTGGTGAAACCGCCGCTCCCCCTCGGAAAGGCTATACCGTTTGAAAGTACGCCGCTTTTCCAGGCGATCCAGTTCCAAGTGTTCTTCTTTCCCGTACTCCATTTTACGGGTAATTTTTTTCTCCACCGGGCAGACATAGGTAAAATAAATTATGCGCGGGCAGTAAATGTATTGCTTAACATCAGTGACTCTTAATTTAATCATCTATGATAATGCCCCCTGGTTCTACCCGAATTTCGTTCATAAGCCTTAAGTCCTTATCACAAATGGGGCAGATGAGGATTTTGCCAAGGTTTTTACCCAGGATTCTTCTAAGCCGCTGGCGCAATTCGTCTCTGCGGTTGTGGTTAAGATCACCGATAAAGACACTGTATTGGATACGCGCAAGACCATAATCTTTACAAGCTTCACAAATCTTGTTGCGGATTCTATCATCTTCAATATCATAGCTAACTAAAGTACGCATTACCAACTACTAACAAAAGGCTTATACTTCGCCTCTCCCCGTAAAAAGGTGGCAATCCGCCTGGCCTGGTTCTGAATGATGGTTTTTAAGGCTGACTTTTTGCCCTGGAAGCTTTCTTTATGATCAAGGCGCTCAAAAATCCGTGCCGCAAAATCTCTCTTCGTCTGAGTATCCAAATATTCCCCGTCCATACCAATCTCAATTCCTTTGTTTACGATGGCAATGACAACCCTGTCCACTACCGGCTGGCGAAATTCTTCGATAAAATCATAGACCAGGCTTTTCTTCCCCGGCCTATCTACATGCAGGTAACCGCAAAAAATATCAAGGCCGGCCAGGACCAGAGCCTTCTCGATCTGCTGGTTTAATATTCCGTACCCGTAATTTAATAAAGAATTGAAGGGGTCACCTGCTCCGCGATGTTCTCGTCCGGGAAATTCTATTTTCCCATCGGTAAGGAGTTTTACCATATCCCAATAGATATTGCCAACCCGCCCCTCCACTGACATGATTTGTCCGCGGATATCATCAATACACTTCCCTTTTATTTCTTTCAGTTCTTCGGCAAACTTCTCCATCCAGGTGATTCCGTGGTAAATCTGTTCATAAAGCTCACGATTAGCACCTTTACGGTACTTGGCAAAGTATTTTAAGATATTGAGCTGGTTTTTCAGTTTACCTTCCACAAAGGCCTTAGCTAAATGGATTCCTCTTTGGTCATTGTAGGCCATTAATTGCTCGCGACGGGTCATGGCCGTGCCAACCAAATATGGTGAAATCAAACTGGCATAAGGGGTCCCTGAAAAATCCAGGAAGCTTATATAAATCCCATGTCTGACACATTCTCGAATGCAGTCCGTAGATAAAGAAACACCAGGGTTATCAATAATAATCTGCTCCAGGTCATGGAAGGGTATTTCGTTAACGACTTTATTGTTTTCCTTGACTATCAATCTTTCACTTTTCTTGCCCAGGAAAGAACCAAAGTTGGATATGTATAATTGCATTCGACCAGCTCCTCGACCTTCTTCCTGGCTAGATTATTGCCATAAAGTGGAACATATATTCTCCAATACAATTGACGTAACTTGAAAGTGGTGACAGAAAGGAGAACCCACCACAATTACATGTGATGGGCTCTCCTTGAAGAATATTATTATTTTTATTCATTACTTGTAGAGGTTTAAGAGTCATTACGATAATAAGTATAACTTTTCGAACTGGTGACTTGCCGGTACGGGAGCAAGTAAGGCCTTAAAACACGGTGCTTTCCTAACTCGATACTTTTATTTGAAAAGCTATTGATTCGTTCAAAGAAGTCTTTAGCATCAACTTCCCCTAATTCGTCCAAATACTGGGTTATTCCGTACAAGTCAGGTTTAAAGGATTTATGAGAGGAAGGTATTGGTAAAATAAAACCTTCTAACTCACCTTCCACCATTCGTGTTCCGCCAAATTGAAAGAAGCTTCCTCGCTTACCAAAATAATTGATATGTGCTAGGACCAAATTAATTTTATCTATATCTTCCTCATTGAGGGCATATGCGTCTAATGCTATCTTCATCTTTCCTTGAAAATAGCAGAATTCACGAAAGGCTATAGAAGATATATAGGGTTCCTCAGGTTTTTTTTCTTTTGGTTCCCTTTTTATCTTTATAAAAGTATGATTTACAGTCAGATGTTTTGGCGGGCACAATCTTATTTCCCGACTTTTTATCAGGTTAAATATCCAGCGGGCTAAATTTTCTCCTTCCATGCGAAAAGCTGCATCTACCATTGCAAGTTTGCACGCATAAGGGGTCGGTACAAAAAGAGTTTTACCTCCGCTTGAAGTACTATAGCTACTACGTAAAGAAAATAAAGACACTGGTAAATACGATGCTATAAGCCAGTATTTATTAACTGAATTCATATCACATCGCCTCATAAGGTTTGACTTGTAATATTAAGTCTCCCATTTTTTCCGCAAACTCTCCTAAAGAATTAAAAGGATAAAGTGTTACGGCTTGTGGGTGAAGTTTATCAAGGGCATTTTTTACGGTCTTAATCTCCTCTTCATAATTGGGATTTAAAGCACTTGCAACTGGAGCTGGTACAGTACTAGTCGATACTGAAATTATACCTTCAAAATTTACTATATGGGGATTCTGTGTATTACGGTGGGCACCGTTTGGTTTAAGGAATGTAAAGAGTACACTTTGTAAAACAGCCTTTATTCTTTTTTCTCGCTCCTGGTCCGGCAAAACATATTCAAGGTTAATATCATTTCGACCCACTCTGAATAAATCTATATTTAAGACAACCGCATATTGTCCCGAAGATGCGGGTCGGTGAAAAATATTTTGTCCCGTATTGGCACCACTTTCATCACCTGAACCTTTACCTCGTCCTTCAGGCGCGTATTTAACATGAAAGTACGACTCTGTCTTGGTAACATCTGGGCGTCCCACAACCCAACCAAATTCTAGGACAGATTTACGACCAATAGCTCTCTTCTTGCCACCAACTTCACTAGTAATAAGGATACCCTCCGCATCATCGATAATACATTTCTTAATAGCCTCACTTAATACAATATTATCTGGAGTATCCTTGGGGATAGCACCAGCGAACTCGGTATCAGCCACTATGCGATTAGCATCAAACTTTTGACAAGGACCACATAAGGGAAGACTTTTTTCAGTTGCCAAATTATACAAATGTTCAGCTTGAATATGCTTAAACATATCTCCGGAAATGGCATTGACCGCATACATCTTTCCTTCACTATCTACAACCTGTACTTCACGCGTCTGTAGATAATTACCTTCTGCTCCTTCATTATTAAGAGAATGTAAGTTTAAAGTAACAAGACCAGAAACTGCCAGTGAATGGATTTTCATACAAATTTACCTCCCTAAAATTTTATTGTTAATTAACTTTGTCCAGCGACTCTTCCTCACGAGGTTCTCTTGCATAACCGTAAGCTAGAAGGAGCATTCCCACCAGTTCGGAACCGTAATGTTTAATTAAGGTGAAGACCTGATTTAAATCTTCGGTAGTAATATTCTTTCTTGTTTCCTTCCCCTGTTCCATACGTTTAGTATTTTCAGCATTATATGATTGAACAAACTCGGATAGCTCTGTGATAAACTCATTTTGAAACTTAACTTTACGTTTCCACTTTTGCGCAAGACCATATTGAATTTCAAAAGGTGCTTTCCCTGTCATTGATTTTCTAATTTGCGGGCTAATAGTTGACTTTCTAATTGCCGTAGCTATATTTAGAAATCCATGATTTTCTATAATCTCCTTAAAGTCTGACATAAATATCCTCCTTAAATTCTGTGTAGTAAAAGCTTGAGCATGCTTTTTCTGAACTTGACATTGAATAAAGTGAGCACCATAAGCAGCAAGAAAATCGAAAAAAGTTCTATAGTCTCCTGTAGAAAGAAAATCTCGATAAGTCAACAAGAGTGCTATATCATTAGAATGACTTTCATCTAAAGTTCTCAAACATTTTTTGTGTTCTGCCAAAATACCCAGCCAATCCTCAGCGTCTTGATGGTTATGTACTTGAAACCAATCCGGCATTCCTAAGAAAGACACATTCATAACAGCAGAAGCAGTACCCAGATTTTTAAAATAGGTGTTATAAATACCTCTAATAATATCTTTTGGAGTACGACCCGCCAGCTTAATAGAACCTGTACCCTGCTGGAACTCTTCGGAATGCTTAATTAGCTTTTCTGTAATATTTAGGGAAGCCTGAATATCTAACCAAACTGACCCCCTAATACGCTCACTTAGTAAATCATCCCTCAAAGTTTTTAAGTTTTTCGTACTTATGTCTCCAGGAGCAATCACCATCACTTTGGTATCTTTCCCATCATTTCCTGTGTTGTAAGCCAGAAGACCTATATGCATGGCCCGAAACTTCATCCACTCTTCGAACCAGTCAAGCAACTTAGGTGAGATGGAACTTGGACTACTACTATCAGGTTTTGGTCGATGAACCCCTTTACCTGCAACTGGATTAAAAAGTTGGAGCGTAGAAACAGCATTATGAAGTTTATCATCATTATTTTGATTTACTTCCTTTATATTTTGAAAACCAAAGCGGGACAATTTATTTAGCAAAATCGATGACATATCATCAGTTTCCAGAATGGCCTGAAATAATTGATTGTAGGCGTTAGAACCCATACGCATAGAATTAAATATTTTCATTATAGACAAATCATCTTTTGGCTTTGAAGGAGGGATAACCCCCTGTTCCTGCATAGCCTTTCCAATTTGTTTTCCTTTTCTGGCAGTTGTTTTTTGAAATTCTTGATAATTTTTCTCAACCTCCTTCTCTCCTTCATAATCGTACCAAGGGAACCCTGGCGGAACGGGGTCAGTCTTTTTAATCCGAATATAGATATAACCCGGGTCTCGCTTCCACTTTAGTATTTCCTCAATAGACAATTCCGGTGATATTTTGATGGTGTAGACTTCTCCCTCATCAACTATTCTGGTCTTTCTCGTAACTCCATCATGCTCAAAAGAGCCTAACAAGTCAGCCAAGCCGATGGCTACTAAAGCATCTGCATAAGTTCCTGTCTTTTTTAATACTTGAAACTCACCCTTTGACATAACACCCTCCTTAATTAGTAGTCCATTTTAAGGATCCCTGGTCTACCAAACGAAGTCTTCGAACTAAAAACCAATATAAAGGAACCCATTTTCGGTCATTTTCTGCTGTAAGAATAAGATTACGGAAATCCTCTTTATCCTTCTCACCTTGAGGTACAGCTATATCATAAAAATATTTACTAATTCCTAGTGGCTCCAAGGACTTACTAATCCAAAATTTCGCTTTAGGCCAAAGCTCAAAAAGCTGCACTTCTTTCGCCCTAGAACTATGGTGGCGTGCAATAACAGTAATACTTACCCTTGTTAACAATTCAGCTATATTTTCATCCCCTAATTTCTCCAAGAGGTATGTGTATATTCCATTTGTCACCATAAAAGCACCTTCGACAGCGTGGTTTCCACGTTTGTAAGATTCTTTTAGCTGGCGTTTATAATCTCCATTTTCCGGACAAAAAGTAGCATGAGCAAGAGGTTGCCCATCATATCCTTCTCCATCTGCTGGATAGTAATCCTTTTGCCAGGCCCATATACCTGTTTGCCATTTTCTTGTCAACTTGCCACTATCATGTAATACACATAACAATTCTGTTAATGTGTTAACTAAACCAGGGGGCAAATTAAGGTTATACTCCAGCTTTTTAATACCTTTTTGGTACGTAACATCAGTCCTTCTACTAAAATCTAAAGTTGCATGTGCATGGGCTATATATGGTTCAATCTTATAACTGAAAGGTTTAAAACTATTCTTTTTTCTGTAGCGTACCGGAACCTGGGATCCTTCCTTATCTAAGCATAATCCTATATCAGAAGAATAACTGGCTACAGTTGGAGAGAGAACAATTAACCACGCAGTAGTTAACTCTTGTATTGTATTTATAGTTTTCCATTGTAAATTAAGCCCTATAGTTTCATTCTCAGTCTCCATCGGATGCCATCCCACCGGGTTGTCTATTTTACCATCAAAATATTCTCCAATTTTGAAAAGACTTGACCTAGGAACAGATAGCATTTGAGGATTCTGTTCAAGATTTATACTTAATGGATTTTCAGTTAATATAATGCCTACTGAATCTACATCTCTTATTAAATCCCTCGCAAGTGCAAGGTCTCCACCGTCTAATGAAGAATCAACCTTTTTTCGCCAACTGTTAAGTGATTGGCAAATACCAGATATAATATTCACTTCATCTTTATGAACCTGATCAATTAGCTTAACCTCATCTGAGAAGTTAAGACAGCTACCATCTATCTCGAGCATTGCCTTACGAGTTTTGTCTACAAGCTTAGCACTTTCCCCACGATAGGGGCCTAATTTATATTGACCAGTAGGAGTCTTTTCTAATTCATATATCCACACAGTTCCTTTATTTCTAGGATTAGGATATCTGGCACAGCGTCCGGCTCTTTGTAGTAAAGCATTGGCAGGGCATAACTCTGTATGTAAATTATCGGCACTTATATCTATACCAGCTTCAATGACCTGAGTAGCCACTAAAATCACATTGGAAGTAGTTGCCTCGGGACCCAGGTATAACGAAAGCTTTTCTTCTTTCTTTTGACGGTCCTCAGGAAAAAAACGGCTGTGTAATAGAACAAGTTGACAATCTACCGGAAGTTTTTGTTTTAGACCGTTATATATTTCTTGGGCTCGCCCTACTGTATTACACACTACCAATGTTCGCCCATTCTGGTGATACTTTAAAATTCTATCTATAGATAAAGGTTCACTAACCCAACGATACTCCCTTTGTTTATCCCGATGACTTGGCATTTTTTTTAACTCCTGTTCTGTGACAGTTATTTCAACTGCATTAAGATGTTCTTTTAGGACATTAATCGCGGGAGAAGAAAGAGTCGCTGTCATAAAGACAAACTGAGTATATGGCTTTAACCGGTTAACCATCTCCAGAACTGTGGCAAAAGACCTTTGGGGATCAAGTAAATGCACTTCATCTAATATTATTAGGGAACCAATGAACGCCCCCGCGTTAATATTAGCCTGACTAGAGGGTAGTGACAGGGGTAAATTAAGATATGCTGCTAACAATTGGTCTATGGTTGTAAAACAGATATCCCCTTGGTAATATCTATCATCCTGTTGCTCACCCGTTTGAATTGTAATACATATTTCGTTATACTCCCTTTTGGGGCTGACTAGATTATCCTGTAGTTTAAACACATTACTACATGCAGCTCGCATAGACTTATACAAGTTACCGGCCAAACTCCTTAAGGGTAAGGCATAAAAGACCCGATCTACAAAGGGCTGACTTTCAAGCCTGCTCCAAAGATATGCTAATAGAGCAGCCCATGTTTTTCCAGCCCCCGTTGGGGCTGATATGATAACATTCCGTCCGTTAAGTAATGAATTAGCTACACTGTACTGATAGTTGTATAACTTGGCTGTTGGCTTAGCCATTAAGGCTTCGAAAAGATTATCCAACAAAGTCACCGCCTATTTTTAATTCTGCCGGTTATAACTGTTACATACTGAAAATATTATGAGTATAAAATTTTCGACGCTTCCCTTTCTTGTTACTACACCCTCGCATCGAGTATAGCCGTGATCGTAGCAAAATACCTCAATTAAAATCGTTTGTTTGGTCGTATCAGTAAAATTTTTTATTAGCTGCAACAAAGACGAGAAAATACTCAATAGTGATAGAAGCATTTTCTTACCTCCTTATAATAGTTGAAGTTGTATTTAATCTTAATCCAGATTTGCTGTTATAATTGTGTATCGTAGAATTTATTTTTATTCAGGACAGATCTTGGAATTGTTGCCATTTTGTTAATACTATTTAACAAACCAGATAATATAGCTGCAGGAGGTAAGGCTATTGTCGCTTGAGTTTATTTTTTAAAGATATCCCATTGATGTTCGTTATTAAAGACATGAATATAACCTTATGTCTTCCGTTTAAAATTCCGCTAATAACAAGGAGACTGAAACTATAAAAGTTTTTGTTGTAGTTTTTCCTTAACTAGATAACCCGCTTACAAGGGGACTGAAAGTGTTAATGCCGATTTCTACTCAAACCTCACCTGATACTTCCCCATGCCAAACGTAGCCCCTTTACCCACATGGGTAAACTGACCAAGAGTTAATAATTGCATAAATTCTGCCAATTCCCCCTCGTAGGTTACGTTGCCTACCACACCGCCGAGATTCATCCTGGTATCCTGGCGGGAAGAATAGCGTTCCCAGTCAACCCAGATAAATTCCTCGGAAACTGTCCTGATTTTTTCTGCTTGTTTGATGATCTCCTGGAAATTCCCGTTCGGCATAACGCCATGATGAAAATAATAAAGAGAGGAGAGCCGGCGGAGCAGGTTTCTGATCAGGATGTGAAAAGGAACATTACCTACATATCTGCCTTCAAACTTCAACCTGGTCATAGTTTGAAAATCAATAGATAATACATTCTGTTCCCATGTTTTATCATAGTTCAGAACATCTCTACCACTCACCGTAAGGTCGAAGTTACGAACTAATTGATTGTCACCGGAGTAAACGACTTCTCGTTCTTCCGTGAGGTCATTGACGGCCGTTAACTCGGCTAATCGGTACTTCTTCCTGCCCTTACCGATGCCCAGTTCCCCCAGTTCCCGGAAAACCACAATAAAATAGGGTAGGTAAGGAATAGCCCGTCCAAACAAAAGAAGATGAAAAGTGAGTCTTTCTCCTGGGCCATAAAAAGTCCGGGTCTCCAGGGGAGGCTCCAGTACGAAAGGCCTGGGGATAGTATCGTAGTTTTTTAAGACAAGGGAATCGGGTGGCGGCTCCGTCTCGAAAATGTAAGCGTAAGGACAGTTGCTTTTTAGCAAACATTGCGAACATGGACTTTTGGGTTGAGCGCAGGCGATTCTCCTGAAAGCCGTGCCAAACCCGCCCCTTAAGGTAGAACCTTTGTAAGCTGGCAGGTGTAACCCTTCTTCACCGGCTTCCAGAGTGATCTCGTACTTGGCGATTTTAAAATCAGCAAACATTCTTCAGCCCCCTTTAAATAGGGTCTTCACTATAATGGGAGCATGGTTATTTTAACCATTTCGTCAAATATTAGTTTAATTCCTGCTAAATAAAACATATTTTTCCACATTTTTTATAAATAGGTAGAAAAAAGAGCAGACCCTTCTTTAGGCATCTGCTCTCTCTTTTTTTCCTACCTTCTTCTCCTTAAAGCCTTCGGCTTCTGAAGTATTTCGCTCCAGATGATGGCCTGGCGCAGTTCAGCGGGGGAAGGAAAGGCCATAGCGGGTTCGGCCAACACTTGAGGTACAGGTTCAAGTACCCTTTCCTCCCCGCGTTCCTCCGTAACGCCCTCCATGTAACCTTGCCCGTCCACGCCCCGTCCTTCTTCATATAAGGCCATGGAAGGCTGTACCCGCTGTGCAGGTCTAGGTTGCTCAAGATGTGGGGCTACAGTGGCCGGTTTAGCTTTTTTTACCCGTTTCCTGCCCGGCAGTTCCATTTCCATGCCTGGTATGGGGATTGGAAAAGGAAATGGGAAATTCTGAGGAGCGGACTCCTCGGTCCGTTCCTCCCGGATCACTTCAGGAACAGGTTTACGCCGCGGTTCCTGCTGCGGCGGTCTTTTTCTTTCCATCCCTTTTTTGCGGTCGGCAAAAGTCCGCAGGGCTATGAAGATAATGAAGATGATAATCCCTATTAAATCTTCCAAAAGGGGACACCCCCTCATTAGTTACTAGTTACTAGTTATCAGTTATTAGTGGTTTTCATCAGATCCCGGAAATCGGATATCGGAGGTCGGCAAGCGGATGTCGTCCGTGGTTATTTCTTGCCACTGTCACCGCTGCCCTGGACAGGGCCGCCCTTGGCAATGGCATCTCTCATGCTGGTATCTGCCAGGATGTTCTGCATTTGATAATAATCCATGACACCCAGTTTCCCTTCCCGCAGAGCCTGGGCCATGGCTTTGGGCACTTCAGCCTCTGCTTCTACAACTTTCGCACGCATTTCCTGTACTGCAGCCTTCATTTCCTGTTCACGGGCTACGGCCAGAGCGCGGCGCTCTTCAGCCTTAGCCTGGGCAATACGCTTGTCGGCTTCAGCCTGATCCGTTTGCAACTGGGCACCGATGTTGCGTCCAACGTCAACATCAGCAATATCAATGGAGAGAATTTCAAAGGCGGTCCCCGCATCCAGGCCCTTGTTCAGGACAGTACGGGAAATAAGATCGGGGTTTTCCAATACTTCTTTATGGGACTCGGAGCTGCCCACCGTTGTAACGATACCTTCGCCTACCCGGGCGATAATTGTCTCTTCGCCGGCGCCGCCCACCAGACGGTCAATGTTAGCCCGTACAGTTACTCTGGCCCGGGCCCTTACTTCGATACCGTTCTTCGCCATGGCGGCAATGACGGGAGTTTCAATGACACGGGGGTTAACACTCATCTGCACGGCTTCTAAGACGTTACGACCGGCCAGATCAATGGCTGCGGCCCGTTCAAAGGCCAGGGGAATATTGGCCCTTTCCGCGGCAATGAGGGCATTGACAACTCTGTCTACATTACCGCCTGCCAGGTAATGGGCTTCCAGCTGGTTTGTGGTTACGTTGAGGCCTGCTTTATCGGCTTTGATTAAGCTGTTAACAATTAAGCTTGGAGGCACACGACGGAAACGCATACCCACCAGGGTAAAAATGCCGATTTTTACACCGGCCGCCAGGGCGGAAATCCACAGGCCCACGGGTATAAAGCTGAACAGGACGGCCACACCGACAAAAACAATGGCCACCATAATAATTAGAGCAATTAATTCAGGCACTAAACATTCCTCCTTTTTAAGATTCTTCCTTCAGGGCATGGACGATAATACGTATTCCTTCCACCCTGTCTACCACAACTTTACTGCCTTTGGGAATAAAATCCCCCTCAGTGACTACATCAAGGCGTGTTCCATCATCAAGTTCCACTGTCCCTGCAGGGCGCAGGACAGTGTAAGCCACTCCTCGACGACCCACATATTTGGTTAAATCCTGGATCTGTGAAACGTAGCCCTCTTCTTTATTATATTTTAAAGGTAAGACCAGGCGGTGCCAAAACTTGCGCTTGGTAAGAATTTTAAAGCTTAAAAGGACCAGTACGATGGTGCCGACCAGTGATAATACCAGGGAAATGACCCCTGCTTCCCAGCTAGGGGCAGAAAGCACAATACTGGCGATAATGCTAAGGATACCGCCGATCCCCGGCAGGCCAAAACCAGGGACCAAAGCTTCCACCACCAGGAGGATGAGCCCTAAGAGGAAAAGAAGCACGGCTTCCCAGCCGGTAAAGCCGGCCAGGAGATGTCCTCCAAAGTAAAGGGCTAAAGAAACAAGACCGATCACCCCGGCGATACCCCAGCCCACAGTAAGAAACTCGATGATGATCCCGGCAATACCTATGGTGAGTAAGAAAGGAGCTACAAAGGGATTGGTCACAAAACGAGTAAGCTTTTCCGAAACCGAGGCCTCCGCTTCGATGATCCGCGCGTCACTAAAGCCCAGTTTAGTTAATAACTCATTCCTATCGTTGACCGTGTAGTCGCTGTATCCAACTTTAGCTGCTTCCTGATAGGTGAGGGTCAAAAGCTTGCCTTTTTCCACTAATCCCGGGACACCGGCATCCCGGTCAGCCATAGCTATGGCATATTTGGGGTCACGGCCATTGACTTCAGCCGTGGCTGCCATTTCTTTAGCCCAGTAGGAAACAAACTTTTCATCGGCTCTTTGGGAACCGGAACGGGGTTCAGCATCACCTATGGTGGCTCCCGGCTGCATGGCAATAGTTTTGCTGGCCAGGGTAATCAAAGCACCGGCAGAGATAGCACCGCCTTTAACCAGAGCCGTGGTGGGAATGGAACTTTGGCGAATCGTATCCCTGATCTGTAAAGCTGCATCTACCCGGCCGCCAGGTGTGTCTATTTCTAAAAGGACCATATCCGCTTTAAGTTTTTCCGCCTCTGCATAACTTCTGGCTACGAATTTAGATAAACCCGGATCTATGGTATCTCTGATGGGTATGACATAGACAGTTTTAGTGGAAGCAGCCAAGAGACTTCCGGGAATGAGTGTTAGCAGTAAGCAAGTAATAAGCCAGTATACAATCAAGCCGTATCTTTTCATATTTCACCTTCTTCCACGGAGCAATTTTTACCTGGTTATAAATATTCTACCATTCCTTTAGCTAAGAATGTTAGTTATTTTTATTTTAAAATCTTTACAATTTGTTCGATTGCCTTCATCCTCACAATTCATTATAATAGTTTACGTTTATGTCTTTCCAACATTATCCTTGGCTCACTATTTTGTCGTTTTAGGGCGAAATGGTAAGAAAGGAGTGATTTAACCATGAATTTTGGGCCCATTAAATTACCCCGTTTAGTTTTCTTCTATGCTGCCATTGTTCTGACCGCAGTCCTCTGTATATGTATGTTTTATTTACAAAAGGAAGCTTTAGAGGATGAACTTTTAAAATGGCAGGAGGAAGCCCAGCGGCTAAAAAACGAATTAGAAAGGATCAAACGCTATACGGAAATATATCAAACAAGTCCCGAAATTATCGCCCTTGTCCTCCGGGAAAGTGAAAAGTATAAAATAAATCCCACCATGATGTTGGAACTAATTAAACTGGAAAGTAAATTCACAGCTAATGCCATCAGCCCCCATGGAGCCATAGGATTGTGCCAGATTAGACCCGAGACTGCGGAAGAACTGTCCAGAGAGCTGGGGCTTCCCCCGGAAAAAGAACTGCTTTTTAATGCCGAGTACAACATTAAGCTGGGCACCTACTTCCTTAGTAAGCTCCTGGATATTTATGACAAAGACTACCACAAAGCCCTTACGGCCTATAACAGGGGCCCCGCCGGTCTCCTTGCATACATGAAAAAACGGGGTACGGCAGTGAGCACTTACTCCCGGCGTATTAGTGAAGGTTTAGCCCTCAATACGTATTGAATAACCTTAATTAATATTATAAAATTAACAGCCTGGCTCTTGCCAGGCTGCTTTTTTATGCTTCACCTTGTAAAACTTGTTTGACTAACTCGTTGACCAGCTTACCATCGGCTCTGCCTTTGGTGAGGGGCACAATTTTGCCCATAACTTTTCCCATATCCTTGGGGGATTGGGCACCAACTTCGTGCACAACCTTTTTAACCAGTTCAAGAATCTCTTGTTGGGAGAGCTGTTGAGGGAGATACTCCATAAGTATATTAATTTCTTGTTGGAGAGTTTCCACGGTTTCAGGACGGTTGGCTTTCTCGTATTCCGGAATGGAATCACGGCGCATCTTTACTTCCCGAGCCAATACCTCAATAACTTCTTCATCACTTAGTTCATGTCCCCGCTCAATTTCCTGGTTCTTAATGGCTGCTTTTACCATTCGGATTACGGAAAGTTTAAGTTTACCGGCGTCTTTGGCTTTCATGGCTTCCTTCATATCCGCCGTAAGTCTTTCTTTAAGACTCATTAAAGGGACCCCCTATTTAAACTTACGCTTTCTCGCTGCCTCAGATTTCTTCTTTCTTCTGACGCTAGGCTTCTCATAGTGCTCGCGTTTTCTAACCTCTGATAAAACGCCGGCTTTTTGGCACGTACGCTTAAAGCGGCGGAGTGCACTGTCGAGAGATTCGTTTTTTCCAACTCTGACTTCACTCATTCTTTCTCCCTCCCTCCACTAACGACCGTGTTGCTGAATAACGTGCTACGTATATTACAGCAGTAAAAAGCGGGATTTCAGCTAAAATACACATCCTTAATTATACTGTAATAAAAGGAGAGGGTCAAGGATTAACCTGGCGGCCAGGCAAAACTTCTTCCACCTAACAAATGGAAATGAAGATGGGCCACCGTCTGGCCTCCTTCTTCCCCACAGTTGTTGACAACGCGGTAACCCTTTTGCAACTTGAGTTCCTCAGCCAGGTTATGTATTACTCCAAAAATGTGCCCTATTAATCCCTGGTCTTCTTTTTCCATAGTAGCCAAGCTTGTGATGTGTTTTTTAGGAATAACCAGTACATGTACTGGCGCAACGGGATTGATGTCATGAAAGGCGAGAACCTTCTCATCCTCATAAACCTTTTTGCTGGGTATCGTTCCTTCGGCAATTTTACAGAAAATGCAATCGCTCACTGCTCTCCCCCCTTTTCTTTTTAAGATACACTTGGGTTAATTTCTCCCAAACATTTTTTCCCCTGGACCTCTTTAATTTTTACAGGGACAATTTGCCCCCGACTAACCCCGCAGGAAGGGAACTGGACTTTTAAATAATTGGGGGTATGCCCTTCCCAGTACCCGTGACTAAGGTATGTTTCCACCAGTACATCTAAAGTATTTCCCAAAAACTTCCTGCTATAGTTTTTCGCCAGCTCTTCCGCCAGTAAAATTAGCTTTCTGCTGCGTTCCTCTTTAACGGGGGGAGGAACCTGCCTGGGAAACTCTGCTGCAGGCGTACCCCGGCGCGGTGAATATTTAAAGACATGGATGTCACTGAAGGCCATTTCCCTGACAAACTCATATCCCTGGTTGAATTGTTCCTCCCTTTCTCCGGGAAAACCGACCATAATATCTGTGGTAATACTGATGCCTGGTACCTTAGTTCTGATCTTTGTCACAATATCCCTGTATTCTTTTGTAGTATAGGGCCTGTTCATGGCTTTTAAAATCTCATCATGGGCGCTTTGTAAGGGCAAATGAAGATGGGGGCAGAAGTTTTTATATTCGACCAAAAGTTTTAGTATCCTGGCTGTAACCTCCGTGGGTTCGATAGAACTGAGGCGCCACCTGACCTCGGGAGCTAAAGGCAAAAGTTCGGCGAGAAGATCAGCAAGTTCTACCCCTTCTTTCAGGTCCTTACCATAGGCCCCCAGGTGAATACCCGTTAAGATAATCTCCTTAAAGCCTGCCCTGATCAGTTTTTGTGCTTCCTGAATGGTATTGCCGATGCTGCGGCTGCGCACCGGTCCCCGGGCATAAGGAATAATACAGTAGGAACAGAACTGCTCACAGCCTTCCTGGACTTTTAGGTAGGCCCGGGCCCTTTCAATAATTTTTTCCAGGGGAATATCCTCAAAAACTTTTTGTTCTTTAATATCTTTAACCAGAGTAAGGGAGCTTTTCCTGTCGCCTAATTCCTCTACCAGGTCTACGATCCTTCCTCTTTCACTGGTGCCCACCACCAGGTTAACCCCGGGTATCTGGGTTACTTCCCCGGGCGAGGTTTGGGCATAACAGCCCGTCACCACGATTTTCGCCTGGGGATTGGCCTTGACAGCTTTTCTTATCATCTGGCGCGATTTGCGGTCACCTAAATGGGTCACCGTGCAGGTATTGATGACATAGACATCGGCAGGGTCTTCAAAGTCCACCACTTCATAGCCCCGGCTTTTAAACATCCCCGTAAGGGCCTCTGTTTCGTTCTGATTAACTTTGCAGCCTAAGGTATAAAACGCCACTCTGCCTTTCATCTTCATGCCCCCAGGTCGCCCCACTGGTACATTACAGCCGTGACAGCCGCTAATCCGGCAGTTTCCGTCCGTAGTATCCGGGGGCCTAAAGATACGGTAACAGCACCGGAGGACCTGGCTAAGGCCACTTCTTTTTCCGAGAGACCCCCCTCCGGTCCTATGACGATGTATACGGGTTTATTAGAAGGTGTTTTCTCTAAAACCACTTTAAGAGAAGCGCCTCCCTCTTCCCAGGGTACCAGGAGTAAAGCTCCCTGAGGTATATTCCGCAGGAAAAGCTCCAGGGAACAAGGCTGCAGCACTTGGGGAATCAGCGAGCGACGTGACTGTTTTACGGCTTCCACAGCAATCTTCTGCCAGCGCTCCCGCTTCTCTTTTTTCTTTTTCTCATCCAGTTTGACAATACTGCGTTCCAGTTCTAAAGGAATAATTCCCCGCACCCCCAGTTCTGTAGCCTTTTGGATAATTAACTCCATCTTATCCCCTTTGGGCAGTCCCTGGGCTAACCATACCTCGAGGGTGCTCTCCCTGGGCAGGAAGCGGGAAGAGGTAAGGGAAACATCAGCCTGTCCATCCTGGAGTCTCTTGATGACTCCATCATATTCCCAACCGGCTCCATCGAAAACAACAACAGGATCACCGGGAGCCAGGCGCAGGACTCTGGCCAGGTGCTTATATTCCTCGCCGTTAACTGTTGCAGTACCATTATTGATCTGTTCCCTGGATACATAAAACCTGTGCACGTTAACACATCCTCTTCAGGCGACTTCCGCTTTCCGATGTGATATCCGACTATAGTAACCAGAGCTCAGTTTCCAGTATCAGGAATACGACATCGGATATCCTACGGCCGAAATCCGACCCTAAACCACTAGTAACTAGGAACTAATAACTAATAACTTACTTTTGCCACACCAAGGCCACCCAGTCTTCCTGGCAACTTTCCTCTACAAGTTCAAAGCCCAAATCCAGGCCGGTATGGACTACATCGTCTCTCCGTTCACCGATGATACCGGAGGTAATAAAAATACCGTTTTCTTTGAGGTTAGTTTTTGCCTGGGGAAACAATTTAATAATAATATCGGCAATGATATTGGCTACGATCAGGTCCGCCTGGTCCGTAATACCGGCGAGAAGGTCATTGACCTGGACTTGAATCTTATCATCCAGGTTATTCTTCTTGATATTTTCAGCGGCAACCTTGACGGCAGTGGGATCATAATCAAAGGCTTTGACCTGGCTGGCCCCCAAACGGGCGGCACACATAGCCAAAATGCCGGTCCCAGTCCCCACATCAAGGACTGTATCATCCTTTTTCACATATTGCTCCAGGAATCTCACACACATGGCAGTCGTGGCATGAGTACCCGTGCCAAAGGCCATCCCCGGGTCCAGGTCCAGCACAATGTCCTCTTCCGAGGCCTCATAGCGTTCCCAGGAAGGACAGACCACCACCCGTTCTCCTATTTTGACCGGTTTGAAATATGCCTTCCAGGAATTGGCCCAGTCCTCCTCGTTTAAAGAGGAGATGATAAGCTCGGGCAGGGGCTGGTCCAGGCGGCTCATGATCTCAGCCACCTCCGCCCTGAGTTCCTCCAGTTTTCCGGGCAGCCTGTCATCAACGGGCAAATACCCTTTGACTAAAGTCAAGGGCCTGTTTAAGAGGTCTTCCGGCAGCTCATAAGCATCCCATTGACCGCTTCCGGCCATGGCCTTCACCAGTTCAGGATCTTCGATGACTACACCGCCGGACCCAAGTTCATAGAAAATATCCGAAATAGCCTCCACTGCCTCAGGCACAGTACTAATACTGATTTCTTGCCACTCCATTGATATCCTCCTAACCCTTCAGAGAATCCCAAAGCCGCTCAAAGATCCCTTTTTCCTTCCCCTTTTCCTGGGGCCTGTAATTTTCTTCACCGCTTACTTTCGCAAAGTCCCGCAATAATTTTTTCTGTTCTTCCGAAAGCTTGGTGGGAGTAACCACAACCACTTTCACGTGCTGGTCTCCCCGGCCACTCCCCTTCAGATGGGGTATACCCTGACCGCGGAGGCGGAAAACAGTACCTGTCTGGGTCCCTTCGGGAATTCTTAAAGCAGCCTTCCCCTCCAGGGTAGGCACTTTAATTTCGTCTCCCAGGGCTGCCTGCACGAAAGTAATAGGCATTTCCAAATATATATCGTCCCCATGTCTTTCAAAGATTTTATGGGGTCTTACTTCAATATAGACATAGAGGTCTCCGGGCGGCCCGCCTCTGAGGCCGGCCTCACCTTCTCCTGCTAAACGAATGCGTGAACCTGTATCCACACCGGCAGGAATCTTGATGTGGAGTTTACGGGTTTTACGTATCTTACCTTTACCGTGACATTCAGGACAGGGTGTGGTAATGACTTTGCCTTCACCGCCGCATTCCGGACAGGTCTTGATGGTCTGGAAATGGCCGAGCATCGTTTTTTGCGTATAGCGCACCTGACCTGTACCCTGGCACTTGGGACAGGCAGCGGGACGGGTTCCCGGTTTGGCGCCGGTACCTTCACAGGTAGGACAGTTTTCTAACCTGGGTAATTCAATATCCTTTTCCACACCAAAGGCAGCCTCTTCAAAGGTTAATTCCAGATCGAGGCGCAAGTCGGAACCGACTTGCGGTCCCCGGTTGGCTCTTTGGGCGGCTCCCCCAAAGAACATATCAAAAATATCGCCGAATCCGGTAAAGTCACCGGCTCCGCCAAAGCCTCCAAAGCCGCCAAAACCGTTGGGATCGGTACCGGCATGACCAAACTGATCATAGCGTGCCCGCTTATCGGGGTCACTTAGAACTTCATAGGCTTCATTGATTTCCTTGAATCTTTCCTCAGCAGTTTTGTCGCCTGGGTTTACATCAGGGTGATACTGCCGGGCCAACTTCCTGTATGCTTTCTTTATTTCTGTCTCTGAGGCATTTCGTTCTACACCTAATACCTCATAATAGTCTCTTTTGGCCACCGGTGTCACCTCCTCACTCTTTTAAACGATTTCCGCTTACCGACATCCGATATCCGAATTCAGTGACCGGAGTCCAGTGTCCGGAGTCCGGCACCTGTGTAAGTGATCAGAGCCCAGTGTCCGGAGTCCGGTTTATTAACTGGTCACTGGTCACCGATCACTGATCCTGGTCACAGGTCACCGGTCACCGAAAAGGTTATCAAGAAAGAGGGCTCACGCCAAAGTCCTCACCTTAGCGGGAGCCTTTCCTTAATTATTTATCTTCCTTAATTTCATAATCGGCGTCAACCACATTATCCTGGCTCTTGCCGGCTCCCTCCTTGGGCCCTTCCCCACCGGGGGCCCCGGCACCGGCATTCTGGTACATTTTGGCAGTGAGCTGATACAGGACATTGGTAAGGGCTTCCGACTTAGCCTTGATTTCTTCCACATTGTTACTCTGCATGGCGTTCTTCAAGGCTTCCTTGGCCTCATTAATCTTGTCTACTTCCCCTTTGTCGGCCTTATCCCCCGCCTCTTTCAGGGTTTTTTCCGTCTGATAGATGAGGTTGTCAGCCTGGTTCCTGATTTCCGCCTCTTCTTTACGTTTCTTATCTTCAGCAGCGTTCTTTTCCGCTTCTTTTACCATTCTTTCGATCTCATCTTTGGAAAGCCCCGTGGAAGCGGTAATGGTAATTTTCTGTTCTTTACCTGTTCCCAGGTCCTTCGCCGATACGTTGACGATACCGTTGGCATCAATGTCGAACTTGACTTCAATCTGAGGCACACCCCTGGGGGCAGGAGGAATACCGGTAAGCTGGAAACGGCCCAGGGTCTTGTTGTAGGCAGCCATTTCCCGTTCACCCTGCAGCACATGAATTTCTACTGTTGTCTGGTTATCGGCAGCTGTAGAGAAAATCTGGCTCTTGGAAGTAGGAATGGTGGTATTGCGCTCAATCAGGCGGGTAAATACCCCGCCCAGGGTCTCAATACCCAGGGAAAGAGGTGTAACGTCCAAAAGCAGAACATCTTTTACTTCTCCGGCCAGTACCCCTGCCTGGATAGCAGCACCGATGGCCACACATTCATCGGGGTTGATGCCCTTGAAGGGCTCCTTGCCCAAAAGATTCCTGATGGCATCCTGTACGGCTGGGATCCTGGTGGAACCGCCTACCAGGAGGATCTTATCAATATCCTTGACATCCAGCCCGGCATCTCTTAAAGCCTGGCGGGTGGGACCCATGGTCATTTCCACCAGGTCAGCGGTGAGTTCATTAAATTTAGCCCTGGTCAGGGTTAAATCCAGGTGCTGCGGCCCCTCTGCCGTTGCCGTAATAAAAGGAAGGTTAATATTTGTAGTGAGCACGGAGGATAATTCATGCTTGGCTTTCTCAGCGGCTTCCTTGAGGCGCTGTAAGGCCATTCTGTCAGACTTGAGGTCGATACCCGTCTGTTTCTTAAATTCCTCTACCATCCAGTTGATGATGCGCTCGTCAAAGTCATCACCGCCCAGGCGGTTATTGCCGCTGGTGGCTTTTACTTCAAAAACACCGTCACCCAGTTCCAGGATGGAAACGTCGAAAGTTCCCCCCCCTAAGTCATAGACCAGGATGGTCTGGTCTTCTTCCTTGTCGAGACCATAAGCCAGGGCAGCGGCGGTAGGCTCGTTGATAATACGTAAGACCTCCAAACCGGCAATACGACCGGCATCACGGGTAGCCTGGCGCTGGCTGTCGGTAAAGTAAGCAGGTACAGTAATAACGGCCTGGGTGACTTTAGTTCCCAGGTAACTTTCCGCATCAGCTTTCAGCTTTTGCAGGATCATGGCGGAGATTTCCTGGGGTGTATATTCCTTATCATCAATACGGACTTTGTGATCAGTACCCATATGACGTTTAATGGAGATGATGGTACGGTCAGGGTTGGTAATGGCCTGGCGTTTGGCCACCTGGCCCACCAGCCGCTCTCCCGACTTGGAGAAAGCTACCACAGAAGGAGTGGTCCTGTTTCCTTCAGCATTAGGGATGACAACAGCTTCTCCACCTTCCATAAATGCTACACAGGAGTTAGTAGTACCTAAGTCAATGCCTATCACTTTGCTCATGCTTTTCTTCCTCCTTTAAAGTTACATGTTTTTTGCAACTTTAACCATAGTTGGTCTGATTACTTTATCTTTAAAACGATAGCCTTTGCGCAGTTCTTCCACAATTAAATTGTCCTCCTGGCCCTCTTCGACAGGTACCTGCATAATGGCTTCATGGAGCAGGGGATCAAAAAGCCGGCCTAAAGCCTCGATAGGCTGTAAGCCTTCCCGCTGGAGCACATCCATGAGCTGCCGGTAAATCATATTGACGCCTGCCATCAGACCCTGTTTGTCTTCCACCTGTTGTTCCATAGAACCCAGGGCTCGTTCCAGGTTGTCAAGGACAGGCAGGAGATTTATCACCACACCTTGCGAAGCATATTGGAACCACTCTTCTTTTTCCTTATTGGTACGCTTGCGGTAGTTGTCAAAGTCCGCATGCAGCCTGAGAATTCTCTCCTTTAATTCTTCCACCTCTGCGTTTTTTTGGGCCAGCTGCATTTCTAATTCATTACCCGGTTTTTCCTCAGATTCCATCCCCATGTTTTCTTCATCGGGATTCATGTTCATCTCTTCCGCCGGTTCCCTTTCGGTGCCGGCTGTTTCCTGAGGATTCGGCCTGTCTTTTTCCATCACTTGTCACCACCTAGACAAAATCTTCGCCTTTCACATCATTGTGCGGCTTTGTTTCTTTCTTTTTGATAATTGTATCAATGCGTAGAATAGCTTCCGCTACCTCCCCCGCAGCCTTAAGGGCATGCTTTTTAACCAGGGCAGGGTCAAATACACCGAGTTGGCCCATGTCCTTTACTTCCCCGGTATCACAGTCGATACCTAAAGAGTCAAGACCGCTTTCGGCCTGGGCTGCCATAACATCTCCCAGTTTCTCCAGGGGATTAAAACCGGCATTGAGGACTATTTGCGAGAAAGGCTTCTTGAGGGCCGCAATCACACAATCCAGACCATAGGCTGCCATGCCCCGGACATCTTTACGGGCCTCCTCGATGTGCCGGGCGATGGCCAGTTCTATAGACCCTCCTCCCGGGACAATACCGCCTCTGACTGCAGCCTGTATGGCGGAAGCGGCATCTTTGGCGATACGTTCCCGCTCGCCCACAACCTCTTCTGTGGAAGCACCTACGAGGATAGTCGCCTCGGCTTTACCTGCACCCCCCAGCAGGCGCACATGCTCTAATTTTTCATCCAGGAAGGCCTCCCGGGCACTGCCGGTATATTTTTCCAGCTCAGCTAATTCTTTTTTTAAACCGGTTCTTTTTAACAGCCTGGCTCCGGTATGTTCGCCGGCCCGGCGCAGTTCTCGATTGGAAACCCGCTGCAGCACCATGACCTGATGGTCGGTCAGAAACTCTTCCGCAGCAGCATCTACTCCCCGGTCAACCAGGATCAGGTTAACACCGGCTTCTATAATTTTTTTGATGTTGTTCCTGAATTCTTCCTGCAGGGCCAGATAACGCGTAAAACCGGCCTCCGTAGCCAGGGCTTCATCCTCAACCTCCTCAGGTTCCAGGGCATCATCAATAACCAGGACCTTTACAGGCCCCAGTTTCTTTGGCATTTCCGAATTCATGGGCTCTTTGTTGATGATCACCCCGGGTACCACCTGGTTCTCCGCACCTTCCTCAGCGCGGATGATTTCCGCCAATTTAAAGGAAGGATCGCGAAGCTTTTCCTGGCCCATCAAAATGGCAGCCTGCACCACCAGTTCGGCAATATCTTCGTTCTCCCGGCCTGCCACCAGGGCTACCTGCTTCAATAGAGGGTCCCGGATGTCCTTTATCTGGATGGTCTTAGCCTCCAGGACAGAGAGGGCTTTCTTGACCCCAATACGTAACCCCTCGATGACTTTGGCCACAGGTACGCCCTTTAAAACCTGGGCCACACCCTCGCTGACCAGAGCCCCCGCCATAATGGTAGCCGTGGTGGTGCCGTCGCCGATTTCCTCCTGCTGAGCCTTGGCGATCTTAATGAGCATCCTGGCCGCCGGGTGATTGACATCCATCATATCCAGGATCGTTACACCGTCATTGGTAATGACCACATCACCAAACTGGTCTACCAGCATGGTATCCAGGCCTTTGGGTCCAATGGTCCCTTCTACGGCCTGGGCAATGGCCCTGATGGCATTGGCATTGGTCATCAGGGCCGCCAGTCTTTCATCCACCTCAGAGTTCTGCGTGACTTGTTGTTTTACACTCATTCAGGGAACCTCCGGTAATGCTTATAGCCTTGTAATGGCTTTGGATAAGGCTTCTGTTATATATTCCAGAATACTCACAGCTTTAGAATATTCCATACGGGTAGGCCCTAATACTCCTAAAGTGCCGATCACCCGCCCGTTCAGGTGGTAAGTGGCTGTAATCAGGCTGCAGTTTTTCATGCTCTGATGGATATTCTCCGAGCCGATCTTTACCGTAATCCCGGCCTCCGGGGCAGGATGCAATACCTCTTTTATAGCCGCTTCCTGCTCCAGGAGTTCCAGGAGCCCTTTTACCTTTTCAATGTCTTTAAATTCGGGCTGGTTCAGGATGTTTAAGGTTCCTCCCAGGTAAACTTTATTCTCCTCTTCCAGGCTAATGGCGTTTTCTACCAGCTCAATCACACTGTTCAGCAGTTTTTTCTGGTAGAGCAGTTCATGATAGATGGTTTGCAGGATGGTAGGACGCCATTGTTCAACGGAGAGACCATACAGCCGTTCATTGAGCACCCGGGAAATGGCGGTGAAGTCTTCATGATTTAAGCCTCCGGGAACGTCAATTACCTTATGTTCCACGTGGCCGTTATCAAGCACCATCACCACCACAGCCTTACTGTCATCAATAGGTAAGATCTGCAGGTGCCGCAGGGCATTCCTGCCCAGGGCAGGAGCCAGGACAAGGGCCGTGTAATTAGTCAGTTGGGATAACAGTTTGCTGGAAACCTGAATCAGCGCCTCCGTTTCCCGGATTCTCACCATCATGGCCTTGCTGATCATGTCTTTGATATCTCTATCCAAAGGCTCTTTTTCCATCAGGCAGTCCACATAATACCTGTAACCTGACTGGGAAGGTATCCTTCCGGCAGAAGTATGGGGCTGTTCAATCAAACCCAATTCTTCCAGGTCGGCCATTTCATTTCTTACGGTAGCCGGGCTTACACCCAGGTTATATTTACGGGAAATAGTACGAGAGCCAACAGGTTCCGCGGTAGCAATGTAATCCAGGATGATAGCCTGTAAAACTTTTTGTTTTCTTTCATCCATTTTCATGCTGTACCACCCCCTTGTTAGCACTCCCCTCTATCGAGTGCTAAAGTTTTCTATTTTAACATACCACTTGCCTTTTTTTTTGTCAACGCCGGCTTGTCTCCATTGTCGCACTGCGCCGTGGGCATCGACATCTGCCTACCGATATCTGACAACCGATAGTTGGCCAGTTGGCCACGAAGCAGTTACTATTTATTAGTTCCTAGCTTCTAGTGATTTTCAGTCGGACTTCGGAAGTCGGAAAATCGTATTTAAGGTAGAAATTCCTGAAAAACCTCATTGGCAAGATACAAACCCTGCCGGGTTAAAGCCACATGAGTTGCGGTATTCACCAGGTATCCCCGTTTAACCAATTTATCGAGTGTGTTTCCGAAACACTCTTCCATTGTTATATGATGCCTGGCTAAAAAGCGTTCCTTTTCCACACCCTTTAAGAGCCTTAATCCTAGAAACATAGTCTCGCTTCTTTTCATCTCCTCCGTAATTACTTCCTCTTCCGCTCTGAGCTTTTTACCGGAATGAACCGCCCCCACATACTCTTGAAGGGCAGAATGGTTTCTATAACGTATCCCCTGAAGATACCCCGATGCACCTGCACCCAGGCCCATATATTCTTCATTACGCCAGTAAACCTGGTTATGGGCGCTTTCTTTCCCGGGTAAAGCAAAATTACTTATTTCGTAGTGATGATAACCGGCACCGGTCAGAAAATGAATGGCCTCCTCGTACATGGCTAAGGCCAGTTCATTATCAAACTCCTGTATTTCTCCGCGCCGGAGCATGGTATAAAAAGGGGTTCCTTCTTCCACATGGAGCTGGTACAGGGAAATATGTTCCGGTCTTAATGCTGTCACCTTGCGCAGGTTCTCTTGCCACCCCGCCAGTGATTGCCCTGGCAGGCCGTACATCAGATCCAGATTAATATTAGCAAATCCTGCTTCCCTGGCCAGACTGTAAGTATTATACACTTCTTGCGGGGTGTGTATACGCCCCAGCCTTTTTAAATCATCTTCTAAAAAGCTCTGTACCCCCAGGGAAAGGCGGTTACACCCACTCTCCAGGAGGGCCAGGATTTTTTCCTTATTTATAGTGCCGGGGTTACCCTCTACGGTACACTCCATATTATCCCCAAAAGTAAAAGAGGCGTGTAAAAAGGAAAAGAGAAGGCTTAGCTGCCTGCCGGACAAACAGGTAGGCGTTCCTCCTCCGATATAAAGACTTTTAAACTTTTCTTCAGGAAACAAGCTCCCATAATATTTAGCTTCTTTACACAAGGCCTGCAGGTAGGTCTCCTTCTCTCCTTCCCCCCTGCCGGGATAAGAGGTGAAATCACAATACCGGCATTTGACTTCACAGAAAGGGATGTGTACATAAAGAGCGCGTTCCATCTGCCCACCTACTTATCATCAAGGCTTAAGACGGCCATGAAGGCTTCCTGGGGAATTTCCACGCTGCCCACCTGCTTCATACGCCGCTTACCTTCTTTTTGCTTTTCCAGGAGTTTGCGTTTACGGGTAATATCCCCGCCATAACACTTATCAAGCACGTTTTTACGCATAGCTTTAATGGTTTCCCTGGCGATGATCTTATTACCAATGGCAGCCTGGATAGGCACTTCAAACATCTGCCGGGGAATAATTTCCCGCAGTTTCTCCGTAAGGGCCCGCCCCCGGGTGTAAGCCCGGTCACGGTGCACGATAAAGGAGAGGGCGTCGACAATTTCCCCGTTTACCAGGACATCCAGTTTGACCAGGTCCGACTCCTTATAGCCGGTTACTTCATAATCCAGAGAGGCATAGCCCCGGGTACGGGACTTCAACTGGTCAAAGAAATCATAAACGATTTCACTTAAAGGCAGGTCATACTTCAGCATGACCCGGCTAGCCGAGAGATAATCCATAGTCAGGAAGGTTCCCCTCTTCTCCTGGGCCAGTTCCATGACCGGACCTACATAATCGGTCGGCACCATAATGGTGGCCGTGACATAGGGTTCGGAGATGGATTCGATTTGCTGGACAGGCGGCAGTTTCGTGGGATTATCAATTTCGATTAACTCGCCGTTGGTTTTAAGAATCCTGTAGATAACACTGGGGGCTGTGGTTAAGAGGTTTAAGTTATATTCCCGCTCCAGCCGTTCCTGGATAATTTCCATATGCAGAAGACCTAAGAAACCACAGCGAAAACCAAAACCTAAAGCGACTGATGTTTCCGGTTCATATATTAAGGAAGCATCATTGAGCTTTAACTTTTCCAGGGCATCACGAAGGTTTTCGTAATCACCGGTATCAATAGGATAGAGGCCGCAGAAAACCATGGGTGTTACCTTGCGGTAGCCCGGCAATGGTTCTGCAGCCGGCTTTTCCCCATCGGTGATGGTGTCACCCACCCTGGTGTCTTTCACGTTTTTGATACTGGCCGCCATAAAGCCCACAGTACCGGTAGTCAATTCATCCACCATGCGCATGGCCGGCGTAAAGACACCAACCTCCGTCACTTCGAACTCTTTCCCTGTAGACATCATTTTGATCTTCATACCCTTTTTGATGGAGCCATCCACAACCCGTAAATAGGAAATAGCTCCCTTATAGGGATCGAAGTGGGAATCGAAAATCAGGGCCTTTAAAGGAGCCTGGGGATTGCCTTGGGGAGGTGGAACCTTTTGGATTACCGCCTCTAATATTTCAGGTATGCCGATTCCCTCTTTGGCCGAGGCCAGGATGGCTTCGCTGCAGTCAAGACCGATGATTTCTTCGATTTCCTTTTTTACCCGTTCCGGTTCGGCACTGGGCAAATCTATCTTATTAATGACCGGGATGATTTCCAGGTCATGTTCCAGGGCCAAATACACGTTGGCCAGGGTCTGGGCCTCAATACCCTGGGCCGCATCCACCACCAGGATAGCCCCTTCGCAGGCGGCCAAACTGCGGGAGACTTCGTAAGTAAAGTCCACATGGCCCGGAGTATCAATGAGGTTTAAGAGGTATTCCTTGCCATCAGAACCCACATATTTCATGCGTACGGCCTGGAGTTTTATGGTAATGCCCCTTTCCCGCTCCAGCTCCATCTGGTCCAGTACCTGATCCGTCATTTCCCGGGCGCTAAGAGCACCTGTATATTCTAAGAGCCGGTCAGCCAGGGTCGACTTGCCATGGTCAATATGGGCGATGATACAAAAATTGCGTATATGCTCCTGACTCATGTTTCCTCCTTACAGTTAGTTACTAGTTACTAGTTATTAGTTACTAGTGGGAAAGTTCGCTTCGCAAAAAGATACTCAAAATATTATAGCAATTATCCTATAGGGTAGCAACTAGCGCCGCTTCTGGAAACGCCTGAGGAATAAGGATTTGGCCAGTTCTCCTTCTTCCATTTTGAGAAGCAGTACCAGGACAGCAAAGACAAGGACACCAACACTGACCCCACCCCCCACCTGCAGCAGCTGGCCAAATTTAGTAGTTGTCCCTACTAACATTTCGATAAACCGGGCCGTTAAATAGGCAATCAAACCCATAACCAGGGAGACAAGCAGAGTCTTGGTAAAAGACGCCAGGATTCTTTTTCCGTCAATGCCCCCGATTTTTTGTCTTAAGATCAGGAGGAGTCCTAAAAGGTTAACGATTCCCGCTATGGAATAAGCCAGGGCCAGCCCGCCGTGGCCCAGGGGTTTTATCAAGAGAAAGTTCAAAGCAATATTCACCAGAATAGTGCCAATTCCTACGGTAACGGGCGTCCTGGTATCCTGAAGGGAGTAAAATACCCTGTTTAAGAGCTGGATGGCAGAATAAGCAAACAAGCCGATGCTGTAAAACAAGAGGGCATAGGCTGTAGCCCGGGTATCCTCTACGGTAAACTTTCCTTGCTGAAAGAGAAGGCGCACCACAGGAGTCTTCAGGGCAATTAACCCCACGGCAGCGGGCAAAGTGACAAAGATAATGGTGCGGACACCTAAAGACATGGTTTTTTTGAATTCTTCTTTCTCTCCCCGGGCGGCGTGTCCGGTTAAAGTAGGAAAGACGGCTACAGCAATGGCGATGGCGAAAATACCTATGGGCAGCTGCATAATACGCTGGGCATTTCTTAAGGCAGTAATCATACCTTCAGAAAGACTGGAACCAAGGTTTTGGTTAACAAAAAGGTTAAAGTGGGTTACCGAAAGTCCGATTAACACGGGTAAGATTAAGGTGCCGATCTTTTTGACACCGGGGTGGCTCAAGTCCATAATTGGACGGTACCGTAAACCCAGCTTTAAGAGAGCCGGCAGCTGTACGGCAAAATTTAAAGCGGCCCCTACCACCACACCAATGGCAAAACCTACTATGCCAAAGGATGGAGCCAGCAGTAAACCTACCACAATGATCCCCAGGTTATACATCACCGAGCCTACGGCAGGCGCCAGGAAATGCTGATAGGAATTAAGAATCCCCATAGAGATGCCGTTTAAAGCCATAAAGAAAGTTTGTAAAAACATGATACGGGTCATTTTCACCGTCAGGTCCAAATTGTCGGGGGAAAAGCCGGGAACGAGGATATAAATTAAGGCAGGCGCAAAAATAAAACCGATGGTGATTCCCACCAGCATCAGAATGATGACAATATTAAAAATTGTACTGGCAACACGCCAGCCGTCCTCTTCTTTCTGGGTGGCAATATAACTGGAGAATACAGGGATAAAGGCAGAACTTAAGGCTCCCCCCACCAGTAAATAATATAGAAAATCCGGAATAGAAAAGGCTGCGTTGTAGGCATCGGTGAATTTGTTCTGGCCAAAGCGGGCTAAAATGACCATATCCCGCACATATCCGATAATCCGGGAAAGGACCATGGCCACCATGATGATCCCGGCAGCCTTGGCTACCTTTGTACCTGTCGACATTGAGAAACACCTTCTAATCTCGTTTTACGCTAAATAATTCTATCGAAACTGCCTAAGCTTGTCTACAACAATTTCCTTAAGGCCTCTATAGCCATGTAAGCCCAGGGACCTGGTATCTTGAAACAACTTGATGAGGCTGTCTCTGGCGGCAGCGGGAGCAGCTTTCAGTTTTTCGGCAAGAGGCAGCTGAGGGATTGCAGGCCCTTGGGGAATTCTCACATTATCCAGAGCGAAATCCTGCCCCACCAGTTTTAACTGGATTTTTTCCGCTTCATAGTGAAAAGAGAGCATATCTTCCACAGGCCACTGGGTAATTCTTTTCATGCTGTAAAAAGTGGTGAAAAGCCCCAGACTCATAAAAACAAGGGCAAACAGGGAGATCAGCATCATTTGTTTCCTGTAAGAAAGCATGGCCTTCCTCCTTTCTCTTCATACACTTCCCGTAATCGGGATGATTTAAACAAAGGAAAAAGGCATTGCACGAAGCAATGCCCATATGTCTTATGTTTTAGATAACACTACCTTGCGACTATTTTTGATCCACGAGTTAAAAAGGAGTATCATGGCCTACATAACAAAGAATATCCCTCTCTAAAAAGATGTCCTGGAGAGGGCCCAGTACTTCCTCTGGTATTCCTTCCTTTTCACTATAGGGATAGTCCATTCCCAACTGCCGCCATTTGGATTCTCCCAGGCGGTGAAAAGGAAGGAGATTGATCTCCTTCAATCCTACCTTTTTCATAAAATCAGCCGTAGCGATAATATTATCCTCAGAATCGTTGAACCCCTCTATTACTGGCATGCGTATCACCAGCCTGCCCGGCCAGTGCGAGGTAACCAAAGCAACTATATTGGCTAAAATGATTTCATTCGTAACGCCCGTTTTTTCTTTATGCCTTTCAGGGTCCATATGTTTGATATCGATAAAAGCGAAATCGATATACTTCATGGCTTGCAAGAGGAAATCCCTGTCGGTATAAGCTGTGGTTTCCACGGCAGTATGGATATAAGCTTCCTTGCATTTTTTCAAAACAGCTAAAATAAAGTCTCGTTGTAAGAAGGGTTCCCCGCCGCTGAAGGTCACGCCTCCTCTGGCTCCCCAAAAATTCCTGTCCCTGTTTAGAATACGCATCAGCTCCGACTCACTTATCCATTTACCGCAAACCACTAAAGCCTCATGGAGACAGGCCTCAGTACATTCCATGGTTTCACAGGAGGCGCAAATAGTCCAGTTAATCATTATACCCGTACCGTCACTATACCTACTGATGGCCTCAAAGGGACAGGCCCGTAGACAACGCGTACAACCTTGGCTCAAGTGAACACACTTGCTCATTCTTAACATCGGCCTCCGGCGGTATTCCCATCCTTCCGGATTGGCACACCACTGGCATCGCAAAGGACACCCGCTCAAGAAAACCAAAGTCCTGCAGCCGGGTCCGTCGTGCACAGAATAACTCTGAATATCAAAAACTAACCCCTTATTCTCTTTCAACATCATTCCTCCCTTGTGTCCTTGTCCTTAGCCACGGGAAGAATAAGGACAGCTTCCAACGTTCCCTCACCCCCCACGCAGCTGCTTATTACGCCTTAATCTCAATATCCCCTGAAGTATTAGTAGGTTCGGCACTTAAAGGAAGTGTCATGGCTACCAGGGCAGAAAGGGCAAAGGAACACAAGGCAAAGATAATCGAATAGAAGTAGGAACCGGAGAGATCAAAGAGATAACCGCCCATAAAACTTCCCAAAGCAGGTCCGATCCCCATGACTACTAAGGTAGCTAATCCCCAGATCTTCCCCAGGCTTTTTCTGCCATAGACGGCTCCCGCGTAACCGGCAACACCACCCGGTTCAATAGCCCAGTAGACAGCAAAGAGAACGCAGGAAATCAGGCCAAAAAAGATGGAAGTCCTGGTCATTAACAGGCAAATACAGGCTACAACTCCTACGAGGGGAGCAAAAATCAGCATAATTTTCCGCCCTTTAACCTCATTCTTCAGCTTCTGTACCGCTTTATCAGCCACCACGCCCATGAGGGGCATACTGAAAATACCTACAATCCCAATGGTAACATAAAGGTTGGTAGCACTGCTGAGGGCCATCTTCACATCTTTTGTCCAATACATGACAACCTGAGTCCAAATCAGAAATTCGGCCACCATACTGGTGAGAAAGGCCAGTATAGCCCCCCAAATAGCATATTTGCTAAAGGCCTCTTTAAGATTCCAATCATACTCAGTTGCTGCCGGGGCGGCGGAACTGGCGGGAGCAAGACCAAAAGGCTTGACATTATAGGCTTCAGGATTTTTCTTAGCCAGCAGAGCAGCTATAATGAGGGCTATGAACACGACTAATGCTAAACCTTGCATGGCCTGACGCCAATCCATGGTTAACAAAACCTTTTTAACCCCCAAGCTCAGGACAACCTGGGCTACCGGAGCCCCCATAAAAGCCATCCCCCACATTTTAGCGTAATATTTACCAATATACCATTTACGTACAGAAACAGTAGAGGAAACCCACAGCATCCCAGTGCCTATCCCTGCAAAGATGGCATAAGAAGCCAAATATTGTCCATAGCTGTCGGTTAAACTGGTTACATAAAATCCCAATGCGGCAAAAACAGAGCCAATAAGATAAGCAGGTTTAGTTCCCCATTTATCAATTATCATCCCACTGAAGAAGGCTGTAACGGCATACACTGTCATCATTAGAGAGTAACCAATGGATGTTTGGGACACAGTCCAACCCATACTCTTGGACATAGGACCTAAGAGAACAGAGAAGGTAGCCCGGTAGCCGAAAAGACAGAATACAGCCAGCCAGGAAGCGGCCACTACCATATAACCTATTTTTTTTGCACTACTATCTTCCATATCTTCACCTTCATTTCAATTTAGTTTTTTTAACCACGGTCAAGCCCTAAATTAGGCCAGAAGGGTGCAATGGCCTGCGCTGCACCCTTCCCCTTCCTAATAGGTGTTATTTTGCTTTATACATTTCACAGGTTACCGCTCTGAGATCTGCATATGTCCAATAATTATCCTTAAACCCAACACAAGTGCCCAGGGATTTTTCATCAGGAACTGTAAAGTTCACACAAACTTTGCATTTGGGTAAGGCTTTAAATTGCTCACAAGCAGGGGTATCAATGAGCACATTCATTTTTTTGACGTTGCAGAAACCCTTGGCTACGTCAATAGGTATAAAATTCCTGCAGTCATCATGCTTTAAATTACCTTTAGTCATTCTATCATCCCTCCGTCTCTTTAAATTCCTTCATATTCAGTTCTGGCTATGACTTCATCCTGAATAGGCTTACCGATTTCCACCCAGTACTGGGTAAAGCCGGCCACCCTGACCATCAGGTCCCTGTATCCCTCGGGATGGGCCTGGGCATCCTTCAAAATTTTAGAGTCTACAATGTTGTACTGGATATGGAAACCGCCCCGTCTCATATAAGCCCGCGTCAACTCCAGGAGCTTCTTAGAACCTTCCAGCCCTCTAACGGCGTTGGGATGAATCTTCAGGTTCATCTGAGAGTTTTGCGATTGCGCCTGATCCCAAACGGTAGCCGAGGTAAAGAGGGCATAGGGGCCATTCCTATCGGTGCCGGGATAAGCAGACATTGAGCCGTCAGCATACGTAGTCCCTGCTAAGCGGCCATCGGCAGAGGCCAGGGTAGCCGCCCCTTGCGGTCCGTGGGTAGAAACGGAGATCTGGCAGGAGTACAAAGGTTTGCCGTAGAGGGATTCATAATGAGTACACATGTCACAGAACCAGTCTTCGTATTCTTTCAGAACAGCGTCGGCATAAGGATCATCGTTACCATATTTAGGCGCTTTCAAACAGTCACTGTGGATCTTGTCGTATTTATCCCCATCCTCTTTCTTCTCTTGGGCCGCGAGGGAGAAGCTTCCTACTTCTGCCGCTGTCTTAAAACCAAAGTTATCTAGAATGGCTTGGCGCATTTCATCCAGGCTGTATTTTTTCTCTTCATAAACTAATTTCTTAAGAGCCACCAGAGCGTTAATCTGGTTGATCTGGCCGCAACTTTCTACGTTGAAAGTAGCATTATAACGTATACCCAGGTTGCCGATATGATGTCCCTTCTCCAGGCAGTCGGGTTTGCAAAGAGAATGGAAAATGGACATATTGTGTTTGCGCCAGATATCATGCTGAATGTTATTGGTTGTCGTGAGGGCATCTACAATGATTTCATAGTACTCTTTGAAAGTATCCCATAACTCTTCATAAGTTTCCAGCTTCTTATTATGGGGTGGCAGGACCTGTTCTTTGGTCCTATGGTCATAACCATTGAACAGCACCAGTTCCAGGACTTTGGGGTTGGCGATAAAGTGAACGCCTACACTGGTTGGCTGGCCGGCTCCCCCGGGAATCCAGTATGTTTTGCCGTTCAAAGTGAGTTCATGCCAGGCACAGGGTGATGTCTCCAAACAACCGCCGATGGCAATGGCCCGTGCCTCCTCCAGGGTCATTCCTTCAGACCCGTATTGTTTCAGGAGAAATTGAATGGCATTCTGATTGTTCATCCAGGCCGGATAACCCGTGCCCGTCTTGTTACATTCAACGGCCTTCAACAGGAAGTCTTCGGGGAGTTTTTCATCGTACAATACCGAAAGGGTAGGCTGGGTGGTTTCATTGGTCATGCCGGCTTCCATAATCAGCATTTCCAGCCGGTTGGCGGCTGATCTGCCGTCTCTGGTCAAACCGCCCATACTCAGGTTATTGAAGGTATTCCCGGAGAGCACACCGCCGACCACACCCGTGGAGGCAAAGCAATCGATGCAGGTGAACTTCATTCTGTGACATTCCAAAAGCTCCAGGACCTGGCCTTCATCGATGCGCCCTGCTTCCATATCCTGTTCAAACCAGGGCCACAGGACTTGCCCCAGCCTGCCGGGCGACATACCGGAAATAGCATCTTCGTTCAGGACAGCAATATGGATCAGATAAGTGAGTTGTAAAGCTTCCCGGAAGGTACGGGGCTGTTGGGAGGAAATCCAGTCCATGATTTCAGCAATTTCTTCATATTCTTTTTTCTGCTGGGCATCATCAACGCATTCCGCCGCTAATCTCCTTGCCTCCTTCGCATAATTGCGAATCCAGGCCTGAATGCCTTCTAAAACTAAAATCACAGCTTCATAGAAGTACAGCCGGTCCATACCAATCAGCCCGTCTCCGTCAGCCCTTCCCGCTACCTCAGCTTTTTTCTCCTTAGCCATCTTAATCAGACCGTCAAAACCATACTGGAGAGGATAATAGTAATTTATAACTTCCCGGCCCAATGGTAAGGTGTAGCCAGAATCGAACATACAAACCAAACTTCTCATGACTTTTTCTTTTATGTCATATTCAGGAACCATCTGTTCGTACTTGTGGCCCAAATCATCTACGGATTTTCCGACCCATTCCTTCGCACACTTGACAAGGGCGCCTACTTCCTCATTACGAAGGCCAAATTTACCGGCAATGGAGGTGACATTACCAAAGCTCTGGACAACGTTTCCCCCACCGGAGCCGAACTTGCTTAGTTCTCCTGCACTCACACTGCCTCTTTCCAAAGCAGACTTATAAAGCTCATCTTCTTTGGCCATATAGTACCCTTCAGACAGCCAAGGCATGGGAAAAGAGCCTCTATAATAGAAAGCTTTTCCCCCCACAAGGAGTTCACCGGGCCAAATGGTAGGCGTAATATGCGAAAAGGCATGTTTCAGCGCCGCCGCTCTCCTGACCACAGGGATCTCTCCTTCCAGTTCCCTATATTTACGAGTATACCAGTAAGGAAACTCCATGGTCGCCGAAGACAAGGTATTATAGTATTGCTCCTTCAGTTTTTTCACTCTTGGAAAAGGTTCTTTTTTAATTTCCCGCCCCACCATTTCCTCAGGGGCTTTGCCACCATACTGGAAATTAATGTCCAGCCCTTTTTCCGCTAGAATATCAGCCAGTTTCTTTACCATCCGAACAATCCTCCTCCTAACCTTTTTAAACGATCCAGGCTAAAGATTGACTTCACTGCAATGAACTCTGGGCACCTCCTTTCAATTTGTTCCATTGTCTCCTCAGCTTTGATTCTAATAGAGCCGGTTTGGGGGTTATATCAGTCAGAAGTTGGATAATGTGACGAACTTTTCAGGCCGTTTCCGCCTCAGGCCCTACCGTGGGCTTTTTCCTCCCCCCACTATGTTGTAAAGTTGTTTTGCTTTACAGCCAAAAGGGCAAAAAAGTAAACCGCCAATTGACGGTCGTCAAATGACGGTTTACTTGCTTAAAGTCAAACGTTCTATAAATTTCTCATCTTCTAGCACCTGCCCCAGTGCTTTTTCTACACTGGCAGCCCAACACCCTCCCTTCACCTCATCCCCGAAGAGAATCAAAGCCACTTCCTTAGAACCCTGCTCCTCCCACAATTCTACAAAACGATTGACACCCGCTAAAATCTGGAGCTGCCAAGGAATTTCTTTTTCTTTTAAACCAGCGGGGAAACCCTGACCGTTTAACTTTTCGTGATGCCCCCGTACCAAATCTTTCAGCCAATGGCCCATCTGTAAAGGCTGAACCATCCTTTCTCCTAGCCAGGTGTGTTCCGGCGAGGACCCCGTTACAATTTTACCGATATCATGCAAGGACGCCCCGATTAAGAGTTGTTCCTGCTGCTGGTCTGGGAGAGCCAAAAGTTTGGCCACCTTCCGGCAGTATTCCCGGACCCTGGCCACATGTAAATAAAGATGCTGGTCCCGGGTCTTCATGATTTCCAGTAAGGTTTCTACAACCTGGCACTGGTGCTCCATTTTTTCCAGCACCTTTTTTTGTTTGATCAGGGAGGCTATCCTGTATTTCAACTCGTTATAGTTTATAGGTTTGGATAAGAAGATTTCTGCACCCACTTTAAAGCCACGCAGGCGGTCTTCTACATCATTCAAGACAGTTAACATAATAATGGGAATATCCTGGGTCCGGGGGTTGTTTTTTAGTTCATGACAAACCTCAAAACCATTCATACCGGGCAGCATCACATCTAAGAGAATCACATCGGGTTGATGCTCCAGGGTCAGGTTAATAGCTTCCCTCCCTTGAAAGGCTTGATATACTTCATACCCCCAATTGGCTAAGATGTCTTTCATTAAATCGCAATTTTGTTCATTATCATCAACAATTAAGACCTTTTCCATTGCCATCCCTCTTTGCCACTACATTAGCCCTACTGGCTAAAAACGATTCTGTATCAATGGGTATGGTAAAGATAACCTCCGTTCCCTGGTCCGGTTTGCTAGTGAGATAAATCTCCCCACCGTGCATTTCTACCAGTTTCTTAGTCAACGGTAAACCCAGACCTGTCCCTTCATGCTGTCGTTCGTAAGAACTATCCACCTGTTCAAACTCTCTAAAAACCCTTTCTTGGTCCTCCTCTTTAATCCCTATGCCGTTATCCCTTATCATTACCTGCATAAATTCCCCTCTCTTATACACCTCTACCTCTACCTTTCCTCCCTCAGGTGTAAACTTAATGGCATTGGACAGGAGATTATACAAAATCTGCTTGAGCTTTTTCCCGTCGGCTTTAATCATAAAATCTCCGGGAAATATTTGAGTAGACACTTCAATATTTTTACGGTAGGCCAGAGTTTTGACGACTTGAAAACTGTTGGCAACGATCTCCGCAATATAAAAATGACTTAAGGATAGGGTCATCTTTCCCGCCTCAATCTTGGAGAGATCCAGGATATCATTGATCAACTGCAGCAAATGCACACCGCTGTTCCAAATGTTTTGAATATATTTCTCCTGTTTTTCGTTGAGGGAACCAAAAATTTTATCCCTTAAAATTTCAGAAGCAGAAATAATGGCATTTAAAGGGGTCCTCAGTTCATGGCTCATATTGGCCAGAAACTGTGATTTTACCTCATCGGCTTTCTTTAAGGCGATGATGGCCTGCCGCAGATCCTGGGTCCGGGCCTCTACCTTTTCTTCCAGTTCATCATTCATCACTTGCAACTGTTCAGCCAATTTTTGCTGCTGGTCATGCTCTTCTTTCAACTTATCTAAGAACCGTTTCCTTTCCTCTTCACTTTCCTTTAAATCACGGGCCATTTTTTGAAAGGTTTTTAAGAGAATGGTCGTCTCGCTGCGGCCATCTTCCAGGAGTTCTTCTTTAATGATTAAATCCCGTTCACCCCGCACAATAGCTTCCGCGAACCTGGTGGCTTCTATAATAGGCCTGGTAATTCTCAGGGATATTCGGCGTCCAATGACCAGCATAATACACAAACACAAGAAAGTAACCACAAAAATCAAGTTACGGTTCGTATTAATCAGCACGGAAAACTTTTCTTCGGGGATCCCTACGCCCAGGACCCCCACAATTCGTCCTTCATGATCTGAGATAGGCTCGTCTAAAAAAACATGAATTTCATCATCCATATTCACCCGGCCAAAATAGGAATTCTTAAGTCCTTCCAGGCTCTCCAGGGGAATAGGTATTCGGCTTCCTATGAAGTTTTCTTTTTTGGGGCTGCGGATATTGGAGGTAACACGGACACCCTGAATAGAGATGGCTAAATAGGAATCTTTTACGCTTAAACTGTAGGTTTTGGGGAAATATTGATCGTTGTTGACAATATCCCCTACCAGCAAAAATCCTGAGAGACGTTCTTTGTGGTCATCCCAGTAAATGGGAGCAACGGCCACTCCGGCTAAACATTTGGTGAGATATTGTTGCTCCTCTGATCCTCCTTGGCCGTTACGGGCTATTTTCACTTTGAACTTATTGTATTCCTCCGAATCGGGAGGAAACAGATCGTTCAAGTCAAACATCGTTTCGGAAGACAAGGCTTCTTTATTCTGGCCAACCTGCTCCATCAATCCTTGCAGAACTTCTAAATTTTGCTTTTTAGTGGCGGGTAAGCTGACTAAAGGGTCCTTGTTGGCATCCAAAACAATAATAAAGTCCAGATAATCATAGACGGTTTTTAACTCCCCTAACTCCTGGCCCAGGGAAAGAAGATTTTTCTCCTTCACACTTTTCCGGAATTCAGGAGATTGAGTAAAAGTTTGACAACCCTTTTTCATCTCTTCCAGCCGGCCAATCATCCGGTTCCGGGCAATTTTTAAGGCATTTTCCAAATAACTCTGGGCACTTTTTTCTATTTGCTTATCCAAAACTAAGGTAGAAATAAGGAACAGTAGAAGCATAGGGACAACCACAAGGACAATAACAAAAATTAAAAGCTTTTTATTGATAGACATAAATGCCTCCTGCTAGACGACATTATTCTGTCTACAAAAAATAATTAACTGCATTCTGTCTTTCATCTCTAATTTGGCTAAAATATTACTTACATGAGTCTTTACCGTTTTTTCACTAATATATAAATGTTCAGAAATCTCCTTATTGGTCAGCCCGTCGTTGATCAACTCAACAATCTCTATTTCCCTTCGGCTCAATTTATTTTGTAAAAAACGTAACTCTTTCGGTGTCCTATTCTTAGTGGGGCCTTCCTGTGTTAATTCCTGACGGCCGTCGAGGAGGTTAAATGTTTCCCCCAACAAGTTGATGATATCTTTTAGTTTCCTTTCGGCCAAGATAGGCACGTTACAATCAATTTTGCTGCTGTCATAGCTTTCTTTTTTATTCAGGTTGACGCCGCCGCCATAGGCTACACAAACAATTTCGTTGCAATTAAATATAGGACAGACAAAAAGGGTAAGTCCCATATAACATTCAAAAATATGGGGTTTTTGCTGTTTTAGAACATAATTGATCGCATCCTGCCGTTCCCGAATGCAGCGTTCTCTGTTTTTCCTCATCATATAGTGACAAAACAATAAGGAATTGGACCAAATCGTGAGGGGTTTGCCTTTAGAGGACAAGATACATAAGCTGATTTCGAATGATTTAGCAAAAGAATCCTGGAAGGCTTGGATTTTCTCTTTACCCACTTTTTTTAGCCATGTTTGGTAAAGTAAGGGTTCTTTTTCCACAATCCTCACCTCATTTTTTTTACGGTAGACTACAGGCAAAGGGTAAACTTGCACTGACCCTAGAATTAGCATTTCCTGCCAACATTATATCACTACGGACAAAAGCATGTATGACTAAAGAATTATTGTAGTGTTTTTTTATTTTACTGCAAAGCTCCCCATTTATCTTTGAGTTTGCCAAAGCTAAAAAAATGAAAAAGAGAGCCTGAACTCTCTTTATACTATTATTTTATTTCCCTTTCAACACCTCAGCAATGACATCCGCCATTAACTTGGCCGAGTTCTTGGCATCATCCAAGGTATTCAAGTCACTGCCAAATTCTAATAACAAGGCCCGGGGATGCAGGTGCTGGTTGTAGCGCCGGCCTTTTGCCAGGCGTATACCTTTTATTAAATCCGGATACATTTCATTGGCTTTTTTCTCTATCTTTTCGGCGAAGGCTAAATTTTCCTTCCAGCGGGGATGCTCCGTTCCCACCACAATAAGTACCTTGGCACAATCTTTCTTGTTGATACGGGTCAAAGTACTGGAACGGGATTGCAGTCCAGCATCACGGTGAATATCGATAACCGTCTGAATTTTGGAATTTTGTTTCAGAAGGGCCTGGACCGTCCGCATAGAATTAATATAGGATTTGGTCCAGTCGGGATAATCATGGATGATATCAGTGGTGAGAGTCTTAATTTTATGTTTACTCTCAATAGCCTGGGCCAGGGTTTTGCTAACGGTCACCACGCCGCCGTTTTTCCCCTCCTGCCTGGAGAGGCCTTCGGAAGGACGATAAGATTCAGCATTGTGGGTATTATAAATGAGAATCATGGGTTCACCGTTCAACTGAACAGGCGGAAACTCCGTATCGGGAATGGGTACCCAATCATCCAGATTGTCATCCTGGCCCGGCAGGTAAAAGTCTTCTTCACCATTCTCATCTATAGTGGTATCTAAAGCCGTTACTGCTGCATTACCCGGAAGGGAAGAAAAACTCAATTCTCTCCCCATAATTAAAGCCGGATTACGGGAGTCTACCCCTGTGATGGCCAGCATAATATGGTGAAAGAAGTTGTCCCATTCCCCTAAGAAATCTGAGTTTTGCATAGCCAGTGACCCCACCGGCAAACCTTCATGTAATATTTTCCGGTGATCCAAATCCTCTAAGCCTATAACATGATAGATTTTTTGCAAAATATCCTGCGATACGGGCTTTGCACCTGTGGAAACAGGCACACTCAACGGTTCTCTGTGGGAGATGAACAAAACAGTCAGTATTATAATTAATCCTAGTAAAACAAAGCCCCTTCTAAATTTTAGAGGCTTGACCCTCCATAACCAATGCCGGGAAAAGGGTGATTTGCGCCTGAAAAAAAACATACTTCCCCATCCTTTCCTTAGACTATATGAATGGGGAAGAAAGAATATGCCTTAACGTAATTCAGTGGGTACGATAGCATCTACAAGCCCAATGACCAGAGAAGCCAGTAATGCACCGATTATGGATACACTCATCATTCCTGGCAGGATAAATTGGGTGAGATAAATCACTACGGCAGCAGTGAGAAAACCCACAAAACCGCGGGCCTGAGGTGAAACACGTTTACCCATAAGTCTTTCCGCCACCCACCCCAGCACGGCAATGACAATTGCCGCTAACAGGGCTCCGGTAAAGCCGGCTACCGAGATACCGGGCAATAGCCAGCTTACAATAAGTAAAACAAGGGCCGAAACGATAAAGCGAACGATGGCACCTAGCATTTTTTCACCTCCTTTTTTACTAGCTTAAACGAATCGCTATAAACTTATACTAACTGTGTCAAGATCTTCTTGCCTTTTCCAGGCAAGAATGATAAAATGTAGTTCGTGAATTTTTTATTGCGAAAGCAACCCTTAAAGGAGGTGAACTGGATATGGCCAACATCAAATCAGCATTAAAAAGAGCAAAAATAGCCCGCATTCGTACTGTCAGGAATGCTGCCTATAAATCAATGATGAAAACTGCAGTTCGCCGTTTTGAAAACGCCCTTAAGGGAGCTGACCTTGAAGCAGCCAAGGATACTCTGGTAAGAGCTATTCGTGTTATCGACAAACTTGCTGCCAAGGGTATTATCCATAAAAATATGGCGGCCCGGAAAAAATCCCGCTTAACACGGAGATTAAATAAAACTGCAAGCTAAAAAATAAGCGTCATGATATGACGCTTATTTTTTACGATTTCCGGCTATTCCTCCAAATCCAATATCCGATTTCCGAAGTCTGAATTAGTGACCAGAGCCCGGTGTCCAGTGACCGGTTAATAATAACTGACCACAGGTTACCGGTCACCGCTAGTAACTAATAACTAGTAACTACTTCGCTGCCAACCGCGAACTACGAACTAGTTGCTAGCTTCAGTATCAGGTTTTCCAGCGCAGCCTGGACAGGAGAACCGTTTTTTAAGGCAAAATCGGTTTCCAGGATGATCTCCAGGTTGCGCTCAAGTTCTGGGAAGGTGAAATTCCTGGCCTGGCGCAGGATTTTCCCGGTAACATAAGGATGAAGGGATAGTTCCGCCGTAATCTGTTTTTCGGAAAACCCTCTCTGTTCCAGGTCCTTCACCATTAGGATAAGACGAAACTGTCGGGCGATCATAAAGAGAATACGGATGGCCGGTTCACCCATTACCAGGAGGTTCCTTAACTCATGAAGGGCCTCCTCTGTTTTTCTCAAACCCAGACTATCCACCAGGTCAAATATATTGGCTTCAATGCTTTTGGTTAACAGCTTTTCCACTACCGGCAGGGAAATGGTCCGCTCCTCTCCGGCAAAAAGGGCCAGTTTATCCAGTTCATTTTTAAGAGAGCGCAGGTCATGACTGGCGTGAAAGACAATATACTCCAGCGCATTGGGTTCGAGAACCTTTCCCAGGGCCCCGGCCTGTTCCTGCAGCCAGTTGCTGAGTTCCGTCCCCTTTAAGGGAGTGACCTCTACAACCTGGCCCTTTTTCTCTATTGTCTTGTATAACTTTTTACGTTTATCCGCTGTTTCCTTTAACCAGAAAACCAGGCAGGTGGAAGATAAAGGTTCCGAGATGTATTCTATCAGGCACTTATCATCGACGCCGGTATCCTCCCCTTCCTTTTTCTTGCTCAAAAAATAGGGAGAAGGCCGTTTGACAATCACCAGTCTTTTTTCGGCAAAGACGGGCAGGGTATTGGCACTGGCCACAATTTGCCCGGGTGAGACATTCTCACCGTCAAGCTCGTCATAATTGAAATCCCCTGTTTCCGGCGTTAAAAGATGTTCCTTTAAAGCCTTAATAATCAACTCCTGCAGGTACTCTTCTTCACCGTGCAGGAGATAAACAGGAGAGACCATACCACGTTTAATACTATTAATAACACTCTGAAACAGCATGAAACCTCCTAGTATGAACGATAACCCCGGTAAGAGGAGTTATAACCGTATCGACTTCTTCTACTTCTTTTATAAAGGAGAAAACTCCTCCACAACACTTGCAGGAAGAAAAGCCCCGCCCCAAGATATAACATGATATTGGTAAAACCAATATGACGGGACACTGCATTTTTAGCCAAAAGCTCTACCCGGCTGATTTCTTTGCCATCCAGGAAGAAGACCAGACTCCCCACCCTTTGCCCCTGGGCAATGGGGACCTGCAGGGGCTCTAAAACAACTTTGGTGTCAATCTTTTTATTTCCTTCCTGGGGTAAAGCCAGCTGTACCGCTTCTTTCGGAACCAACTGTAACTTTTCTTTAGGAGTAATATCCACGGTAGCCACTACTTTTTCGGGATGAGCCAGTTCGATTCCTTGAAAATTTGCAAACCCGTAATCCAGAAGGTTTTCGGCATCCTGCCAGATATTGCTGCCGCTCGAACCTAAGACCACGGCGATTAAAGTTTGTCCATTACGGGTGGCAGAGGCCACGATGGTAGATTTGGCCTCTGTGGTGTACCCTGTTTTAACACCATCGGCGCCATCATAAGACCATAACAGTTTATTAATATTAATCAGCCTTGTCTGCCAGGCCTTGCCATTCCAGTCTAACACCTTGGTTTTGACCATACTGCGAAAAGTCTCATTGGTCATGGCATAACGTCCTATCAGCGCCAGGTCGTAAGCGGTAGTATAGTGATTGTCTTCAGACAGGCCGTGAGGATTGACAAAATTACTGTTCACCGCACCCAGGGCCTGAGCTTTTGCATTCATTATCTTGGCAAATTCCGGGGCAGACCCGGCCAGATATTCTCCGACAGCCAGGGCAGCATCGTTGGCTGAATGGACGAGAGCGGCTAATACCAAATCGCGGAGCTTTACCTTTTCCCCGGCTTCCAGATAAACCTTAGTCCCTTCAACCAGAGGCGGATTGGGACCCACAGTTACCATTTCATCCAGTTTACCGCTTTCAATAGCGATGATGGCGGTAAGTATTTTTGTGGTGCTGGCAGGGGGGAGCTTTTCATCTTTGGCCATATCATAAAGGACCTGGCCGCTTTGAGCATCGATAAGAACGGCACTCTTACCTGTTACCTGGGGAGCGGCTGCCACCGGCATGGCCAGTAGTAATAAAAGGCAAAGCACTAAAAAGAATCCTGTCTTCTGCATTATGTAACCACCTTTTCTTAAATAGTGCTTTCCCTATTATACCACAAGTTGTCACTTTAACCGACTAGACAGAAAAAGGAAATGCCAGCCAGCATCAGACAGGATATAACCAAGGAAGGCTAACAGATATTCTTCTGCAATTTGTGCTTATACATATTATTGTCCGCTAATTCTATAAATTCAGCTATCCCGTTACAAGCCAACATACTATATTCGGCAAAACCATAACTAAAATCCATCTTGATATGGTCATGAATTCTTTTACTGTTATAAACATTTCTCACCCGGTCAATGATTTTTTCGGCTTCACCGGCCGTGCAACTGGGGAAGATGATCAGAAACTCATCACCACCTATCCTACATACATAATCACAGTCCCTGGTATTTTTCTTTAATATTTCAGTGAAATTAACAATCATCTTATCTCCGGCAGCATGACCATAAATGTCATTCACTTTTTTAAGATTGTCTAGATCAATGTAACAAATAGTCAGAGCCTCTTTGTTCAAACGACACTCTTCTACATGTTTTTCTAAAAAGGATAAAGCTGCCCTTCTGTTAAAAACTCCGGTAAGATCATCTCGTGCGACTTTTTCCTGGAGTTTCTTCTCCAGGTGTTTCCTTTCCTCAATCTCTTCTTCCAGTTTTATTTTTCTTATTTCGGCAAGTTTCTTCATTTTAAATTCTTGATATGAGAATTTTTCCTGTATGATGGAAAACACAATGGCGGCCAGGCCAGCTCCTACCGGATTAACAAAGAAGGCTATTTCCTTCCAGGTTAGCTCTTTATCTAAAGAAAACACGATCAGCAAAGCGATCAAAGGCAGAGAAACAATGTAAATCAGGTAACGCCTGGCCCCTGCGGAAAATAAAAAAGCGAGAAAAATAACTGTCACTAAACCTCCCGTAAGAGAGGCTATTTTATAGGCGGGAGAAAAGGCCTCACTTTTATATTTGATGACGGTCAAGCCAGTCATCATCAACATACCACCTGTTAACGAAAGGGCATGAAGGGGAATGACCATTTTTAAATTGTGTCTGAAAGTGGAATACGTGCATATTAAGAAAACACCCATAGGGATGAGAAAAAGAACACGGCAGACAACGAGGCTTATTGACTCATAGGTCAATAGCTCAATGAACATGATGATTGTGACTGCAGGAAAGACCAAACCAGAGAATATCGTCCCATATTTTAGGGTGATTTGTGAAATTTCTTGTAAATATTCTTCCCTAAACCTTTTCTCATCCATTTCCATTCAACTCATCTCCACTAACCTAATCAGACAACTTTTTTACATGGACTTTTAAGTTACTTTCTACAACTGGTGGGCTGATACCTTTCATGTATAAACTTTTAATAAACGCTTTAAACTAGAACCACAAAAAACAATTTACATATTTTTAACCAAAGAATCTTTTACTATGTAACACACTTTTTGGGGCTTTTGTCTCTCTTGCTTCCCCTTTTTGTATAATTTACTATCTCAATACCAAATATTACCATATATTCGGATCAACGTATAGATTCTTTGGGTAAATTGATGGGTATTGGCAATAAGCTATTGTAAATTCTAGATTAATGGTAGAAATACAAAAACCCTAAGGGGACAAGCCTCAGGGCTTTTTAACAATCTTCCATATAATAATGGCCGGCCGAGAGATTCACAGGCTTGGTATAAACGTCCTTGCCTCTATCTTCCTTCCCTTACTCCAGGTAATGATAGCACCGTTATCCCTGGTGAGGTAAAAAGGGATTCCCCGTTCTGAAAAATAGCCCCTCACCCTGGGGTGGGGATGGTTAAACTTATTGATGCCTGCTGAGACAATCACTGCCCAGGGTCCTACCTGGCGATAGAATTCTTCACTGTATGAAGAAATACTGCCATGATGGGGGAGTTTCAGAATATCAGCCCGCAAGTCCTCTTTTTGGGCCAGGAGATAAGCTATGGCTTCATTTTCTATGTCCCCGGTTAAGAGCCATTCCGCTTCTTGATAAATCAACTTTAAAACCAGGGATTTATTGTTCCCGTGCCATATCCTTTCTCCATCAGGGTGTAACACTTCTAAACGGACCTGGTCATCAACCTGTATATACTGACCGGCTGTGACAGAATTTAAGGGAATATTACGTTTCCTGGCCACTTGCAGAAGGGCCTCCTCCACTTTGTCCCCCTGCTCCAGGGGCGGTACGATAATTTGGCCCACATTAAAATAGGGTATAACCTCCAGGAGTCCTTCGCTGTGGTCGGTATCGGAGTGGGACATGATGACCAGGTCAATCTTCCGTAACCCCTGCCTTCTTAAAAAAGGTTTTAAAACCTGCTTACCGATGGAGTAATCAGAACCGGGAGTTCCGCCGCCATCCAGCAGAATGGTTTTACCACCGGGTGTTTTAATAAAGATGCTGTCTCCCTGCCCCACATCCAAAAAAACTACCTGGGTTTTGCCCATATGGGGCCACAGGAAACAGGTTATGCCTATAATGATAAAAGCAGTAAGGATTCTTTGCCGGTAAACTGGCGGGAAAAAGCTCCGCCAGTAAGGGATGAAGTTATACAGATGAGGAGCCAGGAAAAGGAAGGCATAAAGAATAACAATGAGTGCCAGGGGAGGAGTAGGTACTATAAGACCCGTCCATTCCTGCCGGCCCCACCAGAGAATGAATTCACTTAGAGCATAGAGCAGGCCGCCGGCCCCTAAGAAAAAGGGATCCCCCAAAGGAGGCCAGACAAAGTAGAGGATACTTCCTATCATGGCCAGACCTACAATGATCCCGCCGGCACCTACGGCAATAATATTGAGAAAGGGAGCCACCAGGGATATCTGGTTAAAATAATATGCCCCCAAGGGGATACCTGCCAATTGGGCTGCTACTGCAGGGGCCAGGATTTTTCCCAGTCCCAAATTCCCCAGCCAGGGAGTAAGGTAGATGAGGCCTGCCGTCGTTACAAAGGAGAGTTGAAAACCCGTTTGCAACAGTTCCCCCGGGTTTGCCACCAAAATGATGAGGGCAGCCAGGGCTAAGGTAGTATAAAGATCCTGTTTCTTGCCCACTGTCAAAGCCACTAAGCCAACCAGGGCCATGATGATGGCCCTCACGATGGAGGCTGTCCAGCCTACCAGGAAAAAATAAACGGTTAAACATCCTGCCCCTAGCAGCAGGCGAAAAAGAGGCCGTACCTCCCAAAAGGAGAGAAGGGCCCAGACCAGGCCCAAAACAAACCCCACATGCAAGCCCGACACGGCAAAGAGGTGGACCACGCCCGCCCTTTGATAAGCCTCATAATCTGTGTCGGGGATGCCGCTTTTATCACCGAATAATACCCCTAATAAAAGACCCCGCTCTTTTAGAGGAATGATTTGGGCCAAATGAGAAGCAATTTTCTCCCGCTCCCGGGCCAGCCAAGTCCTTACTCCCTGACCTTCACTGATTACCGTTAAACCGTTATCTTGGGTAGTCAGCTGGTAAAAGATCTGGCCGTTGGCCAGGTATTGACGGTAATCGAATTCACCGGGATTACGGGCCTGGCGGGGTAAAGAAAGTTTTCCACGAACACCCACCACTGTACCGGGTAGAACCTGAGCGTCTCCCTTTGTCCTGAGTAAAACTCTGATCCCCCCGGGCAGTTCCTGCTCCCCCCGGGATAACCTGTGGAGGTCCACCATGAAAGAGAGACCGGCGGCTCCGGGCCTGGGATAAGAAATCACCGTTCCCTGGCCCTCTACCACTTCATCAAGCCAATGCCGGTAAGAATCGGGAGGCAGACAATGAAGGTTATACCATAGTGCCCCGAAAAAAACGAAACACAACAGAAAAAGAGTGCTTTGGAGCTTTCCTTTCCTAATAAAGTAGATTAGATTTACCAGAAAGGTTAACCCGCCTAAGATTAGCCACCACAAACTTCCTTTAAAGTAAAAGCCAAAGATGATCCCCAGGCCATAAAAACACGTCAGTACAAGGAGGGGACGCTTTCTTATGTGCAAACTGCTGCCAGTCATAGCTTATTTTACCGTAATGAGGTGCTTGAATTTTTGCAGTGTAGAGGGGCCAATGCCGGATACCTTAGTAATATCTTCCACCGCAGCAAAATTACCGTGATTCTCGCGGTAGTCGATAATGCGCTGGGCCAAGGCAGGGCCGATGCCCGGTAAGGAATCCAGTTCCTTTACCCCTGCTGTATTAATATTGATGAGGCCGTCACCCGGGGCACCTGTTTTCTGAGGTGTGCCGCCGGCATTTGCTTCTCCTTTAAAGGGCACATATACCTGCTTACCGTCCTGGAGCGGGGCTGCCAAATTTATTAAAGCAGTATCAGCCTCCGGTAAAAGAGAGGCCAACTGGATAAGGTCATGAATCCGTTTTCCTTCCTCCAGGGTGTAGACCCCGGGCTTGGCTACAGCCCCTACCACATGCACCGTTAAGGTTTTAGGAGCCTGTACGACAGGCTTTTGTTCCACCTGCAGCGCTGATTTCTCCATCATCACTGAAGTCAGGCGGTTTTCCTGATATTTTACGCCGGCAAAGAAAATCATCACCCCAAGAGCCAGTAAGATTAGTACCTGGGCTTTTTTAGAAAGACTATCCAACATGACTTAACACCTCGACAAATATATGTAACAATTACCAGTTTTCGCCATGGTCCGGTATTTTCCTGCAAGCTGTCGGGATAAAGTTATTTAATATAAAAACAGAAAATCTCGTGTCCTTAAACACACGAGATTTCTATCTTTTACTGACTCCAAACCCTTCATTTGTTCTGCATATTTCTATGGAGAAAATTGATTACAATATCGGCATATAACTCGGGTTCCTCAAAATAACAGGTATGACCCCTGCCCCTTATGATATGAACCTCACGCTGGGGTAAAACTGCTGCAAGGCGACTCGCATACTCAACAGGTACAACCTTATCCTCCTCACCCCAGACGATTAATACGGGAATATGCACCTTATGTATAACATGGAGATAATTGTCCACTTCAGCCGGTGCGATAACCACCAACCCCGACAGTTTATGATCACCCTTAATAGCCCTCTCCAGGGCAATCTTACCCCCAAAGGAAGGCCCCACTAGACAGAAGTTGTCCAGGTTGAGTTTTGTCTCCAGTTCTGTAAAAAAGTCGGCAAATGAGAGTCCATTCAGTTCATCGGATTGACCGTATCCCGGAAGATCCAGGGCTATAACCCGGTGACCGAGAGCGGCAAGTTTGTCAATTACCTTCTGCCCTAACCAGTCCTGGGAGGTAAACCGTTTGCCATGTAGAAAAAGGACAGGGGTTTTCGCCCCCTCTATCTCCCGGTAGAAAACTTTTCTATCACCCAGGTTAAGCGTTTTTTCCTGCAATTACCTTTCCCCCTTCCGTAGCCGCCTCTGTAATACTGTGAACCAGTTGAGGTTTTTTTATACAGTTATTCTCTCGTCGTGAATCCCTACGCTCACGAACTGATACCATGGCCACTCCCGGCAATATCAGCAGGCCTCCCAGGAAAAAGTTCCAGCTCTTTGACTTCCTCTTCAGGCATACCTCCCGCTAAAAAGTCCTCCCGTTTCTTATTTCTTTCAATCTTAAACTCATCGTTCATCCTTTTTAGGAAAAGCATCCCAAATATATAATCCTTATATTCTGCGGCGTTAAGCTCCCCCCGAAGTATATCAGCCGCTTTCCACGTCAAATCTTATAGCATCCTACAACTACTTTACAACAATATTAACCAACTTACCCGGTACAGTTATTATCTTAACAATCTCTTTCCCTTCAATGGCTGCTTTAGCTTTATCCATAGCCAGAACGGCTTTCTCAAGTTCAGCCCTATCTAATTGGGCAGGTACCACCAGCCGGTCACGAACCTTGCCGTTAATCTGCAGGACTACTTCCACTTCATCTGCAATTAGAGCCTCTTCGCTGTAAACGGGCCAGGACTGCTTATGGATGCTGTCCTTGTTACCGACGGCTTCCCACAATTCTTCTGTAATATGGGGAGCAAAAGGTGCCAGGAGAAGTAACAGTGCATCGATGGCCTCTTTTACCAGGGATAAATTCTGATTAGGCCTTTCCTTGTACTGGTAGAGGCCATTTACCAGTTCCATAATGGCACTGATGGCCGTATTGAAATTAAAGCGCTGTTCAACATCTTCCGTTACCTTTTTAATGGTCCCGTGAACCAGACGGCGCAGGTCCTTATCTTCAGGGGAAAGGATGTCCTGGGGCTTAATTTCTTGTAATTCCTTTTGATAATGATAGACCAGCCGCCAAACCCGGTTTAAGAAGCGGTAAGAGCCTTCCACACCCTGGTCACTCCATTCCAGATCACGTTCGGGAGGAGCGGCAAAAAGGATAAAGAGCCGTGCCGTATCAGCACCGAATTTCTTGATGATTTCTTCCGGGCTGACCACATTGCCCTTAGACTTGGACATCTTGGACCCATCTTTAAGAACCATACCCTGAGTCAACAGGTTCTTAAAGGGTTCCCGGGCACTTACCAAACCAAAATTACTCAGAGCCTTGGTGAAAAAACGAGCATACAGCAGGTGTAATATAGCGTGTTCCACCCCGCCGATATACTGGTCGACGTTCATCCAGTAGTCAACTTTTTCTTTACCAAAAGCCTCCTCCGTGTTTTTGGGATCAGTATAGCGCAAGAAGTACCAAGAGGAGCATACAAAGGTATCCATGGTATCCGTTTCCCGTGTAGCTGGGCCGCCACACTCAGGACAGGTGGTATGGAGGAATTCGGGAATATGGTTTAGCGGGGACTCGCCTGTAGGGCGGAATTCCACATCTAAAGGTAAATACACAGGCAAATCTTTGTCGGGTACCGGAACAGCACCACACTTCTCGCAGTAAATGATAGGAATAGGGGCCCCCCAGTAGCGCTGGCGGGAAATAAGCCAGTCCCTCAGGCGGAAGTTGATTTTTCTCTTACCTTTCCCTCTTTCCTCCAAATGGTTGGCTACCCTAACCAGTCCTTCTTTATTGGGAAGACCTGTAAATTCTCCGGAGTTAACCATTATCCCGTCATCAGTATAAGCTGTAGTCATTTCTTCCAGCTTTAATTCCTGCCCCACAGGCTCAATGACAATACGAATGGGCAAATTGTACTTCTTAGCAAAAGCAAAGTCTCTCTCGTCATGGGCTGGCACACCCATTACTGCCCCTGTTCCGTAATCTAAGAGGACATAATTGGCGACCCAGATAGGTACTCTTTCTTCATTAAGGGGATTTATAACATAGGCGCCGATAAACATACCTTCCTTTTCCGTTTCCGTGGAGGTACGGGCAATTTCCGTCATCTGCTGTACACTTTTCACGAAACTCTTAACAGGCTCTTCATATTCGGTTCCCGCAATAAGCTTTTCCACCATGGGGTGTTCGGGAGCTAAGACCAGGTAAGTAACACCAAAAACAGTGTCCTGCCGTGTTGTATAAACCGGTATTTTTTCTCCGGTTTTTTCCACAGTAAAGTGAATTTCTGCACCTTCACTGCGGCCGATCCAGTTTTCCTGCATGGTCTTTACTTTTTCGGGCCAGCCGGGCAAATCAGCCAGACTGTCCAAGAGTTCCTGGGCATAATCGGTAATCCGGAAGAACCACTGCTCCAGGGCCTTTTTCTCCACTACTGTATCGCAGCGTTCACAGGCCCCGTCCACTACCTGCTCATTGGCAAGAACAGTAGCACAACTGGGGCACCAGTTCACATGGGCCTTCTTCTTATAGGCCAGGCCATTTTTGTAGAACTGCAGGAAAAGCCACTGGGTCCATTTATAATAATCGGGAAGGCAGGTAGTTACCTCCCTGTCCCAGTCGTAACTAATGCCCATGGATTTTAATTGACGGCGCATGTTATTAATATTGTCCAGAGTCCATTTGGCCGGTGGAATGCCGTGTTTGATAGCTGCGTTTTCCGCAGGCAGACCAAAAGCGTCCCAACCCATGGGATGCAGGACATTATAGCCGCGCATAGTTTTAAAACGGGCTACTACATCACCTATAGAATAGTTCCGTACATGGCCCATATGGAGGTTCCCTGAAGGATAAGGGAACATTTCCAGACAATAGTACTTCACTTTGCCTGGATCCTCGTCCACTTTGTACATAAGTCTGTCGGCCCATTTTTTTTGCCACTTCTCTTCAATTTCAGAAAAATTATAGCGTTCCTGCACGAATAATACCTCCCTAGGCTATATAAATACAAATTATATCAACTATGTGTCTGAATATATATGGAAAATGTGTGAAAACCTCTCATCCCTCAGGGAACGAGAGGTTACTTGCATGGTGGCTTCATCTTATTATAATCCCCTTAACAGTGGAATTCAAGGGATCAGCGACATTTTTTGCCATGGGACGCCTACGCTACTACTTTGTTTGGAAAAAAACGAAAGGTGATGAAAAAGTATACAGTTTTATTACATTCTAGATAATTAGATATTTATACCAGAATATAGTATAATTTAACATATACAGCAGATTTATGTCGGATGAGAAAGAGGTGCTGCTCATGAAAATAAGCATCGGCAAAAAAATCAGCGGCGGTTTCCTAATCATGCTCTTGCTGATAGTTATTCTCGGAGGTTATTCCTATATAAACCTCAAAGATACAAATGAATTAATAAAGGATGTTGAGCTGTCCAACCGGCGGTTGGTACTGGAAGCAGAAATTGAGAAAGAATTTAAAAGCGGGGTAGCAGCTATCCGGGCCTTTATCGCCTATGGCGACGAGAAGTATTACCAACAAGTTGAAACGGCCATGAACAACACCTTAAAACTGGAGGATGAACTCCTTAAAATAGCGAAACCCGAAAGAAAAGAGCATGTACAGGACCTTATCAAAGTCACTACTTCCTACAAAGACGGTTTACTAAAAGATCTTGCCCCCATTGCCAGGCAGCATCATCAAGCATTAGCCGAAGGTAAGTTGGAGGATGCTAAGTTATTAAAAGAAAAGACCCTCGTTATTGCTAATACCCTGATTCCTATAACAGACAAGTTATCAGCGTCTATTGAGGAATTACTCCACGAAAATGAGAAGCTTATTCTAACTCAATTAGAAAAATCACACTCGAAAGCTAATGAAGTTCTATTTACAGCCTTACTCATGACCGGAATAGCGGTGGTTATCGGAGGTATTCTGAGTTTCTTTTTGACAAGAATTATTCGCAATCCTATCCTGGAGATGGCCAACGTAGCAAATCAATATGCCCAAGGAGACCTGAGAGACGAAATCAGTGAAAAGACGAAAAGCAGTTCTGATGAAATTGGCATCTTAGCTCAGGCCATAAATAAAATCCAGGATAGCTTCTTAGACGTTCTCTGGAAAATAAAAGATAGTTCCAATGCCATTACAACCCTATCCCAGCACGCAGCTTCGGCAGCTGAACAAACCTCCCAGGCTGCAAATAAGGTAGCTGAAACCATCACTACAGTAGCTAAAGGCGCTGAAAAACAGTTAAGCTCCGTCGATGATACCGTATCTGTCATTGAAGAAATGTCCGCGGCCATAGAGCAGGTAGCAGCCAGTGCCAACCAGTTATCCAATGTATCCCAGAGAACCTCTGAGCTCGCCAAAAATGGCGGAAAAGTGATAGATGAAGTAAGCAAACAAATGAGCACCATTGAGACAACTTCCTCCTCAGTGGCTGAGGTAGTTTACAGGCTGGGCGAGAGCTCTAAGGAAATTGGACAAATCATCACAACCATCTCCAGCATCGCTGAGCAGACTAATCTCCTGGCTCTCAATGCGGCCATTGAATCAGCCCGGGCAGGTGAACACGGCAGAGGTTTTGCCGTAGTAGCTGAGGAAGTGCGCAAACTGGCAGAGCAGTCCCAGGAAGCTACGAAAAAAATTGCTTTACTCATCGGCGAAATACAGAAGGATACCGAAAACGCCGTCCAGTCTATGAAGAGCAGTATACAGATTATCAAAATCGGTACTGAGGTCAGCAACAATGCCGGAAAGACCTTTAAAACCATTTTGGATTCTATCCAGCAGGTTATTACCCAGCTCCAGGAGATAACGGCCTCCACCCAGCAGATGGCCAGCGGCAGTGAACAAATAGTAAACGCCATCCGCAATATAGATTGCATTAGCAAAGAGATAGCAGGCGGCACCCAGACTGTTTCGGCAGCCACTCAGGAACAGGCAGCCACTATGGAAGAACTCTCGGCTACCAGCCAAAATCTGGCCCATATGGCAGAGGAACTGAGCCGGGAAGTCAACAGATTTATCCTTCAGAAAAGATAATATCTAACAGGAATATCTCCAAAATATATGAGAAAACCCCCGTGAAAGGGGGTTTTCAGAAGGAGGTTCCTACTTAATTCCTACTTAAATAGATGGCTTAATAGCCGACTCCACCCCAGAATCCGGGGAATAATAAGAGGATGAGGATTACCAGAAAGAGAATAGCAAATCCACGTCCTCCAAAGAATGGGAAGAAACCACAACCAGGATCAGGTGCATTTACATTAGCCATAACAATTCTCCTTTCATATTGGGATGTTGTCTTTAATGTAGTATATGAAACATTGCCCCATAAGGTGATTGCTTGACTAAAAATAAATAGCCCCTTGCATACCGACAAAATCCTCACGCCCTGGCTAGCGTAAGTTTCCTACTTATGGTTAAAATTGGTCCTGGAGCATTGTAAATACCCAACTGCGCTAATGCCCCGATTTTACCTAGTGTTAAACAACTTTAAAGAGGCTGTTTTCTTTCCGTCCTGCAACTCTTGGATTTTATTGGCATTACATTGCTCTTTATTTGTTCTGTGGTCGGTTCCGAAGGCTTAAGGTAATCGTTTTGCGGTTTGGTATCAAATAACGATGGGTGGCCTAATTTTGCGGCTACGGCAGTTGTAACAAGCCCGTATACAGCATGACTCGCCATGTAGGATAAGTTACTAGCGGCATCCGTTGGTCTAACTTGATTTGTGGGTAAAGCACCCAAAATAAAAGTAATAAACGAACCCATTGTTATTCCTGAAGTAATTCCTTTAGTTACAATATGGTCTCGCCCGGTTTTAGACAGTAAATATACCGATGCAATACCACCCAATATACCCATCCCAAAATCAAGTAAGCCCCCGAGAATTTGTCCTTTTATGTTAGTCGCCTCACTTTGTTTTGACACCCACACACCGGCAGCAGTTTTACGGAACGAACGCTGTGATATCTTTTTTTTTATGGAGACTTCATCAATCGCCATTTTTATGGCATTTCCGGCTAAACCGGCCACAACGCCCAAAACAATTCTGTCTTTAATCTTGAACACCTTAACCACTCCTAATAAATTATTGTCCGTTATTATTGTTGCTTTACCTAAACAATTTTAGTGCTGGAAAATTTAGTGGATTGGGTTTACATGCTCGCTTTGCAAACATAGCCATGGACAAGTTCTTTTTTTAGTGTGGCGAAGAAGGACTCCATACAAGCGTTGTCATAACAATCACCTTTGGCGCTCATGCTTTGCCGTATACCTGGCAACAAGCTTATCCTGACAGGCATAGGCAGCATATTGGGATCCCCTGTCAGAATGAAAGATAGTCCTTGGGCAGGTTTTTTTCTTAATAATCGCCTGTTCAATAGCATCAATGGTTAGCTGTTTTGTCATACGACTGTCCAGTGCCCAGCCGATAACCTTTTTGTGAAAGAGGTCTTCTACAGCTGCTAAATAAAGCCAGCCTTCGTCTGTCGGAATATATGTAATATCACCAACCCATTTCTGGTTAGGCCTTTCAGCTTTAAAGTCTTTCTCTAAAAGGTTAGGGGCTACGGGGTAGCCATGGTTTGAGTTGGTAGTAGCCTTGTATTTTCTTTTCAGGCGGCTGATTAACCCGTTTTCTTTCATCAGTCGTGCTAAACGCCGGTTACTACATTTTATCCTTTTTCTTTTAAGCACTTTTTTATTCTTCAATGACCATATGTCTGTTCTGCTATACTAACGGGTTTCTTGCCAAGGTCTGTAGTAGGCTTAACGATTTCTTTCTTGTAGTCAGCGCTAAATTTGCTCTTTTCAGTCATTTGCCTAACACGCCCTTTCTTTAGGTTCTATTATAACAACCTTTCTGCGTGTCCAGCAAACCGAGTACAGTCCACTTATATTGTAACCAATACAAAAAAACACACCTCATCGGTGTGTTAATTTCAATGGTGGAGCTAAGGGGATTCGAACCCGCCGACCCAAGGGCTCACGCCCTTTTCCCAGGGAACCGGATGGTTCCCTAGGACGCTCCGCTGTGACCCTCCTTATCCAATTAGGGGAGCTTCTCCCCCAAGCCCCCTCGAGGTCAGGGGTTCTTATATTGTAACCAATACAAAAAAACACACCTCATCGGTGTGTTAATTTCAATGGTGGAGCTAAGGGGATTCGAACCCCTGACCTCTTGACTGCCAGTCAAGCGCGCTCCCAACTGCGCTATAGCCCCGTATATGTTTTTGGGCCTCATTGACCTCACATATATAGATTATATGTACTGGAGGACATCTTGTCAACCTTAAAAATAAATGAATTTCCTGGGAAATTTATTTAAGCCTTTTGCGCTACGTAAAACAGCCTTTCCGCTTCGGGGTGAGGAGCAGCAAACTTCAGGTCACTGTAAATACCCAACACTGACAAATTTTTTCCTTCCAGCAACTGCTTCAACTGTGCTTCCGAATAATAACGTTCCTGGTGATATTCCTGGAAACGCCGGTACATACCGCTTTTATCTTGCTGGAAGATATCCAGGTTCATCTGACAAATACCGGTTTCCGCTGAAAAATTATTCTGCCAGATATAGCAGGTATCGTCACCTGCGTAGGCCAGGGTATTCTGACCCAGCACATGGGTAAACTTATGATAACTATGGACATCAAAAAGAAAGAGACCGTGCTCGTCCAAAGCCCTGTACACACAAGAAAAGGTTCTCTCCAGGTCCTCTTCTTTTAACAGGTAATTTAGACTGTCAAAGGCACATATGACTAAGTCAACCTTCTCCATGAGCTGGAAATTTCTCATGTTTTGACGATATAGACGGGGAGTAAAACCAGAAGCAAATATTTTTTCGTCGGCCACCATGAGCATTTCCTCGGAAATATCCAGCCCCTGGACTTCGTAGCCTCGCTTCAGGAGCTCTAAAGAAATATTTCCCGTACCACAGGCTAAGTCCAGGACTTTCCGCCCCTTCCAGCCATGTTTTGCCGCCAGGCTTAAATAAAAATCGGTATAAGCGGCATAGTCAATATGATCCATCAGCTTATCATATATTTTGGCCAGTTCACCATAGCTCTTCATTGTTTTTGCCCGGCAAAAGGTATCCTGGGGGCGTCTCCCCACAACCTTTCCAAATTGTAAAAGTTACGTTCTTCTTCCTGAAAGATATGAACAACAACTGTACCGAAGTCCATTAAAATCCACCTGCCCTCGGGGTAACCCTCCCGGCGCAGAAGCATGATTCCCTGCTTAGCCAACTGTTCTTCCACGTTATCAGCAATAGCCTGAGTTTGGATTCGAGAATTACCGTTGCCCAGGACAAAATAATCTGTAATCAAAGAGAGCTCTTTTAATTTAAGGATCGATATATCTCTACCTTTCTTTTCGTCAATTGCCCGGGCGGCCAGGAGCGCTACCTCTTTACTATCCATGAAAAGCCTCCTTTTTAAAATAAATATCTATAATCATTACTCATCATTAAAATTATCATGAAGTTGGAGAAGAAGCCAGTTTCTTGCCTCCACAGTCAAGGGGTGAATGAGCATTTTTCGTTCCAGAACATACCTGAGCGTGGAATCAAAGGCAAAAAGTAATCCTTTGTCTATATTTTCTGCACAGATCGCTCTTAGGGAGGCAATTCCCTCATAGGTACGTCCTGGCTCCAGCAAGTCTGCGAGATAAATAATTTTATCCAGCTCAGTCATGGGATAATGTCCTGTAGTATGATAACGTATAGCCTGCAAGACAGCTTCGTCGGTAATTTCCAGTTCCTGTTTTAAAAGCCAGGCTCCTACCGGACCATGTAATAAATCTGGCTGGACTTCCTCAGCTTTATATAAAATAATACCCTTTTTCCGGCCGATTCGCAAAAGTTCATCAGAAGGTAAATCTTTAGCATAATCGTGGAGCAGTGCGGCAAGATGAACCTGTTCCTCATCGAGTCCCCTACTTTTGGCCATTTCCAAGGCTGTTTCTGCCACACGCAAGGAGTGCTCAAATCTTTTTTTACTAAGTTTCTCCTTGATGATTTCCTTATAGTAGCTTAAGTCTTTCATCTTTCCTCTCCATACAAAAACCCCCTAGTTTACAGGGGGCAGATTCCAGTCGGTATTGACTATTCAGCACGGACTTTTGCTTCATTGACGGTTAAGGTCCTTCCATTAAATTCCTTACCGTCCATAGCAGCAATCATTTTTTCCGCATCTTCATCAGCCACTTCAACGAAACCGAAACCACGGGAACGACCTGTTTCTTTATCTTTGATGATCCGACTACTGATAACTTGACCATGGTTACTAAAAGCTGCACTTAAATCCTCGGGAGTAGTTGCCCATGGCAGATTGCCCACATATAGTGTTTTAGCCAATTCATTCACCTCACTAAAGTATATAGGTATAAGCTTGTTTCTATTATGTGTTAAAGGAAGTATATTATACCCTGTGAAGAATGAACTGTTAAGTACGATATAATTCATTTTTATAGATGAAATTTTCCACTGATTCCGGCAAAAGATACTTAATGGTACCTTTATTTTTGACTCTGTTGCGTATGTCCGTAGACGAGATAGCCATGGCAGGCACTTCGAGAGGAATGATCTTTTTTAAGTGTTTGTCGGTCAACTTTTCCAGCAACTTGTATCGCAGCTCATTTAAATCAAAACCGGGCCGTGTCGCGGCAATAAAGGTACAGTTTTCCAGCAGCTCTTCTACTTCTTTCCAGGTAACAATTTCCAGTATAGCATCGGCACCGGTAATAAAATAGAGTTCACTACCGGGATTAAGCAGGTCTTTAAAGTACCTGACGGTATCAATGGCAAAGGATTCACCGGGACGTTCCAATTCAACCCGGGAAACTTCAAAATAAGGATTAGGTGCGGTAGCCAATACCGTCATCAAGTAGCGAAACTCTTTACCGCTGATGGGCAGACCTTTTTTATGAGGAGGTTGTCCAGAAGGTACAAATATGACTTTATCCAGACTAAACTCGGAACGGGCAGCTTCGGCCGTAACCAGGTGTCCTGAATGAATGGGGTCAAAAGTACCGCCCATCAGCCCTACCCGAGAGACTTTTTGTAAATGCAATTCTTCATGGTAATCCATATCATACCTCTACACCACATTTTATATTAGTATAACATTCTTCATCATGGACTCTCAAGCTTCACTTTTGTAACAAACTGCCCACCACCTGCATAAGATAAAGCTGAAAAGGAGGTGGTGCTGCATGGGATACAGGTTAAGACGTTTCCTCCGGCACTTGGAGTCCCGGCTTTACTGGCTGCAGCCTCATAAGCTCCTTTACTACAAAATAAGAAATATGTTCCGCTGAACTAAAACAACTTTCCGATTTCCGACTGCCGACTTCCGATTTAAGACTTTCAGACCTGGAGCGAAGCAGCTATTGTTTTTCATAACACAAAGAGTCCGCTAGCATAATGCTAACAGACTCTTTTTCGTTTCCCACTAGTAACTAGGAACTAATAACTAGTAACTTATATTGCGGCCAACTACCAACTACCAACTATCAACTATTTTCTCACCTGTCCATCACCCTGAATGACGTATTTAATGGTCGTTAACTCTTTTAGGCCCATGGGTCCCCGGGCATGGAGCTTCTGTGTGCTGATCCCTATTTCTGCACCAAAACCAAACTGAAAACCATCAGTAAAGCGAGTAGAAGCATTAACGTAAACCGCCGCCGCATCCACTTCCTTCAGAAAACGCCGGGAGTTACGGTAGCTTTCTGTAACAATTGCCTCTGAATGCTTAGTACCGAAAGTCCTGATATGCTGTAAGGCCTCATCCAAACTATCCACAACTTTCACAGCCAGGATCAGGTCTAAAAATTCCGCAGCGTAATCTTCCTCAGTAACAGCCTTAGCTTCGGGGAAAAGGGCCCTTGTCCGGTTACAACCGCGAATTTCTACTCCTAATTGTCTAAGACGTTTACCTGCTTTGGGTATAAAGTCCGCCGCTACTTTTTCGTGAACCAGCAAAGTTTCGGCAGCATTACAGACCGCAGGGCGCTGGCATTTGGCATTAATAATGATTTCTTCAGCCATGGCCAGATCGGCTTCACTATCCACATAGACATGGCAGTTGCCTATACCAGTTTCTATGACGGGGACAGTACTGTTCTGCACCACCGTCTGAATAAGCCCGGCCCCACCCCTGGGGATTAAAACATCCAAATATTCGTTGAGTTTCATCAGCTGGACTGCCACTTCCCGGTCGGGATTTTCGATCAATTGAATACTTCCCCGGGGAATCCAGGCGGACTCGGCAGCCTGGCTGATGACACGGGTGATAGTGATATTGGAATGAAGGGCTTCCGATCCGCCCCGCAGAATAACGGCGTTCCCGGTTTTCAAACAAAGCCCTGCAGCGTCTACGGTAACATTGGGCCGCGCTTCATAAATAATACCAATCACACCCAGAGGAACGCGCATGCGGCCAATTTCAATGGCCTGGGCCCCCTTCCAGACAGCCTCTATTTCCCCAACAGGATCAGGTAAAGCTATTAACGCCCGTAAACCATGGGCCATCTCCTTAATACGGGACGGCGTAAGAAGCAGCCGGTCTAACATAGCATTGCCAATACCTTTTTCTTTGGCCCTATCTATATCCTTCTGGTTTGCCGCCAAAATTTCTTCCTCATGGCGTTCCAGGGCCTCTGCCATAGCGGCCAGAGCCTGATTTTTCGTCTCGGTAGAAAGTGTACTTAAAAGAATGCTGGCCTCTTTAGCCAGCTGCCCCTTAATCTTCAACTCCTCACAAAGCACAGCCAAACCTCCTTTAAGTTCTCAAGGTTAAATTATCCCGGTGTATTACTTCATCATAATCCTTATGTCCCAAAATAGACATGATCTCTTTGGTCTGGGCCCCTTTAATTTTCTCGATATCTTCGGAACTGTAATTCACAATCCCGCGCGCAATCTCTCCGTTTTGTCCCCAAAGACTCACTACACTGCCCGGCGGGAATTCCCCTTCAACCTTAGTAATACCGCTTGGCAATAAGCTTTTCCCCCTGGTAAGAATAGCCTTCTCCGCTCCCTCATCAAGCCAAATGGTACCATTTATCCGTGAACCAAAAGCAATCCAGCGTTTGCGTGCGCCAATCCTGTGGTCACGGGGTACAAATAATGTTCCTGGATAATCACCGGACACAATCTCCCGTAAAACATTCTTACGGGAGCCGTTGGTAATGACCATAGGAATACCGGAGTTACAGGCAATTTTCGCAGCCTGTATTTTGGTGAACATACCACCACTGCCCAATTTGGAACCGGGATCACCGGCCAGCCCCTCTACCTGGGGAGTTATCTCCTCTACCAGGTTGATCAGGGTAGCTGAGGGATCTTTACGGGGGTCTGCCGTATATAACCCTTCAATATCAGACAGGAGGACAAGGAGATCGGCATCGACCAGCCCTGCCACCAAAGCTGCCAGGGTATCATTATCGCCAAATTTAATTTCTTCGAAGACTACCGTATCGTTTTCATTAATAATCGGTGTGACCCCAAACCTCAGTAAAGTTAAAAGGGTATTCCTACCGTTGAGATAACGCTCACGGTGGGCAATGTCATCCTTGGTCAGCAAAACCTGGGCCACTGTTTCGCCATATTCACCAAAGAGTTTTTCATACATGTGCATGAGAATACCCTGTCCAATAGCCGCCAGGGCCTGTTTTTCCGGCATGGTTTTGGGACGTTCAGAAAGCCCCATTTTTCCCATACCGGCACCTACGGCACCGGATGTGACCAGGATTACTTCTCTGCCCTGGTGGCGCAGATCCACCATTTCCCTGACGAGACTTTCTAAACGAAACAAATTGAGCTTACCGGTGGAGTGAGTTAAAGTACTGGTTCCTACCTTAACCACAATCCGGTGAGCTCTGATTAAAAGTTCCCTAAATTTCTCATCCATTTCTCTATCACCTGGTTTCTCTCCTGTGTAATCAACTGGGCAGCTCAATTGAAGGTTTTTTTAAGGAACGACGGTAGTACAATAGATTCCTGCCGATTACCTGTACCAACTCTGAATTTGTGGCTTCAGCCAGCTGTTCAGCAATCTCACGGGGTTCAAGAGGGGCATTATTGATTACCCGGATTTTTACAAGTTCCCGGGCTTCCAAAGCTTCGTCCAGCTGCTGAACCAAAGTATCTCCTATACCACCCTTGCCTATCTGAATAACAGGATCAATCCCTGTACCCAGGGCCCGCAAAAACCTTCGCTGTTTACCGGTAAGCATTTAACTACCAGTATCCTCTTTAAGGGATACCGGTATCACACCTCCTTAAAGCCAATTAGTAGATTTATTATATCAATATCTCGCCATTCTTACTAGTGAAATCATTCATAGCGCAAGGCTTCAATGGGGTCTAATTTGGCCGCCTTGTTGGCAGGGTAAATACCGAAAAAGATTCCGATGGAAGCGGAAAAGAAAAAGGCAATAAAAATGGTACCCGGTGTAATCAAGGGCGGCCACTTGGCGATTAAAGCCACGGCCAAAGCCCCCCCTGTGCCTAAAATGGTTCCAATGGTTCCTCCCACCAGACATATAACTACGGCTTCAATCAAGAACTGGACGAGAATATCCCTCCTTCGCGCGCCTAAAGCCATTCTGATGCCGATCTCCCTGGTCCGCTCCGTAACGGAAACAAGCATAATATTCATCACACCAATACCGCCTACCAGGAGGGAAATCCCCGCGATAGAACCAATGATCAAGGCGATAATCCCCAGGATTTTATTGGCTGTAGCCACTTCCTGATCCAGGCTGTACCCCCGGTATTTTCCTTCATTGCGATGTCTCTTGTGCAGGAGTTTTACAATCTGGTCTATAGTCTCCTGTACCTCTTCTTTACTGTAGGTCTGCCCTTCTATCTGAATTCGTAAGTTACGGAAAAGAGTCTCGCCTGTATGAAAAGGAATGGTAGCCTCTTTCGGCGGATCGCCGCCAAAGCCCAGGGCATTTGAGGGATCGTTTTTCACCACACCGATGACAATGAAGGGTGTATTCATGAGATAAACCTGTTTACCCAGGGCTGATTCACCTGAAAAGTAGGTCTTGGCTAATTCCTCATTGATCACCGCCACACGCCGCCTGCTGTTATTCTCCTCGGAGGTAAAATAACGCCCTTCCACAAGTTCCAAATTTCGTATGCTTTTATAATCCTGACCGGTACAGATAATGGTGGTCTTTTCTTTCTGTCTGCCCACCTGGGTCATGATGGAAAGATAGCTGGTAGGAGCCACGGCTTTCACAGTAGGCACAATGTTTTTTATGGCCTCAACATCCTCCAGGGTGATTAGATCCTGTCTGGTAATAGGGGTAGTGGCATTGCGGCTGGAAGGGTAAACCACAAAAAGATTAGTACCCATACTTTCCAAAGAAGAAAGAATAGCAGCACGCCCACCCTGTCCAATGGTCACTACAGCAATAACTGCCGCTACTCCAATAATTATGCCCAGCATGGTTAAGGCAGACCTTAATTTATTTACCCAGATACCTTCCAAAGCAACCTTAATACTCTCTAGAATATCCAATTATTACACCTCCCCGGCAGGAGGAAGTGCGGCCAGAGTTGTCCGGGCCGATATGGGAGTCAGTACTTCCTCATCTTTAATAATCACGCCGTCCCGAAAATGGACAATACGCCTGGTGTGATCAGCGATTTCCCGTTCATGGGTAACAATGATGATGGTCACACCCTCCTCCTGGTTTAACTGCTGGAAGATGTCCATGATTTCTTCCCCGGAACGGGTATCCAGGTTACCGGTGGGTTCGTCGGCTAAAATAATGGCAGGATTATTCACTAAGGCCCTGGCAATAGCCACCCGCTGTCTTTGTCCGCCGGACAATTCGTTGGGACGGTGATGAATCCTGTCTGCCAAACCTACCTTGTCCAATGCTTTTAAAGCCCGCTCCCTTCTTTCTTTGGCGGGTATCCCGGCATAAATCATGGGAAGCTCTACGTTTTTCAAGGCTGTGAGACGGGGGAGCAAGTTGAAAGTCTGAAAAACAAAACCTATTTTATGGTTACGTATTTTGGCCAGCTCCTTCTCCTGTAAAGTGGAAACATCCACCCCGTCAATAATATACGAGCCGGAGGTGGCCCTGTCCAAACAGCCCAAAATATTCATCATGGTAGATTTCCCCGAGCCCGAAGGTCCCATAATGGCTACCATGCTTCCCTTTGCCACTTCTAAATTAATCCCTTTTAAAGCGGTGACGGAGATAGCTCCCGTCCGGTAAACCTTTGTGAGATTACTTATTTTTATCATTAGTCTTCACCCTGGTATTATCTTTAAGCTTTTCCTGGGAAGTAATGATGACCAGCTCACCCTGTGCCAATCCTTCTGTGATTTCCTGGTACAATTCCGTGCTGAGTCCTTTTTTCACCTCACGCAGTACGGCTAAGCCATCCTGGTAGACAAACACTACATCTTTACCATCCCGCTGCAGCAGGGCTTCAATAGGCACAATCAAAGCGTCAGCTTTTTTATCTGTTAAAATCTTTACGTTCACACTATAGCCAGGTTTTAACTCTTCTACTTTTTCCGTCAGGGTTAATTTCACTTTTACCCTGTTTTCTGAACCAGTGGTGGTTTGCTCCACTTCGGCCTGGGGGGCAACTTGAGTAATCTCCCCGCTAAATTTCTTCTCCCGCAGTCCTTCACTGCTGATTTGCGCCTTTTGGCCGATTTTCAGTTTGAGGGCATCATATTCATTTACGGAACAATTTACTTCCAGGGTATGGACATCGCCAATACTGGCAATAAACATCCCCGGTGTCACGGGTTGATTCTCCTTGACCCCAATTTTCAGTACTGTACCGTCAAAGGGACTGGTAATCACAGTGCTGGTCGCAACCTCCCGGGCTCCCTGCAAGGCCAGTTTAGCTTTATTAACCTGGGCTTCCAGGGCCTTCAAGTCTATAGCTGCCAGCTGGTTTTCCAGGCTGGCTACCTCCAGCCTGTATCCTTCTATTTCCTTCAGGGCCACGGCCCCCAGTTCATACAACTGTTCCTGGCGCTGGAGATTCTTTTGGGCATCTTCCAGTTTCTTTTCCAGGAAAAGCTTATTACTCAGCCCTTTCCGGTATTCGCTTTCCTGCAGGGCCAGTGTACTTTCGGCCTGCCCCAAATCTAGTAAAGCCTGGCTGTCATCAAGAATGACGATTGGCTCCCCCTGGGTTACTTTTGTCCCGGGTTCTTTTAGGATTTCCTTCACCGTAGTGGCCGCTTTGGCATAATATTCTTTCTGCTGTGCAGGCTGTAAAGTGCCTGTGGTGTAAATATTGGCTTCTAAATCCTGCTTTTTAACCTGGGCAGTTTTTACGATGATTACACTTTTATTACTCTGTCCGCTCCATACCTTGTAAGATACTAAGCCTAATATAAGTAACAGGATGGTTCCCGTGACTAACCACTTCTTACGTGGTAATTGCCAAGCCAAATGCAAAGCTCTCTCCCTCCACCCTGGTTTATATTAATATGAAACTAATATACGGCTTCGTGAACAGTGAACCGTTAACCGTAAACAGTGACAGTAGTCAAACACCCTTTTCGGCAAAAGTCACACTTTACTGTACAATTTAAAATCATGGTCGGAAACTAACTTATAGTATAAAAGGGCTCCTCGGGAATAATGATCCAGCATAGAATATAGAACAGTACTCCTGTTCCCATCATGAAAACAGCGGCAGCCCATAAAAGACGAATGAGGGTTACGTCGATGTTAAAATATTCTGCCAAACCGCCACATACACCACCCAGCATTTTTTTAGTATGGGACCGGTATAATTTTTTCTCTGCCATTTTGCATTCCTCCTAATAGCGTTATCTAGAAACACCAAAGGCTTATCAATAATTGCAGTATGAATTTGTTTTACTGATTATCTATTATATAATTATTTCTACCAAATTAAAATAAAAGGGGATTTGTTAATGGACATACACTTTTTGTCAAAGGAAACGGCCTATATCGATGCGGGAGTAAATTTAGGATTAATCTGCAGTGGAGAAAAGTCAATCTTGATTGATGCCGGAATTGAGGTAAGTGTAGCTAAGAAAGTTCTAAAACTGATTAATGAAAAGAATTTGAAGCTGTCGGGTCTTATTTTGACTCATGCCCATGCTGACCACACGGGAGGTGCAGCTTACATAAAAAACAGTTTAAACATACCGGTTATAAGCTCTTTTCAAGAGAAACCTTTCATAGAACATCCTCATCTGGAACCCTTTTACCTGTTCGGAGGGGCCACCCCTTTAAAGACTATGGAAAATAAATTTCTCCAGGCCCCTCCTTGCTCTGTTGATATCTGCCTGGAACCAGGTAAGCAAGACCTCCTGGGTTTTGCTGTTGATGTTATCCCTCTACCCGGCCACACTCCCGGACAAATAGGGATCGCTTATGAAGGAACTTTATACCTGGCCGATGCCCTTTTCGCCCCGGAAATACTGGCTAAACATGGCCTCCCTTATTTCGTGGACATAGGGGCTGTCTTACATACTCTGGGCAAACTCTCTGAGAGTTCTTATGACTTTTACGTTCCCTCCCATGGCAGTGTGGTTGAAAACCCGGTAGAATTAACGCTTGTCAACAAAAAATTCCTGGAGGAATTACTGGACATGGTACTGGGCCACCTTAAAGAGCCGCACACCACAACAGAACTGCTGGGGAAAATACTCCGGGAGAAAAATATAACCATTAACAATCCCTCCTCCTTCTACCTGATGCAGGCCAGCCTCCAGGCCTTGCTGAGTTACCTGGTCAACACGGGGAAAATCAATGTGGTCTATTGCGATAACCTCCTCTGCTGGCATAGAAACCAATCCTAAATAATGTAGACGAAAAAGAGAGCAAAAATATTTCAGGCACCGGGATAATTTCCCGGGGACTTTTCATTAAAGAAAAAACCGGAGAAAGCTCCGGTTATCCACGACACGATATATCTACTGGGTAAAATTGGGGAGGGTTTGATGAAGAAAAGTTTATATCAACAGGTGCGGGATCAAGTGTAAGCCAGCTAGGTCTTACCCGACCCGCACCTGATGTTTTAACCTTACTGTCATCTTTAGTATATGCAAAAAACTTTAACCAAGTGTGTAGTAACTGTTAAGTTAGTACGAAAATAACCCTATCAAATAATCAATATGCTTGTAAGGCAAAAAAGACAATAACGAACTAGCAGATGCAAGTTCATGCATCTGACGGATTAATCCTTCTGGAGGATATAACTGTTAGACAGCTTACTGGACTTCTCTCACCTCCAGACCGAGTTTTTTAGCTTCGGCAATAATTCTTTTTACACGGAATTTTTCCTGTTTTTGTTTAGCTTTTTCAAAGGATGTCTCGTCGTAGTCAACATCTTTCTTCAATAAGTTGTAAATGATCACGAGGAGCTTTCTGGCTAATGCAATGAGAGCTTTCTTGGCCCCGCGGCGTTGTTTTATCTTCCAGTACCAAGACGATAAATAGCTATCGCGTATTCGGGTGATGCACCAGGCAATTTCGCAAAGGATTCGTTTTAGATAGGTGTTGCCATGGGTGGTACGGGTGGACTTTTTTTTCCTGCACTTTCATTATTACCAGGACTTAAGCCCGCCCAGGAACAGATATGTTCCGCGGTTTTGAATCGGCTCATATCAATGCCGATTTCCGCCAAGATTGCAGCAGCGGCGGTTTTGTCAATCCCCGGGATGCCGTCCAGTTGCTCCAGTTGTCTTTGATATTGCTTGAGTTTTTCCTCAAGCTTTTGCTCTACCTGGTGAAGATGCTCGTAGTGCTGATCCAGCCACCCTAGCAAAAGCTTGAGGAACTCCCTTTGGTGAACATCCATTTTACCATTGACAGCCTGTTTGATCTCATGGAGCTTGCTCTTAGCGCGCCCCTTTACAAATGTTTCTACTTCGCGGGCAGATATCTTCCCGTAGCAGCAAAGGTGATCTATAATTGCTCGGCCTGATACGCCGAATATATCGGTAAGAAATGTTGACAGCTTAAAGCCGCAGCTTTGTAAGTGCTTTTCAATCCGATTTTTCTGGGAAGTAATTTCCTCGACGATGCTTTTACGGTACCGGGTCAGATTACGGAGTTCCCGGATAGGTTTCGAGGGGATAAAACTTCCTTCTAACAATCCGGCACGCAAGAGAGTGGCTATCCATTCAGCGTCCTTCATGTCGGTCTTTTTGCCAGGAACATTCTTCATGTGCCGGGCGTTGGTAACAATCAAAACCATACTGCCGTCAAAGGCTTCTTCCAGTACGTTATATACAGGCTGCCAATAAACACCAGTACTTTCCATAGCCACATTCCGGCAGTTTTCCTCTTCCAGCCAGGCTTTTAGTTCATCAAGTCCAGCAAGAAGGGTGGAAAAAGTGCGGATGGTTTTAACTGGTTCCCCGTCAACATTGCCTTTTAATAAGCAGGCGACAACAGTTTCCTTGTGGACATCAAGACCACAACAAATTTCCAGAATGTCTTGCATACGACTCACTCCTGCTCCAATGGATTTCAGGGATGATTGCCCGAGAAAATATGGAGTTTAGTACCCGTGCTGTTCCCAAGTCCTTAAAAACAAGGGGCGACAATTGGCTGTGCTCAAAGGCAATCAGGTTAGGTTTTTAGTCGAGGTTATACCATCAAAATATAATCAACCTTTGTCCCTGATAATTCCAATGTAGCAGAAAATTAGACCATTGTAATCACTTCTACATATTTTCATAATTGGTTGTGCCTTCTAGGCATGGGTGGTTTTTATGAAAATTTTAAAGCGAATACATATTTTTATCTCTTCTTTAGGCTGGCAGCCAGACGGTTACCCAGGGATTGCACTCCCTGGACCAGAATAATCAGGACGATGATGGTAATGATCATGACATCCAGTTCATAGCGCACATAACCAAAACGGATAGCCAGGTCCCCCAGTCCACCGGCACCTACAATACCGGCCATGGCCGAGGCACCGATGAGACTGATAGCGGCAATAGTCAGGGCCAGAATCAATCCCGATTTGGATTCTTTAATCAGAACCCTGTGTATAATCTGGAAAGGAGTGGCCCCCATGGCCTGAAAAGCCTCAATCAGGCCGGGATCAACTTCCAAGAGGGTAGATTCTACCACTCTGCCGATAAAAGGTATGGTAAAAATAGTTAGAGGAACAATGGCTCCCTTTACCCCAATAGTAGTTCCCACAATCTGCCGGCTCAGGGGCAATAAAGCAACCATCAGGATAATAAAAGGAATAGCCCGTATTAAATTGATCATTATGTTCAAACCCTGATATACCCTGGGACTGGCCAGGATATGTCCGGGTCTGGTTATTACAAGGATAATACCAAGAGGTACTCCTACTAAAGTTGCCAAAACAAGAGTTATCAAGACCATTAAAAGTGTTTCCACCGTTGCTTTTCCCAGGATCGGCGCTACCTCAGCCCCCCGCTGGCTTAACCAGAGGAAGATTCCGCCACTACCGGACATGTTCCATCACCTCCGTTTTTACCCCTTTTTCCTGAAGAAACCCTATTCCCTTTTGAACAAAGGAATTGTCTCCTTGTAATTCCACAATTAATCTACCCAAAGTACGATCTTTAACTTGGGTAATATTACCATAGAGAATATTGGGCCACAGGGTGTACTCTTTAGCCAGCTGGGCCAGCATAGGCTGGGCTGTTGTACAGCCTACAAAAGTAAGCCTCAATACCACACCAGGCTCTCTTTTTTCCTGGCGCAGCTTCTCCCAGATGCTTTGCGGCAAATCGTCATCAATAATGTTTTTAATGAAACGCCTGGTGGTTTCAGTCTGGGGATTAGTAAATAGATTAATCACACTATTTTCCTCTATGATTTTCCCCTGTTCCAAAACGGCCACCCTATCACATATCTTTTTAATCACGTGCATCTCATGGGTAATCAGGAGTATGGTGATGCCAAACTTACGATTAATATCCAGCAAGAGGTCTAAGATAGAATCCGTTGTCTGGGGATCCAGGGCTGAAGTAGCCTCATCACAAAGCAAGATATCTATATCACTGGCTAAAGCCCGGGCAATGGCCACCCTTTGCTTCTGTCCCCCGGAAAGCTGCTGGGGATAACTTTCTGCTTTTTCACTTAATCCCACTACCTCCAGGAGGTGTCTTACCTTTTTCTCTGCTTCATGTTTCTTTATCCCACCTAGCTGGAGGGGTACGGCCACATTTTCCAGGACATTGGCCGACTGCAGCAGGTTAAAGTGCTGGAAGATCATGCCAATTTTCCGCCGGGCCTGGCGTAACTTGTGTCCTTTTAATTGAGTCATCTCTACGCCATTAACAGAAACTGATCCTGCATCGGGTACCTCCAGCATATTGACACAACGGATCAGGGAACTTTTTCCGGCGCCACTGTAACCAATGACACCGAAAATCTCGCCTTTTGGAACGTGAAGATTAATGTCCTGTAAAGCTTTTACTTCTTTACCGTTATTCCTATAAGTCTTAGATAAGTTCGTTAGCTTGATCATTTTCTCTCTCCCTTACTCCATCCCTATCCCCTTTCCCGTACCCGGCTAATTCTAAATGAGGGGTTCAGGAAAGGGGGGAGGGTGAGTACCATATCTCCTGTTTACCAGGAAGGAACCACGGAATCTTTAAGTTTTTCATTAATAAACTGTTTTACTTCTTCAGAACGATAAATTTTTACGAACTTTTGATATAATGGATTGTTTTCCTCTCCCTGACGAACAGCAATGATATTTACCCATGGTGAATCTTTTGGTTCAATGAAGATGGAATCCTGTACAGGTGATTTACCTGCCTGGATAATAAAATTAGTATTAATGGCAGCAGCAGCCAAATCAGGAAGAGTTCTCAAAATGATAGGAGCTTCCAATTCTACAAACACTAAGTTTTTAGGATTTTCCACAATATCTCTGACCGTTGCTTTGTTTCCTACTCCCTCTTTTAATTTGATAAGATTCGCTTTCTCAAAAAGCTGCAGAGCCCTGGCTTCGTTAGTAGGATCATTGGGAAGACCCACTTTATCTCCTGCTTTCAGTTCATTCACATTTTTTATTTTTTGCGAGTAAATGCCCATAGGAAAAGTAACCGTATCTGCCAATTTAACTAATTTTAGGCCTCTTTCTTTTATAAAGTTCTCTAAATAAGGGCCATGTTGAAAGCTGTTGAGGTCAAGGACCTTTTCCGCCAGCTGTATGTTGGGCTGAACATATTCATTAAACACCACAACCTCAATATCCAATCCTTCCTTCTTGGCCAGTTCTTTCACTTTATTCATAATCTGTTCATGGGGACCCGCCGTAACACCGACTTTCAATTTAGCGGGTGCCTCGGGGGTGGTTTTCTTGCTGCCACAGCCGGTAACAGCAACAACAAGCAATAGAATGATCGCAATAATAAAAATATGTTTTTTCATCATGTCCCTCCTTGTGTTTTATGTTGGTGTGATTCTTAAAAAACTAAGCGTAAACTAGTTGGTTAAACTCTACTGGTAAAAAAATAAATCCCTCCTCATCACCACAGATAAAGAGGGAATTAATATACTAACTCGCGCTCTTATCTGTCAAGAAATTAATCTTGCAGGAATTAGCACAGCGCCTCCGGTCTTGCCGTGAGGCCCGTTGCTGGGTTTCATCGGGCCAGTCCCTCCACCTCTCTGGATAAGAGATATTCAGTTGTGTTTTGCAACAGTTGTATAGTAGATTACACTGGCTTTGTTTTTTTGTCAATACAGTCTATGAAAAAAGTTTGTGGAAAATATTAACATTATTTTACCTATTGACAATATGTATTAATAAGAAAATAGCTGTAATCTTCCTGGAAAATATGCTATAATCATGCAGGCCCCCCAAAAAACCTTGGGGAACAAAAAGAAGCTTTCTTCGTCTAATAAAGCGTTAGGTTTTCGAAAAAAACCACGTAAATTGTTCTAAGATTAGGTAATGCTATGTTTTGGAAAGTAATTTTCTCAAATTGCCTTAACCCGGCAAAATTGGGCTAAAATTGGCTAATAAAACGGTTGTCTTTGGGTATTAATACTAATGTAAGATTGTTGTGGTAACAATGTTTGTGAATTTTAATTTGGAGGAGAAATCCAGTGGACACTAATGAACTCTTTTCTCTACCCTTGGATGTAATTATGATACCGGCACAGGTAATCTTATCACTGGTGGCCGTATATTTCTTCATACTTGGTATGTCCGGCCTGGCCCAATTTCGTACACCTAAAGTACATGCACCCCAGAAACGATTTGCCCTGGTTGTACCGGCCCATAATGAAGAAACGGTCATCGGCCCTCTCGTTGATAACTTAATGGCTCTTACTTATCCCAAAGAACTTTATGACGTATTTGTCATTGCTGATAATTCTAACGATGGTACCGCCGCCGCTGCACGAAACCGCGGAGCCACGGTTTTTGAACGCTTTGACACCACCCTGCGGGGTAAAGGCTATGCCCTGGAATGGTTCTTCGCCAAACTTTTTAATATGCCTAAAAAATACGACGCCGTAGTGGTGTTTGATGCGGACAACCTGGTTGATCCACAGTTCCTTAATCACATGAACAACAGGCTTTGCGATGGGGCAAAAATCGTCCAGGGATACATTGATGCAAAAAATCCCCATGATACCTGGGTATCCGCTGCTTTTGCCATGGCCTTCTGGGTTGCTAACAGGATGCTCCAGTTAGCCAGATATAATTTAGGCCTCTCCAATTACCTCGGTGGCACGGGTATGGCCATTTCTGTCGATGTCTTGAAAGAAATCGGTTGGGGAGCAACCTCCCTGACAGAGGACCTGGAATTCAGTTTAAAAGCCCTGCTCCTGGGTCATAAGACCACCTGGGCCCATGAGGCTGTTGTGTACGATGAAAAACCGCTTACCTTCAAACAAGCATGGAACCAGCGGAAGCGTTGGGCCTTAGGTCACGTAGAATTATTCCGTACTTACAGTTTAGAGTTTATTAAAGAAGGAATAAAAAAGAGAGACCTCGTCCTCCTCGATGCCGCCATGGTAATTCTCCAGCCACTTCTCGTCATATGCATGGGTATTTTTTCTGTCCTGGGTCTCATCGATAGTTTCTTTGTAGACATCTACACCTCTATCTTTAAATACATCTGGCCTCCCCTCTTATGGGAACTTGTGAGCACATTGCAGATTATCTACCCCTTCTTAGTCATTTGGCTCGATAATCTGCCCAAGCGCATCGTTAAATGGGTATTCTTCCATTATCCCGCCTTTGTCTACAGCTGGATACCTATCGTGTTCATTAGTTTCTTCAGCAAAACCCGGGTGTCCTGGTCCCATACCATACACACCCGCAATATCAGCTATGCTGATATAATGAGACAAAGATAACGAATAATAAAGTAAAGAACCCAGAAGCCATCTAGCTTCTGGGTTCTTTGTTTTTTTCTATATTTTAAATTTGCGGACCGAAGACTTCAGCTCTTCCGCCAGGTTGCTGAGCGTGGAGGTGGAAGCTATCATTTGTTCCATGGCCGCTGCCTGTTCTTCAGCAGTAGCGGAGACTTCCTCTGTATGAGCGGCCGTATTCTCAAACTCTTGAATGGTTACAGCAATGCTCTTTTGTACCTCATTGCTTTTTTGATAAATCTGCTGTGCAGACAAACCAACCTCGCTCATTGCTGCCTTCAGATGGTCAATTGATTTCATTATCTCCTTGAAGGACTTGCCGCTGATTTCGATGCTCTGGGTGCCGGCATTTACTTCGTTAGCGCCCCGCTCCATAACCACTATGGCCTCCTCCACACCTTTTTGGATGCCCGTAATCAAAGCGGCTATTTCCTGGGCCGACTGGCCGGATTGTTCAGCCAGTTTACGCACTTCTTCCGCCACTACGGCAAAGCCCCTGCCGTGTTCACCAGCCCTGGCCGCCTCAATAGCAGCATTTAAGGCCAGCAGGTTTGTCTGTTCGGCAATGGCACTGATAATATCCACAATCTCCCCGATTTGCTTTGATAAGGCGCCTAAGCCCTTAACCTTATCCCCCATAGCGTAGGAAGAATTTTTAATCTGCTCCATTTGAGCCACAGCCCGGTCGATATAATTCTGTCCATCACCTGCCAACCGGCTGGTTAAGTCTGTATCAGCCTGGGCTCTTTGATAACTTTCGTTGATTTTATTAACTGCCTCAATCATGGCCTCCACAGCCTTTTTCACGCTTTCCGTCTGCATCATTTGGGCCTCTGTGGCTCTGGCCAGGTTTTCCACCGTAACGGCTACCTGATTAGCCCCTTCGCCAGTTTGTTCAGCAGCAGAAGAAAGTTCAGTGCTGGCCTGGGCCACTCCCTGGGCCGTCTCATCAATCTGCACAATCAACTGCCGTAAATTGCGCGTGGCGGAGGCAAAAGCAGCCATAGCCTGACCAATCTCGTTTTTCGCCGTGTATTTTACTTCCGACCTTAAATCCCCTTCCTCCAAACCTTTTGCGATTCTGGTTAATTCCCAGAGAGGTTTCATAATAGAACGGTAGATGGCGATACCAAAGACAAAAGCCAGGAGGATACTGACGGATATGATAATCAGGAGGAAATTATGTGCCTTGTTATAGGCATCATGGCTCTCCTCATACTTGGTTAAACTTAACTTCTGCTGATAATTCTGCAGAGTTTGGATATTCTGGAAAACAGAAATCTGTTTTTGGGTGAGCTCATTCAGATAATCATTGTTGAATTCACCCTTTTTACTTTTTGCCTTAATTATTTCCACCGTAGTAGAATAATCTACAAGCCTCTTTTTAATTTGGTCGATATTTATTTTTTGTACATCATCAGAAGCTACTTTTTCAAAATTGGCAATGGCCTGATATACGGCATTTTCCTGTTGACTGATTAGTTTCTCCATAGCTTCCCGCTGCCCGTCGTCCTGGGACAGGATATACATCAATGCCGCACGGCTCATCTCCTGGAGAGATGACTTACTATCACTAAGGGCGACAAGTCCAGATACTGATTTTTCGTACAACACCGTTACTGAATCATCAATCTTTTTAAGTTCCGTCATCACCTGAAAACCGATAAAACCTAATACAAGGGCGAAAAACAAAATAAGGCCCAGCAGTCTTGTACGAAGTTTTACGTTGAACACCTTATCGACTCCTTCCAATTCTTATTTTTATACTACCGTCCCAAATAATTTAAAAAATTAATAATTACTACATTTGACAAATTTAGCTAAATTCCTTCTCCGGTGGAAGGTTTTTATTAGAAAAAACGGACACTTTTCAGGTATTAATCTAACATTTAGTCAAAATGGTTCCTCATTCAGCACTTTTTGCAGGACTTTACCCAGGGTTTTTACTTCATAGGGCTTGGCAACAACACCATGAAAGCCGTATCGTTTATGATCAGCCAGAACAGGATCGTTGCTATAACCACTGGCAACTATGGCTTTGATGGTAGGATCAATTTGACGTATTTTTTCAATCACATCTCTTCCTCCCATACCTCCCCGGATGGTTAAATCCATAATCACACAGGCAAATGGTGTCCCCGCTTCTTTGGCTTCCTGGAACATGGCTAAAGCTTCCCTGCCGTTACCGGCAAACCTGGCCTCATAGCCCAGCAGTTGAAGCATCTCCGCCGCAATGTTCACAATGGCGGGGTCATCTTCCATAACCAGAACTGTACCTTTTCCCAGTAGCAGTTCTTCTTCTTCCATCTCAGGGTTCGCATTTTTCCCCAAAGATGCCGGCAAGTATATGTGAAACGTCGTCCCCCGGCCAACTTCAGATTCGACACTAATGTGTCCCTCGTGTTTTTTAATAATAGAGTAAGAAGTTGCCAGCCCGAGGCCACTTCCTTTTTGTTTGGTTGTAAAATATGGGTCAAAGATCTTGTGCAGGTATTCCCTGCCTATGCCAATACCCTGGTCTTCAATAGAGATTTTTACATAATTTCTCTGGCAAAGGGATATACCTACCGCCGCTGTCTCCTCCCTGCCATGGGAGATATTCTCCGTTTTGACCTGGATAACACCACCGGAAGGCATAGCCTGCACAGCGTTAATTACTAGATTATAAATCACCTGGCTCATTTGATTCTCATCTATCTCCACCAGCCACAGGTCATCGGGCAGGGTAAATTCCGCTAAGACATTGGAGCCGCGCAGCGCAAAGACAACGGTCTCTCTAAGAAAATCCCCTAAAGATACCGTCTTTTTCACAGGCGCTCCCCCTTTAGCCAAAGTTAGAAGCTGCTGGGTAAGTTCTTTGGCCTGCAGTGTCGCTTTCTTTATTTCCTCCAGTTTCCTATATATTTTTTCATTTGACCTCACGGAAATCTTGGCCAGGGAGATATTGCCCAAAATTATTGTGAGGATGTTATTAAAATCATGGGCAATCCCCCCTGCCAGGAGACGAAGGGCTTCCAGCCTGTCGGCTTTTAAGAGTTCTTGTTCCATTTGTTTTTGTTCTGTAATATCACGTACTATTACCAATACTGCAGGTTTACCTTGATGTTGAAAAGGTGTAATCAGGATCTCACAGTCTAACACTTTTCCATCGAGGCGAATTAACTTTTCCTCAAGAATAGGAACTACCTTACCTTGTTCTACTTCCCCGATACGTTGCAGTACTAGTTTTTTATAATCCTCATGGATAAAATCGAGGACAGGTTTACCGTAGATATCGTCCATGGCCCCGGCCCCCAGGAGCTTCAAAGCTGCCGAATTAGCAAAGACAATCCTTCCTTCACAATGTATAACTATAGAATCAGGAGAATATTCCACCAGCTCCCGGTAACGTTCTTCACTTTCCCGCAAAGCCCTCTCCACTTTTTTTTGTTCAGTAACATCCCGAAAACTCCAGACCCTCCCCACAATCTCTTCACCAATCCGTTGTGGTATGGAATATCTTTCGTATACTCTACCGTCTTTACGTTCCAGGAGATCAAAACAGATTATTTCGGGTTGCTGATACATGTCCATCACTTTTTTGTAAAAAGCATCAGGGTCTTTTAACTGCTTAGAAACATAGGCTAATAACTGCGTGTTATCAGGAAAATCTTTCACTAAATACTCCGGAACTTGCCACATATCTAGAAACTTTTGGTTAAAGCTAACAATTTTCCTATTCCGGTCTACTACCAAAATACCATCTGCTGTCGATTCCAGAGTAGCCCTCAGGAGAGATAAGGACTGCTGAAATCCCTCTTCCACTGATTTGTACTGCAACACCTGATTATTAACTATTTGCATTTTTCCTTTTTTTCTATGTTCTATAGTATCCCCATCTCCCATTTCCACTCCCCCAACATACAAACATAAAAAGTTTTTTCGCCAAAGACCCGGAAATTCCCTTCTTAAATATTGTCGATATTTGTCGTTCGTAAAAATGTTATAAAAAAACCAGGTAGTTAAACCTGATTTTTTTCATACATTATAAACTTGCCAATTTATTTGTAGGACAGATAAGAATCAGTTCATCGCCAGGTAAGATACGAAACTCACCCCCGGGCCCCGCATGAAGGGTTCCATCCCTTTTCACGGCCAGGACCCAGATTCCCTCTTTTACCCTGAGATTAAGTTCAGCCAGGGTCTTATGATGATATCTCTCTTTTGCGGTTAATTCTACAATGCTGTACTGGGGAGACAGTTCAATATAATCCAGGATATTGGAAGTCGTTAAGTTGTGAGCCAGGCGTAAGGCCATATCCCGTTCAGGGTAAACTACTTTATCGGCACCAATCTTCTCTAAAACTTGTCCGTGCAAAGGGCTGTGGGCCTTGGCAATGACGTACTTTACACCTAACTGTTTCAATATGACTGTCACCAGGACATTGGCTTCAATATCTTCGCCAATGGCTACGACAACCAGGTCAAAATTACGAATACCCAGGGAACGGAGGGTCTCTTCATCCCGGGCATCGGCCTGAACGGCATGAGTAACATACTGGGTAGCTTCTTGCACCAAGTCTTCACTACTATCAACAGCCAGAACGTCATAGCCCAGGGCATGGAGAGTACGGGCCACACTCATGCCAAAACGACCTAGACCAATGACAGCAAATTGTCTCATGCCTTTCCTCCCCATGATTTTACTGTCTAATAGTCTTTCCCTCACTAATAACCTTTATGAACGTTGATGACATTCATAAACTCACCCTGTTTCCGCAGGTACACACTTAAGTTATGGCGGAAAATCTCCATGGCTCGCTCAATATACTTGGGTGAGCGTCCGGATAAATGAGGGATAATCACACAGTTGGGTGCATCCCACAAAGGGCTTTCGGGGGGTAAAGGCTCTTCCCGAAAAACATCCAACAAGGCGCCGCGAATCCACTTCTCGTGAAGAGCCTTAAGCAGAGCCTCCTCCTGGACCAATTCTCCTCTTCCTATATTGATAAAATAGGCACTGGGCTTCATGACCCTAAATTCCGCCTGTCCAAACATATCCCGGGTAGCATGGGTAAGGGGTGTAACTACTACCACATAGTCACTTTGACTCAACAAATCATGGAGCCCGCTCCTCGCATACATAACATCTACGCCGTCTACAGGCCGGCCATCCGTATTAAGTCCCAGTACCCTCATGTCAAAGGCTTTTGCCCTTTTGGCTATGGTTTGCCCAATACTCCCTACACCCACAATCCCTAAGGTGGCGCCAGCAATTTCTTCCACACGGATTGAACGGTCCCACAGATGTTTCTTCTGATTCTCCAGGATTTCTACATTTTTCCGGGCCAATAAAAGAATGGCCCCTATCGTAAACTCTGCCATAGGCCCGCCATGCATACCCCTGGCGTTGGTGATCAGGATATCCGGTCGTGTTTTTAAGTAGGCAAAAGGCATTTTATCCAGCCCTGCGCTTATTACCTGAATCCATTTGAGATTGGTGGCTTCGGAAAGAATCTCAGGTGTTAAATCTTCGCCATAAGTCAGTAATATCTCAGTGCTCTTCAGATAAGGGCTTGCCTCCTTAATATTCGGAAAAACTTTCACTTCCAGCTGTCCCAGTTCCATGATGAGTTTCAAATGTCTTTCTTTTAGCGGAAAAGTAGTCATAATTTTAGCCATGCTTGGCCTCCTTTCTGAACTAGTAACTCTCTAAATGTATATATACTTTTCTCCGAAAAAGATCTATCATAAAAAATTCCCTGGGAGAATATCAGTACTTGATATCATGTCATTTTCTTCATGAACTCACTATTTCCTGCATAACGCCATCAAGTATGATAATTTAATCAATTAGCGGAATAAAAAGAACGTTAGATACAACACAAAAAATAGCCCTCATAGGGCATAGAAAAAGAGTATGATACTTAAATATGCTGGTTTAAGTGGCCGTAAACTGCCTGGGGCTGGAGGTGTCGATCACGTCGGGATCATTAAAGAATGGTGCATTAGGGCAGTTAATGGGAGCGGCATCGCCTGTGTTAAAGGCGCCGGTCGTGAAGTTTTTGGTTTGGCTCTGGGTACCCGGGAAAACGGCATCCCCCACTACAAAACTTGAAGAACCAGACATACTATTAACTTTAATGATCCCGATGTTAAAGTTAATCAATGAACCGGGCATACCTTCTGTCTCCTTGTAACCAAACTATTTGCGTGTTCGGTTATACCCTATTCTATGTAAGTGGAAAACAGAATGGTACTTGTCTTACTAATTTACCCTTTATGACTATTTATATTTATACTTTTGTACAGGAAAGTACAGCTTGCTTTCCTGTACAATAAAAAAAGCGCGACCAAGGTCGCGCGCTCTTTGGTTCCTATAACTCATATTTAATACCATGCACACCTAAGTATTCTTTTGGGCGCATCTCACCGCCACAAACCTCACAACTAAACCTTGGTGGAACTGAAATATCTCCGTCATCCATCATATCGCAGTAATCCACCACTTCCTTCGGAATGTCTTCTTCTATGTTACACTGCAAACAAACAAATTTGATGGTTGCCTTGCCGCCTACTTTAGGCGGCTTTTTCTTTGCGTGTTTCTTTCTTTTTCTGCTTACTGGGCTCATCTATTCCTGCCAACTCCTTTAGTCTTTTTTTAGCAAAGTCATCTACGGCATCAACAACTTTCAATATCCCTGATTTTAGACACACTTTCCCCTTGTATTCCATTATCTCTTTACATCTCATACATTCTAACGGGTCTTTTCCTGTGAATTCTTCTATTTTATTTCTCCAGCCTATCCGTTGCTTTCCTCTTTGGCCGTTTTTCCTTCTTTTCTGCCTTCCCAGGTATGCTTCCATTAATTTGTCAGCCAATCTTTTACTCCTTCTGGAGTAAATTCCATAATACCGGATTGTTTTAAATTGCTCATCCGGTATATGCCTTATTATCCGTGATATGAATTCTTCTACGGTGATGGTTTCTTGTTTTTCTTTTTGCTCTGTTTTATCAAAGTATTTAAAGGTTACATTTTCCCCGTCATAGTCTACAATTCTGCTTAACGCCATGGCAGGTCTTCTCATGTACCGCCCTATATATCCTACTTGGGCTTCTACTGACCCTTGTCCTTTTTTATTGGGCGGACCATAGATTACAAATCCTTCAGGGTTATCATCCCATATCTTTTGAAACAACTTCTTATATCGTTTAACTTCTTGTTCCGGCAGTTTTTTCTTCAACATCTCCATTACTGCCGCCTGCCACCTTTTCCTCAGCATTACATATGGGATAAAGTCTTTAACAACCCATTTCCCCGCTCCGTCAAAACCACCTTCAGTTACTAGGATATGTACATGGGGATTGAAGTTCATTCTTGCTCCAAAGGTATGTATTCCTACCATGGCGCCGGATTTGACTTTTCCTCTTTTCTTCAGCCATTCTAATAGTATTTTTACTGCCAGGTCCATTAGATCTTTCAAGAGTTCTCTATGACGGGTAAATATTTCCCACAAACGTTCGTCCACTGTAAACATGATGTGGCGATGAGGAACCGGATACATTCTTTTACTGGTTTCTCGACTCCATTCTTGGGTGTATCCGGTTGCGCACGATGTACAAAAACGTCCCTTACACGTGTGAGGAACTATTTTCATTTCTCCACATACCGGACATGCGAACAGAGTAAATCCTGCTTCTTTTTGTCCACATCGATTAAATTTATTGATTTCCTTTATCACAACAGGACGTATTCTGTCTTCGTATTTATTAACAAACTTTTCCCAATGCTTGTTCTCATCAAAAAATATCTCTCTTAAGATATTATCCTGGCCCATATGTTCTCACCTTTCTAACAACTACTTCCTGCTTTCGTTAAAAAATGAAAAAACCCTTGCTTAACAAGGGCTGAGAACCACAAAAATTTTTATACTTTCCTATACGTTTGAAAAAACCCTTGCTTAACAAGGGCTGAGAACCACAAAAATTTTTATACTTTCCTATACGTTAAAAAAAGCGCGACCAAGGTCGCGCGCTCTTTGGTTCCTATAACTCATATTTAATACCATGCACACCTAAGTATTCTTTTGGGCGCATCTCACCGCCACAAACCTCACAACTAAACCTTGGTGGAACTGAAATATCTCCGTCATCCATCATATCGCAGTAATCCACCACTTCCTTCGGAATGTCTTCTTCTATGTTACACTGCAAACAAACAAATTTGATGGTTGCCTTGCCGCCTACTTTAGGCGGCTTTTTCTTTGCGTGTTTCTTTCTTTTTCTGCTTACTGGGCTCATCTATTCCTGCCAACTCCTTTAGTCTTTTTTTAGCAAAGTCATCTACGGCATCAACAACTTTCAATATCCCTGATTTTAGACACACTTTCCCCTTGTATTCCATTATCTCTTTACATCTCATACATTCTAACGGGTCTTTTCCTGTGAATTCTTCTATTTTATTTCTCCAGCCTATCCGTTGCTTTCCTCTTTGGCCGTTTTTCCTTCTTTTCTGCCTTCCCAGGTATGCTTCCATTAATTTGTCAGCCAATCTTTTACTCCTTCTGGAGTAAATTCCATAATACCGGATTGTTTTAAATTGCTCATCCGGTATATGCCTTATTATCCGTGATATGAATTCTTCTACGGTGATGGTTTCTTGTTTTTCTTTTTGCTCTGTTTTATCAAAGTATTTAAAGGTTACATTTTCCCCGTCATAGTCTACAATTCTGCTTAACGCCATGGCAGGTCTTCTCATGTACCGCCCTATATATCCTACTTGGGCTTCTACTGACCCTTGTCCTTTTTTATTGGGCGGACCATAGATTACAAATCCTTCAGGGTTATCATCCCATATCTTTTGAAACAACTTCTTATATCGTTTAACTTCTTGTTCCGGCAGTTTTTTCTTCAACATCTCCATTACTGCCGCCTGCCACCTTTTCCTCAGCATTACATATGGGATAAAGTCTTTAACAACCCATTTCCCCGCTCCGTCAAAACCACCTTCAGTTACTAGGATATGTACATGGGGATTGAAGTTCATTCTTGCTCCAAAGGTATGTATTCCTACCATGGCGCCGGATTTGACTTTTCCTCTTTTCTTCAGCCATTCTAATAGTATTTTTACTGCCAGGTCCATTAGATCTTTCAAGAGTTCTCTATGACGGGTAAATATTTCCCACAAACGTTCGTCCACTGTAAACATGATGTGGCGATGAGGAACCGGATACATTCTTTTACTGGTTTCTCGACTCCATTCTTGGGTGTATCCGGTTGCGCACGATGTACAAAAACGTCCCTTACACGTGTGAGGAACTATTTTCATTTCTCCACATACCGGACATGCGAACAGAGTAAATCCTGCTTCTTTTTGTCCACATCGATTAAATTTATTGATTTCCTTTATCACAACAGGACGTATTCTGTCTTCGTGTTTATTAACAAACTTTTCCCAATGCTTGTTCTCATCAAAAAATATCTCTCTTAAGATATTATCCTGGCCCATATGTTCTCACCTTTCTAACGACTACTTCCTGTTTTCGTTAAAAAAACAAGGCCTGAGCCTTGTTTATCTTCTTGTGTAAAGGTTTTCTATCAATTCAGCTTTCCAGAGTTTGTATTGACCCATTTTTTTACCCAACTCTTTTTTATATCTGTCCATTTCTTTTTTTACTCTGTTTTGAACAAATTTATCTCCAGTAAGATAGTTTAACATATCTCACACCTCCATTGATAATTGTTTTCATTTACATTATACTGCTATTTTTATGTTATTGGCAAGTATCTTTGTCAATTATATTGTATACTTATTGTTAACAGCGTCATTACCCGCACGATACCTAGCTCCTGAGGCCTCCTGAGCACTTCTCTTTATCGATAGTTGTTTTCATTTACTCCAGATATTCTGCCTCTTAAGTGTTGACGAATGTTAATTTTGTCAGTCACCGCTATGATTTATATCACAGCATAACCATCCGGAAAGCATTAGGATATAAGTGTGCAAAACAATTTTAAAGGAGGAATATTGATGTTTTGTTACCAGTGTATGCAAACTCCCTCAGGAGGCTGTACTAAAATCGGGGTCTGTGGCAAAAACGAGGATATCGCCAGCCTGCAGGATACCATTATTTTTGGTTTGAAAGGTGTGGCGGCCTACCGTACCCACGCCCAGCAGCTGGGATATACTGATCCTGAAATTGACAACATTACCCAGGAAGCCCTCTATATGACCTTAACCAATGTGAACTTCAACCTGGAAGAACATATTAAAATGGCCCTTAGAGTAGGTTCCGCTACAGTGAAAGCCATGGAACTGCTGGATAAAGCCCATACAGAATATCTAGGTATCCCTAAGCCCATACAAGTTTCTTCAGATAAAATCGAAGGAAAGGCTATCGTGGTAACCGGTCACAACCTCTTTGCCCTCAAAGAACTGCTGAAACAGACGGAAGGCAAAGGGATAAACATCTACACCCACTCGGAAATGCTTCCCGCCCATGGGTATCCTGAATTGAAAAAATATCCCCATCTCAAAGGAAATATCGGTAAGGCCTGGTATGACCAGCGCAAGCTTTTCGAAGAATTCCCCGGTGCTATCCTGGCTACCACCAACTGTGTAATGCCTATCAAGGGCACCTATGGCGACCGCATGTTCTCCTATGATGTGACAGGCTTAGAAGGGGTTACCAAGATCGAAAACGATGATTTTACTCCCCTTATTGAGAAAGCCCTCTCTTTACCAGAAGCCAATATAGAATCCGATAAATCACTGCTCACCGGTTTCCATCATACCACGGTCCTGGGCTTAGCCCCCCAGATCATCGACGCCGTTAAATCCGGGAAAATCCGCCGCTTCTTTGTCATCGCCGGCTGTGACGCCCCCGGTAAAGGTGGGGAATACTACCGTGAATTAGCTCTTTCCGTACCCCAGGATTGTGTGATTCTCACCACCTCCTGCGGCAAGTTCCGCTTCAATGACCACGACTTCGGCACTATTGACGGAATACCGCGCTACATTGACCTGGGACAGTGCAACAACTCCATTTCTGCAGTAAAAATTGCTGTGGCTTTGGCTGAAGCCTTCAACTGCTCCGTCAATGAACTGCCCGTGAGCATCGTTCTTTCCTGGTTTGAACAAAAAGCCGTCGCTATCCTCCTCGGTCTCTTCAGTCTGGGTGTACAGAATATCTACATCGGTCCCAAAGCACCCGAATTCCTCACTCCCGGCGTGGTCAATGTGCTCCAGAAGCACTTCAACCTGAAACTCACCGGCAACGCCCAGGAAGACCTGCAGAACATGCTGAAAGGCTAATAAAGTCTTTAACTTCCGATCTCCGACTTCCGATTCCCGCATATAGTCAGTCATACTTTGTTGATTAAGTAAATAGAAAGCCCTACCGGAAAAACGGTGGGGCTTTCGCATCTTATTATTCACTTTTCCCAACGGCCTGAGAAACAATCTCCCAAACCTCGGGATTCCGCTTTTTTAAGTTTATAGGGCGGCCGGCCTCATTAACAAAAGCATGACTGGTGCTGCCAAAAGCCAAAAGAATATCCCCGCTTTCATTCATCATCTCGTAGTAGAAAACGATACGCACAGGGGATAACTCCGCTATCCGGGTCTTTATCAAAACCATGTCATCATATCTGGCCGGATGTTTATAGCGGCAGGTTGCTTCAATTACCGGCAAAAGGACCTTCTCCTCTTCCATCTGTTTATAGGTATAGCCTAAAGAGCGCAAGAGTTCGGTACGCCCTATTTCCTGCCAGGTGAAATAGTTGCCGTAGTAAACTACGCCCATCTGGTCAGTATCCTTGTAGGTGACGCGTACTTTCGTTTCGTTTATCATGGAGATCCCCCCTAATCATTACCTACTTCCAAGGTTCTTTTTTATTTCTGTCCAGGAAGTCAAGGTGTCAACCAGATGGTTGTCAAAGATGCGCCTGGCACCATCTAAAACCTGAAAAACGAGGGGGTCTTTCACAGAATAAGCTACCCTGGTACCTTCCTTGGCACCGACCACGAGATTTTTGGCGCGCAGGACAGCCAACTGTTTGCAAATATTTTTAGATACAAAGATATTATCAACATGTTCATAATTTACATGAAAAACCATCTTAAGACAAGATATTTTGGTTTAAAACAGAACAAAATAATTTCTTTCACTCCTTTTAAAGCTTTTGTTACAATACTAATAAACGGATAATAAGGGAGGGATCAGTGTGTTTGATCTTAACATAACCGATGAAGCCTTAGCTTTTATTAAGAACAAAGGTGGTATGATTACCATCCAGTGCATGCGTTTAGGAAGCGGCTGATGTGGCGGCATGCTAAAGCCCACCGTGTCTGTGGGCGAGCCAGCACAAAAGCAGGGATTTACTCTGGTGGAGAAAGACGGCATCTCCATTTACCTTTCACAAGCCGTAAAACATAAACCTGGCGTGAAAGCAACCATCTCTCTCCAGGGAATGTGGATTTTTAAGGAACTGGAAGTACAGGGCCTTTCCTGCTGACCAACCTGATAGCCTTTAGGAAAAACCCTGATTGAAATACTAAAAATTTAACCCAGTACTAAAAATAGTACTGGGTCTTTGTTTTATTCCCCCCACCGGGAGCTTAACTGATGTTCTATCTTCAATTGGTCCAGGATTCTTGCCACCAGGTGGTCTACAATATCTATAATGTCCTTGGGTTTATGATAGAAGGCAGGCATGGGGGGCATGATGACAACCCCCAGCCGTGACAATTTCAGCATATTCTCCAGATGAATACTGCTTAAGGGTGTTTCCCGGGGAACCAGAATAAGCTTACGCCGCTCCTTCATGGTTACGTCGGCAGCCCTCTGGATTAGGGAATCACTATAGCCATGGGCGATGGCAGCAAGGGTCTTCATACTGCAGGGTATAACCACCATGCCATCAGTACGAAAAGAACCACTTGATACAGCCGCCCCCAGGTCCTTGCTGGCATAATATTTAAACGCTAATTTTTTTACATTCTCCAGGGAATAATCCGTTTCCAATTTGAGATTTTCGAGGGCCCAGTTACTCATGATTAGATGTGTTTCTACATCCGATTTTTTTAATGCTTCCAGCAGCCTGATGCCATAAATCGTACCGCTAGCCCCCGTAATGCCCACAACAATTCGCATGCAATCATCTCCAACTCACAACTGCCAACTATCAACCAACAACTAACAACTAACTAATTGCCGCATTCGCCGCCACGCCCGGTCAGTATCTCCAAAGCATGGTCAATGACCTGCAAAAACACCTGGAGGTTCTCCCGCACCCCTTTAGGACTGCCCGGGAGATTAATGATGAGAGTCTTGCCTCTGGTCCCGGCAATACCCCGGGAAAGCATGGCTTTTGGGGTAATTTTTAGGCTTTCCTGGCGCATGGCTTCGGGAATACCGGGAACTATCCTATCGATAACCTGCAGGGTGGCTTCCGGGGTTACATCCCTGGGGCTTAACCCTGTACCTCCATTGGTAAGAATTAAATCAACTTTTTCTTCATCGGCTAATTTACGCATCAATTCCCCCAGTTTATCTATTTCATCAGGCACTACATGGTAAGCCACCACATCACCCCAGGGTAAAAGCATCTCCTGTAAAAGGGGACCGCTTTTATCTTCCCGTTCTCCCTGGGAGCCCTTATCACTGGCCGTGATGACGGCAAAACGATACCGGGGATATGGATTTATTTCATCATCTACAGAAACGGTCCCTCCCCGCAGGACCTCGGCAAAAATCCCTTCCTTAGGCATCACGCAATCCCCGGCCTGGTAATAAATAGCGCAGCGGGTGTGGCACTCTTTGCCGATTTGCGTTACCCGCAGGTAGACATCCCTGCCTATTTTTAGTCGTGTTCCCACCGGCAGTTTCAATAAATCCAGGCCCTGGGTAGTAAGATTCTCTGCAAAATCCCCGGGGTTAACATCAAGGCCTAAATCCCGCATCTTCTGAATGCTTTCCAGGGCTAACAAGCTCACCTGGCGGTGGGCAAAGCCCGCATGGGCATCCCCCTCCAGCCCCAGGTTTTTCAAGAGCATCACAGTGCCAACGTTCTTCTTCCGTTCCCCTTTTCTTTTACTGGTACACACGGCCACTAACTTTCCCATTCTTCTTTCCCTCCTTATAGCCGCTTCCGCGGCATTCGCCTTCCGATTACCGCTATCCGACTACCATAAAAATACCTATGCGTAAAAACTTAAGGTGTTTCCCTCTGAAAATGCCCGGAACGCCCGCCTTTCTTCTCAAGCAGCCGGATATTTCCCATGACCATCTCTTTATCCACTGCTTTACACATATCATAAATGGTTAAAAGGGCCACGTTTACGCCTGTTAAGGCCTCCATTTCAACGCCTGTCTGGCCCGAAGTCTTTACTTTTACGGTCACCTCAATTTTATGCTCGTTCTCATCCAGGTTAAAGTCTACGGAAACGCCACTCACAAAGAGAGGATGACACATGGGTATCAAACGGCTGGTTTCCTTAACACCCATAATAGCGGCCACCTGAGCTACTGCCAGGACATCGCCTTTGGCCATTCTCCCTGCCTTCACCAGGGCAAAAGTATACCTGTTCATGGAAATTTCACCCCTGGCCACAGCTTCTCGCTGGGTCACATTTTTTTCCGATACATCCACCATATGGGCCCGGCCGTGAACATCAAAATGGGTCAACTCCGCCAGAGGTGGTTTGGTTTTCAGATATTTTGCGGCAACAAACTCTGCCAGAAGGTTTATGCGGTCAAAAGAAAAAGTAGGCACAGGGGCTTCCAAATCAGCTATATCCGTTACCACCGCTGCCAGGTCCTCCAAGGGAGCGACGATTTCTTTTCCTGTTTCCTGCCTGATCACTTCAATCTTGGGCTTATTTCCCCACTTGTATCCTTCGATGAGAATGATGTCTACATCCTGCAGCAATGACCCTATATCGTCCAGGTTTCTGCGGGCCGGTGTCTGCTGGATGATGGCATACTTTTCCGAAGAGATAATGGCTATCGCCCTGGCCCCGGCCTGGGCAAAGCGCCAGGAATCTTTGCCGGGATGATCCAACTGGAACCCATGGGCATCGTTTTTAATAGCGCCCACCCTGTAACCCAGTTTAATTAATTCACTGATTAACTGTTCCATGACTGTAGTCTTACCTGTCCCCGAAGCACGGGCCACAATAGATACCATCGGTACTGTCATAAATACATCCTCCTCACCCACCAACCTTAGACATGCCGCGCCTGTCTTCTTCCAGATCGCGGTTTCTTTGGGGGCTCATGGTATGTTGCTGTCTTTTTACATCCAGAGCTTTCCGGAATAATTCCTGTAAGGCCTCCTTGTCATTAAGGACGGGACGCACAGGCAGTTCCTCCTGCCAGTAAAGACAGGGTTTTAAATACCCGTCAGCTGTGAGACGCAGCCTGTTGCAACTAAAACAAAAATGTTTACTGACAGGATGTATAAGACCAACGGAGCCCAGGGCACCGGGAAGTTTAAACATCTCGGCAGGACCACAGCCTCTAACTTCTATAGACTCCAGAGGCAAGCCCAGGGTGCTGGCCCTTTCTTTGACGGCCTGGAGAGAAAGATATTTTCCCTCCCAGGCGATATCATGGGCATCTATGGGCATGTATTCAATAAATCTCACGTGCAGGGGGTATTCCAGGGTTAAACGGAGAAAATCGTCAATTTCCTCATCGTTAATCCCTTTCATAAGCACTACATTTATTTTTACGGGGGTCAACCGGTAATGAAGGGCTGCTTTAATGCCGGCCAGGGCTTTATTAAGATCCCCACCCCTGGTGACCTGGCTGTAAGTCTCAGGCTTTAAGGAATCAAGACTTACATTGACACGTTTTAGACCGGCCTCTTTTAAGGCAAGAGCCTTCTCTTCCAGGAGGAGGCCGTTGGTCGTCATGGCTATATCCTCGATACCGGGAGTTTCCGCAATCTTTTTGATGAGGTATTCTATACCTTTGCGCACCAGGGGTTCCCCCCCGGTAATCCGGATTTTTTTTACACCCACTTCGGCCGCTGCTCTTACTATTTTAAGAATCTCCTCATAGCTTAGAATCTGCCGGTGCTCAAGGAGTTTGACCCCTTCCGGTCCCATGCAGTAAACACAGCGCAGGTTACAGCGGTCCGTTACGGAAATCCGGAGATAATCATGCCTTCGCCCGTACCTGTCTTCCAATAACTTCATCATTTACATACCCCCACCTATATTTCCCCCGAAATAAACTTGCGTGTCTTTTCCGACTGTGGCTGAGTAAAGAGTAAATCGGTAGTTCCCGCTTCAATCAATCTTCCTTCACTTAAAAAGAGCGTGATATCGGCCAGCCGTTTGGCCTGGAACATATCATGGGTAACCACAATGGCCGCCATCCCCTCCGCCCGGCAGATTTCCTTAAGGATATTTTCCAAAAGACCTGTATGCCCCGGATCCAGATTGGCTGCCGGTTCATCCAGGACCAGGAGGCGGGGCCGGGGGGCTATGGCCCTGGCCAGGGCTACCCGGGCTCCTTCCCCACCTGACAGGGCCTCTGCGTATTTATGCTTATACTCCCTAAGACGGAATTTATCGAGAAGATATTCTAGCCTCTCGTTCTGTTCTCTTTGGGGCCACTTCCTGATTTTTAAACCGTAGAGCAGGTTTTCTTTGACCGTGGTTTGGAAAAGGTAAGGCTTCTGCCACATGCAGGTGATTTCAGGTATAGGCTGGGTTAAGAGTTTCTTCTCCCACCAAATCTCACCTGCCCGGGGCTTTTCCATAGCGGTAAGTACCCGGAGGAGTGTACTTTTTCCTGCACCGTTGGGTCCGATAATCCCGTAAATCCTACCCTCTGTAAAAGTAAAATTAATCTCCTTTAACACCCAGTGTTGGCCGTAGCACTGGGAAATATCTTTTATTTCCAGCATCCTCCTCACCTCCGGTACTGCCAGGCATACAACAGGCTGTTCACGATAAAAGACAGCAGTAGAAGAACCAGCCCTAAAGCAATGGCCAGGGAAAAGTTGCCCCGGCGGGTCTCCAGGACAATGGCGGTGGTTAGGACCTGGGTATAGCCTTTAATATCTCCTCCCACCAGCATCACTGCGCCTACCTCGGCAATGACCCGGCCAAAAGCCGTGACCAGGGCAGTGACCAGCGCTACCTTTAATTCCGTAACCAGGGTCAATAACGCCTGCCTGGGGCTGGCCCCTAAACCACGGGCTGTCATGAGCACCATCTCGGCTTTTCCCGCTACTGCCAAAATCGTTAATCCCACCACAATAGGAAAAGCCAGGATAAACTGGGCTAAAATCATGGCTAACGGTGTGAAAAGGATATAAAAGTAAGGTGCTATGGGGCCGCTGCGTGAGAGTAAAAGAAAGACCAGGAGGCCCACAAAGACAGGCGGGAGGCCCATAGCCACGTACAATATTTTAAGAATGATACTTTTTCCGCGAAAATTCCTAAGACCTAAGAACAGCCCCACCGGTATGCCAAAGATACCGGCCAGGACAACCGCTGTGATGGATATATAAAGAGACCGGCCAATAACCTGATAAAGCTCCCTATCTCCCGAAAAAATAAGTTCTAATGCTTTGTATAAAGCTTCTCCCAGCAAATTCATCTACCTTTCCCTGGGGGACAGGGCATTACACATACCCGTACATGACTTTTCCCGCGTCTCGCATGCTGTATCCACCCAGTGTTTCTACTTCTTGTTGAAAAACGGGATCTTTGATCACCTGTAACAAAGTCTGTCCCAGGGAAGAATGATAAAAATCCCTGGTCATCAACAGGTCATAACGTTCTTCACCCACGGGAACGAAATCCAGGTGATAGGCCCGGGCCGCAGAGAGAATACCCAATCCCACCTGAGCCGTTCCCGCAGCCACTGCGGCGGCTACATTCAAGTGGGAATACTCTTCACGGTGGTAACCCAGTATTTCACTAGTGCTTATGCCTTCTTGCTGCAATAGATAATCGAAAAGCAGGCGGGTTCCCGCACCCTTCTGCCTGTTGATAAAGAGAGCCCTGGTCCTTACAATATCTCTAACATTCCGGATATCCAAGGGGTTACCCGGGGAAACCATCCACCCTTGCATCCTGTACACCAGGTTTACCAGGATAACATTTTCTCCCCCTAAATACTTTTCTAAATAGGGAATATTGTACTCCCCTGTCTGGCTGTCGAAGAGGTGGACTCCGGCCAGATGAGCTTCACCTTTCTTGATTGCCATCATTCCCCCCATACTGCCTACATGGGAGGAAGATAAAAAGAGCCTGGGATCAATACGCCTTAAAGCGGTAGCTAAAAGATCAAGGGTTAAATCATGGCTGCCTACAGCCACCAGGGTGTTTTTTAATTCCTGTTCCGGGCGCAGGAGCTCTATTTCCACTTCTTCTCCCTGCTCATAACCCAGGGATTCCGCCGGTATGGTAAGCAACCCATGGGCTTTCACCAGGGACATGGTTACTCCCGCCCCACGGTTCAGGGGATTGGCCACATAATTACCATTGATAAATCCCACCGTCATGCGGACGAATTCTTCGCTGCCCATCTCGGAAACAATGCGGCGCCCCAGTTTGGCTTTGAGCCGGGGACGTTGGGGTTCAGCCAGGTGCAGGTATTTATAAATGAGGGGTTTGACAAACCAGTCTAAAGCCAGATAAGCGGAAACGGGATACCCCGGTAAACCGATGACAGGCTTTCCTTCTATAATGCCAAGGATAGTTGGCTTACCGGGACGCGTGGCAATGCCGTGCACCAGAACCTCTCCCATTGACTCAATGACATGGACGGTAAAATCTTCCCGGCCGGCGGAAGACCCCGCGTTAATGATAACCACATCGGAGTGGGGCAAAGCCTCCTCTACAGCCTGTTTTAAATTCCGGAGCTTATCTCTCACTATTTCATGGAGGTAAGGTTCGGCTCCCCACTGCCTGAGATAATTGGCTATGACGGTACCGTTAAACTCAATAATCTCTCCAACTTTGGCCCTGGTGCCCGGTGTTACCAGTTCATCCCCGGTAGGTATAATGGTCACCTTGGGTTTGGCTAAAACTTTTATTTGTTCTTTACCACCTGCCAGAATAGCCCCTAAATCGGGGGGAGTCAAATAATGAAAAGCAGGTACAATAATTTCTCCCGCCACCACATCCTCACCTACAGGGCGCACATGCTGCCAGGGAGCGGCGGGAGCCATGATTTCCACCTGGTTTTCTCCGATAGGCTGGACATCCTCTATCTTGATGACGGCATCAAAACCTTCGGGTATGGGGTCTCCCGTATCCACCACCAGATAATTTTTCCCTTCGGTAAGGACAAGAGGATTCTGGTCATTAGCCCCATAAGTCTCCTGGGCCTTTACCGTAATCCCGTCCATGGCCGAGGCAGGATAAGAGGGCATGGAGCATTCAGCAAAAAGCGCCTCAGCTGTGACCCGGCCTAAGGCGGCAGTAACGGGTATCGTTTCTTTCTTAGGCGTAAAATCAACCTTTTCCAGGAGTATCTGTTTTGCCTGGCTCCGTAGTGTATTGTTTAAATAGATTTTCCGCACATCTTCCACCACCTATTCCCATAAAATGACGTCTACCTCGGAACCGGCCAGGACGCCCTCACTCTGAGCCGGGACAATCACAAGCCCCTGAGCATCGGCTAAAGTCCGTAAGAGCCCAGAACGGCCAAAAACGGGCGTGGCTTCTGTCACATTATCTTTTTTACTGAGTTTAACTCGCACAAAGTCCGTTCTTCCCGTACGTGAGGGTATATTTTTGCTTAAGCGCGCTTTCACCGTGGCTAAGAATTCCTGTTCCTCTCTGCCTAATAACCTGTCAATAATGGCTGTACCGAACAAGGCAAAAATATTTAAAGCGGAAACGGGATGCCCAGGAAGACCCAGGACGGGTTTCTCCCGGCACTTGGCCAGAAGTGTCGGTTTTCCCGGCTGTATGGCTACCCCTTCCACCAAAAGACCCGGTTTGCCCAGTTCCTCCAGCACCTGGGCAGTAAAATCCCTGGTGCCCACGGAACTTCCTCCGGAAAGAACGAGAAAATCTACCTGCTCTAGTAATTCTTCCACCCCGGATTTAAAAATCTCATAGGAATCCTGCAGAATACCTCCGTAGATAATTTCCGCACCTTTTTGCCGGGCCAGTTCACCTACAGCTAAAGCATTACTGTCCCGGACTTGCCCGGGCGGCAGTGAAGCCGTCGTATAGGGAACGATTTCATCACCCGTGGAGAGGATGCCTACCCTGGGTTTTACTGTCACCTGAAGGTCTGTGATGCCCAGGGATGCAAGTACCCCGATTTCCGGAGCACGCAGCAGGCGTCCCTTTTTCAAGATTACTTCCCCCCGGCTGATATCTTCTCCCCGCCTGATGATGTTTTCTCCCGGAGCCACTTGCCGGTAACAATTGACGATATCCCCCAAAACCTCCGTATCTTCCAGCATGACCACTGCATCTGCACCCTCAGGGATCATCCCCCCGGTGGGTACATAGATGCAGGCTCCCAGGGGGAGGTGAGGCGCTGCTTCACCCATCCGTACCTCACCTCCAAGGTTGAGCAAGGCCGGCATGGCTTCACCGGCGCCAAAACTGTCGCAAGCCCTCAGCGCATAGCCATCTACTGTGGAACGGTCAAAACCGGGCACATCTTCCGGGGCAATCACATCGCTGCCCACGACACGCTGCCCTGCATGTTTAATCTCTACGGTTTCCCCACCTAAAGAGGAAAAATTTTCCCTGATAATTCTTAGTACATCTTCCGGTGAAGTAACTTGCAAAAGGCGCACATTATCACCTCAATAAAAATAATTGCCAGCATTTTCCCTCCCTCGGAAAGATGCCGGCAGTGAAATCACTATGAAGCAAATCTCCTTTCCAAACACGGGAGGCAGCAGAATTTCTCCTGGTACCCATTGACTCAAATACCATAGTTTCCCTTAGGTATTGTGAGTTCGGAGTTATCTTTTATTCTCTTTGTGAAAAATTTAGTGGCTGCAGATAGGACATTGAGGATTACGAGCTAAAGTAATGGTCTCAAACCTTGTTTCCAGGGCATCGAAAATTAGAAGTCTCCCTGCCAAAGGTGTGCCAATTCCCAGGATGAGTTTGATGGCTTCCTGGGCCTGCAGTACCCCAATCACTCCGGGCATTACACCCATAAGCCCTATAGGTCTCTTCTCCCGGAGATTTACGTCGGGATAAAGGCACTGGTAACAAGGTCCCTGGGGAGGACGAAAAGTGGTGATAAGCCCGGCAAAATCTTTAACGCCGCCTTCAATCCAGGGTTTTTCCAGGGCGAAACAGACCTCATTGATTACCCGGCGAGTTTCTAAATTGTCAACAGCGGCAATGACAAGATCATACTGGGGAATGATTTCCCGGGCAGTATGGGGATCAAAAAGCATTTGATAGGTGTTTATTTTAAGCTGGGAGTTAAAGGCCTCTAGTTTCTCTCGGGCCGAAATAACCTTAGGCCTGGATAAGTCTTTTTCCCAGTGAATAATCTGGCGATTAAGGTTAGTTATCTCTACGGTATCACTGTCTACCAATCCCAGGGTCCCTACTCCTGCCGCCGCCAGATAATATAAAACTGGGGAGCCCAATCCGCCTGTTCCTACGACCAGGACCTTGGCCGACAACAGTTTTCTTTGACCATCTTCGCCTACCTGGGGAAGAATCAACTGCCGCTCGTAACGCAAAAATTCTTTTGGATACTCAGTCATGCTTATTCCCCCAAACTAGCTTTTTAAAGGTATTCCACGTCCATAAGAAAAATCCTGCTAATCCTATCCCAGTTGTAACGTTTTAACAGGTATAAGAGGGGCAGCCCCAAAAAGTAACAGGCCAAGAGCTATCCGATACCCACATATAACATACATCTTGTTTGGGTCATCGGTTCACCTAATCATCTCAATCACTGACAGTTGACTATTCTTCTTTTAATATTTTTTCAAACTTCAAAGAGACTTCGCTATAACCTAATTTTCGATAAAATTCGTGGGCCCTGACCCTTCTTTTGTTACTATTGAGCTGGATACTAAGACAATTTCTTATTAGGGCAATTTCCTCCACCTTGGCCATAAGCATTTTTCCAATACCCAGCGAGCGCAAGCCTTCTTTTACCACCATGCTGCCGATGTAAGCCACTGGCCTGGCTTTATGCAGATAATATTTTATGTTAAAGCTGACCAGCCCCACTATTTCCCCCTGGTATATGGCCAGATACACATAATAATCGGGATTTTCTATCATGTACCGGAGAACATCTCTTTCTTCTTCCCTGGTCATGGTATATCCCAGTTCGCCAACCAGTATAATGATTGCCTCAATATCGCCTAACTCTGCTTCTCTTATCTCCACCATTCTCTACACCGTCCTTAATTGAAACAAAAGTACATAATAGACTCCTGCTATAAAGAAACAGAAGGATATTTCCTTCTGTTTAGATAACACAAGTATAATATTACCACTTTACGACCATTTCTCCAACTAGTTATGAGCGGAGTTGGTTACGGTCACCACCATACTTACTTCTCCCTCTTTATCCGCTGTGTTAAACATGGTCATCAGACTGCGCCATACAGCACCTTCCTCACCATGCAGGTGGGTAGACATAGAGCCAACCTCATATTCTACTCCGCTGGTTTTAATAGCTTCCAGGGAATCATTAATAATCTCCGAGGCCTTATTGGTTTTTTGCGGGTATAAGGATACTTCGGCACATATTTTCATGTTTTTACCTCCTCGTATGCTTTTACATCAGTATTGTTTGGTAATTCCCTTTTTTTCTATACATCATAAGTAAGGCAAAAAAGAAAAATCCCGGGGGGAGAATTTCTCTGCATCCGGTGGAAGGACTAACCAGACTCTTTTATCCCGGGATTTTTTTGGACACTATTTAACTTTAACTCAATTTACCTTAAATATGCATTTAGTTATCCCGGCATAGAAAAAAACTCCTCATAATCACCCGGGAAGAAGAAATAATAATGCTAGGGAGGTGAAATTAATGCAAAAGAACACTACGGGCTGGATTGTTACAGGAGTAGGTGCTGCTGTAACCGGAGTCGGGGCTTTAGTTGGGGGAAGTCTGGGTGCAGGCATAGCAGGTTTCGGCCTGGCCCATGTTGTGCTCGGAGTTTTAGACAATTTTAGACCCACGGTTCGCCGCTAGTTTGTGGATTTTGCATTAATATCTTCCTTTGTTAAAAGCCGTCCCCCGGGGACGGCCTTCACTTTTTTATGTTTATGAACATAATAATTCGCTAAAACTAATTTTCATACCCACTTTGCCCTCTTTAAACTTGGGATCAAAAACCTGGTACAATCGAGACATAGCGTGAAACCCTGTGCAGTGTAGTGGTATGACATATTCTATACCACTTTCCCGGATAATATTTATATTATTCTCAATCACAGCGGGTTTGGCCTCCGCAAGGTGCATACCTCCCAGGACAGCAAAAATCCTCTGTCCACCCGCCAGTCTTTGGGCATAGGCCAGGGTATTGGCTAGCCCTGCGTGTGTACAGCCTAAAATCAAAACCGGGCCCTGTTTTGTCAAGACTAAAATAAACTGGTCATCGGCGAGGGAGTCCTTAAGCCATTCCTCCTTACCGGGAACCAGGAAATTAGGATATTCCACAGGGGAAAGGCGCGGTATCTCTCCAGACAAGATCACCCCTGGATAGAGTTCAGTGGGACCTCGGGAAAAGGTAAAACTGGCCCCCTGTTCTTCCAATTCTTTTTGGGAAAAAGGCAGGCCACAATCACGCATCACTTCTTTTTCGCGAACATAGCGTGTGATAAAAACATCGGGGTGGGCGTAAACAACAGGATGACAGCCCCCTTTAAGCAGGGAAAGTAATCCTCCCGTATGGTCGTAATGACCATGGCTCAGGGCGACTTTTTTTATTTGAGCCAGATCAATGTTAAGTTTCGCTGCATTATGATTCAGTACCAACCCTTGTCCGGTATCAAAGAGAAGCTGTTCCCCATCACATTCCACCAGTAAAGATAAGCCGTGCTCAGCTAGAAGACCTTTCCCCCCCGCCTTATTATCGGCAAGAATTTGCACTATAAGGTTGTCTACCATTTTCTCCCTCCATTCCATAAATCATTATTACAGGAAATAATTAACCCCAGCGATGTTCTAATACCACCCCATCAATTAGAGAATGCTGCCGGTGGTAAACTGTAATCATTTCCTTAATGGGATAAAAAAGAGGCTGGGGCAGCTGGTCTAAGGAGAACCATGCCCATTCTGTAATTTCCAGGGGTGATTTCACTTGAGGTTCACCAGAAATGCCATGGGCCAGAAGGCTAAAGGTTAAATAGTGTGATGTGGGTAAAATAACATTATGTACTGATAAAACACGAATCTCCCGGGCAGTAAGACCGCTTTCTTCCTCTAGCTCCCGCAAGCCGCATTCCCGTATGGCTTCTCCATACTCCAGCCTCCCCATGGGGACGCACCAGTACCCTCCTCCTACCAAATCAGGATGCCTTTTCCCCAAGAGGACTTTCCCCTTTTCAATAACAAGCACGCCAACAGCTACCCCAGGTTTCATTTTTCCTCCAAAAACATGTGTTATTACTATAAAATTTGATTACCTTTAGTTCATTATAACACCTCTTTACTCTTTTTCCGGTAATTTAATCGCAAAAAAGGAGTAAGTCCTCCGGGAACCTACTCCTTTTTCCTTTATACCATTAATTCAGTTTCGAGAATCTCCCCGCGTACCCCAATTTTTACACGCTGTACAGGGATCTTTTTATCGGAACGCTTTACTGCCTCCTGTACCAGGCGCACCATGCCATAACAGCAGGGCACTTCCATATGGGTAACAGTAATACTCTTTAGGTTATTGTGCTTAATGATAGCCGTCAGTTTTTCCAAATAATGTTCTACATTATCCAGTTTCGGACAGCCCATGGCTACTGTTTTGCCTTTGAGGAATTTACGGTGAAAATCGGCATAAACCAGGGGTACGCAGTCAGCAGCCAGCAGTAAGTCGGCTCCTTCAAAAAACGGTGCTGTAACAGGGAGTAAATTTAACTGTACAGGCCACTGTCTCAAAGCACTGGGCAGCTCTCCCTGATACGTGCCGGCCTTTTCCTCTTCATTACGGAAAGACATCAGCCTGGAGCCTGGGCAGCCACCGGCGGGCGGTGCTACCGGTTTAGGGGTTTCATGATGTTCGTGTTTATGGGGTTCCCGTCCAATACTCTTCTTGTGTTTTTCTACAGCCGCTTCATCGAATTCCTCCGCTTCCCTTTCTTCAATGGTGATGGCATTCATGGGACAAGGCCCTAAACAGGCTCCCAGCCCGTCACACAGGTTTTCCGCCAGCAGGCGGGCTTTCCCGTCAATGATTTGAATAGCACCCTCTGCACAGGCCGGTACACAAATACCGCAGCCGTTGCACTTTTCCTCGTCAATTTTCACAATTTTACGTACAGCCATCTATATTACCTCCTTAACAATTAACTAGTGTTTTTTGTACTTTCATTATGGCAGAAAGGTAAAAATCAGTCTGTGATTTAAATCATCCTAAACCTTGATTTGTTTGTACTTACTTCATGCGATTTTCCAGAAATTTAAGGGATTTACAGAGGGTAAAAGCCTTCTTATAGAGAATAAAGTAAAAAAAGGGGGAGAAGAGGAGGATAAAAAATGGCCAATATAGTCGTGGAAAAGATGTCTTTTTTACGCTTAATGGTATGTATTCTTTTCCTTCCCGGTTTTTTGCTTATGAACCAGAATCTCCCCCGGGAATTTTATTACGTTGCCGGGTTTACCTTTCTTTACGCCCTTATCCTTTTTTTACTGGCAAGACTAAAAAAGAATATTCCTCTCGTTTTTTTCTGCAGTTTTTTTATTGACCTGATTTTAATCAGCTTCATTGTTTACTACGGCAGGCATTATGGTCAGGTACTGGCAGGTTTTTATTTTCTTCCTATCATCAGTATGGCTTCCCATATAAAACCCTACCCGGCCTTGTTTACGGCTTTTCTCGCCGGTCTCGCCTATTTGTTTACGGGGTATTATGCTAAGTTTTCCCCGGCTCTGATGAGTATACAGGTTATTCTTTTCTTTATCCTGGCCCTTTTTACGTGGGCACAACAGCAGAGTTATCGTCAAACGTATTTCACCCAGGCTAACCTGGACACATTAACAAAAATTCACAACAGGCGTTTTTTTAATCACGCCTTGTCCCAGTTAGTAGATGGGAAAATACCTTTTTCCCTGCTGCTTTTAGACCTTGATGACTTTAAGATTCTTAATGATACACAAGGTCACCATCATGGCGATTATGTCCTCAAAATCGTGGCGGCTACAATCAAGGAGTGTACACGGTCCTCGGATATTTCCTCCCGTTACGGCGGTGATGAATTCGCCATTATCTTACCTCACACCTCGAAAGAAGACAGCAAGCAAATTGCGGAAAGGATCCGCAACAAGGTCTTAATTCATCCCAAATTCCTTATTTATTCCCGTATCAGCTTATCTATAGGGATTGCGGCCTTCCCCGACGACGCCCATAACCCGGAGGGTATTTTACAAAAAGCCGATGAGGCTCTCTATAAGGCTAAAGAACGAGGGAAAAATTATGTTTACGTTTATTAATTATTTTTATAGGGTCTATAAATAAATTAAGGAGCACACAAAGCTGTCCGGTCACTTTTTTTGTCCCCAGTAGTTTTTACAAGGAATAGTATAAGCTAGGAGAAAGGTATAAATTTTATAGTATTTAATTGACTGGGGAGAACAAACATGCGTTATGAATATAAAACCGTGCAAATTGAAAACCAGAATACATGCCTATCCGGGGCCGTTCTTGATTCGGCCCTAAATGACCTGGCTACCGAAGGCTGGGCCCTGGTAACTATCCTTCCCCACCAATGTAAAAAATCCGAACTCTGTCTCCTTGCCATCTTCTCTCGAGAAAAAAAAACCTCCCTCTTCAATATTAACTACCCTCCTTATAGCGACTAGACCAAGAACAAAGCACCTCTAAACGAGGTGCTTTGTTCTTGATTCTATCTTATTTCAATCTGCACAGACAAGGTGACTTCAAGAGCCAGGTTTCTCGCCGTAATAGTATATGTTCCAGGCGGTACCTGACGCCCATTATTATCTAGCTGGTTCCAAAACTCGGTAATTACCTGTGTGCCACCCTCGAAGATAGTGATTACCCGCTGGGCCTGGGCGAATTGACGGCCCTCCGACCAGCGCCATACTACATTTCCCTGGGCGTTAGTAGCTGTAATTTCGATAATTTGAGTAGTAGGATACCTTAATGTTATAGGATCATCCGTGGTGTTTGTTTTGGTCAGGGTAATTTTTATGCTCTCTCCCCGTTGATAAACACGTTTGTCTGTAAAAAGTATGAGTCGCAAACCTCGTACAACCTTGGTATCAATGGGCATCCCAGCAGGGGGTCTGGGTTCAATTGGACAACAACTTACTCCCAGAGCCCTCCAGGTGGCTTCATCAACCACACCCGTTACGGGTAAGCCTTGTTGACGCTGGAATTGCCGCACAGCCCGCTCTGTTCTTCTACCGAAATCTCCGTCTATTGCACCTGAATAAAAACCCCGTTCTTGTAAAAGTCTCTGCAGCAACCTTACAGCGGGGCCCCTACGGCCCAGTCTTAATACAGGGCAATGGCACTCTTCCGGCGGAGGCGGAGGAGGGGGAGTTGGTCCGGGAGTTACACCACAATTCTCACCTAAAGCAACCCAGGTTGGTACATCAACTATACCTGTAACAGGTAATCCCCGCTGCCGTTGAAAAGCCCTTACCGCAGCGTCGGTCTTCGGTCCAAAAATACCGTCGGCGGGTCCCGGGTCAATACCGGCATTCTTTAGTAAAACTTGCAACCGGGTAACAGCAGGACCTCGGCTTCCTAAACTTAAGCGGGGACAGACAGTTGTTGGTGGAGGTGGCGGTGGTGGTGGTGTGGGTGTGGGTCCTGTAGGAATGATCAAAACCTGACCAACAAAAATTAGGTTGGGATTGCTGATATTATTAGCCCGTACAATAGCTTCAACTGTAGTATTAAATCTTTGGGCAATCGATGATAAGGTGTCACCCGCTTGAACCACATATTGCATAGGGTAATCATCTCCTTATGATATGATTTGCCCTATATGATATGTTTTAGCGGGTGATATTGTTATTCTAGCACCAGCCTCTATCTTTCAAAGCTTTAGCCACACGCTGTACAGCCACACCAAAAGCAGCCGCCCGCCAGTTATCCCAGTTTTTCTCCTCTTTAAATTTTTTAATGGTATAGAAGGCATCAACCAGCATATTTTCCAACCGTTCCTGTACCTCCGCATCAGACCAGTAGAGACCGGTTCTATTTTGTACCCATTCGAAATAACTCACGGTAACACCACCGGCGCTGGCTAAAATATCGGGAAGAATGATGACTCCTTTTTTATTAAGAACTTCATCGGCTTCCGGTGTAATTGGTCCGTTGGCCAGTTCGGAAATCAGGCTGGTCTGGATTTTATCCACATTACCTTCGTGAATAATCCCCTCTAAAGAGGCGGGTAAAAAGATATCGCAGGGAATTTCCAAAACATCATCGGGTGTAACTTGTTTGCCGTTTGGGTAAGTTTTCAGACTGCCGGTTTTAGCCTTAATTTCATCAGCCAGGTCAACATTGATTCCTTGAGGATCATAAACTCCCGATTTGCTGTCACAAATAGCGATAATTTTGGCACCCTCAGCCGCAAAGAGACGGGCGGCTATGGCTCCGGCATTACCGTAACCGTGAACACATACGGTCGCCCCGGCTAATTCCCTACCCATGCTGCGGTAAGCGGCTCTCGTTACATAGAGACTGCCCTGGGCGGTTGCCGATACACGACCTTTGGAACCGCCTACACTTAGAGGTTTACCGGTAATGACACCGAATTCAGGATTTTGCTGGATAATGGAAAATTCGTCCATCATCCAGGCCATGATCTGGGGGTTTGTATACACGTCCGGTGCCGGAACATCTTTATCAACACCGATGACAGGAGCAATGGCTCTGATATAACCGCGGCTTAAGCGTTCTAACTCCATTACTGATAATTCCCTGGGATTAACCTGTACGCCACCTTTTCCGCCGCCGTAAGGTAATCCGGCTATGGCACATTTAAAAGTCATGAGCGTGGCCAAGGCCTTTACCTCATCGAAAGTCGTTTCTGGATGGAACCTGATACCACCTTTGCCTGGTCCCATCACATCGGTGTGCAGCACCCTCCAACCTTTAAAAACACGGGTTGAACCGTCATCCATCTTGACAGGAATGGCCACTTCCACCGCCCGTTTGGGTTCAGTCAGCACCTGACGGGTTGCCTCATCAAGTCCCAGGTTATCACAGGCTTTTTGTACCAAACTGATAGCCCTTTGATAGAAAAGGTTGTTCTCCATGTGAATCCCCCCTGAGATTTTTTAAATTTTCAGCTTAATTATACCATTTTGCAGTGTATCGTGTATACAGTATATTAAATATTAATTTCCTCTATACTCATGAAAGAGAAAAAATATTTTTTCACTTCTGAGATAAGGCTGCTACCTTATTGTTCATACGCAAGATATATGGTATTCTTAATTATACCCTCCAATGTTTTATATAATTTTTGTGTAATGCCCCCAACAATAGGGGCAATCTTTTTCTAAAATTATTTGATCACCAAAAGTGCGTAATAATAAAATCCGCCAGTGGGTGGATTTTTTGCATTTAAGAGGTCGCTATTACCAGCATAGGAGTTTACGAGGCCCGGGAATGATAAGAATGTAAATACATTGGTCAGGATGGTGAAACCTATGAGCGAAAATCAGGAAATTAATCCTGCCGTTTGTGCCAGTACCATCAACAGTTTACCACCGGGAGCACTGGCTTTAGAACGATTCAAACTGGCTCTTTCTCTATCGGAAGATACTTCTCCGGAGGCTGTTACATTACGGCAGCAGCTGATGGAAGAAGAGTCGACTCTCGATGAAGATAACCAGACTGCGGCGGAACAACAGGTAGAAGCAAGGGATCATAATGGCACATAAAAAAAGCGCGACCAAGGTCGCGCGCTCTTTGGTTCCTATAACTCATATTTAATACCATGCACACCTAAGTATTCTTTTGGGCGCATCTCACCGCCACAAACCTCACAACTAAACCTTGGTGGAACTGAAATATCTCCGTCATCCATCATATCGCAGTAATCCACCACTTCCTTCGGAATGTCTTCTTCTATGTTACACTGCAAACAAACAAATTTGATGGTTGCCTTGCCGCCTACTTTAGGCGGCTTTTTCTTTGCGTGTTTCTTTCTTTTTCTGCTTACTGGGCTCATCTATTCCTGCCAACTCCTTTAGTCTTTTTTTAGCAAAGTCATCTACGGCATCAACAACTTTCAATATCCCTGATTTTAGACACACTTTCCCCTTGTATTCCATTATCTCTTTACATCTCATACATTCTAACGGGTCTTTTCCTGTGAATTCTTCTATTTTATTTCTCCAGCCTATCCGTTGCTTTCCTCTTTGGCCGTTTTTCCTTCTTTTCTGCCTTCCCAGGTATGCTTCCATTAATTTGTCAGCCAATCTTTTACTCCTTCTGGAGTAAATTCCATAATACCGGATTGTTTTAAATTGCTCATCCGGTATATGCCTTATTATCCGTGATATGAATTCTTCTACGGTGATGGTTTCTTGTTTTTCTTTTTGCTCTGTTTTATCAAAGTATTTAAAGGTTACATTTTCCCCGTCATAGTCTACAATTCTGCTTAACGCCATGGCAGGTCTTCTCATGTACCGCCCTATATATCCTACTTGGGCTTCTACTGACCCTTGTCCTTTTTTATTGGGCGGACCATAGATTACAAATCCTTCAGGGTTATCATCCCATATCTTTTGAAACAACTTCTTATATCGTTTAACTTCTTGTTCCGGCAGTTTTTTCTTCAACATCTCCATTACTGCCGCCTGCCACCTTTTCCTCAGCATTACATATGGGATAAAGTCTTTAACAACCCATTTCCCCGCTCCGTCAAAACCACCTTCAGTTACTAGGATATGTACATGGGGATTGAAGTTCATTCTTGCTCCAAAGGTATGTATTCCTACCATGGCGCCGGATTTGACTTTTCCTCTTTTCTTCAGCCATTCTAATAGTATTTTTACTGCCAGGTCCATTAGATCTTTCAAGAGTTCTCTATGACGGGTAAATATTTCCCACAAACGTTCGTCCACTGTAAACATGATGTGGCGATGAGGAACCGGATACATTCTTTTACTGGTTTCTCGACTCCATTCTTGGGTGTATCCGGTTGCGCACGATGTACAAAAACGTCCCTTACACGTGTGAGGAACTATTTTCATTTCTCCACATACCGGACATGCGAACAGAGTAAATCCTGCTTCTTTTTGTCCACATCGATTAAATTTATTGATTTCCTTTATCACAACAGGACGTATTCTGTCTTCGTATTTATTAACAAACTTTTCCCAATGCTTGTTCTCATCAAAAAATATCTCTCTTAAGATATTATCCTGGCCCATATGTTCTCACCTTTCTAACAACTACTTCCTGCTTTCGTTAAAAAATGAAAAAACCCTTGCTTAGCAAGGGCTGAGAACCACAAAAATTTTTATACTTTCCTATACGTTAAAAAAGTTAAAACCCGGGCGCAAGGCAGCCGGGTTTTAACTTTTTTAGTACCCTCCAATGTATATATCTCTTTTGTATCTTGGTTATCTTCATCTCCTACTGGGGCGAGAAACAACTTAAGCCGCAAAATTTTTCTTTTCGCCATGGGCCTTGGCCATAGTTATAGCCTGTTTGACGGTGGTTCCGGTATTGATGAGGTCTTCGATAATTTACAACCCTTCCCCAAAAACATACACAGGTAGCCAGGGGAACGCTAGCTACCTGCTCAACTACAGATGGCTCCGGGGGTAGACCGGGCCGTGTAGAGAATGACTGGTTTAAGCAGGTCCGGAGTCGCTCCCCATAGGGGAGGGTGATCCCCAGTCCAAAGCCTTATATCATTATAATTTCAATTTAAAAAAAGCGCGACCAAGGTCGCGCGCTCTTTGGTTCCTATAACTCATATTTAATACCATGCACACCTAAGTATTCTTTTGGGCGCATCTCACCGCCACAAACCTCACAACTAAACCTTGGTGGAACTGAAATATCTCCGTCATCCATCATATCGCAGTAATCCACCACTTCCTTCGGAATGTCTTCTTCTATGTTACACTGCAAACAAACAAATTTGATGGTTGCCTTGCCGCCTACTTTAGGCGGCTTTTTCTTTGCGTGTTTCTTTCTTTTTCTGCTTACTGGGCTCATCTATTCCTGCCAACTCCTTTAGTCTTTTTTTAGCAAAGTCATCTACGGCATCAACAACTTTCAATATCCCTGATTTTAGACACACTTTCCCCTTGTATTCCATTATCTCTTTACATCTCATACATTCTAACGGGTCTTTTCCTGTGAATTCTTCTATTTTATTTCTCCAGCCTATCCGTTGCTTTCCTCTTTGGCCGTTTTTCCTTCTTTTCTGCCTTCCCAGGTATGCTTCCATTAATTTGTCAGCCAATCTTTTACTCCTTCTGGAGTAAATTCCATAATACCGGATTGTTTTAAATTGCTCATCCGGTATATGCCTTATTATCCGTGATATGAATTCTTCTACGGTGATGGTTTCTTGTTTTTCTTTTTGCTCTGTTTTATCAAAGTATTTAAAGGTTACATTTTCCCCGTCATAGTCTACAATTCTGCTTAACGCCATGGCAGGTCTTCTCATGTACCGCCCTATATATCCTACTTGGGCTTCTACTGACCCTTGTCCTTTTTTATTGGGCGGACCATAGATTACAAATCCTTCAGGGTTATCATCCCATATCTTTTGAAACAACTTCTTATATCGTTTAACTTCTTGTTCCGGCAGTTTTTTCTTCAACATCTCCATTACTGCCGCCTGCCACCTTTTCCTCAGCATTACATATGGGATAAAGTCTTTAACAACCCATTTCCCCGCTCCGTCAAAACCACCTTCAGTTACTAGGATATGTACATGGGGATTGAAGTTCATTCTTGCTCCAAAGGTATGTATTCCTACCATGGCGCCGGATTTGACTTTTCCTCTTTTCTTCAGCCATTCTAATAGTATTTTTACTGCCAGGTCCATTAGATCTTTCAAGAGTTCTCTATGACGGGTAAATATTTCCCACAAACGTTCGTCCACTGTAAACATGATGTGGCGATGAGGAACCGGATACATTCTTTTACTGGTTTCTCGACTCCATTCTTGGGTGTATCCGGTTGCGCACGATGTACAAAAACGTCCCTTACACGTGTGAGGAACTATTTTCATTTCTCCACATACCGGACATGCGAACAGAGTAAATCCTGCTTCTTTTTGTCCACATCGATTAAATTTATTGATTTCCTTTATCACAACAGGACGTATTCTGTCTTCGTATTTATTAACAAACTTTTCCCAATGCTTGTTCTCATCAAAAAATATCTCTCTTAAGATATTATCCTGGCCCATATGTTCTCACCTTTCTAACAACTACTTCCTGCTTTCGTTAAAAAATGAAAAAACCCTTGCTTAGCAAGGGCTGAGAACCACAAAAATTTTTATACTTTCCTATACGTTAAAAAAAGCAGGTAGTAAATCACTTGAGCGATTTACTACCTGCACTCTTAACAATGGGGTGACCCATGTCACTGCAGATACAGTTTTTGCTAAGCGGAAGAACTCTTGCGAGGCTTCATCCCACTCTTGTATACATTATAAAATGGAATTTAAGGTTTTGTCTAGATGTTTTTTTCTTTTTTGTGAAATATTATTCTTGTTTTTTTCTAAAAGAGCCTGCAGGGTTTCCCCAGGAAATAGGCGAATAATAAAGTTTGCAATACATTTTTAAGGGAGGTACTTATCATGCCAATTGTGCAAATTGAAATGATCGGCGGCAGGACAATTGAACAAAAAAGGGCTATGGTAAAAGAAGTAACAGAGGCTCTAGTGAAAACCATCAATTGCAAGAGGGAAAGCGTTAAGATTATTATCCGGGATATGGAAAAACACAACATCGCCGATGGTGGCGTGTTGAAGTGTGACCAATCATAGTTGGTAGTTGTTAGTTGGCAGTTGGTAGTAAATGAAAGAAAAAAGGGGTTGCCTGAAAAAGGCGTCCCTTTCTTTTATTTGTGGATAAAAAACAACACAAAGCCGGGGTAAAGGGCAGTAAAAAGAGCCAAAGCCGCCACCCCGAGAGCACCCCTTTTCTTTTTCTGCTGCCACAGCCACCAGGCATATGTTAAGGTATAGAAACTAATCAAAAGAGGTACCGTCCATAAAAAAAGGTCATACAAAAATCCCCCCATAGTTATTCCCCCCAACCGGAATGGGTGGGTACTGTCTTGGTCATGAGCCCTGTGCGGCGTATGGCGAGGCTTGTGGTTACTTTAACCTCAGCCTCGGGGTAACGCTTTAGCCAGTCAAATTTCTCCCACTCCTTCCAGACCCAGAAGTATTGGCGGGTGTATTCGCCAAAGCCGAAAATGTCGCTTTTAAATTCCTGCTGGGTCTTTCTGATTACTTTCAGCACCTCACCGGATATCAACCTTTCGATGTTGCTTTGCAACTCACCGATTTTGTCTGTGGCTTCATAGTTAATACCGCTCTGGATACTAACAATTTCCCCTTCTAGAACAAGGTTCACCTCAATGAGAGGTTTATCCCCCGTTAAAGTTACTTTGACAGTAGGATTGCTGCCTTTTTTGATTTCCATAACTATAATATTTTTTCTATCATCTCTCTGGGGGTCAGGAAAAGTAAAAATAGCACTCCTAAACCTACCCGTAACCATCTGATGATAGCGAGTTTCCGCACCGTTAAGAAAACCAGCCAGTTTGTCACTACGAAATGCTGCAAGGCCTATTACCTCTATTTTATTACCACCTTTGCGGGGGATTTCCCCGGGCAAGTAAGCTACTTCATTCATAATTTTATCGTCACCTCCCTGCTTTTTACTGCCCGGTTCCCCTTCTTTTTGAACTCCTACCAGATTGGTAAAGGGTTCACTTCCCGGTGACTTGATGTTAATATAAAATTCATGGATCGTGCCATAGGGTATAATCCCCGTAATAAAATTACCCTGCATCAATGTTTCAAACTGCCGCGAAGGGTTCCTGTCCAGCACCGGCTTATTTTTTTCAATAAAATCCCGGGCTTTCCCCTTACTGACCATGAGAAATGTGGTTCGCCGTATCTCCCGGCTCCGTACCAGAGGATTGATGTATTTGCTCATCCCTTCCCGGGCGATATCTTCGGAGACAATCACTACTTTATTGTGGATGAAGGTCAGTTCCCTGCTCACAAAAGCATTGGCCAGCTGGAGGGCGCCAAAAAGAGAAGCTGCTTCTACAGAAACGATTTCTGTATTGGCCCCCTGTCCTCCCCCTCCTCCCTCACCTCCCCCAATATTTTGAGGTTTGGCAATCTGGAATGTTACTTCTACAAGATTGTTTTGGCCTTTATCAATACCCATAACCAGGATATAGGCCATCTGGTCCGTTTCCCTGGCCCCCCAGCACCCTGTGGGCAGAAGCATAATGATAATACTAAGCAGAAGGAGTTTAAGCGTTCGGTTTATTTTTGTCACTTTTCTCCCCCTTCCCCCGCAACAGAGCCACCAGCCAGACCCCGCAGGGTAAGGCCATTGTGAATAACCAGCCGGTAATTATGCGTATTTTTTCAATATCTACAGCTTGAATTAGGCTGATAGGTGTTAATGCAACACTAAAGATTAAAATACATAGGGCAGGCAAAAGAGGACGGTAATAGGGGAGTTTTAACGTATCCTGTAAAATGATTGCCGATACCAGTACTCCCAGAGCCAGGCGTAAAAAAGCAATAAAGGTCCAGAAGAGAACAAAAAGCGCCTCCACCCTCTGAAAGTATCTTCCCAGAAATATGGTGCGGCTCAATTGATAAAAAGGAGCAAGTGTTTCCATAGCCGAAGGAAAGGGAAAAACCATAAGATAAGTAATGACCACCATCAGGAAAATCACGGCTATAAAGCTTAAACTAAATAATCCCACGTATCTTAATTGTTGGGGCCCAAAGGCAAAAAAGGGCACATAATAAGCAAGGAGGATAACCTCGGCAAAACTCGTTACACCAAGGACACCATATTTTAGAATTGGAACCAGTCCCTCTCCCATTATAGGTAACAACTGTCTGGAATCCCAATAAGGGTACAGGGCTAAAAGTACTATTATCACTCCTACCAGGACAAAAGGAAAAGCGATATAGGAACTGCGACTCAATGCTTCCAGACCCAGGTAGGTTGCCAACCATACGGGAATGATAAAAAGAAAAGCCAGGGAAGAGATGGGTGCTTGGGGTAAGGCTGTGAGGATTACCGCTTCGCTAAAAAGCCTTAAGTGTATACTATTATCAACTGTTGCATAGAAGAAAATAAGCACGTTGGCACCCAGCCCTAACACAGGCCCCAGTACCAGCTCATTAATGGTCATGATGGATTTCCCGGGGTAACGACCCAGGAGTGATGAGATGACCAGCCAGACAACAACGGCAACGGATAGATTAATAAGTATGACTAACCAGGCAGTAGTAGAGCCAAATTGTACTATAGTCCGGGGGTAACCCAGGAATACCTTGGTTCCCAAAAAAACAATGGTCATAGCTGCCGCTTCACTGTACCCCAGTTTAACGATATTGTTCATTATCCTGATCCTCCTTCTTCGGCTTCACCCAACCCCGGCTCACCCGGGGCTGGCGCTGCCGGTCCAGGGTATCCAGGCTATCTGGCCGCTCCTCCATAGACCACATGGGACCTCGCAGTACCAGGTCAGGCCCGGCTTTAGTCCGGGGCCCGATAGGGGACAACATGGGAACACCGAAAGATTTCATACTGCACATAGTGGTCAATAAAAGAAATAATCCGGCAGAAACACCAAAAAAACCAAAACCGGCCGCAAGGAGAGTAAAGATAAAACGCACACCACGGAAAGCAAAGGAAAGGGAATAGTTAGGAATAGCAAAGGACGCTAAACCCGTTACCGCTACGACAATGATTAGAATAGGGCTGACAATTCCGGCCTGGACAGCAGCTTGGCCCAAAATTAAGGCCCCCACAATACCGATGGTATTACCAATGACACCGGGTACCCTAACCCCCGCCTCTCGGATCAGCTCAAAAGCCAACTCCATCATCATCACTTCCAGAATGGTGGGAAAAGGAACTGTTTCTCGACTGGCGGCAATAGCCAATATTAGTTCGGTAGGAATCATTTCCTGGTGGAAAGTGATGATGGCTACATAAATGGAGGGAGTCATGATGGCAATAAAAACGGCAACAACCCGCAGTAAACGCACAAAATTACCGTAGGGCATGCGAAGATAATAGTCTTCAGCACTGTGCAGCAGGCTAAAGAGAGTAGTGGGCACAATGAGAATGTTAGGGTTGCCGTCCACAAAAATGGCAACCCTCCCTTCCACCAGAAAAGCAGCTACCCGGTCGGGCCTTTCCGTGCTTAAGACCTGGGGACTGGGCATCAGGGGATGGTCCTCTATAAACTGTTCTAAAATCCCTGATTCGGCCACGAAATCAGTTTTGATAGAGTTAATTCTCCGTTTAACCTCCCTGACCAGTTCAGGGTTAGCAATATCTTCGATGTACATAATGGCTATATTGGTCTTATTGCGTTCACCAAGAGGAAACATCTCGGTAATCAACTTCTCATTACGAATGAGCTTTCGTACAAGTCCGGTATTGGAGCGCAGGGTTTCATTAAAAGCCTCATGAGGCCCGCGGATAACCTGTTCAGTAGCCGGTTTACCCACTGCACGCCTGTCCCACCCCTTTGTTTCAACCAACAGGCAATAGGGGCTTCCTTCTATAAAAACCGCAGTCCCCCCGTAATTCACACTCTCTACAATTTTTCTGTATTCATTGGTTATTTCCACCTGGTTGCCCGGCAAAATATTATCCTTAATGTATTCGGCCAGGTTATAAAGATCAGTTTTTTCTTCCAGATTGGAGAGAATCATCAGAGGCTTTAAAACGACATCATTGATGATGTTTTTGTCGGACAGTCCCTCCATAAAAACCGCAAAGGCCTTGAGAGGAGGTTTTAGAGAAATCGTAAATTCCCTGAGAATTATATCCTTATTCTTGGGAAGGGAATAGATTTCCTCGATATAGTATTTATTTATCTTTAACTGGGGATCTACCAAAAGGTTTTCGGGGCTAACCCTCTTCTCCGGTTTTTCTTCTACACCTTTATTATTGTTATAGGAGGAAAGGCGCTGGACGCGGATCGGTTTCTTATTAACCCGGGGATCCTCTCGCTTCCCCGCTTTTTTGCGGCTCTTATCTTTGGTTTTATTATTATCCTCAGCCTGACTTTTTCCCTTAGAGGGTCCATCTTCCACACCTAACAAAATAAAGCCTTCCCTCTGCTTTTCTGCCTTGAAAGTTAGGGTGTTTTTGCTCATTTCCCACAGCTTTTGTACGAAACCAGTCGGGGGGATTGGTGACTTTTCCGTTTTTTTATTTTCCTGCGGCATAGTCGGACCTCCCTTCCTATTCTATTATTCTGTTAAATCCCTGGTAAAAATATGCTATTAGTAAAACTGACAAACCAGACAAAAGGAGTGCTGCCTAAGCAGCACTCCTTTTGTCAACTTGTCACCCTTTTCCACACTAAGCATATTGTATATAGAGACACTATCAAGGAGGGTGTGACAATGGCTCATGACAGGTTTACTCAACTGATTTTAGAATCCTATTTTGCAGAAATGCAGGCGCATCACCACTATATGACGATGGCCCAAATGGCGCCTACAGAAGAAGCACGACATATAATGATGATGAATGCCCAGGATGAACATAGGCATGCAGAGGCTTTTGAAAAAATCTACGAAGAACTTACCGGAACAGAGCCGCGTGATACGGGTATGCATATGATGCCCGTGAACGAAAACATGACCTTTCTAGATCATGTACGCATGCAGCTTTTTGATGAATATGCCGATTTTAGAAAGTACAAAGATATGTATCTTATGACAGACAATCCTGAGTATCGCGATACACTTTTTAATGCCATGCATGATGAATTCCGTCATGCTATGTTACTCACTTATTTATTAAACTAAAAGGAGGATGAATTATGATTCATATGACTTTTACTTTACCCGCTTTCTTAACAACGATTGTGGGAGAACTCATGGAACTCCATCATGTCTACGGTTACATGATTCAAAACGCCCCCACGGAAGAGGCTCGCAGAATGGTGGAAATGAACCGCATGACCGTCCATCATACTATGGAAAAAATGAAGAAACTCTACATGGAAATGGGCGGAAAAGCTATTCCACCGCTTCATGAAGAAGCCCTGGAAGAACCTCGCCAATTCACCAATTTTGTCGATGCCGCCCGCTACGCTTTTAAAGAAGAAGCCCAACTCTTCAACTGGCTTAAAGAACTATATCTTATTGCCGATGCCTGCTACCGGGATGTCTTCTTCGATACCATGCACGATCATGCCCTCAATGCCATGAGATTGCTGTACCTTATTGGGTAAATTAGTTACTAGTTACTAGTTCTTAGTTACTAGTAAAATAAAAATGCGGCTACGCCGCATCAATTTCCACATCCCTTTTCTACTTACTGATTATAAAGTTATACTTTCCTGAACAATCAAAGAAAGAGCCATAACCCAATTGGTTAGTGGCTCTTTCTACTTATACTTAACACTTAAATTATAGTGCTTTATTCACTAATAACTAGTAACTGATAACTAGTAACTTACTTGACGCCTACATGCACAGTAACCACTCCCCCGCTCAAGGGATAATACTTGACTTCCCGCAAGCCCGCCTCACGAAAAATCTGGGCCAGGGTTTCCCTATCGGGAAATTTTTTCAAAGACTCCGGCAGCCATGTATAGGCAGGTAAGCGACCGAAAATCCTTTGCCCCTTATCCACAAGACGCCCCAAAAGGGGGATAAAGTGAAAAAAGTATAAACTAAATCCTTGCCGAAAAAGAGGAATGGTAGGCTGGGAAATTTCCAGGCAGATCACCCTCCCCCCTTTTTTACATACCCGCGTCATCTCCCGGACAGCCAGGGGAATATCCACCACATTCCGCATAGCGAATCCCGTGGTAACACAGGCAAATTCCCCGGCAGGAAAAGGCAGTGAAAGGGCATTACCTTCCATAAAAATCACTTTACGCTGAGGGTACTGCTTTACTAATTTTTCCCGGGCAATACTCAGCATTTCTTCAGACAAATCTAAACCCATGACTTCCCCTGTAGGACCAACCTTTTCCGCCATCTGAAAGGCCAGCTCCCCTGTACCCGTACACACATCCAAAGCTTTATCCCCGGGCCTAAGGTTGGTTAGGTTCAACACAAACCTCTGCCAGCTTTTGAGAAGTCCCCAGGTCATAATCATATTCATCCGGTCATAAAAGGGAGCTATAGAGTTGAAAAGGTTCTTCACATACTCCTCTTTACCTTCAAACTGCTCCCCCAGGTGTTTGTTCATGATGTCACATCCTTGTTCAGTTACTAGTTACTAGTTCTTAGTTACTAGACACTCATACCGCTTTTGCGTCACCAATATTTATCCAGGCTTGCCCCCACGTATCCCGCTCTTCGCATAAAACGAATTTCCTGACGCTTCCCGCTTCCCAAATTTTTCATCTTTTATTTTATTTTCGGGTAGCGGGGATCGGGTAACGGGTAGCGATTACCGTTCACGGTTCACTGTTTACAGTTAACGATTCTAAAGCAATATATCCAGCAGGGTAAACACTAACAGTTGTATACTAATCAACCCGTTTATATTGAAGAATGCCACATTGACCCGGCTCAGATCCTGGGGTGAGATAATGGAATGCTCGTAATGAAGCAGGAGGTTGGTGACGAAGACCCCTGCCAGGTACCACCAGCCCAAATCCAGCAGGAAATACAGGCTAACCAGTAATAATACTACCACCACATGGAACAGCTTGGCCACAAAGAGGGCTTTCTTTAAACCAAAGGTGACAGGCATGGAATAAAGGCCGTATTGACGGTCAAACTCAAGGTCCTGAGTAGCGTAAATGATATCAAACCCGGCAATCCAAAAGGCTACCACCAAACCTAAGATAAAAGTTCCCAACTGCATACTTTGGGTGACACCTATCCATCCCCCCATGGGGGCAAAACCGATGGCAACCCCTAAAACAAGATGGCACAGCCAGGTAAAACGCTTCGTATAAGAATAACCTGTTAAAATAGCCATAATCACCGGTAAATAAATAAGATGCCGGGGACTGAGCCGGTAGGTGGCATAGATGAGCAAAAGAAAAGACAGCACCACGAATAACATGACTTCCCCTACGGAGATAAGGCCCCGGGGTAAGTGGCGGTTAGCAGTACGGGGATTTTCTTTATCAATATAGCGGTCGATGACCCTGTTCAGACCCATGGCAGCACTTCGGGCCCCCACCATGGCTAGCGTAATCCAAATAAACTGCGGCCAGGTAGGCAGGGCTTTTTTCGCTAATAAAGCCCCCATGTAGGCAAAAGGCAGGGCAAAGATGGTGTGTTCAAATTTCACCAGTTCAGCAAAGGTCCTAACTTTATTTCTTACTAAAGCCATATTCCTGCCATCTCCTCGTCACCAGGTCCTTAATCTCCGGGGACATGACTATATCATCAGGCCATTCCCGGTGATGTCCCTCACTGGGCCATTTTTTCGTAGCATCGATACCCATTTTTGCTCCATAGTGCGGAAGCGGCGAAGCGTGATCCAGGGCATCCAGGGGTCCTTCCACCACCACTACATCGCGCCTGGCATCGATATTATTAAAGACCTTCCACCATACGGTGGACATATCCTGGACATCAATGTGTTCATCCACCACAATGATCATTTTGGTAAACATCATCTGGCCCATACCCCAGATGGCATGCATCACTTTCTTGGCATGGCCGGGGTAACTTTTTTTGATGGAAACTACAGCACAGTTATGGAACACACCTTCCAAAGGTAAGTTCATGTCTACAATTTCCGGCAACTGGAGTTTCAATAAAGGCAAAAAAATTCTCTCCGTGGCTTTGCCCAGGAAACAATCCTCCATAGGCGGTTTGCCCACTACAGTGGCAGGATAGATGGGTTTAGCCCTGCGGGTCATACATGTAAGATGAAAAACAGGATATTCATCAGCCAGGGAGTAATAACCGGTATGGTCGCCAAAGGGCCCTTCCATCCGTCTCTCTTCAGGATCAACATACCCCTCTAACACAAACTCGGCTTCTGCCGGTACCTCTATATCCACGGTTTTGCATTTCACCATTTCCACCGGTTCTTTCCGTAAGAAACCGGCAAAAATCATTTCATCGATATCTTTGGGCAGGGGGGCTGTAGCCGCATAAATTGTGGCAGGATCAGCACCTATAGCTACTGCAACCTCCATCCTTCCCTTCTTTTCCTTATACCTGTGATAATGCCGGGAACCGTCTTTATGCAGGTGCCAGTGCATACCGGTGGTTTTACCGTCATAAACATGCATGCGGTACATGCCGCAGTTGCGCTTTCCCGTCTCCGGGTCTTTGGTAAAGACTAAAGGCAGGGTGATAAACCTTCCCCCGTCCTGGGGCCAGCAGTGTAAAATAGGTAAGGTGTTGAGATCAGGATCATGCTCCACTACTTCCTGGCAGGGAGCCTTTTTCACCATTTTGGGCATAAACCTGGTTACTTCCGCAACTTTGGGTAGAGCCAGAAGTTTATCCATGAAGTTTCCCCCTGCTACATGGGGCAGGGCTAAATACTCTTCAATACGGGCGCCGATTTCATCGAGATTTTGCACCCCTAAAGCCATTGTCATTCGTTCCATACTGCCGAAGGTGTTAATCAAGACGGGATAAGGTGAGCCTTTCACCTTGGAAAAATATAAAGCGGGACCAAAGGACTTGGAGATCCTGTCCGTAATTTCCGTGATCTCCAGTACAGGGTCTACCTCTGCCTCAACCTTGTGCAGCAATCCCTTTTTCTCCAGTTCCTGCATAAAATCTCGTAAATTACGATATGCCATGGTTTTTCACCCCACAACTATCTAAAGTATCGGTAAGTGCTTACTTAATCCATAATACCTTACATGTGTACAAGTGTCTAGAAGTCAACTTTCCCAGTCCCATCCCCCCTTTTATAACATGACTGGTTCTATTCAGTATTGTTAAGATAATGTTAATTAGTTTAGGTGCCTGGCACCTAAACTATCTGAATATTCCTATTTCCATAGAGGGATTTTATTACTATTGTTGAAAATATGGATATAGGAAATTCGATTTATTAGGGAGGTATAAATAAGATGCCTAGAAAACCACGAAACCATATGGAGGGAACTATCTATCATGTTTTGAACCGTGGTAATAACAAAGACAATATCTTTATAGATAAAAAAGATTACCATGTGTTTCTTAAGTTTTTATGGGAACAAAAAGAAAAGAACAATATCTCTATATTGTGCTATACTCTTATGCCTAATCACTTTCATTTTTTAGTAAAGGTATCCGCCATCCCCCTTGGTAAATTCATGCACGGATTACAAAGTAATTATGCCCATTATTTCAATATGAGACACAATAAAGTCGGTAGTCTTTTTCAGGATCGTTATAAAGCCTTTCACGTAGAGGAAAACCAGTATTTGCTGCAGTTAATTAGATATATCCACCTCAACCCTATGAGAGCAGGACTAGTTGAATTTTTAAGGGATTACCCCTGGACAAGTCACCACGATATCCTTCAATTAAAATCAAACCTCATTGACCTGTCGGTTGTTGTTGATCTTTTCGAAACACCTGAAAGAATGTTAAGAACCTATCAGCAGTTAGTAGATATAAAAAATGATACCCTTTCATCCCCACCGTATACCCTACCCCTCCCCACCCTGGAACACCTACTTAGGACAGTAAGTGACCATCTTAATGTATCACCTAAATCAATTCTCTCTGATTCTCGTATAAAAAACGCCGTATCAGGCCGCCAGCTTTTCTGTCAGTTAGCCTATGAAGAATTTCATTATACCAGAAATGAATTATCAGGCTTTTTAGATATAAGCTTATCAGGAATTAGTAGATACCTCGATACCAAAAATAAATCCAATGATAAAACAAAGGAATTAGCCAGTATTGTTAAGAGAATGTTAAATAGTTGAGGTGCCAAGCACCTCAACTACAACTATTTAACATTTAGGGGGAGGCTTGACAGAGAAGGTTGGTGGTCTGACCTTTGTGAAATCAGGCACTTCTCTCAATTGTCCTATCATATCACATAAGCAGGAGGTGAAAGAAACCGCACTAGCGGCTTCAATTATAAGGAGATGGGCATTCATGATGAAATCATGGCAGGGTATCATTCATTATCCTTTGGGAGAAAGAGGTTTAAAACCCAGAAGAAGCGGGATAACCATGGTCATTGATAAAGGACTGGGAATGAGAGAATTAAAAGACCTCCTGGAGGTAGCCGGAAACTACCTGGATTTTCTCAAACTCGGTTTTGGCACACCTGCCCTTTACAGTGAAGAATATTTAAAGGCTAAGATTGATCTTTGCCGTAAATATGATGTTAAGATCTACCCGGGCGGTACCTTTATGGAGGTAGCCTTACTGCAGGGTCGCTATGAAGCCTTTTTGACACGTATTAAAGAACTGGGGTTCAATACCATAGAAATATCCGACGGCACCATTACCCTTGACCATAAAATACGCCAGTACTGTATAAAACGAGCCGCCGGTGAAGGACTGACGGTACTTACAGAATTAGGCAAAAAGGATGCTAAGGTAAATCCTGACATTAGTGATTTACTCAAACAAGCAGATCATGATCTTGCGGCAGGCGCCTGGAAAGTCATCATGGAAGCCCGGGAAAGCGGAAAAGGTATTGGTATATATGATATGAATGGTGAAATATTGGAAGAGAAACTGGAAGATTTCATCATGGGCATAGGAGACCTAACCTCTATTATTTGGGAAGCACCCCTGAAGAATCAACAAGTGGAGATGATAACCCGTTTTGGCTCAGACGTGAACCTGGGTAATATCCAGCCCAATGAATTGATGTCCCTGGAAGCCCTTCGCACCGGATTGCGCGGCGACACCTTACGCCTTGTTCTCCGCCAGCAGGAGGCAGCCATCGTTGGTAAATAGTATGGAGGAGGTTTCGTGTGGAAATCCATATCGGTTTTACAGCCCAGTCTATTACTACCCAGCTCATAGAAAACAAACTGGTAGTCATTCTTGATATTTTCCGGGCTACCAGTACAATCACCACAGCCCTGGCCCATGGAGCAGGCGCCGTTTATCCTGTATCTTCCGTGGAGGAAGCCTACCGTTTAAAGAACATTTATCCCGAAGCTCTTTTGGGTGGTGAAGAAAACAGTGATAAAATTACGGGCTTTGACCTGGGTAATTCCCCGCTGGAATATATACCGGATCTAGTAAGCGGGCGAAAAATCATCCTTTGTACCACCAATGGCACAAAGGCCATTTGTAACTCCTCGGGTGCAAAGGATATCTATATTGGCTCTTTCCTTAACGCTTCAGCTTTGGTAAGAAAAATACTTGATCAGAATCTTGACATATATTTGGCCTGTGCCGGTACGAAAGCTACTTATTCCTTGGAAGATACCTGCTGTGCAGGATATCTCATCAAGCTCCTAAGTCAATGGCTTACGCCTAAATTAAGCGACGCTGCTTTGGGAGCACTGGCCCTCTACCAAGCCTATGCAGAAAACCTGCCTTTTCATTTAAGTAAATCCCGGAACGGTCAGGTCCTGCAAGCCAAAGGACGCTGGGCTGACATTGAATACTGCTGCTTAAGAAATAAGTTGGCCGCTGTGCCGATTTACAGAGAAGGAATAATTTCAGTGACCGGAGTCCAGTGTCCGGTATTAAGTTTACCTACATTCGTAAACCGTAAACCCTGAACAGTGAACAGTTTTAAAAAAATTTCCCTACCGGATCATATTTACAGTTCACGGTTAACTGTTAACGGTTCACATTAAAAATTACTGCCAACTCCCAGCTAGCAACTAACCAAAAGTGGGCTTTTTGAACATAAAAAGACTGCCGACATTATACTTTGTCGACAGTCTGAGAGCAGGATTTAAATTCCTGCTCTTATTTCTTTAAATAGTCCAGTATTTTTTCTAAGTTTGCACACCGCTCATTCAGAAAACTATAACACTTACTGCCTGGATGGACTTCTGCCAAATGGGACTTAAGAACCTCTATCTCGCTCTTTAGCAGGCTTATAATTTGCTCCATACTAAACAACCCCCTCTGCATATCTCATTCACTTTTATATTAGCTTTTCTTTATCTAAAGTCCTGCTTACTTTGCCAAAAGATCCACCAAACTTTCTAACTCAAGGAAATGACGCTCCGTAGCAGGGTCTGTTAAAACATTAAGGGGTCCTTGTTTTTCCCTTTTAGCCTGCTCATTACGGTAATAAAATTCTACCTTAACGTTATATTCCTTACAGTCCGGATTTTCTCCAATTTCAACGGGTTCCATTTTTTCCAGGGCAATAGATGCAATCTCCTGTACAAGTTTACGGGAAGCGGAATTGATATCATTACCTTTTGCCGACAACAATCCTAAGGCCAAAAGTCTCTCATCCCCCTGATCCAGAGCCGTCAAAACAAGATTGATGATTTGTTCGGGACTGGCCTTATTAAACAAGTACTCCGGCCTGCCGGCGGCTTTCCAGACCATCATCTGATGAGCCAAATCCACTTTCCCGCTTTTATGGACACGGCTTTGTAAAAAATGAATACAGAAGTGCCCCCGGAAATCATTCCCCTGGATCTTACCGCTGCCATGGGGCATACCATTCATAGATGCTGCAATCTTACGCCCCCCTATCTCTACGACCACAGCCCGGCGTTGCCAGGACCAGCGTCCCTTGTACACTTCTTTTAAAACTTGAGTATCCCGGGCCGTAAGGGGCTGGACATCAGCATGAAAAGTACCCCCGCGCCGTTCTCCTTGAAAACTTTTGTCCGTTTCAACATCGGTAATAACAGCAAGGGTATAGCGGGGGAAAATTTCCTTTACTTCATCCCATTCCAAAGGCGCTCCAAAAGGAGTAGATTTATGGAGTTCTTTAATTTTGGCATGTAAGTATTCCTGTAATTCAGGTGTTGATGTCAGCCCTTCTCCTGTTTCTTCTCTAAACAGTGCGGAAGGGTCATCCAGATAGTAGTTGTTTATTTTCTTATTTTTAGTCAAGGTCAGTTTGTAGCGGTAAGGTTTGAGGGCAAGCTCTTTTTGCGGTATGGATTTCTCGACTTCTTTTAAGAAAAAATTGATCTCTTCTTTTCCGCCCACCCCTAAACTCCCCGGGTACTCCAAGGAGTTTAACGTGATCGCCCAATCCCCCTGCTCCCAGCTAAACCAAAACCAGGTTCCAGATATGAGTAAAACTAGGATTAATAATGATACAAGCCATCTGACCATACCATCACCACTTCACCAGAATTTTCTTGCGAATGGGAAAATTACACTCTTTGTATTATAACTATGAAACGAACTAAAGATTATGAGGGTTAAAGCTTAACCGGCAAAAGGCCATTATCAATAAATATTTATTTTCCTTTTTGAATATAGTAAAATATATAGAAAATACATATATAATCAAATCCCGTTCTGACGAACGGGATTTTTTAGAATAACAAAACCTTCCCCAAGTCATTAAATTAAAGAGGTGTTATTGTGAAACCTATTCTGCTTCTCGCTCCCTACAAAGAAATGGTTACGCTGGCCGAAAAAGTAACGGCAGGCGCCCATGATGTAGAAGTACGTTTAGGTTTATTAGACCAGGCTGTGAAAATAGCCCGGGAAGCTGAGCAAATGGGTGTTGAAGCCATCATTTCCAGAGGAGGAGCAGCGCTGGCCATCCAAAAAGCTAATCTAACAGCGCCTGTAGTAGAAATCCCCGTTTCGCCCTACGATATGTTAAATGCCCTGCATCGCGCAAAAAAATTCGGCAAAAATGTGGCCGTGATCGGTTTCGATAATATTATCCGGGGTGTGGAAAATCTGGGCAATGTTGAATTCACTGCATAAACCACAAAAAAACACCTCATTAAACCTTGACAACTTAACACTGCAACCAATTTAAGGGAAATTTCGATGGGTGATATACGCTTATGCGTTGTATTTTACTTAAAAACCACCTTGACTATGCCTGTTTCCTTGGCTTTTTACTCCTTTCAGCTAAAAATGGGCACAGGTATCCCGTTCGACGGTTCATTGGAATATTTTGGTTTATAACCGCCTTGCAAGTATTTGATAAACCGCTTGATGTTTTGCACAGTTACTTTCAATCCACATACTACCGTGCTTTTTGCTTTTCCACGGACATTAAGCTTGTCCAGACCCGCACGCTTCAACGCGGAATTGCTCCCTTCGATTCCTGCGCGCTTGCCGGTATTCTCTTTTTTGTTTGATTTCATTTTTTCGCGTTCCCGGCCGGTATTCACTGCCTTGAGGCTGATGCGGACGACGCAGTCCTTGGCTTGCTTTTTACTGTAGCATTGTTCACCAAACTCACAGTTGGCACAGGCTTCATGAGAAAAGTGAGCTACCGTTTGTCCACCGCTCACTCCGGCATGGGTGGGAATCTGACCTCCCGGGCATTTATTAATCACATTTGTAGTTTCATCTATGTCAAATTCGGTTGCGGGAATTTTCTTTGTAGGTTCCGTTCCGCTCATGTTGGTCAGGTGAATTTTTATTCCGTTTTCCGCTGCGGTTTGATGGACATCTTCAGAGTGGAAGCCACCATCCACATACATGTCGGTACAGCCGGTGTTTTCACGGATTTTCTTGAGACGGTCCTGCAGGATTTCTACTTCGCTGGTGTTGTTGGGGACGACGGTGTAATCGGTGATGAGCTGAAAGGGGTTTTGCTTGTCACAGGTTTCGGATATTTCCAGCACATAACCGCTTTGGCTCACATTCCCTTCCCGGCGATAGGTGGCATCTTCATCATATGCTGACTGGAGGGAGCCGGAGGGGATTTCCTTCTTGGGCTTAGGGATAAGTTTTTCGCTTCCGGCTTCGGTTGTGGATTGTTCGGCCAGAAAACGTTTGAGAATCCTCGCTTCTTCCGACTCCTGCATTCCAGGCTCTACTTCCAGTATAGAAAGCGCTTCCTTACAAAGGTTTAAAAGCAGCGTGAGTCTGCTGTCCCCTTCCTGTGCTTTGGTGCGATAGAGGACATCGGTTTTGAAGTCGGGCTCCAGCGCTTTGGAAAGCGCTTCTGTACGCTTCTCTTTAGGTATCGCTTTGACGGCCTTGACCAGTACGTCATAAGCCAGCGACATCCGCCCGGCCTTCTTGATGTTGCTCATGAAAAGTGTAGTGTCTGTCCTTTGTTCCTCCAGCGTTATTCCGGTTTTTTCGGAAAAGTTGTGAAGCAGTTTGATGAACTGGCCGAATAAGAGATCGTCCTTACCGGGGTTCTCCAGACAGTACTGACAGACTCTTTCTCTGAAATAGTAGAGGGTTCTTTCGGCAAGGTTTGTAGCGCAAACAGTCTCAGGAGTCTCCCTGGAACGTATCACAAAGTTAATTTGGCCCTTTATGTTAATTTTAATTGTCGACTTGATGCTTATCACTTATATTCCGCAAATAGTAATGTTCTTGCCTAATCTGATGAAATAACCCGTTATATTTTTTAATATGGAAAATGAAAATTTAGTCTTAGGAGGGTTAACATGTCTGAAGTAACTAACATAAAGCTGAAATATGGGAATGATTACCATACAGTCTCTGTCCCCACGAAAAATATTATGGATATTATTATCCCGGAAGACCTGCCCGGTGTACCTGATCAAATGGAAGAAGTCAGGCGTGCTTTACGTGAACCCATAGAATCAGAACCCCTTTCGGTTCTGGCCAAAGGTAAAGAAAATGTGGTTATTCTCTGCAGTGACATCACCAGGCCATCCCCCAGCTACCTGTTAGTTCCTCCTATCCTGGAAGAGCTCAACACCGCAGGGGTGACAGATGACAAGATTACTGTTGTGTTCGGTTTAGGCTATCACCGGCCCCATACTGAGGAAGAAAAGAAAAAGCTGATAGGGGAAGAAGTCTATCGCCGGGTAAAATGCATAGACCATGACCGTAATAACTGTGTCTATCTGGGCCAGTCTTCCCGGGGTACACCGATTTGGGTTTTCGAGCCAGTAGCCAAAACTGACCTGATTATCGGTACTGCTAACCTGGAATTTCACTACAAGGCCGGTTACAGCGGTGGAGACAAAGCCTTGATGCCCGGTGTCTGTAGTAAAGAAACAATCCAGGCTAACCATGTGATGATGATTCGTCCCGGAACCATGCCGGGCAAAGCCGACGGTAATCCCATGCGGGAAGATATTGAAGAAATCGGCAGAATTGCCGGTGTGAAGTTTATTGTGAACCCCGTTCTTAACTCCAATAAAGAAATAGTGAAATGTGTGGCAGGTCATCCTGTCAAGGCTCACCGCGAAGGCTGCAAATATATCGATATGATGTATAAACGTTCTATCCCGGAAAAGGCGGACATCGTCATCTGCTGCCCGGGCGGGCATCCCAAAGACATCAACCTCTACCAGGCCCAAAAGGGTTTTGAAAATGCCAGTTATGCCGTAAAAGACGGCGGTATCATCATACTTTTTGCCAAATGCGGTGAAATGCTGGGGGAAAAGACCTTCGAAGACTGGATGTTTAGAGCCACTTCTGTTGATGACCCCGTTAACTGGATTCAGGAAGAGTTCGTCCTGGGAGCCCACAAGGCTGTGGTTATCTGTCTGGTCCTGCAGAAAAAGAAGGCCTATCTCATCTCTGACATTCCCGATGACATCACCAGGAAGTGTTTCTTTGAACCTGCAAAGTCCGTAGAAGAAGCTCTGGAGAAAGCTCTGGCAAAAATGGGACCTGAAGCTAAAATCCTGGTAATGCCCTATGCCAACTCGACCTTACCCTTCGTGGAAGAATAGGAGGAGAAACAATGCACGCCATAGAAAAAATCCTAGCCAGAGCTTCCGGAAAAGATACAGTAACCACTGGGGAAATTGTCAAAGCCAAGGTTGACTTTGCCGAAGTTAATGACCTGTACCTGCAAACCATCTATTCTTTTTATGAGATGGGCGGCAAGAAAGTCTGGGATAAGGACAAATTATGTTTTGTTTTTGACCACTATGCCCCGGCCCCTACCATAAAATCAGCCCAGATTCACAAAGAAATGCGCCAGTTTGTCCAGGAACAGGGGTTAACCCATCATTTCGATATCAATACGGGAGTTTGTCATCAGGTCATGCCGGAAGCAGGCGTAGTCTGGCCTGGAATGATTCTGGTGGCTACCGATTCCCATACCACAACCCACGGGGCTTTCGGAGCTTTTGGCACAGGTGTGGGAGCTACCGATATGGCCACCATTATGATTTCGGGTGAACTCTGGTTCAGAGTGCCGGAAATTATTAAGATTGAAATCAACGGCCAATTGCCAGAGGGCGTCATGGCCAAGGATGTCATCCTCTATATTTTAGGTAAACTGGGCGCCGATGCTGCTGTCTACAAAGCCATTGAATTCTGTGGCAGCTATGTGGAAAACCTTGGTGTTGCAGAAAGAATGGTTATCTGTAACATGGCGGTAGAAATGGGTGCCAAAACAGCATATATGGTGCCAAATCAACAGGTCCTGGAGTATGTAAAAGCTAGAACTAATCGTCCTTTCGATATCTTAGAAACCGATCCGGATTTTAAATATGCCGAAAGTTATGTCTTTGATATAAGTCAACTATCACCTCAAGTGGCCGTACCCCATAGTGTGGACAATGTTGTCCCTATTGAAGAAGCCCCTTCCGTGAAAGTAGACCAGGCCTTCATTGGAGCCTGCACCGGGGGACGTGTGGAGGACATTAAAGCGGCAGCCGATCTTTTAAGGGGGAAAAAAATCCATCCCCATACCAGGCTGGTGGTAATTCCCGCCTCCAATGAGGTTTTCCTGGAAGCAAACAAACTGGGTTATGTGGAGGACCTGATCAAAGCAGGGGCTACTTTTTCTACACCCGGCTGCGGCCCTTGCTTAGGTGCCCATGAAGGCGTTCTGGCCTCCGGTGAGGTTTGTGTTACCGCTTCTAACCGTAACTTTCCCGGACGGATGGGCAGTACAGGCGCTTCTGTCTACCTGGCTTCTCCTGCTACCGCTGCTGCCGCTGCCCTTACAGGTCACCTGGTTGATCCAAGAACTATAAACAAGGGGGTAGAATAAGATGCATAACGTTACAGGAAAAGCCTTTGTCTTTGGCCATAACATCGATACAGACCAGATTTATCCCGGCCGCTACCTGGAACTGGTAGACCCCCAAGAAATCGCTTCCCACTGTATGGAAGGTGCGGACCCTACCTTCGTGCAAAGATTCAGCCCAGGTGATATTATCGTAGCAGGTCGTAATTTTGGTTGCGGTTCCAGCCGGGAGCATGCCGCTATAACTTTACTCCATGCCGGAGTAGGAGCCGTCGTAGCCGAATCCTTTGCCCGTATCTTTTATCGCAATGCCATTAATTTAGGAATTACTGTTTTGGTATGTCCGGGAATTACCAAAGAGGTAAATGAAGGAGATATTCTGGAAGTAAATCTGGGCGAGGGCCTGGTAATCAATAAGACTACGGGTAAAACAATTACAGGCGAAAAACTTTCCGATTATGCCCTGGAAATTCTCGCCCATGGCGGAATCAAACCCCTCTTTCGCAAAATAACCGCACAGATGGAATAAGGTAAGGCATAAGAAATCCCGTTCTAGCGAACGGGATTTCTTAATATACCAATGCCTTCTATTTCGATTTCGCAAACATCTCCAGGTTTGATGGGACCTACCCCCTCAGGAGTACCTGTAAGAATTACATCTCCAGGCTTTAGCGTCATGTACTGGGAAACAAAACTCACTAAATAAGCGACATTTTTAATTAAATGATGGGTATTACTATTTTGCTTCATCTCACCATTGACCCGCGCCTGAATCTGTAGGTTATCCGGATTCAAACCAGTAACAATGTAAGGTCCTAATGGTTTAAAGGTGGGAAAAGACTTGGCTCTGGTCCACTGGCCATCTTTTTTCTGCAGAGTCCTGTCGGAAACATCGTTGCCACATGTATATCCTAAAATATAATCATAAGCATTTTCCGGGAGTATCTTCTTAGCCTCTTTACCAATCACTACCGTTAATTCTGCCTCATGATGAATCTCGTGGTCGCTAAAGGGTAGTTCGATTACGTCTTCAGGTCCGATGACTGCTGTGGGAGAAACCATAAAGGTTACCGGTTCCTCGGGAATAGGCATATCCTTTCGCATTTCACTAATATGGGATAAATAATTGAATCCCACACAAACCATTTTTCCCGGGTCTACGGGAGCCAGTAATTTTACCTGACTCAATTCAAAAGCTTTTGCTGTAACCTGATATTGAGCAAAAATATCGCCTTCAATAACAAAAACTTTAGAACCTTCCACTTGTCCATAATAAATGGTATCCTGATGCTGAAAACGTGCCAGCTTCATATGTCTTCTGTCCTCTCCTTCCATTACGTCTTAAGAATATTCTACCAGCTTGTCATACCGTTTGACTATTGATTTCTTAACTATTTGTTGCAATTCTGTACTATGTTTTTCTAAAATGGAATAGAGCATTATGAAATTGTATAATTAAGTTATGAAATTAGAAAAAGTTTATACACCGTCCAATATCAACAGCTGCATTGACGATACTGCTGAAAGGAGCAATCCCTTGCCATCAATACAAAACGAGAAACTTAAGGCTATACTGAAAATATTGCTGGTAGTTTTCTTTTCCGTGTCCATGCTTTTTTCCCTTCGTTATATTAACCTTACCCAGCTCGTATCTTTTTTACAGCAGTACCGGTCGTGGGCCTTTTTTATAAGCATAGGTCTTAATGTTCTTATCAGTGTCTCTGGCTTACTTCCTTCCGTCTTTCTTTCAGGCGCCAATGCCCTGGTTTTTGGCCTCTTTTGGGGCGGTGTTGTTTCCTGGCTGGGCGAGGTTACAGGCGCCGTCCTCTCCTTCCTGTTTTACCGTTATTTTGTTGATTCCTCTCTGCATGTACTGGCAGAGCAAACTACACCTTACCGGTTTTTGCAAAACTTTACCCCAGCTAATGGTTTTAAAGCCGTTATGGTGGCCCGCCTGCTGCCTTTGATTCCTTCCGGGCTGGTAAATTTACTGGCGGCCCTGACCAGGATACCCTTGACAACCTTCGTAGCCGCAACGGCTTTAGGAAAAATCCCTTCCTTAGTGTTTGAAACCTTTGTGGGTCATGACCTTCTCCTCTGGCAAACCTACTGGCCGCGTCTCCTTGTCCTGCTCTTTCTTTCCGCCCTTGTCTATATTGCCTTTAGGTATATCTCCCAAAAATATTAATTTTTCTCCAAGTTGTCCTCTCATTGCATACTTTTTATGATTAAGATAGTTTTCATAAGAGAGAGTATAAGGGGGATACCCATGTATATAGACCGAGCCCGTTCCTGGACATATAAAGATATAGAAAAGATTGTTTCCAGCAACACGACGGAATATAAAAACCTGGAATTCAAAAGCCTGGGGGCTTTGGTTCCCGAAGCCAAGGATGAAATAAGTAAGGATGTCTCCAGTTTCGCCAACTCTGCTGGAGGCATCATCATTTATGGTATCAAGGAAGTAAAAGAAGGTCCTACTATCCGCCTGGAGTTGGAAGAAGGCTTAGACCCTAATGGCCCCATAAACAAAGAATGGCTGGAGAACATTATTGTCTCCCGCATCAGTCCCAGGATAGAAGGCTTATACATTAACCCCGTCAAACTTCCCAACGAAAAATACATCCTGGTTGTGGTTATACCGCAAAGTACAACGGCTCATATGGCCGGTAATAACCGTTACTATAAACGGCATAACTTTAAGTCGGAACCTATGGAGGATTATGAGGTCCGGGACGTAATGAACCGCCTGGATAAACCCCGGCTCTTTCCTATTTTTACGACCCCCAAACAAGCGGAAAAAGACGGCATCTATAAATTACAAATTGTCATTAGAAATATAGGAGAAACCTTTGTCCGGCATTTCGCCGTTCGTCTCTGCATCCCTGAAGTAATCATCAGACCCGGTGATTTCAGAGGCGGTCGAAAAATTCAACTGGACGGCCTCTGGTATAGAGAATTTATTAAGCAGTCTAACCCCAACCAGTATATTTTCCCCGGATTTCGTACTTTCCTGGACCCTAAATTTCTCCCATCCCTGGATGCACAGGCCACCAAAAACAATCAGCACCTTTTCCTCTACTGGACACTCTACACAGATAAAAGCGGTCCCCAGGACGGGAGAACTCCTTTTGAAGTAATTATCAGGAACCGGCTCAACATGGATTCAGAGAATTAGGGGTGGTACCGTGGACCTTTTCAGGGATTTCCAAACAACCAGCAGCAGTGTGACAAGCCAGGTAGTGGACTATATACGTAATTTAATCCTGGAAAACAAATTAAACCCTGGGGAAAAACTTCCCCCCGAAAGGGAAATGGCTCAACTTTTGAATGTATCACGTAACACCATAAGGGAAGCCTACAAAATCCTGGCTGCATACCGGATGATTACCATCCGCCACGGCCAGGGCGTATTCGTCAGTGATGAATTCGAAACCACTGCCCTGAACCTGCTGGGGCTACAGCTTACCAATGGCCGGACCTTTGAACTTTACGAAATCCGCAGCATCATCGAACCCCAGGCCTGTATGTGGGCCGCGGAAAGAGCCGATGAAGAAATGCTCAACGCTCTGGAACAAAATATTAAAGAAACGGAACGCCAGATGAAAAAGAAGCTGGACCCCGATATCTACACCGAAAAAGATCGTGAGTTTCACATGCTGATAGCACAAGCCGCCGGTAACGAAGTCTTGATTCGCATCATGGCCATTATTGTAGAAATGCTCAGTGAAGCAGTAAAAAATACTTATGCCCGCCCCGGCAGAATACCCGTTTCCCTGGAGGAACATAAGACAATAGCCCAGGCCATCATAGGGAATGTTCCGGAGGAAGCCCATGCCGCCATGCTAAAGCACCTCCATAATTCCTTCCGTATTGTGACAGACGCCAAAGACAAATAAGAGGAGCGTTCGCTCCTCTCATTTTATGTTAAATTAATGTTAATTAGTTGAGGTGCCAGGCACCTCAACTAATTAACATTCCCCCGTATCTTCTTTATCTCTTCTATTAACTTACTAAGAATTGTCTTCGCATCGCCTACAATACGGATATCCGATACCTCAAAAATAGGCGCCTTGGGGTCCTTATTGATGCTGATGATGAGGCCTGAATCTTTCATGCCGCAGACATGATGGGTGGCCCCGGAAATAGCCGCACCGATGTACACTTTGGGCCGTACAGTCTTCCCGCTGGTGCCGATCATCTGGTGCTCCCCTTCTACCCATTTCTCGTCCACCGGCGGTCTGGTACAGCCTACGGCTCCTCCCAGGAGGGAAGCCAGCTCTTCTAGAAGCTGCCAGTTCTCTTTGGAACCCATGCCCCAGCCTCCGGCCACGACGATTTCGGCCTCTTCCAGGGGCACTCCCTTCACTTCCTGTCTATAGATGCCTAAAGCTTTGACTCTGCCTGCATCTTTTTTCAAGGATTCCGCGGGGTCATATTTGGTGATGGTGTAAAGGGCCTGGTTATTCCGGACAGGCTTCCCCAAAACACCGGGTTTTAAGGTAGCCATCTGGGGACGGTGCTTGGGACAGAGGATGTCTCCTAAGACTTTACCGCCAAAGGCCGGTACTACTGCCACCAGGTTGTTGTCTTGATTGATGCGTAAATCTACACAATGTGCAGCCACACCGGTGTTGACTTTGACTCCTAAGATGGGAGCCAGGTCCTGGCCTATGCCGGTTGCTCCCATGAGCAGGATGGAAGGTTTCTTTTCTTTGATCAGGTCTGCCAGTACCTCGGCATAGGTTTGGTTCTGGTAGAGTTCTAGCCCGGGGTGATCAACAACGATGATTTCTTCGGCCCCATAAGCGCCCAGTTCCGGAGCCAACTCTTCCACATCTTTACCTACTAACACGGCAGTAACGGGCTCGGGCGTTTGGAGCTGTTTTTTGAGTTCCTGGGCTTTCCCTAAGAGTTCGAAGCTTACGGAGTTAAGGCAACCTGCCATTTGTTCGGCAATGACCCAAATTCCCTGGTAGTCTTTTAGGTTCATGTTTACTCCCTCCCTACGGCACAGGCGTTCCAGGATTCTAAGTTTAACCCTGCAGCCCGCAGTTTCTGAATGAGCTGGGCTACGATTTCTTCCACTTCCCCTGTAAGCTCCTGCCCTTTTCTCCCCAGTTCGGGGGTGTAGATGTCACCGGGCTGGGTAGGTGACCCTTTTAATCCGATAAAGTCTTTGTTCAGGTCTAAATCATCGGCGGTATAGGTGATTAAGGGTTTCTTTTTGGCTTTCATGACGCCCATGATGGTGGTGTACCTGGGTTTGTTGCACTCCCGGGATACGGCTAAAAGAGCGGGGAGTTTGAGGGCATACTCGATGTAGCCGTTTTCGATTTTCATCTGGGCCTGGAGTTCTTCTTTATTGGTTATTTTAAACTGCTGGACATTCCAGAGGTGGGCAATCTTAAGCCATTGGGCCAGCTGGGCGGGAACCTGGGAGGTGGCGCCGTCGGCGCTTTCGGTGCCGGTGAAGATCAGGTCGAAGTGCCCGATTTTGTTTAAGCCCTGGGCCAGGGTGTAGGAGGTAGCCCAGGTGTCGGCTCCGGCAAAGGCCCGGTCGGTTAGGAGCACTGCTTCGTCAGCCCCCATGGCTAAGGCTTCCCGCAGGTTTTCTTCGGCAGAGGGAGGAGCCATGGTGATGACGGTGACTTTGCCCCCCCATTTTTCTTTGACCTGCAGGGCCGCCTCGATGGCGTTTTTGTCCACAGGGTTGATGATGGTGGGGATGCCTTCCCGGGTGATGGTTTTGTTTACGGGATGGATGGTGATTTTATCATAGTGGCTGGGGTCCGGTACGGGTTTTATACAGACGGCGATGTTAAAGCTCATGTTCTACCTCCCTGTGTTATTTGCCGCTTAAGGTGCTGCCGGCAATGATGAGTTTCTGGATATGGGAGGTGCCGCCGGCGGCAATGGAAGCTAAGGCATCTCTCAGGAACCGGCCTATGGGATACTCGTTGACGATACCGTAGCCGCCCATCATGTCCATAATTCTCTTGGCTGCCCGGCAGGCGGCTTCGGTGGCATAGAGCTTGGCCATGGCGAATTCGGTGGCACAGGGTATCCCGGCATCTTTCATACCGGCAGCCCGGTAGGTGAGAAGCCTGGCGGCTTCGTACTCCAGCCTGGTTTCGGCAATATCAAACTGGATGGCCTGGAGTTTGGCGATAGGCTTGCCGTAAACAATACGCTCGTTGGCAAATTTGACGCCTTCTTCCACACAGCCCCTTAAGATACCGACGTTGATGGCTGACATGCCCGCACGACCCACTTCCTGGATGGTGGTCATGGCAATTTTTGCTCCGGCTCCTTCTTTACCCAGCATTTGTTCAGGAGCCACTTTGACTTCTACACAGTTGACATCACCGGTGACAGAGCCTCTCAAGCCCAGTTTGTGTTCTTTACGGCCAGGGGTATGACCGGGTGTATCAGGGTCGATGATGAAGGCGGTCATGACAGGACGGCCTTTTTCATCCTGACCGGTGATGACGGTCCAGATGTCGATGTCAGCCACATGGGAGTTGGTAATAAAGCACTTGCGGCCGTTTAAGACCCAGTATCCGTCTTTTAATTCTCCGGTGGATTTCTGGCCCATGAAGTCAGAGCCGCCGCCCGGTTCAGTGACGGAGAGACCGCCGATCTTGGTACCTGCTGCCAGTTCGGGCAGGTATTTTTGTTTTTGTTCTTCTGTGCCATAGTAAAGTATACCGGCCACGCAAAGCTGGTGGGTCATGAGGGCTATGCCTAAACCTGCGGAATGCCGGGAGATTTCTTCCAGGCAGATAGCCCGTTCTACATGGCCCAGGCCGGCTCCGCCGTACTGTTCGGGTACGAAAATGCCGGTAATGCCCATTTCTCCCATTTTGGGAAAGAGCTCCACGGGACAGTAGTCTTTTTCATCCCACTCGGCCGCTTTGGGTGCGATTTCTGCTTCCACAAACTCACGCACCGCTTTTTTTAGCATTTCCTGTTCTTCGGTAAATTGGAAAAATTGCATTGTTATCTCTCCTTTCAAAGTGAAAAAATTAACATATCTTCGATAGTTTTATATTGCAAGAACCGTGCCAATTAGAACGGCTTTCCCCTATCCCTTTCCCGACTCCGTCATTACATACAAAAAAGCCCGCTCCTCCTTGTCCTGTCTGTACTAAGGCATTCCCTTAATACCATAAACAGGAAAAACAAATAGCGGGTAATGTCCTGTGTATACTGTCAATAATTGTGACATGTTACAAAAATATACAGGACAGCTGTATTCTTTTACATCAGACCATACTTCTTAAGTTTTTGGTACAAGGAGGCTCTGGTTATGCCCAAAAGCTTGGCAGCTTTACTGCGGTTTCCCTGCACCTCTTTCAGGATGGTTTCAATGGTGTTTTTTTCTAATTCATCTTTGGCCTGCAGGAGAGAAAGGCTTACCCCCTCCTTAATAGGAGTCCTGGGTGACATTTCCGCCAGGTATAAGGGCAACGATTCTAAAGTAATACAATCACCTTCCGTTAAATTATAGGCTCTCTCAATGACGTTTTCCATTTGACGTACGTTACCGGGCCATTCATAGCTCAGCAGAGTCTCCATGACTTTGCTGTCAACTTTCCGGATCAGCCGGCCAAATTCCCGGTTGAATTTTTCAATAAAATAATTTACAAGAAAGGGGATGTCCTCCTTCCGCTCACGTAAAGGCGGAACTTCCAGGGTCATCACCTGCAGACGGTAGTATAAGTCCTCGCGGAACTCCCCTTTTTTTATTTTTTTGGGTAAATCCTGATTGGTAGCCGCAATGACCCGGGCATCAATGTGGCGGGTTTTGTTCTCGCCCAGGCGCTCCAGCTCTTTTTCCTGCAGAAAGCGCAAAAGCTTGGCCTGCATGGAAAAAGGCATATCCCCGATTTCATCGAGAAAAATAGTCCCCCTGTGGGCCAGTTCGAATTTACCTATTTTGCCACCCCGCTGGGCACCGGTAAAAGCCCCTTCGGCATAGCCAAATAACTCTGACTCCAGGATGTTTTCGGGTATGGCGGCACAATTGATGCGTACAAAGGGATGATGGCTGCGGTTACTGAGATTGTGGATGGCATGGGCTACTAATTCTTTTCCCGTACCGCTTTCTCCCAGGATAAGTACGGTGGATGAAGACCGGGCAGCGCGGGCGATAAGGTCCTTTAGCTTTCTTATATGAGGACTATTACCTACAATATTTTCTATGGTATAACGCCCGCCCTGGGTCCGTCGCAGCTCTTCTTTGTAATATGCCAGTTCATCCTGCAAAGATTTTAGATGTTTAAAGAGATTTTCCATATCCCGTAAATCTTTGAACCATATTTTTCCAACTCCCGCTACCACCTGGTCGTTAATTTTTATGGGGAGGCGCTGGACTACGGCATTATGCTTGCCAATACGCTGCAACTGCCCGATCTCAGCTATACCTGTTTTTATTACCTCATGCATCCGTGTGTTTTCTATAATCTCCGTGACATGACGGCCAATAGCATCCTCCGGCTTAATCCCCAAAAAATCGGCGTAAGCCCCGTTGAACATGATGATTTTCCCATCCCTGTCCACAATGACGATACCCTCGTAAGCATTCTCCAAGACGGCCTCCAGGATTTTTTTGTAGGCCGTAACTTCCTGAAGTTCAGTCTCGACTTTTTTGACTTTTGTTATATCCTCAAAAACAGCCACACCTCCGATAATCTCCTCCCCGTTTTTCAAAGGAAAATAATCGGCGAAAAAGATTGCCTACTCCAGATTCAATATAAATAATCCCACCAAAACCTGATGGGATTATTTAAAAAACCTATCCTGTTGTAAGGGGTAACCTAATGGTAAACTCTATCCCTTTCCCCAGCACACTCTCCACACTAATGGAGCCGCCGTGGGCTTCCATCCACAAATCACTTGTGCGACACGGGGACAGTTTTTGTTGTCGCATAATACATAACAAAAAGAAGCAAAAGCCCCTTTATCCCTGTTTGAGGTTTATTTCCTAGCTATTACGATTGAAAGTCCGTGAGCTATTAAATACTTTTTTGCTATATCCCGGTATATTCCTTAGCCTAGCTAACATAACCAGGTAGATAGTATTTAATTTTCCCTGCACGAGTGTGAAAATTCAGGACTTATAGAAAAGATTTGCGACAGGAGAGAACCGTCCCCAGTGTCGCAAAAGACACAGTAAGCACGGAACTTACTTGTGGCTTTCTTGATTATAGTTATTTCTTTATGTTAGGGGATGGTTTAGCACCCTTGCGCCATACGCTTATAAGTCTCGTATCTTTCTTTGGCATCCTCTTCCGCCTTGGCAAAGAGGGCTTCCGCAATTTCCGGGAAAGTGTTAAGAAGCGAGGAATAACGTACTTCTCCCATTAAGAATTCCCGGAAAGAGGCCGTGGGTTCCTTGGAATCTAGCACGAAAGGATTCTTGCCCTGCTTCTTGAGTTCGGGATTATAGCGGTAGAGGTGCCAGTACCCGGCCTCCACGGCCCGCTTTTCTTCCTGCTGGGTGCAGCCCATGCCCAGCTTCAAACCATGGTTGATACAGGGAGCATAGGCAATGATCAAAGATGGACCTTTATAAGCTTCCGCTTCCGTCAAGGCTTTTATCAGCTGATTCTGGTCTGCGCCCATGGCCACCTGGGCTACGTAAACATAACCATAAGTGGCGGCAATCATGCCCAAGTCTTTCTTCTTAACCTTCTTGCCGGAAGCGGCAAACTTGGCTACCGCCGCTGCAGGTGTGGCCTTGGAGGACTGGCCGCCCGTATTGGAGTAAACCTCTGTATCAAAGACCAGGATATTGATATCTTCGCCGGAGGCCAGCACATGATCCAGACCGCCGTAGCCAATATCGTAAGCCCAGCCGTCGCCGCCAAAGACCCAGTGGGAAGGCTTCACCAGGTAATCCTTCTTCTCGGCAATTTCTTGAACCACAGAGAGGTTGGCATACTTTTCCAGTAAAGGCAGGAGTTTGGCTTTAGCCTCCTTGGAAGCATTGCCCTCATCTTTACCGGCCAACCAGAGTTTGAAGGCCTCTTTCAGTTCTTCCGGGATATCCCTTTCTAAAGCCCCCTGCATGAGATCGGTTATTTTTTCCCGAATCTGCTTAATAGCCAGGACCATACCATAGCCATACTCGGCATTGTCCTCAAAGAGGGAGTTAGCCCAGGCCGGGCCCTGCCCTTTGGCATTGGTACAATAAGGTGTGCTGGGGGCGGAAGCTCCCCAAATCGAGGAGCAGCCTGTAGCATTGGCAATAATCATTCTGTCGCCAAAGAGCTGGGTAACCAGTTTGGCATAAGGTGTTTCACCACAGCCGGCACAGGCCCCGGAGAACTCCAGGAGTGGCTGGGCAAACTGGCTGCCTTTAACAGAGTGGAGGTTCCAGAGTCCTTCCTTACAGGCAACGGTAGTAGCATATTCCCAGTTGGCAGCTTCCTTTTCCACCATTTCCGCCACCGGCTTCATCACCAGGGCCTTCTGTTTCGCGGGGCAGGTTTGGGCACAGCTGCCACAGCCGGTACAATCCAGAGGACTGACCTGTATGCGATAGGCCAACCCCTCCAGCTGCTTACCGACAGCTTTTTTAGTAACAAAGCCCTGGGGTGCCTTGGCCTGTTCCTCTTCATTCAGCAGTACAGGCCTGATGGCGGCGTGGGGACAGACATAAGCGCACTGGTTGCACTGGATGCAATTGTCCGTCTGCCATTCCGGCACCTCGATGGCAATGCAGCGTTTCTCGTAAGCAGAAGTGCCATGGGGGAAGGAACCGTCTTCCCGTCCTACAAAGGCACTGACGGGCAACTTGTCACCCTGCTGGGCATTCATAGGTTCCACGACTTTTTGAATAAATTCCGGTACATCCCTGGTGGCAGCGGCCTCCTCCAGGCTGACTTCAGCCCAACTGGCGGGAACATCCACTTTAACCAGGGCTTCCAGGGCCTTATCTACGGCAGCCTGGTTCATTTCCACGATGGCATCGCCTTTTTTACCGTAGGTTTTTTCAATGGCATCTTTCAGGTATGTAATGGCGTCATCAAGGGGAATAACATTGGCCAGTTTAAAGAAGGCAGCCTGCATGACCATGTTAATCCTGCCGCCTAAGCCCAGTTTAGCGGCGATATCCACGGCATCGATGATATAGAAATTTATTTTATTTTCTGCCAGGTACTTTTTCATGTCCGCCGGCAGCTTTTCCGAGAGTTCTTCGGGTTTCCAGTTGCAGTTCAGGAGGAAAGTCCCGCCTTCTCTTAAGCCTTCCAGGACCTGGTACTGGTTTACATAAGACTGTTTATGGCAGGCAATAAAGTCCGCTTCATCAATGAGGTAAGTGGATTTGATGGGTTTCTTACCGAACCGCAGGTGAGAGATGGTCACCCCGCCGGATTTCTTGGAATCATAGGCGAAGTAAGCCTGGGCATAGAGGTCTGTGTTGTCGCCGATAATTTTAATGGCATCCTTGTTGGCCCCTACTGTTCCGTCGGAACCAAAGCCCCAGAACTTGCAGCGGCTGGTACCCTCGGGGGCAGTATTGATCTTCTTCCCCAAAGGAAGGCTGGTGAAGGTTACATCATCCACAATACCAATGGTAAAGCGGTTCTTAGGGGTATTCTCCTTAAGATTATCGAAAACGGCTTTGATCTGGGTTGGTGTGGTATCTTTGGAACCCAGGCCATAACGGCCGCCCACAATAAGAGGTGCATTTTCTTTACCAAAGAACAGGGTGCATACATCCTGGTAGAGAGGTTCACCCAGCGCGCCTGGCTCCTTGGTCCTGTCTAAAACTGCGATTCTCTTCACAGTCTTGGGCAAGACATTGAAGAAGTACCTGGCAGTGAACGGCCTGTAAAGATGTACCTTAATGACACCGACCTTTTCACCTTTGGCCCTTAAGTAGTCAACGGTTTCCTCGACGGTTTCGCAAACGGAACCCATGGCTACGATAACATGTTCAGCCTCGGGATCACCGTAGTAATTAAAAGGATGGTATTCCCGGCCGGTAAGTTTACTGATTTCGGCCATATAGGCTTCTACCAGGTCAGGGACAGCCTCGTAATAGGGGTTGGAGGCCTCACGGGCCTGGAAGAAAATATCGGGGTTCTGCGCCGTACCTTTCGTATAGGGATGCTCCGGCGACAAAGCCCTGTCCCGGAAGTCCTTAATGGCTTGATGGTCAACTAGTTTGGCAAACTCCTCGTAGTCAATGATTTCAATCTTTTGAATCTCATGGGAGGTTCTAAACCCGTCAAAGAAATGGAGAAAAGGCACCCGGGATTTGATGGCTGTTAAATGGGCGATTCCCCCCAGGTCCATTACTTCCTGGACACTGCCGGAGGCCAAAAGGGCGAAGCCTGTCTGTCTGCAGGCCATCACATCGGAATGGTCGCCAAAGATAGAAAGAGCATGGCTGGCCACGGCGCGGGCACTTACATGAAAAACCCCGGGCAGAAGTTCCCCCGCTATCTTGTACATATTGGGAATCATGAGCAAGAGCCCCTGTGAGGCCGTAAAAGTCGTAGTAAGAGCACCGGCAGATAAAGAACCGTGGACCGCACCGGCTGCTCCTGCTTCGGATTGCATTTCGGCTACCCTCACTGTTTGGCCAAAGATGTTCTTTTGACCATGAGCGCTCCATTCATCCACAACTTCCGCCATGGTAGAGGAAGGTGTGATGGGATAAATGGCCGCCACTTCCGTAAAAGCGTACGCCACATAGGCCGCAGCGGTATTACCGTCCATGGTCTTCATCTTTTTACCCATAAGATCTAGCTCCTTATTAATAAAATTTTTTAATACCAATTATATATAAACTTTCTAACAATCAGACTCCACCTTCCGGGTATAAGGACTGCACAATTCGCAGCCCAGAACCTCACAGAACCAGGTGTGCAGATCTCCCGCACCTAGCTCTTCAGAAATTGATTCACAGCATTGCGTATTGCTTCATTTTCCCAAGCGGTATATAAATTTTCGGACGCAATATCGGAAAACCTTTTAGTATTTCCAAGAATACATTCCACCTAATGTATCCTCTCTATGGAAGCAGTGGGAAAAGTATAAAACGCGTCTACGTAATCTCCGTGCCTTGGGGGTACCCGAATGGGTGGCAACAAAATGGCAACTTCTCGGTAAGGTCCCTTTCATTATCTTACTTAGTGGTGCAGGTCAAATCCATCGACCCGTTCCCTGATTCTTTAAGGGCCTCAATGAGTAAAGGCACTACCTGGTACAAATCGCCTACAATACCGTAATCAGCCACTTTGAAAATGGGCGCATTGGGATTTTTATTGATAGCAATGATGATGTCCGAATGCTGCATTCCGGCCACGTGCTGAATAGCTCCGGAAATGCCGCAGGCAATATAAATCTTGGGATGAACGGTTTTGCCTGTCTGCCCCACTTGGTGGTTGGCGGGAATCCAGCCAGCATCAACAGCGGCACGGGAAGCGCCCACAACTCCACCCAGACTGGCTGCAACTTCTTCCAGCAGCTTAAAGCCTTCAGGTCCACCTACACCGCGACCACCGGCAACAATTACCTGTGCTTCTTCCAGGTTAACGATGCGGCTCGTTTCCCGGACAATTTCCCTAACAGCCGTCCGCACTTTTACTGCAGCGGCGTCATATGTTATTTCCACGATTTTACCGGTCCGGCAGTAGTCGGGTATCATTTTTTTCATTACCCCGGGGCGTACGGTGGCCATCTGGGGGCGGGTGTTGGGGCAGAGAATGGTAGCCATGATGTTGCCTCCAAAGGCGGGGCGGGTCTGCAGGAGGAGTCTCTGTTCGGGGTCGATTGCCAGTTCGGTGCAGTCTGCAGTGAGACCGGTATGAATTCTCCCGGCTATGCGGGGACCCAGGTCACGGCCTATGTTGGTAGCCCCGATTAATACAATCTCCGGCTTGTAGGCATTGATTGCTTTTTCCAGGGCGCCGCAGTAGGGCTCGGTACGATAGTTTTTGAGTTCAGGGTGGTCTATCAGATAGACAACATCTGCACCGTAAGCGAAGAGTTCCTGGGCCTTTTCTTCTACCTTGTCTCCGATGAGGACTGCGCCCAGTTCCACCCCCAGGGTGTCAGCCAGTTTGCGGCCTTCACCCAAAAGTTCAAAGGCAATATTCATGATACTGCCCTGGCGCTGTTCAGCAAAGACCCACACCCCTTTGTAATCCTCTAGGGAGAAGTTTTCATCTTTTACCTTCTCTGAACGAGAAATTGCTTCTACGGGGCAGGATTCCAGACAGGCCCCGCATTCGGTGCACTTGTCGTTCATTTTTGCCATGTTTCCGTCCATTTCAATGGCGCCAAAAGGACAAGAATCGACGCAGTTTCCACAACCTATACATTTTTCCTTATCAACCAATATGGCCATCTGCTTGCCTCCTTATAAAACATGCTTATCGTGTAATTCCTGGACCAAGGTTTGGACTGCCTCCTTGACTGTGCCTGAAAGCATTTTGCCAGACCCCTTCTGAGGTGGGCTGAAGGTCCTCTTCACCTGTGTCGGTGATCCTTTAAGCCCCACTTTTTCCGGTTCAATGCCCAGGCTGTCTATTCCCCAGACCTGGACTTGCTTGATGTTAAAGGCATCTACGATGCCGCTTACAGAAGGATAACGGGGAACGTTCAGTTCTTTTACCGCAGTCAGGAGAACGGGCAGTTTGGCCTCAATAACCTCGTAACCATCCTCCAGGGCTCTCTCCACAACCACTTTACCGGCATCCAGAGAAAGGATCTTCCTCACATAGGTTACCTGGGGAATGTCCAGGTGTTCCGCTATCTCGGGACCTACCTGGGCGGTGTCCCCGTCAATGGCCTGGCGCCCGCAGAAGATGAGATCAAAATCTCCTATTTTCTTGATGGCCTTAGCCAGGGTGAGGGAAGTAGCCCAGGTGTCCGCACCGGCAAAGGCCCGGTCGGATAGAAGAATGGCTTCATCGGCCCCCATGGCCAGGGCCTCCCGCAAAGCAAAATCGGCCTGGGGTGGGCCCATGGAGATGACAGTAACGGTGCCGCCCATTTTCTCCTTTAGTTTCAGGGCTTCTTCCAGAGCGTTTTTGTCGTCAGGGTTGATGATGCTGGGAACACCTTCCCGGATCAGAGTTCCCGTTTTGGGATCTATTTTAACTTCATTGGTGTTGGGTACTTGTTTGAGACAGACGATAATCTTCATTTCTCTTCCCCCCTTATTTCAAGGTAGCGCCTGCGATAACCATGCGCTGGACTTCCGATGTTCCCTCATAAATCTCGGTTATTTTAGCATCACGCATCAAGCGTTCCACCCTGTATTCCTTTATGAAACCGTAGCCTCCGTGGATTTGCACGGCTTTGTGACTAGCTCTCATAGCTGTTTCGGAAGCAAACAGCTTTGCCATTGCGGCCTCCTTGCTGTAAGGTTTATTATTTTCTTTTAGCCAGGCAGCCCTGTATACCAGGAAACGGGCTGCATCAATTTCCGTTGCCATGTCAGCAATCATCCATTGGATGGCCTGGTTGTTGGCAATGGGTTTGTTAAACTGGATACGTTCTTTAGAATATTTGACAGCTTCCTCCAAAGCAGCCTGGGCTATCCCCAGGGCCTGGGCCCCTATACCTATGCGTCCGCCGTCTAAAGTTGTCATGGCAATTTTAAAACCATCGCCTTCCTGTCCTAACAGATTTTCTTTGGGAATGCGGCAATCCTGGAAAATTAATTCAGTTTGTACCGAACCGCGAATACCCATCTTATTTTCTTTCTTACCGAAGGTGAAGCCAGGAGTTCCTTTTTCCACGATGAAAGAACTAATGCCTTTTAGGCCCTTGCCAGGGTCGGTTACCGCCTGGACAACATACACATCAGCTATGCCACCGTTTGTTATGAATATTTTTGAACCGTTAAGCACATACTCATCGCCGTCAAAAACCGCCCTGGTCTGCAGGCCAGAAGCATCGGTACCAGCATTGGGCTCGGTTAAACCAAATGCTCCTAATTTTTTACCCGAAGCCAGAGGAATCAAATATTTTTCTTTCTGCGCCTGATTGCCATACTTATAAATGGGCCAGCAGCATAAAGAAATGTGTACAGAAAGGGTAACCCCGTGTGATGCACAGGCTCGAGAAATCTCCTCCACGGCAAGGATATACGCCAGGTCACCAGCTGCTGCCCCACCATATTCCTTAGGATAGGGAATCCCCATAAAACCAAGTTCAGCCATTTTTTTCACTGTTTCAAAAGGAAATTCCATAGTCTCATCAATTTGCGCGGCGATTGGTACCAGCTCTTTCTCAGAAAATTCACGGTACATTGTCCTCAACATTTCGTGTTTCGGCGATAATGAGAATTCCATTTCATGACCTCCTTTAAATTGTTCTGAAAATTAAAAAAATGTTTTAATAACTTTGTGCGTTCTTGGTAAAACACCCCCTAAAGTTAATAAAAAAATTATATAGAGAGGGCTATTCTTAAGAAAGCTTTTAAGAATTTAACACCCCTCTGGCAAAATCTTTCGCAAATCCCCGGGATAGTAGTTTTAGCCATACCAATGGCTGGTGTATAATCCTTTTGTTAGTTACTCACGCACCGCTTTTTTTAGCATTTCCTGTTCTTCGGTAAATTGGAAAAATTGCATTGTTATCTCTCCTTTCAAAGTGAAAAAATTAACATATCTTCGATAGTTTTATATTGCAAGAACCGTGCCAATTAGAACGGCTTTCCCCTATCCCTTTCCCGACTCCGTCATTACATACAAAAAAGCCCGCTCCTCCTTGTCCTGTCTGTACTAAGGCATTCCCTTAATACCATAAACAGGAAAAACAAATAGCGGGTAATGTCCTGTGTATACTGTCAATAATTGTGACATGTTACAAAAATATACAGGACAGCTGTATTCTTTTACATCAGACCATACTTCTTAAGTTTTTGGTACAAGGAGGCTCTGGTTATGCCCAAAAGCTTGGCAGCTTTACTGCGGTTTCCCTGCACCTCTTTCAGGATGGTTTCAATGGTGTTTTTTTCTAATTCATCTTTGGCCTGCAGGAGAGAAAGGCTTACCCCCTCCTTAATAGGAGTCCTGGGTGACATTTCCGCCAGGTATAAGGGCAACGATTCTAAAGTAATACAATCACCTTCCGTTAAATTATAGGCTCTCTCAATGACGTTTTCCATTTGACGTACGTTACCGGGCCATTCATAGCTCAGCAGAGTCTCCATGACTTTGCTGTCAACTTTCCGGATCAGCCGGCCAAATTCCCGGTTGAATTTTTCAATAAAATAATTTACAAGAAAGGGGATGTCCTCCTTCCGCTCACGTAAAGGCGGAACTTCCAGGGTCATCACCTGCAGACGGTAGTATAAGTCCTCGCGGAACTCCCCTTTTTTTATTTTTTTGGGTAAATCCTGATTGGTAGCCGCAATGACCCGGGCATCAATGTGGCGGGTTTTGTTCTCGCCCAGGCGCTCCAGCTCTTTTTCCTGCAGAAAGCGCAAAAGCTTGGCCTGCATGGAAAAAGGCATATCCCCGATTTCATCGAGAAAAATAGTCCCCCTGTGGGCCAGTTCGAATTTACCTATTTTGCCACCCCGCTGGGCACCGGTAAAAGCCCCTTCGGCATAGCCAAATAACTCTGACTCCAGGATGTTTTCGGGTATGGCGGCACAATTGATGCGTACAAAGGGATGATGGCTGCGGTTACTGAGATTGTGGATGGCATGGGCTACTAATTCTTTTCCCGTACCGCTTTCTCCCAGGATAAGTACGGTGGATGAAGACCGGGCAGCGCGGGCGATAAGGTCCTTTAGCTTTCTTATATGAGGACTATTACCTACAATATTTTCTATGGTATAACGCCCGCCCTGGGTCCGTCGCAGCTCTTCTTTGTAATATGCCAGTTCATCCTGCAAAGATTTTAGATGTTTAAAGAGATTTTCCATATCCCGTAAATCTTTGAACCATATTTTTCCAACTCCCGCTACCACCTGGTCGTTAATTTTTATGGGGAGGCGCTGGACTACGGCATTATGCTTGCCAATACGCTGCAACTGCCCGATCTCAGCTATACCTGTTTTTATTACCTCATGCATCCGTGTGTTTTCTATAATCTCCGTGACATGACGGCCAATAGCATCCTCCGGCTTAATCCCCAAAAAATCGGCGTAAGCCCCGTTGAACATGATGATTTTCCCATCCCTGTCCACAATGACGATACCCTCGTAAGCATTCTCCAAGACGGCCTCCAGGATTTTTTTGTAGGCCGTAACTTCCTGAAGTTCAGTCTCGACTTTTTTGACTTTTGTTATATCCTCAAAAACAGCCACACCTCCGATAATCTCCTCCCCGTTTTTCAAAGGAAAATAATCGGCGAAAAAGATGCGGCCGTTTAGCTTATACAGATTCCTCGTCCTGGCTTGCCCCGAAGTCATAACAGTGCGAATTTGACACCTGGGCACCACTTCTTGAATATCCTTGCCCAGGACCTCCTCTTCACAAAGATTTAGTATTTCTGAAAAGACTTTATTCAGGACAATGATCTTCCCATCCTTATTAACTGCCAGGATGCCGTGGGGAATGGTATCACTTAAGGCGCGTAAAAAGTTCCGGGAAATATCCTTATTGTTCATGTGTATACCCCTTTAAGGTTTTATTGAATCCCTATTAATCCTATATTAACTTTTGCTTACCCCAGATTCAATATAAATAATCCCACCAAAACCTGATGGGATTATTTTAAAAACCTATCCTGTTGTAAGGGGTAACCTGATGGTAAATTCCGTCCCTTTGCCTGCATGACTTTCCACACCAATGGTGCCACCGTGGGCTTCCACAAATCCCTTGGCTATAGCCAGTCCTAACCCCGTCCCCCCGCTCATGCGGTTTCTGGACTTGTCTCCCCGGTAGAAACGATCAAAAATATAGGGGAGGTCTTCAGACTCAATGCCAGGGCCGTTGTCAGAGACTTTGATCAAGAGCTGGTTTTCTTCCCTTTTTAAATCCACAAAAATCCTACCGCCTCGCGGAACATAACGGAGGGCATTACTGAGGAGATTGATGAGTACCTGCCGTATTCTACCTTTGTCCAAGTAAACAAAAGGCAGGTTATTTTCCGCCCGTAAACTCATCTCCACATCTTTTTCCTTTGCCTCTGCCTCAAACAGGGCGAGGGTCTCCTGGGCGAATTTGACCGTATTTACCTCCTGTTTAGAAAGGGGCAGCTGTTTTGCTTCTGCCAAACTCAACTGCTGCAAGTCATCGACCAGGCCACGCAGGCGTAAAACCTCGTCATGCAAAGAGGTGATGTTTTCCGGTGTAATCTCTTCAATACCTTCCTGCATGGATTCTAAATGCCCACTCAAAATGGTCAGGGGGGTTCTTAACTCATGAGCCACATCAGCTACCAGTTCCCGCCGCAGTTTTTCCTGGCGTGACAGGTTTTCCGCCATGTTATTGAAGGCGGCAAAAACCTCACCAAAATCGGGATTCCCTTTAACTTCCAGGCGATGGGTGAGATTGCCCTGGGAAAATTCCCGGGCCGCCCTGACCAAATTCTGTAGCGGTGCTAAGAGAGCCCTGGATAAACCAAGCCCTAAAAGAACCGCAATGAAGATAGACAAGGCTGTTCCCCAGACAATAGAACGAAGTACCGAAGTGGTAAACTGACTCTCCAGGTTCCTGCTCCCCCACAATTGAATATCCAGAGGCAAAAGATAAGCAATGGCCTCCCCCTTACTTTTTACGGGGTATTTTACTTTCTCATTTTCCAGGGAAACCCTTTCCCCTATTTCCCGCGCAAGAGGGTGCCAGAGGACACGTCCGGCGGTGTCGCTAAGATAAAAAGATACTCCTCCCATGCCCCGCATCATGGGACCCCGGCCCATACCTCCCCGGGGCATTCCCAGGATTATTTCCACCCCCTGAAAACTGCCGCTTTCCCCGTAATATTCTCCTAACTGTTCAGCAAGGCGCAGGGCTTGGGCTTCCTGTGCCTGTCCCACATAACGGTTAAACTGGGTGGTAGTATTATGAAGGGCCAGGCCTCCGCTTATTATCCCTGTAAGAAGGACCATACCTACTACCAGGAGAATCAACCGTGTGGACCATCTCATACCTTTTCACCAAACTTATAACCAATACCATATACCGTTTGGATATAGTAAGGTTCGGCAGGATTGGGTTCAATCTTTTTACGTAAATTGCTCACATGAGTGTCAATAACTCTCTCATAACCCAGGTAGCTTTCGTCCAGGGCCATATTTAAGAGCTGCAGCCGGGAGTAGGGCCTCCCCGGGTGCCTGGCCAAAATGTATAAAATGTTGTATTCCGTTGGCGTAAGGGGAATTAGTTCTCCCTTCACCTTAACTTCCCGTTTCACAGGGTCTATCTGCAAATCCCCCCGTATCATTACCTGTTCCTCTTGTTTTTCGCTATACTGCGTGGTACGCCGCAGCACCGCCCTTAAACGTGCCGATAATTCTTTGAGACTAAAAGGTTTGGTTATATAGTCATCAGCTCCCAGTTCCAGACCCAGGAGTTTATCAATTTCTTCTGTCTTGGCCGTCAACATGATAATGGGAACTGTAGAATTCTTCCTGATTTCCTTGCAGACATCCAGTCCATTCATACCGGGAAGCATTAAATCAAGGATCACAGCATGAGGCTGAGCCTGCCCGAAAAGGCGCAGGGCTTCATTACCTTCCTGAGCTGTAGTCACTGTGAATCCCTCATTTTTGAGAAAATTTTCTATCATGGAAAGAATTTTAGGCTCATCATCAACAACCAGTACGTGATACTCCATTTTCCCACCTCCGGAAAGTCAGTTGATAGTTGATAGTTGGTAGTTGGTAGTACAAAGAAGGTTCCCGCAAAGCGGGAACCTTGCTATTTATACTTTAGCTTACAATCTTGCACCCGTAAACCCCTGGGGAGCAGTTCCAGTGGATCCTCCCCAGCAGCCGCCGCAGCCACCAAATCCTCTTCTGCCCCCAAAACCTTGGCCCGGCACAAATTTGTTCTCTAACATCACCTGTACACGTTCAGACATGAATTTTTGCATATCCTGGGCTTGTTCACTGGTAATCCTCTTGTCTTTAACCAGTTGATCTAAGTACTCTTGATGTTTGGCCAGAAGTTTAGTTTTCACTTCCTCCACGGACATACCTTTTTCCTTGGCAATATCCCCATAGGATTTTCCTTCTGCCAGTTTAGTTCTTAAGGTAGCCCAGTCCATTCCTAAAATGTCGGCAATCTGGCCTGGCATAAAACCAGCGCCCCTCATACCAGGTCCTCCCTGCATACCTCCGCGGCCCATACCCGGAGTCCACCCATTACCAGTGTTCTGACGCCAGCCGGGAAACCAGGTATTATCTGCGGCTTTAGCTTTCATCGGGGGCAGAAAGGTTACCGTGAGGAAAAGTACCAGCAAAACAGCCAGAGCCCCGTAAATAAATTTTCTCATTTTAGGTCACCTCCTTTTGTTCTTACTCTTATTTTAGCCCCTAACTCATTAAGAAAGGTTCTGCCACTTCTTAAGAAATTGTCAAGATTTTAAAATTTGCTTGGGAAGCAGGAATTTACCGAGGACTCCCGAATAACTAAGTGTGCAAATTAGTTCACACCTTATTTTCCTCGCCCCCCGATTTCCGAAAATTCATTAATTTAGTAATTACTGAAGGTGATATTACCATGTATCGAAAAACATCGTTACGGGTTCGCCTGATTATCATCCTGCTCTTAACCGTAACTGTGCCTATCATCGTTACGGGCTACTTTATGATGAACAGAGCGAAAACAGCTTTACTCAACGAAAAACAAGCTAAACTCTTCGGTTATGCCCGCCTGCTGGATATTTATCTGGAAGGCACCTATGACGATATCCTGGCCAAAGAAGGGGCCCTTACCGCTGATCGAGCCACCAAAATAAATATCCTTAACCAGGCCCTCCAGTCTTATACAGATCAGGTGGCTGCCGCTCACCCCGGATTGGGTATTGGTTATTATTCTAAAGATTTAGACGCCATCCTAACCTATGGTCCCAGTACAGAGTTTGGCTATACCGTGGGCCAGTCTATCTTTCCCGGCCACCAGGGCTATACCGTCATGGCTACGGGAAAAGAAATGGTCCAGTTAGGGAAACTGGTGCGGGGTCCTATTATGAACTGCATGGTTCCTATTATTCGTAACGGGAAAATTATCGGATATATCTGGGCCAATGAGTTATTAGAGGACATAGAAGGACAAATCGCCGGTATGGAGAGTAAAGTCTACGATACCATTATTATTGGGTTATTCTGCGCCTTGATCACGGCCTATTTTATGACCGGGAATATCGCCCGGGACGTAGAAGTCATCAAAAACGGGCTTAAGATCCTTCACAAAAATATGTCCCATCGCCTTCCTCCCTTACGGGGGGAAATGGGGGAAATAGCGGGTGCTATCAATGAAATGGCTGACGCCATGACCAATATGAAGCATCACACAGAAAACATCGTAGCCAGTACACCCAACGGCCTCTTTACCTTAAATGAGCAGGGCCACATTACCATTTACAACCTGCCCTGTGAACGGATTACCGGTATCCCTGCCAAAGACGCCATAGATAACCATTATCGTCACGTATTTCAGCCCTGGTCGGAGATAATGAAAATCCTCGACCAATCCTTCGAGGGTGAATTATATCAAAACAAAGAATTGACTATAAGCGTAAATAAACAACAAGTCCCTATCCTTTTCACTACGACACCCCTTCTAAACAATAAGAATGAACAGATGGGGATTTTGGTCATCATGCGTGATCTTACCGATACCAAAAAATTAGAAGAACAAGTACGCCGTGCTGACCGCCTGGCCGTCGTCGGAGAACTGGCAGCCGGTGTAGCCCATGAAGTCCGCAACCCCCTGACCGCCATTACCGGTTATCTCCAGCTTTTGGCCGTAGATTATCCCGAAGACGATCCCCGCCAGGAATTTACCCGTATTATCAGCAAAGAAATAGACCGCTTAAATCACCTGATTGACCAGCTTCTCTATTTTTCACGTCCCTTGCCTCCTCAGTTTACGCTGGTGGATATTCATAAGATAATACAAGAAACACTGCTTCTAATCAATAACCTGGCGATACGGAAAAAAGTCACTATTCATACGGCTTTCGCCTCCAACCTGCCTTTGGTAAAAGTTGACCCTGTCCAGATCAAACAGGTATTACTCAATATCATTCTCAATGGCATTCAAGCCATAGAAAGTACGGGGACCCTGACCCTGTGCACCGGTTTTGATTCCTCCAGCCAGCATATTTGTATAGAAATTATCGATACAGGCACAGGCATCCCGCCGGAAAATATTCCCCGCCTTTTTGACCCTTTTTACACCACGAAAGAAAAAGGAACGGGTTTGGGCCTGGCTGTGGCCGATAAAATCATGGAAGTCCACCAGGGGTATATAGAAGTTACCAGCGAGTTAGGCACTGGCACTTGTTTTGCCCTTTACTTACCAGTCAAATAGGAGGTTAAGAAACATGACTAGTACCACTTATAATATTTTAGTTGCGGACGATGAACCCAGCGTCCAGTCCCTGCTGGAAAACATCCTGTTAAAAGAAGGTTATAACGTAATCCTTGCCGGCAATGGACAGGAGGCCGTGAACCGCTTTCGTCAATATTCCCCGGAACTGATTCTCCTAGATGTCCGTATGCCAGTTATGGATGGCCTGGAGGCTTTTAAAATCATTCGCCAGGAAAACCAGGAAGTTCTGATTATCATGATAACAGCTTACGGTACCATTGAAACAGCAGTCCAGGCCATGAAAATGGGGGCCTTTGATTATCTTGTAAAACCTTTTAACCTGGAAGAACTTAAGGTTGTCATCAAAAAAGCCCTGGAAATGTACAGTATGAGTTCCGAGCTACGAACCCTGCGCCGGGAATTCGCCGATAAATACAATCTGCAAAACATAGTCTTTAAAAGCAAAGCCATGCAGGAAGTGCTAAACCTGGCTGACATTGTGAGTAAGAGCGATGCCACGGTCCTTTTGCGGGGTGAAAGCGGTACAGGAAAAGACCTGTTGGCCCGTTACATTCATTCCCGCAGTGCCAGGGCCCAGGGCCCCTTTATCAAGATCCACTGCGGCGCCTTGCCCGAAACCCTGGTAGAGAGTGAACTTTTTGGCTATGAAAGAGGCGCCTTTACCGGTGCCACCACACGGAAGCCGGGAAAATTTGAACTGGCCCGGGGTGGAACCCTCTTTCTCGATGAAATTGGTGAAATCAGCCCCAGTATCCAGGTAAAACTTTTACATGCCCTGCAATATAAGGAATTTGAACGCCTGGGTGGCACGGAAACCTTAAAAACAGACGCCCGGCTCATCGCCGCCACCAATAAAAACCTGGAAGAAGCCATGTCGAAAAAAGAGTTCAGGGAGGACCTTTTTTACCGCCTCAACGTTATTCCGATCTATCTTCCGCCCTTACGGGAACGCAAGGAAGACCTGCCTCATCTTGTGGACTATTTCGTCGGGCATTTTTGCCAAAAACTAAAGCGCCCCCCTTTAACAGTGAGCCAGGAAACCATCACCCTTTTAACGGCTTACGACTGGCCGGGGAATATCAGGGAACTGGAAAACACTATAGAAAGGGCCGTTATATTAAGCACAGGTCCCCAAATCACCCCTCAGGTCCTGCCGCGCAGCATCAACAAATATAAAGACAGCCAGGCTCAATTTTTTATTACGCCCACTGAACGCCCTCTTAGAGATGTCATGGCCGATATTGAGAAACAGATTATTAAAAAAGTCCTTCAAGAAACAGGGGGAAACCGTTCCAAAGCTGCCGAGAAACTGGGGATCAGCCGGCGAGCCCTCCATTACAAACTGGTAGAATACGGTTTCCAAAGCGAAGAATAATGCAAAGTTTTTCTCGCAGTGTGCAAAACCATGCACACTTTTTTATTGCTATGCTGTAGTTTCCTTGTTTTCCTTGGGTTCCAGCCGGTTACATCATTGGCATGATTTTTGCAATAATACCTTTTAAAGAGTCTGCTGCTTGTCCGAGGGCTGAAGGAGGTGACGGGGTAATCTCGGAAGCAAAAACTCAAAAAAGGAGGAGCCATCATGAAGAATCTTACCAAATTTTTCGTTAACATTGCCCAGAAATATTTACCTGATGCCTATCTTTTTGCCGTCTTACTTACTTTCATTGCTTATGTTTTGGCATTGGGACTTACCGGAAAAGGTCCTATGGAAATTCTGAAAGCCTGGGGCGATGGGTTATGGGGAATCCTGGCTTTTGCCATGCAGATGACCTTGATCCTGGTTACCGGGCATGCCATGGCCGCCAGCCCCGCAGTGCACAGTATCCTCAAATCATTAGCTGGCACTGCGAAAACCCCTGTACAGGGTGTTATGCTGGCAGCTTTTGTCACTGGTCTCGCCAGTTTCCTCAACTGGGGTTTTGGCCTGGTCGTTGGTGCCCTCTTGGCCAGAGAAATTGCTAAGAATGTCCGGGGCATCGACTATGGCATGCTGGTTGCTTCCGCCTACTCGGGTTTTGTGATCTGGCATGGCGGCATTTCCGGTTCTATCCCTTTGGCTTTGGCTACCAAAGGCCACCTGGTAGAAAAGCAAATCGGCATTGTTCCCGTAAGCCAAACGATTTTTGCCCCCTACAACCTGATTATAACTTTTGCCATTATCTTTACTGTTCCTATTCTTTTTAAATTCATTGCCCAGAGTAAAGACGATGTGATCGAGATCAACCCCGCCCTCTTGGCCGAGGAGCCTGCTCCTACCGTGGAAGCTAATCCTACACCTGCAACTAAACTGGAGAACAGCAAAATCGTCACCTGGATCTTATGCCTCATGGGCTTTATCTATCTCTTTAACCATTTTGCCACGAAAGGCTTTGACCTGAACCTGAATATTGTAATTATGATCTTCCTCTTCGTCGGTCTTTTGCTCCACGGTACACCTATCAGTTATGTACGGGCCGTCAACCAGGCCATAAAGGGTGCCGGCGGTATTGCCCTGCAGTTCCCCCTCTACGGCGGTATCCAGGGTATCATGGTAGGGACAGGTTTAGCCGGTATTATTGCCAAGTGGTTTATCTCCATTTCCACCGTAAAGACCTTCCCCTTGTTAACGTTCCTGGCCGGCGGTGTCATTAACTTCTTCGTTCCTTCCGGCGGCGGCCAGTGGGTAGTTCAAGGTCCCATCAATATCCCGGCGGCTTTAGAAATAGGCGTTGATCCCACTGTGGTAGCCATGAGCATTGCTTACGGCGACCAGTGGACCAACATGATCCAACCCTTCTGGGCTCTACCTCTCCTGGGTATTGCCGGTTTGGGCATCCGTGACATCATGGGTTACTGTGTGATGACACTCCTCTGGAGCGGTCTCGTTATTGCTCTCGGATTATTGCTGTTAGTATAATATTTTTAGTATAATATGAAAAAAACGGCTTAAATACCAGAAACTTGTCAAAGGAAGTGTTTTAAGATGAATAAACTAACCACCAGACAGGAGGCTATTGCGAAATTTGCCGACGGCCAGACCATTATGATCGGGGGCTTTCTGGGTACGGGGACACCGGAGAGTCTAGTAGACGGTCTTGTCGAACTTAATGTGAAAAACCTCACTGTGATTGCAAATGATACAGCTTTTGTCGGAAAAGGTATTGGAAAGCTGGTGGTCAATAAACAAGCCAAAAAAGTTATTGTTTCTCACATCGGCACGAACCCTGAAACGGGAAGGCAAATGAACGCCGGAGAACTGGAAGTAGACCTGGTTCCCCAGGGCACCCTGGCCGAAAGAATTCGTTCTGCCGGTGCTGGTTTAGGCGGCATACTTACGCCCACAGGCATCGGAACCATTGTGGAAAAGGGCAAAGAAAAAATAACAGTGAACGGTAAGACCTATCTCTTAGAAACACCTCTTCGTGCCGATATCGCCCTCATTAAAGCGGCCAAGGCCGACACTTACGGCAACCTGGTCTATAACCGGTCCGCCCGCAACTTTAACCCCTTAATGGCTATGGCTGCCGACCTGGTCATCGTGGAAGCGGAAGAAATTGTGGATGTTGGCAGTCTGGATCCTGACGAAATCATGACTCCCGGCATCTTTGTTGATATGGTTATTAAGGGTTAAAGGAGTGATCGAACAATGGCAAATCCGCGGGAAATAATTGCTAAAAGAATTGCCCGTTTTTTCAAAGTCGGTGATGTTGTAAATTTAGGTATTGGCCTGCCTACGGCTGTAGCCAATTATATACCTGAAGGAGTCAATATCTTTCTCCATTCGGAGAATGGCTTTATCGGTCTTGGCCCTACACCCCCAGAAGGTCAAGAACAAAAAGACGTCGTTAACGCCGGAGGTCAGCCCGTAACCATTGTGCCAGGAGGAGCCTGTTTTGACAGCGCTATGTCCTTCGCCATTATCCGCGGCGGCCATCTGGCTGCCACTGTCTTAGGGGCCCTGGAAGTGGATGAAAAAGGAAACCTGGCTAACTGGATGATCCCCGGTAAAATGGTACCCGGCATGGGCGGTGCCATGGACCTGGTAGCCGGTGCCCGTAAAGTCATTATTGCTATGGAACATACCACGAAGGAAGGAGCCCCCAAAATCCTCAAAGAATGTACTTTGCCCCTCACTGCCAGAGGTGAGGTAGATTACATTGTGACAGAATTAGGTTTAATGGAAGTAACCGAAGAAGGAATCGTCCTCAGGGAATTGGCTCCTGGAGTTACTGTGGAAGAAATTCAAGCCAAAACCCAGGCTACATTAATTATTCCCGACACAGTTCAGACAATGGAGTTTTAATAAAAAATTGGCAGGGAAATCTAACCCCTGCCGATTATATTTTCATAACAGTATTTAGTTCATGGCAAAATGAGTATTTTCCACAGCTTTTTTTAGACTTGCGAAATAAGCACAAACTTTATTAATTACCCTCTCAGGTTCATCCTTAACCAGAGGTAGATTTTCTTCAATCCGTTCAATCAGGGAACTGCCTACAATCACGCCATCGGCTATTGCGGCAGCCTTACCTGCCGTTTCGGGGCTTTTTATACCAAAACCCACTGCCAGAGGCAGATCAGTGTGAGAGCGTATTTGAGCCAAAAAAGCTTCTAAACCTGAAGCAATATTTTCTCTGCTGCCTGTTACTCCCGTCACCGAAACACAATAAATAAAACCGCGAGCCAGAGCCGCTATTTTTTCCATGCGTTCGGCAGTACTGGTAGGAGCTGCTAAAAAAATCAAGTCTATTTCAGCCGGATCCGTAATTTGCTTCAGAATCCTGGCTTCTTCCGGGGGAAGGTCAGGTACAATGAGACCATCTACTTCTTACCTTTGTTTGCTTTCACTCTTTCCCAGGCCAGTTTTAGGTTTGTGGGATGATAAACCTTGTCAATGAGTGAGTGAACTTTCTTGACTGTACCGTTTTTGGCAGAGGAATATTTCCAACTTTTCTTTAGAATCTTCATGGATTTCTTGATTTTACTTTCCGTATTCAAGTTGAAAGTTTCGGACGCGTTAACGGAAATACTTTCTTTAAGCTCTTTAACCTGCCAACGTCGTATTTCTCGTAAGGTCACCTGCATCTTACTCATACTTCGTTTCAGTCTTGTTTTCTCAGTCTTTCTGCCCACCATAAAGTTTTTTGGGTACAATAGTGAGAAAAACCGAGGCTACGCCTCGGTCCTTTTATCGTACATGCGTTATTTTGTGCTCGTACCTATGGATCCCCTTGTAGTACATTAATATATCGTATCCCAGGATGAAACCCTTACCCTCCACACGAGTAAAATCACGTTGCCTGATTTTTCATATGCCTTAATAAAATCATGAAAGAAATTAGACAGGCGATACTAAGAAAAATCCATAACGGTACCAGTGCTGCGGTTCCCTCAATACCAGCATTAGCCTGCAATAAAGAACCGGCAGTTAAAACCAGTGTATAAATAAAACCCTTGACATTGAACATCACTGCCAATACATATCCCCAAGGGCGGCGCTTCCACAACCAGATCGCTCCCAACACAAGACCCGACACTACAAGTGATAAATCCAGAGTAGCCACCAGTTTGAAACCATCCATATCTAAGCCACTCTGCGGAAGCTGTCCCGTTACAACAAAATTTAGCCATTGACCGATCCACGCTATCCCTAGTAAAATAGCCCATAACATCATGTAACTACTAACCCATTTGACAGGCGTCCTCGCCTGGAATTTCTGGCTGATTGAGTTGACATCAATGTTCGCCAGTCCAAAGATAAGTGCAAAAATCGACAACGTGAACAATGCAACATAAATCAAGAAAAATAGGTTTAAAGCAGCACCGAAAAGGTAAAAGGCGTAATTGTATAGCGTGTAATCTAGCATCCCTAGCCAGACCAGTTGTGCTCGCTGCGAACCGCGTATCGACATAATCAACGTTATAATCAACAGCGGGAAAGCGACAAAGAGTGTGACCAAGTCATTTCCATACCATCCTATCAGAATAAAGGTGGAGTTGTCCCGGTACAAATTGCCGATGAAAAGCCCACCTGCGGATGCAACCAAAGTTAAGACTGCGATAAAGATCGACAGAACATAAGCAGGTTTTAGTTTAGTATCCAACATTTTCTCCTCCCTCTATCTACAAGCATATTGTCTTGCGCACTCCGCAAAACATACTCATAACCCCCTCGGACTCACAAGCGACATTCAGCCTGGGTAGCAACAAATTAAAGAGAGACCAGTTTAAGCTGTTTCAGGTTTCTTGCACATAATACATCGGAGCCAATCTGAAATATGCAACGATTTTTATCTATGCTTGTTCCCACCAGCTGCGATATATGCCGGGTACCAGTCGGGGAACCAGGCGGTGAATACGCCGGCCAGGAGCAGAGGTAGGTACCGCAAAACCATCCAGAGAATTTTGTATTCCGGTATGAGATTCATCATCAATACCATTACAGCCATGAAGAGGTAGGCCTCGCCCCATACCGCTGTGATGATGGCATTGGTCCGCAAAAACATGGGATTATCAGCGAGACTGGCCGGATAGTTCCACCTGGAATATTCTGCGGTAAGTGGTACTTCTTTGGCCAACGAGGCCAGCCATGTGGCACCCAGGACCAGGTTTCCGCTAAAATCTCCCGCTGCAGGTGACAGCGGGTAACCGGCTAGAGCAAAAACGCCGGCAACCAGGAAGTAAACGGCCGATATGCTATCCATCCAGGTGGGGCTGTTATAATATTTCCTGTAGCCCCATATGAGCAATGAACCAAGGGCAGGCACACCCCATTTTACAGCAGGATTCAATTCCATACCTGTGGCGATCCAGTTGAAAATCCATGGCAGGAAGGCTACCGTGAGCCACATCATGCCCGGTATGGGAAGCGGCCCCGCCGGGCATGCTGGTGCTTCGTCTTTGGAATCGGTACCTGAAAATAAATCCTTCATCTTAAGCATTATGCCAAAATCTCCTGTCACTTTATAAAGCCCCTGCATTAAGGCTCCGGCTCCGTCCAGTTTCCCCCGGGCTATGCTAAGCCACACATCCGCCGGCGACGTGATCACCGTTGTGGCATTTTCCGCTTTTCCCTCATGGACCGAACAACGGCCTTCTTGAATAACCATATAAAATTCCCCACCGCCTTCCCCGGTGAGGTTTATCTGCAGCACAGCCTTCATATCTCCGGCGGCCCTGGGGTTAAAGACCATCACCATACCCATGACGGCTTCTCGGCAGTCGCGGGGAAGCATATTAGGCTTAGAAATTTGTTCTATTCGTTTTTCGCCAGCCTCATTCTTTCCGGAATCCCCAGTAAAATGCTCTTCTGATGTAAAATCGGATTTATTTCCCTCCACCCCCTCCGGAGTAATCTTGCTGTCCCAGAAAGCATTGGCCATATTGAGGAATGATTCCAGGGGCACCAATTCCTTTGCTAAAATACTTTCAGTCTCGGAAGATAAGTGACCCATTTCTACTATCTCTCTCCCGGCCCTGCGCAGTGCATCATAGTACCACTTAAAACCATCACCGCCAAACCGCAGCATTTCCCCGCCAGAACACAGGATGCTGGCCAAGAGGCTGCCCGGCCGATCCTTAGTTAGCTGACACATGTGCTCTTCCAGGGCTTTAAAATGGACTCTGTCCGGGAAACCGCAGTTGGCGATCAATACCATATCCATCCTATGTTCTTCCCGTCCCGGATGGGAAAAATGGTCGCCTTTCTTGATTATGTGAGGGTCAGCTAGGGGCAGTGTGCGCTCCAACAGGCGCTTCAATCGGGCTGTCATGCCAAAATGATATAGGGGAGTAGCCAGCACTAAAATATCGGCCTTTTTGATTTGTTCCAGCACTCCCTTCATGTCATCCTGTAAGATGCAGCGGCCCGGGGTCTTTGTCCAGCACATAAAACAGCCCTGGCAATCACGGATGTCCAAATCCACCACATATATGACATCCGTGGTGGCTCCTGCATCCCGGGCACCTGCTAAAAAAGGCTGTAGCATCCTGTCAGTATTGCTATCCCTTCCTCGGGGGCTGCCGTTTATGGCCAGGATATACATTTTATTACCTCCCTGGTTCAAAATTTATGTTCTACAAGCAAAGCATTTATTTAATTCACTTAATTCTATAAAAATTTCTTCGACCCCTGTTGTTTATCCTTCCTTTCTCGTTTTGCTACTCCAACGAAAGATATCCCTATTCCATCAGTAAAGTCAATATTGATAAATTCCCAGCCCTGCTCACCCAACTGGTTGAGATAGGCCTCAAGAACTCCCCTGCTTTTTCTCTTCAGAAACCTCTCCCTAGGGACTTCGTTAGAATCTACTGGTTTATACTTCCATTTTAGCACGACATATCTCCCACCGCCTAGGGCGGTTTTTCTTTTTGTCATAACAACAAAAGAGGAGGCACGAGGAAAAGCCACAGCTACCTCAAGCTGTGACTTTTCTCCGTAAGCAACTTCCCTCTAAGCTCCCATTACAATGATGACATGTGTTTTATGGCAAGCCCTGGATAATCAGAGGCAATATAGAATGTTCCTTTAAACTGTTTGATATAGTCATACTGCCACTCATGATTCAGTGTCCATAAAATAATCTCAATATTGTGAGCCGTTAATTCATCGACCAATTGTTGCGTGATATTACCAAAATAGATGGACGCAAAATTACTTCGAGTGTACTTCATTTGCTCCAGCAACAGTGTTACGTTATCGTGGAAAATTAGCCCTGTGCAAAGTTCAGAATCCTTTTCCTTAATGTTTTTCATCAAGGAATGGTCAAATGATTCGATCATGATCCTGTCTTTCGGATAATGTTTAATCGCTTCTAATAACTTATCGGCAATTTCTGGGTAAAGATTGGCAGTTGTTTTAATTTCTACCACCAGGCGCTTTTCCCCATCAACTAGCTCTAGTAGGTCTTTAAACAAAGGGATCTTTTCGTCCTTAAATTCTGCAGAAAACCAGCCGCCAAAATCAAATTGCAATAGTTCTTCATACGTGTAGTTTCTTACTAAACCTGTACTGTTAGACGTTCTGTCGATAGTAAAGTCGTGAATTACGACAATTTCCCCATCTTTAGACAACTGGATATCACACTCGATAGCATCTACAGTAGGATCATTAACCGCCATCCGGAAAGAAGCCATAGTGTTTTCCGGGGCAACACCACACCATCCACGGTGTGCTAGCACATAGTTTTGCATCTGAATTTACCCGCCTTTATCTCCTTAATTGTTTTTATTTAGCAAATCCTGTACTTGTTTGGCTGCATTCTTTACCGCTTGTTCAGGGGTAATAGAAGTATCAAGCATAGCCCTTTTCAGTTCATCCTGAATTTTAACCGTCATTTCGCGGTAGCCTTTAATCATCGGCCTAGCTTGAGCATATTGCAACTGTTCCAAAGCAGTTTTGTATTGAGGGTATTTGTCGTACAGTGCCTTGATCTTTTCAGATTCAACCGCTTCTTTGGTAACCGGCATATAACCAGACCACTCGCTGAAAAAGGCCGCATTTTCTTTGTTGGTGAGCCATTTGATAAATTCTACTGCAGCTTTCTTTTCAGCTTCAGAGGACTTTTGCAATACAGCCAGATTGGCCCCACCTGTAGGCACACCGAATTGTTTCCCTGCCGGCAAGAACGCGGTACCTAATTCGAACTTCCCTTCGGTAGACTTGATTAAACCGCCTAAGCTGGCTGTAGAAACCTGAATCATGGCCACTTTCTGATTGACAAAATCGTTAGTGGCAACATCCCATGCATTATAGTCCTGCCCCGGAGGGGCTTTCATGGTTCCTTCCTTGACCATTTCCTGCCATAGCCTTACGATGCCATAACCTGCTTCACTATCAAAGGCTACATGTTTTTCATCATCCGAAAAAATCTTGCCACCTTGTTGGAATACCCCGGCTTCATAGAACCAAATATCAATCGGCGTTTCAAAGCCATAGACTCCTTGATCCTTGTTCGTTAATTTTCTGGCATACTCCTTTAATTCATCCCAGTTTTTAGGACCGGCAGGATCTAAACCGGCGTTTTTCAGCATGGTTTTATTAACATAGAGAATCGGTGTACTTCTATTAAAGGGCACGGCTACAAACTTGTTATTGACATAAGAATTTTTCAGTAGACCTTCATGAAACTTGCTTATCTCATCTTGGGAAAAGTATTGACCAAGGTCAGCCAAGGCGCCAGAATAACCAAATTGTCCTACCTGAGCAATTTCCAGCATCACAACATTGGGCTGATTCCCGGATACGAGGGCTGCCTGCAGTTTTGTCGCATTTGCATAGTAGTCACCCTGGTGCGTAGCTTTGACGACAATATTGGGATGAGAAGCATTAAAGTCCTTAACTAACTTCTCAACACCCTCGCCGTTACGTCCGCCGATGGCATACCAGAAATCAATGGTTACAGGACCGTTATTTGAGGATTGACTTTGTGAAGAGTTGTTGACATTTAAGGCTCCAGCACCGCAACCTGCTAATAACAATGTACTGGCGATAACCATCAAGAGAATTCCAGCAATGATTTTCTTAGAGTATTTCATTGTTTATCTTCCTTTCTGTTCAATAATTTCCTTGATTAGGGAGGACTATTTGATACCGCTGTAGGTAAAGGCAGATTTTATATACTTGTTGGCTAGAGAGTAGATAAAAAGGATCGGGGCTACCAAGATCATATTTCCTGCCATAATAACATGCCATGATTTAATGCTTTCCGTATCTTTCAGATTGACAATTCCCACAGGCAGAGTCCGGATCGCATCCGAATTTGTCATGGTCAAAACCCAGAAGTAATCATTCCAGTGGGCGATGAAAGAAAAGAGCGCAAATGTGAGAATGGCCGGTTTTGCCATAGGCAGCATGATTCGGAAAATAATTTTAAACTCTGAAGCTTTATCCAGTTTTGCGGCTTCAATGATTTCATCGGGGATTTGCTTAAAATTCTGTGTCAAAAGAAAGATACCGAACGAAGAAGAAGCAAACGGAAGAATCAGAGCCGCAGGAGTATTAATCAACCCCACCTTACTAAACAGCAAGTAGATCGGCAAAAAAGTCACCTGGGTGGGAATCATCAATCCCAACAAAATCATCCCGAATAGGAGTTTGGAACCTTTGAAGCTTTTCTTGGCAAAGGCATAGGCTGCCGGAATGATGACTGCAAATTGCAAAATCAAAATTGCGACGGCAATATAAATACTGTTAAAGAGATAAGTTGGAAAAGGCCCTGACCGCCATGCTTCCATATAGTTTTGGGACATCCACTGTTGAGGCAGTAACGTTGGAGGAAACAACATGGTTTCCGGCAGTGTCTTAAAAGACGTGGTAAACATCCAGAAAAACGGGAAGATAAAGATTAAGGATAAAGCAACCAAAAAAATAGTTTCAAGTAATTTGCCTAGTGATAATTTCCTGGCTAATATGGCTAATGCTCGGGACACCAGAGTATTAGCATTGGACAGAGGTATCCTTTGGGAAAAAGACTTTTCCATAGGGGTTGATATATCTCGCATGTGTTCACTCCTCTTTATAGTTTTTTATACCAGGTAGCAAGCTCCCTGTCCGCTCTCACCCCCCTACCTAAGCTTATTGATAATGAATCTTACTTGCCAGCAACTTAAAGTTGGCAAAGGTGGCAAGCGCTACAATGATGAACAGGAGCACGGAACCGGTTGCTGCTTCTCCGATACGGTAAAATTCAAAGCCCGTCTGGTAAATCCAGTGTACAAGGACATTGGTAGAATTAACCGGTCCTCCCTGAGTCATGACCCTAACTGAATCGAAAACCTGAAAAGACGATGTAATGTTTACAATGAGCAAGAAAAACAGTGTTGGCGAAAGAAGGGGAATGGTTATCTTAAAAAAGGTTGTAACCCTGTTAGCTTTGTCAAGTTTCGCTGATTCATAAATATAGGAAGGAATGCTTTGCAAACCAGCGATCAAAATCAAAACATTGTAACCTATAACTTTCCATATCCCGACAATAATCACAGAAAGCAAGGCGGTATCAGGATTATCAATCCATTGTAATCCGGGTATCCCCAACCAGCCCAAGATGTAATTTAAAAGTCCGTATTCCGGGTCCATAATCCACATCCACAGCATGGCGACCGAAACCAAAGAAATAATATGGGGAGTAAAAATCGATGTTTGCACAAAGTTATGAAGTTTCGTACGCTTATTCAGCCACACAGCCAAAACCAATGCAATGCTGATGGATACCGTCACCATAACTAACATGTAAGTGGCACTGTTAATGAGAACTTGCTGGAATTCCGGCGAGGTGAGTAATCGTTTGTAATTATCCAACCCCACAAACGTTTTATCCGGGCTAATCAAATCCCAGGACAGCGTACTCAAGTACATAACATAAACAACTGGATAGATCGTGAATACAAGGCATCCGATGACAGCAGGAAGTACATACAAATAAGCGGTATCAATTTTTTTCGTTCTGGAGATTGCCATTGTGCATCACCACTTCTTGATAAAGTCCCTCTATCTCTTTCTGGCTATAAATTCGGTTTTCTTCCCGGTCAAAGAAATATAAATTTGTTTTCTCAACATAGAGCTTGACCGTATCGTCAGGCTGGTAGGTTTCATTATTGGTTTTAAGCATGATTTTACCTAAGGTTGTGTCGATACAGTACAAAACCTCTGAGCCCAAAATTTCCCGGGTCAGCACCATTCCATTGAACTCAATGCCTTCTAATTCACTCGTTGCTTGGAAAACCACCTTTCTAGGCCTGAATCCGAAATAATTCCCACTTTTGAGCTTTATCACATTCATCCCCGGATCACCAATAAATTGTGCAACAAAAATACTTTGGGGATTGCTATATATTTCCCTGGGAGACCCGACTTGCAACACTTTCCCTTCGTTCATAATGACAATTTTGTCTCCCATGGTCATGGCCTCTATCTGGTCATGGGTTACATAAATAAAGGTGGATTTTAACTTGTGATGCAGTTGAATCAGCTCGGTGCGCATCTGGTTTCTCAATTTGGCATCCAGATTGGATAAAGGTTCATCCATTAGAAATACCCTGGGTTTCTTAGAAATGGCCCGTGCCAGAGCCACACGCTGCCTTTGTCCTCCCGACAACTTAGACGGTTTAACGCTCTCATACCCATCAAGCCCTACAAGTTGAATCACATCTTTTACAATTTGCTGACGCTCCTCTTTAGGAACTTTGGCATTTTTTAATCCAAATTCGATATTTTCACGGACTGTCATATGGGGATATATGGCATAGTTTTGAAACACCATAGCAATACCCCTGTCGCCTGGTTCTTTGAACGTAACATCCTCATCCCCGATAAAAATATTTCCCTTAGTTACCTCTTCCAGACCGGCCACCATCCGTAAAGCGGTTGTTTTTCCGCAACCCGAAGGTCCTACCAGAACAGTGAAAGAACCATCCTCTATCTCCAAGTTAAGATTTTCAATAACTGTCTTTTTGTTATCATAAATTTTCGTAACATCTTTGAATTGTATTTTGGACATCACCGTTACCTCCATGAATTGCGTTCTTGAAATTAAATCTTCGGATGACTTTTATGTTTGCCGAGTCCTGGCTCTCAGCTCACAGATTCTGTTAACATGTAGGATTTTTTCAGAAAACTTGTGGAAATTAGGGAAACGATAATCAGGAAGGGGCTCCTGCCATTTCTCCTGTCCGTACCATTCCAGGATTACACTTTTTACCCGGGCTGCACGTGCTGCCAGCACGTCATACCTGCTGTCCCCAACCATAATGGTTTCATCCGGCTTCACTCCCAGAAAATCCATTGCTTTGACAATGGGTTCCGGGAAGGGTTTTCCCATTGTTACGTCATCAAGGGTAACAACAGTGTCGAAAAGATTAAGAATATTGACAGACTGCAAACCCTCAAGCACAAGTTCCCGCTGTTTATTCGTGACAATTCCCAACTGGTATCCCAATAGTTTCAAATCCTCAAGCCCTTCACGCACAAACGGAAAGAGTTTTAGTTTTTCACCATGATAAATCTTCATATAGTCAAGATACGTAATAAAAAATTGTTCTCGTGTAACTCCACTTGGTAGTTCTGGTGAGATTCGCCGAAAAAAATCGTCAAAGGACTCACCGAAGCGCCGCAAGAGATCCTCTCGCGCAAACATGCCGGGCTGGTACTTTTGAACGGTAGCATAGACGGCATCAACAATAGGCTCTCGGCTGTCTAGCAAAGTTCCATCAAGATCAAAAAGAAGACAACGGGTATTATTCATAATTCAAATCTTCCTTCCATAATTGGCAATTTCCCATTGAGACAGCAGTAGCCCCATGTCTTATAGCTTCTCTCATCTGATCTTTTGTCCTTATCAACCCTCCGGCGATAATAGGAAGATCAATTTCTTTTCTGAATTCAGCAATATAATCCGTAACTAAAGCAGGCATAAATTCCACTGCATCAGGTTGTGTCTCTTGGATTGATTGAAGTCCAGATTTGACTGCATCACTATCGACCAGGAATAAACGTTGAATCGTCAACAACCCTTGTTTTTTAGCCTGGATAATTAAGTTATTACGGGTACTCACGATACCGACAGGTTTTACATAATGGGCAATAAAATCAACACCATCTTTGTCATGGCTGATCCCTCCAATTCTTTCAATGTGTAAGAATACCGGGAAATTAGACCGTTTAAAGAGGTCCACATAACGCTTAATCACAGCAATGTTACCGATCGAAAGCACGACTGCACTTAGCTCAGCTTCTAAAGCCTTTTCTAGGTATTTGGGTTCTTTAATGGCAGCAATTTTCTTGATGCTAGCCAGTCTCTGATAAAATTGTGCTTTGTTGATGGACATCATCTCCCCAATGTCACCTTGTTCTAGACTCTGAGCTATAAAAAAGAAACCTTAACTAAATCCCAAAAACTTGCCCGTTTTCCGTTTCTGGAACTTTGTTTAAGGTTTCTCCTTAACTCCACCCACAACATATCTACTTTTGCCTTAAATCATAATACACAATTATAAAGCTATAATTAAAATATCTTTAAATTTATGTAGAAATTCGGTTTACAGTTGGTTTTAAGTCACTAGCGTTACATAATGGTATTGACGCAAAAGTCAAATTTTAAACAAGGAAGAAATCAAGAAAAATTCCCGACACAGTTCAGACAATGGAGTTTTAATAAAAAATTGGCAGGGAAATCTAACCCCTGCCGATTATATTTTCATAACAGTATTTAGTTCATGGCAAAATGAGTATTTTCCATAGCTTTTTTTAGACTTGCGAAATAAGCACAAACTTCATTAATTACCCTCTCAGGTTCATCCTTAACCAGAGGTAGATTTTCTTCAATCCGTTCAATCAGGGAACTGCCTACAATCACGCCATCGGCTATTGCGGCAGCCTTACCTGCCGTTTCGGGGCTTTTTATACCAAAACCCACTGCCAGAGGCAGATCAGTGTGAGAGCGTATTTGAGCCAAAAAAGCTTCTAAACCTGAAGCAATATTTTCTCTGCTGCCTGTTACTCCCGTCACCGAAACACAATAAATAAAACCGCGAGCCAGAGCCGCTATTTTTTCCATGCGTTCGGCAGTACTGGTAGGAGCTGCTAAAAAAATCAAGTCTATTTCAGCCGGATCCGTAATTTGCTTCAGAATCCTGGCTTCTTCCGGGGGAAGGTCAGGTACAATGAGACCATCTATGCCCGCTTCTTGAGCCCTGGAAACATATTTTTCCAGGCCAAAACGATAAATAGGATTGTAATAAGTCATTAAAATCAGGGGTGTTTCCACCCTTGACCGCAAACGGGCTGCCAGTTGGAATATTTTTTCTAATGTGATGCCCCCTGCCAGTGCCCGCTGGGAAGCTTTTTGAATGGTGGGGCCGTCTGCTACCGGGTCTGAATAGGGGACCCCTAATTCCACCAGGTCAGCCCCGGCTTCTACTAGTTTTAAGACTAATTGTTCTGTAAACTCCAAACTCGGGTCACCGCAGCTGACATAAGGGATTAAGGCTTTCTGCCCCTTTAGCCTTAAATTAGTAAAGGTTTCGGCAATTCTACTCACGAGCTCTACCTCCCAGCAATTTACTGACTGTTTCTACATCCTTATCGCCCCGCCCGGATAAATTCACGACAATTACCTGTTCAGGGGACAAAGTGGGAGCTAATTTCCTGACATAAGCAAGAGCATGGGCACTTTCCAGGGCAGGGATAATCCCTTCCAGGCGCGATAACATCTGAAATGCCTCTAAGGCTTCCTCATCCGTAATAGCCTCATACTGGGCACGGCCGCTGTCTTTATAATAACTGTGTTCAGGCCCCACCCCAGGATAATCCAAACCTGCGGAAACGGAATGGGCAGGTATTATCTGGCCGTCGCTATCCTGGAGGATATAGCTTAAGGCCCCGTGCAAAACTCCTTTACTCCCGGCGGTTAAGGAGGCTGCATGCTGGCCGGTATTTACGCCACAGCCGGCTGCTTCCACACCCACCATTTTTATCTCACGATCATGGACAAAGGGATGAAACAGGCCCATGGCATTACTTCCCCCGCCCACACAGGCCACCAAATAGTCAGGCAGCCGGCCTTCTTTCTCTAAGATCTGCTGTTTGGTTTCCTCCCCGATGATACTTTGGAAATCCCGGACCAGGGTGGGGTATGGATGGGGTCCAACCACAGAACCAATAACATAGTGGCTGTCTCTCACCGTGGCTACCCAGTGGCGCAAGGCCTCGTTAGTGGCGTCTTTAAGGGTTTGTGTGCCAGATGTAACTTCAATGACCTGGGTTCCCAGTAATTTCATACGGAAGACATTTAAGGACTGGCGTTTAACATCTTCTGCCCCCATGAAAACCGTACATTCACAACCCAGGAGAGCAGCAGCCGTGGCCGTGGCCACGCCGTGTTGCCCTGCTCCCGTCTCCGCGATAATTTTCTTTTTCCCCATTTTCTTAGCCAGCAGGGTTTGTCCCAGGCTGTTATTAATTTTGTGGGCACCCGTGTGGTTTAAATCTTCCCTTTTCAGATAGATCTTGGCACCGCCCAGGTATTCGGTCAATCCCCGGGCAAAGTATAAAGGCGTGGGCCTTCCCACATAGGTTGTCAAATAATACCGGAGCTCTTCTTTAAAGTCAGAATCATCTTTATACTGCTCATAGGCCGCTTCCAATTCCAGAAGGACCGGCATTAAAGTTTCCGGGACAAATTGACCGCCAAATTCCCCAAAATAGCTGTTTTTTCTCACTTTTCTAACCCCCTTGCCTTTTCGATAAAAGCTTTTAGTTTTACCGGGTCTTTTTTGCCAGGCTCCTTTTCCACGCCGCTCGCCACATCAACACCAAAGGGTTTTCCCAGCCGGACGGCCAGAGCTGCATTGCCGGCATTCAGCCCCCCTGCAATGATAACCGGTACTTCCCATTCCTGCTCTCCAACTATTTCCCAGGGAAAAGTTTTCCCTGTGCCACCCAGTTGCTGGGGAACATAAGTATCCAGCAGGATTTTGTTGATACATTGATTAACTACATAAGGTTTAATACTCTGCCAGTCTATATAGTTACTGACTCGAAAAGCCTTGATGACGTCATAATTTCGAAAATAGCTGCAGTAGTCCGGCGACTCCTCACCATGGAGCTGTAAACCCGTCAGGCCGCAATAGTTGGCAATTTCCTTTACTCTAGCAACTTCCTCATTAACAAATACACCTATCTTCTCCACCTCTGGCGGGAGAGCCTTGATGATTTGCCTGGCGGTATCGGGCTCCACCTTTCTTTTACTGGGTGCGAAGACAAACCCTAAAGCATTGGCCCCAAAGGCTGTGGCCGTCTCTGCATCAGCCAGGTTTGTAATCCCACAGATCTTAATCCATACCATAAGCTCACCTGCCTGCCAGTTCTCGTACTTTAAGGCCCAGATCAGAGCTGGTAACCAGGGCCTCTCCCACCAGAACAGCATCCACACCTGCTTCAGCCAGCCGTTTTAGATCATGAACCGTCGAGATCCCGCTTTCACTTACCAGCAAACACCGGTCAGGCACTAATCCTGCCAGTTCAAAGGTAGTCTGTAAGTCTGTCTTAAAGGTCTTTAAATCCCGGTTGTTAATGCCTATGATTTCCGCCCCGGCCCATAATGCCTTTTCTAATTCTTGTGGGCAATGAACTTCTACCAGAGCAGCCAGTTCCAAATCGCGAGCCAGCTTAAGAAAGGAAGTTAACTCTTCTTTTTGTAAAACTGCGGCAATTAATAAAAGGGCATCGGCGCCATAAGCTTTTGTCTCATATATTTGATAAGGGTCAATGATAAAATCCTTGCGTAAAACGGGTAACCGGACTGACTGCTTAATCTTCTTTAAATGGTCCAGGCTCCCCTGGAAAAATCCCACATCCGTCAACACCGAGATGGCTGCCGCCCCATTTGCTTCATAACAGGCAGCAATTTTCACAGGATCAAAGTCTTCCCGCAACACCCCCCTGGAAGGCGAAGCTTTTTTCACTTCTGCAATAAGGCTCACACCCTCCTGGGCCAGAGCCTGCTGAAAGCTTTTTTTCCCATGGGGTAACACGGCTAACTGTCTTTTTAATTCATCCAGGGGAACCAGCTTTTTCTTTTCGCTTACTTCACTTTTTTTATGCGTAATAATCATATCCAGGATCATTGATACTCCCCCTAATGCTTTATCCCGTTAGTAGCCTCAATTAATTGCTCCAGTTTTTCCAGGGCCTGGCCCGAGTCAATACTATTCCCAGCCATTTTGACGCCAAAAGCCAAGTCTTTAGCTATCCCAGCGGCTACAAAGGCGGCAGCTGCATTCAAAAGGACAATATCCCTGTAGGGACCTTTCTTCCCGGCCAGGACACTCCTGGTGATTTGGGCATTATGGTGAGCATCTCCCCCTTGGAGGTCCTGCAGGGTAACCCTGGCCAAACCAAAATCTTCGGGATAAATTGTAAAAGTTTTAATAGAACCTTGCTGCAGGCAGCTTATCTTTGTAGGTCCCAGGGTGGAGATTTCATCCAAACCGCCGGCCCCATGAACAACATAGGCACTTTCCACTCCCAGACGTTCCAGCACCTGTGCCATAATCTCCGTTAAGTCAGGGTCATAAACCCCCAGTACCTGAACTTTGGCCCGGGCCGGATTAGTCAGGGGACCCAAAATATTAAAGATACTGCGGATACCCACTTCCCGCCTGGGACCAATAGCGTGCTTCATGGCCTGGTGGAAAACAGGCGCATATAAAAAGCCGATGCCGATCTCATTTAAGATAATTTCTACTTCACTGGGGGAAAGGTCAATTTTTACTCCCAGGGCTTCCAAGAGGTCAGCACTGCCGCTTTTGCTGGATACGGAACGATTACCGTGTTTGGCTACGGGTAAGCCCGCACCGGCTACGACAAAGGCCACGGTTGTAGAAATATTGAAGGTACCGCTGCCATCCCCGCCTGTGCCGCAGGTATCAATTAAGGTACTGTGCTTGCTGGTTATGGGTAAGGCTTTTGTTCTCATAGTTTCGGCACAACCGGCAATTTCCTCAACGGTTTCGCCTTTCATTCTCAAGGCTGTAAGCAAACTGCCGATCTGGGCCGGCGTTGCCTTGCCTTCCATGACCTGCTCCATCACATCTCTGGCCTCGGTAAAACTCAAATTTTCCCCCATCACGACCTTGTGGATAATCTCTTTGATCATTTTGTCTCCCCTCTCATCTCTACTAAACTCAGCTCATCAGGCCGGAAATTTTTTCACCCTTATTTATCCCTCTGTGCCTGTTTTCTTTAAGACACCAGATGTCCTGAAATTTCTTCCCACACATAATGCAATTTGTTCCAATTCTTTCATTAATTGCATATATCTTTCCGGTTTAAGGGACTGGGGCCCATCTGACAAGGCCTCACTGGGCTGGGGATGTACTTCAATGATCAGTCCATCTGCACCGGCTGCGATAGCGGCTTTAGCCATAGGATTAACTAATTCCCACCTTCCCGTTCCATGACTGGGGTCCACGATAACGGGCAGATGAGTCAGTTGTTTGATAACAGGTACTGCAGATAAATCCAGGGTATTGCGGGTAAAGGTTTCAAAAGTTCTAATGCCTCTTTCACAGAGGATTACCTGACTGTTGCCACCTGCTAAAATATACTCAGCTGCCATAATCCATTCCTCAATCGTTGCTGACAGGCCCCGTTTTAAAAGGACAGGCTTATTACTCTTCGCTACTTCCCGCAGCAGAGCAAAGTTTTGCATATTCCTGGCCCCTATTTGTAAAATGTCGACATAATTTGCTATCAGATCTACACTTCTGGTATCCATAACTTCACTAACTAATAATAAACCCGCAGCTCTGCCGGCTTCAGCCAAATACTCTAAGCCCTTTTCCTCCAAACCCTGGAAAGAGTAGGGTGATGTGCGGGGTTTATAAGCCCCTCCCCTCATAATACGGGCCCCACCTTTTTTAACTATTTTGGCAATTTCCAAAGCCTGCTCCCGACTTTCTACGGCACAAGGACCGGCCATGACCTGTAACTCCCGACCGCCTATGGTCACATCTCCTATACAGATAACCGTATCTTCCGCCTGAAACTCCCTGCTGGCTAACTTATAAAGTCCCATATTTTCCTCTCTCCTCTCTGCTCATCTCCGCTACCTTTCCTCTCAAAAAGCCAGGAAATTTTTTAATATATCAAGACCATACTCCGTGGCAATGGATTCCGGATGAAACTGTACTCCGAAAGTGGGATGGTTTTGATGTTGTACCGCCATAATGGTCCCATCCCCGGTCCTGGCTATAATGTGCAAATCCTTTGAAGTATGGTCCTTTTCCAGTACCAGTGAATGATAACGGGTTACCCGGATACCCTGGGGAATACCGGAAAAAAGTCCCTTACCCGTGTGATAGATGGGAGAAGTCTTACCATGAACCAGTTCCTGAGCCGGTACAACGGGAAAACCAAAGACCTCACCGATACACTGGTGTCCCAAACAAACCCCCAAGATAGGAATTTTTCCGGAAAATCTTTTAATCACTTCCTTGCAGATTCCAGCATCATCAGGAGTCCCAGGTCCGGGAGAAATTACGATTTTTTCCGGCTGAAAAGTGATAATATCCTGAATACTGGCCTGGTCATTCCGTACCACTTTGCTGTCCGCCCCCAATATCCCCAGGTACTGTACTAAATTATAGGTAAAAGAATCATAGTTATCGATGACCAGCAACATAGGCTTCCCCCCTTTCTGCCATTTCCACCGCCCTTAAAAGGGCCCTGGCTTTATTTTGGGTTTCCTGGTATTCTTTCAAGGGATCCGAATCGGCCACAATCCCCGCTCCGGCCTGGATATAACCTGTGTCCTGCTTTACAACGAGAGTACGAATGGTGATACATGTATCCATATCTCCCCCATAACTGATATACCCTACAGCCCCGGCATAGGGTCCCCTGGGCGTGGGTTCCAGTGTGTCAATAATCTCCATAGCCCGGATTTTAGGGGCTCCTGATACTGTACCTGCGGGAAAACAGGCCCTCAAAGCATCAAAGCAGTTACAACCGGGTAATAGCGTCCCTTTTACTCTGGAAACCAGGTGCATGACATGGGAATACTTTTCAACTTCCATAAAATTTTCTACTTTTACAGAACCATACCTGGATACCCTGCCCAAATCATTACGCCCTAAGTCTACCAGCATGAGATGTTCTGCTTTTTCTTTCTCATCGGCTAACAACTCTTTTTCCAACTGGTGTTCAGTAAACTCATCTTTACCCCGGGGCCGGGTTCCGGCAATGGGTCTAACCTCAACTTTTTCCTTTTCCACCTTAACCAGCAGTTCCGGTGAAGAACCTACAAAGCGAATATCGTCCAGATGTAAATAAAACATGTAGGGAGAAGGATTTAGGGAACGTAACATCCGGTAAATTTTCAGGGGCTCCGTCTCCAGTTGGATGTTGATACGCTGGGATAAAACTACCTGAAAAATATCTCCCTTCTTAATGTAGCTTTTGGCCTCATTGACCATCTCCTGGAATTGCTCTGAAGTAAGATTATAACTATAATTTAGATTTTTTTGAGGTCTAGCCGTGTTACTTAGTTGACACAAAGGCAAGGGATCGTTTAGCCTGGCGCTAACAAACTTAATTTTTCTTACGGCTTCCCGATAATCATGATGCGGATTATCTGTCACCCTGACGTTTACCACAACCTGTATGGTCTGCCGGACATGATCGAAGATTACCAAGGTATCGGTAAACATAAACATGCAGTCCGGGAAACCCGTATCCTCTTCTTTTTTGGGAGGCAGCTTTTCAAAATAACGAACCATGTCATAACCCAAATATCCTACCGCTCCTCCCGTAAAACCTGGAAGACCCGGAACTTTTACGTGGTGATACCTTTTAAAAATCTTTTCTAATTCCAGCAAAGGATCTGAAGAGGCAAAGTCAATTATCCTCCCATTTTCCTGAATGGTCACTTTCCCATCCTTAGCGCTAAAAAGCAGGTAAGGCTCCGAACCTATGAAGGAGTAGCGTCCCAGGCTTTGCCCCCTCTCTACACTTTCCAGCAAAAACCCATAAGGGCCTCTTCTCATTTTCATGAAGACGGATAAGGGTGTCTCCAGGGCTGCCGAATATTCCTCATAAACTGGAACAATATTTCCTTTTTGAGCTAGTTTGATAAATTCTTCTACACAGCACGGATACATTTCCACCATTCCCCTCTTTATAATAGACTAAAAAAAGACCCACCCCTCGAAGGGGCGAGTCTTTTTCCCGCGGTACCACCCAACTTAGACCAAAAGATAAATCCCCGGTCTCTCTTTACATCCGCCACCGACATGTGCCGAAGGCTTTGCTCTATAACGGGAGCTCCCGTTCCAGCCTACTAGATTTTCAGCCTGCAACTCCAGGGCCCATTCAGTGAAAAGCTTCGGGCAAGGCTTCCAGCCATGGCCTTGCTCTCTGTACCTGGCTTTTACTTCACTTACTCTTCCCTTTCATAGTCTTTCACTTTATTTTAAATTGGACCTAAAAAACAAAATCCAAGGCTGACCGCCCTGGATGTGCTCCGCAATTGAGTATTTAAGGGTAAAAATATCATAACAAAAATGGTAAATGTACATCAAAACCCCTTAAATCTAAACTCAACTCATCTCATCTCGGCTTACTTCAGCTCAACTCAACTAAACTAAAACTCAACTAATTTAACTAACTTATCATACTATATTCTTAGAATTTACATAATGTGTTGTTTTAGATTATACCTCCCTTTTGCAATATAGTAAAGAGAAAAATTGCAAGTAGGTATAATTTTTTATTTAAATTTACCTTCACCGTAACAGGTCAAAGGGCGAAATTTTTTGACCCCTTGATAAAAAAATGTCATCCCGTCATTCTGAGACGACATTTTAGAGTTCACAGTTTTCGGCCTTTCTATCAAAAAGCACATCAAACTTTTTGAGGTGTTCCCAGGCTTTTTGCACATGCTCATACTTGAATAATTCACGTTTTCGTTCATTCCACTCCTGAATACTTAGAAAAATCGTCTGTAAATCGGTGCATTTTCCCTGATTTTCGTTTGCAACCCAATGCACGGTAGAAAGCAATTCTAAACCGTAAGGTGTTTCAAAGCCAAAAATGATTTTTTCTACATTCTCAAGCCTTTTTCTGCTTTCTGGCTCCGCCTGCAAAAACTCTTCTGCCTCTTGATAGGCTTTAGGCAATAACCTGATCTGAGCATTCCTACTGCGATCCCCATAACCACGGATATAATGCCCTTCCAAATTCTGAAGGACAAAATTTAGGTTTTCCGCGTAAGGTCCATATTTCCCTTTGACAAAATTCAAACGCAATGGTTCGCCAACCGCTTGGAGAAAATAAGCAAGTTTCTGAATTTCGAGCAAAGAGAGCCTGTATCCAGGCACTGTATATTTTTCCATTAGTGCGATGAACAAAGCCCTCGCCCTAGTCATCCTAGGCCGTTTCGTATTGACCTTCATTGCTTCGTTGTCAGGACTTCCAGCAGGTACATACAAATGCACACACACCTCTGGCAACTGAGCAAAAGCCGCTTCAATCTTTGGCTTCACAACTTCCCAATCCAGGCCGCCGTTTCCGCACCCTAAGGGGGGAATGGCAATAGACCTAATTCCTAACCGCTTGACCTCTTTAACCAGTTCATGCAATCCCAGTTCAATGTCTTTCAAAAAAGCCTTCCCCCGCCAATGCCGCTTAGTCGGAAAATTGATAATATATTTGTGTTTGAATAAATTTCCTGTATCATGTATAAGCATTTTGCCAGGCTGCACTTCTTCCTTGCGGCATGCCTTCTGATATTCAAGAAAATTCTGGGGAAACGCTTGCTTGAACTGAAGCGCAATCCCTTTCCCCATTACGCCAACACAATTGACGGTATTCACTAGCGCCTCTGCTTCATCTTCAAGCAAGTTGCCTCTTTTATACTCGATCACCATTCCACCTCCTTCTCTCAATAATACCATTCCCGATTTACACGTATTTTAGTAGTCATTTCGCCATTTAGAAGCATTTTTCCTACTTGCTCGGCAATTTTCCCGTCATACACTGCAATCCCGCCAATCAAGCTCCACGGGAAAAACTGATATACCAAAAATTCCGCCTGCCTTCTTCTGCGCCTGTCATTATCGTCTTCTGTATCAGCCCAATACCTGGCCTGCATAACCTCCCAGTCAATTTGGCAGAGTTCAGAAACATTATTGTAGTAATTTGACAAGTGCATAATTGCGTGCCCATCAGTGAAAACAAACGGCAAACCCGCTTCCTCCACCTTTTGTACGGTAGACACCAAATAAACAATCGGGCGTTGACCGCCACGATAACCATCTACATTCCCTCTATAAATACTATATAACATTGGTGACCTGGGTGCAAAATAAAATGGCACATAGTCATGAACGGTTCCATAAGGAGGTAAAGGGACAGGAAAAATGTGACGGCGATCCTGAATTCTTTGGTGAGCAATATTAAAATGACCGTCTGTTGCTTCATTTGAACATGCAAACAGGCCACCTTTCTCAATAATCGAAGGCAGATTATCAATATGGGTGATGTGGTAAATATTAGTAGGAACAGGAACCACGCAAGCCACATCCTTTTAGAAGGCAATAATATTGGTACTCCCTCTAAAGCAAATCTCCGTTAAATGCTCTAGCCAAAATAGACGGAAGTAATAAATCCAACTCTACTTTAGTGTTATTTTGAATTTTGATAAACGTACTAATCTTTGCACAAAGATTATCTATATATGAAACTATTTGTTTTAGTGAAAATCTCGCGTACTTTTTCCGCCGTGTAGAGTAGGCAAACTTGAGCCCCAGGGTTTGGGCATAGTCCATGGCCTGCTGGAGCCCGTCCCCCGCGCTTTTGTAAGTCGCCTTGGCCTCAACCACGGAAATCATGAGGTCCCGCGTATAGTTTAGAATGTAGTCGGCCCGTTTCGGTTTTTGTCTTGTGGCCTTGTTCCCAGCCACAACGATTTTCCCGTCCGTGAATGTCTTCTGTTCGCTGATTTGATCGTCAGTCCAACCAGCCGCATAGAACTTTGGCAGGACGTATCTTCTGCAGGTGTCAGCCTCATTTGGCATGTTCGCACCTCCATAAAAGGTTTCCCCTTGAAATTATTCAATAGTGCATATTCATATAGTTTTCTCCAAATTTTTGTAAAAACCTAAGGCAGTGATGGGACGGTTCCGATGAGGTGCTGAGAAGCGCCCCTCCAGAGCAACGCAAAACCCTCTTGCATCTGGTGGTGAAACGGATATCCGTGAACGCCGAACACAAGATTGACAATGTGGAACTAACCTTCGATGAAAGCTTACAAAAACATTTTTTTGAGTTAGACCCTTCTGCAGAAAATGAAGAAGGGTCTTTTCGTTATGCAAGGAAAGCCCCCCTGCGGAAGTTCTCCCTTGCCATCTGAAAGACCCAAACAGCGTGCAGTAGGCTCTAAACGCAAGTTTTCCTCAAATCCCGACCTACAGAAAGGCCACAGGCCAAAAACGCTGTATAGCGTCCCCTGCGGCCTCTTCTTCAATTTGCTCAAAATTTCGCCGTTACTTGTGGTATGGTTCACTGCTGTTTATCTTTATTCCCCATTTACCCAACTCCGTTAAAATTTTCTCTACAGCTTCCTGAATATTGATGTTAGAGGTATCTACATAAAAGTCGGCACAGCGGTAGTAAGGCTCCCTCGCCTTTAACAAGTCTCTAATATGTTCTAGTGGATTGGGCCCTCTTAATAAGGGACGGGAATTATCCCCGCCAACCCGCTCGTAAATCACATCGGGAGAAGCTTCTAAGCATATTAAGACAGAATTCTTTCGCAAACAGTCAATATTCTCTTTATCTAAGACTACACCGCCGCCCGTAGAAATTACTTGCTTTACTTTCCGGGCAGCTTCGGCTATCACTTCTTTTTCTTCTAAACGAAAACGTTTTTCACCAAACTCCTTAAAAATATTGGCAATGCTCATACCCATCTTCTGCTCAATCAAGCTGTCAGTATCCACAAAATCCCAACCCAAGGCGCAAGCCAGCCCCAGCCCGATGGTAGTCTTGCCTGTACCCATAAAACCTAATAAACTTATGTTTTTCATTGAACCATCCTTTCCGTACTGCCTCATTTCCTGGACATTAAGCATGGGCCTTTTCACTTTATTTTTTTCTCCCAAGTACTCTTTCTGCCGCTTGCATTATATCCCTGGCCGTCAGCCCGTATTTCTCTGCCAGCTCCTCGGGGGTACCCGACTCGCCGAAGGTGTCGTTGATACCCACCATCTCCACAGGCACAGGCTTATGCTTAACTAAAACCTCAGCTACGGCTCCGCCTAACCCGCCTATGATCTGGTGCTCCTCGGCGGTGACAATGGCCCCCGTCTCGGAAGCAGCCTTAAGGATAGCTTCCTCATCCAAAGGCTTCACCGTATGCATGTTAATGACCCTGGCCTCTATTCCCTTTTCCTGCAAACGCTCACCGGCCAGCAAAGCCTCATAAAGAATAGGCCCACAGGCAATGATGGTGACATCGCTGCCCTCTCTTAATGTATTGGCCTTACCGATAACAAATGGATCTTCCTCTCTGGTAAAAACAGGGGTTGCTTCCCGGGCAAAACGCAAATAACATGGGCCGTTAATCCCTGCGGCAGCAATAGTAGCCTTTTTGGCTTCTACGGCATCGGCCGGTATGATCAAAGTCATTCCGGGAAGAACCCTCATCAGGGCAATTTCCTCCAAAGCTTGGTGAGTAGCACCATCAGGCCCCACAGAAATACCGCCGTGGGCACCGCCGATTTTTACATTCAATCCCGCATAGGCTACGGTTGTTCTGATTTGATCCCAGGCCCTGCCGGCCACGAAAACACCATAGGTGGTCACAAAAGGAATCTTGCCGCCCAGGGCTAAACCGCCCGCTGTTCCCAGCATATCCTGTTCCGCGATTCCCATATCAAAAAATCTGTCGGGATATTGTTTCATAAACCATTCCGTGCGTGTAGATTTAGCCAAATCTGCATCTAACACGACCACATCGGGGTTGGTTCTGCCCAGCTCCAATAAGCCTTCACCATAACCGTCCCGGGTTGGTTTCATTTTCATCTCGGCCCCTCCTCTCCATAAATATCTTGCAAAGCCCGCTCAAGTTCTGCTTTGTTTGGTGCCTTGCCATGCCATTCGGCGGCATTTTCCATAAAGGAAACACCTTTTCCTTTAATAGTATGAGCGATAATTACCGTAGGCTTGCCTTTTTGGCTTTTAGCTTCTCTATAGGCTTCCAGGACCTGGCTTAAATCATGCCCGTCTATTTCGATTACATGCCAGTTAAAACTCTGCCATTTAGCGCTCAAAGGCGCTATATTTTTTACATCTTCCACTTTACCGTCAATCTGCAGGTTATTGTAATCAACCAGGGCGCAAACATTATCTAACTTGTAGTGGGCAGCAGTCATAGCTGCTTCCCAAACCTGACCCTCCTGGAGTTCACCGTCACCCATCAGGCAGTAGACCCGAAAAGATCGGCCATTCAGCCTGGCGGCCAGAGCCAAACCGTTGGCAATGGATAAACCTTGCCCCAAGGAGCCACTGGAACTTTCCAATCCGGGCAAAGCTTTCATGCTGGGATGTCCCTGCAGCCTGCTGCCCATTTTGCGAAAAGTCAAGAGCTCCTCTACAGGGAAATAACCGGTACGGGCCATCACCGAATAAAGCACAGGTCCTACATGTCCTTTAGAGAGAATGAACCGATCCCTCTCCGGCCAGTCCGGCTGGGAAGGCCTGTGGTTTAAGACATTAAAATAGAGGGGTACAAGCAACTCCACGGAAGAAAGGCTGCCCCCCGGATGGCCGGAACCCGCTTCGGCCGTCATCCGTACAATATCGGCCCGTACATCCCTGCAAATGTCTTTTAACTCTTCTATACTTAGCGTCTTCTGCATAAAATCACTCCTTTGCGCTCCAGCTTATTATTGATATTCCCCACCTGTCGTTATTTTCCTGCCAAAAATTTACCTGCATTAGTCAAATCTTATTTTGGTAATTAAAAACCGTATAACAGGTATTTACCCGCCATACGGTTAAAGATTATCTCATTTTCCAAAATTGAATCTTTAGGAGCTCCGGAAACGGTAACCAACACCCCGAACTGTTTCAATATAAACAGGATCATCAGGATTATCTTCCAGCTTACAGCGCAAAAAACGCACATGGACATCTACGGTACGTGTTTGGTCCAAAAAATCATATCCCCAGACTTCTTTGAGGAGGAATTCCCTTTTTAAGACTTTTCCTTTATGAGACATGAGTACTTGTAACAGCTCGAATTCTTTAGGGGATAGTTCTAAACGTTGGCCTTTTTTTAAGACTTCATATTCGCCTACCCGTAATTCTAATTCCCCTACTTTAATGACTTTAGGCTCAGTTTCAACAGCTTCGTTTTTTTTGTTGCGAAGACGCACCTTTATCCGGGCTTGTAACTCACGGAGACTGAAGGGTTTGGTAAGATAGTCCTCTGCACCCAGTTCTAAAGCGACGACCTTATCCAGTTCTTCCCCTTTGGCTGACAGGATCAAAATAGGTATATCTTTTAAAGCCTTATCACCCTGCATTTGGCGACATACTTCCAGCCCGTCCATGTATGGCAGCATCATATCCAGAAGCACAAGATCCGGGTAAAATTCTCTTGCCATTTCCAGAGCTTGTCGTCCATCACCGGCTATTCTTATATAATGGCCTTCCTTCTCCAGGTTGTACTTTAGCAGTTCTTGTATATTCTCATCATCATCCACGATCAGTATTTTAGCCATCTCGTCAACCACCTATCATAACAACTTATTGCTTCTACTATATCTTCTTCATGTTTAGAGACAATTCTTTTTGGGTAAAAGATTTGTTAATTCCTCTTTAACTAAAACTAAGAAAACCCGAGGCTTCGCCTCGGGCCTTTTTGTCTAGCGGATATTCCGTAATTTTATATTCGTACTTTCCTTAACAAAGGATACCCGGCCATAATCGTAAGCAGGGAAGACAGGCTCAAGAGGGTATGGGAATCTACTCCATATTTACCATCTAAGTAATATTTGACGAACGTATGTTTGGGTTGTATCATAGAGATACACACCTTTAGGAGGAATCCCCACGTATGTTTGGTGATGTTATGAAGCGATCAATTTTATTGTGTGATATGAACAGTTTCTTTGCTAGTTGTCATCAAGCCATCCATCCAGAACTTAAAAATAAAGAAGTTATAGTAGCCGGTGACCCTGCAAAGAGGACTGGAATTGTACTCGCCGCGAGTTATCCTGCAAAAGCCAAGGGTATTAAAACCGGTATGGCGCTTTGGGAAGCAAAGCGACTTTGTCCAAACGGGTACTTTTTCAAACCTAATTATCCTCTTTATATAGATTTTTCCACCAGGATTTTAAAAATAGCTCGTGAATTTACCGATTTAATTGAATGTTTTAGTATAGACGAGTTTTTTGCCGATGTTACCGGTGTAACGCATCTTTTTGGCCAACCGAAAGAAATAGCAATAAAAATAAAAGAACGTATAAATTTAGAGGTGGGAGTATTATGCAGCATCGGTATAGGTCCTAATAAGTTAATTGCAAAAATGGCAGCTGACCTTCAAAAGCCCAATGGTCTTACCATGGTTGAAAGCATAAATCGCTTTAAGGAAATTTTCTGGCCCATGCCCGTCAGGGAATTATTTGGTATTGGCTCCAGATACGAAAAGCACCTTTATAGTTATAACGTCAAAACCATTGGGGACCTGGCCAACTTTCCCGTAGACATTTTAAAAAAACGCTGGGGCAAAAACGGTGAAATGTTATGGTTTTGCGCCAACGGGATTGACTATAGCCCGGTAGTTCCCAATTCACTGGACATTTCCAAAAGTATTGGCCACCAGAAAACTCTCCCCCGGGACCTGCGAGGCTTTCAAAATATTAAGATCATCATGCTGGAACTCAGTGAAATCGTTGCTAGACGCGTCCGCCAGGGCGAGTATGCCGGTCGTACAGTGCATTTAACTTTACGAGATACGCAACTTAACTTTCTTACAAGATCCATGAGCATGAAAGAATACACTGACCTCCCTGACGATATATATAAAACCTCATGTACGCTCCTGGAAAAGCACTGGAACCAATCTCGGCCAGTGAGGTTAGTTGGTATTACTATTAGTAACCTAATAAAGAAAGAGCATGAGCAATACGATTTATTTGGAGAAAGAGAACGCCAAAGAAAGTTAGTAATGGCTTGCGATGAAATCCGTGACCGGTTTGGGGAAAAGGCTATTTTCAGAGGTATTTCACTAAACGAGGCGAGCTTGCATGGTATTAAATAACAAAAATGTCCTATGGGAAAAACACCGAATGTACCTGCCCGATATGAGAAAGAAGGCTATTCATCGCTGTAGGGATTGTAAGTTTTTCGTAGCAATAAAAGGTAAAACGGAAACTAAATATGGTTGTGTAGTTAATATTAAGGCCTATGGAAATCTGGAAAAGAGAATTCCTTCCGTTATTCCCATAATGGAAATCATTAAACGGGTTGGTTTAGAAGGTTTAGAAGACTGCTTAAAATTTAATGACCCTGATGCCCAAAGTTGTGGTAGGTTTGACAAAAAATGCGCAACACCATAATTAACCGGTGTTGTGCATATTGTTAAAAATGATACGTAAGTCGACACTCTCATTATGCTATACAAGTCGTAATTACTGTCTATCAACAAAACGGCCTTGTTCTGGCAACCATTCACGAAGCCAATGCTGCCATCCAGTCTTTATATACGTTTATTGGAGAACTTCGGGAAGAAGCCGAAAGTCTAAGTCAAGAACAATAATTTTATACCCTTTTTGTCCTTTCCCTCATATCATAGTAGTGGACAATATAATATAAATAACAGTTGTAGTTATAATGAAGGAGGGATTTTAATGAACAACTGGATTTGGGTCTGTAAAAATGTAATTGATTATGAAAAGGTTACTACTGAACCGCTGCGGGAGAAGTGGATATATTCAATTAAACCAAAACCTGTTCCCACTTCCCCCGAGCCAAAAGCAAAGGAATAGCAAGATAAAAAGAGCGGTTGGCTAAACCGCTCTTTTCCATGTCTTCTCCACTATCCGTATATCTTTGCCAAATAAAGTGTTACAATAAGATATATTAAAGGGAGGTGCCTTATGATACCATTACGAGACAGTACCCGTTCCCGTAGTTTCCCTCTCATCACCATTTGCCTAATTGTTATTAATCTCTACATATATTTCGTGCAGGCCACCAGTTCACGCGTTGAACTCCAGTCAATTATCGTCAATTATGCCCTCATTCCGGCCCACCTTACGGAACGGTTGCAAGAGTTATCCTGGACAGGTATTCTTTATCCCCCTCTGATTACATCGACTTTTTTGCACGGCAGCTGGTTTCACGTACTCTTTAATATGCTTTATCTTTGGGTCTTTGGCGATAATATCGAGGATAAACTGGGACGTTTCCGTTTTCTCATCTTTTATCTTTTATCTGGTATTGGGGGTAATATTGCCCACATTTTAACCAATCCCGCTTCACCCATTCCTTTAGTGGGGGCCAGCGGAGCCATTGCCGGAGTACTGGGCGCCTATTTTATTACCTTCCCCCGGGCCAGGGTAACCTCTCTCATTTTCATTCTTTTCTTTATAACCATTAAAGATATCCCGGCAGTGATTTTCCTTTTCATCTGGTTTGTCATTCAGGTGTTGAACGGCATCGCCAATTTAGGCATGATGGGAAATCCCGTAGCCTACTGGGCTCACATCGGCGGTTTCGTCGTAGGTATTTTGCTCATGCTGATTTTACGGAAAAAACCAAGACCTTACATTTACCCCTAATTTTCCATCGGGTTTTCCTTAGACTGGACTAATTGTCTATTTTTTCCCGGATACTGCAAGACAAAAACCCCAAGTATAATCAAAGCACCTCCCACCAGTTGCACCGGTGACAGCATTTCGTCAAATGCGAGCCAGGCCAAAACCACCGTAACCAACGGTTCGATGGTGCTGATGATGCTGGCCCTGGCCGCCCCTATGAGTTGCACACCTAACCAGAAAAAGAGAATCGCTACTATGGTAGAAATTAGCGCTATTCCAGCAATCGTTAACCAAGCCAGGGATGTAAAGTTAAAAGACAAATTTCCCGTTGTTACTCCAAAAATTATATATGTACTGGCTGCTCCCGTAATGATATAGGTCGTAGCTTTAATGGGCTCCAATACACGCAGTACATTACTACCCGTGACAATATAGACAGTGTAGGTGCAGGCAGCGCCTATGCCAAACAAGATACCAAGAAAATCAATTCCCTCAAAAGAGGTACCCAGGACTAAAAGCAGTCCCAGAGAGGTAATGAGTAAAGCTAAGCCCTTTTGCCTTGTATAGGTTTCCTGCTTAAGAACAATGGTGGTTATGGTTACCAAAGCAGGATAAAGGTAGAGGAGCATCCCGGCCAGTGAGGCCGGGATGCGGCTTACAGCTAAAAAGAAACAGGCCGACATGCTGCCGTAACCTAGGGCGCCCAACAAAAAAAGTTTTGACGTAACAACAAAGGGATATGGTTTTAAATCCCTTTTTATAAAGGACAAGTAGCCCCAAAAAAAGAGAAATGCTAATGTGAAGCGTAAGAAGAGTACGGTGGGAACATTAGCCCCTCCATCATAAGCAAATTTGGCAAAAATGGACATAGCACCAAAGGATGCTGCTGAGATTGTAGTAACGATGAGCCCTAACCTGTCTGCAGGCATATGTCCACCTCTTAATAGGCTTTTAGTCTTACTTTTAATTTTAATGGATATGATATCTTTTTACTACTTTTCTTTATAACAGTTCTCAATTTATAGGCCCCTAGCCCAGAACATGTTAATATGCTAATATTTAAATGCAATCAATAGCACCAATACGAGGAGATAGTTATGAACCTTTCTTTGAGCAAACGTATCCAGGAAAAGTTCCCCACTATGAGCACCAACCACCGTAAACTGGCAGAATTTATCTTACAGCACTATGATAAAGCAGCTTTCCTTACGGCTCTGGAATTGGGACAAACCCTGGGTATGAGTGAATCAACAGTCATACGTTTTGCCACTATGCTGGGCTACGACGGCTATCCCCAACTTAACAAAGCATTACAGGATATGATCAAAAATAAAATTACCACAGTGGAAAGACACCGGCTATCCCTCAAAGAAGATAGCAATGTTCTGGAATGGGTTTTTCACACAGATATGGAAAACCTGAGAAAAACCATGGCAGACGTGAATGTCCAGGATTTCCGCTCCGCCGTCCAGGAAATCATTCAGGCCCGCAATATCTATATCATTAGCCTGCGCAGCGCCACCGCCCTGGGACAATTCTTGCATTTTTATCTTCATCTCCTCTTAAAGAACTCCCGTCTAATCTCCGGGACCGGTACTCTTTTTGAAGAATTGCTTGCTGTAGGACCAAAAGACGTGGTCATCGGTATTTCCTTTCCCAGGTACAGCCGTCAAACTATTGAAGGACTCAAGTATGCCCAGGAAAAAGGTGCCCACACCCTGGCCATTACCGACTCCGTGACCTCTCCTCTTTCCCAGTACAGCAAACGCCTCCTGGTAGCCCACAGCCATATGGGGTCCTTTATCGACTCCTTTGTGGCACCGTTAAGCCTGATCAATGCCCTGATTATTGCCGTGGGCACAGCGGAATCGGAGAAAACTACCCAGGCCTTAAGCCAGTTGGAAGATATCTGGGCCCGGTTTAAAACTTATTACTCGGAATGAAAAATATAGCCCCTGCCAAATTATCTGTGGAACTGGCAGAGGGCTATATTTTTTAGCAGCCTGTAAATGTAGTCCCCAGGTATTCGCTAATCAACTTATATGCACAGAATTTTCCGCACATGGTACAACATTCCTGGCTGTCTTCATTTTTAGCTTTGCGCATTTTTCCTGCTTTTTCAGGATCAATAGACAACTCGATCTGTTTTTGCCAGTCTAATTTTTTCCGGGCCTTAGCCATTTCTAAGTCCCACTCCCAGGCCCCTTTAATACCCTTGACAAGATCGGCAGCATGGGCCGCAATCCTGGCCGCGATGACGCCCTCCTTCACATCTTCCACCGTGGGCAGTCCCAGATGTTCCGCCGGTGTTACATAACATAGAAAATCGGCGCCTGCCGAAGCTGCTATGGCTCCACCAATAGCGGAAGTAATATGGTCATAACCCGGAGCCACATCTGTAACTAATGGCCCTAAAACATAAAAAGGCGCATTATGGCACAAGGTCTTTTCCAGCTTCATATTGGCTTCTATTTGATCTAAAGGAACATGACCAGGCCCTTCCACCATGACTTGTACCCCGGCTTCCCTGGCCCGTTTTACTAATCCACCCAGAATAATTAATTCTTTAATTTGCGGGGAATCAGTAGCATCGGCGAGACAACCTGGCCTTAAGCCATCACCCAGACTTAAGGTTACATCGTACTTTTTGGCAATGTCCAAAAGACGGTCGAATTGCTCAAACAAAGGATTTTGTTTCTGGTGATGTAACATCCAGGCTGTGATAAAGGATCCGCCCCGGGAAACGATATCCATAACTCTACCTTTTTCTTTTAGTTCCTGGATAACTTCCAAGGTAACGCCGCAGTGAACAGTGATAAAATCAGCCCCATCCTCACAGTGCTTCTCGATGCCGGCAAAAATGTCATCGGCCGTCATTTCCACCATACCTTTACCCTTTTTCTGGGTGTCTACCAGGACTTGATAGAGAGGAACGGTCCCTACCATCACAGGACTGGCCTCAATAATTTTTTTGCGAACGAGATTAATATCTCCCCCTGTACTTAAGTCCATGACAGAATGGGCACCTGCCTTAAGGGCCACACTCAATTTTTCCAGCTCTTTTTCTAATTCTGGATAGGCATCAGACGTGCCGATATTGGCATTTACTTTGGTAGATAAGCCCTTACCCACAGCCATTGGGCGAATCCCTTTGTGATTTACATTACAGGGTAGAACGGCTTCGCCTGAGGCTATTTTTTCCCGTAATTCTTCCGGCGTTATTTTTTCCAGTTGGGCCGCCTCTTCCATTTCCTTTGTCACAATACCTTTTTTGGCAGCTTCTAATTGTGTCATATTTTTCCACACCTTTCCTTTACCTAAATTAAATCTCTCTTTCTAAGGGCTCTTATTGAACATCTAATTTAGCCCCTTCCATCATCTCATCTGGAGAAAGATTAAAAATATAATCAAATAATTTCTCTTTAAAGGTGCCAATACCGTCCTGACCCCTCAGAGCTTGATAAGCTTTTTCCCCGGCCAGACCCATTGTCATGATTCCTGCCACAGCGGCCAAAAAGTAATCTTTGGTAACACCACAGTAGGTTCCCACTAAAGATGTAGCCATGCAGCCGGTTCCCGTGACTTTCGCCAGCATGGGGTGTCCATTTTCGATAAAGGCTGTTTTAATGCCATCGGAGATAATATCCTTTGCTCCCGTGACGGCTACTGTGCAGTTTAATTTTTGGGCAAGATTAATGGCAATTTCCCTGCCTCCCTGGAGGTCATCCCCGGAGTCCACCCCTCTTGTTTTGGCGGCCAAACCTGAGAGCACTTTTACTTCTGACATATTCCCTCTGAGCACGGATATTTTAACTTCCTGTATGATTTCTTGAGCAGTTTTGGTTCTCAATTGTGTAGCCCCTATCCCCACGGGATCGAGAATGACGGGGATCCCCAGCTTATTGGCCTGTCTCCCTGCCAGGATCATGGATTCAATAGTTCTACTGTTTAATGTTCCGATATTAATCACTAAAGCAGAAGCTATGGCCACCATTTCTTCTACTTCATTTTTATCATCAGCCATAACGGGAGAACCTCCCAGGGCCAAAACAACATTGGCACAGTCATTTACAGTAACGTAATTGGTAATATGATGGACCAGCGGTTTTTGTTCTCTTACCTCATGCAAAAGTTGGGTAAAAGCTTTCTTAAACTCCATATAAAATACACCTCCAGGTAATATTTAAAAAATAAAAAGCACAAATCCCAGGATGGGGATTTGTGCCCGTAATTCCATATACAAATCTGTATATGTATGACATCACTTCCCTACGCTGGTATTATCCAGATCAGGTAAAAGGGTTAAAGAATTTAGCGGTCCTTAATCTCAGCCGGCCTTATCCAGCTCCCCTAGTGTTTAAATATTTTATTGTAATAACTCTTTTTAGATTTATAGTAATACAATTTCAAAGACAAAATCAAGTAAAAATTGACGCAAAACGCAAAAGACTTTTTTTCACAGTAAATCAGTAATCAACTGATCCGTTTTGACAAACCAATCTTTTACTTATGCAGTATTTCTAAACCTAAAATTTGCCGCGCCTCTTCTGGTGTGGCAATTTCTTTTCCCATAGCCAGAGCGATATTTTTAATTCTTCGCACCAGACTAACATTGGTAGCTAAAACACCTTTACTGTAATAAATGTTATCTTCCAAGCCCACGCGCACATTGCCGCCTAAGGCCAGCGCCATGGTCGATAACGGCACATGGTCTTTCCCAATGGCAGATACGGTCCACGTAGCACCTTGGGGTAGATTCTGATACAGAAAGAAAAGCTGTTGGAAACTAGCGGGTTGGGAACCAGGCACACCGAGAACAAGGTTAATTTGCAGGGGCCAGTCGATGACACCCTGTTTGACAAGCTGCATGGCATTTGCCAGCATCGCTGTGTCAAAAACTTCTATTTCAGGTTTCACACCATAAGCTCGCATTTGTCCCGCCAAATAAGCAATAGTCTCAGGGTCGTTCAAATTTGCCTTGGTCGGAAAATTGGATGACCCTGTAGCCAGACTGGCCATCTCGGGTTTAAGACAAATCATTTGTCCCCTTTCCAGGTAAGAGTTTCCTGCCCGGCCCCCTGTAGAGAGCTGTGTAATAATGTCACAATCCTTTTTCTCCGCCAAACGCTCTAAAATCTCCCTGTAAACATTCACATCCGAGGTTGGTTTGCCTTCTTTGTCCCTGGCATGAATATGGGCAACTGACGCTCCTTCTTTCCAGCATTCATATATTTGATCTGCAATTTCTTGGGGCGTTACGGGGAGATGGGGATTCATCTCTTTGGTTGGCACATTGCCTGTTGGCGCTATCGTTATAATTACTTTGTTTCCCATTTGCATCTTCCCTCCTGTGCTAATCCTCACTTATACTGAGAGATCCTTTTTTCAAACTCACGGAAGCCCCCTTCCATCCGCTCCACCAGTTCATCGGCTTCCGCCCTGGTCATAATCAGGGGAGGTGCCAATAAGAACTGGTCGCCATTCTCTCCATCGGCCATACCGTTGCCGGGATATACGATGACGCCGAAATCCATCAAAGTTACGGTAAGTTTCTCAGCAATATTCAGGGAAGCAGGGAAAGGTTCCTTAGTATCTTTATTCTTAACGATTTCTACCCCTTGCATCAGGCCTTTACCACGTACATCACCCACATACCAGAATGGCAGTAATTTTTCCTGTAGTTGTGTTAAGAGATACTCTCCCACGTTGCGGGAATTTTCTACCAGATTATCTTCCAGGATGGTCTTGACTACAGCCACAGCTACGGCAGCCGATAAGGGATTTCCGCCGTAAGTATGGCCGTGGACAAAGGAACCCGAACCGTTTTTAAAAACCTCGTAAATCTCATCTTTAGCAATAACACCGCCCAGGGGTGAATATCCGGCGCTCATGCCTTTGGCCACACAAATCAAATCAGGCACCACTCCCCACTCCTCTATGGCGAACATGGAACCGGTGCGGCCAAAACCGGTCATTACTTCATCGGCAATGAACAGGATATCGTAATGATCGCAAATCTGCCGGATTATTTTAAAATAGTCCTTATGAGGCACCAGGGCCCCGCAGGCCGCACCCACAACGGGCTCGGCTATAAAGGCGGCAATGGTATCGGCCCCTTCCAGCTTTATTGCTCTCTCTAAATCCAGGGCACATTCCACACTGCATGTTTCTTGGTCTTTATCAAAGGAGCAGCGATAACAGTAGGCCGGCGCCACATGGGGAAAATTCAGAAGTAAAGGCGAATATTTTTTGCGCCGTTTATCGCCTGTCATGGAAAGGGCGCCTATGGTGTTGCCATGAAAACTCTGCCAGCGGGAAATGATGCGGTACTTAGACGACTTGCCGTCCCGTTCCAAATAGTACTGACGTGCCATTTTGAGGGCTGATTCGGTGGCTTCAGAACCACCCGAGACCAGATATAACTTGTTTAATGAACCGGGAGCCAGGTGAGCTACAAGATCGGCCAGTTCTTTGACAGGACCGGAGGTCCATCTGGATAAATGGGTAAAAGCTACTTTTTCGGCCTGCTCTGTCATGGCTTTTATTACACGGGGATGTCCATGGCCCAGGTTGGCCACGGCTGAACCTGAACAGGCGTCAATATACTTTTTCCCCTCCTTATCATATAAATATATACCTTTACCGTAGTCAACTTCCGGATAGCTTTTGCGCAAGTTCCGGTAAAAAACATTATCCATACTACTTCCCCCTTTGTTTATGATTTTTTTCCTTCATTATACTATATATTATGCAGGAATTGCATCATTATTTTATAAACACTTTTTATGTAATAAAATCCTTGCTAACATAAATTGCGCGAAAATACTGTATACAGGTGGATTTCCTGCATATTATAGGTTATAATGAATAATAACATGCAAAAGAAGATTTTAAAAGGAGGAGAGAGAATGAGGAAGAAAAGTATTGCAATGCTAGTCCTGGTTATCTTCGCTATAAGCATTGCCCTCACCGGCTGCAGCGGCGGCAGTAAAAGCCAGCCGCAGAAGGAAGAGAAACCCAAGGTAGCTCAATTGTTCCTGCTTACCGGTTCCACAGGGGGTACCTACTATCCTTTAGGGGGAGCCATGGCCAATACCTGGAACAAGCATCTGGCCGGTAAAGTCCAGGTTACTTCCCAGCCTTCCGGCGCCTCGGTAGAAAACCTCAAACGGATTGGTAAAGGTGAAGCCCAGTTGGGTATGGCCATGAACAACATCGCAGACCAGGCCTGGAAAGGTGAAGGTGATGCCTTCAAGGATACAGGAGCTATTAAGAACTTCCGCACTATCGGTGTTATTTATCCCGAAGTATATCAAGGGATTGCCGCAGCAGATAGTAAAATTGAATCCATTGCTGATTTAAAAGGAAAGAAAGTGGCTATCGGTCCTACGGGCAGCGGTACAGCCGTCATTTCCAAGGATATTTTTGCTGAATATGGACTTAAACTTGAAGATTTCAAACCCGAATACGCCGGTTTTGGTGATGCGGCAGGTAAGTTTAAAGACGGCCATATTGATGCCAACTTTGGTGTACTGAGTGTACCGGCAGCCGCTATCCAGGACGTTATGACTGTACGCAAGATCAAGATTATTGAAATCAAAGGCGACATGTTTGAGAAGCTAAAAGCTAAATACCCCTTCTTCAGCCAGTATGTGATTCCCGCCGGTACCTACGGTAATGAGAAAGATGCTTACACCATTAACATGCAGGCGGCCTTATACTGTAAAGCAGACCTGCCTGAAGACCTGGTCTATGATTTAACTAAAGTTTTCTATGAACAAAGTGCCGAAATTGCTGCCGCCCATGCTGCAGGTAAGTACATTAAACTGGAAAAAGCTTTGGACGGTATCACTACTCCTCTTCATCCCGGTGCGGTAAAGTACTATAAAGAAAAAGGGATTAAGATTCCTGACAATATTATGCCGAAATAAATAATTCTCCTAAATTGGGGACATTCCCGTCCATTTTCCGACTTCCGAAGTCCGACCCAAATCACTAGTAACTAACAACTAATAACTAGTAACTTCTCAGATAAGCAGGTGTGTCCATTACCGATGGGGACATTCCCGTCCCCAAAGAACGGCTAATACTTCAGCGGGTGTGTCCCCTTTCCTTTGCCGAAGAGGCCGGTGCCTTGCCTGGTGCAGGTGGCCGGTCTTTTCTATAAACATATTTTCCTGCTAAAACATGCTCCGCTTCCTGTAACACTTTTATATAAAGAAAGGGGTATGAGAATGAAATGCAATAAAGATGAGGTTACAAATGTAGGAATTAATTTAAAAGCAGGAACGGCGGAAGAAATCATGGCTAAATACGATCGTGAATTTGCCTTTCGTAAGTTCCAAGGACCCTGGGCCCGTATCATCACAATAATATGTGTAATTTGGTCCCTGGGGCAATTATATACGGCTGCTTTTGGTATCTTCCCTTCCACCCTGCAAAGAGCCCCTCACGTCGGTTTCGCACTGGTCCTGATTTTTCTTTTGTATCCAGCCATGCGCAAAAGTAAAAGTATAAAAATTCCCTGGTATGACTACATACTGGCTATACTCTCTGCCTTAGTATCCTTGTACCATGTGATTTTTTATGAAGACCTTATCAACAGAGCAGGAAATTTTAATGACATGGATATGTGGATATCTGTTATCGCAGTTCTCCTGATCATCGAAGCTACACGTAGAATTGCCGGCCCTGTCATCACTTCTTTGGGAGTTGTTTTCCTGTTATACGCTTATTTTGGTCCAGAATTTTCCGGGTTTTTAGCCCATCCGGGCTTTACTGTGAAAAGAATTGCTACCTTTCAGTGGCTGAGCACTGAAGGTATCCTGGGCATTCCCATAGATGTTTCGTCCACTTTTATCTTTCTTTTTATGCTCTTTGCCGCATTTTTAAAGAAAACGGGTATCGGTGACTGGATGACCAATGTGGCCGTAGGTTTAACCGGCAGTGCTACAGGGGGACCTGCCAAAGCCGCGGTAGTGGCCAGCGCGACGCAAGGCACCATTTCCGGCAGTTCCGTAGCCAATACGGTGGGTACGGGATCCGTGACCATCCCTTTAATGAAAAGTATCGGATACCGCCCAGAATTTGCCGGAGCTGTAGAAGCTGCCGCCTCCACAGGCGGGCAGTTGATGCCGCCAATCATGGGTGCAGCAGCCTTTGTGATGACAGAGTTTCTCAATATTCCCTATTATAAGATAGCCCTGGCCGCTGCTATACCGGCTCTCCTGTACTTTACAGGCATCTTTATCACCGTTCATTTGGAAGCTAAAAAAACGGGGCTTAAGGGCCTTCCCAGAGAACAACTGCCTGACTGGAAACATCTGCTCAAGACGAAATGGTTTTTATCCCTGCCCCTTTTCGGCATTATCGTCATGCTGGTTAAAGGATTTACTCCTATGCTGGCAGCCCTTATCGGCATCTTAATGATAATTGCCGTAGCCATGATCCTCCCCGAAACCCGGCTGAATCTTGAGGATTTAGTCCAAGGATTGGAAGATGGGGCCCGCTCCGCCCTGCCTGTAGTGACAGCATGCGCCACAGCAGGTATCATTGTGGGCGTCATTACCCTTTCCGGACTGGGATTGAAGATGGCCGGCGGCATTGTGGGTTTAGCCGGAGGTAACGTTTATTTAACCCTCCTTTATACCATGATTGGTTCTCTTATCCTGGGCATGGGTGTACCTACTACTGCGAACTATATTATCCAGGCGACGGTTTCTGCCCCCGCTTTGGTACAGGTAGGCATCAATCCCTTGGCCGCCCATTTGTTCGTTTTCTATTTCGGTATCGTCGCCGATATCACTCCCCCGGTAGCCTTAGCAGCCTTCGCGGGTTCGGGGATTGCCAGGTCTGACCCCTTTAGGACCGGTTTTGAGGCCTTTAAGCTGGGATTTGCTGCTTACCTTGTACCTTATATCTTTGCCCTCTCCCCTGTTTTAATCCTGGTTAATGTTACACCTTTAGCCATCACCAAGGCACTAATTACAGCCCTCATCGGTATGTTTGGCATAGGGGCCAGCACCACCGGCTTCTTTGTTACCCGCTGTTACTGGTGGGAAAGGCTCCTTCTCTTCCCGGCAGGTGTCTGCTTGATTGACCCCGGCTCTTTTACCGATACTATCGGTTTAGTCATCATCGTAGTGATTTATGGCCTGCAAAAGTTGCGCAGCCGTTCTCCTAAAAGGCCATACGTAAATACTTAGTGACAAAGGGAGCTTCGAGCTCCCTTTTAATTTATTTCATTTATTTGTATATTGTATTTTGTATGACAAATACAAAATATTCGCAACTTATCCCTCTCTTGTCTTGAGTTAGCCCGGATAGTGTTATATAATAGTAAACGGGGTTTGACCCCTAAAAAGTTAGGGAGGGTAAAAAGATGAACAAAAAAGTTGTTGCTCTTGTCTTATGTGTTTTCATGTTTGCAGCACTGGCAACCGGTTGCGGTGAAAGTAAAAAATTTGTAAACATCGCTACCGGTGGAACCACAGGTACTTATTTCCCCTTAGGTGGAGCTTTGGCTGATATCTGGAACAAAAATATTAAAGGTATGAATGCTACTGCGCAAAGTACCGGTGCCTCTGTAGCCAACGTTAACCTCTTAAGAGACGGTAAAGTAGAAGTTATTTTTGTACAAAACGACATCGCTTACTATGCCGCTAACGGGACAGAATCCTTTAAAGACAAGAAGTATGAAGAAATCAGAGGTTTTGCTACCCTGTATCCCGAAAATATCCAAATCGTAACCAGGGCTGACAAAGGGATTAACACTTTAGCTGATCTCAAAGGTAAGAAAATCGCCGTAGGCGCTGCCGGAAGCGGTACAGAAGCCAATGCCCGTCAAATTCTTGAAGCCGCCGGTATTACTTATAACGATATCACTGTGCAGTACCTCTCCTTCGGTGAAGCAGCCAACAACCTGAAGGACGGTAACATCGACGCCGCCTTCGTAACCGCCGGTTATCCCACCGCCGCTATCTCCGACATCGCCGCTCAGCATAAAATTGTTTTAATCCCTGTTGATGATGCTACTGCCGATAAACTCATCCAAAAATATCCTTTCTATGCCAAAGATACTATCCCCGCCAACACTTATAAAGACCAGACCACAGAAGTGAAAGGCGTCGCCGTTATGGCTATGCTGGCTGTAAGTTCCAAAATGGATGAGAAAACAGCATACAGCCTCATTAAAACTATGTATGAAAATCAAGAAAGATTAAAAGCAGCCCATGCCAAAGGCGCTCTCATCAAACCGGAAACCGGTAAAAAAGGTATGGGGATTAAACTCCATCCTGGTGCAGAAAAGTTCTTTAACGAGCAAAAGAAATAGTCTGAAGGGGGAAACTGAGCATTGGAGCAATCCAATGCTCAGATTTTATGAAAAGACACCTGGTAAAAATTTTTCTCGCAGCGTTTATCCCGGCTGTATTGTTGATGCTTTGGGGGATGGAAAAAGATACAGTATTGACGATTCGCGATGTGGAACACAAAATAGAAAAGGAACTTTCTGTACCCGGAAAAGAGTTTACCTTGATTTACACACACTCGGTGCATAAAACCCCTGTCTATGAAACTTTTATCATTAGTAAGGATAACCGCTTCATTTTAAAAGAAGTACGCTACTCTTCCCTGGGAGTAGGTATGCCTTTTACCGATGAAGGCGGTGTCTTTACCAACGAAAACGGGCAATTTGTTTTACGCTTCGACCGGACCTTACAAGCTATTCCTATCAGGGTTTCGCCAATACCTGACCACGCTATTCAAATAGATAATGCAACATATCCCCTGCTGGCTTTTGCAAAACCGGAAAGTCTCCTGGAAATCAGGGCCAAGCAAAAATTGGTCTTAAAAAACATTAATTACGTAGATAAAGGGGCGAAAAAATGGCTGACAACCTCAAATTAGAAAGCGTCGACAACAGCGAAGAAATTCTTAAAAAATATGATAAAGAATCTGACTACCGGAAATTGACGGGTTTCGGGGCAAAACTCGTATCCGCCATTGCCATAACCTTTTCGCTTTTTCAAATTTATACGGCAGTGTTTGGCGTTTTAGATGCGATGATCCAGAGATCTGTCCATATCGCCTTTGGTTTCTGCCTGATTTTCCTTTTGTATCCGGCCAAGAAAAGCTGGCCCCGGCATAGCGTCCATCCGGTGGATATGATTTTTTCCGTGCTGGGGGCCGCAGTGCCCATGTATATCGTCGTGTTTTACCAGGACCTGGTGTCCAGGGCAGGAACAGTAACCACCCTTGATTTTATGGTAGGTTTATTAGCAGTGGTACTCGTCATTGAAGCGGCCCGCCGTGTGGTCGGGTGGCCTATGGTGACCATTGCCCTCCTCTTCATTGCCTATGCGCTCCTGGGCCCTTATATCCCGGGGGAACTGGCCCACAGGGGAGCAGACCTGGATACACTGGTACAGCATCTTTTCTATACCACTGAAGGCATCTTTGGTATTCCCATCGGTGTCTCTTCTACCTTTATCTTCCTTTTCATCTTATTTGGGGCCTACCTGGAGAAGACGGGTATGGGACAATTCTTTATCGACATTGCCAATGCCATTGCCGGTTGGGCTTCCGGCGGTCCCGCAAAGGTAGCCGTACTTTCCAGCGGACTCATGGGTACTGTTTCCGGTAGCTCCGTGGCTAACGTTGTGGGAACTGGCAGTTTTACCATCCCCATGATGAAAAAGTTAGGGTACAAACCGGAATTTGCCGGCGCCGTAGAAGCAACTGCCTCTACCGGTGGCCAGCTGATGCCCCCCATTATGGGGGCCGCTGCCTTCCTGATGTCAGAGTTTACCCAAACTCCCTATGTTACGATAATCGCCGCTGCCGTTATCCCGGCCCTCCTTTATTATTTTGGTGTCTGGACCGGCGTTCACCTGGAAGCCAGGCGTTTGGGCCTGCGAGGCTTGAACCGTGACGAGCTTCCCAAGTTTAAAAGCCTGGTGGTGGAAAGAGGACATTTGATCGTTCCCCTATTGGCTATCATCTACTTGCTGGTTTCCGGGTTTACGCCTATGAAGGCGGCTCTTTACGCCATCGTGTTATCAATCGGTGTCTCTATGCTTAAAAAGAACACCCGGATTGGTCTAGTGGATATAATTGAGGGCCTGGAGCAAGGAGCCAGGGGTGTGCTGGGAGTCCTGGCCGCCACTGCCTGTGCCGGTATCATCATTGGAGTAGTAACCATGACCGGTCTGGGTCTGAAACTGGGTACTACTCTGGTGGACCTGGCTCAAGGACAATTACTTCTCACCCTCTTCTTTACCATGATTACCTCCATCATCCTGGGGATGGGTGTACCCACCACAGCCAACTACGTCATAACTTCCACCATAGCTGCTCCCGCCCTTGTCCTCATCGGCGTGCCTGTCCTGGCGGCCCACATGTTTGCCTTCTATTTCGGTATTATCGCCGACGTTACGCCACCGGTAGCGCTGGCTGCCTTTGCCGGAGCGGGGATTGCCAAGGCCGACCCGCTAAGAACAGGCTTTAACGCCTCCAAACTGGCTATCGCAGCCTTCCTGGTACCCTATATCTTTGTTTATAACCCGGCCCTGCTGATGATTGATGTACACGCCTGGGAAATGGTCCAGATTACCATTACTTCCGTCATCGGCATTATCGGTGTCAGTGCGGGGGTTGCCGGTTTTTTACTCACCAACCTATCATTTATTGAGCGCATTGCGTTCTTTGTTGGCGGGATCATGCTGGTAACGCCGGGTACCTATACAGACATTATAGGTGCAGCAATCCTGGTAATTGGCTATCTCATACAGAAGAAAAAAGAATTGGCGCAAAAGAAAGCCCGTGCTTAACTTAACGATATCCGATAACCGACGTCCGACTACCGACTTATGTTAATTCTGTCGGGTAATGAGATAGGCATAAGCTGTGAAGACCTGGTGAAAACCAGGTCTTAGATTGTTAACAAAGTATACGACAAAGGTATTTGCCGGAGGGGATTTAAAGCCTTTGTTCAAGAGAGCGATCGAAGGCGATGTGGTGAGGGCGTGTACCCCGGGTGGGGCTGGGAGTCCCCTCATTGTCTTGCATAGCGAACCCGAGCCTGAGAGAGCTTTTTCCCACATCAGGCATCATGAGCCGGAGGAAAGTACCTTTGTCAGCGGTCTTCATTTTACTCTGTGAGTTTATACAAGTGACATTATCATAGAATAATCACAAGTGCATTATCATAGAATAATCACAATAACAAAAGTTCTACTTTACAGGGCGAAGAAAGTATGGTACCATCTGGGCAAGTAACATGTTACAATTTTCACAAACCGGAGGTTAAGATGATCATGTGGGAAGCTAAAATCAATCCGTTCAAGGTATTCGAACTCCGCTGCAAGAATACCACCTATTTAGGAATAGGAGCCATAAACAAAATCGGTGACATCCTAGATGTGCTTAAGAGTATGGGTATCTCAAGGGTATTTCTCATCACCGGCAAAAACTCGTATAAGACCAGCGGTGCATGGGATGTGGTCAAACCGGCCCTTGAAAAAGCAGGTCTCGAGTATGCAATTTATGACAGGGTTGGCCCTAACCCCACGGTTGACATGATCGACGAAGCCGCGGCGATGGGCCGCCAAATGGGTGCCCGGGCAGTGATAGGCATAGGTGGCGGGAGCCCAATAGATACCGCCAAAGGAGTGGCAATCCTATTAGAGTACAAAGACAGAACGGGAAGGGACCTCTACGAGCAGAAATTCATCCCTGAAAAGGCAGTCCCCATCATAGCCATAAACCTCACCCACGGCACCGGCACGGAGGTCGACAGGTTCGCGGTGGCCACAATCCCAGAAAAGAACTACAAGCCCGCCATTGCTTACGACTGCATTTATCCCCTTTTCGCCATCGATGACCCCGAGCTCATGACAAAACTGGATGGGATCCAGACTGTGGCCGTCACAGTGGATGCCCTGAACCACATTACCGAGTCCTCAACGACCCTTGCCGCATCCCCTTACAGCATTTTAACCGCAAAAGAGACGGTAAGGCTCATCGCCCGCTACCTGCCGGTTGCAATAAATGAGCCCGACAACCTGATAGCCCGCTACTATCTACTGTATGCTTCGGCCCTGGCCGGTATCTCTTTCGACAACGGCCTCCTGCACCTCACCCACGCTCTGGAGCATCCTTTAAGCGCCGTAAAGCCGGAATTGCCTCACGGCCTAGGACTGGGCGCGCTGCTACCTGCCATAATCAAGACCATCTACCCTGTGGCAGCCGAAGTGCTGGCCGATATTTACAACCCGATAGTGCCTGAGCTGAAAGGTCTGCCCGGCGAGGCAGAGTACGCGGCCAGGAAGGTAGAAGAATGGCTCTTTACCGTGGGGTGCACCAAAAAGCTGGCGGACTTCGGATTTACCGAAAAGGACATCCCGATGCTGGTCGAACTGGCCATGACGACCCCGTCCCTGGGGTTGCTGCTTTCACTTTCACCCGTAAAGGCCACCGAGGAGGTAATAAGGCGGATATATGAAGAATCGCTCCATCCCATGAGCAAATAGCTTAAATCCAAAACCAGAGGAAATTTTTTAAAATAAAACGACGTAACTATGTTTTCCACACCCCAATATTTTGCTAATATTTTAGCAAAACGTTTCGGGGTGATTTTTTTGGTATTAATATGGGACTTTAACTTATTTCTCGATGAATATATAAACCTAGGTAAATCAAACGACTTCCCGGAAGTAGAATCTTGTCCTGTTTGTCGGGGAATAGTGCGTCTATTGAGGCACGCAGGTGCCCTAGACTGTGCCTAGAGTTGGTGCGACTGCCTGTCGCACAAAAAGGGAACTTCCCGGCTCCCAAAACTTATACTTTCCGATATATTTAAAAAGAGTATGCTTTAATGGCATACTCTTTTTATGTTTCCTGTTAATTTTCTATCCCCATCCTGGCCTCTACACCTTTTGTATAGTAATGTTTAATTTCCTTCATTTCCGTGACCAGGTCAGCCTTTTCAATTAGCTCTGGAGTGGCCCCCCGCCCCGTTAGCACCAGTTCCACATCATCTCTCTTGCTGTCAATTAAGTCTTCCACCTGTTCCCAGGTCACCAGGCCAAAATGTAAAGCCACGTTAAGCTCATCCAAGACCACCAGTTGATATTCCCCGCTGGTTAAGGCCTCCTTCGCCATCTTAATCCCTTTTTCCATCAGTTCTACATACTCCCTGGGCGGTTGTCCCGGGGAAAAGATAACAACTTTATCACGCCACTTGGCCAGTTCCTCTTCCGGCATACTCCCTTCTTTTACTACAAAAAAGGGTTTACCCATGGTTTCCAAGGTCAGGTTAGGAGAAATACCCGGTAAAATCTTATGCTCGCTGTAAACCTTCGCTTTCATAAACTGCAGGAATAAAACTTTTTTACCCGCTCCCAGGGCACGAATGGTTAAGCCGATGGCCGCTGTGGTTTTCCCTTTGCCGTCACCTGTATAGACTTGTACATATCCTTTGAACGCCACAAAAAACCCTCCTTTTAATCTATCTAATTTTATTTTACCGTAATCTCACAGTTTCACCGCATTTTCCGGAAAACTTTTTCGGAGTTTTATGGTTTATCTGAGACGATATATTCGTTTAATATAGATAAAAAGGACATACAGCGCATAGCTTTACGTCCTCTCTTCTTTTCATATTCCTGCTTTTCCCGAAGACGGATACTTATCATTTTCCTGACGTGGTAATTTTTCCAGGCCTAGTATAATCCCTTTTTGCAGATATTTTTCACTCTCGCCCGTTAATCCCAGGCTTTTATACACAAATCCCAGATTATAGTAGGCCAGGCCATAATTAGGGTCCAGTTCCAGGGTATTTTTTAAATATTGGCCGGCACTTTTTAAGCATTCGTCACCTTCTGTCATTTTCCCCTGCTTACGCAGCTTCAAACCCAGTTCATAAAAAGCCAGCCCCAGGTTATAATGGGCCGACGCTTCTTCGGGCTGGAGCAGGACTGCTGCCTGTAAAAGCCAGATGGCATTCTCCAATTCACCCTTAGAAGCCTGGCCGGCTCCGTCGTAATTCAACTCCTTGGCTAAGGACGGATTATATGAATTCAGCCAATGGACATACATAGAAACCTGAGGATGTCCCGGCTCGTGCCCTATCACATAAACCATGGCTCCCGCTGCTGCCTGCCAAAACATTTCCCCTTTAACTCCCTGGGCGATGGCTCCCAAAAACATGGGGCAGGAGAAATCGGAGGGCATCTCTACAGGAGCCTCAACCTGATAAGGTATGGTGATATAAACAATCTGCTGGCGCCAAGTATCATCCCAAGGCTGATAACTTCCCATCATAAACTCCCCTCTCTCCCGAAGCTTATTTCTTATTACAAACAGGAAACTATATTCCTCCTTAATATATCAGTTTCCGTCGTTTAATGTATATGATAAATTCGCCGGTTTTTTGTTATATCCTCTTTGCCAAAACTGTATTTCTTAAGGCACTGCCGTTTAAATAATTAAATTTTTTTCCCTGAAAGGAACCCATCTCCCGCATCTCCTCTTCAATCAAGGCTTTAATTTTCCACCAGCTGGTGTCCCAGTTGCAGAAGTACATATTACCCTGGGGCCCTTTGCCCACCAGCCTTTGGATAACAATTTCGGGAGAAAGATATTCCAAAAATAGAATAACCCTTTCTACATATTCCTCCAGGCTGATGATTGTAAACTCCCCTTGCGCATACATGCGGCCCAGGACCGTATCCTTGACAATATAAAGAGAATGCAGCTTGACATACTCAATTTCTAAAGCTGAAAGCAGCTTGGCATTTTCAATGACATCAAACTCATCATCCCATGGGAGGTTAAGGATTAAGTGTACACAGATAGGGAAACCATACTTTTTGATTCTTAAGACGGCGTCAACAAATTCGGCCAGGGTATGGCCCCGGTTTATCTTTTTCAGGGTACGATAATTGACTGTCTGCAGTCCCAGTTCGATATTGATATCAAGGGGCCTTTCTTTCTGAAGATCACTGAGAACAGCCAAATAGTCCTCGTTAATGCAATCGGGGCGCGTCGAGATAGAAATACCCACCAGGTCCTCTTCCTGGGAGGCGGTCAGCATATTGGCTTTAAAATCCTCCAATCCCAGATAGGTATTAGTAAAAGCCTGAAAATAAGCGATGAACTTTTTGGCATTAAAACGTTTCTTGAAAAACTCTTTATTTTGTGCAATCTGCCTGGAAATAGAAAGAGTATTAGGCAGGCATTCAAAGCCTGCGCCTGCTTCGTCGCAGAAAATACACCCTCCGTATCCTACGGTACCATCACGGTTGGGACAGGTACCGGGAAGATTCACAGGCAGTTTATAGATTTTCTCTCCATATTTCTCCTGCAAGTGTTCTGCATAACTCCTGTATAAATTTCGGGACTCAGCCATTTTCAAAGCTCCGTTCCTAATGTATTAATGTTATACTCTATTCTTATTTTACATTATCCAGTGTTACTTGACAAAATCTCTCCCTCATAGCACACTAAATGACAATTCTTTATTTTTATTTTACGGAAATAACCAGCGGGAAAGGGATTTGCCAAAGTTCTGGCGTACTATCATATATGGTAAAAGGGAATGCCGCACAATAGGCACCCCCTTTTTGACACTCTTATTTAGGAAATATTCGCGCCCTTTAAGAGACCCAACTGGCCTTCCAAGAAATCCACAAACTGTTTAGCCGTGCGCGGTGAGCGGCCGTTGCCGTTAATCTCCCACTGCAGGGCCCGGCGTTCCAGTTCCTGCACGCTGATTTCCAGTTTTCTTTCTTTGACCATGTGCTCTACAATCTTGAGATACCGTTTCTGGTCAGGGCTGATAAAGGTTAAGGTTATACCGAAACGATCAGCCAGGGACAGCTTTTCCTGAATAGTATCCATGCGCCTGACTTCATCCCCGTCATAGCCGGTAATCTCCTTGTCGCTAAACCTTTCTTTAACCAGATGGCGGCGGTTGGAAGTGGCATAAATCACCACATTTTGCGGCTTAGCCTCCACACCGCCTTCCAGCAGGGCTTTTAGTTCACGGTATTCATTCTCATTGTCCTCAAAGGAAAGGTCATCAATAAAGATGATAAAGTGCTGGGGTTTTTTCCGTAAAATTTTCAAGACCTCGGGAAAGTATTTCATATCCTGTTTTTGCAGTTCTACCAGGCGTAAACCTCTCACACCATACTTGTTAATTAATGCTTTTACGGTTGAGGACTTACCGGTCCCCCGGTCGCCGTATAGAAGCACATTGTTGGCGGGAAAACCGGCCAGGAAATACTCAGTGTTTTGTATCACCTTTTCCTGTTCCTTTCTGTATTCATATAGCTGCTCCAGGCGAATTTTATCGGGTTCTTCCACACCTTCCAGGCGGCCCGTCCCATTATTCACAACCCAGCGGAAGAAATGATATTTGGCAAACTGGCCCACGCCATGGTTGTAATAAAACTCAGCCAGGGTGGGAGCCAGCATACCCCAGTCTGCACTTGCCTGAAAGGCCTCCAATAAAGAGGTTATGGGAGTGGGAGCAGCATTACTTTTCTCCCCATACTTTATACCTTCCCAGGAAAGTATCTCTCTAGCAACATTACCTAACTTCTCTCCAACAAGTTCCCGCAATTCCCTGCCGCCGAGGCATGCCAGTTGCTGTAAACTGCGCAGGTCATGCTGCACCAATTGGTGAAAAACCGGTGCCATCTGCTGATAGGATTCAGCTCCTGCCTTCTCAGTAAAAGCATTTTCACTGTAGAGAATAAGGTTGACTACGTAATCCCGCCACAAATCATGACCGGTAGTAACTATCTTCCCGCCCTTGTCCAGAAGGGCTGAAAGTAATTCGTAATATTTATTCTGCAACTCCTCTTTTTTAAGATCAGTTAATTCTTTTTCCAGGAGTAAAGAAACAATATCCAGATACAAAACAAGCAAGCGATCTTGTAGAATATTGCGATAATAAACTAATGAAAAAGCTGACTGGCGTACATCTTTGAGATAATTATTCATGATATCCCCCTACTATTAAGCAAAATCTATTGCAAACAGTTTTTGTGGATTTGATTTGTATTATAACACAACTCTTACCCTTTTTCTATAACCCAACTACACCCTGCACGATAGCAATACCCACCTCAGGGTCTACAAGCCAAACCGTATGCATAGTTTTCCATAACAGTACAGGAGCCAATGCTATCAATCCACCAAGCATGGAACTCATAAAAAGAGTTTTAGTAATCAGCCTCTTTTAGTACACAAGTTTTGGCAGGAATAAAGAGATGCCCGGTATATAGGTTATGATGAGAAGAGCAATAATACTTACAATTATAAAAGCCATAACCCCTGGAATCAGTTTCGTCATGGGGAGACCAGTAACCCCCGTAGCTACAAAGAGGTTCAGACCAAAGGGAGGTGTGAATTGACCAATACAAAGGTTGGTAACAATCACGATCCCCAGGTGAACAGGGTCAATGCCCATCTGGACAGCAACGGGATAAATTAGTGGTGTCAGAATAATAATTGAAGCTATTCCCTCCACAAACATACCTGCAATCAGCAAAACGATGTTAATAATCATCAGCAAAATAATGGGGGAAGAGGCATAAGTAATTAACTTAGTCATGATCATTTGAGGAACCTGGGCAATGGTTAAAAACCAGCCGAAGGCCTGAGCAGCAGCCACCAGCACCAGAACCTGGGCACTTGTGGTAGCAGATTTTATACACACTTTAAAAAACCCTTGTAAGTCAAGCTCCCTGTAAACAAAGATACTGACAAAAATGGCATAGATAGCAGAAAAACCGGCCGCTTCCGTGGGTGTAAAAATTCCGCCGTAAATACCACCCATAATAATCACCGGTACCATAAGAGCCCAGCTTGCCTCCTTACTGGCCGCCCAAATTTCACCAAACCCGGCCCATTGGTCCCGGGGCAGCTGGTGCCTGCGGGCATAGAAATAAATGTAGGCCATACTCATTAGCCCGTAGACTATTCCGGCTCCAATTCCGGCAATAAAAAGAGAACCCACCGAAACTCCTGTAACTGTGGCATAAATAATCATGGTAATACTGGGAGGTATAAGTAAGGCTACTGAACCGGAAGAGGTGATAAGACCGGCTGCAAAGCCTTGCGGGTATTTTTGTTTAATCATTTCGGGATACATCAGTTTACCTACGGCAATAACGGTGGCGGGACTGGACCCGGAAAGGGCGCCAAAGAACATACAGGCCAGTTCAGTGGCCATTCCTAAGCCTCCAGTTACACTGCCTATGATGGCCCTGGCCCAGCGCAAAATCCGCTTGGAAAGCCCCCCCACATCCATGACATCGGCGGCCAGGATAAAAAAAGGCATAGACATCAGGGCAAATTTGTCAATTCCACCAAAGAGACGCTGTACCATCATCAGGGGAGGAATATTGGTGTAGAACATCATAACCAAAAGCGTAGAAAAGGTTAAGGCCACAAAAATTGGGACACTCGTAACCAAAAAGATTAACAGGAGTATGATTAACGCAATTGTCAAACTAATCCCTTCTTTCCCGGTTCAAATGGAAGTACATTAAGACCTTACTTGTTTATAAATGTTTTGCCCAAACCTGATGGTCATGAGGATAAAACCAAGAGGCAGAGCCAGGTAAGGTAAATACATGGGGATACCCAAAGCCGGTGCAACCTGGTTTTTGCTCATGGTAAAGGATACCAGTTGCCAGCCGAGTCTCACCATCATGGCAGAAAAGACGAAACAAACCAGATTAACGAGTATAGCCATTATCCTTTTTCCTTTCGGACCTATAAAATAAAGAAAGAAGTCGATGGCTACATGCAAATTTTTACGTACACAGATGCTGCCTCCGATAAAGGCAATCCAAACCATGATGTAACGGATTAGCTCTTCGGCCCAGGTAGTACTGGAGCGAAAAACATAACGCAGCACCACATTAATAAAAAGAATAATTGTGGTGGAGAATAAGGCTAAACCACAGAACCATTCTTCCAACTGGTCAAAATAGCTAAAATTCCGTTTCTCCATACGGTCATTCCTTTCCTAACCTTACAAGTTTTACAGCAGTTATGAAAATTATGCATAGCTTAATTAAAGACAGTTATCCTAACTAAGCTATGCACAGGTAATTAATTATTTAGAATACTTTTCCACCTTTTCATAAATTTCTTTCAAGAGAGCTTTCTCCAGCTCAGTTTTGGTAAATTTCTCGTGAACTGGCTGGCTTGCCTTAGCAAAAAGCTTTTTCTCTTCGGGTTTTAATTCATAGATCTTGATTCCAGATTTTTTAATATCTTCCAAGTATTTTGCTTCACTGTCAGCAACCAGTTTACGTCCTTCTTTACTTGCTTCTGCATTGACTTTAATGATTAACTGCTGTAAATCGGCAGGCAATTTTTCAAACCAGGCCTTATTGGCTACAAGTATGTAGGTCATGTACCCATGACCGCTTAAAATCATGGTATTTTGTACTTCATAAAATTTATTCAAAGCAATGGTTTGTACAGGATTTTCCTGGCCATCAACAACCCCTTGCTGTAAAGCATTATAAAGTTCGGCATACTCTATAGGAATGGGGCTTGCTCCCCAGGCTTCATATTGTGCAATTAACAACGGCGAAGGCATAACCCGCATTTTTACACCTTTAAAATCTTCAGGCTTGTGAATCTCTTTATTCTTCGTAGTAAAGTGTTTAGCACCGCCGTTCCAGAACCCCAGACCGACCAAGCCCTTTTCTTTCATGGTATCAAGTATTTTGCTGCCAACCCCGTCTTCCATCACTTTAAAAAAAACGTCCACACTGGGAAAGAGACAAGGTAAGTCCACTATTTGCACAGTGGGGGTAAAGGGTGTCATTACTGAAACTGGCTGTAAGGTCATTTCATTAGAGCCGATTTGTACGGCTTCAGCCTGTTCTCTCATGGAACCGAGCTGCATAGAGGGAAATAACTGGACCTGAAGCCTGCCCCCTGATTCCTGCTCCAACTTTTGTTTAAAGATTTCCAGTCCTTTGTACTCCGGGCTGCTGGTAGGCTGGTTGAGCCCCAACCGTATAATGTACTTTTCGGCAGGTTTCTGGTCAGCAGGTTTGGTTCCGCTGTCTTTCGCCCCGCCACATCCGGTCAAAACTAAACTCATGCTCAATAACATAATCCCTAAAAAAATTAAAAAACGTTTTTTCATCTTATTTCTCCTCCCTTTTCTCTTTTAATGAGACTCTGATTTTCCATCATTTTTCCCGCAAAAGTTTCTCACCCCTTTACCCATATTTCTAACCTCTTCGTTAAAAGGCCCCATCGCCTGAAAAGTATGCTTAACAAATTTTCACTGCTCCTATCAATTCCCGAATGTCTGCAATCTTCTCCTGCTCTAACCATGCTTTGATACCCTCAATCACCTTCAGAGGAGCCAGGGGATCATAAAAATTTCCTGCACCAACGGCAACGGCACTGGCCCCCGCCAGGAGGAATTCGATAGCGTCCTCGGCGCTTACAATTCCTCCCATGCCGATGATGGGAATTTTTACAGCTCTGGCTACCTGCCACACCATTCTAACGGCAACGGGCTTTACGGCCGGCCCGGAAAGGCCACCGACAATATTAGACAAAACCGGTCTTCTTGTCTTAATGTCAATAGCCATACCTAAGAGCGTATTAATAAGTGAGATTGCATCTGCACCGGCAGCTTCAACAGCTTTGGCGATTTCTGTAATATCAGTTACATTTGGCGAAAGTTTGGCAATAATGGGAAGCTTGCTTTTATCCTTGACTGTTCTGATGACATCTGCCGCCATTTGGGGTTCAGTACCGAAGGCCAGACCACCATGTTTAACGTTGGGACAAGAAATATTAATTTCCAGTCCTGCCACTCCAGCAACCCCATCGAGCCTTAGGGCTATTTCTCCATATTCCTCCAAAGAATGTCCGGAAATGTTAACAATAATGGGAACATCATACTGGGAGAGCCAGGGGATTTCTTCTTTAATCACAGCATCGACTCCGGGATTTTGTAAACCAATACAGTTCAACAAGCCGGCAGGGGTCTCCGCAAGACGGGGAGGTGGATTCCCCAGCCTCGGTTCCAGCGTTGTGCCTTTAACCATAATCGCCCCCAAAAGGCTCAGGTTATAAAATTTGCTGTACTCCCGGCCAAAGCCAAAGGTTCCCGAAGCCGTCATCACCGGATTCTTAACTTTAATGCCAGCAACTTCCACTGCTAGATTAATCATCAAAAATCACCTCACTGCTGGTAAATACCGGACCATCGTGGCAGACCTTTTTGTATGTAAGGGAACCCTCTTCACTTCTCACTTTACAAACGCAGCCCAGACAGGCCCCGACACCACAGCCCATTCGCTCCTCCAAAGAAACCTGACAAGGGACCAGCGCTTCCTTGGTCAGCTTTACTACAGCTTTTGTCATGGGTAAGGGCCCACAGCAATAGACCTGATCCAATCTGGTAGTATTGATTACTTCTTCTAAAAGCTGGGTAACAAAGCCTTTACGCCCAAAGGATCCATCATCAGTAGCAATCATGACTTTGGCACCCAATTCAATAAAATACTTATCACTTAGTAATTTATCTCTGCTCTGAGCTCCTAGAAGGGCATAAACTTCCTTCCCTGCTTTAAGCAACTCCTCAGTTAAGGCAACCAGAGGAGCTATACCGCAGCCGCCTCCTACAATAGCCACCACTTTATCCTTCACCGACCAGGTAAACCCCTTGCCCAAAGGACCTACCACTTCGATTTCGCTGCCGGGAGTCATTACGGTCATAAGCTTAGTGCCACTGCCCACCACCTGATAGACCAGAGTAATAGTTCCTTCCTCAGCATTGATCCTGCTTAAACTGATGGGCCTCCGTAAAAAGGGGACCAAGGTTGGTGACGTTTTTACCATAAGAAACTGTCCGGGGACAGCCTCCGCTGCGATAGCGGGAGCAGAGAGGACCATCTCATAAAAATCCGGCAAAATTTTTTTATTTTCTAAAATACGTGTTTTAAGCGAATAAACCATCAACAAATCCCTCCCTCTTCTGACCATACTATTTTTCCACCCACCATGGTCAGTACAGGCTTACCTGTCAGCTCCCAACCGTTAAAGGGGGTATTTTTCCCTTTGGAGTAGAACTCATCCACATCTACTTTCCATTTTTTATGCAGATCAATAATGGTAATGTCCGCATCATACCCGGCATTTATACGTCCTTTCCCATAAAGGTTAAAAATTTGTGCTGGTTTATAGGTCCAGGCGGCGATAGCATCTGCTAATTTTAAAAGCCCGGGATGTACCAAAAACGTTAAAATTAACCCCACTGCCGTCTCCAAACCCACAATCCCATTGGCAGCATAAGTAATGTCAATTTCTTTTTCTGACAAAGCATGGGGTGCATGGTCCGAAGCTATGACATCAATCGTACCATCAGCCAGCGCTCTTCTTAATTCCTCCACATCCTCCCTTTTTCTGAGGGGAGGCCTCATTTTGCCATTAACCCCTATCTTTAGGACATCTTCCTCCGTTAAAAGCAGGTGGTGGGGCGTTACTTCCGCGGTTACACGAATGCCCATAGCTTTGGCCTGCCGTACCATGGCCACAGCCCTGGCTGTACTGATATGCCCGATGTGAACATGCCCTTCTGTACAAGCTGCCAATTCAATATCGCGTCCTACAATTAGACCTTCCGAGATGGCTGGGTCACCCTTCACGCCTAACTTTGCTGAGACTGTCCCTTCATTGACGACAGTGTTGGCGGAAAGATAGCTGTCCTCTGCATGTTGACTTATGGGTAATCCCAGATCTTTCCCTTTTAAAAGGGCGCGATACATCAGCTCCGAATTCTGTATAACTTTTCCGTCATCGGAAAGAGCAACCGCCCCAGCATCTCTTAAGGCCTGAAAATCAGTAAGAATTCTGCCTTCGGAGCCCTGGGTAACAGCCGCCACTGGAAAGACGTTCACTAAGGCCTCCTGACGGGCCCTTTTCACCAGATTCCTAACCTGTTCGGAAGTATCCAAGACCGGAATGGTATTGGGCATACAGGCAATGCTTGTAAATCCCCCATGGGCTGCAGCCCTAGTGCCTGATATTAAGTCCTCTTTGTAGGTCAAGCCGGGATCACGCAGGTGAACATGAATGTCGATCAAACCGGGTACAACTATTTTCCCCCTGGCGTCAACAACTATTTCTCCTTCCGGTAAATTATTGCCCACAGCCACAACAGTTTTTCCCATCACTAAAACATCGGTAATCCTATCAAAACCACTGGCCGGATCCAGAACACGACCACCCTTAATCAATGTCTTCGTAGTTATCATCCCCCATGCCGTACAATATCAATCTACAGCTCATTTCGCCGGTAAAGGTTAAAAGCCCTTTGCAAATTTTGAGGAAAATTAAAGTCTCTATTTATCCCAAAGTGCTAAATAAAAAAAGGAAGCAATCAACAGCTTCCCTGTTTAGCTAAAAGATCCAGTATTTTTAATCCTAAATGCAGATCAAGCCTGCGTTCTCCTGCCTCCAAATCAGTACAGGCAATTTCACTGATTCTCTCCAAACGATACTGCAATGTCTTATAGTGGATAAAAAGCTCAGAAGCCGTCTTTTTGGCATTCCCTCCGTTTCGCAAGTAACATTCCAGGGTTTTTACCAAATCCGTTTTATGTGCTCTATCGTAATCCACTAAATCATTAAGACCCCTGGGGATGAATTTTTTTAATTCCTCATGAGAAGGAAAGGAACAAAGGAGACGATAGACACCTATCTCTGAGAATAACGTGCAAGAACCCTCTCCCCAGACTTTTCGTCCAAACTCCAGGGCTTCAGAAGCTTCCAAAAAACTCTTACGGGCATCGGTAAGCGCATGGAAGACATCTCCCACACCCAGTGACAACGGGCAGGAGGATTTAACCTTGAGCTCCTGATGAAACTTAGGCAGGAGATTAAACACATTTTGGCTTTCTGTCTGAGGTAGATTAAGCAGTACCACAAGGTTTCTACTGTCTGTCATGGCTACTACGGAATAACCTAGCGGCTTCAAATTCAGTTGCAACTCTTCATAATACCGGTAACGAAAATTTTCTGCCTGGTTTGGCTCAATTTTAGGAGAACAGTGCAAAACAAGAATCAAAAAACTTCCTTTCTCCGGTAAACCCAAAAAATGGGCACGTCGTTGGGCAACACTTTCTGTTTTGATATGCCCTAACAACAAATCTTCAATAAAATCATTACGAAAGCTTTTCTCTACCTGGTCAACGGCTTTACGCCGGAGTAAATCAACAGCTAAAAGGGGAAGAGAACTTTCTACAGAAAGCAAAGCATTACGTTCTATAGGATTGTTTTCCTGCCCCACAATAAGGTATCCTTCTACCACACCTTCGAGAATAAGGGGAAAAACATAATAGGGTAAAGCCTCTCGAGGAATTACTATTTCTAAAGGATTTGTCGTTTTCTGAATAATGTCCCTGAGCAGCGCCGAATTCAACCAATTTTCAGGACTCTCCCCAAGTACTTTTAACTTCCTGTCCACAACAGCTACAGGATTATTAAACACTCCTGCCAGGACATATAATGATTCATACAGGCCGCCGCCGGAAAATATTACTTCTGAAAGTTTACGGTGAATCATTTCAAACTGTAAAAGCCGGGCAGTCTCCCTGTTGATAATTTCGGTCATAATGGGGTTAATAACTTCAAGATAGGGAATCTGTTGTTCCATCTCAATGATGGGTAAAGCATATTCATTGGCCGTTTCCAACATCTCCGGGGGGATAGTATCGAGAAAACGCTTTGCTTTGACCACCAGGCCGGCAATGCCTTTTTTGGCTAGATCTTGAATTAGCCGGATGCGATCTTCTTCATTTTTGGAAACGGCAAAACCACTGGTAAGGATTAATTCATTCCCCTTGAGCCATTGGACAATATCAGGTACTTCCATAACTGTCACAGATTTAATTTCCCTGTCTATACCCCCATGGCCTGCCAAAACTTTGGCCGTGCGCAAGCCGCCAATTTTCAGCGCCTCCTTTACAGTTATCCCCATGCTCTCCCCCCTTCCTCTGTTGTCATTATTTTAACATACTGCGTGACATTAAATAATCCATCGTGTTTTACTTCGGCCTTTTACTCTATAAAAAAACCGCACTTATTTCCTGCTTCCCGGTTTATATAAAGGTAAGCCTTTTTTGCACAAAGGGCATTCCTCAGGATCATAGTTATTCATTTTTATTTCCAAAAGGGAATAGTAGGGAACTGAAATTTTAGCCAAACCATTACTCCGGTCCACAATGGATCCCACACCTATGACATGGGCGCCAAATCCTTCTACCAGGTCAATAACTTCCTGGGAAGATTTTCCTGTCGTGATAACATCCTCAACAACTAAAACTCTTTGCCCAGGTTCTATAGTAAACATTCTCCTTAAGGTCGTTACACCGTTCTCCCTTTCGGTAAAAATGCCGGGAACTCCCAGATGTCTGGCAACCTCATAGGCAACAATGACCCCTCCCAAAGCAGGGCCGATAACTATATCAGGTTTATCTTTGCGAAAATGTTCGGCGATAACTCTGCATACTTTTTCCGATAAATCTGGTTCTTTAAGTAAAAGAGCGCACTGAACATAAGTATCACCATGGAGACCGGAGCTAAACTTAAAATGTCCTTCTTTAAAAGCACCAACACTTTTGAGCATCTCTAATACCTGGGTGGAATCTAACATAACCTATCATCCTTTCTATATGGTTTAGGAAACAGTGCTTAGTTCCTCAATGATTCTAAGGGCTGCCAACCGTGGATCCTGGGCCTGGGTAATGGGCCTCCCCACTACAATATAATCAGCACCTAATTCAATGGCCTTACGAGGGGTAAGAATACGCTTCTGATCCCCTGCCTCGGCCCAGGAAGGCCGCACACCTGGACAAAGAATTTTAAAATCAGGGCCACAGGTTTCCCGGATGAGACTAATCTCCTGGGGAGACGCTACTACCCCGTCCAGACCTGATTCCTGGGCTAATTTGGCCCAAGCCCTTACAGTCCGGCGTAAATCCGGCAAACCAATATCCTTCAGATCTTCCTCATCCATGCTTGTCAAAACTGTAATAGCCAGGAGCAGGGGTTTCCTTACCTGAAGAAATTCTGCCTGCTCCTGTACGGCCTGAGCGGCTTTACTCAGCATTTCCCGACCGCCCGCCGCATGCACATCGAATATAGTCGCTCCCTGAGCCACTGCCTGGCGAGAAGCCTGGGCAACAGTATTGGGTATATCATGAAATTTTAAATCTAAAAAAACTTCTTTTCCCATCTCCCGCAGCTTAACAACAGCCTCACCGCGGCTGGCCAAATATAGTTCCAGGCCAACCTTATAAAACATAACTTCCGGTACCTGATTTACCAGTTTTTCCGCTTCCCCCCATGTGGGAAAATCCAGAGCCACAATAAGCCTTTTATCAGTATTCTTCATGTTTTCCTCCTTTCAGGCTATCCCTATGAAACCTGTAATTATTGCTGTTGACTAACACTTCATTCTGAAAACTGTTGCGGGAAGCCGTCTATACATACTCCTGCAGGGCTTTAACCCCTAATCCCCGTCCCTTTCTTTCCTTAATTACTTTAAGAAGTCCCGTACAAGTGTCCAGGGAAGTAAGGCAGGGAATGTTAAACTCCACGGCTGCCCGGCGAATCTGGAAACCGTCACGCTGGGGTTCTTTTCCTTTGGTTAAAGTGTTAATCACAAAGCCCAGCTTACCTCCCCGGATTAAGTCCACTACATCCGGTTTGCCCTGGTTAATCTTGGCCACCTCACGGACCGGGATGTTATGCTCTCTTAATAATTTGGCCGTACCTGCGGTAGCCCAGATAGTAAAGCCTAATTCGCTGAACTCCCGTAAGACAGGCAAGGCTTCCCTCTTATCCTTATCAGCTACAGTAGCCAGTATGTCCCCTTCCTCAGGAATCTGATAGCCTGCCCCCAGGAAGGCCTTGGTGAGGGCTAAAGTGAATTCGTCGGCCAGTCCCATAACTTCACCGGTAGATTTCATTTCCGGTCCCAGGGATGTTTCCACACCGGAAAGCTTGTTAAAGGAGAAAACGGGCATTTTAATAGCTACCAGTTCAGGCGCGGGCCATAATCCCCCACCATAACCCATGATCTCCAGGGTCTCGCCCAGCATAATCCTGGTAGCCAGCTTCACCATGGGAATCCCTGTGACTTTACTCAAGAAAGGCACTGTCCGGCTGGCCCGGGGATTCACTTCCAGAACATAAATCTCATCTCCCTGAATGACAAACTGGATGTTGACCAGGCCTTTTATCCTAAGTCCTAATGCTAACTTTTCCGTATATTGGACCAGTCTTTGTCTTAAATCCTCATTTAAAGTTTGAGGTGGGTAAATGGCAATACTGTCTCCTGAATGGACCCCGGCTCTTTCCAAATGCTCCATGATACCGGGTATGAGCACCCTCTCCCCGTCGCAGATAGCGTCGACTTCCACTTCTTTTCCCACCAGATAACGGTCTACCAGGACAGGATGTTCCGGGGAGATGCGCACGGCCTCGGCCAGGTAATTAGTGAGGTCTTCTTCGGTATGGACTATCTCCATAGCCCTTCCTCCCAGTACATAAGAGGGGCGAACCAGAACCGGGAAACCCAGCTTAGCGGCAATGGCCCTGGCTTCATGCTGGCTGTGGGCCATGCTGCCCTGAGGCCGGGGGATGCCTAGCTCCTCCAGGAGGGCATCAAATTTCTCCCTGTCCTCGGCACGGTCAATGTCCTCCACACTGGTGCCCAGGATGGTGATTCCGGCCTGAGCCAGGGGTTTGGCCAGGTTGATGGCTGTCTGCCCGCCGAACTGGACGATGACACCGGCTGGTTCTTCCGCCTCGATGACGTTCAAAACGTTTTCCAGGGTCAGGGGTTCGAAGAAGAGACGGTCGGAAGTATCGGGGTCGGTACTGACCGTTTCCGGATTGTTATTAATCACAATGGCTTCAATGTCCCTTTCTTTTAAGGCCCAGGAGGAATGGACCGAACAATAATCAAACTCGATGCCCTGTCCGATACGGATAGGTCCTGAACCTAAGACCACCACTTTCTTTTTTTCAGAGGGTTCCAGTTCATTTTCCTCGCCATAGCTGGAGTAATAATAAGGTGTGGTGGCAGCAAATTCACCGGCACAGGTATCCACCATGCGAAAACCCGCTTTCACGCCCAGGGCCAGCCTCTCCCGGCGAATTTCCTTTTCCCTTTTACCCAGGAGATAGGCCAACTGGTAGTCGCTAAAACCGTATTTTTTGGCAGTAAGCCAGTCCTCGCGGCTCCACTCTTTCTTCTGGGTCAGGGTCATTTCAATCTCCACGATATGGGCCAGGTTTTCCAGGAAGAATAAATCTATCCCCGTGAGATGGTGAAGTTGTTCCACGGAGACGCCGCGCCGTAAACTCTCCGCCACTACAAAAAGCCGTTCATCATCGGCCTGTTGCATTTTTTCCTGGAGCTCTCTCCAGGTAAACTTCTGAAATTGGGGTACCAGGAGGCCTACAAAGTTCATCTCCAGGGAACGGATGGCCTTTAAGAGGGCCGAAGCAAAATTCCTGCCCAGAGCCATGACCTCACCCGTGGCTTTCATCTGGGAGCCCAGGGTTCTCCTGGCTGTAGTAAACTTATCAAAGGGCCAGCGGGGTATTTTTACGACTACATAATCCAGAGCCGGTTCGAAACAGGCTGAAGTATTACCTGTAACACTGTTGGCGATTTCATCCAGGGTATAGCCCAGAGCAATCTTGGCCGCCACTTTGGCGATGGGGTATCCCGTAGCTTTGGAAGCCAAAGCACTGGAACGGCTGACCCGGGGATTGACTTCAATCACGTAATATTTACTGCTGTGGGGGTCCAGGGCGTACTGGATATTGCAGCCGCCCTCTATCCCCAGGGCTCTGATGATCTTTAAGGCTGCACTCCTCAGCATCTGGTAATCCCGGTCAGAAAGGGTCTGGGTAGGTGCTACCACAATACTGTCTCCTGTATGAATACCCACAGGGTCAACGTTTTCCATGGAACATATGGTAATACAGTTATCATGAGAATCCCGCATGACTTCAAACTCAATTTCCTTCCAGCCCGCCACACTCCGTTCAATTAACAACTGGCGGTTCAGACTGTATTTTAAGCCCTTCATGGCGATGTCCGTAAGCTGTTCCTCATTTTCCGCCACACCGCCCCCGGTGCCGCCCAGGGTATATCCGGGCCGCACGATGACAGGATAGCCGATTTGCCCGGCGAAGATCACGGCTTCTTCCACACTGCCCACAATGGCGCTCTCAGGAACAGGTTCATGGATTTCACCCATGGTGGCTTTGAACATTTCCCGGTCTTCCGCCTTTTCAATGGCACTTAAGGGTGTACCCAGGAGCCTGACGCCTTCCCTTTCCAGAACCCCTTTCTTGGCAAGCTTTAAGGCCATGTTTAACCCCACCTGCCCCCCCAGGGTAGCCAGGAGACCCTGGGGTTTTTCTTTTTTAATAATCTCTTCCAGGACATCTTCCGTCAGGGGTTCAAGGTAGACCCGGGAAGCCATATGGGCATCGGTCATGATGGTGGCCGGGTTGGAATTGACCAGAACCACCTCGATACCTTCTTCTTTTAAGGCCCGGCAGGCCTGGGTACCGGCATAGTCAAATTCTGCCGCCTGCCCGATGACAATGGGACCGGAACCAATGACCAGGACTTTTTGCAATCCTGCTGCCTTAGGCATGACTAACACTCCTTTCCCGCCCGTATTCCTTCACCATTTCCAGAAAACGGCCAAAGAGTTCTGCTGTATCCTGGGGACCAGGACATGCCTCGGGGTGAAACTGTACGGAGAAGGCCGGTTTCGTTTTATGTCTTAAACCCTCCACCGTCTGGTCATGGAGATTGATATGGGTTATTTCTATTTCTTTACCGTCCAGGCTTTCCTTAGCCAGGGCATACCCGTGATTCTGAGAAGTAATGTGGACCCGGTTGGTGATCAGGTCTTTGACCGGGTGGTTGCCGCCCCGGTGGCCGAATTTTAATTTATATGTGGTGCCGCCCAGGGCCAGGCCCAGGAGCTGGTGGCCCAGACAGATACCCATAACCGGTATTCCGGCATCCAGGACTCCTCTGATCATGGGCAGGGTATAATCTACATCCTGGGGATCACCGGGCCCGTTAGACAAAACCACACCCCAGGGTTTCCTGGCCAGGATTTCCTCTGCCGTAACCGTGGCAGGTACTACCGTGACCTGGCAGTTCAAATGCTGTAAAGCTTTTATAATATTGCCCTTAGCACCGTAGTCCACCACAACCACTGGGTACTCTCCCCCAGGCAGGGTATAACTCTCTTTAGTCGTAACACCCTTTACCAGATGAGGCCCTGTGACAGGTTCCAGCCTCCTGGCCTTCTCCACCAGTTCTTCGGGTGTTGACTCGGTGCTGATAATGCCCAGCATGGTTCCAGCCTGTCTCAGGTGTTTGGTCAGGGCCCTTGTGTCCACATCTTTGATTCCCACAATATTTTGGGAGACCAGGTAGCGGTGGAGATTCTGTTCGGAACGAAAGTTACTGGGCTGGTTGCATAATTCCTTGATCACCAAACCCCTGGCCTGGGACCTGGGGGATTCTTCATCCTCCCGGTTTACCCCGTAGTTGCCGATAAGGGGGTAGGTTAAAACAATAATCTGCCCTGCATAAGAAGGGTCCGTTAAGATTTCCTGGTAACCTGTCATGCTGGTATTGAAAACCACTTCACCTGCAGTTTCTCCTACCAGGCCAATGGACTTGCCTTCAAAGATTCTCCCGTCTGCCAAACATAGATAAGCTTTCAATTATCTGCCCTCCTTTACTTTACCGTCCTCCATCACAATCTTCCCATCCACGATGGTCATTACAGGCCAGCCCTGGTAAGTTTTCCCGTCTACCGGGCTGTTCTTGCCCTTGGAGTAAAAATCTTTAGCCACAACTTTTTTCTTTAAGTCGGGGTCAATTACCGTAATATCTGCCACAGCACCGGGTGCCAGATACCCCCTGTCTAATTTCAGGATTTTTGCCGGCCCCGTGGTAAACCTGGCTATTAATTCCCGGGGTTTCATCAAACCTGACACCACCAGGGCATCCCAGCACATGGGCACTGCTGTTTCTAATCCCGAGATACCGTTAGGTGCCTTGGCAAATTCCTGTTCCTTATCTTCACTGGCCCAGGGCGCGTGGTCCGTGGCCACACATTCAATAACCCCCTCCTTAAGGGCCTGGCGCACAGCAGTTAAGTGCTCGGGACTGCGCAGGGGCGGGCTTACTTTAGTACTGGTGTTGTAGGTCTTCACCTCTTCATCGGTTAAGCAGAGATGGTGAGGAGTTACCTCTGCCGTAACCTTGATTCCTCGCTCTTTGGCAAACCTGAGGAGTTCCACGCTGCCCGCCGTGCTGAGATGGGCCAGGTGGAGCCGGCCACCGGTGAGCTCGGCCAGGAGAATATCCCGGGCCACCATGATTTCTTCGGCTTGAGGGGGAATTCCCTTGAGTCCAAGCACCGTGGACCAGTAACCTTCATGCATTAAACCCTCGGCTGTAAGGTAATGGTCTTCGCTGTGGGAAATAACGGGTATGTCAAAGAGTTTGCAGTATTCCAAGGCCCGGCGCATCACCTCACTGTTGGTCACAGGCTCGCCGTCGTCGGAAATACCCACGGCTCCGGCCCGGTATAAGCTGCCGATTTCCGCAATTTCCTGGCCCTGCTGCCCTTTGCTCACCGTACCCAGGGGCAGCACTCTAGAGAGGCCTGCCTTTTCCGCCCTGGCTTTAATTAGTTCAACCACACCCTCATTATCGGCACAGGGTTTGGTGTTGGGCATGGCGGTGATGGTGGTAAAACCACCGGCCACAGCGGCCTGGCAGCCGGTCAATATGGTTTCATGGGCTTCCCCGCCGGGTTCCCGCAGGTGTACATGAAGGTCAATAAAGCCGGGAGCCACGATTTTTCCCGTTACATCTATGGTTTCCACATTTTTCTCCTGCAACTCAGAAGACATTTCAACTATCCTGCCGTTCTCTATCAAAAGATCCAGGATTTTTTCCAGACCGGACCTGGGATCTATGACCAGTCCGCCTTTCAAGATGTATTTCATCTTACCACTCCTCCTTCTGTCCCAACATCAGGTATAAGAGGGCCATCCGCACAGCCACCCCGTGGGTAACCTGTTCATTGATTACCGAGTGGAGACCGTCTGCCACCTCACCGGAAATTTCAATGCCCCGGTTCATGGGTCCCGGGTGCAGGACCAGGCAATCTTTAGCGGCCAGCTGCAGGCGCTCCCGGTTTAAACCAAAGAGCTGGCTGTATTCCCGTAAAGTGGGAAAAAGCCCGGCCTTCTGCCTTTCCAGCTGGATTCTAAGCATCATGACCACCTGGGCATCCTGTAAGGCCTCGTTGATGTCATAAGTAACCTTTACCCCCAGCTTCTCTAATCCGTGAGGAATCAGGGTAGGCGGGCCGCATAACCAGACCTGGGCCCCCATTTTGGTGAGCCCATGGATATTGGACCGGGCTACCCGGCTGTGCAGGATATCGCCGATGATGGCTACTTTTAAACCTTTTAATTCGCCCAGATGTTCTTTCATGGTCATCATGTCAAGAAGGGCCTGGGTGGGATGTTCATGGAACCCGTCCCCGGCATTGATTACTCGAGCCCTCAGATACTGGCCAAGCATCTGGGGGGCACCGGACATACTGTGCCGGATGACCACAATGTCAGCCCCCATCATCTCCAGGGTTAACCCGGTGTCCTTCAGGCTCTCACCCTTGACCACACTGCTGGTCGAGGTACTAATGTTAATGACATCTGCACTCATGTACTTGCCGGCCAGCTCAAAAGAGGTCCGGGTCCGGGTACTGGCTTCGTAAAAAAGATTGATGATCGCCTTCCCCCTGAGTGTGGGTATTTTTTTAATGTCACGTTTGAGGACGTTTTTCATCTCCCTGGCTGTCTGGAGAATGTTTTCGATCTCTTCCACACTTAATTGTTCCATAGTGATAAGATCCTTCGCTTTAATTCCCATTTACACTCCCTCCGTTCAAAGATAGTTTGTGAAATTAAGAAACCTCCTAGCCATCAGGCTAGGAGGTGTAGATACGTACACAAATCTCTCTCGTACACCCTTACTAGCCTCTCTGGACTAATTTCAAGGGAATCCCTCATAAATTTGTAATCAAAAAGGCCTACTTACTAAGGCAGCTTAGTAAGTAGGCTAGATAGCGAAGATATTATAGAATAAAAGCCTAATCCCAACTGCCTTGCCGGTCTCACAGGACCAGTTTAAAGGCTCGGTTTTATATACCATTATTGGACTAAGTATAATATTTATTGCGGAGCATGTCAACTTCCGTCATCGGTTTTGATGGATGTATTTTAAAGCTAAATGACTATAACTCCGCTAAACAAAAGAATTCACTTGTTAAAAGTAAAATTTTTCGATAAACTGTAAAAAGCGGATAATAAGGTTAGGGGACACACCTGCTAAAGTTTGGGTTTGCTTTCTTGAGACAGGAATGTCCCCATCGGCATTGGACACGTCTGCTGAAGTCTAGGTAGTTCTTAAAGACAGGAATATCCCCAATAAGTGTTATGAGCTAAGTGAAAGAAAGGTTGTGGAGTCTTTGGCAAGTAAAATTAAAATAGTGACTGACAGTACCTCCGACCTGCCTGAGGAACTGGTAAGGATGCATGATATTCATGTGGTACCTCTCTATGTCAACTTTAGCGAGGCTACCTATAAGGATGGCGTAGATCTGGCCGCCAAGGATTTCTACCCTATGCTGGAAAAGGCCAAAGACAGCTTACCCAAGACTTCCATGCCTTCGGTTGGTGATTTTGTTAAAGTTTACGAATCCCTCTTACAGCAGGGTTATGAAATACTCTCCATACATATCTCTTCCGGTTTAAGCGGTACTGCCTCCGTGGCGGAAACGGCAGCGGGCATGCTTAAGGGAAGAATCTCTGTTTTTGACTCCAAATCCATCAGTGCCGGCATCGGCCTCCAGGTCCTGGAAGCCGTAGAAATGGTGAAACAGAACCTTTCTCTGGACCACATACTGAGTCGTTTGGAAGAAGTACGCCAGCGAACGGAAGTTTTCTTCTCCCTGGATACCCTTGAATACCTGGAGAAAGGCGGTCGTATCGGACGGGTCTCTGCCCTCCTGGGTTCTCTTTTAAAAATCAAGCCGGTAGTGCGGGTGGAAAATGGCATCTACGTACCCCTGGACCGGGTGAGAAACCAGAAACAAGCTATTCAGAAAATGGTGGAACACATGGTCAAAACTCTGGCCGGCCATAAGCCCAAAGGTGTAGCCGTAGTCCACGGTGCCGCTGAAGAGCTTGCTAAGGAGTTAAAGAAACTGGTGGAAGAAACCGTGGGCATCAAGATATCCCTCTTCAAAGAAACAGGCCCCGTTATCGGTGTCCATACCGGACCGGGTACGCTGGGAGTAGGGTTTACTTACTAACGATATCCGATAGCCGCTTTCCTATATCCGAAAATGCTATAAAAATGGGTAAAGAGCCTTTGGCTCTTTTTTTATGTGTCACTCTTATTTAGGTACGTTCACTTTTTGTAGATACTAACCATTATCTCAGGATCGAATATTTCAATGGTAGTATTAGGCAAATCCTTTCCGCGTATTGTATAAAGTTATGAAAGACTGGCCGTTTTTATATAACGACCAGTCCCCCTACTATTTTATCTCAGTATACAACCTGCCACCCTTACCAATTTCTTCTTTTTCAAATTCGTTGATAAATATAGTAACTTTCTCTGGTTCAACATTGATAGCCTTTACCACAGCTTCCGTTATAGATTCCACCATAATTTTTTTTTGCTCTGTGGTTTTTCCTTTAAGCATATTAACATGGATTACAGGCACCTATTCCTGCCTCCTTAATTCTATTTTTGTCTGACTGACTTAAGCACTATGATCTTCCGCACGTACATATTTCTTTAATAACTCTTCAGCTCGTTCAGTATTAAAAATCCCACATACACAAGGTTGAGCCATTAATATAGCTGCCTCTTTTATACTCTTTTTCCCACGCCGCACATCTTCAATCAGTTTAACAACCAAGTGCTGTGATATCATTCCATGACCACACATTGTAACAAACTCAAGTACTTCCTCTGCCGGTAACAAATCTGTTCTCCCAAAAATGCCAAGGGAGTAGTTAATTGAGTGAGGTTTAATTCCTAACTGTTTTGCAATATCCAATACTTCTTCATTTAAACCACTTACTGTTACAGAAAGGCCAAAGTCCTCTTCTTTAATACGTCTGACAACTTCTAATATCTTCTCTTTACTTGAAAAAGCACAACGTACCCTTGGTGTTTCCGGCATACTGGCTTTTATTTCTTCTACCGTTACTCCTGTATAAATGGTTCCAGTTTCATAAGAACCGAGATTGATGGGACCTACTTCTGTGATAATGTCTAAAATTCTGCGCAGTTTAGGACCAGCATCCTGGTGATTAATTCCCACTGCAGGTGTCACTAATATTACGAAATCATTTTTTAAGGATTCCACACAGCCACGCCGGTGAAGAGAATGAGTCATCTTCTATTCCTCCTTTAAAGGTCGTCCTAAGCCTAAATTGATTTTATTATTTGGCCTTGGCTGAATACCCAAGCGCTCTAACTGCGGGAAGGTAGGTAGACTACCGTCTTCGGGGAAGCGCGCAATTAAGTCTAAGGAAAAAACGGTATCAATTTTTTTAGCAACATCCATGAGGGTAACCAAAATTTCTTCTAACTGGCTCTCGGGAACAACAAACTCAATGATAGCTGAAACCACTCGAGCTTGTTTTGCTTCTTCCGTAAAGGTTCCCTTAGATACATCCTCCATAAGGTGTGTAAGGGGATTAAGTTCTTCGTAGCTTATCTGATGTTTGGCAAGGGCCATAGTGATTTTTTCAACATCACGATAGCTGGCACCAACACTTGGCCGACCCACCTCAATAGCAATTCCTACTTGGCCCCTCTTTACTCGACCGGTTACATCATTGGACTTTACTTCCTCTGTACCCCGTCCTGGTACCTTTGTCTCCACGTGGGTGGCCATAGGATCGCTAAAATACTTCCTAATTGATCTGGGGCGTTTGAAAACATCTGGACTTTCATAAAGAGCCTGGCGTGGACACTTAACAATACGTTGGCGTCCACAGGTACCGCATTCAAGACAGACTTCCTGGTCTATATAGGCTTTACGATCGCGTATGCTAATGGCCTGTACGGGACAATACGGCACACATATGCCACATCCTGAGCATTTTTCATGATCAACTAGCATGTTTCATCCTCCTTGTCTACTGTCTCTTACTTTTGAAGTATATCTAATTTTCTTAATGTTTCGGCCAGGGGGGAAACCTCTCAGGTTAACCCCCGACGCCGATATACATCAGAAGTACTTCATCGCCCTGCTGCAATGGAATGTCTTCGCGGGTCACAACGCCATTCACCACAATCATCAGATCCGGAGCTAATTCCCCTTGATTCTTTAGTCGGGAACGAAGCAGTGGATAATCCTCAATCAGAGTGTCCAGTAGATGATAGGTCGTAAGTGGTTCCTTGATGGTAACGGTGATGGAATGGTCTTTGATTGGTAACCCATCTTCCAACCCACCGAGAAAGCGTACCTTTACATCGACATTCTTATTTTTTTCTTGCAAGCAGCTCCCTACTTCCTATTTGAGGTTTTGTACAATCTCGTCAAGACCCAGGGCTTGCACGGTTTCTTTCTTGGGAATACCGTTTTGGTCCCAGCCTACCAGTGCGTAGTACTTATCCAGCATCCCGTCCAGCTCTTCCCTGGGAGTATACATACCTTGGGAAGGTCCTTCGGGAATGGGCTCGGTCATAAAACGCTCGGGCAGTACGTCGTCTTTACGGCTTAAGCCTTCTCTTACGTTGAAGCATCTTTCCAGGTTCCAGATCCGATCAGCTACCTCTTGCAGTTCTGCCAGGTCAAAACCAAAGCCGCAGACGGCGTTGATGATGTTTAGGTGCTTTTCGGTGAGGCCTACCCGACCGATACTTCCTTCGAGCATGGCACAGTAGGTGAAGGTATCCCGGATTACGGTGGTGGCAGTGACGTCTTTGACCAGCTTCTCTTTGTCCTCGACGGTTTTGCGGTCAAAGGCTCCGCCTCTTTCAGGAAGGTGTCTCATGTCTTGGTGACTGCCACCCCGGGGGCTGACGGAGTAGCCGAGGGACATCCCTTTGTAGCCTCTCGCGCTGTGGCCGGCTAATTCCAGGCCTTTGATGTTGATGGCAAAGGCGTTGGAACCCCGCCCGATCTTTTGGCTCATTTTGCGAGTACCCTGGCTGATAAAGTCACCGATGCCTTCTCGGACAGCGGTCTTTTCTAAGAGGGTGATCATGGCTTCGGCATTGCCAAATTCGGCTTTGATGCCATCGAGTTCCTCTTGGCTTATCAGCCCTTTTTCATAGCATTCCATGATGAAGGCGATAGATACGCCGGCTGATATGGTATCCATCCCGTATTCGTTACAGATATGGTTTGCTTTGGCTACTACGCCGAGATCTCCGATCCCACAGAGCGAGCCGAAGCTGTAGACAGTTTCGTATTGGGGTTTGACGGTTTTGAGTCCGTCGTATTGGCCGCCTTTGACTTCGCAGTAGTGGGCGCAACGCAGCGGACAGTTGAAGCAACTAAAGTTCTTTTTGAACAACTTTTCGGCCATCTGTAAGTGGGATATGGAGTCGGCTTCTTCAAAGGTCTCTTTCTGCCAGTTCCTGGTGCCCAGGATACCGGTGGCATTGTTGGTCTGGGTGGCCGGGGTTGTGCCATATTTGGAGAGGGTTTCACCCAAGGCTTTGTCGGTTCTGATTTGCTGATAGATATCTTCAACGAGGGCACGGGTCTTTTCCTGGTCAGCTACATCTATACAGGCAGCTGTACCCTTGACGGCTACGGCTTTAAGGTTTTTGGCGCCCATGACGGCACCGAGTCCGCCCCGGCCGGCGGCATGTGTTCCGTCGACCATGATGCAGGCGTAGTTGACTTTCTTTTCGCCGCTGGGTCCAATGACGGCGATGCGTACGAGTTCGTCACCGATCTCTTTTTTGATGGCTTCCCGGGTGTCGGTGGTGGTTCTGCCCCAGTGTTGCGCGGCATCCCGCAGTTCGGCTTTGCCGTTATCGATCCAGAGATAGACGGGTTTGGAGGAGCTGCCTTCTATGATAAGTCCGTCATAACCGGCAAATTTTAGTTCTGCCCCAAAGTGGCCGCCGGCATAACTGTCCATGAAGGCACCGGTTAGGGGTGATTTGCCGAAGATACCTATTTTCGGGGCGCAGGGGAAGATGGTTCCGGTCAAAGGACCGGTGAAGAAGACGAGCTTGCTTTTTTCACCGAGCGGGTCATAGCCCTGTTCTGTCTCTTTGTAAAGGTAATAGGCTCCCAGCCCGTTACAGCCTACGTATTTTCTCAGGACTTCATCGCTAAGCTTCTCTTCTGTGATCGCCCCAGTGGTAAGATTCACTCTGAGGATTTTACCGCAATACGCGCTATACTTGCTCATATGTCTCAACCTCTCAATTTATTTCTGTAAAAAACGTTTTTTCTTGATGAGGACTTCGTCCGGTATTTCTTCATAGGTCAGTGCTTTGGCTGTGCAGTGTTTGACACAGGTAGGGTCTCCACCGCAGAGGTTGCATTTGATGGGCATGCCTGTCTCTGGATGCAGGGTGATGGCTCCGTAGGAGCAGGCATCGGCACAGTTGCCGCAGGCCACGCAATTCTCTTTGATGAATACTACCATCTGTGCTTCGGGGTCATACTTTAAGGCGTCAGCAGGACATGCTGCTCCACAGGCCGGTTCCTGACACTGCCGACATACTACGGGTATGGGTTTTTCCTCCAGGGTCCCCGGGTTGATGATGGTGATTCTTGATAACCCCGGATTCACCACATTTTCATGGGAATCGGAGCAAAAGACTTCACATGCCCGGCAACCTGCACATTTGGTTGCGTCTACAATTATTCTCTTCATCTCATAACCCCCTGTTTTATTGCCGTTCTTATTTCTTGTCTTCTGTTGCCCGCACTTCTACGCCGGCTAATTTTTCCTGGAGGGTGATTATGCCGGAAATATCCATTCCTCCACACCCAAGAAGCTGAGCCGTCCGATAAGCCTGCTCGGCCAAACCTCCTAAGGGTAAAACCATTTGGTTTTCTTTGGCCATATTGATAACTAATCCCAAGTCTTTAGCAATTAAGTCTATAGCAAAACCTGGTTTGAAGTTACCTTTTGCTATGAAATTGGGATAACGGGTTTGCAAGGCATAGCTATTGCCTGCACTTTCACTCAATATTTCGAACATAGTATCAGGATTAATCCCTGCCTTAGTTCCCAGTACCAGGGCTTCACCTACCGCAGCCACATTAATGCCAAATAATAATTGATTAATTAATTTTACTGCTTGACCAGCACCCACTTTACCTACGTGGTAAATTTTCTTACCTAACGCTTGCAAAATAGGTAAGCACTTTTCAAACACTTCCCTTTCTCCGCCGACAATTATGGTTAAGGTGGCTGCCTTAGCGCCTGCCTCTCCGCCGCTCACAGGTGCATCCAACACCTGCACACCTTGCGTTTCAGCGGCCTTAGCCAGTTTTCGACTGGTCTCTGGCGTAACAGTACTCATTTCCACAAGCACTGTACCTGCTTTTGCTCCTGCCAGAACACCTTCTGGGCCTAGTACTACTTGCTCCACGATTTGTGGGGTTGGTAAAGATGTTAGAATTATCTCAGAGTCTTGTGCAACTTCCATTGGACTGACTGCACTTTTAGCTCCTAAGGCCTGTAATTCAGCTACTGCTTTAGAGTTAACATCATAAACTATAAGCTGATAGCCGGCCTTAATTAAATTTGTAGCCATTGGCTTACCCATTGTACCAATGCCAATAAAGCCAATCTTCACGATTTCACTCTCCTCAAAAGATATCGTTTGAATCCTAATTTATTGCAATTAAATATTGACTAGATCTAATTCTTCCAATTTAGATTGTGTAGGCCTACCCAACTCATCCCACCCGCGATAGAGATAATATTCAGACAACATCTCTCCCAAAGGAGGTAAATTATCAGCCGCTCCCCCTGAACCTCTCTTCAAAGATAAGAGGCGAGGTGGAAGCGTATCATCTTTTCTGGTAATGCCACATCTAACGTTATACAATCTTTTTAAGTTAAACAGCCTTTCTCCAGTTAATAGAAAATCTGCTACAGTCATTTCCCACCCGGTAATAAGGTTAAGCCACTCTACCATATGGGTCAAAGTAACACCACCAACAACAGCAAATTTACATATTTTTAGTGAATCACACATTGACATAATGTTCTGCAAGTTAGCAGTAAGTTCTCCTTTTCCTCTTACAGCAAAGCGGTCGAAAGGTTTGCAATAATTTAATTCAGGAATAGTCGCTGCAATCTCGTAGGGATGGGTAAAACCCTGTAAATGACAGGCTCCGCGATTAGATGTAGCATAGGCTACTGCTAAGCTGTTAAACGCACGAGGGTCATGGGCAGGAGGTTCTAAACCTTTCACATGTAAAGCAAATTCCTCGGCAACTCCTCCTATTTGGGCGGCAGCCCTTTTAACTCCTTCCGCCAGGATTTTACCAAGTTTCTTCCTCTGCCCGATTTGGTGAATCATATCGATTACTGCTCCTGCATCACCCCATTGAAGACTAACCCCACCAGTATCTTCTTCTGTAATGAGACCATGTTCAAAGCATTCCATAGCAAAAGCAATAACTCCGCCTGTAGAAATAGTATCCATACCATATCTGTTACATAATTCGTTAGCCATAGCAACAGCTTCTAAGTCATCTACTAAGCATAAAGCACCTAGCAAAGCAAGTGTTTCATATTCCGGACCCGCACCATCAACATTTCCATAGGCACTATTTTTAATTTCCACCTTCCTGCCGCAACCAATCATGCAGGATGAACAATAAAAACGTCCCGTCAGAATAGTTTCAGCCATGCGCTGTCCGGAAATCCTTTCCGACCCTTCTACCCAAGACCCTTCACGCCAATTTTTAATGGGTAAATCACCGAGCTTCTCAGAGCTAATTAATGCACCGGAAGTTCCGAATTCCTTTCGAGTTTTCGTATTTGCCACCAATGTGGGCAGAAACTTTGTAATTGATTTTTTTAGTTCTTCCGGTCGGGCTACTGAAGTATTTTGGCTACCACATACGGCAATCGCCTTTAGTTTCTTAGCCCCCATTACTGCACCTACACCGCTCCTGCCGGCAGCCCTTCCGTCCTTACCGTCACTCATAATAGAAGCGAACTTAACCAAGTTTTCACCAGCAGGACCTATAGATGTAATTGCTGCCTTGTGATTCGTTTCACTTCTTATAATGTCTTCAATTTCATAAGTATCCTTACCCCAAATATGCTCTGCATTTCTAAACTCCACTGTACTATCTGTAATCCATAGATATACTGGATTATTTGAGGCTCCCACAATAACCAGACCATCTATTCCTGCTTTTTTTAAAGCGGTCCCCCAGGTACCACCAATATCTGATTCAGCCCAAATACCGGTGAGAGGAGATTTGGTAACGACCGCATGTCTTCCTGCGGTTGGCACTCTTGTTCCGGTAAAAGGTCCCGTCATAAAAATAAGGGTATTCTCAGGCCCCAATGGGTCCGTTTCCGCCCCAGTTGTACTAAACAATATTTTTGCCCCAAGTCCGCTGCCTCCAATGTATTTATAAGCATCGTCGGCGGATAAATCCACTTTGTTAACAGTCTTCTCTGATAAGTCAATCCAAAGTATTTTTCCCTGATACCCGTAAAGCATTACTTCACCTCCTCTTTTAGATTAGCCACCGATTAGAGGAGGGAGAAAAAACAGATGATCTTTATCTTTAATTATTTCTCCCTCTTTCACTGGACTATTATTCTTGATTATTAATATTTGCTGCTGCCATGGATACTGTAGCAGTATGTGCTTATGTAGACTTTGTACATCAGTCAATAATACTTGAAGTAAATCCTCGATCGTTGTTGCATTACCATCTATCATTACTCTTTTCACATTAAGCCCAGAGCTTTCACGGTAAGGCGGAAAAAACTCAATTAAAACTTCGACCTCCCTCACCTCCCCTATCCGGCATTATTTTAATCTATACTATAATTTGTTTAAGTATTACTAAATTAATTCTATTTAAAATTATAATTTCCTTCTACCTTTTGTAAACAGTAGTTATGCAGTTTCAGGATAATTTTTCCAATTCCATAACCTAAGTTCCAAAGAATGTGGCCAGAATTTATCAATAAGCCTTGAAAAACGCTGGGTTGCCGTGTCAAAATAGACTTGGATCAACTGCTCGCAACAGCGGATCCGACAACCGGCGTTGAAGAAGTACCTTATCACTTCGCAGAGGGAGGGGGCTTGTTCGGCGCCTTCTTTATTGCACTCCCAAGAGGCATAACAAAGAAGGGTCTTCGCTGTAAACAAGAGCTCCACATGTGCGAAATGAGCTGTTTCAGACTGAGCATAGCAAGATGTTAAACCAAGATTCTGTTTAGCGGTGCGGTAAAAAACTTCTATTCTCCATCGTTTAGCATAGGCAGTTGCAGCTTCTTCCGGCGTATCTACGCGATTGCTTATCAGGAGATACGCATCCTTGAAGGTTGCCGGGCATTCTTCCTCCGGAAGAACTATGCTGCCCTCGACAGCCTGCTTCTCATAAGTGGCTGCAATGGCAGCTATGGGTAAAAAACGTTGTCTAGTAATGGGTTTTCCCTTGCGTGTTAAGGTCTCATAGGGCATTTTGATGTAAATGTCCGGAATACTGAGAACCGATTCTTTGCCAAGGACCCGAAGCTGGGAATAAACTTCTCGCAGCAGTTGCTTCGGATTAAGTTTAATGTAGCGTTCCTTTCCTAGTACCGGGTCGTAGATTTTCCTGAATAGCGCCGTGTTACGTTTGGCTTTGGTAACCCAGTCAAAATTTTGACCCATCAGCCAGTTCAGGAACTTTTTACACAAAAACCAGCGATCCATGGCTACCCAGAGTCTGGCCTTGTTCAACTGACGCACCTCTGCGAGCATCTGTTTAGCAAGATCAAGCTTGGTTTGTTTTTCATTCTCCTGGCCATTTTTAACCCAGAAGCGCCACAGCATAGGATATTCGAGCCCATTCTTTAAGACAGCCAGGGTCGACACAAGATTAATGCACCATACATGGCACTTATCCGAACTGTCAAAGAGCCAACAGAGAAAGGGGATTTTTTTACCGTGAGGATGCTCAATTTTAGTATCGTCTAAGGCAATGATATCGCCGTCGGTCAGCCTGCTATCCGTGTTTTCTTGTAACCTGGCAAATCTGCCCAAAGAGAACCGGAGCCACTGAAAGGGCTTGGAGAGAAACCGGCTGAAGGCACTTTGAGAGATGATTTGCCCGGAAAGCAGTTGTTGTAAAAATGGAGCTTCCGTTGAAAACTTAGCATTTTGATTTGCAGAACTTGAATGATTAGCAAGGCCGCAGATGTAGGCAAAAGCCAGGAGCCACGCTGGAATTCCGGAGTGTTTGCGTATTCCGGACTGGGAAAACAGCAGAGACAGGTCAAACAAATCCCAAATTGTCTTGAGTACCGGGATTCCGGCACCTTGACCGTGATCCTTTTTTTCGAAAGTTGGTTTACACAGTTTCTTCATCAACATCACCCATATCGCTAGAGTGATGGTAAAAAATACCATCCAAAGCGATTATGGGGGCTTTTCGAAAAAGTCAAGACCTTTTTTGTCGAAAATTAGGATCTTTTTTAAAATATTTTTTGAGTTATTATTTTCTATTTATTTCCACCAACTGCATAACTCCTGTTGTAAAAAATACTTAAAAATTTTACAAAGATGGCTTCACATAGGAAAAACCTATGTGAAGCCAATAATAGGCGATTATTTAGTATCAAGAATCCTTTGAATCAAATCTGTAACTTTAAGCTTTTCCCCATACTCCTTGTATACGGGCTGTACAGCGGCCTTAAATGCTTCCTTGTCCGGATTCATTTCTACTTGCATTCCTAATCCAGGTAGTTCCTTTATAGCCTTATCTTCCAATTCTTTGATATAATTCCTTTCATAGGTGGCAGTTTCGCGTGCTGCTTCTACTACAATTTTCTGTAGATCTGCAGGGAGTTTATCATAAGTTTTCTTACTCATCATAATTACTGCCGGTGCATAAACATGCCCTGTCATAGAGATATATTTCTGAACCTCATATATTTTTTGGGTATAAATAGTCTGCACTGGATTCTCCTGTCCATCAACAGTTCCCTGTTGAAGGGCCGTATACACCTCAGTCCAAGCCATGGGAGTCGGGTCCGCACCTAACTGTTTCCAGAAGGATACGTGCAGAGGAATTTCCTGTACACGAATTTTCATACCCTTAACATCTTCGGGTTTCTTAATTATTTTCTTCGAGTTAGTTACATGTCTAAATCCATTCTCCCAGAAGGCTAATCCAACAATGCCTTTTGCTTCAAAATCTTTCAATACCTCACTACCAATAGGCCCATCTAAAACTTTATAAGCATGCTCTGCATCCCTAAATATAAAAGGCAGGTCAAACACTTGAAGCCTGGGTACAAACCCAGTAACCGTAGCTGTTCCGCTAACAGACATGTCTACAGTACCTAATTGTAACCCCTCAGCTAATGTTCTATCGTTACCCAATTGTGCACTAGGATATACTTCAATTTTTAGCTTTCCGTTACTCTTTGTCTCAACCTTTTTAGCAAACTCTACAGCCCCCTTATGGAAAGGACTGCTTTCATTTAAAACGTGGCCTAGTTTTAAAACTATTGGACCTTGTTGATTGTTCTTTGGTGCTTCTGCCGGCTTATTACCGCCACAACCAACAATTAAAAGAGAAATGCTTAGTAGTAAGATCATCATCCATGTTAACCCTTTTTTTCCCTTCATTACCATTGCCTCCCATTGAATAATTTTTATTAACGTTGGCGATTCCTTATTTTTTAGAAGCATTTTCACCCCCCTATACTTTGTAATTATTTAAGCAAAATAATTGTTTAGGGTTTTATTATAATCTTAATAATTTCATCGTTATTAACAGCTTCTTCAAAAGCTTCCGTTATATCAGACAATTTAAATTCAGCACTGATTAAAGGTTCCACATCAATAAGTCCTTGCTGGAACGGACGCATAGCCTTTTCGGTCCAGACCATTCGTTCGTACTTGGTATGATGAACCAAAGTAGTAGTAATCACTTTAAAACTATTTTGGTGCCAGCGATGCAAATTCAAGGTTACAGGTTGTGTAATCCAACTGTAGAGAACTAAATGACCGTTATGCTTAAGAATCGTACTGCAAGCGTTGAGGGATTCCTGGGTACCAGCTGCCTCAAAGACTACATCAACACCTTTTCCATCGGTTAATCCCATAATAGCCTGGTACAAATCTTCTTTTGAAGGATTAATGGTAACATCTGCCCCCATTTTTTCGGCAAGTTTTAACTTACCATCCAAAATGTCGATAGCAATTACTTTAGTAGCTCCCTTCCTCCGTGCACCTTGTAACATGATCTGCCCGGCAAAACCCATTCCCATAACAGCTACCGTATCTCCTATTTGCACCCCAGATTCCAAAACAGAATGCATAGCACAGGCCAGGGGTTCTCCCAGCGAAGCGATTCTCATATCCAACCCTTCAGGCACCGGCTGGAGATTAATGGGTTTGGTTTTGAAATAATCTGCAAAGGTGCATGAACGGCTAAAAGACATCACCAGATCCCCAACCTGGTATTCATGTACTTTAGATCCTACTGCTTCGACTACCCCTCCCCCTTCATGACCAATAAATAAGGGATATTTTTCATTTGGCGGCATTTCGCCACGATAATACATTTTATCTGTACCACAGATTGAGGACTGGAATGTACGAACAAGAACCTCGTCATCCTCTAAAATTAAATCTTTCTCGACTAAAGCAAGTTTACCAGGTCCTTCGATTTTTAACATTCTGGTTTTCATAACACTGTCCTCCCTCAAATATCGTTCTTGTTACTAGTTACCACCTACCTTTACGTTAACACCCCTTTTCTCCAACATTTTCAGTATGCTCTCCATCCTCTCTTGTTCCGGCGGCATTACTGTGAGTTTATATTCCCTTCCTAGTTGCCGGTACTTTTGCTCACCAAATCTATGGTAGGGAAGCAAGTGCATTTCAGTGACACCTATCTCTTTTACAAATTCCACAGTGTTTACTAAGTTTTCTTCACTGTCATTAAAACCAGGGATAACCGGGAGCCTCACTGTTAAATTAGCCCCTTTGGCAGCTAAACGACGGGCATTGTCAAGTATAAGTGAATTTTCTACTCCTGTATGCTGTTTATGAATATCACAATCAAGATGCTTTATATCGTATAAAAACAAATCCGTATAAGGTAAACAAGCCTCTATTATCTCATAAGAAGTAAACCCAGATGTTTCTACTGCTGTATTTAACCCCCTCTCCTTACAAAGTTTCAATAAAGAAAAGGTAAATTTCGCTTGTGTAAAGGGTTCTCCTCCGGAAAGTGTTACACCACCGCCTGAATGCTGATAAAAAATGTCATCTCCTTCAATATCTTGAAGCACGTCGTATGCAGTCTTTGTTGTCCCCATTATCTGCAGAGCTTCGGCAAAGCAATGTTCCACACAAATACCGCATACTGTACATCTGCTACGGTTAATAACATTACCGATCGGCGTACTCGTAATGGCTTTTTCCGGGCAAATAGCTATACATTTGCCACATCCGATACATCTATTTGGGACTACTATAATTTCGGGGTGACCCAGCTGGGACTCGGGGTTCGCACACCATTCACACCTAAGAGGGCATCCTTTTAAAAAGACTAATGTACGGATTCCTGGACCATCATGGATAGAGTACCTTTGGATATTAAAAATGAGACCGGTTGTTCTCTCTATATCCATTAGTTATAAATCTCCCCTCGTTAAAGCATGTGCTCAGTCCTTTCGATAATGTCATCTTGCAGCTTCTTATCCAAATCTACAAACATAGCACTATAGCCAGCCACCCTCACCATCAAATCGCGGTTATTTTCAGGATCTAATTGCGCCATCCTGAGAGTATCTGCCGACACAACATTAAACTGGATATGCATTAATTTTAAAGAACAAAAACTACGCAATAGAGAAATTAGTTTTTTCATGTCGTTTTCACTCTTGAGAGCAGAAGGATGAAATTTTATGTTTAATAATGTTCCATTTGTTGCGGCAGCATGTTCCACTCGACTTACAGAACGTAAAACAGCAGTTGGTCCTTTAACATCACAACCGTGTACCGGTGAAATCCCGTCAGCTAAGGGAATACCCTTCTTCCTGCCATTGGGAAGGGCCCCCACAACGCCACCTAATGGCACATTTGATGCTACTGGATAAAGGCCGGGGCGATATTTACCACCGCGCGGATTATTATACTGGGCTACTTCCCGACAATAAAAGAGTCCTACCTCCCGAGCCAGCAGGTCTGGTGTAGTTTCCGCATTACCATATTTAGGTGCTTTATTACGCAATAATAAACGCACATCCTCCTGACCCTCGAAATCATTACTAAGGGCATCAATTAGTTGATCCATTGATAACAGTTTCTTTTCAAACACGAGTGTTTTAATTGCAGTCAGTGAATCAGCCACATCTGCCAGCCCAATACCCTGAGGTCCGGTAAAATTAAACCTGGCTCCACCTTCGGCTAAATCCTGACCTTTAGCAATACAATCATCCATAAATGATGAAACGAAGGGAGTGGGTATCAATTCCGCATGCACTTTGTCCCATGTATTAAGCATCGTAACCATGTGTTTAATAAAATAAGAAACCTGCTTTTTAAACGCCGACATCACCTGATCAAAACTTGTAAAGGTTTTTGCATCACCTGTTTCTAACCCAATGCGCTTTCCACTAAGCTGGCAAACTCCATTATGTAGAGCTAATTCGAGACATTTACCTAAATTAAACATCGCAGCATTTGTCCAACCATTTGTGTTATCGGACGGAGTAGGTTCCACGCAACCAACAATCGCATAGTTTCTAGCATCCTTTAAAGGTATACCATCACTCATTAAAGAGGGAATAATTATTTCATCGTTAAAAATAGCTGGTTTACCGCCACCCGTTTTAATCAATTCAACTACTTTTAGAAGAAAACGTTCAGGTGTTCCACTGTGGAGTCTAATGGAGAGGGCAGGTTGAGGCAACATGATATGACGGTCTGCTTCAAGACACAGGTAGGAAAGTTCATTAGTAACATCTTCCCCATCTTCATTTATCCCACCCAAAATGAGATTTTCGGACATGGTTACTCCGCCAAAATATTTAGCGGCAGGCGGAATATCACTGAGTTTAATAACCTCATTCATCTTGATCCATACACAGTCTAGTAACTCTTGAGCTTCTTCTAGCGTTAACTTTCCTTCCGCTAAGTCTTTTGAAAAATAGGGATAGAGATACTGATCAAAGCGACCTGGAGATTCGGCCAATCCGTCTGTCTCAATATGAATTATCAGTTGTAGGAACCAAAAGGCCTGTAAAGCCTCACGGAAGGTACGGGCCGGGTTTTCCGGCACCCATCTGCATATTTCGGCAATATCCTTTAGCTCCTTCTTTCTGCTTTCATCATCCTCCGTAGACGCCAACTGTTCTGCTAAATCTGCATAACGTTGGGCAAAATGTGATACAGCATCACATATAATCAGAACTGCTCGATAAAACTGCAATTTACTGATATTTTCAGGCATCGAAGGATCTAATGACTCCATCTTTTCTTGAACCTCAGTTCGAATACCCCCAAAGCCTCTTTTCAAAATAGCTGCATAATTAGGAACCAAATGACCGACACAATTGCGTAAAAACAACGTAGGAGAAATAACCGGATATGTTAGTTCGAAAATCTCCCTTGTTTCAGCAGGAAGAAGCTTCGGTGCAACTTCCAAAACAGTTTTTTCTTTCCAATAAGTTAATATATCTCGTAGAACCTTTTTTTCTTCCTCTGTTACTAAAAACCTGTTTACTGTTCTTGTAGCAAAACTGTCCAATTGCTCCGCTACCCAACGTGCACCGGTCTCAGGAAAAACCGGGGCCTTATTAGGTGCACTTGCTTGATTGCCTACGATTAGTTCTCCGTCCCCGATATAGATAGACATTTTTTCCAGAATTCGACTAAGGGCCTTGGCCCGGCGTATTACCATAGGCTCTCCCTCAGTCTCGCGATAACTTTCAGTAATAAGTACAGCCCGTTCTACACAAATAGCTTGAGGAAAGGAACGCAACCTTTTTCGCAAACTTTTTACTCTTAAGGTAGGTTCCATATAATATCATCCTCCTTACATTAAAATCACATTTTTTACCTTTGATTATTTCCCCATAACCTTCGGTAAATAAAGAGAAATTTCCGGAATATAGGTAATAAGCATTAAAGCAACAATCGCAGCAGCTAAAAACGGAATTAAGGATTTGGCAACTTCCTCAATTCGTAACTTTGAAATGCCAGAAGCAACATATAAATTGACTCCTAGCGGCGGAGTTACAAGGCCTAGACAAAGATTAGTTACCATAATAGCACCAAAATGAATGGGATCTACCCCCATCTTTACCATTATGGGCATCATAAGGGGAGCAAGGATGACTATAGCAGCGTTTAATTCTATAAAACAACCGGTAATTAGCAACAAAATATTCAAAAATAATAGTAATATATACTTATTTGGTGCCAGCTGAATTATAAAGTTGGCTATTTGTGTTGGAATTTGAGCATTAGACATAATCCAGCTAAAAGCTGATGCCGTAGCTATTACATACATTACCATGGCCGATGTCACCGCAGATTGTACAAAAATTTTAGGTAAGTCAGACAATTTTAATTCGCGATAAACAAAGAAACCGACAATTAGTCCATAAATTGCTGATACTACCGCAGCTTCAGTCGGTGTAAATACTCCACCGTAGATCCCGCCCAGTATAATAACAGGCATCATTAGAGCCCATGAGGCTTGTTTTGCATTGTTTAATACATCTTTTATACTTGCTTTATTCCCAGTCCCAACATATCCGTTTTTCTTGGAAATAAAATATACCATTATCATTAAAGATAAACCCACTAAGACACCAGGTAAGGCCCCTGACAAAAATAGGTCACCAATTGATTCACCTGTAGCCACACCAAAAGTGATAAATAAAATACTAGGAGGAATAAGTGGTCCTAATGCTCCTGCCGTCGCTTGCAGAGCAGTTGCAAAACTACGGTTGTAATTGCTCCTCTCCATAGCAGGAATCATAATACCTCCTATAGCTGCGGTAGTAGCAGGACCTGAGCCTGATATCGCGGCGAAAAACATACTTGTTAATACTGTGACTTGTCCTAAACCGCCAGGCAGCGAACCAACCAATGAACTTGCTAAGTTTATTAACCGACGGGAAATCCCACCACGCTCCATCAATGCTCCTGCCACAATGAAGTATGGAATAGCCATCATCGGGAAAGAGTCAACAGCGGCATACATTCTCTGAGCAACGACGGCCAACGGGACGTTAGTTGCAATAGCTAGTGCTAAAAGCGATGACAGGCCAATACTGATGGCAATCGGGATATCTGCAATTAAAAAAAGCGCAAATAGAGAAAATAGAAGAATCCCCATGAATTGAACCTCCTAACAATTTTTTATCTCCATTGCGGAATTTTGTCTATTTCGAATAATAACACTAAAAAGATTTTGTATGAAACGAATTGCCATCATTAAACTTCCCACCACCAATCCTAGGTAAGGAATCCACATAGGTAATTCCATGGCAGTCGAAATCTGATTGGTTTCAAATTGGACTTTAACCAGTTGTAATCCATAATATGTTATGGCTAGACAGAACCCTATACTTAATAAAATACCCATAACACCAACTCCACGGCGAATAGGCTTTGGTAACTTTTCTACTACTACCGAAACGCTTACATGAGCTTTTTCCCTTACTGCTATACTTGCGGCAAGAAATGTAACCCACTCAAACACAAAACGAAGTAGTTCTTCCGACCAGGGTAACGATGACTTAAAAACGAACCTAGCAGCGACTTGCATAAATCCTACAACTAGTGCTATCGCCATAAGTATACCTATTATTTTCTCTTCTAATTTGGCGACTAAACCTTTTCGTAAGTCCATTTTTCCTCCCCCTAACAATATTCTTATTTAGCGAAATTAAGTAAATATCACCTCCTGATATTAATCTTTTTTCTTTAACTAAAGGTTGGTGGAGTAACTACCCATATACAGATACACTTTTCGGTACCGGGGTTTCTATACAAATGTGGTTGGTTAGCATCAAAGTAAATACTGTCCCCTTCTTGTAACACATAAACCTCATTACCAATGCAAACTTCTAGAACTCCTTGCAGAATAATTGCGAACTCTTCTCCTTCATGACCATCTACTTCTCCGGATGAAGCATTAGGTTCAACCATCTTTAAGATAGGTTCCATCTTCCGATTCATGGCGGGTGCCAAAAGTTCGTAAACAATTTTTGAACTACCGATAAGGAGTTTATTTCTTTCGTCTTTTCTTACAACAACTTTTTTCTCGGGAACTTTTTCAAAAAACTCTTTCAGTTTAATTCCTAATACCTCAGCAATCTTTTTTAATGAAGCTATTGAAGGATCGGTAATATTTCTTTCTACCTGACTTAAAAAACCTACTGATAGACCAGTATTATCTGCAATGTTTTTTAATGTTAGACCTCGTTCCTCTCGTAATTGCTTGATTCTCTTCCCAATATCTACCATGATCTCCTCCAAATGTTAAAGTAAGACTAATAATGATATCTTTAAATTTTAGCACAAGTAAAATATAATGCATGACTAATAATATTTTAGTATACCTAAATACAATATATTATTTCGATCTTAATGTCGAAATTCCTCCTAATGTTTAGATATTTTTTTAAAATAAATTTTTGTTTTGCTGATCTTTATTATTAAGTCTTCTTATACTTTTCTTTGATCATGTCTCTATTTCGTTTAGCCACTTACTTCTCCCCGTTAAAAAACAAGCATAACCTTGCCACTACGCAAGGTTATGCTTATAATATCACCGGTTCTTATTTTTCCAAATTCATTACTACCAACTAATAGCAACTGCCTACTGTCTAGCTTTTCATTTATACAAAATAATGATAATATTGAAAAAAAGGTTTATGGTGGTGTAAGCATGGAGAATACCTTATTCTTTCAAATGGCGGAAAGAATGGCCTTGATCATTACCATCGCTTTTCTTCTCACCCGTTTTAAACCCTTAAGAAGGCTCCTGCACCACAACATCGCATTAAAAGAACGTTTACTTTTAACCATAATCTTTGGTGCCATCGCTATTTTTGGCACCTATTCGGCCATTGAAATCCAGGGAGCCCTGGCAAATTCCCGGGTCATCGGAGCCGTAGTCGCAGGACTTCTGGGTGGTCCCGCCATGGGTGCGGGAGCCGGTCTTATCAGCGGACTACACCGCTGGTCCTTAGGCGGGTTTACGGCCTTTGCCTGTGCTCTTTCCACTTTTACAGAAGGCTTAATCGCCGGTCTAATCAGGAACCGGCTTAATGATAGACGCGCCCGGTGGGAGATAGGCCTTTTTACCGGCGTTGTTGCAGAAAGTCTGCAAATGATCATTATCCTTCTAGTGGCGAAACCCTTTACCGCAGCCTGGGAACTGGTTCAGGTTATTGGTATGCCCATGATCATCTGGAACTCCATCGGTATCGCTCTTTTTATGATGATTATTAGAAATGCTCAGGAAGAAGAGGAACGTATCGGTGCCACCCAGGCCCAAAAGGCTTTGGCCATCGCCGATAATACCCTAAAATACCTGCGCAACGGTTTGAACCTGGAAACTGCCCGTATCGTAGCCAAAGTGATAAAGCAGCACACCTCGGTGGCCGCCGTGGCCCTTACGGATACCAAAACAATTCTGGCTCATGAAGGCGATGGTACTGACCACCATTTACCCGGTCAACCTATCATGACTGAGGCTACCCGCTGGGTTCTGGCCAATGGCGCCAGCAAAATTGCCGAAAGCAGGGAAGAAATCGGCTGCCCTTATCCCACCTGCCCTCTAAATTCGGCAGTCATTGTCCCCCTCTTTTCCCGCGACCAGATAACCGGTACACTCAAGCTTTATCATAATAAAGAAAAAGCCATTTCCCCCCTGGACCTGGAGTTTGCAAAAGGTTTAGCCCACCTTTTCTCTACTCAATTGGAAATTGCCGCCCTGGAGAATCAGAGTAAGCTATTAAAAGAAGCAGAACTCCAGGCTTTACAGGCCCAAATTAATCCTCATTTTCTTTTTAATGCCTTAAACACTATTATCTCCTTTTCCCGCTCCGACCCGGAAATGTCCCGTAACCTTTTGCGCCATCTGGGAGATTTTTTCCGTAAATCATTACTGAAGGATAAAAAGGTCATTACCCTGGCGGAAGAACTTGAAAGAATCGATGCCTACTTAAGCATTGAACAGGCCCGTTTCGGGCCACGCCTCCAGGTTTTTAAGGATATTGATGCCTCTACCCTCAACTACCCGCTACCCCCCTTAATCCTCCAGCCCCTGGTAGAAAATTGCGTAAAGCACGGTATTCTACCCAAGCCCGAAGGTGGGGCTGTCTACATTAAAGCCCGCAGCGACGGCAATGATGTCTATGTCACCATTGAAGATAATGGGATTGGGATGCCTGTGGAATTGCTGGCCACCTGCTTAAAAGGGTGTAATAAAAAAGAAGGCGGCATCGGCCTCCTTAATGTGAATGAACGTTTGAAAAACATGTATGGACCGGAAACTACCCTTTCTGTAAAAAGCACCCCCGGTAAAGGCACAGTTTTCCATATGAAACTTCCCCTAAAATGGAAGGAAGGAGGGCAAATGGTCAGTTGATTAAGGTATTAGTTGTGGATGATGAGATTCCCTCCCAAAAAGAACTTGCCTATATCATAAATCAGCACCCGGACTTTGAAGTGGCCGGAACAGCCGGCTCAGGCAGGGAAGCCCTGGAACTCCTGAGCCGCTTAAAACCCCAGGTGGCATTTCTCGATATCCAGCTTTATGACATCAATGGCATGGACCTGGCAGAAAAAATTACTCATATTGACAAGAATATACTCATTATCTTTGCCACAGCCCATGACGACTTTGCCGTCAAGGCCTATGAATTAAATGCCCTGGATTACGTAGTAAAACCTTTTGACGAAATACGTATCTTTAAAACCCTGGACCGCATTCGCAGTAACCTGACCGTGCAAGGAACACCTGCTCCCCTTGAAGAAACCTCGTGTCCTTTAGAGTCTCCCCTGGAAAGAATCTGTGCTGTCGGTAACGGCAGGTATATGGTAATCAACTGTAAAGACATCGTTTATGTCATGGCAGAGGAAAGGAAAACCCTGCTTAAACTAAAGGATGATTATCTTCCCAGTTCCTTTACTTTACAGGAGCTTAGTGAAAAACTGGACCAAAAAGATTTTTTACGGGTCCACCGTGCCTATATCGTCAATCTTCGTCATATTAAGGAGGTAATTCCCTGGTTTAACGGGAGCTTCAAACTAATCATGGAGGACCGCCAAACCTCTGAAATTCCAGTAAGCCGCCACTATGCCAGGGATTTGAAACAAAGGTTAGGCCTATAACCTGTCTGATGACAGGTTATTTTTTATACCGCAACAATACCTCTCAGTAGCCGTTTTCTACCTCTCATGCAAAAACCGTGTATCCAGTATAAATTTCATAATATTATAAAAGTAGTAAAAGAAAGGGTGGGTAAGAATGCCGAATACATTGAGACAAGACCTGGAAAAGAAATACTCTCGTTTCTATGATATTAAGGAAAAACCCTCCTTTGTCCCCTTTCCCGTGGAGCTTTATGCCCATTTTTACCAGCGTAATGAAAAATATTTTGCCAGCAAGAAGATTAACCTCTGGTCTTTGGACCACGAGGAACACTGCCTGGTTAAATATTATGACTCCCTGACTAAAACCGACCTAGAGAAAATGATTAACACTTTAAAAGAGGGGATAGGACACCTGGTTAACCCTCATCCCAACCATATGAAGACTTTTCTCACAGGGGTTTTTATTACCCGGGAAAAAGTCTCACCTGAAATGAGCAGTTTGGTGGAGAAATTTGCATACAGCAAAGTCTTCAAATTTTATCTCTACGGCTGGTGTGACCTGAGGTTGATTGTTCTGGATTTATCTTCCCGGCAGGTAATCTGTAACAGAGCAGGACGGGAGGTGAGGAAATTCTACGAAAGCCTGTTGGGGGATATGGATAAAAAACTGAACTAAATTAAAGGAGGAAACTCATCATGAGTGCTATCTGGTTAATCCTCGGCGGCATTGTTATTTTTCTTATTGCCTATACCATGTATGGTGCCTGGCTGGCCAAACAATGGGGAATTGACCCCAATCGGAAGACCCCTGCCCATACCCGGCGGGATGATATCGACTACTGCCCGGCCAAAGCTCCGGTACTTTTAGGCCACCACTTTGCTTCTATCGCCGGAGCCGGCCCCATTACCGGTCCTATTCTGGCCAGTGTTTTCGGCTGGATCCCTGTAGCCCTCTGGATAATTGTTGGTAGTATTTTCGTAGGCGGTGTTCATGATTTTGGTGCTCTTTTTGCCTCCATTCGCCACGATGGTAAATCCATTGGAGAAATCATCGAAGCAAATATTGGTAAGTCCGGCAAGAAACTCTTTGCTGTTTTCGCCTGGTTAACCCTTGTTCTGGTAGTAGCAGCCTTCCTGAGTATCACTGCCAGCACCTTCGTCAGCGTACCTGCAGCAGGTACTTCTTCCTTACTGTTTATCGTCCTGGCTGTTATTTTCGGTTTCGTTGTGTATAGAAAAAATGCTCCCCTTTCTGTTTCTACTGTAGCAGGGGTTGCTCTCCTTTTAATCTGTGTCTGGCTGGGGCAAGTATTCCCCTTAAAGATGTCTTTAGCTGCCTGGATTTATCTGTTAATTGTCTACATCTTTGCTGCTTCCGTTCTGCCCGTGTGGATGCTGCTCCAGCCCCGTGACTACCTGAACTCCTACCTGCTTTACGCCATGATTGCCGGCGCTGTTATCGGTATCTTCGCCATGAACCCCACCATCCAGTTAGCCCCCTTCACCGGTTTCTATGTCAGTAAGCAGTATCTCTTCCCCATGCTTTTCGTAACTGTAGCCTGCGGTGCTATCTCCGGTTTCCACTCCCTCGTTGGTTCCGGTACAACCTCTAAGCAGTTGGATAACGAGAAAGACGCGAAGATTGTTGGTTACGGTTCCATGCTCATTGAGGGTGTTCTGGCCTTAATCGCCCTCACTACTGCAGCTTATGTAGCCGGTCCCAAACTGGCTGAACTTCTAAAAGCCGGGGGTCCCATCAACGTTTTCTCCGACGGGGTTGGTACCTTCCTGACAGTAATCGGTATGGATTTTGCAGTGGGCAAACAATTTGCTGCCCTGGCCCTTTCCGCCTTTGCTTTAACCAGCCTGGATACCGCTACCCGTCTGGGCCGCTTTATCTTCCAGGAATTCTTCTCTGAAGCCGGTCAACAAGACTCCATCCTGACCAACCGCTTTGTTTCTACCACTATCACAGTAGCAGCCGGTGGTTTCCTGGCCTTCAATGGTTATGCGAAAGTATGGCCTCTCTTCGGCTCCGCCAACCAGCTCTTAGCTGCTCTGGCTCTTATCGCCGTAGCTGTTTACCTGAAAAAAATTGGCAAGAACAACAAGATGTTTACTATTCCCACAGCCTTCATGTTTGCCGTCACACTAACAGCCCTGTATTTCCTGGTTAAAGCCAATATGGCAGCCAGCAATTTTATCCTGGTTGGTTTCGGTATTGCCCTCTTTATCCTGGCCGTAATCCTCCTCATTCAGGCCTGGAAGGTCCTGGCAGACAAAAACACCGGCGATCCCAACCTCAAAGCATAAAAATTAATTTAAGGGCCCCTATTGGGGCCTTTAATTATTGTCCACTTTACATTTTCTGTATTATAAAAATAATTTTGTGCAATTCCCTTGTAAAATAATATAAATTATAAATATAATGGTAATTAGATGCAAATTTAACAGTCTCGTACAGCATAATATGGAGGTATGCAGATGAACCAACCACCAGACATGACTAAGAAACAAAAGCTATGGACCAGGGACTTTATCCTGATCTGTGCGGCGACTTTTCTTATCTTTTGCGGTTTTCAGATTTTGATGCCCACGCTACCCAAATATGCTGCCACCCTGGGTGCAGATAAAAAAATGATTGGTCTTATTAATGGTATTTTTACTATTGCTGCCGTATCTTTCCGTCCTTTCATCGGTCGGGAACTGGATCTCAGGGGACGCAAGGGCATTTATCTGGGGGGGTTGGCCCTTTTCTTCCTGGCCGTATTAGGATATATCTGGGTACCCACACTCTTCTTACTTCTTGCCTTACGTTTAGTTCATGGTCTAGGCTGGGCAACCTCCTCTACAGCGGCGGGCACCATCGTGGCCGATATTATTCCCCCCTCCCGCCGGGGTGAAGGAATGGGCTATTACGGCCTCTTTTCTACCTTAGCCATGGCCATTGCCCCAGCCCTGGGTTTGACGCTCATCCCTAATTATGGTTTCTCTTTTATCGCAACACTTTCTCTCATACTGACAGCCGGAGCCTTTCTGGCTGGTTATGCTATCCAGCTGGAAACCAGAAAAAATCAAGGACTGGACAGTCGTCCACCGGGCGGCAAGCCGTCCGTCTTTGATAAACGGGCTCTCAAAGTATCCCTTGTGATGCTTTTTATGACCCTTAGCTACGGCGGCGTGGTTACTTTTTTGCCCCTTTATGCGGAAGAACGGGGCATTGCCAATATCGGTCCCTTCTTTACTATTTATGCTCTATCTCTTATGGTTACCCGTCCTGTAGCCGGTAAGTATTACGACCGTAAAGGTCCTAACCACGTTATTCTTTTTGGTCTTCTATCCATCTTCTTTTCCACTGTCCTTTTGTCCCAAGCCTCGGCCCTACCTCTTTTCTTGATAAGCGGCATTCTTTACGGCCTGGGCTTCGGTTCCATCCAGCCTACCCTCCTGGCCCTGGCCATCCAGGGAATTGAACCCCAGCGCCGGGGTGCGGTCAATGGCACAGTGATGTCCGCCTTTGACCTGGGTATAGGTGTAGGCTCCCTTTCCCTGGGTCTGATTGCTAACGCTCTGGGATACTCTTATATGTATCTGATTTCGTCTGTGACAGCGCTCATCGGTTTGGCCATCTTCTTTTTCTGGCCTAAACCCGCAGCAACAGGCTGATTAGAAAACATTAAACATATACGAAAGGAGGCAGAATCAACTGCCTCCTTTCTATTCATGGAAAGAACTTCCCCCAATAAACTCCCGTAAGATAGAGTTCAGGGGAACATGCTGATCTGGTATTTCCGGGAAGTGTTTTAACAAGGTGAGAAGGCGCTGGGCATCGGCATATTCCTTCTCCTCGCGGGTAACTTTAGCCAAAAGGGGATAGGCATATTTCTTAAAGACACCCAGTTCGTAAATCAAAGCGGAATTAAACATCATGTCAGCTTCCTCCTGATAAGGAAAGATGTTTTTTTCTTCACCGCGGCGCACTGAAGGCCAGCGTTTCAAGGTGGCCAGGGCATCGTGGGAACGGAACTGGTTATCCCGCACAATCCGGCGAATGAGCCTGGTATCCGTGGTAGGTATCCTGTTGTGGTTGTCAATACTGATCTGGGTAAGGGCACTGATGTAAATTTTGTATTTATTCTCCCGCTTAATGGAGGCCGTTAATTTCTCATTGAGGCCGTGAATACCTTCAATGATAAGGGGATGATCCGGTTTAACCTGCAGTTTCTTACCGCGCCATTCCCGTTTGCCCAAAAGGAAGTTGAAAGTGGGTATCTCCACTTCCTGTCCGGCGATGAGCTGCTGCAACTGCTGGTTAAAAAGCTCCAGATCCAAGGCTTCCAGGGCTTCGAAATCGTATTCACCGTTTTCGTCACGGGGTGTATGCTCACGATCCACAAAATAGTCATCCAGGGATAAGGAAACCGGTTGAAGACCATGGACCCGGAGTTGAATTAATAAGCGCTGAGCAAAAGTGGTCTTGCCGGAAGAGGACGGGCCGGCAATGAGTACGACCCGGAGTTTATCCCGGTTGGCATAAATCTCATCAGCGATTCTTGCAATCTTTTTTTCATGGAGGGCCTCGGCAATATGAATTAAGCAATTCCCTTCATTGGGATTCTGAGCCAAAAGACGGTTAAGCCCGGCTAAATTATTAATTCCCAGGATACCTGCCCATTCTTCTGACTCCCGGAACACCTGAGCCAGTTTGGGTAGATCCGTTATCGGGGCAACTTCACGGGGATTATGGGGGGCTGGAAACCTTAAAAGAAAACCTTGGGCATAAGGCTGAAGCTGGAAAACATTTAAGCCTCCCGTCCTAGGCGCCAGTACGCTGTGAGAATAACTGGCATAATTACCGCAAGTAAGAATTCTTACTTGTTTCCAGTCCATATTCTCCACAATGGCGCTCTTTTCTTCATGGCCCTTTGCGCAGAGAATTTGTATAGCCTTTTCTTTCGGCATCATCTCAGGTATAACCGGCAGGTCTTGAGCTACAATTTCTCGCATTCTCGCCTCCAGGGCAATTATGTCTAAGGGTGATATGGTTTTATAACCTTTGAATTCACAGTAATAGCTCTTACCCAGGGAATGCTCTACTAATATGGTTCTATTGGGAAATAGCTCCCAGGCAGCTTTTACCAAAAGGAACACCAGGCTCTGCCTGTAGATCCGTATGCCATCCTCGGAGGTAAGATCAAGATACTCTATGGTGCCCGGCTCTTTAATTTCCGTGTACAAATCCACAACTTCGTTATTATACTTGGCGCCTACAATGGGAGAGGCAAATCCACAGCCATACTGCGGGGCAAGGTCCAGTAACACGGTACCGGGAGCAACATGAAGAGAGTGACTGCCTATTTGAATGGGAATCTCCTGACTTTGTTGCAGCTCTTTGAACAACGTTTATCTCCCCTTTCTGCCTTCATTATATTCTATCTTTATATCTTTTACCTCCTGTAAATTACTGTCAATTTGCCACAAAACTAATCTACAGAAAGATGATACTCGCCCTCGGCGATTTTGCTGATCGTAAGAATTGCTTTACTGTCCACGGGAAGCAATTCCCTGATCTGAGCAATATCTAAAAAGTAGTGGTAATGGGGCTTATGGGGCCCTCGACACGTACAATCCTGGGAATAGATACTTGTCTCCACTTTCTTCTCACCCACTTCCAGGCTAAACGTTGTCCCGACAGGTGGGAAAAAAGATAAAGCCTGTTTGGTAACTATAAAAATCCCTTCCTTAATCTCCTGAGGAGATCTGGTCTTTTCGTATATTTTCTCCGTTACCCTGAGCTGTGCCATAAACAATTCTCCTTTCCTACCCCATGCACCGTAAGGGACTACCTCTCATATACTATGATGAGGTGTATAGTAATATGAACAAAACACTTAGGCAAGGGGTAAAAAACAAACTCAAAAGAATATTCCCGCGTATCCGCAGGTTCTTTCCTTTTAAAAATTTTACCCGGGACCAAGTGGACCTGGATTTATGGGGCCTCCATTTATGTGTAAGCCGGGAGACGAGCCTGGACGTCCCTACTGAGCTGACCGTTGTGATCCCCCGTACGGAGCTGCGTCACGACTGTACTGAGGGAACACCGCCAGTGTGTGATACGGAGATTATTTTAAACAGCATTACTGTCGTCCTGGCTCCCCGTCATCCCCTGGCCGGCCCACCAGCAACCTTGCCTTCCCCCATGGAACCGGAAAAAGAAAAACCCCTATCGCCTAACCGCAGGTTATAGCGGCAGTCTTACGGTGAACCGGGCGCCTCCCAAAGCTCCCTTGGTTACCCAAATATCTCCCTGATGACCGGTAACAATGATAAAACATCCATGGTCTTTTTTTTTATTTTATCCTTATTACGGCTTACTGGGAAGATTTTTCTTATTCCATTTCACCTTGACTATCTAATATAACTCGGCTACACTAAAGGTAGTTAGACTGTTATCTAAATATCTAAAATAAGGCTAGTGAGGTGATGGTATGTATGTCCCCTCTAAACGATAGTTTCAAAGCCCTTTCCGATCCAACCCGGCGAAAAATCCTGCAGATGCTGAGAGAAAAAGATATGACCGCCGGTGAGATCGCAGAGCAGTTTAATATCTCTAAGCCCAGCATTAGCCACCATCTCAGTATACTGAAACAGGCTGACCTGGTGTTAGATACACGCCAGGGGCAAAATATTATTTATTCCTTAAATACCAGTGTTTTTGACGAGCTAATTGGCTGGTTTCTCAATTTAACTGACCGCTCGAAGGAGGAACGAATATGAATAATTTTAATGAAAGAAACAGCAGCATTTCCTTTACTGCTATCTTAAAAAATGAATGGTATATACCGGCCCTAATCCTATTTTCTCTGGCTTTTGGTCTTTACATGTATCCTGAATTACCGGATAAAGTACCCACTCACTGGAATATCCGGGGAGAAATTGACGGCTGGACGGTGAAATCCCTCTGGGTATGGATATTTCCCCTTTTTAACCTGGGTATTTATGCCTTACTACTCCTTCTTCCCAGTATCGACCCCCGTAAACAGAACTATGCCAAGTTTTCCGGCACCTACAGGATTATCCGCCTGGTCCTGGTCCTCTTTATAACCCTTTTATATCTGGTAACCATAGCCGTAGCTTTAGGTATTCCCCTAAAAGTAGACCTGCTGGTTAAAGTTTCAGTATCTCTCCTCTTTGTTATCCTGGGTAACTACATGGGTAAGGTCCGGCAAAACTACTTTGTCGGTTTTAAAACACCCTGGACTCTAGCCAACGAAGAAGTCTGGCGTAAAACCCACCGTTTCGCTGGTCCTCTTTGGGTGGTCATAGGCAGTATCGATGTCGTCCTCAGTTTCATCTCCGCTGCCTGGGCCAGTATCACCCTTTTTGCTTCCTTTATTTTAATGGCATTGATCCCTCTGGTATACTCCTACCTGGAATACCGTAAGATTCAATGAAAGATGTGGCTGCGCCGTTTCGATTTCCGACATAGCGAGACTAGGAGCGTTAGCGACGTAGCGAGACTTGTGCCTGTGGTGTGTCCGCTTTCCGACTGCCGAATTACCGAATAATTGAGTGATACTTTACAGAATTAAAAGCCCTGCCTCGGCAGGGCTTTATGTACTATTGATACTACGTGTTTTTTTCAGGAAAATCTAGCTTCACGTGTGTCTACTGAAAAAATATCTTCATAATCGGAAGTCGGATATCGAGAGTCTGGCCGCCTAGCGGCCTTTCTTTTTTCTGTGCTTGCAGAACCTCCAAAAAAGCTTCCACTCTTGTGATAAAACCGGTGGTACTGTCATGCTGGTCCATGGTAATGCTTAAGACAGGGATATTTTCCCACAGGCAAATCTTATTTAAGGCACTCTTAGCCACAATCTCCGGCATACAGCCCAGGGGAAATAACTGAATGATCCCATCTACAGCCTCTAACCCTAACTTCCTGGTATTAGCTACCGACTCCAGGCCAAAACCCCCTACGGAATCCGCCAAATAAGGTGCTGCATATTCCAGTAATCGCTTTTTATAAGGACCCTTTCGCCAGGGTAAAAGGGCATTAGGTATCCAGTTGGAGAGGGACATTTCTTTAGCAATGCTAACCCCTCTTGCCAGGATCAGTTCCTCAACGGAATGGTTGGCATAAGGCTCCAGCAAGGTATAAATGTCTCCCACCAAACCCACCCGTAAAATCTCTTCCGGAGGATGAAAATCCGCATCCCCTATATAATTAAGGGCTTTATCTTTTATTTGTTTAAGATCCTCAAGGGTTTCCGCCCTATCCAGCTCTTGCCTGCAGCTGGACAAAAAAACCTGAAAGTTTTGTGTCTTCTTAACCCGTGATAGGTATTCCCGTTCCAGGCGAGCCAGGCTTTCTTCACAGACCACCGCCTCCCAGCCAAAATAAATAGTTCTAAGGAATTCCGGCCAGGTAACTCCTGCCTCTTTTCTTAAGATAGAAAAACTTCGCCAGGTTTTTCCCTTATCAATAAGCAAGAGCTGAAATTCATAACCTTCGTTCTTCAGAATCTTTTCCGCCAGGTAGATAAAATAACCAAAGCGGCAGGGCCCTGAACCTCCCAGCATAATGAGGGTATCCGCCCCCATTTCCAGGGCTTCCCGCATATTACCCAGGACCAGGGAGAAGGGCAGGCAGGAGGCTTCAGGGGCTAAGGCCTGTCCTAGCTCCAGCGCTTTGGGCCCCGGTGGAGAAGGAATGAGATAAGGGATATGGAGCTTTTGGCAAATTTTGGCAATACCTTTTGCTAAATTTCCCATGTGTGGAAAAGAAAGCAGCATAAAAAACTCCTTTCAGCTTACTCTTTAGAGTTTTGCCAAAAGGAGCATTTTTTTATTCCACGATTTCCGTATTCCGACTTCCGATATCCGATAAAATATAATCGCTTCCCGCCACCCGCTGTCCGCTACCCAAAGATATACTGCTAATTCGGGTATCGGGAAACGGGGAGCGTCAGTCACTAACAACTACCAACTATCAACTAACAACTAACAACTAACTCAGCTTACTTTCACATTCACATTGGACCACTTACCGCAGCGATCACCCCAGCGGGCCACCAGCTTTTCATTCTCAAAGATCTGGATAACCTCGCAGTTGTTGGGACAGGCTTTGCACTCAAAGCTGGTGGGACGAAAAGCGTAGTCAGCCGCCTCCCAGCCCTTAAAATTGGTGGGTTTATTACGGGTGGCTTCTTTGGCCAAATAGGCACAACCTACAGCGCCCATAACATTAAAGTACTTGGGAATGATCAGTTCCTGTTTCAGGTGTTTTTCAAAAGCAGCTTTAATACCGACGTTGGCGGCTACACCGCCCTGGAAAACGATAGGTGCCAGTATCTCTTTTCCTTTCCCCACATTGTTCAAGTAGTTTCTTACCAGGGCTTCACACAAACCGGCAATAATATCCTCCAGGGAGTGACCTAACTGCTGCTTGTGGATCATATCAGACTCGGCAAAGACAGCACACCGCCCGGCAATCCTTACCGGTGTTTTGGCCTGTAAAGCCATTTCCCCAAATTTCTCAATGGGTATGTTCAGGCGTGAAGCCTGCTGGTCCAGGAAAGAACCTGTCCCGGCGGCACAAACGGTATTCATGGCAAAATCAGTGACTACACCGTCACGCATGATGATAATCTTAGAATCCTGACCCCCGATCTCAATAATGGTCTGAGCACCGGGAACCATTTTGGAAACTGCCACGGCATGGGCAGTGATCTCATTTTTTACAGCATCGGCACCTACCAGGACAGCTGTCAGATTCCTGGCACTACCCGTAGCACCCGCCCCCATAATGGTAACATCCTTGCCCAGTTTTTCTCCCAGCATTCTAAGCCCGTTCTGCACAGCTTTCACCGGCTGTCCATTGGTACGTATATATAAACTTTCAATAACCTCCCCGCTCTCCGCCATCACTACCAGGTTGGTACTAACAGATCCTACATCCACACCAAGATATGCTTTCACGATACGGCTCCTCCCAATCTTTTTTCTTGACGCTGCTTAAGCAGGTCCACAAAAGCCTCTAACCTTGTCTGCAAACCAGCCTTGCCTGTTTGTTCATCCAGGAAAACGGTGAGTACGGGGATACCTGTATCACGGCTTACCTGAGGCAGAATACCTTTGGCCACAATTTCCGGGATACAGGAGAAGGGAGCAAGCTGAATAACACCATCAAAACCGCGGCGGGAAAAAAGCACAGTTTCACCTACGGAATTAATACCGTGGCCGCCAATCATCTGCCTGAGATATGGACGGGCAGCTTTAATTACTTCCTCTTCGTGGTGAGTCATTTTGGTATTTTCTTTGGTCCAGTTGCTGAGATGTGTTCCCCGTTCCGTAAAGACGCCCATCTCACCCAGGGTCGCCTGGATGTCCAAATTAGCAAAAGGCTCTATTAATACATATATTTCCCCAACTATGCCTATTTTTAACGGTCTTCTGCTCTTATCCTGAGGAATATTATTTAAAAGTTGAAAACAAGCTTCCTTCGCCTCCCGTATTCTCTCCCTGGTACGGGCCTGGTCCATAATTTCCAGACATTGATGGTAAACCTTCGTTGTCTCACCTTTATTGATTTCCAAAGGGCGCACATGATGAGATAGAATCTCTATCTCATCAAGGGCAACTAGTTTCTCCCAGCCCAGTTTAAAGGCCTTATAAAACTGCCACCAGGATGTTTTACCTTTTGTCAGTAACCAGTGAATTTTACTGATAAAGTCACCCATGGTCCGGGTAAAGGAGTCAAAAACCATAATTTTGGTAGAATAGCCCAGGTCACGGATTATTTTTTGGTGGAGTATACCGTAATAGCCTGCCCGGCAGGGTCCGTGACCACCCGAAGTAATAATTAATTCAGCTCCTTTTTCAATAGCCTCCAGATATGTACCCATGAGAATTTTAAAAGGAATGCAGGCAAACTCGGGAGAATACATAGTCCCTAAAGTCATGGTACGAGAACTGGGCATGGGAGCCAGCACCGGCTCATGACCAATATCCTCGATTAATTGTTTAAAAGCTACATAAGAATTACCCATGATGGGAAATGATATCTTCATGCTGACCCCTCCGTAATCTGAGCATATCAACAAAAGCTTCGATGCGCGTTAAAACTCCTGCCTCACCGGTATGTTCATCCAGGGATAATGTAAGGAAAGGAACACGCCCGTGATTTTTGGCTTCTAACTCCATCAACTTGTCAACCATGGCATCGGGGCCACAGCCAAAGGCCGTAACATGAATGATGCCATCGACCTTTTTTTCTTTCAGATAGTAGTAAGTGGCCCGGACAGCCCTGTTACTGAAATTCCAGAAAAGATTTTTGGGGAGATTTTTACCCTGTTCTTCCAGACGGTCAGGGGGCACCATTTCCACGGTCCAGGCTTTGATCCCCATCTCTCCCAGTTTTTCAAAAAGTCCCACGTTTACAAAAGAGTCATAAATAAGATAAGGGTACCCGAGTATGGCCAGGTTAACATCAGGTTCTGGAACAGGTGGGGCTTCATAGGTACTGCCCCTAATGGCTGCTTCCACGGCATGATGAGCGGGAACCCCCTGGTATAAAAGTTCCCCGAAACATTTTTGCACTTTATTGGCATTTTGGAATGCCTGCCAGACACGCCAGCCGTGGACCCCCAGCTCTGCCGCAATCTTACGACACAGCTGCCAAAGGGGAAACCAGCCTTTGGCTAAATCTACTTTTTCATCAATGATACGGGGCAAACCATCTATAGAATTCCTGATCATATCAGGTAAACCTAAAAATTTAGGGCAGAAAGTCTCACTATCCAGTTTGCGTACACTAACCATGCGGGGTAAAAAAAGGATATCTACTTTATCTTTCAATTCAGCTACATGACCATGGTAAAGTTTGATAGGGAGACAGGCATCATTTACTGCTTCCTGTACACCCAGATCCAGGCTTAATTTGCTGGTGGGAAGGGAAGTAACCATTTCATAACCTAGTTCAGTAAAGAAAGTATGCCAAAAAGGATAGTATAAATAATAAAACAGTGTTCTTGGAAAGCCGATTTTTTTACCCATCTGCATCCCCCTTGTGATGCCGCTTTTTCTAAAAGCCTAGTGATAAATAGCAAAGTATCCTACTACATCTTTGTTAACCCCCGGATTCCCCCTTTAACAAACCATGCAGATAGATATCGAGCATTTGTGTTACTAGATCGTTTGTGGGAAAATCATAAAAAGATTGGTCCTTTTCAAAACCTTTGGCCAGGGAAACCTGGACAAATATCCCCGCCAGGGCCAGAGCAATCACGGAAGAGGGTACGTCCTTTTTGATAACCCCTTGTTCCTTCAACTGATCCAGATAGCCAATGACGGGATAGGCTAATTTGGGGATGAATTTGGTAAAATAATATTGCCGGAATTCGTCATCCCGTAGGACCACTATTAACAATTTTTTAAACAAAGGAAAATTGTCTTCCAGGATTTTAACCCGGTTCATGACAAAAGAGATTAAGATCTGTTCCGTATCCTCAGCAGGATTAAAATTTACCTCTTCCAAAGTAGCGCCGGCTATTCGCTCTAGAACCTGATAAAAGAGGTCATCTTTGCCCGTAAAATGTTTATAAATCACCGGTTCCGTAACACCACAGGCTTGAGCGATATCCTTGGTTTTTGTATCATAATACCCTTTTTCCACAAAAATGCGGGTAGCCACATCAAGAATCTGAGCCTTCCGCTGTTCTTTTGATAAACGCATGAAACTACCCCCATTGTATTATTAGGTTAGTGGACACTAACCTAATTCCGCAAAGTTGTCAATACAACAACAAATAAGAACCCTCCTCGCAAGAGAGGAGGATGTTGTAAATATTTTCAAATACATTCTATAATACTATTCCATATTCTTCAATATGAATGACAACAAGACCAAAAATTTAATATTGCATCCTAACTTTTTTAACCTTGATTATTTATTCGATGATATTCGACGGCTTTGCAAAACTTCCTGCAGACAACCAGCCCGCAAAAAAATTTTTTGTTTATTTGCTAGTATAAATGTCAGGGGACACACCTGCTTATCCGAAAAGTTACTAGTTATTAGTTACCAGTTACTAGTGATTTTTGTCGAACTTCGGAAGTCGGAAAACGGAAATCGGAAAAAGGGACAGGAATGTCCCCAATTAAAGAGACGCCCCCTAGGGACGTCTTTTTTCCTTAGTATTATTCCATAGCCTGCTTGGTTTTTGCAGCCAGCCCCGACATCTTGTGGGTGGGAACGGAGCAGATGGCAAAACGTACTCCCTTCTTCAAAGGAACCACAAAGATGTTATCCTGGGCTAATTTTTCGGCTACTTTTTTGGGGTCACTGGCTGGTACAGTAATAAAGAAACCTGCACGGAAAGGAAGAGTCTTTAAGCCTACTTCCTTGGCTTCTTTCATGAAGATAGCGGCCCTATCCTTGATGAGCTTGGTGTATTGCTCCCTCTCCGCATCTATTTTGGCCTGGAGTTCAGGGTTTTTCGCCACATCAGCCAATAACTTTTGTGCCCCTCTGGTACCGTTGGACCAGACACCCCGGTTAGAGTAAGCATTAATATCAAAGAATTCCTGGGCCACATCCTGGGAGGTGCTCACACCGATTAAGGCTCCGGAACGCATACCGTACATCAGGAAGGATTTAGACATACTAAAGGCAATCGTTACTAAAATATTCTCCGGCAAGGTACTAAATAACTTCATGAACCCCCTGGTTTCTTCAACCGTACCCGCATAGTCAATGTAAGCAATATCTAAAAGCAGGACAATCTTCTTGCTCTTGTCCTCCGCACACTTCTTGAGGAAAGAAAAAGTCTCTTGCCAATCTCCCATACTCATGGTATAGCCTGTGGGGTTATGGGCTGGAGTATTAAAAACGATCACCAGGTTGTCCTGAACCTTAAGAAGCTCCTGGGTCTTTTCCTTCAGGGAATTAAGCGTAAATTCGTAGTTTTCATCAAACATGGCGTAGGTATCTACACCGCGCAGGTGCTCGTCAGCAATGGTACGGTAAGGACCCCAGAACCAGTCAGGAATTAAAGCCTTCTGCCCTTCCTCCACGTAGTTGTAGAAAACATGACGTACCGCACCGGTACCGCCAGGAGTAGCCACTGCTTTAATATATGTATTTTCCGGCTTATAGCCACGGAAGGTGAAATCAACAGCGGCCTCTAGAAAATCTGGCAGCCCGGCAATGGCTGCATAGTTCATTAACTCTTCCGCCGGCATTTCGCGGTAATACTCATTCACTGCCGAAAGACTGACAAATTTTTCCTCGTCATCAAAAATAGCCCCGATTGATGCATTGACCACCTTATCTTTTCCTAAACGAGCAACAGCATCATTAGCCTTCTTCAGTACACTAAAAACGGCATCTACTTCTCCCTTGCCCCGGGCGTGAGAAGCCGCCATGGAAAATGCACACATCCAAACCTGCCTCCTTATAATTCTAATATTTAACATTTTAACACAAAGACTTTTTTCCTTCCAGCACTAAAAATACCGGTAAAGCCAAAAACCCATTAAAATGCCTAAGACTGCTCCCCCCAGCACTTCCGTGGGCTCATGCCCCAACATCTCTTTTAACTTTTCCTTCTTTCCCGCAGACCCTGGGAGAAGTCCCGCCAAACCACGCATTAAAATACCCATTTCCTGAACAATAATATTCAAAAGCATGGCGTGCTTACCAGCCTGGCGCCGGATCCCAGCCGCATCATACATGGTAATGAGGCTAAAGACCAGGCTCAAGGCAAAAATGGGATGCCCTAAGCCGTAAGTAAGGGCCAAAGCTGTAGTCAGGGCAGAAACGAAGGCGGAGTGACTGCTGGGCATGCCTCCCGTGGAAAATATCCGGTTAATCTCCATTTTGCCATCGGTAATCAACTGGACCGGGAGTTTCAGGACCTGGGCAATGATTACCGCTGAAATTGCTGCCATGAGGGGATAATTTGTTACAATTTCCATATAGTAATAGTTTAACACTGGCATCACGCTCCATGATGCAAAACGCTACAAAATTTATAATTTAAAAGGTACGGTAGTTGGTAAACTGCAGTTCAATACCAAAATCCTGCTGTTTTAAGTGTTGGATCACTTTTTGCAGGTCATCCCGCTCTTTACCGGAGACCCGAACCTGGTCTTCCTGGATTTGGGCCTGCACCTTCAGCTTCATGTTTTTAATAACATTGACAATCTCTTTGCCCTTCTCTTTGGATATCCCTTTCTTAATGGTAATAATTTGCCGAACTGTCCCTCCGGCGGCCGGCTCTATCTTGCCGTATTCCAGGAATTTCAGGGATACCCCCCGCCTTACCATTTTACTTTGCAGGATGTCGATGACACTTTTCAATTTGTATTCATCATCGGCGACGACCTTGATTTCATCTTCCTTACTTAACTCTACGTCTGCCTTGCTCCCTTTGAAATCAAAGCGCTGGCTGATTTCCTTTATGGTCTGATTCACCGCATTGTCCACTTCCTGCAAATCCACTTCAGAGACGATATCAAAACTGTTTTCTTTGGCCATTGATAAACCTCCTAAATTAAATCTTTTCCCAGGTTTCTTTTCCACCGGGGACTATATAGAACAGAGGATGGGGCACTATCTCCGAAACATTGACCAATTGGTGATATTTTTCAAGGTCTCTCATCATTAATTTTTCCCGGAGATGGGCGATTTCAAATTCCAGCTGTCCCTGTTTCAGCGGAATTAAGGTTTTTTTTCCGGATTTCAGTATCTTATCCCGGTTAAAATGATAACCCCGTGCCTCTCCTTCTTCCCAGACATGAAATAAATACCACCCGATGGCTGCCAGCATGTCCTCCTGCTCCTTAAATCTTACCAGTTGGGGGTGATGCTTATAACCCCTGGTTTCCCCCGCCAGCACTTTTTGAACCAGCAATGCCTCCCGCCAGAGGGCCACAAGCCCTTTGCAGTCCAAGTAGCGGGGATGAAGGGACCATAAACGCATGGTTATCTCCCCTGTTTCTCTTGGTAAGATTCATTGATATTATCCAGTAACCTGTATAGGATGGTTTCCATTTCGTCCAGGTAATGGACTTGAGATAGTATCTCCCCTGCTTGTTGGATGAACCTTCCCTCTACTAGTTCCTCACCGCAGTTAGCAATCAAATCTTGTATTCCCTGGAGAGTAGATTCCAGGTGAAACTGGAGCCCTATCACCCTGTCCTTATAGATAAAACCCTGGTTTTTACACCCGGCACTCTCTGCTATATTTGTACAGCCTTCCGGCAGGGAAAAGGTATCCCCGTGCCAGTGGAAAGCCTTAAAAACCGGGGGCAACCCCTTTAAGAGAGGGATTGAACCTGCTTTCTCCGTGAGCTGAATAGGAAACCAGCCAATTTCCTTGAACTCATTTTTATAAACCCCGCTCCCCAGTACATCGGCAATAAGCTGGGCCCCCAGGCAAATTCCCAAGACGACTTTCCCTTCAGCTATGGCCTCAGCAATAAACTTTTTTTCCCGCGCCAGCCAGGGATATTTCCCTTCCTCATAAATATTCATAGGTCCTCCCATGACGATTAGCCAATCAAAGGCCTCCACAGGAGGGAGTCCATCGTCAAGATACAAAGCAGTTTTCGTAACGGAATATTTTTTTTGGCCCGCCCACTTCTCTATGTTCCCCAGTTTCTCAAAAGGAACATGCTCTAAATAATGAATTCTCACCTTTTATCCTCCTAACTCGGTTTTCTCTTTCCGCAGCGTAATCAGTACCACTTCGGGCCGGTTAAAAAGACGCTGGGTAATAATACTGTTACCCAGGCCCCGGTTAACGACCAAAACAGGGGAAAAATCACGATAGATTCCACCCCCATACCTGGGGAAGATACCCTGTTCCGGGGACACCAGTCCCCCGACAAATGGTATATTTTATGAATTCATGGGGTTTATCCTTTTCTGTCTTGATTATATCCTAAATCTATGCAGGGAATATTCAAAAACTTCTTTTCTTAGAATTTACTTCGTTAATAATATACCCAGAAAAGAATTTCCTCAGGTCTGGTAAAACACTTTCCCTTATAAGGCTATTCTCGTTAAATCATCTTTAATCCTGCAGGTTATTTTTCAGGATATGTGGTTTAATCCGACCATTTCGTCTATACTATTTTATGATAGTACTAAAGAATAAGGAATCCCGGTCAGAGAAAGGTTATTTCCGGGACTAGACATAAAGGAGATGGAAGCTTTGGCTGTAGTACATGTAATAGAAGGTCGTCAAAAACGCATTGAAATGGGACATCCCTGGGTCTATAAGACGGAGATAGCGAAAATTGAAGGGGAAGTAACCGGGGGTGAAATCGTTGATGTCCTTGATTTCCGCCAGCGTTTTCTGGGCCGTGGCTTTATCAATCCCCGTTCCATGCTGACAGTACGCATCTTAACTCAGGATAGAGAAGAGGCTATTACGGAAAAAACCATCAGGGAACGAATCAGAAAAGCCTGGTTTTTCCGCCAACGAGTTTTTCAAGCACCTGAACCTAACGCCTGCCGGGTTATTTTCGGTGAGGCAGACTTTCTGCCCGGCTTAATCGTGGACAAGTTCGGCGACCATTTAGTACTCCAAACCCTGGCCTTAGGAATAGCCCAGTGGCAGGATGTTATTGTGGATGAACTGGCTTCCCTCATTAAACCAGTAGGAATTTACGCCCGTAACGACCAGCAGGTACGGAGCATTGAGGGGCTGGAAGAATACAAAGGCTGCCTCTTTGGCCGGTGTCAACCCCTGGTTACCATTGAGGAAAACGGGCTCAAGGTTTATGTGGACATTGAAAATGGACAAAAAACCGGATACTTCCTGGACCAGAAGGAAAACCGCCGGGCTATCAAGCCCTACGTACAAAATGCCCGGGTGCTTGATTGTTTCTGCCATACCGGCTCCTTCGCCCTGCATGCCGCTTACTACGGGGCCCGTGAGGTCCAGGGTCTTGATATTTCCCCGGAAGCCATTGCCATGGCCCAAAAGAATGCCGCTCTTAACAATTTTACCAACATCACCTTTAAGGAAGCCAATGTCTTTGACGAACTGCGTACACTGACCGAGGCTAAAGAGAAATATGATGTGGTCATCCTGGACCCTCCTGCCTTTACGAAAAGTAAAGCCGCCGTTAAGGGCGCTATTCGCGGCTACAAAGAGATAAACTTACGGGCCATGAAACTCCTCCCCCCTGGCGGCATCCTCATCACTAATTCCTGTTCCTATTACATGTCAGAGGACTTATATCTGGAAACCATCGCTGACGCCGCCCGTGACGCCAAACGAAGGGTAAGGATTATCGAACTGCGCAGGCAGGCCAAAGACCACCCCATGCTCATGGGTTATCCGGAGTCCTACTATTTGAAGTGTTTCATCCTGGAAGTAGTATAATAGCCGCTGCGGGCCTCGACTCCCGTTTTCCGAATTCCGACTTCCGACTATTTTTTAATACCTTATTGGGTTTATGTATATAAGATTATACTATCTTAAGCATACAAAAAACGCCCTTCCCATCCAGGGAGGGGCGTCGCTTATTACGAACAGAAAAGCATATTACTCCTTAATGTGTTACTTTCCGTCGATGAGTATCAAAACATCTTCCTTAGTTAAGCATTGTTAAATGCTTTTTCTCTCACTCGCAGCAGGAGTTTTTCTCTTCTTTTTCACCCTTTACTTTACTGACGATGTCGGGAATCATCTCCATGATCTTTTCCAGGGAACTTTTGTTTTTCAAGGGAAGCAAGGAAACTTCCTCGCCTTTGATAATAAGGATGCTGTTGGGCGTAATTTCGGCCCCTACACCGGCTCCCATCCCTTGACCATCACTACTTTTTTCATCCTTGCCGTAACCACCGCCTGTACCCAAACCAAAACCAATATCGATGATAGGTACTAAGGTAACCTCGCCGATCTTCATAGGATTACCTACTACTGTTTCTGTGCGGAAAAACTTTTCCAGGCGTTCAAAAAGGGTGTTCAGGTTTTCGTTCATGTTCATTCCTCCTCTTTTTGTTCACTATACTATACACCACAGATCGGCTGTGGGTTGCATTTTTTTGACTTTTTCTTGACTTCCTCTTTTCCCACAGATATTTCCGTACAGGAGCCTTCTCCGGAGAAAAGAAAAACTTTACTGTATACCAGATAGGACAAGGGGGGACAATTCTACCTATCATTTTAACAGTAAGATTTGTTTAAAGAAGACTATTCACCTGTTTAAAAGCTCCCAGTCCAGCCAGGAAAGGCTGCTGCCGGTACCGGTATTCTTTTTTTTTTAGATTTCGCGTCTTTCTTAGTTTATCTTTTCACTATACCAACATTATCTATTATACCTTCTCCTTTTTTCTGCATAGGCAGGTGCGGATTTGGTGCAAGCTATAAAAAAACAATTCATAAATTGATTACTGGAGGCCCTATGTTAATCACCTTTTTTCGCACACTTATTCTTTATTTCATGGTAGTTATTATCATGCGTATTATGGGTAAGCACCAGATAGGCGAATTGCAACCTTATGAACTGGTAGTAGCTCTGATGATCTCGGAAATGGCAGCTATTCCTATCACTGATACAGAAATACCACTTATCAACGGGATTATTCCCATCCTTACCCTGCTCTTAGCCCAGGTTACTGTATCCTACTGGACATTAAAGAGCGAAAAAGCCAGAGCCATTGTGTGCGGAAGACCCAGTATCCTCATTGAGAAGGGTAGAATCGTAGAGGATGAATTAAGGCGTTTACGTATGAATATAAATGACCTTTTAGAGGAACTCCGGGTTAAGAATTTCCCCAACATTTCTGAAGTGGACTACGCCATTTTAGAAACCAATGGTAAAATGAGCGTTATTCCCAAGGGTAAACACCGTCCTGTGCTTACCAGCGACCTGGGCATCAATGCCCCGGATCCCGGTCTGCCTGTCTCCCTGATTATTGATGGAGACATTATTCATCATAACTTAAGAACTGCGGGATTCACCGAAGATAAACTGAGGCAGTACTTTAAGGATGAGGGAGTTGAAAACGTTAAACATATTCTCTATGCCAGCATTGATAACACACAAAAAATTTTTTGGCAGAAGAAAGAAGGGTTGTAAATGAAAAAATACGCCGTACCCATTGCCCTCTTTAGCCTGCTCGTCTTCCTTTTAGCCTTCGGCTGGGGTGTCTATCTCTTTTTGGAAGAAAGCGCCAACAGTTTTCTTAATCTAGCTCAGGATATCATAAACCCCGTAAAACAGGAACAATGGGAAAAAGCTAAAGACTCATTTGCACAAAGCGAAAAAAACTGGCATAAAATCAACAAATACTGGCCTATGATCATCCATCACCAGGAGATGGACCGGATTGAGGAAAGCATGTCCAAGCTTAAGGGCTATTTAGAAAACGAAGATAAAACGGAAGCCCTGGCTGAACTTAACGTTCTCATTCGCTACATCAGACATATCCCTAGTAAAGAAGCAGTTAACCTGCAAAACATTTTCTAACAGCAACCCCTCACCAAATAAAGGTGAGGGGTTTATATTACTAGGCACAAAAGGATTCTTTTTGCAATCCTTTCATTTCTTCGCTGATAACCCTGGCCAAGCGTTGTATTCCCTCTTCGATTTTCTCCAGCTCTACCTGGCTGTAAGCCAGGCGCAAAGTATTGTGCCCTTGGCCGTTAACAAAGAAGCAATTCCCCGGCACATAGGCCACATCAAATTGGATGGCCTTAGTCAGCATGGTTTTGGCGTTTATACCTGCCGGTAAAGTGACAAAGGTGAAGAAACCACCCCGAGGCTCTGTCCAAGAAACCTCTGCCGGGAAATACCTGTGCATGGCTTGAAGCATTGTATCACGCTTTTTCCGGTAGATGTCAGTCAGACAACCGATATGTTCCTGTAAATAGCCTTCTTTCATAAAATACAGGGCCAAATACTGTCCGAGGGAATTTGTACACAAATCTGTACCCTGTTTCACCATGGTTAATTTATCGATGATGGCACTATGGGCACATAACCAGCCAATTTTAATTCCCGGCATAAAAGATTTGGAAAAGGAGCCCAAATAGATAACCCGACCTTCCTGGTCCAGAGTTTTAATATGAGGCGGGATTTTTTCCAAAAAGTTAATAGCCCCGTAGGGATTATCCTCCAGGATTAAAAAATCATATTTTTGGGCCAGCTCTATGACTTTCTTCCTTCTCTCCCAGGAGAGGGTCACTCCCGCCGGATTAGAAAAATTAGTAACAAGATAAAGGAGTTTGGGTTTTCGTCCTTCCCGCTGGAGTCTTTGCAGCGTTGTTTCCAGCAGGTCAACACAGATGCCTTCCCCGTCTAAAGGTATACCGACTTTATCCGCCTCATAATTATCCATAGCTCCCAGAGCGCCCATGTAGCTGGGTATCTCTACGAGCACTACGTCCCCAGGATCAATAAAGGCTTTACATAACAAATCCAACCCTTGCTGGGAACCACTGGTAATCAGGATATCAGAAGCATCTGCAGCCACTCCTTCCCGCGTCATTTCCCGGGCAAGGAGTTTTCTCAACTCGCTTACTCCCTCCGTAGGAGCATATTGTAAAGAACTTTCCCCTCTTTCGCTAACTACTTTTTCTAAAAGCTTCTTTACTATTTCCCGGGGAAAAGTATGGGGACCGGGGAACCCCCCGGCAAAAGAAATCACACTGGGCTTTTCCGCCAGGTGGAAGGCTTCCTTGATATCAGAGGCGTTGTGATGTTTGGCTCGCTCCGCGAAAAATCCCTGAATTTTAAACATAATTAACCACTCCTTTTATTAATCTAATCAGCTTTGTTCTAAAAAATAAAACCCGCCTCTTTGCTCAGAGGCGAGTTTTCCCGCGGTACCACTCTGCTTACTGCTTCGCACTAAGGTAAAGCAATATCTCAGGTCTACATTGTAGACTCCTGGTATAACGGCCAGAACCGGCAGGGTATAATGACTTCCACCCTGCAGCTCCCAGGCGGCCCCCGCTTTCAAATAAGGAATGTCACACCAAAATCATTCCCTCTCTGCTATTCTCCAGCCAGTTCTTCCTGTTCTTCGACTTTAGAAATGTGTAATTGTAATGTTTTGATAAACAAAAAACTCCCGCCCCTATCAGGGGCGAGAGCAACTCGCGTTACCACCCAGTTTCGTTTTAACCTCACGGTTAAGACCTCAGTAAGTGTCGACTGACACTTTCTTTGTTAACGGAGAAGCCTCCGGCAGTCCTTTCGGCTGCAGCTCCGGGATGGCTTTCACCATGGAGGCTAACTGCCTTGCACCAACCGGCAGCTCTCTTCTAGACCTGCATGATTACTCTTCCCATCTTCGCTTCTGTTATATAGATGTATGGTTATTAATAATTTATGCTACAAAAGGATTTTTGTCAATACTTTACGGGAATTTCTTTATGGGAATTTCTTTTGGGAAATTTGAAGTTTTTATCAAGTTTATATGGCAATGCGCCAAGCATAATTTATTTTACGGACCCGGTCAGGAGTATAATACTCCTGGCCTTTTTCTTTACTGGTCTGCACTTTCCGTTTCTGTGCCTTATCAGCCTTTGTTTTCCACCGTTCAATGTATTGCTCGATGGTATATCCAAACTGTTTGCTGTAATAAAACCACCACGCTGAATTAGACCTATCTTTGCGAAAAACTCATTATTCCATTTAGTCTTTCTCGGCTCATTTCTACCACGGTAACGTATCCGCCATCCTTAATACACTGATTGCCCGAGTTCTTCAGGCCGATGCAACTGCCTGTCGCACACAATTAAGCCCTTGGCTCAGAGGCCAAAGGCTTAATTGGTGATGTTTTGCTAAACTTTACTGGTTATATCCACGGGCGGTACCGCTGATTCCCGCTTGTTGCCCGATGCTTCTTAAATCCGGGGCTGAGCCGCCTAGCCGTTGTGCAGAAGCCTGATAAGTATCGGGACCCATTGTAGCAACACTGGCAAAGGTTTCATTGGTAGGAAGACTGGGAGTGCTCATGCTAATTCCACCGGTAGTAGTTCCACCCATGGTGCCGCCCATTGTAGCACCCATAGTACCACTCATAGCCCCACTGGTAAAACCGGAGGTTTGTCCGGTAGCACCTGCAGCTCCGCCGCCAAACTGCCGGAGGGAACTCTCATAAGTACTGAGATTCATAGTAGCAGGGTCAATTAAAGGAGATTCTGTTCTTAATGTCCCCTGAGCGAGATTCTGCGCAGAACCTATGTTAGGGGTGCTGGCATAACCTCCAACAATCCCCTGAGTCTGGCCGGAAAACTGTTGTACAGTATTTTGATAAGTACTGGGATTGGAAGTTGTGGGATCAATTAAGGGTGACTGGGTGCTGAGGGTTGTACCTGCAAAATTCTGTCCCCCCCCTACATTCATACCGCCGGAAATACCGCCAAAACCGGCTTGATTTGTACCGCCAAATTGACGGAGAGAATTCTGGTAAGTTTCTGCTCCCATGGTGGTCCGGTCGATTAGAGGAGATTCGGTACTCAGAGTCCCTTGGGCCATATTCATGGTAGGTCCAAAGTCCCTGCCGCCTGCAAAGGAAGTTCCTGCTTCAAATCCCATGCTGTAGCCTGTGCCACCGGTGAAACCGGGCTGGTATCTTTGATATTGAGTCTGGACTCCTTGCTGTACATTACCACTAACGTTCTGCAGTAAGCGGTTGCATTCATCACACATTTGCTGGACCTGCCGGAGCTGCTGGGCGGCTCTTGCCTCCTTTTGCTCCAACTGACTTAGGATCTGCCGATTATTTTCTTCCGACTGTCTCATTTGATAAACCATCTGACTAATTGAATTTAGAGTCCGCTGCGCTTGGTTAATTTGATGAAACATACTTGTAACCTCCTGTCTTTATTTGGTAGATTTCAAGTATATTATGAGTAAATGTAGACTATTTATACATCCAACTTAAATATTTTGCATTATGCCATATTTAAAAACACAAAAATTTAAAGCCCCTCGTAAAGGGCTTTAAGATAAGACTAGGAAAATGGCCTATTAAGGATTATAGTATCCATATCCTCCCCAGAAACCGGGGAACAATAAGAGAATGAGGATAACTAAGAAGAAAATTCCAAAGCCGGAACGCCCAAAATAATTGTAAAAACCATTGTAACCATAAGGATAACCACTTTCAACTTGTGGCATTAATCATACCTCCTCGTAGATTCATAGGATGTTGCCCTACCTGCTACATACTATGAAGTGGCATCTTTTGATGTGACAACCTACGCGCTGTGCTTAGCTGAATTTTATATCCCCTAACTTGGTCTCATTGTCATAATAAACCTATCCATACGCCTTCCCACCCCATTCGTTTAGAGTCTTCAAATTATTATGAAGGTATTTTTTAATCCCTCTCTAAAGTGTATAATACATTACTACAACATTTACTTGAGGAGAGGAATCAGGGATGAGAGAAGTTGAGAAACTATTTTCATCCTTTCAAGGTCTGCAAGAGCTTTTGACTACCTATAACGAGCTTGATTCACTGATTACTAATTTTAAAGCAAAAACACAGCTTGACTGTCTTAAAGGTTGTAGAAAATGCTGTCATACTCCTGCCCATAATATTGAAGCTTCTGTATTGGAAATGCTCCCCCTTAGTATCCATATTTGGCAAAGCGGTCAAGAAGAATACTGGCTGCAAAAATTAAGTGAAACCCGGCCCGAAGATCCCTGTGTCTTATATATCCCTAATCCCTCCATAAAAAGTGAGGGTGGCTGTAGTAAGTACACCTGGCGTCCCCTCCTCTGCCGGCTCTTTGGCTTTTCGGCCGTTACGGACAAACAGGGTAAACCGGTTGTTGCTTTGTGCAAAAAGGTAAAACAATTAAATCCTGATTTAGAAGCAAAAATTCAATGTCTAATTGATGGAGGGTTAAAAGTCCCTATTAATTCACACTTTGCAGAAAGGGTCTCCTTCCTTAACCCTTTCTTCGGGCAAACACTGTATCCCATCAATGAGGCTTTTCGTTTAGCTTTGGAAGTGGTAGGGTATCGCCTCACTTTAATAAGTCGACATACAACCTTATTCCGGTAAGACACCACCCATATGACCCCTTGCGACAATTAAGAACCGTCCCCAGTGTCGCACCCAGTGTCGCACTTAAGCCGCCCAAAGTCCCGCCAGTACTTCAGGTCTTCGTTTTAATATTCTTAAATTCTTTAACCTGTGCAGCTATAGCTTTTTCGGTAGGTAGTCTTTCAATACTGGAGGCCCCATAGAATCCTACCACACCTTGTGTTTTTGCCAAGACATAGGCCGCATCTTCCGGTTCAGAAATAGGCCCGCCATGACAGATCACCATGATACCGGGATTGATTGCCACAGCCGCATCATGGATAGCCTGAATTCGCTCCACACATTCATCTAAAGTTAAGGCCGTCCTGGCCCCGATGGTTCCTTTCGTGGTCAGTCCCATATGGGCAACGAGTATATCTGCCCCCGCCTGCGTCATTTTTTCCGCCTCTGCAATGTTAAAGACGTAGGGGGTGGTTAATAAATCCAGTTCATGGGCTCTTCTAATCATCTCCACTTCCAGGTCATAGCCCATTCCCGTCTCTTCCAAGTTCTGCCGGAAGACACCGTCACACAAACCTACGGTGGGGAAGTTCTGTACCCCGGAAAAGCCCATATCTTTAAGTTGCTTTAAAAACACATCCATAATCCTGAAGGGGTCTGTCCCGCACACCCCGGCCAGTACGGGGGTATGTTTCACAACGGGTAAGACTTCACTGGCCATTTCCATAACAATGGCATTGGCATCGCCATAGGGCATTAAACCGGCCAGAGAACCCCTGCCTGCCATTCTATAACGGCCCGAGTTGTAAACGATGATTAAGTCGACGCCGCCGGCTTCAGCACTCTTAGCGGAAATACCCGTTCCTGCCCCTGCCCCTATCAGGGGCTTACCCTGAGCAACCTGCTCTCGTAACCTGGCTAATATCTCTTTTCTGCTCATTCTCATAGCAATCTCCTCTCGCAGCAATAGATTTATTTTTGAGCTTGCATCATCTCATCTAAGGACCTGGCTAAGTAGAGGGCAAATTCAGGATCGTTAATGTCCGTATCCATCTCCACTAGTTCAATGCGTGGATCAAGATTTACTCTAATGGCCTCGAACAAAGCTTTATCGGCATCAGGATCATAGAAAGGCTTACCTTCTATAGCAATTAAAGAGACCCCCTTGAGGGGAAGGACCACCTTGGTAGGCCCCTGGGCCATATTTAATTTTTCGGCAATGATTTCTCCCAACCGTTTGCACTCCTCCGGCAGAGTCCTCATTAAGGTCACTGTGGGATTGTGTTTATATAAATTTCTCCCTTTGAATTTCTCCGGGACAGTATCCAGGGGCCCAAAATTGACCATATCCAAAGCCCCTGTAGAAACAACCTGGGGTATTCCCATCTTACCGGCAGCCTCCAGGCGATGGGGTCCCGCACTTAACACACCGCCTACCAGCTCATCACACCATTCGGTGGTGGTGATATCTAAAACCCCTTTGATAAATCCCGCTTCAACCAGGCTTTCCATGGCCTGTCCCCCTGTCCCGGTAGCATGAAAAACCAAAACTTCATAACCCTTTTCCTCCAGGTATTCTCTGGCTTTAGTCACACAGGGGGTTGTGACACCGAACATGGTAGCGCCAATCAAGGGTTTTTCATCTTCCGGTACCTCCACCCGGCCCTTGGCCATCCCGGCCACAGCAAAGGCTGCATTGGCCAGGATTTTGCGGGCTAGGCTGTTGAGACCGGAGATATCCACTACGGAATACATCATGGTGATATCTTTGACACCCACATAAGGACGGGTATCGCCGGAAGCTACCGTAGAAACCAATACTTTGGGCACGCCCACCGGTAAGGCCCGCATCGCCGATGAACCGATGGTGGTTCCGGCAGTACCCCCCATACCAATAATCCCGGCCACCTTTCCTTCAGCATAGAGTTTTTTCACAATTTCTGTAGCGCCCTTCATCATAGTGGTAACAGCTTCACCCCGGTCGTCCTTGGCCAATAGTTCAGTTAAACTGGACCCTCCTGCCTGAGCCACTTCCTCCCGTGTAACATCAGGCTGGAAATAAGGAGTTCCTTTTACACCCGCATCGATGACTAAGGTGCCTATTCCCGCCGACTCGATAACGTCTTTGATGAACTTGAATTCCTGTCCCTTGGTGTCTAACGTTCCCAGCACAACCACTCTTTCCTCCATGGCCCCTTCCTCCTTTATTTATTTTTTTAGGTTTTCCTGTTGCCCCTTTATATAGCAAGAACCATGCCCATGAACTTTCACGACTTTTCAGTATTCTTTGGGAATTACTTTTCCCAAAAAGGTAAATCACCGGGCAAGATTTTTCCCAGTGATTTAATGCCGCCCCAGGCCATATTTGTTTATCTTATTTAATAAGGTCCGCCTGCTGATACCCAGGTAATTAGCTGTATTCGTCCTGTGCCAGTGAAACTTCTCCAGGGCTTCTAGAATGGCCTTTTTCTCCATGTCCGCCGAGATAGTGCTGGCATATTGTATAAGACTAACGTTTTCCCTTAGCTTTTTCTCTTCTACGGTATGCTGCCTCAGGTGCTGGGGCAGGTCCGCCAGGGTTATCATTTTACCCTCACAGAGAATTACTGCCCTCTCTATGACGTTTTGTAGTTCCCTTACGTTCCCCGGCCACTCATAGTTGAGGAGACACTCCAAAGCCTCCGGGGTGATTCGCGCAATCTGGCGGTTAAATTTGTCGTTTGTCTTGGCCAAAAAATGATTAACAAGGAGGGGAATATCTTCTTTATGCTGTCTTAAAGGAGGCGTATAGATTGAGACTACGTTGAGCCGGTAATACAGGTCCTCGCGAAATTCTCCTTTCTTCACCATTTGCCACAGGTCTTTGTTGGTGGCACAGATTATTCTCGCATCTACCCGAATGGTTTTGGAGCCCCCTACCCGTTCGAATTCCTGCTGTTGGATAACTCTCAGAAGCTTAGCCTGTGTTAAGAGGCTCATTTCCCCTATTTCATCTAAAAACAAAGTACCTTTGTGGGCCAGTTCAAACCTGCCCAGTCTCTGCTGTAGAGCTCCCGTAAAGGCCCCTTTTTCATGGCCAAAGAGTTCACTCTCCAGTAAATTTTCGGGCAGAGCGGCACAATTAACTTTTATAAAGGGTCCGTCACGTCTTTTGCTGTTGTAATGAATAGCCCTTGTAACCAGTTCTTTTCCGGTGCCACTTTCTCCATATACCAGTATGTTTATCTTCTCATCCGCAACTTTACGGACAATATTGTATAATTCCTGCATAACCCGGCTCTGACCCACGATTTCGTCAAAACCCATTTTGCGTTCTAATTCTTCTTTGAGACGTACATTCTCCTGCTGTAGCCGGACGATATTCTTAAATTGATCCGTAATTTCCCTGATTCCCTCTTCGGCGGGAATCCTCTCAATACTGGAACCGCCAATATAACCCTGAGCTCCGGTGTGCTTAAAAATATAGTCCGCTTGCTCCGGATAGATCACGGGCCCTCCATAGACAAGCCAGAAACAATCCTTTCGTATGGCCGCTGCCCGGGAGAAAATATTGTTGGCCAATGCAGCAGCATTTTCAATACTCACACTCTTCTTGGCCCCTAAACTGCCTCCCACCGTGAAACCAAAATGGGCACAAATAACATCAGCCCCGACCCGGGCCATGGCTTCCCCCTGTTCGGGATCAAAGACAAAGGCTACAGTAAACAGTCCCTTTCTATGAGCACGGGATATTAATTCCACCTCATTGGCAAAGCCCATGCCCTGTTCTTCCAAGGCTTCCCTTAAAACGCCGTCAATAAGACCGACACTGGGGAAATTGTTAATGCCGTGAAATCCTTTTTGCAGAAGAAGATCAAGAAAATAGTCCCAGTCAATGGTCGGGTCACTGGCGCAGGCGCCAAAGATAATGGGGATATTTTGCACCACAGGAATGATTTCTTGGCTGCCAAATTCCAGGACCCACTGGTTGCAGTTCTTAAAAGGCATAAGGCCCGCCATAGAACTCCTGCCTGCGTTGCGAAAACGTCCCGAATTTAGCGCTAACAGTAGATCGGCGCCACCGGAAACAGCCAAACGGGCCGAGAGTCCTGACCCCACAGCAGCCCCCACAATATTCTTTTTCTTCTGAAGGGTCTCTCGTAGATTTTCCTTAATTTTATGGTAGGTTAACATTATCGGACCACCATAGCTTTACTATTTTTTTCATAAGTTCTGTATTTAAATGTTTTTTCCTTCTCATAAATCAGGGACGGTTCTTAACTGATTCCTATTCCAGTCAAGAACCGTCCCAAATTTAACTTCTAAAGAGCTGAATTTTTTCTACAAATCTTCGGGCAGTATCAGTTACTAATTGATAATTGCCTTGTTTGGCACCCTCTGTTAAGGAACCACCTATTCCTACCGCTACCGCTCCTGCATCAAACCAGTTTTTTATATTATCAAGGGAGACTCCGCCTGTTGGCATGAGAGGTGCTTGTGGTAAGGGGCCTCTAACCGCTTTAATAAATGCAGGTCCTAGCATTTCTCCCGGGAATACTTTAACAATATCTGCTCCTGCCTCCATTGCCTCAATAATTTCTTTAATTGTCATAGCACCCGGCATTATAGGCACTTGATAACGGTTACAGAGTTTAATAACATCGGTATTTACATTAGGGGTAACCACATATTCTGCTCCTGCCAGGATGGCTATTCTTGCGGTTTCAGGGTCTAGTACTGACCCAACTCCTAAAATAATGTCCTCCTTACCACAATAATCGACTAAATTTTTTATAGCATCTATTGCATTAGGTACGGTCATTGTAACCTCTATGACAGAAATCCCGCCAGCTTTAATAGCCTCTACGGTTTTAATAGCCTTTTCAGTTGTTTCCGTTCTAACGATGGCTACAATTCCACTATTGATTATTTTCCTTAATAACTGAAGTTTTTTCATAGGAAATCCTCCTAACGTATCTTTTCTATGGAATATTCAAGGTTCAACCTACTTTACAAGCCCCTGGAAATCAGGGCTTCAATAACACTTTTAGATTGGCCTCTCCTGTCCTCATAAGGTTAATTCCCTCCTGGGCCTGGTCTAAAGGCAGTTTATGGGTAATCACTTTTCCTATTTCCGGGTACTTGGCAATCAGGTTTACGGCATGTACGAAATCTGTTTGTCGATATACTCGAGTGCCAATAATTCTTAATTCCGCAAAATTCACACGTTGCAAGTCAACAGAAGCTGGATGTTTGAATACACCTACTACTACTACCTGCCCTTGTATTCTGCAGTTTTTGATGGCCTCCTCAATTGTTATAGGTAGACCGACCGCTTCAAACACAATATCCGCGCCTTCTCCCTTAGTCATCTGCCTGATTGCTCTATCATCAGCACTGGCTAATACCTTAAAGCCCACACTTTCGGATATCCTACGGCGAAACTCATTGGGTTCAACAACAATTACCTGTCCTGCGCCATTAGCTTTTGCCGCATAAGCAGTCAAGAAGCCAATGGGACCTCCCCCCAGCACCAGGACGGAATCCCCCAGGCGCAGGTCAGAGGACCTGACGGCATGCACCGCCACAGCCACGGGTTCTACCAGGGCACCCAAATCATCTGACATTTGGGAGGGTAACTTAACTAATTGTGATATATTTACCCTCACAAATTCTGCAAACCCTCCATCAGCATCTATTCCTGACAGGCCTAAGGATTTACAGACATGGCTGTTGCCGGTAAGACACGGTACACACCGGTTACACGTAAGCAAGGGATTGACGGCAACCAGGTCTCCTATTTTAAATTCACCATCGTAATCTTCCGGAAGCTCAGCAATTCTGCCAGAAAACTCATGACCTAAGACCAGTGGGGCCTTTGCCCGGGGGTGAGTGCCGGAATAGATATACATATCACTCCCACATATTCCGGCATAACTGATCCGAACTAACGCCTGTCCTTCTGAGATCATTGGTTTAGCAATATCCTCATAACGTATCTCTTCTTTACCCCAATAACGTACAGCTTTCATTTTATCCTCCTTAAAAAGCATAGGCCAGGTATCCCCCGTCTACAGGGATGACTGTACCGGTAACAAAGTCAGAAGCAGCCGAAGCAAGGAAAATAGTTGTGCCCACCAAATCACGGGGATTCCCATATCGCTTCAGCGGGGTATCGCCGGTAAGCTTAGCTTCCACTTCCGGCTGCGTTAAGACCTTTTCGTTCAGAGGGGTTACAAAGAAACCGGGGGCAATAGCATTGACAGTAACGCCATAGGGTCCCCATTCACTGGCCAGGACTTTGGTTAACTGGTTTACTCCCCCTTTCGTGGCACAATAGGCACTGGAACGGGTTATTCCTAAAAATGCCCCCATGGAAGAGATATTAATGATTTTACCGCTCCTTTGTTCAACCATAAGCGGTCCCAACACCTGACAGGCTAAATACATGGCCTTAAGATTCACGTCCATCACACGGTCCCATTCATCTTCACTAATTTCCAGGAATGGTTTTTTTACTAATGTTCCCGCTGCGTTTACCAGGATATCTACCCTGCCAAATTCAGCAACAACCTGTTCTCTTAGTTTTTCCAACTGGTCCCTGCGTGTGGCATCAACAGAGACCAGCATGGACCGCCGGCCCAGCATCTCAATTTTTCTTACCAGTTCTTCATTTTTTTCCTCGTTTCGGCTCACGGGTATCACATCGGCTCCTGCTTCGGCCAGGCCTAGACTCATTGCGGACCCCAAACCACCGTTGGCTCCTATAAACACCGCTACTTTACCAGCTAAATCAAAAAGCTCCAACCCCATATACACACTCCTTTACCTTATATTTTGGTCATATCTCTCATCCTCACTTGTTCGTTCAGGCCCATCAAGCCGGTAGTTTAGTTTCACAGCATCACTACGGAAAAGAACAGTTTATTGGTTTACCCAGTTAGGCGGCGTCTTGCCCTGCAAAGCGTCCACCAGGTTCTGGGCGGCAGCCATTCCCATACGTTTATTGGCTTCATATGAATAGGCGCCAATATGGGGACTTACGACTACGTTATTAAGCTTGAGGAGTGGATTGTTCTTGTCGGGGGGTTCCGGGCTGAAAGCATCAAGGGCTGCCCCGGCTAAACGCCCTTCTTCCAGTGCAAGCAGTAAGTCTTCTTCATTTATGAGCTCCCCACGTGCTGTATTAATAAGAAAGGCTCCCTGTTTCATTTCTCCAAGTGTGGTCTTATTAATTATGTTCCGCGTCTCAGGTGTTAATGGTAAGTGCAGTGAAAGGAAGTCGGCCTTTTCGATTGCTTCACTAAGACCTGTCAGAATGACACCGTTTTCCCTGGCAAATTTCTCATCGGGATATTTGTCGTATGCCAAAACTTCCATAGAAAAACCTTTAGCTCGTAAAGCCACTCTACGGCCAATGGCACCAAAGCCTAATAAACCAAGGGTCTTACCGTACAGCTCAGGCCCTGTGAGACGCAGCCACTGACCTTCCTTTGTAGATTTGTCGGCCAGTGGTATTTTTCGTGCCACAGCGAGCATAAGGGCAAAAGTCAAATCAGCTACCGCTTCACTGTTGGAGTCGGGACAGTTTGTCACTTTGATCCCCAATTCCCTGGCCCTTTCCAGGGGTATATTATCCACGCCTACCCCGTGCTTGGCCACTACCTTCAGTTTTTTTCCTTTTTCCAGGACTTTGGTAGTGACGGGGTCCACTCCCACCAAAAGTCCATCATAGTCGGGGATATATTGGCAAAGTTCCTCTTCCGTCATCGGTCTGCCCAATGGATTCTTATGGACTTCCAATCCGGCATCCTGCAGTATCCTTAAGGGTTCATCACTGTGTTTTCCAAAGGACAGGGCTGTAACCAGTACTTTCATTCTTTTATCTCCTCTCTGACTGCACCTTGTACCGTAGACCCTACGGATTTGGCATAGTAATAAAGTAAACTGCGTTGATCAATTTCCTTTTCCGGTTTTCGGACAGCTCTTTTCTTTAAATCACCTTCGACTAAAATATCCAGTCTTCTTTCCGGTATATTAATATATACTAAATCTCCGTCCTGTACATATGCTATTGGGCCATCCAGTTCCGCTTCCGGCGAAACATAACCAATGGAAAGGCCGGAGGAAGCTCCGGAATACCTTCCGTCGGTAATAATGGCTACATGAGGTACCTGGTGGACAATTTCTGTAAGCCTGTGCAATTCCCTCATCCCCGGTCCCCCCTGAGGCCCCTCATAGCGTACCACCACAACATCCCCTTCTTTGATATCTCCTTTAAATGCCGCTTCCATGGCGGCATCTTCCGAGTCAAAAACCCTCGCCGGACCCTTGAAGACCCGCTCCTGTTGGTCGATGGCAGATACTTTTACAACAGCACCCTCAGGTGCCAAGGTTCCATACAGTACAACAATCCCCCCCTCAGGTTCCAGGGGGTTGTCGAGGGAACGTATTACGTTTCTGTCGAGTACTCTTTTGTTTTTGGTATTCTCCGCGAGTGATTTGCCTGTAACTGTAATAACGTCTGCCTGTAGTAGGGGGAGAAGCTCTTTTATAACAGCCCCGACACCTCCTGCTAAATAAAGGTCTTTCACCGTTCTTTCGTCGCTGTTGGGGGTTATTGCAGCGAGAAGGGGCGTCTTTTTGCTGATCTCATCGAAATCTTTAAGCTCTAAGGCTATGGAGGCCTCCCGTGCCAATGCCAGAAGATGTAAGACACTGTTCAGTGAACCTCCTAAAGCGGCGACAACTGTGATGGCGTTTAAAAAGGCCTCCCGTGTCAAGATATCCCTGGGTTTTAGGTCCTCTTTCACAAGCTCTACTATTCTCCGACCGCTTGCTTCAGCAATATTTAACGAGAGCGCTGAGTTTGCCGGGGCAAGAGCCATATCAGGAAGAGTCATTCCCATGGCTTCTGCCACAACACACATAGTGTTGGCTGTACCCAGAAAGGGGCAAATCCCGGGGCCCGTGTAATATGATAATGTTTTTTCAACCAGTTCTTTCTCGCTGATTGTACCCGCTAAAAAGTCCTTTCTTGCTTTTTTTGATTCTTTAGGGGTGATACAGTTTAAAGTAGGCCCCCCCGTTACAATTATGGAAGGTATATTCATCCGCGCAGCCGCCATCAGCATGGCGGGGACAATTTTGTCGCAGGAAGCGATGAGTATCATCCCGTCGAAAATCCCATGTCCACTGACCATGGCCTCTACCGAATCGGCAATCAATTCCCGGCTCGGCAGAGGATACCTCATGCCGCCATGTCCCTGAGTGATACCATCACAAATAGCAATGGTGTTAAATTCCAGCGGCAAACCTCCAGCCGCCAGGACGCCTTGCTTGACCCGCTCCGCTACCTGGCGCAAATGTACGTGCCCCGGGACAATCTCGTTCCAAGAGTTGGCAATGGCGATGATCGGTCTGTCCAGCTGTGTGATATTAATGCCCGTTGAGCAAAGATGTCCTTTGGAAATTGCCCTTTGGTAGGAAGGAAAACTCTGAAGTCGATTCGGGCTCATTACAATCACACTCCTTAATCTCTTACCTTTTCATTTTAGCCAGCATGGCGAAACTTTCCTGTAACCCCCAGTATGTCTTCTCATAGACCTTGTATATTTCCTGGTATAGCCTGTGGTTTTCCCAATCCGGCGTACACTGATAACTGGTGGTTACCATTTTTTCGGCTACGTTGACGGAAGGGATGATCTTAAGGGCCGCCATCCCTAAAATAGCTGCCCCCAGGGCCGAACCTTCCACACCATCAGGCACTTTTACCTCACAGCCAAAGACATCACTCAATATGCTGAGCCATAAAGGAGAACGGGCAAAACCACCGGAGGCCCGTATCTCCACAGGTTTCCCGTTGAGCTCTGCTAAAGCCTTATACACACTGTACATGCGATAGACCACACCCTCCATGATGGCCCTGGCCACATGTTTCTTGGTGTGCTCCAGTCCCAGCCCAAAAAGCACTCCCCGCGCATTGGCATTCCAGTAGGGGCTTCTCTCCCCCGCTAAAAAGGGTAAGCAGAGGAGCCCGTCGGAACCTGGGGGTATTTCCTGTGCCCAGCGGTTCATCACCTCATAATCCCCTGTACTTCCCAATTCCATATCATCCGTCATGATTTTGTCTCGGTACCAGCGGTAGACAATGCCACCGTTGTTAATGGCTCCCCCGGAGACCCACATGTTATCTGTCATTTGATAGCACCAGGTCCGACCTTGGGGGTCTATTTTAGGTTCCGGCGACATTACCCGTACTGCCCCGCTGGTTCCTACCATTGCCGTCATAATGCCCTGGCCCACAGCCCCCGAACCAAGATTAGAGCACGTACCGTCACCGCCCCCTATGACCCAGGGTGTGCCCGGGTCTAATCCCATTTCCCTGGCCCAGACAGGTCTGATGGGGGGAAGTACGGTTTGGGTTGAAACGAGGGTCGATAGTTTCTCGGTGTTAATCCCTATCAGCTCCAGAACTTCGTTATCCCATTTCAACTCATGAAGATTCAACAGTCCCGATCCGGAGGCGACAGAAAAATCCACAAGATACTCTCCGGTGAGCTCGGCCAGAATATATTCTTTTATGGAAATAAATTTATGAGCTTTCTCAAATACATCTGGCATCTGTTTTTTCCACCAGAGAAGCTTACCGGGTAAATACATGGGATGGGGAGGACAGCCTGTTCGTTGATAAAAGTAATGAGGAAGTCTTTGCTCCTTAATGAATTCCACTTCAGCCAGGGCACGGCTGTCAGCCCAGGGTAAACAATTGGTTAATGGTGTATTCTGATGGTCTACAGCCAGGACACTGTGAAAAACAGAACTTAGGGATATCAATTCAATCCCCCAGTTCTCATCTTTTAGAGATCCTAATAATTCTTTAAGACAGCGGACGAAAGTGTTTAGAATCAGGCGGGGGTCCTGTTCCGCCCAACCCCATCTAGGGTGGATCAAGGGGTATTCCATAGTACGACTGCCAATAATATTTCCTTCAAAATCAAAAGCCACAACTTTACAGCTTCCAGTACCTATATCCCCACCAATCACCGCTCTTTTTTGCATACTTAACCTCCTAGTATCGTTTTAAAGCTATACTGTGCCGCACTTTTTCCAAAGCAGCAATACTCTCTTTTTGCCGAAGAAAGGAAACGCCAACAATCAGTAAATCAATGACACAAAGCTGGGCAATGCGAGCAGCCATGGCCTCACTTCGGAAAGTAGTTTCCCTGGCCGCTACATAGAGGGAGATATCAGACACTTTGGTAATGGGGGCCCTCATATAGCTTGTGATACAAATGGTCTTAGCCCCTGATGCCTTAGCATGTTTGAGTGATTGAATGGTATCTTTGGTACTGCCTGAATGAGAAATACCAACCGCAACATCATGCTCAGTAAGAAATCCTGCAGAAATAATCTGCATATGAGGATCTGCATAAGCCGCAGACGGTATCCCCGTTTTAAACATTTTGTGGTGAGCATCCAGGGCAATAAAACCAGACGCCCCCACACCGTAAAACTCCACCTTATTGGCATTGGCGATAATGCTTATGGCTTTTTCCAGTTCAGCTATATCTATCATCCTTAAAGTATCGCTTAGCGTCTGGATTCCACTGTAAAATACCTTCTGGGTAATTGTACTAATATTGTCAGTTAGTTCAATTTCTTCATGGATTCCTTTTAATGGGTCTACAAGGTCGTTATATAATGCATTTTTAAGTTCCTGAAAGCCGGAACAGCCGATTTTTTTACATAACCTAACAATAGTGGCAAGTGCTGTTTCCGTCTTTTCGGAAAGGTTTGTAATGGTCATATGCATAATCTCTTCCGGGTTTTCCAATATAAAATTCGCAACTTTGCTTTCTGCCGGTTTTAAATTAGGTACAATACTGCGTAAACGGACCAGAATACCGGACGGCTTAATGAAAGAGTTCATCCTATCCCCCCTTTTGATGTTTTTTCCTTTTTATTATAGTACTAATATTCAACCATGTCCGTTTTTCTCCTCCTAAAAAGGGAAATATTTTTTTCGGTTTATACAACACGCCCTTGATTTAATAAAGAATCTCCATATTCTATTGGGCAAATTTTCACAGACATCAATAAATAAATTAGGAAATTTTTTTACTGATCGAGAAGGAATTTTGCAAAGTACGTCAAATCTTATTCATAGAGTTTTTAAAAAAATTGTGAAAAAGGAGGGATACTGACAAGGTTAGTTAGTTAAACAACCACCTATAAATCATTTTGGGGAGGTCAATATTATGTGGAAAAGAATCCTTGCTCTCGTTTTGGTACTTACTTTTGTGTTTAGTTTAGCAGGTTGTGGTAAGCCGGCCCCTGCACCAGACGCCAATAAAGAGAAGAAACCAGAAGTTAGGGTTGTCAAAATTGCTAACTATTTCCCGCCCACCCATCCTCAGAACATTGCTCTGAAAGAAAAATTTAAACCCTACCTTGAGGAAAAAACAAAAGGTGCTTTCAAAGTTGAAATTTACGACAACAATCAATTAGGTTCCGAAAAAGAATTTATTAACGGCGTAAGCATGGGGACCATTGAAATGGCTGTAGCAGGCCTCCTACAAGCGGAAATGCTTCCAAAATTAAAGATTCCTGAATTCCCGTACCTCTTCAGAGATTATGATCATGCTATGAAGGTATTAAACGGGCCTATTGGCGAAGAAATTACCCAGGGTATGATTGAAAAAGGGACACGTCCTCTAGCCTGGAGCGTAAACGGTCTCCGTGCCATTTCTAACTCCAAACACCCCATTAAGTCGTTGAAAGATACAAAAGACATTAAATTAAGAGTTCCCACCAACAGTATCTTTATTGACGGCATGCAGGCCCTCGGCTTTAACACAGTTTCTATGCCAATGACCGAACTCTTCAGTGCCCTGCAGCAAAAGGTTGTTGACGGCCAGGAAAACCCTGCACCTACTGTGCTCACCAGCGGATGGTATGAAGCGCAGAAATATATCACCCTCTCCTATCACATTCTGGGGCCCAACATCATGATAATCAGCGAAAAGTTCTGGCAGACCCTCACGCCTGAACAACAAAAAATCTTTAAAGAAGCGGCTTTAGAGTATGCCAAATATGAAGTTGATCTGATGAAGAAATTTGACCCAGAGGCTTTGGCTAAATTAAAGGAAAAAGGTCTCCAAATAGATGAACTGACTGATAGACCCGAGTGGGAAAAAGCCGTTCAACCCGTTTATGAGAAATGGTATAAGCAGTATCCCGAATTCAAGGATATTGTGCAAAGAATCAAGGACACCAAGTAAAGACAATTATGCCTATAAAACTTAATAAGAGAGCCGGCTCTTCCGGCTCTCTTAATATTGTTTTTTATTTCTTATTGCGGAGCCCATTCATAGCAGCTTAACGGGAGGTGTATTAATGAAAATTTTACTCTATGCTGAACGTGCTTTAGAACTATTTACTGCTTTTCTTTTAGCCTGCATGGCTATCATTGTCTTCATCAACGTAGTTGCCCGTTATGTCTTTGACAAAGCCTTCCCCTGGAACGAGGAAATATCTCTTTTTATGTTTACATGGGTAGTTTTCCTGGGAGCTCTCCTGGCTTTCAAGCGCCACCGTCATCTAGGCCTGGATATTGTTATCAACCTGCTGCCCAACTTGGGAAAAAAGGTGGCCGCATTTATAGGGAATATCCTGATGGCAGGTGCCCTGTTGATTCTCATACAGGGGGGTATTAAATTTTATTTTCAGACTGTGGTCTGGCCCGCACCGGCAACCCAGATTCCTTACGGATATGTTAACGCCGTTGTTCCTTTTTCTGCTTTTTTTATGCTCCTACTCCTCATCAAGGATACTGTTGAGATTTTCCAGAAAGAAAAAAACGAGGGTGAGGGGGGAACACAATGTTAACTATTTTTCTAGTATCGTTATTTGGCTTCTTAGCCTTCGGCATACCGGTGGCCTTTGCCTTGATTCTCAGTACCGCTGCCCTCATGCTCTTCCACAACAACTTTGACACCCAGATTGTCGTTCAGCACATGATGGCCGGGGCGGAAAACTACACCCTGATGTCCATCCCCTTCTTTATGCTGGCAGGAGAAATCATGAATCAAGGCGGCATTTCTGTCCGCATCGTAAAGTTTGCCAATGACCTGATTGGCCACGTCCGCGGAGGTTTGGGCTATGTAACTGTAGTAGCCTGTATGATTTTTGCCGGCGTCTCCGGTACTGCCGTTGCCGACACTGCGGCAGTTGGGTCTATTCTCCACCCTGTCATGAAAAAAGAAGGATACGAATCGGACCGCAGTGCAGCCCTGATCTGTGCAGCAGGATGCACCGGCCCCATTATCCCGCCAAGTATGCCCATGATTCTGTACGGTGTTATCGGCGGAGTTTCCATTGTAGGCCTCTTCTTAGGCGGAATCGTACCAGGCCTTATCATGGGTTTTGCCCTGATGATCTACTGGTATATTCATTCCCGTAAAAAAGATTACCCGGTGAAACAGCGTGTTCCCTTTATCCAACTTTTGAAAAGTATGCTTGACGCCATTTGGGCCCTGATCCTTCCCTTGGTTATTATGGGGGGTATTGTATTTGGAATTTTTACGCCGACTGAAGCCGCTGTAGTAGCGGTATGGTATGCTTTCTTTGTCTCCTTTTTTATTTATCGTGAATTAAAATTAAGTAAACTTCCAGAGATACTACTTGATGCAGCCATAAGTTCTGCTGTTGTGATGTTTGTGGCATCAGCAGCTACTTCAACCGCCTTCATGATTACCGTCGGCAGGATACCTCAAGCCATTGCAGAGGTGATCACGTCCATTTCCACCAACCCCTTAGTGGTTATGTTTATCATTAATATCTTCCTCTTACTTGTCGGTGCTGTATTAGACTTAACACCTGCTATGCTTATTTTAGCCCCTATACTTATACCTCTTGTTAAAAACCTGGGTATTGATCCTTTATACTTCGGGGTAGTTATGGTCTTTAACCTCTGTATAGGTCTCCTTACCCCCCCTGTAGGAACCGTTCTTTACGTTGGCTGCGGGTTAAGCGGTCACTCAATTATGCAGCTTTCCAGGCGGGTATTGCCATTTGTCGTTGTGCTTATCGCCGTCTTGTTTTTAATCACCTATGTCCCGGAAACCATTCTTTTTATCCCCAAATGGTTCCAGGGACGGTAATTTGTCTAATAACATTCAGTTAGAATAAGACACTTTAAAATTCATATTACTTACCCTCCCATTTACGTACCCCTTTCGGGGTTCTTTTTTTCATTCCTATATATCGACAAATATCCATTAGCTAGTGAGTATAGTCCATTTAGCAGTTAACTATATCCAAAAAACATCCCAAAAATTAGTGATAGCAAATGTGAGCGTGAGATTTGCTGTCTTTTTTTAGCCTAATTTTATCCAATCATGATTAATACTAAAAAATCGCCGTTTTTTTCTCTTGAAATACAAAAAACCAGTTTTTTATAATTCAAATTGGAATTAGCACTCGCTTTGATTGAGTGCTAACAATACGTACAGGAGGTGAATGCGATGAACATTAAACCCCTTGCAGACAGAATTTTGGTCGAACCTGTGGAAAAGAATACGGTAAGCCCCGGCGGTGTGATTATCCCCGACACAGCCAAGGAAAAGCCCCAGGAAGGTAAAGTACTGGCTGTTGGTCCCGGAGCCATGGGAGATAACGGTCAGCGTATTCCCTTAGAGATTAAAACCGGTGACCGGGTTCTTTTCTCCACCTATGCCGGAACAGAGGTGAAACTGGACGGCAAAAAGCTTTACATAATGAAAGAAAGCGAAGTATTGGCCGTCTTGGAATAAGTCTCATTTAGATAAATTTCGGAAGGAGGTATGATACTATGGCTAAAGCCCTTGTTTTCTCGGAAACTGCCCGCAGATCCCTGGAGAAAGGTGTCGATACTCTGGCTAATGCCGTCAAAGTTACCCTGGGTCCTAAAGGGCGCAATGTAGTTCTCGCCAAAAAATTTGGTTCTCCCACCATCACCAACGATGGTGTCACCATTGCTAAAGAGATTGAACTGGAAGACCCATATGAGAATATGGGAGCCCAGCTGGTGAAAGAAGTAGCCAGCAAGACCAATGATGTCGCGGGTGACGGTACCACAACGGCTACCGTTTTGGCACAAGCCATTATTAAAGAAGGTCTTAAAAATATAGCTGCAGGAGCGAACCCTATCTTTCTCAAGAAGGGTATCGAAAAGGCAGTAAATGCCGTAGTGGAAGAACTCCACAGAATTAGTAAACCCATTGAAAACCGGGCCGAGATTTCCCAGGTTGCCACCATTTCCGCCAACGACCCGGAAATCGGTAATATTATTGCCGATGCCATGGAAAAAGTGGGACGCGAAGGTGTTATTACCGTAGAAGACGGCAAAACCATGGGTGTCAACTTAAAAGTAGTGGAAGGTATGCAGTTTGACCGCGGCTATATCTCTCCCTACATGGTTACCAATACTGAACGCATGGAAGCCGTATTGGAAGAGCCTTACATTCTTATTTGTGACAAGAAAATCAGCGCCATCAGGGACCTGCTCCCTGTGCTTGAGGAAGTCATAAGGGAGGGTAAACCCCTCTTGATTATCGCCGAGGATGTAGAAGGTGAAGCCCTGGCCACCTTAGTGGTCAACAAACTGCGCGGCACCCTGAAGTGTGCAGCCGTGAAAGCCCCCGGCTTTGGTGACAGGCGTAAAGCCATGCTCTCCGATATCGCGATTTTAACCGGAGGCCAGGTCATCTCCGAAGAGCTGGGCTACAAGCTGGAAAACGTTAAATTATCCATGCTGGGCCGGGCCCGTTTAGTAAGAGTGGAAAAAGAGAACACCACCATCGTTGACGGTGCCGGCGACCCCAAAGCCATCCAGGCCAGAATAGCCCAGATCAAGACAGAGAAAGAAGAAACCAAGTCTGAATATGACAGAGAAAAATTAGAAGAGCGTCTGGCCAAACTCTCCGGCGGCGTGGCTGTTCTGGAAATCGGTGCCGCTACAGAGACTGAAGCCAAAGAAAAGAAAATGCGCATTGAGGATGCCTTAAACTCCACGCGGGCTGCTGTAGCCGAAGGTATCGTCCCCGGTGGCGGCGCCGCCCTCCTGCAGGCAGCCAGAGTGCTGGATAAAGTGGAGGCTCAAGGCGATGAATTGCTGGGCGTACAAATCGTACGTAAGGCTTTGGAAGAACCCCTGCGGCAAATTGCCTATAATGCCGGCCAGGAAGGCTCCGTCATCGTGGAAAAAGCCAAAGATTTACCCCAGGGCCAAGGTTTTGATGCTGTCACCGGTGACTTCACCAACCTTATGGAAAAGGGCATCGTAGACCCCACCAAGGTTACACGCAACGCCCTGCAGAATGCAGCCAGCATCGCGGCCATGCTCTTAACCACTGATGTGATAATTACAGATATACCCAAAAAAGAAAACACTCCTCCCATGCCCCCCATGGATTACTAAAAAACAAGCAGGGACCTCTGAAAAAGAAGTCCCTGCTGTTTTTTCAAGAGACCTAATTGAACACAACCCTTCCATCCTCTCCCACTTTAACAGAACTAACGGGAACGGGTCTGATTGTATTTTGTGCCAGCCTTGAAAGTCTTTGATGCAGTCGCTTTTATCCACCTGTCGTTTGAATCTCCTGCCTTTATGTATGTGTTTTTGTCCACCCCTCCCATGTTATTTGCACCCCTGAGACGGACACTGTAACTTACCGTCTCCGTCAGTCCTGCCGTATGCCTTATTACAACGTCCAGCTTATGGTTAAACTTAAGTATTTCCTTTTTCATCCCTTTTCCGGGCAGGCTGACAGGTTGTCCACCTTCGCTTCCAACCTGTCGCCTCCCTTAATTATTAAAACTAGCATATCTGCCGTATATTTCCAGTTTTCCCTTTTGATCCACCAGTAAAACTATTTCCACATTCCAGGGTACCCAAGGGCATTACAGCTCTAACATATTTCCCATACTTTACCTAACTCTCTTCGCATTTTCTCAAAAACATATACAATCATTCCGGGAAGATTGTTTT